>NZ_KQ758499.1 GCF_001456935.1 [Bacillus] enclensis | reverse complement strand
TTTCGTTTTCCTCTTTCAGGGCCTTGAGTTCCTTGTCGTGTGCTTTTTTCAACTTTTCCAATTCGGAAGGAGTGATGTGCTCACCGGATTGTTCAGCAGCCTTTTTCTCATTGTAAAGTTTGACCCAGCGCATCATGGTAGCATAAGGAATCTCTAACTCATAAGCCACTTCAGTCCCTTTTCTACCTTCTTCAGCAACCATTTTAGCTACGTATTCTTTATATTCGTTTGTATAGTACTTTCCCATGGATACACGTCCTTATTAATAATAGTTATAGTTATGCCCTATTATCATCTTTGTGTGTCCACTTTTTAGACTAACTTTATTTGACCCATTAATCTTCGAAAAAAGCCATTTATTCTTTCGATTTTGGGCAATAATCTTCGAAAAAGCACCAATAATCTTTGAAAAATTGAATTAATTCCGCCACTTACCAAATGATGGTAAAACCAACAAGGAACTGTCCGTCCCTTCATTCCAGTGTCCCAATCACAGCACAAAAAAAGCCCCCAACCTAAAGCCGGGGCCCCCATCCTCCTACACCCACCACATATCCGCGGGCTGCTCTTCAATCAAGATCGATTTCAGATTTTTGACCGCACGTCCGAAACCTTCTTCGATCGACATGATCGGATCTTCATGTTCGATGCTCACTACGTAATCATATCCGAATGTACGCAAGGCACTCATCATATCGGACCATTCCTGAAGGCTGTGGCCGCAGCCAACCGAACGGAACGACCACGCACGGGTCTGGACGCTTCCATACGGCTGCATATCCGTGAGGCCGTACATGTTGACGTTGTCCTGATCGATATACGTATCTTTTGCATGGAAATGGTGGATCGCATTCTCTTTTCCCAGAATCTTGATTGCTGCAACCGGATCGATTCCCTGCCACCAGAGGTGACTTGGATCCAGGTTGGCACCGATCGCGTCGGATGTTTCTTCGCGGAGTTTCAACAATGTATAAGGTGTGTGGACCAGGAATCCGCCGTGAAGCTCCAGACCGATCTTTACACCATTTTCCTCAGCAAGCTGCCCCATCTTCTTCCAATATGGAATCAACTTTTCTTCCCATTGCCATATCAGGATGTCGCCGTATTCATTCGGCCATGGGGACACCGGCCAATTCGGATGTTTGGCACCCTCATGATCACCGGCTGTTCCCGAGAAGCAGTTTACGACAGGGACATTCATCAACCCGGCAAGTTTGATTGTTTTCTCAAGAGCCGCATGTGATTCTTCTGCAAAGGCAGTATCCGGTGTGATCGGATTGCCGTGACAGCTGAACGCACTGATTTCAAGACCGCGGGAAGTGATTTTCTCCATATATTCACTGCGCTTTTCTTCACTTTCCAAAAGGGCCTCAACGTCGCAATGCGCATTTCCCGGGTAGCCGCCCGTTCCGATTTCGACCGCATGCAAGCCTGCATCTTTTACATAATCGAGCATTTCATCGAGATTCTTCTGCGAGAATAATACCGTAAATACACCTAGTTTCATCTGTGTTTCCTCCTATTTCAAAGTGATGCTTTTTCGAGTTTCACTGCTTTTATAAATCGCATCGACGATTTCAGAAACGGCCATCGCTTCTTCCGGTTTGACGATCAGCTCCTCCAGTCCGAGACAGCTGTTGACGAAGTTCTCAGCTTGAGGGAGACTCGGATCGTCTTCACCGGGAATCCATTCTGCGCCGCTGTTCAACAGCATTCCGTGCTTCATTTGATTGATGTGGAGCGGAAACAGATCGACCCCGCCCGTTTCCCCCGATATACTCAAGCTTTCTTCATCGCTCTTCACATTGGCGGACCAGGAAGTCTCAAAGAGCATCGATGCACCGTTATCAAACTTGATATAAGCCGTCACATGATCATCCACATCAAAGTTCTCACGGTCGAAGTCTCCCCATTGATTGACCTCACCCGGAATCCTGCTGAGTTTGTTATAGGCTGTCCCGGTCACCTCGACGGGTCTTGGATTTCCGAGCAGCCACAGTGAAAGGTCGAGAAAGTGGCAGCCGTAATCGATCAGGCTCCCTCCTCCCTGCAGTTCCTTGTTCGTAAAGACGCCCCAGCCCGGCACTTTACGGCGGCGGATCGCCCTCGCCCTTGCAACGATGGGTTCACCGATTTCATTGGCAGTGATAAAACGCTTTGCGGCACGCGAATCCTTCATGAACCGGTAGTGATAGGCAATCGCCAGCACTTTCCCCGATTCCTCCGCTGCATCGATCATAGCCCGGCACTCCCCCGGGGTCATTGCCATCGGTTTTTCACAAAAGACATGCAGACCCGCTTTAAGTGCGGCTATTGTAATTTCCGCATGGAACTTATTCGGGGTGCAAATCGTGACGGCATCAACGTGCGGGAACATCTCCCAGTAATCATTGTACACTCCGTGAATTTTGAATTTTTCAGCAGCTTCTTCTGCAGTCGATCTGTTAATATCACTGACCGCTTCGACCGAGACGGAGTCTGCCAGTTTTTTATATGCGGGAATATGGCGGCTCTGCGCAATCCCGCCAACCCCGATGATTCCCATTCGAAGTTTTGACATGCTGTCATTCACCCCAAGTTCTATAATTTTACGATTGTTTTTGATTCGTTCGATTTCAGTGCACCAAGTACTACCTGCAGGGACTTCATTCCTTCGCTGCCGCTGACAGGCGGTTCCTTATCCTCCAATACAGATGCGGTGAATTGATCGATGACATGCGAGTTCGACTGGCCGCCATCTTCATTCGTCTGGATGCCGCCAAGTTCATATCTGACCACTTCGCCGGTAGCGTATTGAGCAACCAATGAGTGCACCGGGTCATCCTCTAAACGCAGGATTGCCTTCTCTCCATAGATGATCGTGGAGTTGTCTTCTTTGGACACGTAGGACCAGCTGGCAGCAAGTGTGCCGATCGTTCCGCTTTCCGTCTTCAGTACGCAGACGGCCGTATCATCGACATCGGCATTTTCCTTTGCACTTGTCTCAACGAACGCTCCGACTTCCACGAACTCTTCACCGAGTATGTAACGAAGCAGGTCGGTCTTATGGACACCGAGATCCCCCATCGCCCCGATGAATGCCTCATCTTTCTTAAAGAACCAGCTGTCTTTGCCATCGGCACTCCAGCCTTCGGGACCTCCGTGGCCAAATGCAGACCGGAAGCTGTAAATCTTGCCGGCTTCGCCTTTTTCTATCAGCTCTTTCGCTTTTTGATGCGAAGGTACAAACCTCTGATTATGTGCGATCATCAGCTTCCTGCCATTTTTTTCGGCAGCCGCAATCATACTCTCGGCCTCTTCAGATGAAGTCGCCATCGGTTTTTCACATAGTACATGCTTGCCTGCGTTCAGTGCGGCAATCGAAATTGGTGCGTGTAAATAATTCGGTGTGCATACACTGACCGCTTCGACTTCATGATTGGAGAGCAGTTCTTTATAACTTGTGTAAGCTTCTGCCCCGTATTTCTCCGCAGTCTTCTTAGCCCGTTCCTCTACAATGTCACATACCGCCACGATTTCCACGTCCCTGTTCCCTGCATATTCAGGCAGATGACGATGCTGCGCGATACTTCCGCATCCGATGACACCAACTTTTAATGTACTCATGTTTTTATCCTCCTTTTAGTTAGATCCTTTGATTTCTTCCAGCGGCTTTGCATTCCCGTAGAGGGGTCTGCTGCGTTCCACCGGCTTTGCCCAACGTACGGCATTGATGATCACGTGTTGTACTTCTTTATTGTAGTAAGTCGGGTATGTTTCATGTCCCGGCCGGAAGTAAAAGATCTTCCCGTTCCCGCGCTGATACGTGCATCCGCTGCGGAACACTTCCCCGCCTTCGAACCAGCTCACCATCACCAGTTGATCGGGTGCCGGGATGTCAAAATGCTCCCCGTACATTTCTTCTTTTTCCAGCTCGATGTATTCCCCAAGCCCTGCCGTGATCGGATGACTCGGGTCGACGATCCAGATCCGTTCTTTTTCATCGGCTTCTCTCCATTTCAGATCGCATGATGTCCCCATCAGCTCCTTGAAAATCTTTGAGAAATGGCCGGAGTGAAGTACAATCAGCCCCATCCCGTCAAGGACGCGCTGCTTCACCTTTCCCACCACGTCATCCGACACTTCATCATGGGCGATATGCCCCCACCATAGAAGCACATCGGTTGAATCGAGAACCTCATCTGTCAGCCCGTGCTGTTCATCATCAAGCACAGCTGTCTTGACGTTGAAGGATTCTTCACCCAGGAATGAAGCAATGGCTCCGTGGATTCCTTCCGGGTATACACTGCGTACCTTTTCGCTTTTCTGTTCGTGGCGGTTCTCATTCCATACTGTCACGTTTATCATGTTTAGACCTCCATCAGTTATAGTTTAATAAGGAACGCCTGAATTCATTGGGCGTAGCCCCGACCTGCTTTTTAAATACCTTGCTGAAATACTTCTCATTTCCGTATCCAACCCCATAGGCAACTTCATAGATTTTGAGATAGGGATTTTCAAGAAGCTTCTTCGCTTTTTCCAAACGGATATTCATTAAATAATCCGTTATGGTCAGATTGTATTCCTGTTTGAATTTCCTTGAGATGTATTCTCTGCTCAAGAAGAATGTATCGGCTATTTCCTGAAGGGTTACATCTTCCTGGTAGTGCTGCTGCAGATATTCTTCTATTCTCTGCATATTGTTTTTCTCTTTCTGATATTTCTTCGACTTCAGAGTTTCGATCAACTCCATGAATTCTTTTGTTTTTTCGTTTTTGAACTTATGAAAGGAAAATGCTCCATCTTCACTCCAGTAATCCACTCCCCTGTAAAAAGAAGACCGGCTCTCAATCTCATATTCTTTCAGCCAATTGGTACGGAGCAGTTCAAATTGATTTTCCCAAAGCTGAATCTGTTCCATAGATACAGTGTGCAGGCTTTCCAGGGTTTGAAAGATTTGCTGGAGCAAATCTTTAATTCCGTCAGGGCTTCCTGTTCGGATTGCCCACTTCAAATCACCTGAATAATCCAGCAGGTGCAAAAGGGGCTTTGGTTTATTGCACGATGTGATGATTTTATCCCGCTTCCTTAAATCATCCTGCATACACACTTTCAGAGCAGACTCATAGGCATCCTGCATGCTCAGTGATTTTTCACCCAGCGAAATCGTTATGCAGATTTTACTGAACTGATAAATCAGTGTATAAAGTTCTTCTAGTAAAAAAGTCAGATTTTGATCATTCCAAACCAGCACGGCCAGCTCTTCGTCTTTATGGATGTTTCTGAAACACACCCCGTCATTCTGTTTGCTGAGAAGTTCATTGCATATATTCGTCAGCGTGAAAAAAGCAAGATCTCTGTCTCCTTGGAAGGATTTCAAGACAACAGGCCTGATCGGGATAAGGGAAATCCTTTTTTCCATTTTGCCGAATCGAATACCGAACTCCGCTTCTATCTTTTCACCGGCTGCTCCGGCTTCCCCTTCCGCCCGGCACAGATTTGAAAACAGGCGGTCCCAATAAAGAGGCTTCACTTCATTCATTACTTTGTTTTCTTCCACCAGATATTTTCTGGTACGCGCCTGCTCTTTCCATTCATGAACCGCTTTTTCCAATGTGTCATTCAACACATCAGGCTCAATGGGTTTGAGTAAATAATCAAAGCTTTTATAGTAGATTGCATTTCTCATATACTCAAAGTCATCGTACCCGCTGACCACAATCGTCTTGCAATGGATATTGGAGGAATGAAGCCATTTCAAAAGACTGATCCCATCAAGCTTCGGCATCCTCATATCGGTGAAAATGATTTCAGGTTTGTGCTCCATGATCAATTTCTTCGCCTCTTCGCCATCCTCCGCTTCAAGGATGGTATGAATTCCATGATGCTTCCACTGTGCCAATAGGAGTAATCCTTCACGGACATGCTTTTCGTCGTCAATGATGATTGCTTTCACCCTCATTCATCCTCCCTCTCAATGGGCAGCTCCATGGTCACCTTAAAGCCTCCCTCATCAGAGTTTTCAAGGTGTAATGCCGCCTGATCATCGTAATAAAGTTTCAAGCGCACATATACGTTCTTTAAGCCGATGTTTGTGGACTCACCTATTTTATTCAATGCCGCCGCTTTAAAATGATCATGCACTTCCTCCAGCCGTTGGGTTGTCACGCCTATGCCGTTGTCCCTTACCGTGATGATGAGGTGATCATCCACACTTCTGCAGTCGAGCTCGATCCGTCCTACACCATCCCGGATATCAAAGCCATGCTTGAAGTAATTCTCAATGATGGGCTGAAGGATCATCTTTGGTACTTGAGCCTCCCTCACCCCTTCTTCCACAGTTATCCTGTAGTCAAGATGATCCCCGAACCGCTCTTTTTGCAGGAGAAGGAATGCCTTTGTGTAATTGATTTCCTTATCAAGCGGGACCATATCCTCCTCCATGTTCATCCCATATCTCATGATTTTTGAGAGATAAGTGATGAGCGTGTATACCTGCGGGACTTTATTCTTTAATGCCACCGTGCCGATTGATTGCAGGGCATTGTATAAGAAGTGGGGGTTGATCTGGGACTGCAGCACTTTTAATTGATTATTCTTATTCTCGAGTTCCAGTTTATACTCCCTGTTGATCAAGGTATTGATCCGCTCGATCATCTGTTGAAACCTGACCCCCAGCAAACCGATTTCATCAGATCCGAATGCCGGCAGCCGGACATCCATATTCCCTTTTTCCACTTCCTGAATATTACGGAGCAGGACACGGATCGGCGAGGTTATCTTAAACGACACGAATAAAGTGGCAAGTACAACAAGCGTCAATCCCAGGATCCCAAATAAGATATTGATCTTGGCGACACTGAAGGCGCTTTCGTAAAGGTTCGCATAACTGACCCGCTTCGCAAGGATCCAGCCTCCTGCCGATAAGGGCAGCTGATCATACATGATGACCCCGTTGAAACCGTCTTCCTTCCATTCCATCGTTCCTTCACTTTTTTCTTCACCGACGATACGTTTAATCCATTTCTGATTATTCTGGTCATCGGTTACATCAAGATCGGAGCTGTAAATCATTTCTCCCCCGGGTGTGAGAAGATAGAATTCTTCTTTTTCGCCTGTATATAGATTCCTGCTCAAATTAATGATTTTGTCGGGGTAAATCTCAAGAGATATATAGGCAAGCACCTCGTCATCAGGAATATTCCTGAAGGCCCTGTGAATCGTCACGATATTTCTGGATCGCTTGATTTCATTCTCCTTTTGGGGAAAGTCCGGTTCGATGTACATATTATACGGACTCCGTTCAGCCCTTAAGAATGCTTCCTTATCTTCTTCATTTTTCTTACTGGAAAAAATGACGTTGGAACGTTTCGTCGCCTTGATGACCCGGTCTTCATCCCTAAAGGAGATTCTTACCCCATTGATGGTATCCCCCGTGTATAAAATCGTCTGTACAACATTCTTCACAATTCCGATTGTCAGATAGTCATCCCCTTGATCAGGGTTTCTCATGAAATTAATGAAATCGGGATTATTATAGAGGGATAAAGTCAGATCATCCAATTCATTGATATAACTCTCAAGGTTAACCTTCCCCTGATACAGCAGGTTTTTACTCTCCGCCACCACCTGCTCTTCAATTGAATTTTTCGTGTAGAGATATGTAATCACAATCGAGCTCCCAAAAGGGACAATGGTGATGATCAGAAGGAGAACAATCAGTTTATTCCTGATACTGGTCTTTATCATGGGGAAGAACCTCCACATTTTGCTTACCCCTAGTATAATACCTGCTTGTACATACATGAAGAGTTTTTTCAAAATAATGAAACTTTTCTAAATAGAACCTGGCTGTCATGAAAATTTTTGTTCTTAAACGAAAGAATAAACAGAAAGCATGCCTCTTAAAGACATGCTTCCGTTTATTCTGTTTTACTTCAAGTTATCCCAGGATTTCTGGAATCTCTCAAGTAAAGTATCGTAGTCGATCTTTCCTGCGGCATATTCCTGGATGGCAGCAGCAAATTCTTTGTTCGCCCCATCCGGCCATTTGAACCAAGTCCAAGGAATCGTCTTCTCATCTTTCGAGTACTCAAGGATCGACGTTCCAAGATCGCCCAGTCCTGCAGGCTCGATATTATCGAATGCCGGGATGAAGGCGAACTCTTCCGTGATATAACGTTTTCCTGTTTCAGAAGAAACCATCCAGTTCAAGAATGTTTTTGCTTCTTCAAGGTGCTCTGAGTTTTTATTTAACACCCAGTTATTCGGTACACCTACAGGCAGGCTGTTTGCACTTTCATCATTGCTTATCGGAATTGGAAGGAAGCCCATGTTGATGTCTGGGTTGATCTCAGTGATCATATTTTCCGTCCAGTTCCCCTGCTGAAGCATCGCTGTTTCACCAGAAGCGAAAAGAGTCACTTGCGTGTTGTAGTCAGTAGTCAATGGATTATCATTTGCATATTTAAGTTCAGTATCGAGCACTTCTTTAAATTGCTTGAACTTTTCATTGCCGACGATTTTTTCAGAACCATCGTATAATCCTGCAATGAATGCTTCAGGATCATCCTGCTGCGCGAAAGGAATGTTCAGTAAATGCTGCCCGATGACCCACCACTCGCCGTATCCTGCTGAGAATGGAGTGATTCCTGCTTTTTCAAGCTTCTTTGATGCGTCTTTCAATTCATCGATTGTCTTTGGAGCCTCTTTGATTCCTGCTTTCTCAAACAGATCCTTATTGTATACAAATCCGTATCCCTCAAGATTGACAGGCATACCATACAGTTTACCGTCTTCAGCCGTCATAGGAACCTTCCCGATAGGAAGGACATGTTCCACCCATGGCTCACCTGAAAGATCCGCCAACTTCTCCTGCCATAGCTCTAACTCTTTAAAACCGCCGTTGTTGAAAATATCCGGCTCTTCCCCGGAAGCAAACTTCGCTTTAAGCGCAGCACCGTAATCGGCACCGCCCCCGACTGTTTCAAGCTTCACTTTAATATTTGGATGTTCTGCTTCGAATTCCTTGATCATCTCTTGAAGCTGATCAGCAATTTCCACTTTGAATTGGAACAAATTAAGAGTGACTACATCATCACCTGACTTAGAGTCACTTCCGCCGCCCGATGAAGATTCTTTAGATGAACAACCCGAGATGATGCCGAAAACTAAAATCAATGAAGTCAATAATAAAAGAATGCGTTTCATACTGGCTTTACCCCCTTGATATAATGTTATTTTATATAAAGTCCTGAATGAATGACAGAACCTTTATATCTACTTAATCGATCCGGATGCAATCCCCTTGATGATATGTTTCTGTAGGAACAGGAAGAATACAATGATCGGCGCAATCCCCAGCACCAATGCTGCCAGTCCCATATCCCACTGTTTCGTATACTGCGCAAAGAAAGAACTCGCGGCGAGCGGTATCGTACGCAGCTCTGCATCCTGTAAAACCAGGAGCGGCAGCAGATAGTCATTCCAAATCCAAAGTGTGTTCAGAATGATGACTGTAACGGTGATCGGCTTAAGGAGTGGAAAGACAATTCTCCAAAAAACGCCAAACTGGCTGCATCCGTCAATCATTGCTGATTCTTCGATTTCAACAGGCACTGTTTTCACAAAACCATGGAATAGGAATAAAGATAATGGCACTCCAAAGCCAAAGTACATAATGATCAATCCCGGAATGCTGTTTGTCAGATTCAATGCCCCACCAAGCTTCATAAGCGGAATCATCACCGTCTGGAAAGGGATGACCATCGCTGATACAAAAATCACAAATAAAATCTTACTGAACTTCCCCGGTGTACGAACCATCTTCCAGGCAGCCATCGAACTGATCACCACTAAGCCGATGTTACTCGCAACGGTGATGATAAGTGAATTCCAGAATGCCCTAGGAAAGTTGATGACTTCCCACACCTTCGCATAATTCGAGAACATGAACTCTTCCGGCCAAGCGGCTGCATCAATGAGGATGGCAGCGAATGGCTTAACAGAATTGATGAAAACAAAGTAAAAAGGAATCAAGAAGATGAGACCGAGGACAATCCCGATTATCTCAAGTACAAACGTCTTCTTTGTATAACGATTGCCCATTAGGCCTCAACCTCCTTCTTCTTCGTCAGCATTACTTGGAATGTCGTAAAGATCGCTACAACAACAAAGAATAAAATGGACTTTGCCGTTCCAAGACCATACCGGTTATTCTGAAATGCTTCCTGATAGATATTGATCGCTACAGACTGAGTCGAATTAAATGGACCTCCGCCGGTTAACGAGATATTCAGATCAAAGATCTTGAATGCCATAGAAATGGTCAGGAAGAAGCAGATTGTGAATGCCGGAAGGATCAATGGGATAATAATCTTCGTCAGCAGTGTCCAGTTCGATGCCCCGTCCATCCTGGCAGCTTCCAGCAGGGAACTGTCCACCCCTTGCAAGGCTGCAACATAGATGACCATCATATACCCGCTGATCTGCCAGGCAAATACGATGACAATCCCCCAGAAAGCCGTTTTCTCGTCACCAAGCCACGGCATCTTGAAAAAGGCGATATCCGTCATGTTCCCGACAGAAGCAAATCCTTTCACGAAGATGAACTGCCAAATGAATCCCAATAACAAGCCGCCGATGACATTCGGAATAAAAAATACTGTCCGCAGGATATTACGCGTCTTCAACGCCGCATTCAAAAGCAAGGCAAACCCAAATCCGATTAAGTTACTGATGATAACGGCGGCGAACATAAATTTCGTCGTGAACATAAATGAGTTGAAAAAGGCTTCATCATTCGTGAAAATCTGCTTATAGTTGTCGAGCCCCACCCACTCTACAACAGAACTCACCCCATTCCAGGAAGTGAAAGAATAATAGACTCCCATTAGGAAAGGGAGAATCTGAATCACCAGGAAAAAGAGAAGTGCAGGTCCTACAAAGGCAGCGTATGTCAGCAGGCTTTTGTATTTGAACCTTTTCTTAGACACCGCCTTGATCTGGGCCTGGGTTTTTACAGGTCCAGTTTTAATTGTTGGTTCCACTTGCAACGCCACCCCTTCGTTATGTAATCGCTTTCTTACAGTATAAAGGGGAGACCAGGTGAAGCAGGTCAACAAAATTGACAAAGAAGGTACAATATTTTGACTACTTGGATTTTGGTTGGATAAAAAAATTAGAAGGATTGTGTAGATGGGGACTGATCAATTGATTGGCTATGCATGAGTTGAGGCGGTGTCATTTTTGAAGGTGGTTGTTTTTGCCTTAGACGGGGTATGGTTTATTTTTACCGGGACGAAAACTAACGATGTTTTATTAAAAGGTTTTAAAAAGGTCTGAATCAGTAACAATTGAGGGATAATATTCGATAGTTTGGATGTATCAGAGTGAACTTCCACCCTGCAGTCAGACTGGATTTTCTTGGCACATAGAAAATTGGACCAGGTTCCTAATAATTGCGCAGGAATCTCATTTATTGCGCCTCTTTTTCAGTAATTGCGCAGAAATATCATTTTTTGCACCACTTTCAGGATTATTGCGCTACTTAGAATAATTATTAAAAGAAATGAAGCCCAGCAAGTTGCTTGCTCCCTGAAATCAAATCTCTTTCCTTATAATCTTATTAAGATTCCCGGGAGTAACATTTCTCCAAATAATAATAAAAAAGACTTCCTCAATAAGAGAAAGTCTTGTATATGTATGCTTGGAGCGGGTGATGGGAATCGAACCCACGACATCAGCTTGGAAGGCTGAGGTTTTACCATTAAACTACACCCGCTTATGGTACCGGTGGCCGGGGTCGAACCGGCACTCCGTGAGGAACACGATTTTGAGTCGTGCGCGTCTGCCTATTCCGCCACACCGGCATACATATATGGAGGCGCCAACCGGATTTGAACCGGTGATAAAGGTTTTGCAGACCTCTGCCTTACCACTTGGCTATGGCGCCTTATCTTTGGAGCGGAAGACGGGATTCGAACCCGCGACCCCCACCTTGGCAAGGTGGTGTTCTACCACTGAACTACTTCCGCAAAACTGGGCTAGCTGGATTCGAACCAACGCATGTCGCAGTCAAAGTGCGATGCCTTACCGCTTGGCTATAGCCCAATAATAGTATATGTCACATTCATAAAAATGTGAAAAGTTGGGGCGACTGATGGGAATCGAACCCACGAATGCCGGAACCACAATCCGGTGCGTTAACCACTTCGCCACAATCGCCGTGTTGTTTGGCAGGGGCAGTAGGAATCGAACCCACACCAAAGGTTTTGGAGACCTTCGTTCTACCGTTAAACTATGCCCCTGTAATGGTGGAGGGGGGCAGATTCGAACTGCCGAACCCGAAGGAGCGGATTTACAGTCCGCCGCGTTTAGCCACTTCGCTACCCCTCCACAATGAGAGAAAATGGTGCCGGCAAGAGGACTTGAACCCCCAACCTACTGATTACAAGTCAGTTGCTCTACCAGTTGAGCTACACCGGCA
>NZ_KQ758498.1 GCF_001456935.1 [Bacillus] enclensis | reverse complement strand
TATTTAGCCTTCAACTCCTCTTTTGTCGGTTCAGTAGAAACAATAGCTGATGTGGGATCCTCCATTTGTTCTCTTACCTCATCCTCATACTCTTTGATCCACTTCGTAAGGGTAGACCTGGATATCCCTGCATGGCGGGCGATGGACGAGTAATTACCACTTTCTAAAGCCATTCGGACATAGTTTCTTTTGACTTCTTCCAAGGCTTCAATTTTCTTCTTTGGCATTGAAAATATCCCTCCCTAATTCCTGACATATTTATGTCTCTAGTGTACTTTTTTCAGTACAAATGTGTCCAAAGGAATTAGGGGGTCGTAGAGGTGGCAGATAATATAGCGCGGGGGCTGGACGGAGCTGCCGGCAGTAAGCCGAAACCAATAGCGGTATTTCTGGAAAAGGGATACAATTTACTAGAATTCAAATTTTGTGAAAACCTGGGAGGAACGATGAAAAAGTTTAAGAGAATCATGAAAAGGACTCTGCTGGGTATCGTTATTCTGGCAGCGTTCATGTACATAAACAACACATCCCTATTTACGAAAACTGAAGATGAAAAGCCTTTGCTGCTTGCCCACAGGGGGATGGCCCAGACATTCCCGATGGAAGGGATCAAGAGCGATACCTGCACGGCTGAGCGGATCCATGAACCCGAGCACCCTTACCTTGAAAACACGATTCCATCGATGGAAGCCGCCTTTGAAAGAGGGGCGGATGTCGTAGAGTTTGATGTTCAGCCGACGAAGGACGGGAAGTTTGCGATTTTTCATGACTGGACCCTGGAATGCCGTACGGACGGTGAAGGGGTGACGAGGGAACACACGATGGAGGAGCTGAAGCAGCTTGATGTCGGGTATGGATATACGGCTGATGACGGGAAGACCTATCCTTTTCGCGGGAAGGGAGTCGGGATGATGCCGTCACTTGATGAGGTGCTGGAGCGTTTTCCGGAGCGTTCATTTCTGATCCATATCAAGAGTGATGACCCGGGGGAAGGGAAGGAGCTTGCCCGCCGTCTTGCGGGACTTTCAGAGGACCGTCTGGGTGAACTCACTGTATACGGAGGCGACCGGCCGATTGCAGCGTTGAAAGAAGAGCTGCCGGGAATTCGCGTCATGTCGATTGCGACGATGAAGAGCTGTATGCTGCCTTATATCGCTGCGGGGTGGACAGGGTATGTTCCTTCTGCCTGTAAGAACACACAGATCCATCTCCCTGAGAAGTACGCCAAATGGATGTGGGGCTGGCCGGATAAGTTCATCAACCGCATGGAAGAGGCAGGAACGCGCGTGATCCTTGTTGCCGGCGACGGAGGATGGTCGGAAGGGTTTGACACACCTCGGGACCTTGAGCGTCTCCCGGAAGATTATACCGGCGGGGTATGGACGAATCGGATTGATGTGGCGGCGCCTGTTTTACGAGAATAATAATTACTTATAATGGGGTGCGGTATTGATGACAGAATTTTTAGAACTTTTGTCAATAACGAAGCCTGCAAGTGGTTTTTATATTCTTAGGCATCATGGAAACAGGTTGCACTTTTTTATTATCTTTAAATAGTTTATAATATTTAGATAACAGAAGTTTTATATTTACCTGCCAATCAGTATGACAGACTATGATATATTTAGTAGTGAGATATGTTCGTGGAGTGACGCCTTGCTTTTTTCAAATTGAAGCAGGAGCGCCTGCTCTTTTTTGTGAAAATATTAAAGGTAAGGAAGGGTATCATGAGCAGCATACAGAAGAAAACTGACGTAATCTTAATCGGTGCCGGAGTCATGAGCGCGACTTTGGGATCATTGCTGAAAGAGTTAGCACCACAATGGGAAATCACAGTATTCGAGAAGTTGTCGGAACCGGGGGAAGAAAGCTCGAATGAGTGGAATAATGCGGGTACGGGACATGCTGCGTTATGCGAGCTTAATTATACATCCGAGAAACCTGACGGCTCCATCGATATCACGAAAGCAATCAAGGTAAATGAACAGTTCCAAGTTTCAAGACAGTTCTGGGCTCATCTGGTCAACAGCAACCTGATTCGGAATCCACAGGATTTCATCATGCCGCTGCCGCATATGAGTATGGTTCAAGGCACAAAAAATGTTGAGTTTTTGAAAAAACGATTGGAAGCGCTGTCAGCCAGTCCGCTGTTTGAAGGAATGGAATTCTCGGACAAACCTGACAAATTGAAAGAGTGGATCCCGCTGATCATGAATGGCCGTACATCGAACGAGCCGATCGCGGCTACCAAGATCGATTCCGGTACGGACGTTAATTTCGGTGCGTTGACCCGCCTATTATTCGATCATTTGAAGACTCAAAACGTCGAGGTCAACTACGGGCACAGTGTCCAGGACCTTACACGCACGAACGACGGTTCATGGGAAGTGAAGGTTCAGGACCTTGCCAACGGACGGATCGAAACCCACACGGCGAAGTTCGTCTTTATCGGCGGAGGCGGCGGAAGCCTTCACCTGCTTCAAAAGACCGGCATTCCTGAGTCCAAGCGCATCGGCGGATTCCCGGTGAGCGGACTCTTCATGGTGTGCAACAATCCGGAGGTCGTGGCCCAGCATCATGCCAAAGTATACGGAAAGGCGAAAGTCGGTGCTCCGCCAATGTCGGTGCCGCATCTTGACACACGCTTCATCGACAACAAGAAATCTTTGTTATTCGGACCGTTTGCAGGATTCTCGCCCAAGTTCCTGAAGACCGGTTCGAATCTGGATTTGATCACTTCGGTCAAGCCGAACAACGTCCTGACAATGCTTGCTGCAGGCGCGAAGAACATGGGATTGACCAAGTATTTGATCCAGCAGGTCCTCCTTTCAAAAGAAAAGAGGATGGAAGAGCTGCGTGAGTTCATCCCGAATGCAAAAAGCGAAGACTGGGACATCGTCGTGGCCGGCCAGCGCGTCCAGGTCATCAAAGATACGGAAGCAGGCGGAAAAGGCACGCTTCAATTCGGAACGGAAGTCGTCAGTTCCTCCGACGGTTCGGTCGCTGCCCTGCTCGGAGCATCACCTGGTGCGTCGACAGCGGTCCACGTCATGCTGGAGGTACTCGATAAATGCTTCCCTCAGCACATGAATGAGTGGGAACCGAAAATCAAGGAAATGATTCCTTCTTACGGTTTATCATTATCGGAAAATCCGGAGCTGTTCAAGGAAATCCATGCTTCGACGGCAGAAGCTCTTGGTTTGAACGGGAAAGAGCTTGCCCACAGTTAAATATCAATATTTCGAGAACCTCTGATCTGATATAGGATCGGAGGTTCTTTTTTATTGATATAAAAACACTTTGAGGTTATCCTTCCTGTCAATGGTGGCCAGAAGAACATTTTTCACCTCGGTTCCATACTGTTTCTCCAGATTGGACCGAACCCAGAATTCGTCCTTCCCAATTTGGGAGAGTGCGATAAAGTCCATCTTTCCTTCTTTGATGATCGTCCTCGGGAAATCGAAAGGCTCTGTTTCAATCTTTAGATCAGAAGGGGTTACCGGTTCATATTTGGGATCGAGAAACACCGAAATCTTACCGTCTGCCTCCCAAACTGCCATGGCCACCTTCTTTACATCTTCAATTTTATCTTCGCGTAATTCCTCCAGTAACACGTCCAGAGAGATTCTTGCTTTCATCAGTCCCTTATTAAGGATTTTGCCATTTTCCACAAGAGTGATCGGGGGCTGAGAAAGGAGTTTCCTGAACCACGGCCACTTGAGAATTAGATACACACCGCCGACGTAAAGGGTCACCAGCACAATGGTGGTGATGATCGACCCTTTCAACCCAAGGTGCTCATCTGAAAGAGGATGGGCAATGATGTTGCCGATCACGAGGGCGATGGCGAAATCGAGAGGTCTGAGCTGGGAGATGGCCCGCTGACCGAGAACCTTGGTGACAATCAGTAAAAAGAAGAACCCGACTACGGCCCTGAGAATCCATTCAACCGCCGTCAGTGATTCCTGACTTTGAAAAAAGTCCATGGGACGACACTTCCTTATGTATGCTTGTACTTATTATTCCACGGTTCACCAGATTTATTTTTAGAAAGCTCTTTTCGCATACTTTGTTGATTTACACAAAAGAAAATACCGGAACTTGGGTGTTTTCTGATGTACTTCTACCTGTGGTTTAAACTTGAATTCGAAAAGAGCACGTCCACAAGAAGCATTCAGGCTACTAGACAATTTACGAAAAGCAACAATCTTTTAGAAAACAGCCATTTATAAAAAAAGCTCCTAATCTACCATTTTTCACATATAGGGTTGTATATTTATTCACTTGAGTGTTATCTTATTTATACTCAGAAAATTATAAAAAAACGTATATGAATGGAGGGGTTACATTTGCAGGCACAAAAATTGCAGCATGCAGAGGAGATCACGGGTAAAAAAGAGTTTACAGCGAAGCAGTATATGAAGTTCTGGCTGCCATCCCTTTTCGGGGTCCTGCTGTTTTTGATCCCGATATCGGTAGACGGAAAGGTGACGATCGGGCTTGGGGTCCTGGCGGATGGTCTGCAGGCCATGATAGCCGATTACATCCCTGCGATCATGACCGGGATCATCTGTCTTTCGGCACTTGCGAGTTTAGCGGTGAGATTCACGGATATTCAATTTTTCAAAAAGAGTCCATTCCTTACAGCGCTTTTCGATGTCACGCCGTTTTGGCTGACACTTCGCTGGATCGGGGCGGCATTCGCTATTATCACATTTTTTAAAATAGGTCCTGAATACATATGGTCTGAATTTACGGGCGGGGTCGTCCTGTATGATTTGATCCCTGTCCTGATGGTATGGTTCTTGTTCGCATGTTTATTCATGCCGCTGCTACTTGAGTTCGGATTGATGGATTTCTTCGGCACCCTGGTCCGGAATGTGATGGTACCGCTGTTTAAATTGCCTGGCAGATCCTCAATCGATGCCCTTGCCTCTTGGATGGGAAGCGGGACGGTCGGCGTCCTGTTGACGACGCAGCAATATGAAGGCGGGTATTATACGAAACGGGAAGCGGCAGTCGTCGCCACCAACTTCTCGATTGCGTCGATCGCCTTCAGCCTCGTGATCGCCAAGTTTTTGGCGATTGACCACCTGTTTGTCCAATTTTATCTGACAGTGGTCGTGACGGGTGTGATCGCAGCCATTATCTGTCCGAGGATCCCTCCTCTTTCTCTTAAAAAAGAAACCTATTACGAGCCGGTTGGAAAGCAAATCGAAGAGGACGTGCCTGAAGGGGTCTCCAATTTCCGATGGGGCCTTGAGACGGCTGTTGAAAAGGCAGCCCAGGTTAAAAGTCTTCGCGGTGTAGCAGGCAGCGGAATCAAGAATGTGGTGGACATTTGGTTCGCGCTGATCCCGCTGGTCATGGCCATCGGGACGGTTGCGCTGGTGATTGCCGAGTTCACGCCGATCTTTGATTATCTGTCCTATCCTTTTGTGCCGTTCCTTGAACTGCTGCAGATTCCGGAAGCGAAAGCGGCAGCACCTGCGATGATCGTCGGGTTCGCTGACATGTTCCTGCCTGCCGTTGTCGGAAGCGGGATCAAGTCGGAGCTGACCCGTTTCGTGATCGGGGTCATGTCCTTATCTCAGCTGATCTATATGTCTGAAATCGGTATTCTCTTGCTGAAGTCAAAGATTCCGATTTCGTTCCTGCAGCTGTTCATCATCTTTTTACAGCGTACGATCATCACCCTGCCGGTCGCGGCATTGATGGCTCATTTGTTTTTCTTTTAGAGGGAATGTTTCACGTGGAACATTCTAAAGAGGGTATAAAATAGACAAAACTTAACGGTTCTTAATACCGCTAATGATTTCCGTGCAAGACTTCGCTTTCCGCGGGTAGCCCGTGAGCCTCCTCGGCAAGCCTGCGGGGTCTCACCTGTCCAGCTGCAGTGGTCTGCTCCCGTTTGAAAATTAACCTTAGGCTTTTGAGGCAAAAAGCGCCTCTAAAGCCTAAGAACATTTTCAAAGGGAGCAAAACGCCCACTTCCGCTTTTCTAATTGTCCAGCTGCAGGGCTTAGAGGCACATGTCATAAGTCAAACCGTCCAAGAAGGCAACGAACGCCTTCGTGGTCGATTCGTCTTATGCCACACGCCTCTGAGCAAAGCCCCTCCGCTTTTCTTTTAAGCTACTCTTCCCGCAGGAGTCTTCGTCTTGCACTCCAATCAACCGCTGGAAAGAGTTAAATCTAAATATTCTTTAGAACAGAGTAAAACCCGAACTAATTTGCCTCTTTGAATGCGAATTAATTCGGGTTTTACTTAGATTATAACACTTTTGTCCGAGCCTCTTTTATTTTTCATAGAGGATTCGGGTAGAAGCCCCGGGGTTCTTCCTATAAAATAAAACTAAACAATAAATGGAAAGGTGTTTGATCGCGTGAATCCGGAATCTTTTTTTTCAAAAGATATTAAACCCGCACTGCAAAATGAGCCCCCGGGGGAGTGGATGCCCGTCATCCCCCAAGGATGCATCAGGCTGAGTTCAGGCTACCCGGATCCCGGACTTGTCCCGGTCGAGGAGCTGAAGAACTCGGTTGTGAAGCTTTTGAAAGAGGAGAAGGATCTGCCGCTTCACTATATCGGCAGCAAAAAAGCGGATGGCCTGAAGGGGACTCTTCAACACTTGATGAAGGAACGCCGTATGGAAATCGGGAGTGATGAACTATTGATCACATCCGGCGCATGTCAGGCGATCGACTTGATCGCCCGCGTCCTTATTGACGATGAGACGGTCGTGGCAGTGGAGTCACCAACGTACATGGAGGCGCTCGAAATTTTTCAGAACTATACGAACCGCTTCATGACGATTGAAATAGACGGAAATGGACTCAGGACCGATCTTTTGGAAGAGGAGCTGAAGGAGCGCAGAGAGCATGGGGAGAAGCTTCCGAAAGTGGTGTATACGATCCCGACATTTCAAAATCCAACGGGGACTACAATGTCCGCAGAACGCCGGGAACATCTGATGAAGCTTGCTGATGAATACAACTTCCTTGTAATGGAGGATGATGCTTATGGGGAAGTGTACTTTAATCAGGATACGAGACCATTGAAGTCAATGAAGAGAGGAAATGATCCCCGTGTCCTTTATATCGGATCTCTCTCAAAGGTCGTGGCACCCGGTCTCCGCATCGGCTGGGTGGCTGCTGATAAGGAATTCATCCAGACGCTGTCATGGTTCAAGAAGGATCTTGATCATCCTTTTTCACAGGCAAGCGTAAGCCAGCTGCTGCACGATTTGGAATGGAAAGAACACTACAGCGCTTTGAGGAAGGTATACCGTGAAAAGTGCTCACTCCTATTGTCCCAGCTCGAAAAACACATGCCTGAATCAGTTTCGTGGTATGTCCCGCAGGGAGGGTACTTCGTCTGGGTACAGGTTCCGGGTACTGATACGTCGAAGCTGCTGGAAAAAGCAGCTGCAGAAGGCGTTTCGTATGTCCCGGGCAAGTATTTCTTTTTAAATCAGGAAGAGGGTCTTGAGTATTTGAGGCTTTCGTTCAGTTATGAGGGGGAGAGCGGGATTGTTGATGGTGTAGAGAGGCTGGCAAGGGTAATCAGACAACAAATGAAATAATAATAGAATGACATGGGATTTGAAATCATAACCTGCTGAAAACTCACCTGTTTGTTTAAAAGAATTAAATAGTTGTTGGTAATCCAAAAAGCTCAGTTTTTATTGCTCTGAGCTTTTTTGCATGAAATACTTGTATTCTTTCTTTTAATAAACTATCTTTAATGCATTAACTCAAATTCCTCAAGAGGTACTAAAGGTTCCGACAGGACAGACTGACTATTACTCCCGCTTTTATTTACCTGCCCCAATATTTGAAGACCTGTATAACTTTCGCCTTCATGTGCATAGGTAAATCCATCAGAGCTTTTAGTTAGATATTGACCTTTGCTGCCGAGCATTTCCTTTATACTGTCTCGTTGTATATGCGGATAGACGATAATGTTAACGATATAATCTTCTTTTCTTTCTAATCGATCACCCGTGATTCGGAAGGAACCTTCCTGGTCGGCCACTCCTTTTTCCACATACAAATTTGTAGCTTTGTCCTTTTTACTGTATTTCAGGCTGATGATTGTCCCTTCAGGCAAGTTGCTGCGTCCTTTTACAACAATCTGGTTAGGAAAGTTATACACTTTTCCTGAGATCACATACTCAGTCTCAGGGGGGTGAACCGCCACGGATGGAGCAGAACTGGATGTTACGGACTGGTTCACTATATAATACCCTGTGATGGGAGTAAGAACGAGTAGGATAAGTAAAATGGCCAAGTTAGGTCCGGCGGATTGAATCAGTTTTTGTTTCCAGCTTTTACGATGTGCCTTTCTCCAGACGGTCTGGAATTCTACAGACGTTTTTTCATTTTTATCCACATGGTCGAATAGTTTTTTTAAATCATCTTTCTTCATATAATCCCGCCTTGGTAAAATCAAATTTCCCCTTTAACTCCAAGCGCCTCAATTGTTGAAGGGCCGTATGTAATCTTGATTTTGCAGTACCTAAGGGGATCCCCAAAACATGGGAGCATTCTTTAAGCGTCAGTCCTGAGTAAAAATGCAAAATGATTACTTCCTTGCTTTTCCAAGAGAGAGAATTGACGATTTTCCAAATCTCTTGAATGTCATCTGATTTTAAGAAGTGTTCTTCTACTGAATCCACTCTATCGTGTGAGGATTCATCGGAAAAGTAAGAAAAATATTTTAGTAATTTCTGTTTCTTCAGTATAGTCTTGGCTACATTCATGGTGATTGTGTAAATCCATGGTTTTATGGGCCTTTCAGGGTCATATGTATCATATTTGCTTAGTAGTATGATGAAGGTTTCCTGGGTGATATCGTCTGCCAGGCTGCGTGATTTCGTTAAGAGCAGCGCTGTGCGATAAATGTACTGCCTATATTCATTGAAAATCATTTCTGCTTTTGCTTCGTCAATAAACAATGATTTCTTTTCACTCCTCTCGAATGCTGTGATTTATTTTTCTGGCCGTAAACGTAAATGGGCTGCCTGAGGATTCGAGTACGGCTTCTTCATTTTTGAAAGAGATGAAATGATTTGTTTTTTTCAACTGTTTCTTCCAGCCCTTTTTCAATCAGCCGAAAAGAATAGATGGTTACAACAAAGGCAAGTGAAGGTCCCAATACAATCCACTGGTCGAGCATCAGCTCCCGATAGGATAGGCCGATCAGCCCAGACCATTCATTTGATAAGGATAATGTTACACTTCCGGAAGCGCTTATTCCATCCAAAATTTTCAATTCCTTCACCTTGCCGATCACCATTTGGAAAACGCCAAGCTGTACCAATATCAATAGGGATTGGACTACTTGCCTGGTGAAAAGAATGATCAGTCTCGGACGGAGGAAGGTCAGGATATGCTTTCTTATCAGCCAACTCTTGCCTGCTCCCAATGACTGCGAGCATTTGATGAAGTCGTTCTGCAGGAATTCTCTCATTTCCGTGGCCAGGTGTCCGGTCAGTGGAATACCGCCGATAAAGCCCAAGATTAATAGTTGATGGGCAATCAAACTTTGACTTGGGATGTCAGGGTCGATTTTAACTGCAGCAAAAAAGATATATGCTACCATCACTGCGGGGACAAACCTAAACGCTCTGATAAAAGAGTCAATGAAAAACGTAAAATGGTGAAGGAACATAACGGTCAGTATACCTCCGAATAGGCCTATCCCCATTCTCATACTGCTCACCACCAGCGCAATCATCAGAGTGTACTTTGCTCCATCAATCACTTTCCAGAAGACGTCTTCTCCAAAACGGTCAACCCCCAGAAGGTGGTGTCTGTCAGGAGGATACGGAGGGACATCCACTAATCGGTGTCCAGGATCGTATATTGCATTAGGTGGATCCTTAATGATTTCATGTAAAAAGAGGGAGTAGCATAGACTGAGGAGAAAAAGGAGAAGAACCACTGAACCTCCTAGTAAGAGTTTTTTGTTCTTTACCATTTTATACGCCCTCCCTGTCCCGCCATCCTGGCTGAAATGAATCTTCCAGCGTATTCTATAAAATAAAAAGGAATAAAAATCAGTAGCAGGCAGCTAGCTAATACTTCTGGAGAACCCAAATGCCTGAACATAAATGAGAAAATCCCTTTCATGTTAAAGACATATTCAGTAATAAGTAAATTGGAAAGGGTCATCCATAGTATCATTTGGATATTGGAGAATACGACTACGCATACGTTGCGAAATATGTGAGATGTCAACACTTTGAGCCGTGTAAGGCCTTTGGATGCTGCAAATTCCACATAGGGTTTATTCTGTTCTTCCCGAATGGCAAAGAAGGTCATCTGAAAGAGAATGACTGACGGGATGATCGAAGTAGCGGCAATGGGCAGCAGGTAGATGTTTTCCATGTATCCAACCGGGTTTACAAGTAGGATGGCAGACTTCTTGAAAATCCATATAATGATCAACTGAATGGAAAACAGCGCAATGACATCCGGTATGGATTCCAAGAAAAATGCTGCTTCCTTTATAGCACTTTGTATCTTTTTTGGTAATAAGGCTGTCATGACAGAAAGGCCAAGCCCTGCAATGATGGAAACGATTAGCACGCTTAGTAGCACCTTTGCTGAATACATATAAGGTTCTGCCAATGCTTCAAGCAAATTCTGATTTTGATAATCTGAGACCCGGACCCTGATATCAGCCATGTTCATGACACTGACCAACAATTCCTTCAGGTTTAAGAAAAAAGCCTGAAACCAATGAGGCTTCCACAATAGAAGATAAGTTTGTGAAAAAGAGATGATGGCTGCGATCATCAGGGAGGTCGTCAATATTTCCGCCGTCATTTTAGCAAGTGTGATGATCCATTTACGTCTTGTCATGGTTTTTGGACAGCTAATCCGCCACTCATTACTGTGCACTGTCGCTTTGTTCATTAGGATTATTAAAATTTTCGGTCAGAAAAGTACGCTGCCCCGTACTTCCTTTCACCACCTTATAAATGAAATCGAACATTTGTATACCTGCGTATTCCTTCCCGCCCTTACTGTATTGGAAGATGCCTGCAGAGGTTTCATCGATATTCTCTCCGTGTTCACCGTATATCTCTTTAATTTTCTCTGATTGCTCATCCGGTTGAAATAAAACGACCAGTTTCTGATTTTCTTCTCTTTTATCCCTGGATAAATTCAGGCTATAATTGCCCTCGCTATCGACCTTCGCTGTCTGTTCTTGAATCACAGTGTCTGCCCCTAACTCTCTTATCTGGACTTTGATCTCAGAATCGCTTTCTAATGTAGTAGTGCCATTGACGGAAACCGTATTTCCGACCGACTTTACATTACCCGAAATGTCGATTTCCTTCTGAGGTGAAGCACAAGCATTTAATATCAGTACTAATAAAATGAGTGAAGCTAAATATGGACGTTTCATATTTCCTCCTTTAAAAAAATTGGCAGTTAAATTTTCATTCTCAACTATTACTACTAAACTTTAAAAAGGGTTCGGTGTTAATTACATTTTTTCAAATAATTAGTAGAAAGGCAGAGGTCACTCCTATTTAAGATCATTCGGGTTCTAAATGATAGGGGGTGAGTTTATACGTTTGAGGTGGATGATAAATTGTCCTCTAATTTTTAGCTTGTTCCAGCTGTGGATTGGAGTGAAAGACGAAGACTCCTGCGGGAAAAGTAGCTTATGTGAGACCCCGGAGGCGAAGCCGAGGAGGCTCACGGGCTACCCGCGGAAAGCGAAGTCTTGCACGGAAATCAACAGCGGCGGACTAACACGTTTTAGTATAGAGTGATGTATTGGTAACTTTTTATTCCAAACAAGGAATGAACCTAAAATAATCTGGGTATAGAGTCATGCAGAGCCTTTTCCCTTTTATAGGAAAATAACCCTGTTTTCACAGGGAGATGAAACATATAAGCCGGCTTAACCGTAAATAGAAACCATGAAAAATAGAGGTGACCATTTTGACCATAGAAGACATCCTTAAGGATAGACTTTCAACATATAAAGTAGAGTTTCCACATGATCCGGCGGAAAGAATCATCCATCATTTAGACAACCGGATCATTGAACGGATTACATACAGGAGTGAGGGGCAGGCATCCCACCAAA
Source organism: [Bacillus] enclensis (assembly GCF_001456935.1). Taxonomy (GTDB): domain Bacteria; phylum Bacillota; class Bacilli; order Bacillales; family Bacillaceae_B; genus Rossellomorea; species Rossellomorea enclensis. The sequence continues at coordinate 1,972 of NZ_KQ758498.1, read as the reverse complement.
TCATCGTGCATTCATCGGATAGTATGACTGTGACAAACCAAAAGAGAGAATTCGAGGCTTTTGAGGCAAGAGAAGATCAGTACAGGATACTCGATACCATCTGCGCCGCCTTTTTCAAGAAGAAGACCAAGGATAAAGACCGGCAGGCGTTCCTTGAGTTCCTGAATCTATTTGCGGTCACCAGCTCTTCTCAGCATGAAAAGCTGGCGTGCTACAGTGTCTTCAACTCGTTGAAAGCATACGAGGAAGGAACTGCCCGCCATGAAGGGGTGGTGTATCGGAATTACCAAAGCACTGAGGTACAAAAAAGGACCATCCTTCATGTGATGGGGGAGCTGCATGAGTGCTTTACTGTCTTCCGGGAATTGAGCAAGCTCCCGTCAGCCCAAATCAAGAAACTCATTTCACCGGCCAAGGTCATTTATTTCGCCGTCCTGTCATGGAAAATGATGAAATGGAAGGTGTACAACTTCTGGCATGATCACTATTTCTATTTGTTCAGTAAGTGGGAGTCCAACCCTGACAGATTTGAAGATATGTATCTGACATTATATCAGCCTGCCCCTGGCCTGGACCTGTCCGCAACTGAACAGGATCCGCCCTTGAACGAAATGATCACCATCACGGACAGGGACCTCTTCATCGAATTCAAAGAGGAAGAAAGGAACGAAGCATCATGGCATTCTTGATCATACCGATCGCGACCATCCCATTTCTCCTCTATATGTTCGCCCTGATGGACCAGCACAGGCATTATCGGGTCCTGCTGAGGTATGCACTTCTCAGCGCCGGCACCTGGGCATCCATCTTCACCGTCACCCTGATCGTGAATCTTCATTACTTGGAAAAGTACAGCTTTCCTCTTTTTCCGACAGGATTGGAAATCAAGATCATGCTGATGGTCTGCGGTCTGCTGCTTGGTATCATCTTTTTGATTGTGGTTCTGATGGGTCTGTTTTCAAAGTCATTGATCAAGACCATTATTCAGAGCTCACCGCTTTTCATTGTGATGAGCCTGTTATGCCTGTCGATCATGATGATTTTTGTTTTTGTACTGCCTGTATCGGAAAAAGCGACCTACGCTTCTGCGATGAAGCGTGCAGATCGGTCGTTCGATGAGATGGAGGAGGAAACGGATCAGCCGATCGGGATGACGCTGGCGTTTTCAAATCAGATTTGCTACGGCAGATCCTCCAGCTGCCGAGGGACGGATTATTCCAATCTAGTCTTTATGAAAAACTTTGAAGACCGCGATCTGCTTGTCCAGGTTCAGATGGCCTTTTACGATTCTTCAGGGAACGTCATGGAAACGATCGAAACCGGCACGATGAGAATCGGTGCGAATCAAGCCATCCCTTTCATCCCGGAATCAGAAGTAAAGAGCGGGAAGAGTCCATGGAATCGATTTACGCTTGATACAGACAGCAGAACAGCGGATATTCAATATCGATACCGGTATAAGGGGGCAGATGAATAAAGGAGGCGGATTGAGTAGTGGAGTTGGTCCGTTGCGAGGGGGCGCGGACCAAGGGATTTTAGGATTTGATAATAAAAAGGCCGTTTTTGATAATATATTTCTGTTTTTGATAATATAATTGGATTTTTGATAATAAGTTGCCCGTTTTCTCTACGACCCCCTAATTCCTTTGGACACATTTGTACTGAAAAAAGTACACTAGAGACATAAATGTGTCAGGAATTAGGGAGGGATATTTTCAATGCCAAAGAAGAAAATTGAAGCCTTGGAAGAAGTCAAAAGAAACTATGTCCGAATGGCTTTAGAAAGTGGTAATTACTCGTCCATCGCCCGCCATGCAGGGATATCCAGGTCTACCCTTACGAAGTGGATCAAAGAGTATGAGGATGAGGTAAGAGAACAAATGGAGGATCCCACATCAGCTATTGTTTCTACTGAGCCGACAAAAGAGGAGTTGAAGGCTAAATATGAGCAGGCGATGAAGCTCCTTGGTGA
>NZ_KQ758497.1 GCF_001456935.1 [Bacillus] enclensis | reverse complement strand
AGAGAAGACGCTTGAAATTGATGTGCAGGGTGAAGGAGTCGTTACAGCTGCTGATATTACTCATGATAGTGATGTGGAAGTGCTAAATCCTGATTTACACATCGCCACATTATCTAAAAGTGGTCACTTCCGTGTGCGTTTAAGCGCATCCCGCGGACGTGGATACAGACCTGCTGACCAAAACAAACGTGAGGATCTTCCTATCGGTGTGATCCCAATCGATTCTATTTACACTCCAGTTTCACGCGTTAACTATCAAGTAGAAAACACTCGTGTTGGTCAAATGACTAACTATGACAAACTTTCTCTTGATGTTTGGACTGATGGAAGTATTGGACCGAAAGAAGCCATTTCTCTTGGTGCCAAGATTCTGACAGAACACTTGAATATTTTCGTCGGCCTTACAGATGAAGCGCAGAATGCTGAAATCATGGTAGAAAAAGAAGAAGATCAAAAAGAAAAAGTTCTAGAGATGACGATCGAAGAATTAGATCTTTCTGTTCGTTCTTAAACTGCCTGAAGCGTGCTGGAATCAACACTGTTCAAGAGCTTGCCAACAAGACTGAAGAAGATATGATGAAAGTACGTAACCTAGGACGTAAATCTCTTGAAGAGGTTAAAGTTAAACTTGAAGACCTCGGATTAGGGTTGCGTAAAGACGACTGATAATCATTTTAGATAGATAGTTTCAACAAAGGAGGGAACCCTTAATGGCTTACAGAAAGTTAGGACGTACAAGTGCTCAACGTAAAGCAATGCTACGTGATTTAGCTACTGACCTAATCATCAATGAGCGTATTGAAACAACTGAAACTCGTGCGAAAGAGCTTCGTTCAGTTGTCGAAAAAATGATCACATTAGGTAAACGTGGTGATGTTCACGCACGTCGTCAAGCTGCTGCATTCATTCGTAAAGAAGTTGCAAACGCTGAAAACAACCAAGATGCTCTTCAAAAGTTATTCTCTGACATCGCTCCTCGATACAACGAGCGTCAAGGCGGATATACTCGCATTATGAAGGTTGGTCCTCGCCGTGGTGACGGTGCTCCAATGGCAATCATCGAATTAGTTTAATAATTCGTGACTACTACATTAAGGGCGGGACAGTTAATCCTTAACTGCTTCTTTGCCCTTTTTGTATAAGTGCATGATTGATGATGAAAAGCAGAGCGTTACGATGAGCAGCACTGCTGACTCGTCTAGCTCGTGCGCCCCTTCCGACTTCTATATCGATAGAAGCTGTTCAGTGGATGAACAAGAAAAGGTTTCTTTTCTTTGGTCGGGGTGCAGGCTTTTTTTTATTTATATGGATTTTTGCTATTATTTATTTATTGGATTATATACCAGTTCTTAATACCGCTATTGATTTCCGTGGAAGGCTTCGCTTTCCGCTGGCGCCCGGTGAGCCTCCTCGGCTTCGCCTCCGGGGTCTCATCTGTCTCGCTTTTCCCGCAGGAGTCTTCGCCTTCCACTCCAATCAATAGCTGCAAACAGTTTAATTTCGAAAATAAAATAAACCTGTTCTTACAAAATGATAAAAAGCAGAGCAGAGTGAATTTATAGTTGAGAATTGATGAGCATAGAGGAGGTATGTATTGTGCGAGAGATGATTAACGTTAAGGATGTGTATTTCCGTTATCCCGATCAGGAAGCATATGCTCTTGAGGGAATCAGCCTTCATGTGGAGCAGGGGGAGTGGCTTGCAATCGTCGGCCATAATGGGTCGGGTAAGTCCACACTTGCTAAGATGCTGAACGGCCTTCATTTTCCTGAAAAGGGTGATGTATCGGTTGACGGGATTGCTCTCGGGGAAGAGACGATCTGGGATATCCGAGCCAAAATGGGTATGGTCTTTCAGAATCCAGATAATCAATTCGTCGGTGCTACAGTGGAAGATGATGTGGCTTTTGGGTTAGAAAACCATGGAGTACCTTATGAAGCAATGGTACAACGCGTGAGTGACGCCCTTAAGCGTGTCCATATGGAAGATTTTCTTGATCAAGAGCCGCACCATTTATCCGGCGGACAAAAGCAGAGGGTGGCGATTGCAGGTGTGGTGGCGCTGCAGCCTGACATCATCATTTTGGATGAATCCACCTCGATGCTTGACCCGAAAGGAAAGAAGGAAGTGCTTGAGACGGTCAGGGATCTGAAGGAAAAAGAGAATCTGACTGTCATCTCCATTACACACGACTTGGAAGAAGCAGCGAAGGCAGACAGGATCATCGTACTGAATAGGGGCAAGGTTTTTAAGGAAGGCACGCCTCAGGAGATTTTCCTGCTTGAGGATGAACTGAAGAAGCTGGGGCTTGATTCACCCTTTACGATCAAGCTTTCAGGGGCACTCAAGAACGCGGGGATATCATTATCTGACACATATTTTACAGAAGAAGAGCTGGTGAACGAGTTATGCAAATCTCATTTCAACAAGTAGAATATCGTTATTCATATAAGACCCCGTTTGAAAAGCTTGCTCTTGAAGATATTAATCTTTCCATTCCTTCCGGGCAGTTTCTGGCTGTCATCGGCCATACCGGTTCAGGAAAGTCGACCTTGCTTCAGCATCTGAATGCATTGCTAAAGCCGACTTCTGGCGTAGTGAATGTAGGGGATTATGCCATCAGCTCCGATAAAAAGACGAAAAGCCTGAAGCCGATCCGGCAGAAGGTCGGGATTGTCTTTCAATTCCCGGAGCATCAATTATTTGAAGAAACTGTATTGAAGGATATTTGCTACGGACCTATGAATTTCGGTGTTTCCGAAGAAGTGGCGAAAGAACGGGCGAAGGAACTGATCGTGAAAGTAGGGCTCACAGAAGAGGTCCTGGAGAAGTCGCCTTTCGATCTTTCAGGCGGCCAGATGAGGAGGGTGGCCATTGCCGGCGTTCTTGCCATGAACCCGGATGTCATCGTTCTGGACGAGCCGACAGCAGGACTCGATCCGAGGGGGCAGCGCGAGATCATGGATATGTTCCATGACCTTCATAAGGAGAAGGGGCTAACCACGATCCTGGTCACGCACAGCATGGAAGATGCGGCTCATTATGCGAATGAGATCGTCATCATGCAGAAGGGACGTTTAAAGAAGAAAGGCACCCCTCAGGATATATTCTCAAATCCTGAGGAACTGTTTGAGATGGGTCTTGATGTTCCCGATGTAGTCCGGTTCCAGTTTAAGCTGGAAGAGCGCATCGGCAGAAAACTCGGGGTCACCTGTTTGACGATTGAAGAGCTTGCAGATGCCATTCGTCCCCTTCAGGAAGGAGGCGGCCGGCCATGATGGAAAAAATGATTTTCGGACGGTATGTACCGGCAAACTCCATTCTTCACAGCATGGACCCAAGAGCGAAGCTTCTCTTTATTTTCGGATTTATTTGTGTTGTATTCTTAGCCGATAATGCAGCCACCTATGCCATATTGGGGGCATTCACGCTTACTGCACTTATTTTTTCTAATCTTTCCATCCGATTTATTATCGGAGGATTGAAACCGATCCTGTGGCTGATTCTGTTTACGTTTTTCCTTCATGTGTTCTTTACTAAAGAAGGGTCGGTCGTCCTCGATCTTGGTTTCCTGAAGGTTCATGAGGAAGGTTTGCGCCAGGGGATATTCATTTCACTGAGATTCTTTTACCTGATCCTGATTACGTCCCTGCTGACGCTGACAACGTCGCCGATCACGATCACAGATGGGCTTGAAACATTATTGAATCCATTGCGGAAGGTAAAGTTCCCCGTTCACGAGCTTGCCCTGATGATGTCAATCTCATTGCGTTTCATTCCGACACTGATGGAAGAAACGGATAAAATCATGAAGGCTCAGATCGCAAGGGGAGCAGAGTTTTCCTCTGGGCCGGTCAAAGACCGTATTAAAGCGATCATCCCACTCTTGATCCCATTATTCGTGAGTGCGTTCAAGCGTGCCGAAGACCTGGCAACAGCAATGGAAGCAAGGGGATACCAGGGCGGTGAAGGAAGGACGAAATACAGACTTCTCTCCTGGCATAAAAAAGATACGGGTGCTCTGGTTGTACTGGGCATCCTGACAGCCTTATTATTGGTCTTCAGAGGGTAGGGGAGTGAATCTATGAAGCGTGTAAAATGTACAATTTCATACGACGGCACCCATTTCAGCGGCTATCAGATACAGCCGAATCGGCGGACGGTGCAAGGGCTCCTGGAAGACACCCTCAGTGCTGTCCATAAAGGGGAACGGGTCCGTGTCACTGCTTCGGGCAGGACGGATGCAGGGGTCCATGCAAATGGACAGGTGTTCCACTTTGATACCCCTCTGTCCATACCTGAAGAAAAGTGGCCGGTGGTCCTGAATACGCGCCTCCCTGACGAGGTGGTCATCAAAGAGGCTCAATATACACCGGAGGACTTTCATGCCAGGTTTTCAGTCAAGCGCAAGGAATACCGGTACAGGGTCTACACGGCTCAGTCGCGCAGCCCCTTCCTCCGCCATTATGCCCTCCACCACCCATTTACTCTTTCGGTGGATGACATGAAAAAGGCGGCAGAGCATTTAATAGGGGAGCATGACTTCACAAGCTTCTGCTCTGCAAAAACCGAAGTGGAAGACAAGGTCAGGAACCTCCAGCGCATTACCATCACCGAACAAGAAGGTGAAATCATTTTTTCCTTTACAGGGAATGGGTTCCTTTATAATATGGTCAGAATCCTGGTTGGAACCCTGCTGGAGGCAGGTTCCGGGAGTCTCCGCAGTGAGGACATGAAGGATATACTTGAAGCCAAAAACAGGAACCAGGCAGGAAAGACCGCTCCGCCACATGGATTGTATTTGTGGAAGGTGGAGTATGGGGAGTAAGAGGAGTGTCTGGAGGGTTTGTTAATACCATAATTAGTGGACTATTGTGATGAGGTTATTTCTGAGCAGTCTGAATACACCCAGACTCCTGTGGGATTCGTGGCCAATGTGAGACCCCGCAGGGAGGAACGACCGAGGAGGCTCACGGGTCACCCGCGGAAAGCGAAGGGTATTCAGACTGCGGACTAAGTTTAGAGAATAGTAACTGGAAATAAACTTTTTTTCTAAAACAACTAATCCTGGTGTAACATCCCCTTGACAATCATCTGGGAACAAGATATTATAGCATATGGTATGTTATTAACCCCACGATAAGCCCCGGAAACTTATTGTGATTAGAAAATAAATACTACGGATTCATTTAATAGGAGGTAAACTCATGCGTACTACGTATATGGCAAAAGCCAACGAAATCGATCGTAAATGGTACGTTGTAGATGCTGAAGGCAAGACTCTTGGTCGTCTGGCTAGTGAAGTAGCTTCAGTTCTACGCGGTAAACACAAACCAACTTTCACACCACATGTTGACACTGGTGATCACGTAATTATTCTTAACGCTTCAAAAATCGAATTGACTGGTAAAAAGCTTACTGATAAGATCTACTACCGTCACAGTAACCACCCTGGTGGTTTGAAGCAGCGTACTGCATTAGAAATGCGTACAAACTACTCAGAGAAAATGCTAGAGCTTACGATCAAAGGTATGCTTCCTAAAGGTTCTCTAGGTCGTCAAATGATCAAGAAGCTACATGTATACTCTGGATCTGAGCATCCACACCAAGCACAACAACCAGAAGTTTACGAACTTCGTGGATAATTAAAAAGAGGAGGTTATTATCTTGGCTCAAGTTCAATATTACGGAACTGGTCGTCGTAAGAGCTCAGTAGCTCGCGTACGTTTAGTACCAGGTAACGGTAACATTGTTATCAATGATCGTGAAGTAGAAGTATATATCCCATTCGCAGCACTAAGAGAAGTAATCAAGCAGCCACTAGTTGCAACTGAAACTCTTGGTAACTATGACGTTTTAGTAAACGTACACGGTGGAGGTTACGCTGGTCAAGCTGGTGCGATCCGTCACGGTATCGCTCGTGCTTTACTACAAGCTGATCCTGAGTACCGCGGTTCTCTAAAACGCGCTGGATTGTTAACTCGTGACGCTCGTATGAAAGAACGTAAAAAATACGGTCTTAAAGGCGCTCGTCGTGCACCACAATTCTCAAAGCGTTAATTTGCTTACAAGAGACTCTCAACCTTTTGGTTGGGGGTCTTTTTTTATTATGGGTTTGGGTGCCGGGGTGGAGGGATGGTGATGGTGGGTATGGAAGTCGTTTGTCGAAAAATCGGCAGTTCGCACTTATTTGGGGAATTTCGCACTTGTATCAGATTTTCCGCACTTATATTGGGAATTTCGCACTTATATCGGCAGACCCCGCACATATCTATGTACAGGATTTTGAAACATCTCGCAAGTTCATTCCTTAATTTCCCAAGTGACGGAATTATCCTGAAAATCGAAAGATAAGTGGAGGAAATTAAAAGATTAATGGTCAAAATTAAAAGATTATCGGGCAAAATTCGAAGATTATACAGCAAAATTAAAAGATTACTTCAAGTTCGTTTTGAACCGCCGTGCCATTCCTGGGTTTTGAAAGCCAGATGAACGTCAAAGCCGGTATTTGGTGGTCCATTCCATATTATAGTTCGCCTTATCGTCAGGTTTTCGTCCTTATTGTCCTGAAATTTGGATTACCGCGAACGTTAATCTGCTTTCATCAGCAACACTCACCACAAGGACGGATTTCTCACACTATAAGATCGAATTAACTTTTAAAAAAACCGCCGGACCTGTCCCCATGGCTCCTCCCCCAACAAAAAACTCACAAAAAGGATCATTTATAACTAGATTCCCCACCATCTATAGTTCATTATTCCTTTAAAGTAAAAGAGTATCTCCGAGATTAACTTCCAATAAAGGCTGGAACATCAAGATTTTCTATAAAAACATCCTTTATTATATGAAAATAAAGGTAAGCGTTTCCAAATTTAAACTCGTGACTTTCTACATAAATCAACTCAATTAAAATTCCGAATTCCTATTTGACAGATTATTCCGACTCCGTTATGATGATAAAAATTCGAACAACACAACTGAATAAATCCTTATCAAGAGCCGGGGGAGGAATCTGGTCCCGTGATCCCGCAGCAACCGTTACTTGTAACAAGGTGCTAATTCCAGCAAGCAGATGCTTGAAAGATGAGTGGATGGTATAGAATTGAACCTCTTCCTCATCGGGAGAGGTTTTTTCGTTGCAGCAGATAGTTGGTGAGTCGCTGTTTCTAAACCAAGTATAACGATAAGAATACTAACACTAGAAGTCACAACCCCACCTACTCCCATCTCATCACCCAGCATCATATCAATCCAATCCCAAGCCACGGCCAATCAATTTTTAAGAAAAAGGAGAACTGTCCCATGAAAAAACAAATTCATCTAAACGGCTTTATTCAAAATTCGCCTTCACCGCATTCAACAGGCTTATGGAAGCATGAAAAAGATCAAGGTACTTCTCACAACAGCCTGGCTTACTGGATCGAAACCGCAAAGACGCTCGAACGCGGGAAATTTGATGCGATGTTCATCGCGGATGTGCTTGGTACATACAGCGTATATGAAAACAGTCATGATGCAGCGGTCAGGGGTGCAGTGCAGCTGCCTGCACATGATCCGGTCATTCCAATTTCAGCAATGGCCGCCGTAACTGAACACCTGGGATTCGCCCCGACCATTTCGACTACCTATGCAAAGCCTTATTCACTGGCACGGCAGTTATCGACGCTCGATCATCTGACAGGCGGAAGAATTGCGTGGAATGTGGTTACCTCGTATCTGGAGAGTGAAGCCGTCAACCTTGGGCTTTCGGGCAGGCTTCCGAAGGAACTGAGATATGACAGAGCCGATGAATTTCTCCAGGTCGCTTATAAATTGTGGGAGCACAGCTGGGAGGACGAAGCGGTTGTTTATGATAAAGAAAATGATACCTTTGCGGAACCTGAAAAAGTTCACCCCATCAACCACGAAGGAGAATTCTTCAGTGTGCCGGGTCCTCATCTGGTGGAGCCGTCGCCGCAGCGCACCCCGGTATTATTCCAGGCGGGATCTTCCCCTAAAGGCAGGGATTTTGCAGCAAAGCATGCCGAAGCGGTATTTACAAAAAATCACTCACTGGACGGGCTGAAGCTTTATACATCGGATATCCGGAGACGGGCAGAGGAACAGGGAAGAAACCCGGCCGAGCTCCTGATCTTCCCGATGATCCTGCCTATCATAGGTTCATCAGAAGAAGAAGCATATGCCAAATATGAAGAACTTACAAACCATGTCAGCTACGAAGGAACGGCATCTCTTTTATCAGGTCATACGGGTATTGATTTCTCGCAATTCGACCCCGATCAATATATCGAAGACATTGAAACGGATGCAATGCAGGGGAATCTCGATATGTACGGAAAAGATCCGAACAAAAGGTGGACGCTCCGGGAAGCGATCAAGAATCACGGCCTGGGTAACGGGACGGTCAAGTTCATCGGCACCCCTGAGCAGATTGCGGATGAAATCGAAAGATGGGCTGTAGAAGGGGACGCGGACGGCTTCAATATCGCCCAGACGTATTCACCGGGCACTTTCACCGAGTTTGTCGACCATGTTGTCCCGGAACTCCAGAAGCGGGGGATATACCGGACGGAATATGAAGGCTCCACCCTGAGGGAAAACATGTTTGGCAGAGGCCGGAGACACTTGCCTGCTGATCATCCTGCCAAGAAGCTTGTACCGGTTCATTCATAAAACACTGAAAAAAGAAGGGAGAAGAAAATGAGTCAAATTGCATTATATACATGGATAGGATTTGCCATATTTCTTGCAGCGATGTTCGCGCTGGGCTTTATCAGTATGAAAAGAACCAAAAGTGTCAGAGATTTTGCCATAGGCGGGGGGAACCTTGGCCCTTATGTCCTGGGGCTTTCATTTGCAGCCACGTACTTAAGTGCCGCCACCTTCCTCGGTTACCCGGGCTGGTCGCATGATTGGGGACTATCGAATCTTTGGCTGTTCCTGGCGATGATCGGCGGGGGGCCGATCGGCGTATTGATGGTAGCCAAGAAAGTCCGGAGGCTCAATAATGGACAAAAGTCGCTGTCGCTTCCCGATTGGCTGGGGGATTTTTATAACAGCGATCTTCTCCGGGTGGGTACAGGGTTGATTCTTTTGTTCAATATCTTTTATATAGCCGCCCAGTTTGTTGCAGGTGCCCGCATCTTTGAATATCTGCTTGGCATGTCCTATCAGGGCGGGTTGATTTTTATAGCCGTGATTGTCGTGCTTTACGTCTTTGGCGGAGGGGCATTCGCCGATATTTATACGGATGCCGTCCAGGCGGTGATGATGGCCGCGGCCGGTGTGTTTATTTTCATTTCGGGGATTGTCGTCTTCTGGAAGGGAAGCATCCAGGCGACCTTCAGCGGCATCAGCGGGAAATTGGCTGGGCAGGATGTGAATCTGATCCAGGCTTTCAACCCGGATTCTGCTCATTTTTCTTCCTTAAGTTTAGTGACAGGGGCGATCGTGATTCAGTGGGCATTTGCCTCAGCCCCCCATCTGTTTAACAAAGTGCTCGGGCTGAAGAGTGAAAAAGATTTAGGGAAAATGATTTTGACTTATGTGATTACCGCCGCGTTATCAGTTTTGGTGTTATTCGGAGGGATTTACAGCAGGGCAGCCCTGGGAGATAACGTCGCTGCTCCTGATCTGGCACTGATGGAATATGCAGTCTATGCATTTCCGGCAGTCATCGTTGCGCTTTTGGGAGTAGTGGTCCTTGCTGCGGCGATGTCGACAACGGATGGATTGTTTGTTTCGATTTCGACTGTTTTTGCCAATGATATCTTTTTGAAAGTATTGGTGAAAAGAGGGATCGTGAAAGTGAGCGACGCGAAAGCAGAAAAGATCGCGCTGCAGATCAGCCGTCTTTCAGTGCCCATAATCGGGCTCCTGGCATATTTGATTGTCCTGAAGCCGCCCGCGTATATGGGAGATATCATGTGGATCGGCATTTCAGGAATCGCAGCCGGAACGATGGGTCCTATTTTACACGCCGTATATGCACGTAGAAAAGCATCGGCCAGGGCAGCGGAACTATCCATGGTGATCGGACTGCTTTCATACCTCATCCTATACTTTGGGGGAATCGTACCAAGCACCATGGCAGCGGGAGCAGTTTCAACCTTCATCGGCATCGCCGTGATCACAGTGCTCGCCCCTATCTTGAAAGAAAAACAGCCGCAAACCAGCCAAAGGCTCGAAAAAGTCTACAATATTAAGTAAAGGAAAGGATGAAACAACATGTTCGTTAACGAAATGCTCTCCATCTGGCTCTACGGCTTCATCACCTTCCTCACCATCATCGGATTGTCGTTGTGGAAGTGGTATTTTACGAAATGATGATCAACGAACCTGTTCTGGTTTTAGTTATAGTCCTCTAACTCCGCTTTTGATTTCCGTGGAAGACTTCGCTTTCCGCGGGCGGTTGCTGAGCCTCGGTCATGGGGGTAACTGTCCAGCTCCAGGGCTTAGAGGCACATGTCATAAGCCTCTGAGCAAAGCCCTTCCGCTTTTCGATTAGGAGTCTTCGTCTTCCACTCCAATCAAACGCTGGAACGAGCTAAAAAATAAAGTATTTTGTATTACTAATAAAACCTTGAAATGATTTAAATGAAAGTTCGGGTTTTTATAAAATAAGACTTAATGAAGCGTGTTTTGTATTTGGATTCACTTTTCATTAGGTAATATTTTTGGGAATAGCCTTTGTTAAAGAATCAAACCTCAATAAAACCTAGAGTGGATTGGAGCGGAAGGCAATTGACTCCGGCGGGATGTAGAGGAAAAGTCGAGACCCCGCAGGCATATGTGCCGAGGAGGCTCGACTTCCTCCCCGCGGAAAGCAAGTGCCTGCAGTGGAAAGAAACGGACTGCGATTAATAAGGGAACAGTTTTTAGAGAATAAGCCAACTGATTTCCCAATAAAATTGGTAACAGTTACTCGAATGAAGACTTCTCTTAAGAAGGAAAATACGTTCAAAGGGGTGGATCTACATTGAACGTTATTACAACCTTCAATACAAAGAGAAGAGAAAAGCAAATCAAGACAGAAAGAAAACTGCTAAAGGAAATTTCAATAAAAATGCTCCAGGAAAGTGTCCGGAAGCATTTTGGATATATAAAGATTCAAGGCGGCGTATTCATGCAGCAGGGTTTTGATGAGGCGTGCTTCGATGTCGCGATTGAAGCCTACCTCCTCGGGGGTAAAGTGAGTAAATTTGGATACAGCGGGGAAGACAGGGAGGCTGTGAAGAAGCGGTGCAATGAAGAATTGAAACACTTCATCGATACACTTTATAACTTCTGGCTGTACTGGTCCGAGATGGGCATCTCCAATCAAGTGGATGAATCCATTTTCTACAGCTGCGAGCATTTTGTGGAGACATGGTGGTCGGAGGGGTATGAAAAGGGAATTAAACGCCGTAAGCTTCGGCTCCACTGATTTTTTTCAGTTCTAAAATGGTTTCTTGTCCCATATTTTTAGTAAAGAGAAAAGCGTGGTTACTGAAAATAGGGGGAGAGACATGAAACAGAAACTGAAACTTGCAGGGATCATTGCCGCCCTCGGAATCCTATTATTTATCGTCCAATATAAAATCATGGATAAAGATACGTGGGACTCATGGAATCTTCCCTTGTCAGGAAAGATCATCTATATTGATCCGGGTCACGGCGGTCCAGATGGAGGTGCGGGGGATGAAAAGGCCCTTGAGAAAGATATCGCCCTGAATGTGTCATTGATGATCAGGGACTATCTTCAGGAGCAGGGGGCGCTTGTGCTGATGACACGTGAAGAGGACAAGGATCTTGCCCCGGAGGATATGAAGGGGTACAGCAGGAGAAAGGTAGAGGACCTGCACAAACGTCTCAAGCTGGTCAATGAGTCTGAAGCAGATATGTTCTTAAGCATCCATTTGAATTCCATTCCTTCTCCAAGGTGGAGCGGAGCACAGACATTCTATAATCCAAAGTATGAAGAAAACAAAGCCCTTTCAAAAGCCATCCAGAAAGAACTCACCCGCAATCTTGAAAACACAACCCGTGAAGCGAAAGGTCTTCAAAGTGTGTATATCCTGAAACATGCGAAAAAACCGGGCGCTTTGGTGGAAATCGGCTTCCTTTCAAACGCGGAGGAGCGGTCTAACCTCCTTAAGGAAGATTACCAGGAAAAAGTGGCTGCCTCCATATACCAGGGAGTCCTGAACTATCTTACCGAAAAAGAATGACAACAAAAGCTTCTCCTCACCATTAGGAGCGGCTTTTTTATTTTTTGTGAAAAACCCGAAACCACGTTAAGAAAGTTAAAGGCAGGGGTATAGAGTATTAGAAACTTCGAAGTAGTCTACACTTGAAGTAAACAAGTTATCAGGATAGGAAGGGTTCAAATATGAAAGCAGCGACTATCGAAACTCTTGAACAGCATTATCAGGATCTATATTCGAAATGGATCCGGGATCTTGATGAGACAACAGACAAGTTGAATATCTCTTATTACCAGAACACCCACGTGAAGAATGAATTATTCGAATCAATCTATAAAAGTCTTCAGCAGGAGAATGAAGACTTCATCAGGGAATTCAACGATTTGTATAAAAAAATTGTAGAGAATAATGAAGCCCTTGAATTTATTTCTGCCGGATACCAGTCTTTTCGGCGGGCTGCATTGGAAATTCTTTTAAAAGATGAGTTGACTAAAGAAGAGGTATTGGGTATTTATATGGAAATCGATCACTGGTTTGATCCCGTCTTCAATAAGATGATCAGTATGTGTACGGATACCTGGGAAGAAACGTTTAACATGCAGAGACAGACACTTGTTGAATTGTCTGCACCCGTCATTCAATTATATGATCATATCTCGGTGATGCCGTTAGTAGGGAATATTGATGAAGAAAGGATCAGCAGGATTAAAGAAAACCTGCTCGAAGGGGTGACAAAGTATCATTCTTCCATTGTCTTCATGGACATAACAGGCGTACCGGTATTGGATACATTTGCAGCTCAGGGAATCATTGAATCCACAAGGGCGGCAGGGCTGCTCGGTGCTGAATGCATCCTCGTCGGCGTTCGTCCGGAAATCGCCCAGACCCTCATCAACCTGGGAATCGATCTGAAAGAACTCAAGACATTCAGTTCCCTCAACAACGGTCTGATTTTTGCACAGAATCAAATGAATCATTAGCAGCGAATAAAGAACTGTCATGGCGGCGGTTCTTTTTTTGCCTGAACCCGCTCAAAGGATAACAATATCTGGATGCCGGTGACGGGTAAGGGCCTGCAGCGCCAAATTCCGTTAACCTCCAATAGTATATGCCGAAAGTATTCCAGCCCTTTTAACAGTTATTTCTGACAACGGTATGTTATACTGATAATGGGTGTAAACGAATACATAAAAAAGGGTGGTTTTTCATGTTAACAGAACAACAGACTCGCGATCTTTTATCACAATTAGAGGATCCTTTTTTACATAAAACATTAAAAGAAACGAATGGTATTGTGGAAGTGAGTGTAAAAGAAGAAAAAGCACATGTCAGTGTGAAAATTGCACTCGCGAAGACCGGTACAGGCGAACAGATGCAATTCCAGCAAAAGGTTGTCGAATTATTAAAGGAAAACGGGGCGGGAACAGTTGGGATCCGTTTTACGGAACTCCCGCAGGAAGAGCTTGAAAAACACCGCGGTACAGGCGGGGAAGGCACCGATTTATTGTCTCCTGCCAGCAAAACAACATTCATTGCCATTGCCAGCGGTAAAGGCGGTGTAGGTAAATCGACGGTTTCAGTGAATCTTGCCGTGGCACTTGCCCGCCAAGGAAAGAAAGTTGGATTGATCGATGCTGATATTTACGGATTCAGCGTCCCAGATATGATGGGGATCGTAAAGCGTCCGGTCGTCCGAGGTGAAAGAATTATCCCGGTAGAACGTTTTGGCGTAAAAGTCATCTCAATGGGCTTCTTCGTCGAGGACAATGCTCCAGTTATATGGAGGGGGCCGATGCTCGGGAAAATGCTGAACAACTTCTTCTCGGAAGTAGAGTGGGGAGATCTTGATTATCTTCTTCTCGACCTGCCGCCGGGTACGGGGGATGTGGCACTGGATGTTCACACGATGCTTCCGCACTGTAAGGAAATCATCGTTACAACCCCTCATCCGACCGCTGCCTTTGTAGCGGCCCGTGCAGGAGCGATGGCGCTGCAGACGGATCACGATATCCTCGGTGTCATTGAAAATATGTCTTACTTTGAAAGCAAGCTGACCGGTGAGAAGGAATTCGTGTTCGGACAAGGCGGAGGAGAGAAGCTGACGGAAGAACTCCGGACCGACCTGCTTGGCAAATTACCGCTGCAGCAGCCTGATTGGAATGAAGAGGATTTCGCTCCTTCCATTTATGCTGAAGACCACAGGCTCGGACAGATTTATGGGGAGATCGCCCATAAAGTCATAGATAAATTATCCTGAGAAAATGAAAAGGACAAATAGCGGGGGAGCACCCTCTGCTATTTGTCCTTTTTTGTGTTGGAGTTGAGAACTGGCAAAGCACCAGCCCCTTAAGATGTTCCACGCCGGCAGCTGGTGTCAAATAATGACTTCACCTGGCCGGCCTAAGACGCTTGCCGTCTGAACAATGCTTCTTCGCCTTTCATAGAGGGGCCCGGGTTTATCAGCCGCCGCTGCCCGAAGAACCGCCTGCACCGCCACCGCCGCCTTGACCGCCTCCGGTTTGGCCGCTTTGACTGGCACCGCCGCCGTCTTCTCCTTGTTTGCCACCTCCGGCTTCCTCCGCTGCTTTCATGAGAATATCCTGCATTTTAGCTTTGAACAATGGGCTTTCAAATGTTTCAAGTATCACTTTTTGAAGATGTTCGCGGAACTCTTTGCTCTTTAAGGCCTCTGTCAATTCTTTCTGGAATTCAGGGTCCTTCATCAAATCCATCATCATCCCTTGGTATTCAGGGTCTTTCATTAAATCCTTGAGCAGCTTTTCGTTGCCGTCCTTCATGCTTTTGGCCATGGTTTCGGCAAACTTTGGATCTTCAAAGGATTTCTTCCAAAATTCTGTGCCTTTTTCTGACGTAAGGGTTTTTGATATGGTATCTTTTACTACTTTTTGATCCATAATAAGCTCTGACTTCATCTTATCGTCTGACATTACTTCCTGGATGGCTTTTTTTCCATCATCGGTCTTTAATATATCGACAACCATTTTCTTGGTTTCTTCATAATCCATTTTACTGCTGCCTGTGTCTCCGCCTCCGCCGCAAGCGGCCAAGAGGAGCATTGGCAGGAGAAATAGAAAGGAATATTTTTTCATGGGTAGGCTCCTTCCATACAAATTCCCTTACCTTTAATATGAGAAGTTGCGAAAAAAATATACACATCCGGCACTGGAACCTAGATTTTTTAGGGAAGCGTTGGTACAATCAACAGAGTGTATATTATATAGTTGGGGGAAAAATGAAGTGACCATCCGAAATTGGATTCGTTTTTTTGTACATACATTGGTTCTCGGCGGTGCCGTGACAGCGGTTGCATCTCTGTTCATCAGGTGGGATCAATACAGCCCGTTCATTCAAGACGGGGATGTAATCGGCATATTATCCAGCCTTTTATGGTTTTTATTCGTTGGATTTACATTCAGTGTCATCAGTCAAATGGGATACTTTGCATATCTGACCATTCACCAATTTGGTATGGGAATGTTCAGGGGTTTTTGGAATTCCGTTCAGCTCGTTTTGATTGCTTTTGTGTTATTTGACCTTATTTACTTCCGGTTCCGGGCTTTTGCAGAAGAAGGTTCTTCTTACACTCCGTATATCCTATTGGGAATAGGCATCCTGCTTGTGGGGATGATTGTTGCCTATGCGAAGAATCAACAATCGGAATCGAAGACCAACACTTTTATATCAGCATTATTCTTCATGGTCGTCGTCACCACGCTGGAATGGCTTCCGGTGCTCCTGGTGAACTCCATTAAGTGGTTGTATCTAATGTTGATCGCACTATTGGTATGTAATGCCTATCAGCTGCTGAAGCTTCCTAAATACATCGAGCAATCCCAAATCGAAAGACAGAATAAACAACAGAAGAATTAAAAAAGACCCCGGAAGAGTGCAATATGCCTTTCCGGGGTTTCCTTATTGAATTAAAGATGATTTCGCATCTCCGTTTGAGATCATATCCGATACCGACACAAAACTCCCTTTTCCTCTAAGAGTCTTTACGATGGCCGGCAGTGCATTTTTGGTCTGCTTTGCAGAATCGGATGCATGGAGGAGGATGATATCCCCTTTCTTCGCATCCTTCACATTGTTGATGATTTCTTCTGTTCCTGGATTGGTCCAATCTTTGGAGTCGACGCTCCAATGAACGACTGTTAACCCCAGACTATCCGCGACCTTCAATGTTTCCTTGTTAAAGTGACCGGTGGGGACACGGAGAAGCTTTACATCTTTTACATTCAATTTTTCAAACACATCATCAGCTTTCGTAATATCTTGCCGTATCTTCTGGGGCTCCATATCCGTATAATCAGAGTATGCATACCCCAAATTCCCGATTTCATATCCGGCTTTGACGATCTCCTCAACCAGGTCGGGATGACGCTCAGCCCATGATCCGGAAAGGAAAAAGGTCGCCGACTGCACCTTTAGCTTTTTTAATTCATCCAAAATCGGTTTTGCCTTCTCATCTCCCCACCCAACATTGAAAGTCAGGGCAACTCCTTTTTCTCCCTTATAGATCGCCTTTGGACCATCTTTAGTTCCGAATACAGGGACAGAAGAGAGCGTACCGCTATAGACAAAAAGGGCGGTAAAGAAAGAGATGATGATGACGAGACTGATCTGCTTCATTCTTTTCGCATTGACGGTATAGAAAACATTCATTTCATAATCCCTCCGTGACGTATATCTCTATTAAAGATATGCATGTCCCCGGAAAAAATATCTAACTTCAGTGAAAAAATTGATTATAATATCCCGCTTATGGAAAAAACTACAAATAACAACATAAAGGGGTGACTTACTTGCTGGGGTTAATGATTGACGACAGAGAAAGACAAGAACTAGAATATCTGTTGAAAAGAGAAATGGATGAAATCCTATTCGACATGAAAGATGCCCGGATTGATCATATCGTAAAAAGGGCCATGGACGAACGATATAAAATATTGTTTTCTCTATTCCGCAGATTTGCAAGTCATAAAGAATGCCTCAAATATATGAAGAACAGCAGTGCTAAAAAAGAAAAATACTGAAACGACCAGCGGCTATTTAATGGACGGGCCTCCCGGAGGGGAGGAACCTTTCTCATTGAGCAGCCGCTTTTAAATGTCATGAACTTAATCATTTGTAAAAAAATCTTTAAAAACGTATTGACCCCGTAAAAAAAACTTGGTATATTATTAAACGTCGCTGTTGCGCTATCGAATATCTCGAAAACGCCCTGAAAAATATTTTTAAAAAACAGTTGACATCACATTGGAAGATGTGATAAATTAATAAAGTCGCTTCAAACGAAGCACGCAACAAATTGAACCTTGAAAACTGAACAAAACAAGACAATACGTCAACGTTAATTCTAGATTTACCGCAACGATTTAATCGTTGCAAACAAGAGCTATTCAAACTTTTATCGGAGAGTTTGATCCTGGCTCAGGACGAACGCTGGCGGCGTGCCTAATACATGCAAGTCGAGCGGATCGATGGGAGCTTGCTCCCTGAGATCAGCGGCGGACGGGTGAGTAACACGTGGGTAACCTGCCTGTAAGACTGGGATAACTCCGGGAAACCGGGGCTAATACCGGATAA
>NZ_KQ758496.1 GCF_001456935.1 [Bacillus] enclensis | reverse complement strand
CCCTCGAGATGAGATTTCCCATCACTTTATGTGAGTAAGATCCCTGGAAGATGACCAGGTAGATAGGTCAGAGGTGGAAGCATGGCGACATGTGGAGCTGACTGATACTAATCGATCGAGGACTTAACCACAAAGAGTCATTTTTAAATGAACAACACGGCAATACCGGTATTCTTGACATCAATTCTTTATCTAGTTTTGAAGGAACAAACCTTCAATTGAATATTCGTCTGGTGATTATGGCGAAGAGGTCACACCCGTTCCCATGCCGAACACGGAAGTTAAGCTCTTCAGCGCCGATGGTAGTTGGGGGATCTCCCCCTGTGAGAGTAGGACATCGCCAGGCAAATAGAAAAAAGGGCAGCTCTTAGGAGTTGTTCTTTTTTTTGTGTGGAGCGAAACGATAAAGGTATAGCAGTGGATAATGTTGACCAAAAACGTCTGCACATCTTTTTATTAAAACCATTAAATTTTTCACCTTTTAAGCCCGTTAATTTGTTTATTTTAATAAAAACCCTCGTCCATGTTGAAAAGAGAGTCGTGTTCTTCTTAAAAACGTGCCTATTTCATATAAATATCAAGAAATTGAATAACAGGTTCGCGGCCAGATCCGATTTATTATCGAAAATCGGCTTTTTATTATCGAAATCAACGAAAGGATTATCGGAAATCGAACTTTTATTATCGAAACGGAAAATTCTATTATCAAATCCTTCGGAATATGATTGCATCCGTCCCCTTAATCTCACAAAGCAGCATTTATTATCAATCTCTACCACCAGACACCACTAACCGGCTGCCGAGCCCCCCGTAATACCAACAGTTACCGAAAAAACCTCCCCTCCGCTCATACACCATACACCTAAAACCTCTCAAAATTGCTATCCCGCACCCCCATGAAGTATCATTTAACTATGAACATAAACGAAGGAGGAGATCGATATGACTTCCATCTATGATTTCACTGTTGCTAAATCGAATGGGGTAGAAACCTCGTTAGAGGAGTATGAGGGGAAGGTTTTGCTTATCGTCAATACAGCAAGCAAGTGCGGCTTTACGCCTCAATTTGAAGAACTGCAGGGCTTGTATGAGGAGTATAGAGAGCAGGGCCTGGTTGTGCTGGGTTTCCCGAGTGATCAGTTCATGAATCAGGAATTTGATGACCAGGATGAGATCATCGAGTTTTGTCAGACAAATTATGGAGTATCGTTCCCGATGTACAAGAAAACGGATGTGAAGGGAAAGAGTGCGCACCCGTTATTCAAATTTTTGACGAAAGAAAAGAAGGGACTGCTGGTGTCGGATATCAAGTGGAATTTCACTAAGTTCCTGGTGGATAAAAACGGAGAAGTGTATGAGAGATATTCTCCGCAGACGAATCCTAGAAAAATTGAACATGACATCAAGTCGTTGTTGGATCGATAATGGAAAGAGGAGGAGGGTTGAGTTTCCTTCCTCTATCCGCTACATCTTCTGCTTCAGTATATCCAATAGCAGATAGGGTGCCTTCTGGGTTGTGACGTTCAAAAAAGACCGGATGATCGGGTAGTCTTCGTTCGTGCGGTTCTTCAATAGTTCGACCCACCATTCTGTTTCATACCTGGCTATCATGCTCAGGTTATAAAGGACGGCATAGTGAATCAGGAGTTCGGGCAGCATGTTCGCTTCATTCCGGATGCTCGGCAGGCACAGCCTGTCGCTGCCCAGATGCCATCTGACCGGAAGCTGTTCACTGATGTGAGGGATATGAAGGGTATCCTCTTTCGTCCATTGATTCTTGCCGGTCAGCTTTTCATTCAGATACTGCTTGAAAAGATCTTTTGACATATTGAAGTTGTTCAGTACCGACTCATCCAGGACAAGTTCATTCTCTGGATTGAACCACAGCATCGTCTTTCTTTTCAAGAGGACTTTAAATGCTTCCTCCAACTCAGGGATCTGTACGAGCAGGTCTTCCATCTTCAGTTTTTCACCAATGATATGTTTCGCTTGGAACACCAGGGTTGAGAAATGAGAAAACAACCCATTCTTTTGAACCTTCACTTCATCCTGCAAAAAATGATATTGCTGCTTTTTTCTTTTTCTTGATGTCACCCCGTGGGCGAGTACCTGGGTCGTTTCCGGGTAGAGCGGATCCTCCGTCAGGACAATCGCTTTAATAAAATGGATATAGCCGTAAAATAATAAGATTGGCTGCAGTGACAGGGGAGATTGCAGAGCTTGTTTATAATAAAGCTCACCCTGTTCGAGATAATACATGAATGGATAGCAGTTTTCGTAGCTTTTTGTTTCAGCCTGCGCGAAACCGATTTGTTCATATCCATTTTTTAAAAATTTCTGGGAATATTCAGCAGACTGAAAGTAGTGAATGAAGTCCCAATGCCGATGTATGCTTTCCAATTCGTCACCCTCTAACAATTCTGAAAAATTAAACTAATTCTGATGTCCTTGACAGTATTTTAACCAATTGATAACCTACTAATAATATTTTGGGACTAGGGAGGCCGAAAAATATGTGGGAATCTAAATTTGCTAAAGAAGGTTTAACGTTTGATGATGTTTTACTAGTACCTGCAAAGTCTGAGGTATTACCGAAAGATGTGAGTATTTCAGTTGAACTGACTGACTCCATTAAGCTGAATGTTCCAGTCATCAGTGCCGGTATGGATACGGTGACTGAAGCTGAAATGGCGATTGCGATGGCACGCCAAGGCGGACTGGGAATCATCCACAAGAACATGAGTATCGAACAACAGGCTGAGCAGGTTGATAAAGTAAAGCGTTCAGAAAGCGGCGTTATTTCTGATCCATTCTTCCTGACTCCTGAGCATCAAGTATTTGCTGCTGAGCACTTGATGGGCAAATATAGAATCTCTGGTGTTCCGATTGTGAACAATGAAGAGGAGCAAAAATTGGTGGGGATCTTGACGAACCGCGATCTGCGTTTCATCCAGGATTTCTCCATCCAGATTTCTGATGTTATGACAAAAGAAAATCTGGTGACAGCTCCGGTTGGCACTACCCTAGATGAAGCGGAAAAAATCCTTCAGCAGCACAAGATCGAGAAGCTGCCGCTCATCGATCAAGAAGGCGTATTAAAAGGTCTGATCACAATCAAGGATATTGAAAAAGTCATCGAGTTCCCGAACTCGGCAAAAGACAGTCAGGGCCGTTTGTTGGTCGGGGCTGCAGTGGGTGTCTCAAAAGATACTGCCACACGCGTAGAGCATCTTGTGAAAGCACATGTCGATGCAATCGTCATTGACACAGCACACGGACATTCAGCAGGGGTTATCTCCACTGTCAGGGAAATCCGTGAAGCATATCCTGACTTGAACATCATCGCAGGAAATGTTGCAACAGCCGAAGCAACGAGAGAATTGATCGAAGCAGGTGCTGACGTCGTAAAAGTCGGTATCGGACCTGGATCTATTTGTACAACTCGTGTTGTTGCAGGTGTCGGTGTACCTCAGATCACGGCTGTTTACGATTGTGCAACGGAAGCCAGAAGGCATGGCAAATCCATCATTGCAGACGGCGGGATCAAGTTCTCAGGTGATATCGTGAAGGCACTTGCTTCCGGCGGACATGCTGTTATGCTTGGAAGCCTGCTGGCGGGTACATCTGAAAGCCCTGGTGAAACAGAAATCTTCCAAGGCAGACGCTTTAAAGTCTACCGCGGTATGGGCTCATTGAGCTCCATGGAAAAAGGATCGAAGGACCGCTACTTCCAGGAAGATGCGAAGAAGTTCGTTCCTGAAGGCATTGAAGGCCGCATCCCTTACAAAGGGCCGCTTGCGGATACCTTGTATCAGTTGATCGGCGGACTTCGTTCAGGCATGGGATACTGCGGTACGAAGAATCTATATGAACTTCGGGAACATGCGCAGTTCATCCGTATGACGGGTGCAGGTCTTCGCGAGAGCCATCCGCATGATGTGCAGATCACGAAGGAAGCACCGAATTATTCATTATCTTAATGTAAGAAAGGGCCGGCTTATAACCGGCTCTTTTTTTATGGGAAAAAAGGTAAATGGAGAATGCCCCAAGTCCCTTGTCCCATACCAAAACTAGGAATATTCTCTGTCTATTCTTACCTTTCGAACTATGATAAAATAACGAAGGTGTACATAAAAACTTGGAGGGCTAAAAGTGAAAAGAAGTTGGGTTCAAAAATCTTTTGTTTGTTTCTTGGTATTTTTGATGGCAATGAGCATGGTTCAAAAACCGGCAAGTGCTCAAGGGGATCTCGATGTTAACGCAAATGCTGCGATTTTAGTAGAAGCAAGTACCGGTAAAGTTTTATTTGAAAAGAATTCCGAAACTGCACTTGGAATTGCTAGTATGACAAAAATGATGACCGAATACCTTCTGCTTGAAGCGATTGATGAAGGAAAGGTTAAGTGGAATCAAAAATATACGGTTCCTACAAATATTTCTCAGATGTCACATAACACTTCGTTAAGTAATGTTTCTTTACGTGAAGAAGCGACTTATACGATTAAGGATTTATATGAAACCATGGCGATTTATTCAGCGAATGCATCAGCGATGGCCATTGCTGAAACCGTTGCCGGCTCTGAAGCGAATTTTGCGAAAATGATGAACAAAAAAGCCGAAGAACTTGGATTAGAAAACTATAAATTCGTTAACTCATCAGGTTTGAACAACAAGGACCTCGCTCCTTATGTCGATCAGGTTGTCGGTGGAGCGGATGAAGAGAATGTGATGTCCGCAAAGGATACGGCGACTCTTGCTTACCGCCTGATCAATGATTATCCTGAGGTGCTAGAGACTTCTTCCATTGCGAAGAAAGTGTTTGCTGAAGGTACCGATGACGAATTCGAAATGCCTAACTGGAACTGGATGCTTCCTGGACTGGTTCGTGAGTACGAAGGCATGGACGGACTTAAAACTGGAACGACGGATTTTGCAGGAGCTTGTTTCACAGGTACTGCGGAACGAAATGGCATGAGGTTCATTACGGTTGTGATGGATGTGAAAGTACCAGCGGGTGAAAATTCTTATGATGCACGTTTTGCAGAAACAAGAAAAATGCTGGATTATGCTTTTAATAACTTTACAATGCAAGAACTGATCCCTGCCGATTACAAAATTAAGGGACAGAAAACCCTTCCTGTTGTGAAAGGGAAAGAAAAAGAAGTCGGCATCAAAGCTGAGTCTGCTTTGAATATGGTCGTGAAAAATGGCGAAGAAAAGATGTACAAGCCTAAATTTGTAGTCGACAAGAAAAAGCTGAATGAAGACGGTAAACTGACTGCGCCGGTTAAAAAGGGCGAAAAAGTCGGTTATATTACATTGGAATCAAAAGACAAGAATGATCTTGGATACCTGACTGACAAGGGATCCAATGGAGCTAAATCTTCTGTCGTGACAGTCGAAGGAGTCGAAAAAGCAAACTGGTTCGTCCTTTCCATGAGAGCTGTCGGAGGTTTCTTCGGAGATATCTGGGGATCCGTCACTTCCACTGTAAAAGGCTGGTTCTAATTTCATACGATGACTCCAGGCCCTCACATGGCCTGGGGTTATTTTTATAAGGGAATGGTCATGAGCAAGCAGGGGATACTTCCATTAAATGCATATACCGCATAAGTTAACCGACTCCTTATTTCGTCTTGACATAACCTTGTTTTTGTTGTTTATTTAGCAGTAGGGCAATATCATCATTCCGATTGTTTTAGTCACTTTTTTCTTCTGTGATAACCTAATTAAACAGTTCCAGCTGTTGATTGGAGTGGAAGACGAAGACTCCTGCGGGAGAAGTGGCCAATGTGAGACATGTCTAGCTCCGGCGGCTAGCCCCTCGAGGTCATAAGCTAAATGGTCCAAGAAGGCAAAGAACGCCTTTCCGGCCCATTCATCTTATGCTTGTCGGGGCTGAACGAGCCGCCTCTGCTTTTCCACTCCGGAGGCGAAAGCCGAGGAGGCTCACGGGTCACCCGCGGAAAGCGAAGTCTTCCACGGAAATCAACAGCGGCTTTTATAGAGTATCTTTGTAAGAAATAAGGACAGGCATAGGATAAATATAAGGGGGATACATAAATGAATACTGGTACAGATCGTGTTAAAAGAGGTATGGCTGAAATGCAAAAGGGCGGCGTCATCATGGACGTCATCAATGCAGAACAGGCCAAGATTGCTGAAGCTGCAGGTGCAGTTGCGGTAATGGCTTTAGAACGAGTTCCAGCTGACATCCGTGCTGCGGGCGGCGTAGCGAGAATGGCAGACCCTCGTATCGTCGAAGAAGTAATGGGAGCAGTTACGATCCCGGTCATGGCGAAAGCGCGTATTGGCCATATCGTTGAAGCAAGAGTACTTGAGTCGATGGGTGTTGACTACCTTGATGAAAGTGAAGTACTTACACCAGCCGATGAAGAGTATCACTTGAATAAAAAAGACTTCACGGTTCCATTCGTATGCGGATGCCGTGATTTAGGCGAAGCGGCACGCCGTATCGGTGAAGGTGCATCGATGCTTCGTACTAAAGGTGAGCCGGGTACTGGGAACATCGTCGAAGCGGTTCGTCACATGCGTAAAGTGAACGCTCAGGTTCGCAAGCTTGTCAGCATGAGCACAGATGAAATCATGACGGAAGCGAAGCTTTTGGGTGCTCCATATGAATTATTGTTAGAGATTAAAGAAAACGGCCGTTTACCGGTTGTCAACTTTGCAGCTGGCGGTATCGCAACACCGGCTGATGCTGCTCTTATGATGGAATTGGGAGCTGACGGTGTATTCGTAGGTTCCGGTATCTTCAAGTCTGAAAACCCTGAGAAGTTTGCGAGAGCGATCGTTGAAGCGACTACTCACTACCAGGATTACAAACTGATTGCTGAGCTGTCAAAAGAACTTGGCACAGCGATGAAGGGTGTAGAGATCTCCTCCATCCTTCCTGAACAGCGCATGCAAGACCGCGGATGGTAAGAGGTAGACAATGATGAAGATAGGTGTACTTGGACTTCAGGGAGCAGTCAGAGAGCATGTTAGATCAATTGAAGCATGCGATGCCGAAGCAGTGGTCGTAAAGCGTGTAGAACAGCTGGATGGACTTGACGGCTTGATCATGCCGGGCGGAGAAAGTACGACGATGCGCCGCCTCATTGACCGCTACGGTTTTTTTGAACCACTCAAAGAATTTGCGGCAAGCGGAAAGCCGATGTTTGGAACATGTGCAGGTCTCATCCTGCTTGCGAGACAGATAGTCGGCTATGATGAACCGCATCTTGGTGTCATGGATGTAATCGTCGAACGCAACTCCTTCGGACGACAAAAGGAAAGCTTCGAGGCCGACCTGAACATCGCGCATGTCGGCGATCATTTTAACGCCGTATTCATTCGTGCCCCTCACATCGTAGAAGCCGGGGAGGACGTCGAAATCCTCGCCAAGCACAACGAAAGGATCGTCCTCGCACGTCACGGACGATTCCTGGGATGCTCATTCCATCCCGAACTCACAGACGACCATCGCCTGACGGCTTACTTCATCGAGATGGTCAAAGAATCGAAAGAAAAAGCTGTTTTATAATATGGTTTTGCCCATCCTTGATACTTGGATGTGAGTAGATCCCAGCTGTTGGTTGGAGTGCAAGACGAAGACTCCTGCGGGAAAAGCGGCCAATGTGAGACCTGTCTAGCTACTGGGCTTAGAGGCACATGTCATAAGCCAAACCGACCAAGAAGGCAAAATACGCCTTCGTGGCCGATTCGTCTTATGCCACACGCCTCTGAGCAAAGCCCATCCGCTTTTCTTCTCCGCAGGCGCAAAGCGCCGAGGAGGCTCCACGCTCGCCCGCGGAAAGCGAAGTCTTGCACGGAAACCAACAGCGGAGTTCGCACATATAAAAACATTGGCATAAACCTATTGCAAAATGGAAAACATTGTAGTAGATTATGAAATAACCAATATGAGTTTAAAACGTTGACAGGAAATAGTAATGAAACTTCTCTGCTGAAGAGAGCCGGTGGTTGGTGCAAACCGGTGCAGGAGCTTCATGAATCCATCCTTGAGTGAAATACTGAACCATTCAGTAGGTATTTTCGGTGATTCCGTTACCATCTCTAAGAGGAAGACAGCTCTGCTGTTTTCAATTAGGGTGGCAACGCGGTAACCTCCGTCCCTTTTCCAGGGACGGGGGTTTTTTATTTTTCCCGGATTATCCTGCCGCGTTTTCAGACAAACATCATATAAACCAAAGGAGGAACAAGCATGTTAGACATCAAATACTTGCGTGCCAATCTGGAAGAAGTAAAAAGCCGCCTGCAGCACCGCGGCGAAGACCTTGAGGACTTTGATAAGTTCGAGGAACTGGATAAGAGAAGAAGAGAGCTTCTTGTGGAAAGCGAGAACCTCAAGAGCAAGCGAAATGAAGTATCACAGAAAATCGCTCAGCTGAAAAAAGAAAAACAGGATGCCGAGGACCTGATCGTTGAAATGCGTGAAGTTGGGGGAATGGTCAAGAAGCTTGATGATGAGCTGAGGGGCATCGAGGAAGAGCTGGACAGGATCCTCATGTCCATCCCGAATATCCCGCACGAATCTGTTCCTGTCGGTGAAACCGAGGACGACAACGTGGAAGCGCGCAAATGGGGCGAAGTCCGCGACTTTGATTTCGAAGCAAAGCCTCACTGGGATATTGCAACTGGACTTGATATTCTAGACTTTGAACGTGCAGGGAAAGT
This sequence comes from [Bacillus] enclensis, assembly GCF_001456935.1. GTDB lineage: Bacteria > Bacillota > Bacilli > Bacillales > Bacillaceae_B > Rossellomorea > Rossellomorea enclensis. Next base: position 19,843 of record NZ_KQ758496.1, on the reverse strand, counting down.
AACGGGAAGCCGTTTTGTATTCTACAAAGGCCTGGGTGCAAGACTGGAGCGTGCCCTGTTGAACTTCATGATGGATCTTCATATGGATGAACACGGCTATACTGAAATGATCCCGCCGTTCCTTGTAAACCGTGCAAGCATGACAGGAACTGGCCAGCTGCCGAAATTCGAAGAAGATGCTTTCCGAATCGAAAGCGAAGACTACTTCCTTGTCCCGACAGCAGAAGTTCCGGTAACAAACTATCACCGCGATGAAATTATCAAGGGCGAGGAGCTGCCGATCAGCTATGTTGCCTACAGTGCCAACTTCCGTTCAGAAGCGGGTTCTGCGGGACGCGATACAAGAGGATTGATCCGCCAGCATCAATTCAATAAGGTGGAGCTTGTCCGCTTTGTTAAACCTGAGGATTCTTATGATGAGCTTGAAAAACTGACGGGACATGCGGAAAAAGTCCTTCAGCTCCTTGGACTTCCGTACCGTGTGTTATCAATGTGTACAGCCGACTTAGGGTTCACGGCCGCGAAGAAATACGATATCGAAGTATGGATCCCGAGCTACGGAACATACCGTGAGATTTCTTCTTGCAGTAACTTCGAAAGCTTCCAGGCAAGACGTGCGAATATCCGTTTCAGAAGGGAAGCGAATGCGAAGCCTGAACATGTTCATACATTGAATGGTTCAGGGCTTGCGATCGGCCGTACCGTTGCTGCCATTTTGGAAAATTACCAGCAGGCAGACGGATCCGTCGTCGTACCAGAAGTCCTTCGTCCTTATATGGGCGGGGCAGAAGTGATCAAATAAGAAGGTTGAAAAAGGTATCCGGTCTGTTCCCCGGATACCTTTTAATTTTTTTGATAAAAGTGCTTGACTCTATTTTCTCACCGTGATATTATAATTCTTGTCGATACGGAGGAATACCCAAGTCCGGCTGAAGGGATCGGTCTTGAAAACCGACAGGGGTGTTAAAGCCCGCGGGGGTTCGAATCCCTCTTCCTCCGCCATTGATTTATTAATAACCATAGCGCATAAATTGGAGATTGTTAAATTCGTTACTGGAGATGTAACGAATTTTTTTGGCTTCTATAGATTTTATAATAGTTTGATAATTCATGGATCTAGAGTTAGCGCTTCGATAGCCGCTTTTGATTTCCGTGGAAGACTTCGCTTTCCGCGGGTAGCTCGTGAGCCTCCTCGGCTTCGCCTCCGGGGTCTCACTTGTCCAGCTGCAGGGGCTTAGAGGCACATGTCATAAGCCAAACCAACCAAGAAGGCAAAGAACGCCTTCGTGGCCGATTCGTCTTATGCCACACGCCTCTGAGCAAAGCCCTTCCGCTTTTCTTATAAGCTACTCTTCCCGCAGGAGTCTTCATCTTCCACTCCAATCAAAAGCTAGAACAAGCTTAAAAAGAATATCACACTTTAGCAAAATGAAAAATCCGAAAGAGGGTTGAATCTAAAAAATTCAAAATCTCGATCGGATTTTCTTCGTTATATTGTTTTTTAAGGCTACTTCTTTTATTTCAAATTCTCTATATCGCTTCTTGTATTAGATTTGTTGATGGGGTTGAGGACGCCCATTTCTTCGATGCTTTTGCGGGTTTCCAGGGTTCCTAGTTGGTGGATCATGGCGTAGATTTTTTGCATGGAGTGGTCATATTGGGTATTTTCAGGATCGTTGTGATATTGGCGGAATGGGATCTGTGCCCTGTTGAACGTTGACATATCATCATCGTAATTTTCATCAAACAGTGCTTTCAGTTTTGTCACTTCTTCCGGGGTGGCTTGAATTTGAAAGCTCACACTCTTCGCTTCTTCGGCATGAGGGACAACATCACCGCTGCTGATATCAACAAAGTACGTTTCTCTTGTATCCATGGTTTTTCATCTCCCTTAATTTCACTCTTTGTTTATATACATACCTCTTATTTCTCGAAGATAAACGAGGCGGTGAGTGTTTATAAAAGGCTGTTTCTAAAAGATTGTTGCTTTTCATATAGAGCTTGCATCCTGAATATAGCTTGTGGACGTGCTCTTTTCGAATTCCAGTTCAAACAACATAAGGACGGACAAGCCGAATATTCCCAAGTTCCGATATTTTCTTGTGTGCAACGCAACAAAATATGCGAAAAGAGCTTTATAAAAAAAGATGCAGCCCGCTGGAGGCTGCATCTCGTATCGTTTAGCTTTTCAGCATTCTTGTTTGTTCGATAAAGTAACCGATTCGTTCAACGATTGGTTCGATTGATCCTTGGTTGTTGATCAAATCGTATTCACTGATGTCCAGGCGGAGGACAGGGCAAGCGTTGAAGGAATTGATCCAGTTTTCGTAGCGCTCATGCATTTCTTCCCAATACTCAACCGGTGTCTGTTGTTCCATTGGACGGCCGCGCTCACGGATGCGGTCAATTACGTTATCAAGGGAACCTTCAAGGTAGATCAAAAGATCTGGGTGAGGGAAGTACGGTGTCATGACCATTGCATCGAACAGGCTTGTATACGTTTCATAATCGACGTCTGACATATTCCCTTTTTCATGGTGCATCTTGGCGAAGATTCCGGTATCTTCGTAGATCGAGCGGTCCTGGATGAAGCCGCCGCCGTATTCAAAGATTTTCTTTTGTTCCTTGAAGCGCTCTGCAAGAAAGTATACCTGCAGGTGGAAGCTCCAGCTTTTGAAATCCTGATAGAATTTATCCAGGTAAGGGTTGGTATCCACTTTTTCAAACGATGTACGGAAACCCAGGGCATTTGCCAGTCCGTTTGTCATCGTGGATTTCCCGACTCCGACTGTCCCGGCAATGGTGATGACAGCATTGCTTGGGATGCCGTATTTATTGCGAAGATTCATGATAGTGAACTCCTTTATTCAGTGTATTGTTTAATTGAGTTAGAATAGTGTCTAAATCCTCTTTGTTTTCGACGAAGTCAATGTGGTCGCCATTGTAGCGAAGAACAGGGATATCAGGGTGAGTTTCTTCAAAGGTGTTCATATATTCTTCATAGTCCAGCGATAATTGTTTTAAATAAAGAGGGCTGATTTTCTTCTCAAAGTCCCTGCCTCTTTTTTCAATGCGTTTCAGCAATGTATCAAGGCTCGCATTCAAGTAAATCACCACATTGGGTCTCGGCATATCAGAAGTCAAAATATCGTAGATCTTAAGATATTTATTGTACTGCTGCTCGTCCTTCAATGTCCGTTTAGCGAAGATGATATTTTTTAAAATATGATAATCCGCTACAACCGATTTATTTTGAGAAATATAGTGTTTTTCGATATCCTCAAGCTGTTTGTATCGATTGCATAGGAAAAACATCTCGGTTTGAAAACTCCACTCTTCAATATCATCATAAAATTTATCCAAAAACGGGTTTTCGTCAACGATTTCCCTTAGCAAATGAAAATTGAAGTGTTCAGAAATCGCTTTGGCCAAAGAAGTTTTTCCTACTCCAATCGGTCCTTCAACCGTGATGAAAGGAATTCTCCCCATTGCATGTCCTCCTCATATTACAACGATCTATGTGTGTTTTTTGTATCCGTATAAATAAAATAACGACAGGATTTATTGTAACACAATAGTGGGGGTGTTTGGTCAGGTTATTTACAAGATAAAACAAATTCCGACTTGTAGCAGCCATCGATCATTTCACAAAAGTAGTACTGCTAATACCGCTATTGATTCCCGTGCAAGACTTCGCTTTCCACGGGTGACACGTGGGCCTCCTTGAGGGGCTAGCCGCCGGAGTCAGACATATCCAGCATTGGCTGCTTGCACTCCAATCAAATGCTGCATCCGTTTTGAATTTATTGGTATACAAATAGCCGGCATTTAGGTGATTATAGATTTACCTAAATGCCGGCTAATATTTATTTATATCGAAACTGAAGGGGACCACTGTATCACTTTCGTTAAATAACCTTTTCATTAACTGCCGCCAGGATATATAATGAAGGAAATGATCGAATAAAGTATTTTCAGGGAAATAATTGTGTTATTTTGTCTGATTGCGAGAAACTGGATCGGTTTTTATTTTATATCAAAATATCTATATCCAGCGATACACGGTTTGCTGCCAGATCCGGATAGGTGCAGAAAGTCACTGTTCCCGGCCGTATCGCTGGGTGATATGGCTCTTGAAAGCCGGGATGATTCATCATACATTAGACTAAAACGGAGGTGCGATATGCGAAACGATATACAACCGTACGAACGATCCTTCACATCCAAAGAAGCGGCAGAACAGGCAGGGATCGCAACACCAACTGTGCGTAAATACGGCCAGATCCTGGAGCGGAATGGTTATGAATTTTTAAAAGACGGTGATCGAAGGATCTTCGTGCAGTCCGATATTGATGCGCTCATAGCGCTGCGCGATACAGAAAAGCCTCTTGACGATACGGCCAGATCCCTTGCGGATGGTCAGAAAAAAAGACTGGAAGGTTCCGGTGAAACGGCCATATCGCCGGGCGATACATATAACCAATTGCCACAGGACCCGAACCAGTTGAAAGAAATTTTATCCTACCTGGCCAATGAACTCGCGGCTTCCCGTGAAATGAATGTTCAAGTCGTGAATGAAATGAACCAACTGAAAACGCAGGTGTCCAGACTGAAGCAGGATCACCATGATTTGAGCTCGAATATTTCAAATTCAGCTCAGAAAACACAACGTAAAATTGAGGAGCTCTCAAAGCTTCAAAAAAGCCAATACGAAACACTCTTGGAGCAGGAAGTGCAGAAAAACGAATTCTTGCAGACTGAGCTTCAAAAGCTGCGGGAAGAGCAGCAGAATGAATGGCGCAGCCAAAATGATTACAATCGTCGCCTTGAAGAAGCGATACATAAGCAGAAAGATACGAAATGGGACTGGCTTTTCTCCCTGTTCCGCAAGTAGATCGCCTTATCTTTTCACAACATTGAAATTATCCGTGATCAACAGCCAGTTCTGAGGGAAGGACAAGCCGAGTTTCCAATAGCTCATACCCCTCAGCTTCAACTCTTTCATGAGATCGAACTTGGCTTGGATACTACGTGCATCTTCAAACCAGACTTCATGGTCATTTCCATCTGCGCTGTATTTGAAAAATGGGGCTTGAGCTTTCTCATCATATTCGATAGGGACGTTGTTAGCTGCTGCGATTTGAATCGCCTGCTGCGGACTGACCGCTTTTGCTGTGGTTCCCGGTTCGAATGGAAGTGTCCAGTCATATCCGTACAGATTCTGTCCCATCATGATTTTCGAAGCGGGCATCTCTGTAAGGGCATATTCTATTACGTCGCGGACGGGTCCAATAGGCGATACGGGCATGGACGGACCGCCGCTGTACCCCCATTCATACGTCATGATGACGACGAAATCAACAATTTCCCCGTGAGCTTTATAATCATGAGCTTCATACCATTTCCCTTTCTGGTCTGCGCTTGTTTTCGGAGCAAGTGCCGTGGATAGAAGCCAGCCTTCCTGATTGAAACGCTGCTTTGCTTTTCTCAAGAATCGATTATATGCTTCCCTGTCCTGCGGACGCAGGTATTCAAAATCAAAATGGATATCACGGAATCCATATTTCTTGGCTGTTTGGACGACATTGTTGAGGAATTTATCCTGTATGGCCATATCATTCAGCAGAATGCGCCCGAGCTCATCATTGAACTGGCCATTTTCCTGATTCGTGATCGCCATCATCAGGACGTTTCCGTTATCCTTCCCGATTTGCAGCAGGTTCCCCATCGGAGGTTCCTGCAAGGTCCCGTCACGCTTCGCCTGGAAGCTGAACGGCGCAAGATAGGTCAGATATGGAGCAGCTTCCTTTGCGCTTTCTTCTAAATTAGGTGCCACTTCTTTTCCATATGGCTCTACATAGGCATTGAATTCAGCCCGCACTTTTGGTTTCTGGGGAACATAAAGCCGTTGATTGACTTGAAGCGGTACATTGGGCGATATGCCGTTAACCCTTGCCAATTCCTGATAGGGGACACCTACCTTTTGACTGATCCCCCACAAGCTGTCACCGGGCTGTACATAATAGAAACTGCCGACGATCGGAATCACGAGTGATTGGCCGACCACCAGATTATCCGGGTTCGGAAGTTCATTGGATTCCACTATATCCTTAACAGTTGATCCATACGCTTGAGCAATGCCGAACAACGACTGGTTCGGCTGGACAACATGAATTTGCATACTAAGGACCTCCCTTTGTCTTCACTATAATCAGCCTATGAAGAGGAAGGGGAGGTTATGACGGGTATTTTGTCTCTGGATATCTAGGGGCAGGCGGAAAGCTGCCGGACGGGTGCCTGGCTCAGATCAAAGGTTTTGAGCCAGGCACAAACGGGTTATTTTGAGCCAGGCACAAACGGGTTGATTTTCCAGGCTCAATTTCCCCAATCTCAACCAGGCTCAGCCCCCGCCACCTTCTCATTTCCCCAATAACGTCCCTGTATCATCAATATCCGCCTTCAGCACGTTCTTCATCATCGTCAGCGCATAGTGGTTATCCTCTTCGCTGACGGATGCGATTGCATCTTTCGGCACCAATAAGGTGAATTCCCGCATATACGCATCATTTGCCGTGAAAAGAACGCAGATGTTTCCGGCGATTCCGGTCAGGATGATGTTCTTGATCGACAGATGATGAAGCAGGGTGTTCAGGGCTGTCCCGTAGAATGCTGAGTGCTTCGGTTTGATGAGGAAATAATCGTCATCGGCCGGGCGCAGCGGGGTGATGATATCGCTGCTTTTGCTGTTATGGCATTTATCATAGATCAGTTTCAAATCAGCCTTCCATAGTTCATAATGGTCATTGATATAGATGACAGGATGACCATTTTTGCGGCAGTAAGTCCGCAGGTCGTTGATCGGTTTTACAATCTTCTTTGTATGCTGAGCAAGCGTTTCCCCGTGTGAGAAATCAAATGGATTCATGATATCGATCACAAGGAGGGCGGTATCTTTAGGTATCATCATATGGGCCCCTTTCTTCTATAGTTTGGAATATGAGAGGATATTTTATAAAATAAAAATAGATGCCGTTTATGAGTGGGAGTATTATATGGAAAATAGAGAAGAATATTTTATGTTGGAAGCACTGAAAGAAGCAGAAAAAGCAAGGGAAATCAATGAAGTGCCAATCGGGGCGGTCGTGGTGATGGATGACGAGATCATCGGCCGCGGCTATAACCTCAGGGAGACGACCCAGAATGCAGTGACCCATGCAGAAACGCTTGCCATCCAGGAAGCGTGTGAAAAAGCAGGGACGTGGAGGCTCGAGGGGGCAGAACTTTATGTGACGCTCGAGCCGTGTCCGATGTGCTCGGGAGCCATCATCCTTTCGCGGATTGAGAAGGTGGTGTACGGAGCGCCAGACCCTAAGGCAGGATGTGCGGGGACGCTGATGAATCTCCTGGACGACAGCAGGTTCAATCACCAGTGTGAAGTGGTTGCAGGGGTTCTGCAGGAAGAATGCGGATCGATCCTCTCTGATTTCTTCAGGGAACTACGGGCGAGGAAGAAGGCTGAGAAGAAGAATAGATCATCTTCGTTGTAAATAACTTACAGGGACAAACCATTGCTTTTTTACGTAAACCCTAGTATACTTAATCTTGCGTCGTTAGATGGCGCAACTGAATATTTGGTATCAATTTTGCCGTGCTAGGCGGGGAGGTAGCGGTGCCCTGTACTCGCAATCCGCTCCAGCGAGGCCGAATCCCTTTCCGAGGCTTGCATACTGTAGGGCCTGCCTCAAGTAAGTGGTGTTGACGCCTGGGTCCTGCGCAATGGGAATCCATGAACCATGTCAGGTCCGGAAGGAAGCAGCATTAAGTGGAAGCTCCCATGTGCCGCAGGGTTGCCTGGGCCGAGCTAACTGCTTGAGTAACGCCTATGGTTGCTTGTCGAAGAAAGGTGCACGGCAGTTTCATACATACACAACAGCTCATCCTGTATCGGGGTGGGCTTTTTGTTTGGAAAGACAGACGGGTAAAGTTTCCCGAATCTGTCCCCGGTTTTCTTTGTAATCCTGCTAGAAATTACGTTATAATAAGTAAGATAATAGATGATGATTGTCATTGGTCGATTATGTCTGCAGGTCTTGCGGGACTGCTTCCGGAAAAGGGAGCGGACGCCGTGAACCAGGCAGCTGTACATATAAACTGAGGGGGGAGTATTTTGGCATATCAAGCATTATATCGTGTGTGGCGTCCGCAGTCTTTTGCAGATGTCGTCGGGCAGCAGCATGTGACGAAAACGTTGCAAAATGCTCTCCTTCATCAAAAGATTTCACATGCGTATTTATTTTCAGGCCCGCGCGGAACAGGGAAGACGAGTGCCGCCAAGATTCTGGCGAAAGCAGTCAACTGTGAGCGTTCCCCCATTGCCGAGCCATGTAATGAATGTGACGCATGTAAAGGGATCACGGACGGATCGATCCCGGATGTGATTGAAATCGATGCCGCGTCTAACAACGGGGTTGAGGAAATAAGGGACATACGTGATAAGGTGAAGTATTCACCGAACGTTGTCGAGTATAAGGTCTATATCATCGACGAGGTTCATATGCTTTCCATCGGGGCGTTCAATGCCCTGTTGAAAACATTGGAGGAACCCCCGAAACACGTCATCTTCATCTTGGCGACCACCGAGCCGCACAAAATCCCGCTCACGATCATTTCCCGCTGTCAGCGCTTTGATTTCAAAAGGATCACAGCAATGGATATCGTCGGCAGGATGAGTCATATCGCGACGGAATCGGGTGTGAACTACGAGGAGAATGCACTTGCAGTCATCGCGAGAGCGGCTGAGGGCGGGATGCGTGATGCGCTCAGCCTTCTCGATCAGGCGATTTCCTTCAGTCAGGATATCGTCAAAGTGGAAGATGCGTTAACCGTCACGGGTGCCGTTTCGCAGGGGTATCTGAATACACTGGCAAGGGCGATCCTGGACAGGGATGTCTCGAAAGCACTCAGTGCACTCGAAGAACTTCTTTTCCAAGGAAAGGACCCGGCGCGATTTGCGGAGGACTTCATTCTTTATTACCGGGATATGCTCCTTTACCAGACGGCACCGAACCTTGAGGAATCGATGGAGAGGGTCATGCTCGATGATGAGTTCAAGGGACTTGCGCAGGAAACAGAGGCCAGCCAGATTTATCAATATATCGATGTATTGAACCAGGCAGGGCAGGAGATGAAATTCACGAACCATGCCCGTATTTACCTGGAAGTTTCCATCGTGAAGCTTTGTCAGCTCGAAGCACCAAGGAGCGTGTCGTCCCCTGAAGTCGGGGAGATGATGAAAAAAATACAATCGCTCGAAAATGAAATTCAGCAATTAAAGGCGAACGGTGTCAAGGCGCAGGCTGAACCTGCTGCACAGCCGGCTAAAAAGCCTGTCCGTTCGAAGAAAGGGTTCCGGGCCCCGGTCGGACAGATCCAGGAAGTGCTGAAAAATGCAACGAAAGAAGATCTCAACCTGATCAAGAGCCGCTGGGGAGATATGATGGAATCGCTGAATCAGCGTCAGATGCGTTCGCAGGCTGCACTCTTGAACGATGCAGAACCCGTTGCGGCAACAACTGGTTCGTTTGTGTTAAAATTCAAGTATGATATCCACTGCCAGATGGCGATGGAAAACCAGGCTTTCATTTCCGGCATGTCTCAGATCCTGCAGGAGCTCACCGGTAGCAGCTATTCCCCGATCGGGATCCCTGAAGATCAGTGGCTCCCACTGAGGGAAGACTTCATCCGCAACTCCCAGAACGAAGCCCCGGACGGAGAAACGGGTGAGGCGAAAGAAGAGGATTCCCTTCTTTCCGAAGCTGAAAAGATCGCCGGCGACCTGGTCGAAATCAAAGATTGATGATTGAACTGCCACAAGAAGTGTGTGAAATGTTTAAATAAAAATAATTGGAGGTCATGAACTATGCGTGGAATGGGTAATATGCAAAACATGATGAAACAGATGCAGAAGATGCAAAAGAAAATGGCGGAAGCACAAGAGGAGCTTGGTGAAAAGGAAATCGAAGGAACGGCAGGCGGCGGAATGGTCACTGTCATCGTTTCCGGCCACAAGCAGGTCCTTGATGTGAAAATCAATGAAGAAGTCGTAGATCCGGAAGATATCGATATGTTGCAGGATCTTGTCCTTGCCGCTACAAACGATGCGCTGAAGAAAGCAGACGAATTAACAAACTCAACTATGGGACAATTCACTAAAGGAATGAACCTTCCGGGAATGTTCTAGGAGGCAAAAATATGCATTATCCAGAGCCTATATCAAAGCTGATCGACAGCTTTATGAAATTGCCAGGCATCGGGCCGAAAACCGCGGCCCGACTGGCTTTTTTTGTACTTAGCATGAAAGAGGACACCGTATTGGACTTTGCTAAAGCACTTGTGAATGCAAAGCGGAACCTGAGTTACTGTTCGGTGTGCGGTCATATTACGGACCAGGATCCCTGCTACATATGTGAGGATCAGCGGAGGGACAGGAGCATCATCTGTGTGGTCCAGGATCCAAAAGACGTGATCGCGATGGAGAAGATGAAGGAGTATAACGGACTTTATCATGTCCTGCACGGGGCCATTTCCCCTATGGACGGGATCGGACCCGAGGACATCAACGTACCGGATCTGATCAAGCGTCTTCAGAGTGACGAGGTCCAGGAAGTGATTCTTGCGACAAACCCGAATATCGAAGGCGAAGCAACCGCCATGTACATTTCGCGTCTCGTCAAGCCGTCCGGGATCCGTATCACGCGTATCGCACACGGCCTGCCTGTAGGCGGCGACCTCGAATACGCGGATGAAGTCACATTGTCAAAAGCCCTTGAAGGAAGAAGAGACGTGTAAAGGGAGAGAGCATCTATGTTTTTCCGTAAAAAAGGGAAACTCAAACGAGAGTACGATCAAGCCCTGCTTCAATCACTGGATGAAGCGAAAGAGAACTGGAATCAGCAGCGGAGCATCGATGAGATGAGTGTCGACTACAATTTGAATCTTCACTGCTCATCAAAAATCGCTGAAGCCAAATATTTTTTCTTATTTAGAGAAGCAAAACACAGAAAGATCGTCATAAAAAGGTAGACAACCTTCATATCCTTACAATAAGAGATGATAAATGTTCTTGTTGAGAGGAGAGAGGGTATGAACCCGGTAATCGTGATCGCTGTAATCAGCGGACTCATCGTCCTTCTGTTAATTACAGGCGCCCCGGTCAAGCCGCTGCGATTTGTAGGACAAGTCGCCATGAAAGTCATGATCGGAGCACTATTCCTATTTTTCCTGAACGCCTTTGGCAGTCAGTACGGCATCCACGTCCCTATAAACCTCGCCACATCCTCCATTTCGGGAATCCTTGGCATTCCGGGAGTGGTGGGGCTTGCGGTGATACAGATGTGGATTGTGTAATGAATTTTGAAGAAATCAGCGGCCTTTCTCGAATGGGCTGCTTTTTTCTTTTGAATGATGTCTTCTGCTAAAATATCTAACTAAACGGAGGGGCAGCAGCATGGTTATTTCTTCACAAATTGCTCAATCTATCGTTGAGGAAACCGTCAAGGTCATTCATCGCAATATCAATTTCATGAATTCCGATGCAAGCATCATCGCCAGTGTCGATCAGGATCGAATAGGTGATTTTCATGAAGGAGCCTTGAAGGTCCTGCAAACGAAACAAACAGTGATTATCCATGAAGACGATGAGTTCAAAGGGGCGAAGAAAGGTGTCAATCTGCCAGTTTACCTGAATAACCGTATTCTGGGTGTCATCGGCATTACAGGGGAACCCAATGAGGTGGTTCAATTTGGTGAAGTCATCAAGAGGATGACGGAGATTCTTCTAAAAGAAGCCCATCTTGAGGAACAACTCGAACTTGAAAATATTGCGAAGGTGTCTTTCATAGATGAATGGATTGACGGGGATTGGGAAGATGATAAATTATTTGCTGCGCGCGGCTGGATACTTGGTATCAACGTCCATCTTCCACGTGTGGCTGTGGTGATGGAGATCATCGGTTTTAATGATGTGCTTTATGAAAAGCTTAAAAGTCACCAGGCGGATGTGAAAGGAGAATTGGAATTCCAGCGTTTCAGGCGGGAAATACTTGAAATGGTACAGAATCATTTTCCTAAGGAAAGTCAGCATATCATTATTCCTGCAGGAAGTACCCGATATACCCTTCTCTTGTCTGTAGACGAAACCCTCTCTGATCAAAAAAGGAAAGAAAAGATTCGCTATCGCCTGGATAAAATTCAAAAAGCGATTCATACTGTCTACGGGTACGACACGGCAATTGGAGCAGGAAGGATGTATCTTCAACCTCATGGGGCAGCCAAATCTGTACACGAAGCAGAACGTGCTCTCCTTCATGCGAAGAATCGGAATCATACCTCCTATTTTTACGACCAACTTGGAATAGAATCTTTCGCTTATGATCTTCCTTTTGAGATCAGAGAAGAATATGTGAAGAATGTGCTCCAGGTGGACTCCAAAAAGAATCTTGATCAAATCATTGAAACGTTAAATACCTTTTATGATGCAGGCGGTTCTATTAATGAAGCGGCTGAAAAATTATATATACATAAAAACACCCTGCAATACCGATTAAAAAGAATTAAAGAAGAGACTGGCTATGATCCCAGGGTACTACCGGATGCTGCAAAGTTTTACGTGGCCATCACTTTCCATCTTATAAATAATGGTACGAAAAGAACAAATCTTTAACGGGTTTGTTCTTTTTTTGTTTCAGGTAACAAAAAATATATATAAAATGAGTCATTTTTCAGTATGTGTACCATAGTAAGTGCGAAGTTCGTTTAGTATGATAGCGTTAACATAATTTTAGACGGAAGTGAGAGTGGTGAAATGAAGATGACAGAGCAGAAGCAAGAGACCATTCTTGAGAACCTTGAATTTGTATATGGCAAGGAAAAAGGGACAGCGGTTTTTGAGCAAGTGAAAAGCTTGGTGGAACATTACCGGAAAAAGTCCCTCTCACCAGCAAAGCAATGGGTCGATGAGAAAGATATTATGGTCATTACATACGGAGATTCCATTAAGGAAGATGGAAAAGCGCCGCTGAAAAGTCTCAAGGAATTCTTACAAGAACATACGGATGGAAAAATCAATTCCGTCCACATTCTACCTTTTTATCCCTATTCTTCAGATGATGGTTTTTCAGTGATAGATTACTTGAAGGTCAATCCTGATTTAGGCGAGTGGAAGGATATCCATAATCTTGCCGAAGAGTTTGACATCATGTTCGATGCTGTTATCAATCACATCTCAAGTCAAAGCGATTGGTTTAAAGAATACAAAAATGGAAATCCAGCTTATGAGAAATATTTCGTCGAAGCGGATCCTGAAGCAGATTACAGTACGATCACAAGACCAAGGGCTCTCCCTCTATTAACAAAGGTAGAAACAACCAGGGGAGATAAATATGTATGGACGACCTTCAGTGAAGATCAGATCGACTTGAACTTTGAATATGAAGGTACTCTTCTATCAATCTTAGATATCCTTGCTCAATACGTAGAACACGGGGCTCGTTATCTCCGATTGGATGCAATAGGTTTCATGTGGAAGAAGCTTGGAACGACAAGCATTCATTTAGAGGAAACTCATAGGCTTGTCCAAATAATGAGGGACGTCTTGGAGACGATCGCACCAGGGACGATCATCATTACGGAAACGAATGTACCTCATAAAGATAACATTAGTTATTTCGGCAACGGTCATAATGAAGCACACCTGGTCTATCAATTTCCATTGCCTCCCCTTACACTGCAGGCATTTCAAACAGAAGACGCGACCCATTTGACAAATTGGGCCGGGAATCTTGAACCTACTACCGAAGATACAACATTCTTTAATTTCCTAGCCTCTCATGATGGAATCGGGGTACGGCCTGTAGAAGGGATCTTGAATCCGGAAGAAGTAGGGGTGATGGTTGAGAAAGTGAAAGAACGGGGAGGAAATGTCTCCTATAAAGATAATGGTGATGGAACGCAAAGTCCGTACGAATTAAATATCAATTATCTGGATGCATTAACTATACCGGGAGAGTCTGACGAGAAGAAAGCACACCGTTTCCTCGCGGCCCAATCAATCCTGCTTTCAATGATGGGAGTTCCGGGTATTTATATCCACAGTCTCCTGGGATCGAGAAATGACCAGGAAGGTGTTAAAGAAAGCGGCAGATACCGTTCTATTAACAGGGAAAAGTTAAACCGCCGCAAACTTGAGGAAGAAATCATGAAGAAAGGATCGCTCAGAAATCTCATCTTCACCGAATACAAACGGTTCATCTCAGTGCGAACGGAGGAGAAGGCATTTCACCCAAATGCCTCCCAAGAAGTGTTCTTTACCGATAAACGAATCTTTTCAATGAAACGAAAGAATACAAAAGAAAACAGTGAAGTGACTGTTCTTGTTAATGTATCAGGCGAAGACGTCCCTGTTACTCTTTCAGGGACGAACCAGGCGGGAGACAGGGTTAAGGATTTAATTTCGGACAAGATGTTCCATAAGGATAGTGGAAATCTCAAGCTTACTCTTGCTCCATTTGAAGTACTTTGGTTAAAGGAGTCAAAAGAATGAAAGCCGTCATTGCACCCGATTCTTTTAAAGGATCGATGACAAGTATACAAGCATCGGAAGCAATCAAAGAAGGATTATTAAAAGTGAATCCTTTTATAAACTCTGTTCTGATCCCGATGGCGGACGGTGGTGAAGGTACTGTTGATGCTTTATGTACGATCCTGGATGGAGAACTGATTTTTGAAAAAGTAAGCGATCCCCTGGGGCGTGAAGTGACAGCAGCCTATGGGTGGATGGAGGAAACACGTACCGCTGTCATTGAAACGGCTGCTGCATCCGGTCTTCCACTGCTGCAAAAAGATGAACTTAATCCTGATACTGCTTCAACCCTTGGTACAGGGGAGCTTGTCAAAAAAGCTTTGGACAAGGGAGCAAAGAGAATCATCATTGGCTTGGGCGGCAGTGCCACAGTCGATGGGGGAACAGGTTTTCTTCAAGCATTGGGTGTAAGGTTCTTTGACAAAAACGGACTGGAACTGCAGGCCGGGGGCGGCAGCCTCGGCCGTATTGAAACGATAAATTCCGAAAGTCTTGACGAGCGGCTCAAACATATAGAGATCATTGCAGCCTCTGATGTGACCAATCCTTTATTGGGAGTGGAAGGAGCAGTCTCTGTATTCGGACCGCAAAAAGGTATAACGAGCGAAAGACTTGCTGAATTTGAAGCGGGAATGGAACACTTTGCTGATAAAACAGCATCACACTTGGGTATCGACCATCGGAAGAAAGAAGGAAGTGGAGCAGCAGGAGGATTCGGTTTTGCTCTCCATTCCTTTCTCCAACCGGTTTTTGAAAGCGGTTTTAAAATTATCTCTGAACTGAGTGCTCTGGAAAATCAAATCCAAGAGGCTTCAATCGTTTTGACGGGAGAAGGGAAGGTTGATGCTCAGTCGCTCTATGGGAAAGTTCCCATCGGTATAGCAAGGATCGCCAAGCAGTATGGGGTTCCGGCGGTTGCTTTCACCGGGAAAATCGAAGGGGATTTAGAAAAGGCTTCAGCAGAAGGGTTAAGTCTGGTGATGCCAATTGTAGATGAGCCGATGTCTTTAGATAGTGCGATGCAAAACGGACCGGCCTTATTGGGAAAAGCAGCTTCAAGATTAATGAAAATGTATGAACTTTTAAATGAGAATAAGGGGGTAAAAGGCTTATGAGCAGCTTCACGCTATTAGATTACGTTATCTTCATTGCTTATATCGCAGGTACAGCTATTTTCGGCGCCATGTTTGGAAAAAATCAAAAAACTACCAAAGACTATTTTCTCGGTGGAAGAAGCATTCCCTGGTGGGCAATCGGACTCTCAGTAATGGCTACGCAGGCAAGTGCCATTACGTTCATCGGGGCTCCAGGGTGGGGGTATGAAGGAGGGCTAGAACGAATCAATACGTTCATCAACGTTCCTTTGGCTATGGCATTCCTGATTGCCACCATTGTTCCTTTCTTCTATAAGACAGAGGTATACACGGCGTATGAATATCTAGAGAAACGTTTCGATGTAAAGACCCGCACACTAACAGCAGGACTCTTCCTGATCGCACGGGGACTTGCAACAGGAGTGGTTCTTTATGCTCCAGCACTTGTATTATCAGTAGTGACAGGATGGGATATTTCTTTCACCATCATCTTAATGGCCGTCATTGCGGTATCTTACACTGTATTAGGCGGTATTTCGGCAGTTATTTGGACTGACGTGGTACAGATGTTTATCCTGTGGCTCGGTGCGGCATTGAGTATCGTTGTCATCTATATGAAGGTTCCAGGCGGATGGACTGAAATCATGGATACTGCTTCTGCAGCAGGTATGCTTCAATCATTGGATTTCTCATTTGATTTGTCGGTGGAATACAGTGTTTGGGCCGGTGTGATCGGTGGACTTTTCCTTCACGCCGCATATTTCGGTACAGATCAAAGCCAGATTCAGCGTGTACTGACAAGTAAATCCATACGCGAAAGTAAATTATCATTAGTGCTAAGCGGGGTTCTAATGATCCCTCAAATGCTTTTATTCTTATTTATTGGTGTACTTTTATATGTTTATTATCAACACGCGGGCAACCCGAATGTAGAGAACTTGAACGAGCTCTTCCCGCTGTTTGTCGTAAATGAACTGCCTGCCGGTATCTCAGGTCTCATTATTGCCGGTGTATTTGCAGCTGCGATGTCCAGTCTGGACTCGGCACTCAATTCATTATCAGCAGTATCAATCCGGGATTTTTACAGCAAATTCTTCAAGAAGAATGCTTCAGACGCACATTATTTAAAAGCATCACGCTGGGCGACCGTTTTCTGGGGGATCTATGCAACCATTTTTGCATTTTTTGCTTCAAACCTGGGACCCGTCATTGAAGCGGTCAACAAGATAGGTTCATATTTCTACGGTGCATTATTGGGTGTATTCCTGCTGGCGATCTTTACAAGAAGAACAAATGGTACTGGAGCATTCGCAGGAATCATTGCAGGAATGTTCTCGGTGTGGGCAGTCATTCAATTCGCCTCTATTTCCTGGCTTTACAATAACGTAGTGGGTGCTGTTGTGGCATTTGCCGTCGGTTATGCCGTAAGTCTATTAGGAGCAAAGCCTGAACAGTCAAAACTCACAGGACTGACGTTAAGTGAATCAGATGAAAGCCTTCAAGAAAAGCTTTCCGCAAGATCAGAAGCTGCATCTGCACTGGAAAAAGCAGAAATTGAAAGTGAGCGCAAAACGAAGAGATGGCCGCTTTATTTAATAGGTTACTTTATAGTCGTCATGTTCTTCCTTATGTTCCTTCAAAACCTATAAACGAGGGGTAAGTAGAAAGGCGGGTTGTACGGTGAAAGAAGGATACTTTCTTAAAGAAGTCGTAGAAAAAGGGGAAGCGATAAAAGCTATTCAGGAATACGAATCCAGTTTTCTTGTACGAATACTGGCAAAGGTAAAGAAGCAACTTTCTTCAATAGAATTAGCTTATCTCCCGTTTTGGTGCTACGAATACGAGTTAACAAGCGCAACGCTGAAAGAAGCGATAAGAGGGAAGGTTGCAATAGAACCGATTACGAATACATCTGCCATTCTGCCTGCGGATTATCCCCTGCATCCCATTAATAAGGACATGAATCTCTTTCCTGTAATAGGAGAACAGGATAAAGAAGCGGCGAAAGAAACAATCTATTGGGAGGTTTTTCAGAAAGAAAGGAAACGTAAATCTATTGACATCACCTTCAATTCCGCCTTTGTCATTTACTTGCCTTTTTGGATAGGTTATTTGAAAGGGGATAAGGTTGGAATCTTACCTGTCGATGCCATCACGGGGAAAGTAGACCTTAAATTAAAGGAAGCTTTTCTGAAAATCATACATGAATCGTAAAAACGAAAGAGAGCCGACTGACGTTGGCCCTCTTTTTTTAATCTTTATCATGGTGCAAAGCAGCCAGTCTCACTTAACCCTTTTTCAAAAACGTCTCCGGCATCACAACCGCCACGACCTCACCCTTCGCGCATATTTCCCCTTCCGCGAATACTTCCGTCACAACCTTGAATTTCTTCGGGTGAATCTTCTCGACCGTCCCGACAGCCTTTAATGGAACACCATGAGGGGTCGGTTTCATAAAGTCGACGTGCAAAGACGCTGTGACAAAGCGGGGCGGTTCTGCCCCGTCGCCGACACTGCCGCCATTCAGCTTGTGAAGCTCAATAGCGGCCGAACCGGTCCCGTGGCAATCGATCAACGAAGCAATCAATCCTCCGTACACGAACCCCGGCAGGGCAGTATGCTCAGGTTGAGGTGTATAAACCGTCACTGTTTTCTCACCATCGACACCTGTGCGGAAATGATGGCCTTCTTCATTTAAACGCCCGCATCCATAGCACCAGGCGAAGTCATCAGGATAGTCATCCTGTATGGCATGCTTAATTTCATTCATCGCAAATCCCCCCATAACGAATAGTAATAAATATCTTCTACTATTAATCTTCTATTAACGCTGTTTAACTTCCTCTATAAAAAAATACTATTCTTCCTGAAACGGTAATGGTATAATTTGGATTAGACCCCGCATACATCTCCTCCCCCATCTATTTTTCCTGATCCATCTATTAAAAATTGAAGAAAGCTGGTGGTTTATCGATGAAAGGAAGAATCGTTCACGAAGATTCCAACACTCGCATTTGGCTGCAGGAATTCACAGAACCCGGGCAGCATACAGAACTGCTCGACAATTTTAAGGTAAGCAGGGAATTCGACATGAGGCACCGCGGATTGATGGAGTACTACGGCAAGGACCTCATCGCCTGCAAAAAAGAACAAAAGGCCAACAAAAAACGAAATGAATTTCTCCGTGCATTTTCTCACTACATGACAGACCATTTAGAAGATGACTGTCCTCCTTCTTGGCAAGAATGTCCCGCAGCCTTCTGGGAAGAATTGATCTTCGCATACCTCCCGCATTACACAAAAATCATTCCAAAGAAAAACTACACAGAGACTTTCCTGCTTCAGCTGCGAACCTTTGTCCGCTGGCTCGATAAAAGAGAAGGCACCGTCTTTTTAAATCGGGTAGATGACTATATCAAAGAAGGAACCCCCATCCTGAAAAAGTGCGAGGGCCTCCTCAATCATTTATTCCTCAAAGACTACCCTCGTTTCCATCAGTCAGACTGGGATTACGAAGAAGACCTCGACCGATGGGAAAGAAACCTCTCGAAATACAGCAGGACAATAGAAGGCATGTTTCAGGTTTCCGCCTTTGCTGATGAATGTGTTGTCCTAAGAGACCTACATACCCACCACACTTATTTAACGAAAAGTCTTCCCGTTAATAAACTTTCAACCAAAACCATCATTACTGGCACCCTCGGACAAAAATCACATGAACTCATCTGGGATTGGCTGGCCACGATCAATGTGTTCCCTGAAAACGGAGAAAAGTACATCCGAAACTTTAATTGAAGAACCAGCCCCGCCCGGGAACGGATGGGGCTGTTCTTATAAAAAGAAAATAGAATGATGAAGATTTAATAGAAAAAAGAGCGATTTTAATATACTTTTAAAAAAATCATTAAATAGTATTGACTCTTTAATAGAAAAGGTGCTATTATATTCCTTGTCGCCAAAACGACACAAAAACAAATTTCAAAAAAAGCTTGACGCTTTATGATGAAAAATGTTATATTTAAGAGGTGCTCATGAGAGCTCACCTTAATAATTGAACCTTGAAAACTGAACAAAACAAGACAATACGTCAACGTTAATTCTAGATTTACCG
>NZ_KQ758495.1 GCF_001456935.1 [Bacillus] enclensis | reverse complement strand
ACACTTTGAAGAAGCTTATTACGAAATTGACGAGTTCATGGAATTTTATAATTATCGACGCTACCATGGGAGCCTGGGCAGGATGGCTCCAGTAAAGTTCAATGAGAAATACAAGGATATTGGCTTCCCTGAAGAAATGGCCTTGAGCCTTTAAAAAGGCAGGAATACTCCTTCTTCACTTACTAACCCCCCAGATGGCGGAACGAAAGGATCAAGCGGTTTTGGCTTGACGCTGAAGTAGAGTCATCTACCCTTGGTAAAAGTGAAGAAGGAAATGATAAAAATGAAAAACTAAGAATCATTTAGTTTTTTAAAGAATTCGTCAGGAATTAGGGGGTC
The DNA here is from genome assembly GCF_001456935.1 of [Bacillus] enclensis. Classification (GTDB taxonomy): domain Bacteria; phylum Bacillota; class Bacilli; order Bacillales; family Bacillaceae_B; genus Rossellomorea; species Rossellomorea enclensis. The sequence continues at coordinate 35,652 of NZ_KQ758495.1, read as the reverse complement.
AAACCGTTTTTGATAATAAAACTGTCGCACGCCCCCATGGAGGGCGTCCTTAGCATGCATAAAAGCAGGTAAGGGAGGGTGTTGACTCGGATTTGTCTGCTGAAAGGGAAAAAAGGCATTCATTTTGAATAAATAGGGTGTTTTCTATATAAAAATGCCCGCCACAAGAAAAAAGATGACGTGGAGCAGGGTCCCCTCCCCCTAATTCGAGGCCCTCCCTGGATCTTAGCCACACACCGAATCCAAACCGCTCCCCGAATTCAGGGCTATCCAAGCCGCCTCCCGGTACCAGGCTGGCCCGGATTCAGGCCCACTCTTATCCTTAGCGCACACCCCGTTACCAGCCTATCCCCAGCCCCGGCCGTTACCCAAAGCATGGTCCGCCAGTCATGCCCGCTTCTCCAAATCCTTCACCGTCTCACTCGAATCCACTTCCTTCTCATCTTTCAAAGTCCCAAAAAGTGCATCCACAAACGGGGTCGACACCCCATACCAGTAGTTTTCATTTTTATAGTGATGAAGGACGTGTGTCTTTTTCAGCCACTTGCCGAATTTCGTTTTCGGCTTGAGCGGCCGGTGGGCTACGTAGTGCTTCCATTCGTAGACGAAGAACATGATGAGGATCCCTGCGCTGAAGGACAGGGTTGCCTGCATAGAGCCTGAGATGAAGTAGAAGATGAGGCTCAGGGCGAACAGGCTCGGTGCACTGTACCAGATAGGCAGGAATAACAGCTTCAGGTCATTTGGTTTCTTGTGGTGGTCATAGTGGAGCCGCTTGATTAATTTTAATAGAATGCTATTTTTCGGGGCTTTGATGTGAAAGACGAACCGGTGGGTGAGGTACTCGCTGAACATGTAGGTGACGATACCGAGTACGATGAACAGCGGAGTGAAAGCATCCGGACCCATGGTAAATAGAAAGGCAAGTACGGCTAGGAATATTCCGGCCATGATCATAATGTCGAGGTGCAGGAAAAAGTCACGGTAAATTCCCTTATTTTTCAAAATCTTCTTCTCCCTTCATTTTTAAGTAGTGAGGTCTTTCTATTATACGCTGAAAACGGGACAAAACACCTATTTAATTCCAGGAAATTCAAACTCAATTCATTTGCCAGTTTACTAGTCCAACCCTATCTTTTTTCAACAACTTTTGTATAATTTAACATGTATACCATAATATTAATTCCAACATTACGTTAAATGAGGTTGTTGTATGTTTTCATTACCTGAATCACAGGATATCACCATTCTTCAAGGAGAGTATTCCCTCTCGCTGGTGGTGTTGTCGATTGTGATTGCCTGCTGTGCTTCTTATACATCTTTGTCTTTGAATCAGAGGATGCAGCAGAATCATTTTTTTCATAAATCGTTTTGGCTGGTACTGGCCTCGGTGGCGATGGGGCTCGGGATATGGTCGATGCATTTTATCGGGATGAGCGCGTTTATGCTCCCTGTTCAGATGACCTACGATACGTTCTTGACGGCTGCTTCTGTCTTACCGGCTGTGTTTGCTTCCTATTTGGCGTTTTCATTTTCCAGCCGTAAGAAGAAGGGGCACCTATCTGCGGTCACGGCTGGCATCATCATGGGGATTGGGATATCAGCCATGCATTATATCGGAATGGCCGCGATGAAGATGGAAGTGGAATATGTCTACAAGCCACTGATCCTCATGGCCTCTGTGTTGATTGCGGTTGTGGTCTCATATGTGGCTTTATTCATTTTTTCAAGCCTTCAGAAGTTTATGGGAACGCAGTGGATCAAGATCCTAACGTCCGTCCTGATGGGGCTCGCCATTACGAGCATGCATTATACAGGGATGTCGGCCGTTATTTTTTACACGGATAAACCTCTGGATGGCATGCACGGGATGCATAAAATGGACATGCCTTTGCTTGTAACGGGGGTGACGGCAGGGATTTTCATCCTGCTTGCGGTGTCCGGCCTTGCAGGACTTCTCGACCGTTATGTGGACCACCGCCTTCATCATTATGACGCTCTGACCCTGCTTCCGAATCAGAGGCAGTTCGAACAGGATTTAAAGAACTCGAAGACGGCCGGAAGCCTTGCGATCATCCACATCCATGACCTTGAAAAATGGGTGAGCGGATATGGTTATACGTTTGGAGACCGTGTGATAAAAGCGGTCGGAGATATCATCGATGAACGAAAGCTGCGGACTTCAAAGGTCTACCGGATCGAAGGGAATCGTTTTGCCGTCTACCACGGTGAAGAGCATGAGTTTGAAAAATTGAAGGCGTGTATGGAGAGCGTGCTGTCCCAGCTGAAGAAGCCGCTGATGATTGATGATTACCGCGTCGTGATCGAAATGGCGTGTGCCATATCCCATTGTGACAAAGGGGACTGCGATCAGCTGCTGGCCAATACGATGGCTGTCCTCCAGCACTCGTCGATTCAATACCGGCATGGGGTAATTGAATATGATCCCGCCGTTCATACATACAGTTTTGAAAGGCAGATCGTCCAGGACATCAACCGGGCGATCGAAACCAATGAACTGTTCATGGTCTATCAGCCGAAAGTACAGACCGGCACCGGGGAAGTGACGGGTGTGGAGGCTTTGCTGCGCTGGCAGCACAGGGTACACGGGTTGATCTCACCGGGTGTTTTCATCCCTGTCTTAGAGGAGAACGGGAAGATTTTTGAGGTGACGGACTGGGTCATCGAAACGGTTTTCCGGCAGGTCTCACACTGGCTTGATGAAGGGATCGAATTCAAGCGCGTGTCCATCAATATACCGGGACCGTATGTGACGTCCTCAAGACTGCTGTCTGTCCTGCATGAGGGATTGAGGAAGTATGGCATCGACAGCTCCTTCATCGAGCTTGAGATCACGGAAACGAGTGTCATCCACGACATTGAGAACGCCATCACGGCTGTCGGGCGCTTCAGGGAAATGGGTCTCTCCGTTGCACTCGATGATTTCGGGACCGGGTTATCGTCTCTTTCTTATCTAAGGAAAATCCCGATATCCACGATTAAAATCGATAAATCATTCGTGGACGGGGTCCCGCTTTCCGAAAAGGACTCCGCGCTGCTGAGGGCGATCACCACCTTATGTTCCTCCCTGAAGCTGCGGGTGGTCATCGAGGGAGTGGAAACACAGGAACAGATCGATTTCATCACGGGCATGATCGAGCGTCCACACATCCAAGGCTATTATTACTCGCCTCCGCTGCAGGAGGGAGAGTTCACTGACTGGCTAAGAGAAAGGGAATTGGTATTGAAAGCATGAGGGATGTCTTGACGGACATTCCTTTTTTCATTCTCTGATTTTATTATTTTCGCAGGATTCCTTGTTAAAAATTCATCACGTGCGACATAGACTGAGATAGGTACTAAGTATGATGGATGACAAGGAGGGAAATCGATGAGAAACGCTTATACGAAGTGGGCGGCGAGCCTGTTATTTATGCAAGTGGTGACCATTCTTTGCTCCGGCTTTTTTATTTTACGGCATTTTCCGGTGATACATGTGGCGAACGGGGCGGCCGCCCTGATCATTGCCATCATTCTTCTTGCAGTTAAAAAAAGGTGGGCGCCTGTCATAGGCATAATTTACGGGCTGCTGTTCACGGTGCTAACGGTTCCATCCCTTTTCATCTCGATGTTCAGGAATATCGATCCGGAATACAATGCGATGATCGAGGCAAGCAACCCGTTCATCGGCATCAGCTTTCTCAGCGCCCTGATTGTGTTTTTCATCTTTCTCGCGTCTCTTGCAGGGCTTCTTCTCAACCTGGAGAGAATACCGGCTCCCGCTGCCTGGTTCCCTGTACTGAAAGGCAGTATGGCCGGCGCCATCCTGATGGGGCTGATCATCAGTCTGTATCTGCAGAACCACTGAGTATCAGGAATTAATGCAGAAGTGCTTGAAAAACTGCCAACCATCGTCATGAAGCCTCATTCAGTCGAGCCCTCCAAGATGGAATTGAGACCAGGTGAAACGGTTGTCCTCCACATCATTAATGAATCAGAAAATAACTGTCATATCCTGGACTTCCCTGAGCTTGATGCCAGTGTTCATACAGAGCGCGGCCGATCAGGTCTCATTGCGATCACGCCGGAACCCGGCACCTATGAATATGCCTGCAAACCTCACCACGGCTATGTGAATGAAAACATCAGGGGCGTGCTGACCGTCCTTCCTTAACGGAGTGAAGGTTCACGCTGGGCATCCCCTTGAATACAATGAATTAAAAAGCAGAGGATGATGAAGGTGCCAGTATCCTTACCGGTAAGCATCGAGCCGAGGATGATCTCGAACGGTCCGAAACAAGTCGTCTATTACCCAAAAGTTATACGGATGAGAAGCCGCAATTTTCAACGCACCATCAACCGGACCATTGTCGCAGAGACCCAGAAGCTGATCCATGAGCAGGTCGGGAATATGCCGTCGACCGTTGAGGAAATGCAGGGGTCCTTTGAAATCAAGAACAATCAGCGCGAGGTCCTGAGTCTATCACTCTCTAACTATACGTATCACGCTCATGCCGCCCATGGGATGACGTTCATTCGTTCGCTGACGTTCGATCTGGAAAAAGAAAAGATTTGCAGTTTGAAAGATTTATTCAAGCCCGGCAGTGATTATGTGAAGAGGCTGTCGGACCTGGTGGCCGCACAGATCAAGGAGCGGGACATTCCGCTGCTTGGCGAATTCACCGGCATCCGCCCCGATCAGGACTTCTACATCGCGGACAAAGCACTGGTGATCTATTTCCAGCTCTATGAAATCACGCCGTATGTGGCCGGTTTCCCGATGTTTCCAATCTCTGTCTTTGATCTGCAGGATATCATTGAGGAGAGCGGGCCGCTCGGGAGGATGGCAGTCAATAATTAAGCCTGGGACCACTTGGATCCCAGGCTTTTGTTTATTTTTAAGGCTCTTTTCGCATACTTTGTTGCTTTGCACACCAGAAAATACCGGAACTTGGGTATTTTCGGCTTGTTAAATCGTCTGTTGTTTAAACTTGAGTTCGAAAAGAGCACGTCCACAAGCACTATTCAAGCTGCAAGCCTATTTACGCAAAGCAACAATCTTTTAGAAAACAGCCATTTTTAAAAAATGGAGATTAATTTCGTCACGGCCAGGATGGCAAAGAGCAGGATGCAGGCTGCAAAGACGAAGTTGGCCATAAGACTGTTCCTGTAGTCCTTGTCCACCTTCTTCGAGTTCAGCAGCCACATCAGGCTGAATGACAGGAACGGCATGAACAGCGCCCCGAGTGCCCCGTATAGAATGATAAGCTGGACTGGTTTTCCGAAGAATAGCAGAATCATAGGCGGAAATGTGAGCCACGCCAGGAACAGGCGGTAGGCCGGGTCCTTTTCCGTGACAGGGCGGTCCGTCCTTTTTTTCACAACCCGTACAAAATCCGCGAACAGATAAGGGACCCCGTTCCAAACACCGAGCAGGGAAGAGAACGCGGCCGACCAGAAACCGATCAGGAACATCCATGAGATGAACGCCCCATATTTCTCGCCGAGCAGCCCCGTCAATTTGATCAAGCCCTGTTCTCCTTCGATCTCAATGCCCGTCCCATATAAAAATTGGCTCCCGACGATCAATAGGGCGAGCGTGAAAATGGCTGTCATCGTGTAAGCGGCCTTCGAATCCAGACGCATCGTTGGGATCCATTCCTTTCCGCTCCATCCTTTCTCCTTCAGCCAGTATCCATACGAGGTCATCGTAATCGTCCCGCCGACACCGCCTACGAGGCCGAGGGCAAGCAGGAATGAACCGTCGGGGATTCTCGGCACGAAGCCTGTCAGGAAATCACCGAGATTCGGCAGGAACAAGAGGGCAGATCCGACGACTGTCACGAACATGATGCCGATCAGGACCATCATGACTTTTTCGAACAGCAGATAACGGCCCGTCCATACGAGCAGGAAGCCGGCGATTGCATGGATGACGGCCCACGCCCAGAACGGCATGACCGGGAACATCGAAGTCATGGCTAGAGCACAGGCAGAAGCGGCCGCCGCACCGTAGACGAACCCCCAGATGACGGCATATACGCCAAAGTAGCCGGTCGCCCATTTCCCCATCTCCTGCCAGCCTTCGAGGATCGTTTTCCCGGTGGCGAGATGCCAGCGCCCGACCCCTTCGTTAAGGAAATGCTTGAGGATCGACCCGACGACGATCGCCCAGACAAATACGAGACCGAAACTGGCCCCCGCGACCAGGGCGGCGACCAGATCCCCCGTCCCGACCCCTGTGGCTGCGGCCACGAATCCCGGACCGATCAGGGCGGCCCGTTTTTTAAAGGATGTTGGTGCTTTTGGAGGCGTTGTGTTCACTTCTAATGACATAGTGCTGCTCCTTTCTTGATGTGAGTGTAAGCGTCTGCATTTTTATGTACGCCCTTTTGGATGTGCTGCTCTCAATGGAATCCATGATTTGAAAAGAGATTTTTTGGTTTGGATTGGACGCCGGCAGCAGATATGTGTGTAAAATTTAGAATATTAGCACTTTACCATGGTAAACGTTTTCGTAGGATGGGCGCAACCATGTTTTGGCGTCCGGGGCTGTAGTCGTGTAGATGCGGGGCGGGCGAATTGTCCGTTTTCTTGGATTTTCGGTCGTTTTCAGGTGGGAATTGGGCTTGTTTGGTGACTTTTTGACTATTTTAACGGGCGGGGTCCTGTCTAAAGCATCGTTTTGGGGTGAAGAGTGGTTTCTGGAAGGAGTCCGGACAGGATATTATCGAAAATGAAAGTTTTATTTTCAATAATTCAAAATTTATTATCGAAAACAAAGATTTTATTATCAAAAACAGACAATCTTTTATCAAATCCGTTGAGGCTATTTTCACAAACGTTATGATATCAACGATTCCGCCCATTTATTATCGAACATAGTGGGATATCGTCAAATTGAAAAAGGCGGCAGCCACAATGGTTTATGGCTCCGTAAACCGCCTGCTCCCTCCCCTGGCCTGCACGCCGAAGTCCAATGCAAAGAGCAAAGCGAAACGTGCTGGAATGGGCCATGCATACCGGTACATACATATTAGAGGTGGAATTTTTCAGCTTGGAGGTTGGCAAATGTACAGCATGTATCCATATCGGAATAACCCGCAGGCAGCTTCGAACGGACCCATGCAGGTGGTTGTAGTGGAGCCTTATGTTTACGCTGCATTAAAAAGCCTGATCGGGAAGAGGGTGGTCATTGATACGTCACGGGGATCTGTAAGCGGCACGCTGGTTGATGCAAAGCCTGATCATGCGGTGGTCCGGGATCATGATTCTTCCTTCTTTGTACGGATTTGTGAGATTGTCTGGATCATGCCGGAGAGTTGAACATCGTATATCAAAAAAGTGTCTGCGATATTTCGCAGACACTTTTTATACGTTTTAAGCTTGTTCGTCGATGGATTTCACAATCCGCTCACAGATCTCATGCGTGACGAGTGAATCGTTGATCGACGGGTCCGGCGTCTCACCTGTCGACACGCACTCCAGGAAGTGGTCGCACAGCTGGTAGAATCCGCGCTTATACAGGGTCGGTTCCCAGTCGCCGAACTTCGTGATGCTCGTTTCTTTGTTATGGTAATGTGTCGTTTCAACGAGGCTGTCGACGACATATTTGTGGTGGCCGGCATGGTATTCGATCGTTTCTTCGGTCACGCCGCCGTTCCGGTTCATGATGCCGATGGCCGTGCAGCCGTCGCCGAGCAGCTGGACGACGAGGTGATGGAGCTGTCTGCCTTCTTTCAGGTATTCGACTTTGACATCGCGGACGTCCGTGTCCATCAGGAAGCGGAGCGTGTCGATGACGTGGATAAAGTCTTCCACTACGAATCTCCTGACTTGTTCAGGGAAGGCGAACCGGTTCTTCTGCATCAGGATCAAGCTTGGTTTACCGTGGTCCTTCAGCTCGTTCACACGCGGGATGAAGCGGCGGTTGAAGCCGACCATCGCAATTTTGTTCTGTTCCTTTGCAAGCCCCACGATCCTTTCGGTTTCCTCTAACGTCATGGAAATCGGTTTGTCTATGTACACATGGATCCCGTTTTGAAGAAGCTTCTCCGCCATTTCAAAATGGGCTTCCGTTGCCGTGCTGATAAAAGCGGCGTCGATCTCCCTGTCGAACAGGTCATTCACCGATTGGACTTTTTCCTCAATCCGGTACTTGCGTGAGAGCTTGTCCAGCGTGTCGGCGTTCCGTGTACAGAGGACAAGTTCGATTCCTTCTTTTTCCGACAGGACAGGCAGGTATGCTTTTTTTGCGATATCCCCCAGGCCGATGATGGCGATTTTCACAAAGATTCCTCCTCGTAAATGCTTCATTTTAATAGTAAAAGTATAAAAGATAAAAAACCAGTCAATCATGTTGGTAGTAATGATAAGTAGGTGTGTGCTGATGTATTTGCTGCTTGTAATCGTGGTGTGGATCCTGTTCGCGTATAAATTCGTCGACTGGTCACAGTGGCGGAAACAGTATCCGACGCTGTTGTTTTTCATGCTGATCAACTTTCTTTATAACTATTTTTATTTCAATCATACCCTCTGGGCTTTCAGGGGCGTGACGGCCGAATGGCTGAATCACACAATCATCAATTTTGCGTTCACTTTTTTTATCTGTCCTGTTGGACTGATCATTTATCTTCAGAGATTCCCTGTGAAAAGAAGCGGACAGATTATCTATATTTTGATATGGACCGCTTTCTATACAGTCATTGAGTTCCTTTTCTCTCATAAGGGCATGTTTGTATACGACCACGGCTGGAACGGCTGGTGGAACATCCCGCTGAACCTTGTATTGTTCAGTGTACTGTATTTGCATTACCGGAATCCACTGCGGGCCATCGGCGTGTCAATCCTTCTTGCGATTGTATTTTATCTGTTGTTCCCGTTCCCTATGGAAAGTTTAAAATAAACAGGGGTGTGCTGATATGCTGATACAAGACATTTTTTCCGTGCCGGTCTTTTTACTTTTGCTGTTTGCCACATACATTGTGATGTGGCTGTACATCAGAAAAAGGTCGATCAATAAGAATAAACAAAAGAATAAAACGGATTAGGATGAATTGTGTGAAGTTCATCCTTTTTCTTTTACCAAAAAATTCAAATCATTATGGTAAGATAGAATAAAAAAGGGGCTGGGGGAAATGAAATGGTCGGAAATACCTTACTTGTGGCAGCAATCCTTCGAGACGGCATGGGAGTCTTTTCTGGAGGGTTCGAGGCCGATCGGGGCCATTGTGGTGAATGAAAAAGGGGAAATCGTTTCGAGAGGGAAAAGCTCGACGAAGAAGCAGACGTCGGGTTCATCCGTTTTCTATAATGAGATTGCTCATGCTGAAGTGAATGCCCTACTGGAACTTGATAATCGAATACATACTGACGTAAGCGAGTACACCTTGTATTCAACGCTTGAACCTTGTCCGCTCTGTTTCGGTGCCTTCTATATGAGCGGGATCCGCAATCTGAAGTTCGCGGCAAAAGATAAATATGGGGGGAGCACGAACCTCAAGGATTCGACGCCTTATTTGAGCCGAAAGCCAATCAAGGTAGAGGGACCGTTCCCGCCGCTTGAATACCTTGCGATCCTGCTCGGATATTATTATGATTTCTCGGTTGATGACCCAAAGGCACATCCGGTTCATAAAGGGATGGAGGAAGATTATCCCAGGGCAATCCGCCTCGCAAGGGATTGGGTGGCGGAGGAAAGATTGAGGTGCGCGGAGAATTATACAATTGAGGAAGTCTATGGCATGATGTGCGAAGATCTCATCAAGCAAAACCGCGCAAGGGCGAGCGCCGCCATCATCAAAGACAATCACATCCTCATGGTGAAAATGCAGCGGGACGGCAGGGTTTGGTGGTCGCTTCCCGGCGGCGGTCTGGAAGAAGGAGAAAGCTTTGAAGAGGCTGTTGTGAGGGAAGTGAAGGAAGAGACAAACCTTACCGTGAAGGCAGGAAGACACTTGTTCAGCTACGATTACAGCATGGGAGAAAGCCGCGTTTTTTCTGCTGACATCACGGGTGCCGATGTCCTGCAGCTCGGGATTGATCCCGAATGTGCAATGGATGAACAAATGCTGCAAGAAGTAAAGTGGTGGCCGATCGAAGCGATGAAAGATGACTTTGAGGTTTCGAGGGTCATCCGTGAGATGAAAACGATAGTTTGATGAGAAAACCTGACCGATCACCGAAAGCCCGGTCAGGTTTTTTTTAGACAGGTGCTTTATCGTATTAACGTATTAAGGAAGGACGATAAACGCTGGAGAGAACGAGGTCGATGGCGGAAGTTTATAAAAATTAATTAGCAGTTTTTTACTGGTATAACGCCTTTTTCACAAGGTTTTACCTCTCTTTGCACATTTTGCAGGAGGTTATGAGTGGCAATTAAATTTCAACCTATGTATAATGATTGTATAACTTTTGTACGACTGGGAGGTCTTGTGAATGAAAAAGCGGATCATCGTTGTTGGCGCAGGTCCCGGCGGCTTGGCGGCTTCAATGCTTCTGTCAGCCAGGGGATATGATGTGAATGTGTTTGAAAAGCAGGAGTATGTCGGCGGCCGCAATGCCGAGATCCGGCTGGGAGATTTCAAGTTCGATATGGGACCGACGTTTCTTTCAATGTTTCATATTGTCGAAGAATTATTCTCCGCTGCGGACCGGAAAGCGGCGGATTACATGGAGGCGGTCGAACTCAAGTCCATGTACGAATTGATCTTCGATAACCGCAGAGTCGTCATGTCACGGGACCGGGAGCGCATGAAACAGGAAATCGAAACCCATTATCCTGGCAACGGCGAAGGGTATGAACGCTTCATGAAGGAAACCGCGAAGAAGATGGAGGCGCTCTCTCCGGTCCTGCAGTCGAAGATGGACCGCTTCATGCATTACTTTCAGCCCAAGGTGCTCCAGGCACTCCCGGAACTTGAACTCGGACGCTCCCTCTACGATGTGCTGTCGCGTTATTTTACCGAAGAGGAACTGAAGCTCGCCTTCACATTCCAGTCAAAATATCTCGGCATGTCGCCGTGGGAATGCCCCGGTGCCTTCTCGATCCTCTCCTATATGGAACATGCCTATGGTGTCTTCCACCCGATCGGCGGCGTGAATCAGCTTTCAAAGGCGATGGCGCGTGTGACGGAGGAACACGGGGGGAAGATCCACACCGGCTGCGGGGTGAAGAGCCTGTGGATCGAAGGGAAAAAGGTAAAGGGAGTCCACCTTGAAGACGGCCGGAGCGTGGAGGCGGATGAGGTCATCATCAACAGCGATTTCGCCCATGCGATGACAAAACTCGTCGAGGGGAAGCAGCTGAAGAAGTACTCGCCTAAAAAGCTCGCGAAGAAGAAATATTCGTGCTCGACCTTCATGCTGTATCTTGGTCTCGACACGATTTATGAAGAGCTGCCCCATCATACGATCGCTTTTTCAAAAGACTACAAAAAGAACGTCGAGGAAATCACGAAGGAGAAAATCCTGTCTGAAGATTCCTCCCTTTACATCCAAAATGCAAGTGTGACCGACCCGACACTTGCGCCTGAAGGGAAGTCCGCACTCTATATACTGGCGCCGGTGCCGAATAACTTCAGCGGCATCGACTGGGAACGGGAAAAAGATACATTCCGTGAACTCATCCTGAAGACGGTAGAAGAAAAGACTGGAATCAAAAATCTTGAAGCTCACATAGAGGTGGAGAAAATGATCACGCCAAAGAACTGGGAACAAGATTTATTTGTCTATCAGGGAGCCACATTCAATCTGGGGCATCAGCTGTCGCAGATGATGGTGTTCAGGCCTCATAACCGCTTTGAAGAACTGGAGTGCTGCTGGCTCGTCGGCGGCGGGACCCATCCGGGCAGCGGACTGCCGACCATCCTTGAATCGGCCCGGATCACAGCCAACGGCATCCTGGAACAGGATATGCAGGATTCGATCCCTGTATCGCCTCTTCCCGTTGTGGAGGGATTGTAAATGAATACAGCCATAATCGGAGGCGGCGTCGGCGGTCTGATGAGCGCCCTGCTCTTATCGAAACAGGGTGTGGACGTGACCCTTTATGAAAAAGAATCCTATCTCGGGGGCAGATTGACGTTCGTTGAACGCGACGGTTTCCGGATCGACCAGGGACCGACGATCGTCCTCCTTCCCGACATGTTCCGTGCCCTACTGGAAGAAGCGGGTATTTCCCGGGACCGATACGAACTGATCCCATGTGATCCGTTCTATTCCCTCGAGTTTCCCGACGGTCTCTCGTTCACGAAATACCCCGATCACGAACGGCATCTTGAAGAAGTGGAGCGGGTATTTCCTGGCGAGATTGATGGATATCTTCGATTTTTACAAGAAGGAAATGAACGGTTCGAAATCGGAAGGGAAGCATTCCTTGAGGAGTCATTCGTGAATCCGCTCGATTTCTGGAAACCGGCCAACCTCAAGAAGCTTCTGAAACTGAAACCCTATCAATCCATCCATTCCTTGATGTCCCGCTATTTCAGGGACGAACGGCTGCAGGCGGTCTACGCCCTCCAGTCCCTTTACATCGGCGGGAACCCGTTCAAGTCGCCTGCGATGTATTCACTGGTATCCTTTGCTGAACACCAATTCGGCATCCACTACCTGAAAGGCGGATATGCAAGCCTCGTCCCGATCCTTGAAGAAGAGCTGCGGAGGCGGAATGTAATCATCCATCTGAACACTGAAATCAAAGAGATTGTAAAAGAGGGCAGCAGGGTGACGGGCATTCGGACCGAGGGCGGTACCACGTCCTATGATTCTGTTGTTTTCAATGGGGACTTCCCGGCTGTCGACCCGCTGGTGAAGCGGAAGCAGACGAGGAAATACGAACCTTCATCCGGCTGCGTTCTCCTTTATTTTGGACTGAATAAAGTATATGAAGACGCGAACGTCCATCACTATCTCATGGGAGAGGATTTTTCCCGTCATATGAAGGATGTGTTCGATGACAAAAAAATCCCGGATGATCCGGCGATTTATACGTTCCATCCGTCGAAGATCGATGACAGCCTGGCACCTGAGGGGAAAGGCGTCCTCTACGCACTTGTCCCGGTTCCATCTGGTACGGATATTGACTGGGAAAGTCAGCAGGAGTGGATCGACGGGCTCATCGACCGTCTGGAAGAAAGGGCCTTTCCGGGTCTCCGCGATGCGGTCGAATGGATGGAAATCCGGACGCCGCTTGATGCAGAGAGATTCGGTCTCCATAAGGGCGGAAGCTTCGGAGTTGCACCGACCCTCTTCCAGTCCGGCGTATTCAGGCCCCAGGTCAAGCCGTATCATATCGACAATCTCTACGCAGTCGGCGCATCGATCCACCCGGGCGGCGGCATCCCGCTTGTCATGCAGGGGGCGAAACTGATGGCCGATCAGCTTTTAAGCGATCAGAAAGATCCCGCGATAAAAGGAGTGAATGTTCATGTGTAGTGTAAAAGAAGCGTATAAACAATGTGAAGTCGTCATAAAGCATCACAGCAAAACCTTTTACAAAGCCTTTTCCCTGCTGCCGAAAGATGAACGTAACGCCGTGTGGGCCGTCTATTCCTTCTGTCGCAGGGTCGACGACATCGTGGACGAAGGCAGGAACCCGGAAGCGGAACTGGTCCTGTTCAAAGCGGAATTTGATCAGTTTTTAAAAGGGGAGTATGATGCGGAGAATCCGTCGTGGCTTGCCCTCGATGATGTATTCGGCCGCTACGAGATGGACGCCCGGGCTTTCCATGACCTCATCAAGGGTCAGGAGATGGATTTGACGATCAATCGCTATGAAACGCTTGATGACCTGCTGGACTACTCCTATCATGTCGCAAGCACGGTCGGCCTGATGCTGCTGCCGATCCTTGCTCCGGGTAAGACGGATGTGCTGAAGGATGGCGGTATCTCGCTCGGACTTGCCATGCAGCTCACGAATATCCTGCGGGATATCAGCGAGGACCTGGACCGCGACCGGATATATCTTCCTCAGGAGCTGATGAGGAAGCACGGCGTGACGGAATGTATGCTGAGGGCAGGCGTCGTCGATGACTCCTTCATCAGCCTCTGGGAAGAGATTGCTTCGGAAGCTGAGAGCCTATACGCGGAAGCGTTCAAAACGATGAAGGAATACCCGCTTTCTTCCCGTATTCCGGTTAGGGGTGCAGCCTATCTGTACCGGGAGATCCTGCCGACGATCCGTTCGAAGAAGCATAAGGTTTTCGGTCAGAAGCACTATGTGGATGAAGAGACGAAGAAAGAGATCGTGGTCGGGTTGAGCTCGCTTTGATGGAGGAGCAGATTCAGGTGCTCTTCGAAGAGAGCTCAATTTGACAGCAGAGTTGGTGATCAAGTTGGATAGTTGTGCATGTTGAAGCTCACTTTGGATAATGAAGTGGGCTTTTTTGTGATTTGTGGAGAGATAGCTTGATTCCCGCCGGGGCTTACGACTGTTGGCAGGTGTTTTTTAGGGTGATTTGGAGTGGGGGCCGGGGGTATAGGGCCGGATTTATGGGCGGGATTTTTGATTTAAGAGCGAAGTCTTTTCGTTTAAGGGCGGAATTTTCAATATAAGGGCGAAATACACAGACTTATGAGCGAACTGGCGATTTTTCGACAAATTTTGCTAAACATAATACCTCAAATACATTGTGGGGTATTAACTGATGACCGTCGCAAGCGAGCAATAATGAATGACGCAGAGGAAGCCCCTGCGCCGCTCAAACATTATGCCGTTTCTTCACCCGCCCTGATGGAAAACACCTTCTTCGCGACCTTCAAAGCATTCAGAACACGCGGGAATCCTGTGTATGGGATGAGCTGGGTGATCGCCTCGACGATTTCCTTCTGCGTGAGTCCTGCAGTCAGCCCTGTGTTCAGGTGCAGTTCCAATTGAGGCTCCGTCCCCTGCGTGACAAGGGATGAGATCGTGACGAGCGCTCGTTGTTTATTGCTCAGGCCATCCCTCGTATAAATATTACCGTAAGCAAACTCGATGATGTATTTTGCGACATCAGGAGCGATGTCCTGCAAATCGTCTGCAATCTTCAAATGTGTTGAAGCATTCTCCCTATCCTTCACTGTATATTCCATTAATTTTTCCATGCCGTGTTCATAACGCTTGTCATTCATAAGTGGTTACCTCCTGTGTTGTGAGTACAGGGTTAACTATAAATGACGTTTGTTTATGCGTAAAATACATATTAATTATTTAAACTATGCACTCATTGAATAATTAATGATTGAAATCCTTCAGCATCTTAATGAATTCTTCCGCGGCATGGGACACATATCTTCCTTTTTTCGTGATGATTCCCAGATCCCAGGGGATAGACGGATTAGAGATCGGAATGGCCTTGACCTGGTCCTGATTCACTTTATTCTTAATCGACTGCGGAAAAATTGAGACGCCCAGGTTCTCCCCGATCATCCCGGAAATGAAATCCCACTGGGAGCTTTCATATGAAATATGCGGATAGAACCCGGCATTCTGGCACTCCTCTATAATCCTGCCGTGCAGGGCGAAGTCTTCGCTGAAAAGGATGAATGATTCTGATTCGAGTTCGTTCATTTCAACTTGTTCCTTCACCGCAAAAGGATGGGAAGCATGGACGAAGAGCATCATTTTTTCTGAAACGAACGGTGTGATATCAAAGATCTCATCATCCATTGGCAGTACGACGATTCCCAAGTCGAGCAGCCCGTCCCCGACCATTTCCTCGATCTTATTCGCTCCTTCTTCAATCAGCTCAATTTCGATGTCCGGATACGCACTCTTGAACGTCCGGATGATCGCCGGGAAAAATAGAAAGCCGATGAGCGGCGGGATTCCGACTTTGATTTTCCCGCGCTTCAGGTTCATCAGGTCATAGAGGTGGGTAGACAGGTGATTCACGGATTCGAGGATCATCTGCCCCTGCTCAAACACGATGCTGCCTGCCTCCGTCAGTTCGATCTGGCGGGAAGAGCGGTCGATGAGGGCGACCTGGAGTTCCTCTTCAAGACTCTTCACCATTTTGCTCAGGGATGGCTGGGAAACATGCAGCACCTGTGAGGCCTTCGTGAAACTTTTATGCTTGGCTACTTCATGAAAGTAGGTGAGTTGGCGGATATCCATGGTTTAACATCCTTTCTACATATAACTTTTTTGCATAATACTTATTCCAACAATTCATTTTACTTATTTATTATGCAGGAGTAAAATCACAGACGTGAAAAAAACAGACAACTGAAAGGGAGACGCGATTGATGAAAGCGCACTCTCTCTTTTTAATGGGAAGAAGGGAATAGATTGTTAAGTATCAGTATCGGATTGATCCTGCTGATGGTATTTGCCTATCTGGGCTGGTCCATCATCTGGATCGCTCCTGTCGTATCCGGGATTGTGGCCCTCCTGAGCGGCCTTGATCTCATGGATGCCTACACGAATACGTATATGTCCGGCTTTGTGGACTTCGCGAAAAAATGGTTTCCGATATTCCTGCTCGGCGCGGTATTCGGAAAGCTGATGGAGGATACGGGAGCGGCTAAATCAGTCGCATTGCAAATCACGAAAATGATCGGGGAGAAGCGCGCCATCCTTGGCGTGCTGGCGGCAGCGGCCATCCTGACCTACGGGGGCGTCAGTCTTTTTGTGGTCGTTTTCGCCATTTATCCGATCGCCGTCGCATTATTTAAAAAAGCAAATATCTCACGGAAGCTGATCGCCCCGACGATTGTGCTCGGGGCCTTCACGTTTACGATGACGGCCGTACCGGGCACGCCGCAGATCCAGAATCTGATCCCGATGCCCACTTTCGGCACAGATCCGATGGCCGGCTCCTTCATGGGGATTGCGGCCACCCTGATCATGGCCGTCGGAGGCTATTTTTGGCTCTCTTACCGAGAGAAGAAAATGTCGGCTGCAGGGGATACATTCAAAGAGCTGAAAGGTGAAAAAGAGGAAGACGATAACGAGACCAGGCTTCCGAACTGGATCTTTTCCCTCGCACCACTTCTGTTGGTCGTCATCCTGCTGAACGGGATCAAAATCGATCCGCTTCCCTCGCTGCTTGCCGGGATTGCTGCAATCCTGCTCATCAACATAGGGCAGTACAAAAAATTCATCCCTTCAATCAATGAAGGGGCAAAGGGTTCCGTCATGGCGATCATCAATACGAGTGCGGCCGTCGGCTTCGGCGCCGTGGTCACAAGCGTACCGGAATTCAAGGACATCACCGGCATCATGCTCGGCGTATCAAGCAACCCGCTTGTGTCAGAGTCTCTGATCGTCCAGATCCTGGCGATGATCACCGGTTCGGCATCCGGCGGGATGGGAATTGCGCTTCAGGCACTCGGAGACACATACGCCAATCTGGCGCAGTCAACGGGAATGAACCCGGAGGCCTTTCACCGCATGGCAGCCATTGCTTCAGGGGCATCGATCCTGCCGCATAACGGTGCGCTGCTGACCCTGCTCGCCGTCACAAAAGTATCGCACAAAGACTGCTACAAAGACGTCTTCATGGTAGGCCTCGTCATCCCGACCATCGCCATGATCGCCGGTATCATCATGGCTACTATCGGTATTATTTAAAAAAATTCTGGTTCGACGGGAAATTGTATTGAATGTGTAATCAATTTAATTAATCAAATTTTGTCCTAAAGTTAAGTAATGTAATAATCGTTGCCAGCTGTTGGTTGGAGTGCAAGACGAAGACTCCTGCGGGAAGAGTAGCTTATGTGAGACCCCGCAGGAGCGTAAGCGCCGAGGAGGCTCACGGGCTACCCGCGGAAAGCGAAGTCTTGCACGGAAACCAACAGCGGTATTAAAAGGAGTGTTCACAATGGTTGAAAATAAAGTCGTTGTCATTACAGGTTCTGCAAGTGGGATTGGATATGAAATCGGTAAAACATTCGCGGAAAACGGAAGCAAGGTCGTGCTCACAGACTTGAACACGGAAGGCGTGGAAACAGCTGCAAAGGGTCTCCGCGACCTTGGCTTCGAAGCAATCGGACTAAAAGCAGATGTCACCAGCGAAGATGACATCAAAAACATGATCGAAGCAGCACGTGAAAAATACGGACGCGTCGATGTCCTCATCAACAATGCGGGACTTCAGCATGTATCCCCGATCGAGGATTTCCCGACAGCCAAATTCGAACTGATGCAGAAAATCATGCTGACAGCACCGTTCATCGCTACAAAATATGCCTTCCCTATCATGAAGGAACAAGGCTTCGGCCGCATCATCAATGTGGCATCCATCAACGGACTGATCGGTTTTGCCGGCAAAGCGGCTTATAACAGCGCGAAGCACGGGGTGATCGGTCTGACGAAGGTCGCTGCCCTTGAAAGCGCGGCGCACGGAGTGACAGTAAATGCCCTTTGCCCGGGTTATGTAGATACCCCGCTTGTACGTGGACAATTGAAGGATATCTCAGAAACAAGAGGGGTGCCTTTGGAAAAAGTATTGGAAGAGGTCATCTACCCGCTTGTTCCTCAGCAGCGCCTTCTGGATGTCAGCGAAATTGCCGACTACGCAATGTTCCTTTCCAGTGAAAAAGCAAAGAGTGTGACCGGCCAGGCGATCGTTATCGACGGCGGTTATACTGCCCAATAATTCCATCAATCCTCCCGTCTGCTGCAGGCGGGAGTTTTTTAATTGTGTCAAATGCCAAAGATGAATGACATTTTCCATAAGGTCCATACTACTATTAACCGGCAGCACCACGATAAATTGTATGGAGGAAAAGACCATGCCCGACAAACCAGCTTTATCTTCGTCAGAAATAGCTGTCTTGTGGACTACATACCAGCAAAAGACGATGTTCCTAAGGATGCTTGAATATCTGATCAAACATGCGGACGATGCAAAGGCAAAAACGATCATGGAAGATCTGCATGAAGAAACCAATGTATATCCTCATAAAATAAAGACGATGTTTCAAGAGGAAGGTGCTTCGGTGCCGATCGGCTTTACGGAGGAGGACGTTCATCTTGACGCCCCAAAGCTTTATGAAAACGGGTTCGATATCACGCTTGTCCGGATGATCAAGGAAATCAGTATGGGGATGCATACGCTGAGTATCACGATGTCCTACCGTGAAGACGTGATCGAGATGTTCCAGACACTGACCGCCATCACCCAGAAGTATTATGCCATCTGCACAAACTATCTCCTGGAAAAAGGGCAGCTTACACGCCCACCGTTCGTTCCGATGCCAAAATCGGTTGGATTCATAAAAGATACAAGTTATTTAGGCGGTATCACCCCTATGTCGAAATCCAGACACTTGAACATGGTGGAAGTGGCCAATTTGTATCATGGGGTGGAAGCGAATGTAGCGGGGAGCATCATGATCGATGGGTTTGCACAGGTCGCACATGAGAAAGACGCGCGCAAATTTTTTGAAAGAGGCAGCCAAATCGCCAAGGATATCGTTCATGACCTGAGTAAAAAGATGCTTGAAAGCAAGCTTCAGGTTCCCATCGCGTCAAATGGCAACGTGACGGAATCCACCACAGCGCCGTTTTCGGATAAATTGATGATGTACTGTGTGAGCCTGTTCTGCAGCTTTTCGGTAGGAAGCGGTTCGATCGGGACGGCATTCAGCCTCAGGAATGACCTTCCTGCAAAAATGGTCATCATCATGCAGGATATCTTCGCATATGCCCATGACGGAGCGAAGATCATGATCAAGCACGGATGGATGGAAGAGCCGCCTCAGACTTAACAGGGAGACACCTCGGAATGATTTCGGGTGTCTTTTTATTTTGTGCGGGCCAGTTTTTTCTGGATGATTTTGAAAAGTTAGTGAGTCTAAATAGGATTCCGAAGGGTTTCGTAGAATACTTATTATAATAAGTATTTCTTAGAGTAAGAGGTTCAGGAGGGCTTTATATGAAAAAGTTATCAACTGCCGAAGCGGCTTTTTCAGCCGTCCAATGGCTGTTTTTTATTTTTGCCAATACAGTGGTCGTGCCGATTTCAGTCGGGATGGCATTCGAGCTGCCTTCCCATGAAATCGCCGTGATCCTCCGGAGTTCCCTCATTTTCACAGGGATTGCCTGCATGCTGCAAGGGCTGATCGGACATAAATATCCGCTGATGGAAGGACATTCAGGGGTCATGTGGGGAGTCGTGCTCAATCTTTGCGCCGCCGCACCGGCCCTTGGGATGAGTCTCCCTTCTGTCGGGGGCGGGATCGCCACCGGTATGCTCCTGGCCGGGGCAGCGGTCATTGTGCTGTGGGCACTTGGGCTGCTGTCTCTGATACCTCGGATTTTTACGCCGATGGTCATGAGCGTCTATCTATTCCTGTTGACCTTTCAGCTGATCCTGATCTTTTTTAAAGGGATGTTGAGCATTTCCGAAGATGGTCAATTAATCCTGCCAGCAAGTCTCTTTTCCATATCGGTTGCTGTATTGGTCAGTCTGTTGAAAATAAAAGGGACGCCCCTCCTAAGCAATTTTTCAATTCTGATCGGGATGGTAGCGGGCTGGATCGGCTATCTTCTTTTATTTCCCTCAGATACGCCGGCAAGTGCGGCAGCGGGGAGTTCTTTTTTTATTTTGTTCCCATTTGGTGCGCCCAACCTGAATATGGGCATCATTTTCATCACGTTCCTGGCAAGCTTGATGAACCTCAGCAATACGCTGGCATCCGTTCAGGCTGCAGCGCAGCTCTACGGTGAAAAGCCCAGCGGGAAAAGGTATACGAGCTCATATTTATTGTCCGGCATCTACTCGATTGTCGGGGCTTTGTCCGGACTGGTTTCCTATGCCCCTTTCGCTTCGTCGATCGGCTTCCTGGAAAGCACGAGGATCCTCCAAATAAGGCCGTTCCTTATCGGGGGTGCCCTTATGTCCCTTTTGGGGATCGTACCGTTCCTGGGGGGCGTACTGGCCACTCTGCCCGTCACAGTAGGAAACGCTGTCCTGTTCACCGCCTATCTGCAGCTGTTCGGCACGTCACTCAAGAGCCTGCGGGGAACCGTGTTCGATTCTGTGACGATTTATCGAATCGCGGCCCCTGTGCTCATCGGGGTATCCATCATGAACATGGACCCGGCTTTATTCACAAGCCTGCCCATTTTCGTCCAGCCGATCATCTCCAATGGATTCATCGTCGGTGTTCTTGTATCAATAGCGCTCGAAAAACTGGTGAATTGGGAAGTGGAAGAGGGGAGGAAGCAAAGGAAGTCAGCATAAGAGTGACAAGAGGCAATGGTCAGGTTACTGAAAAAAGCTCCCGCCGGCGTATGCTGCCGAGGGAGCTTTTGCAGATTGGTTTCAGGATAAGTTCAGTATTCAGGTTGAGGTTAAAATTCCTTCTTCGCCCAGTACAGCTTCCATGCCGAGTCTTCCTTCAGCAAGGACGGACTTCTTCCAGTCATCGTTCAGGGGATAGAACATTTCCCTGAACTCAGAGAGGATCCATTCCCGGTCCTCCTGCTTTTCAGCACCTTCCCAGTAAAGGCGGTTCTCAAGGACGATGGTCATGAATTCCCTGAGTTCCGCTTTCTTCCCTGTACCGAATGTACCGAATTCGAATAGGGCGGAAAATAAATAGGTGGATGGGTACTGCTCGTTCTTCAGTTTGTGAAAGTGGTTGGTGGAATCACCTTTTACTTTCTCAGGTGTGAATTTTTGGATGTTACGCAGGTCGAATTTTGTTTTTAGTTCCTCTTCTTCCCGTTTATCTTCCGATGAAACGACCATTGTGATCTCATTGGACGGGCCAAGTGCTGTATGCCAGTCCATATGGATGACACGTGAATAGTCGGATAATAGTTTGTTTTGTATCTTTTTCAGGAATACGGCCGTTTCTTCCTCTTTTTCGCCACCATAATAAACCCCGCGCTCAAACTGGAACTGCCCCATCCCTTTCGCTTCCTTGATGGCGCTGTAGCCTTCTTCGGCAAGGGCCTTGACCAGCTGCGCCTGCAGTTTCATCTTTTCTTTTGATAAGTCCTTGATCTTCCCGTGGGGAAGGAATAACTCACTTTCTCTTTCGTAATACTCATTCACATCTTCAGGCACTGAAGAACGGTTATACAAGTAATTTCGATTCAAATCGACATTATTTTCGGTCACCCGCCTGAAGTTTCTCATCCCCCAAGGGTTAAGGGCATGTATAAAACAGATGCCCGTCGTATTCGGGTCCACGCGGTCCAAGTATTCTTCTGTAAACAGATGGATCATGGCAGCACCTGCATAGCCTTCTATTCCATGTTCACCTGACGTGAAGAATAATACCTGCTGATTTGTTTCTTTCGCATCGGCAGCAATCATATCGATGGTATTGTCTTCTTCTTTCCCTATTGAAGTGGTCGTCAGTTCCGCATCCGGCCACCTTTCTTTGATTTTTTGAAAGTGCTTGCGGAATGTGTTCCTCGATTGTTCATAATCCGTTGGAAAATAATTTAATCGTCCATTCATTGCTCATCATCCTCATCTATTTATTTTATTCCCTTGATTTGATCCTCTGTTTTTCACTCATTTGTTTTCTTTCAGACCTATTTCCCCGTTTGCTTTTTCATAAACAGCCGATTTCTACACAGATTCCAAATTTTACAACATGAAAAATGGTAGTTTAATAGAATCTCATTGTCCTATATTTTAGCCAAATAATGGTTGTTTACAAATATGTATACTTGTATACGTTTTCGTACACAATTGTAGACAAATATGTATACAAGTATACAAATGCGTACACATGTTGATATATCAGTATGTGTACAGTATTGTGTACAACGATACATAAATGTATACAAATAGGTCGAACATTACAGTTGTGTGATAGAGTTGAAAGTAGGATTGACCGGAGGCCGGAAGTGATTTAATCTTTGATTAAGAGTTTAAATTTTTCATAAATTTTTACTTCTATATGAAAGGATGATTTTTTTGACGAACTCTCGAATTGCTGCAATTGATGTAGGTAATGATTCCCTTAAAGGTATTTTTGGAAAATTAGACAGTGAACTGAATATCCCCAATGTAATTGCTAGGGACATTGAAGATCGTCCGATTATCGGGATCGAGGAACTGGACAAGCAAGACCCTCTAGATGGCATACATATCCGCGTCCACTCCCCTGCCCTGCAGGATAATAACGCAATTTACCGTGTCGGTAATCTGGCGACGAAGAGCAACAACTCAACTGAATTGGATCCGGGGAGCAGTAAATCGGAAGAAGATCAAACATTGGTTATGCTGTTTGCTTCATTGGCACTTGATGCTGCTGAACAGGATTCACTATTCAAAAAGAATAATAATGTCATAGAAGCAAATTACACACTTGGTACGGGTCTTCCCCTTCGTGAAGTAAAAGAAGGAAAAGACGTCGGCTACCGTTCGAAGCTGCTTGGATCTGTCCATCAGGTTGAATTCCTTGTGACACCGCGCCACCAGGGCATCAAGGTGAATATCAAGTTTGATGAAGTGAAGGTGTATCCTGAAGGATTCGCGGCATTCATCAATCTTGTGATGGACAATAACGGCAATATCATCAATAAGGATCTGATCGATAAGCGCATCCTCATCCAGGATATCGGCGGCCTTTCTACTGATATCGCTGTGATCAAGAACCGTAAAGTGGATGATGACAAAGCACAGGGCTTCAATCTCGGTGTGTCTGAATCACTGGAATTGATCCGTGAAGAAATCCGTTCGAAATACGGCATCGAACTCGACAGCCGTCGAGATGTCGTTGAAATCATCACGAAGAAAAATGACCGCAATCACATCATGGTCAAAGGAAGCCGTACAAGCGTTCATGAGATTGTCGACCGCATCCTTGTCGAGCTTGCGAAGAAACAGTACCGCCACCTCCGCAATATGTGGCAGAAGAATTCCCAGACGGAAATCTGCTACTTCATCGGCGGCGGATCCAGCGTTCTTAAGGAATATATCAAGACGCTCAATAACAATCTGGACGGCTATAACATCGACTTCTTCGAAGACGAAAATGAAAGCATCTGGATGATGGCCAATGCGTATTACAAACTAATCGCTGATTTCTCAAGAAAGAATCAACAGCAGAACCAAAAGAAAGAAGACGAGAAAAAGTTAGCGAAAACCAAATAGGGTGATTGTATGAAAGAAAAGGGGATGTCAAGGGGGCAGCCAATCACGTTCCGCCTCCCCTCCGATACGCCGGATCATATTTTGAAGCATTTGCAGAAGCTCAAGGAAACAGAGAAGCGGAATTTCTCGAGTAAGATTGCAGAACTTGTCGTAAACGGGATCAATGAGTCTGTCTCGAAGCAGCGGGAAGCGATTACCATACCGCTGCCGAGGGCACTGGACAAATCCCAGCGCGACTGGCTGAAGCATGAACACTCGGAGGCACTGCTCGGCAGCATCGTCTATCAGTTATTGACGAATCCTGTCAGGACCGCTTCCCTGCTTACCCCTCTCAACAGCAATGCAATGGATGTGGATGACGTGCTGTTCCATCAACAGGAGGAAACGGCTGCAAGCCAGGATTCTTCCCGTGAATGGTCGCTTGATTCGGTCATCGGGGAGGATGGACAGGAGCCGGAAGTGGAAGAGAGATCTCATTCCACTGATGAAGACCTCGACGGCTTTGATTGGGAAAGTGCCATGAAATCACGACAGCCGGAAGAGGATGAAGAGCCGAAGGAAGAAAGCATGGAAGACCTGCTCGGCGACTTTCTTTCGCAGATGAACAAATAGATAAATCAACATGGAAGGCCCGTTCCTCACTGCTCTGAAGTAGTGAAGGACGGGCCTTTTTTTAATGGTCGTGGTCCATATCGGAATCTTCTTCGGGGTCACGATCCTTCAGGAAAAAGTATTCTCCCACAAAAATCAGGATCATAAAGACGATGGAGACACCGACAACGAGCAAATCTGATTGAACTTTTACCCATATGAAGGCTGCAAGGACGATGGCATCGAGCACGAGGGCGGTCAGGACGATGGCCGGATTGGCCTTTACTTTGTTTCTGAGATGCTTGAACACGCCCCAGTGGACCATCATATCCATCACAAGGTAAAGGATCGCCCCCATGGATGCAATCCTGCTTAAATCAAAGAAGATCGTCAGAAGCATCGCAGCTACAATTGTGTAGACCAGCGTGTGCTTTTGGATTGATCCAGGCATGCCGAAATGTTTATGGGGGATCAATTTCATATCCGTCAGCATGGCAAGCATGCGGGAAACCGCGAATACACTGGCGATGATACCGGTGATCGTCGCGATAATTGCGATAACGACCGTAAACCACAGCCCCATATCGCCGAATGCCGGCCTGGCTGCTTCAGCAAGGGAATAATCCTTCGCTTTGATGATTTCGGTTAAGGAAAGATTGCTCGAAACAGCCCATGCGAGCAGCAGGTAAACGACCAGACTGATTAAGATGGAAATCGTAATCGCCCTTCCTACATTCTTCTTGGGCTTCTTGATTTCAGAACCACTGTTGGTGATTGTGGTGAACCCTTTAAATGAGAGGATGGTCAGTGCCACTGCAGCGATATAACTTGCCATTGAAGGGTCTGGCGGATTCGCTCCCCCTTCGGCAGGTTCAAAAGCAAATCCGGCCACCCATAAACCGGCAATCGCGAAAACGGCCAGTCCTGCAATTTTAATAAGGGAAGCGATGCCCGTGAAGGTCTGGATGAAGCTGTTTCCTGATATATTCACCAGAAAGGCAAACGTCAATAAGCCGACCCCCAATAAGGGAATGAGGTAATCGGACTGCTTTCCATCCACCAGCTGAAGGGTGTAGGTGCCGAATGTCCTTGCCACGAGACTCTGGTTGATGACCATCGAAAAGGCCATCAGCAGCGCGGCGGATGCGGTCAGCGTCCCTTTTCCGTACGCCTTGACCAAATACATCCCGATCCCGCCGGCAGAGGGATATTGATTACTCATTTTTACATAGGAATAAGCACTGAAGCCGGTCACAATTCCCCCGGCAATAAATATAAGCGGGAACCAGGCGCCGGAAAGCTCTGCCACCTGTCCGAGCAGGGCGAAGATCCCTGCACTGATCATCACCCCGGTGCCGAGACCGACTGCCCCGGTCAGGGTGATGCTGTCTTTTTTATAATTCGAATCAGACATTTTTCCACCTCACTATATCTAAGTTTTCTTCGTCTATGCCTCTTGTATACCCAGGGAGTATGCAGATTAAATGCAGAAATTGTTATGAGCCGGGGACAAGGGGTATAAATACTGAAAAGGAGTGATGGAGATGCCGGTCAAAATCAAACGTGCATACGAAGAAAAATCCGACGGTGACGGAGTCCGCATACTCGTTGACAGACTGTGGCCGCGGGGAAAATCAAAAGAGGAACTCGCGGTCGACCACTGGATGAAACAGGCGGCCCCTTCTCCCGATTTGCGAAAATGGTTCGACCACGACCCGGATAAGTTTGATGAGTTTAAAGAGAAATACAAGGACGAACTTCATAATGATGAGGACAAACAAGAAGCCCTGGAAGAGCTGAAGAGGATCGTGAAGGAAGAAAAGAAGGATGTCAGCCTGATTTACGGAGCGAAGGAAGAAGAGCATAACCATGCGATTGTTTTAAAGGAAATCCTTGATCGACAGCAGGTATAAGGAAATTGTGATTTGCAGATCCGGCGGTGGTTCGCCGGATTTTTGTTTTGAAGGGTGATCACCATTGATTAACGGAGGAGGTTTGATGGAAACTGGATGTAACGATAATAATAACGTTTTACCGATAATAATAGCGCTTTATAGATAATAAGAAGGTCGTTTCGATAGAATAAATTGGCTTAACGAAATTTTCGATTAATAATGAATAGCTTTACAGCAGTCGATCCACTAAAGCCTCTTATGAGAAGGTGAAAAATCCAGAAAGTCTTCTTTATTTATAGAGATTATATAAAATAATGCACTGTTTTTGCATGAAGCTCGTTTATTCCAACAGTTGATTGAAGTGCAGGACGAGGAGGCTCCCCGAGTGCCCGCCCCAAAGCGAAGTCCTGCATGGAAATCACCTGCATCGTTAGAAAGTCCTCAACCGATTCATACAACCTCCGCTCATTAAATCCACCCTGAAACAAAAATCATCCAACTGTAATCAATTTGTCTTAATTGACTCCCTACCACACCCCGAAATCAAAAAATCCTTGTCAATCCTGAACTCTGTTTATTACATGAACGCCGCTATCTTCCGAAACAAATATAAAAAATACCAGTTAACTTCAAATATTATCCACACAAGGTTTCAAGACCCAATAACCGAGGTAAACATCGACTAAACCGAATAACAAACCGTTGTGAATTTGACCTTTGACATCGTCTGGATGTGAAAAAGAAGAACCAGACAACTTCCATTAAGAGAGGAGTGAAAGGATGAGTATTCAAAAGACTACGGACAGTTCCAGCCTCGCAGAAGTAATCGACAGGATTCTGGACAAAGGGATCGTAATCGATGCATTTGCCAGGGTTTCACTGGTAGGTATTGAAATTCTTACAGTCGAAGCAAGAGTCGTCATAGCATCAGTCGATACCTGGCTGCGCTATGCTGAAGCAGTCGGCCTCCTCCGCGATGAGGTCGAAGAAGAAGGACTTCCGCAACAGGATAATGAACGAAACAAACAATCAGCATTTAACGTGTAACTGTATGAGCTGATTATTCTCATATAAAAAAAGTTTTAGAAAAGAGGATGAACTTCAATGGCAGAAAAGGAAAAACAGAAAAAATCAAATCAAGAAGAAAATACGAACCAGCAACAAGAAGACAAGAACAACCAGACAGAATCAAATGAGGGCAGCCGCTCCGGTGTGAACGTCAATTACGCCATCATTGGCGGGGTTGTCGGCGCAGGTGTCGGCCTTCTGAGTCACCCGGGCACCAGCAAAAAGATCGCAGGCAGCCTCGGTAAATCAGAAGTCGTACGTATGGCGGGGAACGAACTGCGCAGGTCTGCACAGGAATTCATCACTGAGCAGGCGCTTATCACCCTGAGACAGACAGCGGCAGGATATGTAAGCAAGTACGAGAACGGCTTATTGCCTTTCAGTAAGAAAAAAGATGAAGGCGGGCAAGAAGAGGAACAACAAGAACCAACTTCCTCTTCAAATCAAAACGATGAAATCGAGGAAATCAAAGAAGAAAACAAGAATCTGAATGAGCGCTTGGAACGCATTGAAGAAATGCTCAGCAGCCTTGTGGAGTCAAAAAAGTAACCGTTCAACTGAATTGGGCGTTTCCGAAGGGGGAATGACATGGGTAAGTCAGCAGCAAAAAAAGCAGCCGGCAAAGTGGCTGAAACAATCGTCGAACACACCCCTGAACCAGTCAAGGAAAAAGTGAAGGACAAGGTAAAGGAAAAAGCTAAGGAAAAATTCGTGGAAGGCGTCCAGGACAAAGTTGAAGGCGGTATTCAGTCAAAAGCAAACGAAGCTTCGGAGAAACTTGAAAAAGCGAAGGACAAAAACGCAGATAAGGTCCATACAAAAGCCGAGGAAGCCAAAGAAAAAGTACAGGAAGTTCTCCTGGATGTACGGGAGAAGCTTGGAAATGCCAAGGAAGCCGGTGAAGAATTTCAGGATAAGATATCTTCATCAAATAAAGACAAAACCAAACTGAAAGGTGTCTCTGATATTAAGGGAGTCAACGATATCAAGAGCTCGATGGAAATCAAGAGTTCGACTGATATCAAAAGCTCCACCAACATTAAATCATCGACGGACATCAAAACAATCAGTTCAAGGTAACAGCAACGAAAGGAGATTTTTTAATCATGGCCATACAAAAGACAACAGACAGTTCCAGTTTAGCAGAGGTTATTGACCGTATCTTGGATAAAGGGATCGTCATCGATGCCTTCGCCCGCGTATCAGTGGTCGGAATTGAGATCCTGACAATTGAAGCGAGGGTCGTTATCGCAAGTGTCGATACTTGGTTGCGTTATGCAGAGGCAGTCGGACTGCTTCGTGATGATGTGGAAGAGAACGGCCTTGCCACACAACAAAATGAGAGAAGTTCACAATTCAGTATTTAATGGCTGAACATTAGGGGAAAGTAAACAGGAGATCGATTTAGATCACCAGGTGATTCGATTCGAATCACCTCTCCCTTTTTTATGTTTCAGACGAAGGAGGCCTTTATGAAAATCAAGGAGATCATGGGTAATGTTTCTGATTTCTTCAATGAAAACGTGGCGCCGGTCCATAAGATCACTTCCGTGGAAGTAAGGGAAGAAGAAGGCTGGCGGGTTATTGTAGAAGTCATTGAAGAAAAAGAATACATGAAGAAATACGCCAAGGATGAAATGCTGGGCACATATGAAGCACTTCTTGATAAGGACAAAGAAGTCGTGTCGTTCAAACGGCTAGAAGTCCGATACAGAAGTGCGATCGGACAGGAAATGTAACGGCAGGCGGCTAAGGGGGAATCAGCTTGACAGTCTTACGGAACACAATCAAAAAAGACAGCAGGGCCATCGTGCAGGATGATGACACGAAGGAGTTGATGACTCGCTCGCTTCATTATCTGAAAGCCGGTTACCCTATACACTTTACAGGCCCTTCGGGAGCCGGGAAAACCTCCCTTGCACTCGCTCTAGCCAAAAAACGAAAACGGCCGGTCATGCTCATTCATGGTAATCATGAACTGAATAACCGCGATTTGATCGGTGATTTTACAGGATACACAAGTAAAAAGGTCGTCGACCAATATGTACGGTCCGTTTACAAAAAGGATGAAAACGTAACGGAAACCTGGAGGGACGGCCGTCTTTTAGAAGCAGCAAAGAATGGATATACACTTGTATACGATGAATTTACAAGATCGCAGCCAACGACGAATAATATCTTTTTATCAATATTGGAAGAGGGAGTCATTCCCCTCTATGGTACGAAACTGACGGAGCCTTTCGTAAAGGTCCATCCTGAATTCTCGGTGATTTTCACCAGCAATCCGGCAGAATACGCAGGTGTCTATGAGACACAGGACGCACTTCTGGACCGTATGATCACCATCCCGGTTGATTTCATGGACAGTGAGCGTGAAGCCATGATTGTGTCGGAGAAAGCCGATCTGGTAATAGAGGAAGCGAGAACGATCACATCGCTTATCGCGAAGTTGCGGGAACAATGTACGAAGGAAAACGAACACGGGCCGAGCTTGCGTGCTTCATTGATGATTGCAAGGCTCGCCATTGAACTTGATATCCCCATAGACGGTGAGAATGAAGAATTCAGGCGTCTATGTATTGATATAGCAGGAAACAGCATGACACGCGGCGTTGAAGCTGAAAACCCGAGAGAAAAAGCGGAACAACTAATCATAGAGGCATGCAAAAGTATGAACGGATAAGCAAAGGAGAGTCGACTTATGAGCCAGGAGAATGGAATTTATGTATTCTGTGCAATTCAGACGGACAAAGAAGAAGCATTCAATGCAGTCGAATTAGAAGGCGAAAAGCGTGACGTATTTACGATTAATTATAAAGATGCCGCCATGGTGGCAGCGGAAGTTCCGATGAAGATCTACCATCCGAAGAAAGACAATCTGATGATGCATCAGAAGGCCGTATCGGAAGTGATGAGCAAGAATGATACTGTCATCCCCATTTCTTTCGGGAATGTCTTTCAAAGCGAAGAAGATGTAGAGGCACTTCTTGAAAACCTTTATCCTCAATTTGAAAAGCTCTTCCCGGCCATCAAAGGCAAGATTGAAATAGGCCTTAAGGTGATCGGCAAGAAAGAATATCTTGAAAAAATGGTGAAAGAACATCCAGAGATGGAGAAAATGTCTTCCTCCGTAAAAGGAAAATCAGAATCAGCCGCCTATTACGACCGGATCAAGCTGGGCGGGATGGCGCAAAAACTCTTCACTTCCCTCCAGGAAGAAATGAAGAAGGAAATCTTCGAGCCCCTTGAAGAAACAGCTGAAGCAGCAAAGGCAAATGAGCCTTCAAGTGAGACAATGCTTCTCAATGCAGCCTTCCTGATCGACCGCGATAAGGAAGAACTATTCGATCAAAAGGTGAATGAAGCACATGAAAAGTGGAAGGATAAGGTCGACTTTCATTACAGCGGACCATGGCCGGCATATAACTTCGTGAACATCCGTTTGAAGGTGGAAGAAGCGGGATGATCCATAAGTTGGTCAGTGCGCCGATCAATATGGTCATCAAAGTCGGAGAAAAGATCAAAGAAGAAGCCGACAAGGAGCTGTACGACCTGCCTACCATCCAGCAAAAGCTGATTCAGCTGCAAATGATGTATGAACTTGGTGAAATACCTGAAGAAGCCTTTCAGGAAAAAGAAGACGAGCTGCTTGCCCGGTATGAAATTGCAAAGCAGCGTGAAATGGAACAGTGGGAAGAATTGACGAAGAAGAAGGAATGAAGGTGAAAAGATGAGCGATTTACTTTATCTATATGGCTTGATCCCGGCGAATGAAGCAAAAGAAGAGCCCCTTCCATCAATCAAAGGGTTTGACGGGGAAGGAGAGCTTTACACGATCGACACCGGGGATGTAACGGCCATAGTATGCTCGATCGATTCCGAAACCCATTCGGAGGAAGACTTAAAGGATAAGATCGAAAATGATATGGAGTGGCTGCAGGAGAAAGCCTTCCATCATCATGAAACCGTCTTGATGGTATCAAAGATGTACACGATCGTCCCGTTGAAATTCTGTACGCTTTATAAAAGCGAGGACAGCCTGAAAGACACCGTGGAAGGAAACCGCAATAAGCTTTTGAACACCTTCTCCAAATTGAAGGGTAATGAAGAATGGAATCTCAAGATTTTCTGCAATGATAAAGAGCTCAGGGAAGAAGTGAGCAGCAGCAATCCGGCGATAGAAGAAAAACGCAAAGAAATCAGTGAATTGCCGAAAGGAAGGCAGTTTTTTGAAAAGAAAAAGATCGACCAGCTGATCGATCAAGAGCTTGAAAACGAGAAAAACCGGATTTGTGAAGAAGTCCATGAAAAGCTGAAGGAAAAGGCGATAGAAGGCAGTGTCAAGAAAAACTGGGGAAAGGACGTCACCGGGCGCAAGGAAAATATGGCCTGGAACAGCGTGTTCCTCATTGCCGAAGACAAAGTCGATCAGTTCACCGATGAAGTGAACCGGTACAAGGAACAACTCGGGAAATCTGGATGGAGCTTTGAAGCCTCTGGTCCCTGGCCTCCTTACCATTTCTCAAGTTTTTCATAAAATTGCCTGTTTCAGGAACTTCCGCCGCGGGAACTTAAAGAAGTATAAGAGAGAATGGAAAGGGATGGTGAGCTATGACTGTAAGAGAATCAATTGAGAACAAAGATATAGCACTCATAGACATATTAGACGTGATTCTCGACAAAGGTGTAGCCATCAAAGGAGACCTCGTGATTTCGATTGCAGGGGTCGATCTCGTCTATTTGGACCTTAGAGTATTAATTTCCTCGGTGGAAACACTGGTACAGCATAAAAATGGAACACGCAAAGAAATAAACTCTGAAAAACTTGATAGAGAGAAGGAGGAATTGATTCATGCAACAGGTCAGCCAGACAAATGGGCGTAGCAGGATCAACTTCGATTCGGATAATCCGGAGGACGGTTTGGCACAGCTTGTCCTCACAGTCATCGAACTTGTAAGGCAAATTGTCGAAAGGCATGCGATGAGACGGGTCGAAGGCGGCACGCTGACAGATCAGCAGGTTGAGGATCTCGGCGTTGCCCTGATGAATCTTGAGGAAAAGATGGAAGAGCTGAAAGAAATCTTCGGTCTTGATGCAGAAGACCTTAATATAGATCTCGGACCTCTGGGGAGTTTGATGTAAGGCATTCCCACCGGTTCAAAGGAGGACAACAACATGGCTATGGAACATTCAATGCAGTCGAATACAATTGTGGATGTTTTAGAGAAAGTCCTGGATAAAGGGGTTGTCATCGCAGGAGACATAACGGTCGGGATCGCCGATGTCGAACTATTGACCATCAAAATCCGTTTAATCGTCGCTTCCGTGGATAAAGCAAAGGAAATCGGCATGGACTGGTGGGAAAATGATCCGTACCTCAGCTCCAAAGCAGCTGACAACAATACCAGGGCACTCGAAGAAGAAAACAAAAAGCTCCAGGAACGTCTCGAATCACTCGAGAAAAAGATGGACTCTAATCGTTTAAATGCTACTAATCAATCAAATTAAAAACATAAATCGGAGGGTTTTGAATCATGGCAGAAAAAAACACTAAAGTTGAAGATACGACAGTTGAAAATCAAGAGAACAAATCGACAAGTGATAAAAAGAAAAGAATGAGCGGTCCAATCAAGCGAACGGTCGCAGGAAGCGTCCTCGGCGCCACAGTCGGATACCTTGCCACCCCTGAAAACGGGAAAAAGCTGCTTGATTCAATCGACCAGGAAAAACTGAAAAGTAAATCCCTGGACTTCGGGAAAGCAGCAAAAGAAAAATCCAGAAGTGCGGTCACTTCGCTAAGATCGTCCACAGCAAGCCTGTTCAAGCGTGATAAGAACACGGATGAAAATGAAGAAAAGAATGATAATGTGGAAGAAGAGAATGAAACAACATTAAGCTCAGATCAATCAGATCAATCAGATCAATCCGATGACCAAGAGTCCAGCAGCGACAAAGACTATGAATCTCTTAAACAGGAAAACGAACAGCTTAACGACCGCCTGCAAAAACTTGAGGATATGCTGACAAAACTCACTGAACAGGGTGAGGATGCAGACGACGAAGAAGAGGACGAGGACGAGGAAGAAGAATCAAAGTCCAAAAAGAACACGAAAAAAGCGTCCAAGAAAAAAGCAGACGATGATGAAGAGAATACAGACGAAGACCAAGATGATAACGATGAAGAAGATGATAATTCAGACGACGTAAAGAACGAAGACGACTCTGAAGATGAAAATGAAGAAGATGAAGACAAAGATGAAGACAATAAGGATGATAAGAAAAAAGATAAATCATCAAATTCATCTAAAAGTAAAAAACGCTCAACACGCAAATCTTCTAAATCTAAGAAATCATCATCTAAAAAAGAAGATGACAACGAAGACGAAGAAACAACACTTTCTAGTGACGACGACACATCTTCTTAATTCTTAACAGGCAGACAGACAGGAGGGAATAGTAAACATGAGCTTAGGATCTGGTGCAGATAAAGATTCAATCCTTGAATTTTTTGTACAGGCAGCCAATAAGCATGATTTTACATTGGACATCACCCTGAATGTTAATGGTGCTGTCATTACTGGAACACTCATTTCTGCTAAAGATTACTTTGACGCGCTGAGCGAAAACTTTGAAGACGGCAGCGATGTTGCGCAGAAACTGAGTGAAGAGCTTGCCAAGGCAGGCGAGCAGGTGGAAGACGGCGCCCTGAGTGAAGCCAATTTCATTCATTTGAAAAACACGAAAGTCTACTGCGGCGACAACAAGCCCACTCCTTCGAAAGGGAAAATCCTTTGGAGAGGCAAGCTGAGTGAAGTGAACGGATTCTTCCTGGGGAAGATATCCGAGTCGAAGAGCAGTAAATAATCATATATGGTTGATTAAAAACGCCCGGGGCTGAACCTTCGGGCGTTTGTTTTTGCATTGTGGCGGCATGCCTTGGGGTTCTGTCAGGCACATTCCTGTTATTTTATATTCATAGCGTTGATTGTACTGACCTTATTGTTACGGAAGCTGATAGAGACGAATGAATTTGGGGTCGTCCCGTCCCATACATAGCTTACCTGGTGTGCCTTCGTTCCGGGTTTTCCCGACTCGCCCTGCTGTTTCCCTCCCCCGCCGATGATTTTGATCACTTCTTCGAGCTCCGTGCCTTTTGTGATCTTTGAGAACTCCTCCTGAGTGATTTCGGGTGTATTCGTTTCCTGGCTAGAGGTGGTGCCGGTGCCAGTTTCGGTCGTGGAGCAGGCAGTCAAGGACAGGAACAGGCAGCCTGTGATCAGGATTGCGCTTATTCTATTTTTCATTGTTTTTCCCCCTTGTGGATTCTTTTATAGATATAACTGGGGGTGTGTGGGGATTGTTTCAAAATTGTTTGTTTTTTAGATGTGAATACATCAGTTTGTTTATTTAAAGGTAGTTAAAGCGGTGACTTGCCCGGTTGGGCTTATGCCATGTGCCTCTAAGCCGTAGAGTTGGACAGTCCCTTTCTGACGAATAAAGAGAGGAGCTCCACGCTCGTCCACGGAAAGCGAAGTCTTGAACGGAAATCAAAAGCGGCTTTTAAGCAGGAATTTCGATAAGGTACACCGTTTTACGGAGGTAGAAGATTATTCCTAATCGAGGTTAAGGGTTTCTTCACGTACGGCAGCGGGTAAACAATACATAACAAAGGAGGTTGCCTTTTATGAAAGGATTATTCAGAAAATTGATCAAATGGGGACCTATCGTCTACCCGATCTATAAGAAATACCGGAATAAAAGAAGATCTCGTAAATCGATGACGTATTAATGTGAAAAAGCAGCCTGCGGGCTGTTTTTTTGTGGGTTTAGAGTTGTTTGGAGGGAGTTTTGAGTGGTGAAGAGTTAGAAATACATGCTGTATGGGGTATTTTAGAAGGTTAAGAAGAAAAATATGATCCATTCTGAGGATTTATGGTCCATTTCAGAGATTTATGATCCAAATCTGAATTTTATGATCCATTCCTCTACGACCCCCTAATTCCTTTGGACACATTTGTACTGAAAAAAGTACACTAGAGACATAAAT
>NZ_KQ758494.1 GCF_001456935.1 [Bacillus] enclensis | reverse complement strand
CCTTCAAAACGTCGAAACTCCGGGCTAAATAAATGAAGTCCGAAATTCCCCATGTTTACGTTCCCTATTGTGCACCAACAACTGGTTACATTTTTCTGAACGAACGTATTTTGTATCATATCCCATTATAGACAACGATACAAAATTTATACAGAAAAATTAAACGCGGCGACGTTTTGGCGGACGGCATCCGTTATGAGGAACTGGAGTAACGTCTCTGATTGCAGTAACCTCAAGACCGGCAGCTTGAAGAGCACGGATGGCAGCTTCACGTCCAGCTCCAGGTCCTTTAACTGTTACTTCAAGAGTTTTCAAACCGTGTTCCTGGGAAGCTTTTGCAGCAGTTTCAGCAGCCATTTGTGCTGCGAAAGGAGTAGATTTACGAGAACCTCTGAATCCTAGTGAACCTGCACTTGACCATGCAACAGCGTTTCCGTGAACATCAGTGATAGTTACGATTGTGTTATTAAATGTAGAACGAATGTGTGCAATACCAGCTTCGATATTCTTTTTCACACGACGTTTACGAGTGTTAGTTTTACGTGCCATGTTAAGAAGTAACCTCCTTTACCTATTATTTTTTCTTGTTTGCTACAGTCTTACGAGGACCTTTACGTGTACGAGCGTTGTTCTTCGTATGTTGTCCACGAACAGGTAGTCCACGACGGTGACGAAGACCGCGGTATGAACCGATTTCCATAAGACGTTTGATGTTTAGAGAGATCTCACGACGAAGATCACCTTCAACCTTTAATTTATCAACGATATCACGAATCTTTCCTAGTTCGTCTTCAGTTAGATCACGAACGCGAGTATCTGCAGAGACACCAGCTTCTGAAAGAATTTGTTGTGCAGTATTTTTACCAATACCGTAGATGTATGTTAATGAAATGACAACACGTTTGTCACGTGGAATGTCTACACCAGCAATACGTGCCATAGTGATAGCGCACCTCCTTTAAGTTTAGCCTTGTTTTTGTTTGTGTTTAGGGTTTTC
This sequence comes from [Bacillus] enclensis, assembly GCF_001456935.1. GTDB lineage: Bacteria > Bacillota > Bacilli > Bacillales > Bacillaceae_B > Rossellomorea > Rossellomorea enclensis. Next base: position 48,879 of record NZ_KQ758494.1, on the reverse strand, counting down.
ACAGATAACCATGACTTTACCTTTTCTGCGGATGACTTTACACTTTTCGCAGATCGGCTTAACAGATGGTCTAACTTTCATCTTATTCTAACCTCCTTAATAGTACGGAGTGCAATGAATTATTTATAACGATAAGTGATTCTACCACGAGTTAAGTCATACGGTGATAATTCAACTGTCACCTTGTCACCAGGTAAGATACGGATGAAATGCATACGAATCTTTCCTGAAACATGGGCCAGAACTGTATGACCATTTTCTAATTCTACCTTAAACATCGCGTTAGGCAAAGTCTCGGCGACCGTACCTTCCACTTCAATTACATCATCCTTAGCCATCGAACATGTCTCCCTTCTTCTCATCAATTAATACTTCATTCACAAACTTTGTAACAGCATAGCGCAGTTTACCGTTCGTTACTTTTCCTGTTTCGATAATACTGTTTTGAACTTCTGGAGAAACATAGTCAAACAGTTGAAGATGTCCGATATTCTTTCGCTTGGCGCGGTCGAATTTCCTTCTATCTCCGTCTGCTATGAGTACAAAACGTTCATCCAATTGCTGAACAACGACCGAATACGTTCCAGCTTCCCTGCCCTTAAGCGGCAGGACGATCTGGCCTATACTCGGAACCGTCGAATCTGACTCGATCAATCCAATCACCTTCACTTAGGCTTTCGTCAATATCTCATAGCCGTCTTCAGTAATTGCAATGGTGTGTTCAAAGTGCGCACACATTTTATCATCAACTGTCACGACTGTCCAGTTATCCGATAACGTTCTAACATATCGACTTCCTGCATTAACCATTGGTTCAATCGCCAGTACCATGCCAGGCTTCAAGCGAGGACCTTTGTTAGGCGGTCCATAATGAGGAATCTGAGGGTCCTCATGTAAGTCTTGACCAACTCCGTGTCCCACATACTCTCGAACGATAGAAAAGCCATTTGCCTCAACAAAAGTTTGAATACTATGAGAGATATTCGACAGACGTTCGCCTGGTTTAGCTTCCTTAAGCCCCAGATATAAAGATTCCTCTGTTACATCCAGAAGCTTGCGGGTTTCATCATCAATCTTCCCAACTGGATAGGTCCAGGCGGAGTCACCGTGATAGCCGTTATATTTCGCACCGATATCGATACTGATTATATCGCCATCTTTCAGCACCCGATCTCCCGGAATTCCATGTACCAGCTCGTTGTTGACCGAAGCACAGATGCTGCCACGAAACCCATTATACCCTTTAAAAGATGGAATTGCATCATGTTTACGAATGAATTTTTCAGCAATTGCATCCAATTCTTTCGTCGATATTCCAGGAAGAATATGCTTTTGCAATTCCGCATGAGTCAGTGCCACGATTTTGCCAGCGTGACGCATGATCTCAATCTCTCTCGGAGTTTTACAAATGATCATACTGAAAGGCCTCCAAGTAGTACATCAATGTCAGCAAACACTTTATCGATGTCTTGTTGACCGTCAATGTTTTTGAGATAGCCTTTATCTTCGTAGTATGCCAAAAGCGGCTGGGTTTGTTTGATGTTTACATCCAGGCGGTTTTGAACTGTTTCTTCGTTATCATCAGCACGCTGATACAGTTCTCCTCCACAGCGGTCGCAAACGCCCTCTTCTTTTGGCGGATTAAAGACAAGATGATAAGTAGCGCCGCACTCTTTACAGATTCTGCGACCTGTCAAGCGCTCCATCAGGATGTCCTTATCTACATCTATATTAATGACATAATTCATTTTTTTACCAAGATCAGCGAGAATGTTTTCAAGTGCTTCTGCCTGGGCTACCGTTCTCGGGAACCCGTCAAGCAAGAAGCCCTTTTCACAGTCCTCTTTGCTTAATCGTTCACGGACGATTCCGATTGTCACTTCATCAGGGACAAGATCGCCGTTATCCATGAATGATTTAGCCTTCAAGCCAAGCTCAGTGCCATCTTTGATAGCAGCACGGAACATGTCACCAGTCGAAATATGAGGGATACCATATTTTTCAACGATTTTCTCAGCTTGAGTGCCTTTTCCTGCGCCTGGTAAGCCCATAAGAACAATATTCACTCGAACTCCCCCTCAATGTCTATAAAATGGCTTCAGGAACTGGACGTTCCCGAAAACCCTCTTATTTAATGAATCCTTTGTAGTGACGCTTCACTAGCTGTGCTTCCAATTGCTTCATTGTCTCAAGTGCCACACCGACTACGATGAGCAGGCTTGTTCCGCCAATTTGTGCCGCAGGCGGCAGACCGGCGAAGTTAATGAAAAGCATTGGGAGAATTGAGATCACAGATAAGAATATAGCCCCTACAAATGTTAGGCGGTACAGAACGCGAGTGAGATACTCCTGAGTGGTTTTACCCGGTCGGATACCAGGGATATATCCACCCTGCTTCTTCAAGTTCTCCGCCATTTGTTCCGGATTTACTTGAATGAAAGCATAGAAGTAAGTAAACGCGACGATCAATGCAACATAGATGATCATACCGACCGGCTTCGTGTAATCAAAGATGTACTGGATCGTACTTGTCACATCATTATCTCCAAAGAAAGTCGAGATGGTCTGAGGTGTAATGATAAAGGAAATCGCGAAGATTACCGGAATAACACCTGCAGCATTGACTTTCAAAGGAAGATGCGTTGATTGTCCGCCAACCGGACTGCGCCCCACTAAACGTTTTGCATATTGAATCGGGATTTTACGAAGTGCTTGTTGAATGAACACTGTACCAACCACGATTGCAATAACTGCCAAAAGTATAAGTGCAAGAACCACAATGCGAAGGAAAAGCTGCTCGCCTGCACCTTCGATTTGTTGAGCATAAATTTGGTTTACAGTGTTAGGAATCGCAGCTACGATACCTGCAAAGATCAGGATCGAGATACCATTTCCAACACCCTTAGCCGTGATTTGTTCACCCAGCCACATAAGAAAAGCCGTACCGGCTGTCAATACCAAAGCGATTAACAGGTACGTGCTTACTCCAGGGCTTTGGATAAGCATTCCACCATAAATTCGGTTAAAGCCGTAGGACATACCCAGAGCTTGGATGAAACCGAGAATGATTGTGAAATAACGAGTGAACTGAGCTAATTTACGGCGGCCTACTTCACCTTGCTTCGACCATTCAGTGAACTTAGGGACAACGTCCATTTGAAGCAGCTGAACAATGATCGAAGCCGTGATGTAAGGCATGATTCCCATCGCGAAGATGGAGAAGTTCTGCAGCGCACCACCGCCAAAAGTATTCAGGAATCCGAGAATTCCTGCCTGGTCTTGCATCTTCAATACATTTGCGTCTACGTTTGGCACCGGAATGAAGGTACCAAGACGGAAGACGACTAACATTAAAAGGGTGAAGATAATTTTATTTCTTATATCACCCACGCGCATAAAATTGGAGATAGTTTGGAACATTAGATCACCTCAGATGTACCGCCAGCAGCTTCGATAGCTTCTTTAGCAGTGGTTGAGAATTTGTGTGCTTTTACTGTAAGCTTTTTCTCGATTGAACCTTTACCAAGAATCTTGATTCCTGCTTTTTCGTTACTTACTAGACCAGTTTCAACTAGTAGAGTAGGAGTAACTTCTGTACCATCTTCGAAGCGATTCAATGCGTCAAGATTGACGATTGCATATTCTTTACGGTTGATGTTGGTGAAACCGCGTTTAGGTAAACGTTGGAATAAAGGAGTTTGACCACCCTCGAATCCTGGGCGAGTTCCTCCGCCTGAACGAGCGTTTTGTCCTTTATGACCTTTACCGGCAGTTTTACCATTACCAGAACCAATTCCACGTCCTACGCGATTGCGGACTTTACGTGAACCTTCTGCAGGTTGTAACTCATGTAATTTCATGTCGGCACCTCCTTGTTATCGAAAGAAATCGATTATTTTTCTGTTACCGTTACAAGGTGAGCAACCTTGTTGATCATTCCGCGGATAGCAGCGTTGTCTTGTTGCTCAACTGTTTGATGCATTTTACGAAGTCCTAAGGCTTCAACAGTCTTACGTTGGTCTTGTGGACGTCCGATTACACTGCGAGTGAGGGTAATTTCTAGTTTGTTAGCCATCGTTATCCCTCCCTTATCCTAGTAGTTCTTCTACTGATTTACCACGTAACTTAGCTACGTCTTCAGCACGCTTTAATTGTTTTAAACCTTCGATTGTTGCACGAACCATGTTGATCGGAGTGTTGGATCCTAGTGATTTAGAAAGGATATCTTGTACCCCTGCTAATTCTAGTACCGCACGAACAGGTCCACCAGCAATAATTCCTGTACCCGCAGAAGCAGGCTTGATAAGAATTTGACCAGCACCAAATCGTCCAGTTACTACGTGAGGAGTTGTACCTCCTACCATAGGAACTTCAACAAGATTCTTTTTCGCATCTTCAATTGCTTTGCGGATTGCCTCAGGTACTTCTTGAGCTTTACCCGTTCCGAAACCAACGTGACCGTTTTTGTCGCCTACTACTACAAGAGCAGCGAAACGGAAACGACGTCCACCTTTAACAACTTTCGCAACACGATTGACTGTAACTACGCGTTCTTCAAATTCTAGTTTGCTTGGATCAATATTACGCATCTGGATTGTCCCTCCTTTTTATTAAAATTCTAAGCCGTTTTCACGAGCTGATTCAGCTAGAGCTTTGATACGGCCATGATATAGATATCCACCACGGTCAAATACTACAGATTTTACACCTTTATCTGCCGCACGCTTCGCAACTAGTTCTCCAACTTTAGCAGCTGCATCAACAGTTGCTGTGGATTCTAATCCGAAATCTTTATCTTTAGAAGATGCACTTGCAAGAGTAACACCGTTCATATCATCGATAATTTGAGCATAGATGTTTTTGTTAGAACGGAAAACGTTCAGACGAGGACGAGTTTCAGTTCCAGTAATTTTTGAACGTACACGGGCATGTCTTTTCTTACGTGTTTTGTTCTTATCTGGCTTAGTAATCACCTACGGTCACTCCTTTCTTTTGCCTACGCGGCATTATTTACCTGTTTTACCTTCTTTACGACGAACATATTCACCTTCGTAGCGAATACCTTTTCCTTTGTAAGGCTCAGGAGAGCGTACTGCACGAATGTTAGCTGCTAATGCACCAACACGTTCTTTGTCGATCCCTTTGATAGAGATCTTTGTATTTGCTGGTACTTCGATTTCGATACCTGCTTCAGGCTCGATTTCAACCGGGTGAGAGTACCCAACGTTAAGCACAAGCTTAGTACCTTGTTTTTGAGCACGGTAACCTACACCGACAAGCTCAAGATTTCTTTCGAATCCTTTAGATACACCTTCAACCATGTTCGCGATCAAGGCACGAGTTGTACCGTGTAACGCGCGGTGTTCTTTTGCATCAGAAGGACGCGTAACTGTTACTGTGTTACCTTCTAATTCAACTTTAATATCAGAACTGAATGTACGAGAAAGTTCACCTTTTGGTCCTTTTACAGTTACTAGGTTGTCTTCACCTACTGTAAGAGTAACGTCAGATGGCATTTCGATAGGCTGTTTTCCTACACGTGACATCCTGTTGCACCTCCATTCATTTAAAAACTATTACCAAACGTAAGCTAATACTTCTCCGCCCACTTGTTGTGCACGAGCTTCTTTATCAGTTAAAACACCTTGAGAAGTGGAAACAAGTGCGATACCTAATCCGTTTAATACTTTAGGTACTTCTGTAGATTTTGCATATACACGTAAACCTGGTTTAGAGATACGCTTTAATCCAGTGATTACGCGCTCGTTGTTTGCTCCATATTTTAAGAAAATGCGGATAACACCTTGTTTGTTATCTTCAACATATTCTACGTCACGTACGAAACCTTCACGCTTGAGGATTTCGGCGATTTCTTTCTTGATGTTAGAAGCAGGAACTTCCAGTCTTTCGTGACGAACCATGTTCGCATTACGGATGCGAGTAAGCAAATCTGCAATTGGATCTGTCATTGTCATAATAATTTACCTCCTTCCCAATATAGGGTATTACCAACTAGCTTTCTTAACGCCAGGAATCTGACCCTTGTATGCAAGTTCACGGAAACAAATACGGCAAAGCTTGAATTTACGGATTACTGAATGAGGACGTCCGCAACGTTCGCAACGAGTGTACGCTTGAACATTATGCTTTGGCGTGCGTTTTTGTTTCGCAATCATTGATTTTTTAGCCACATTTTCGCCTCCCTTATATAGCGATTACTTTTGGAATGGCATTCCGATTTGAGTCAATAGCTCACGAGCTTCTTCGTCTGTGTTAGCAGTAGTAACGATAACGATATCCATACCGCGTACTTTAGACACTTTATCATAATCAATCTCAGGGAAAATCAATTGCTCTTTCACACCAAGAGTGTAGTTACCGCGACCGTCGAATGCTTTTTTAGAAACACCGCGGAAGTCACGTACACGTGGAAGTGATACAGAGATCAATTTATCTAAGAATTGGTACATACGCTCTCCGCGTAGAGTAACTTTTGCACCGATAGGCATACCTTCACGAAGACGGAAGCCTGCGATAGATTTTTTAGCTTTTGTTACAACTGGTTTTTGACCAGTGATTTGAGTCAATTCGTCAACTGCTACATCAAGAGCCTTTGAGTTTTGAACTGCATCACCGATACCCATGTTGACAACGATCTTTTCAACTTTAGGTACTTCCATTACTGATTTGTAATTGAATTTGCTCACTAGAGCTGGGCTGATTTCACTTTGAAATTTTTCTTTTAGGCGGTTCATTCAGAATACCTCCCTTCTTAATCGTACTATTTATCTAGAACTTCACCTGATTTTTTTGCTACACGTACTTTTTTACCGTTTTCCGTTTTGTAACCTACACGAGTTGCCTCGTTAGATTTCGGATCTAGAAGCATAACGTTTGATACGTGGATAGATGCTTCCTGGCTGATGATTCCGCCTTGCGGGTTCATCTGTGAAGGCTTAGCGTGTTTTTTCACAACGTTGATTCCTTCAACAAGCACTCGGTCGTTCTTAGGGAACGCAGCAAGAACAGTTCCTGTTTTGCCTTTGTCTTTCCCAGTAATGACCACTACTTTATCGCCTTTTTTCACATGCATTTCATCGCACCTCCTTGATTGGCCAATGCTAATCTATTAAAGAACTTCTGGAGCTAAAGATACAATTTTCATAAAGTTGCTGTCACGTAATTCACGAGCAACAGGTCCGAAGATACGAGTTCCACGTGGTCCTTTATCGTCACGGATGATTACACATGCGTTCTCGTCGAACTTGATGTAAGTACCGTCTTGACGGCGCACACCAGACTTCGTACGAACGACAACTGCCTTTACTACGTCACCTTTTTTAACAACGCCACCTGGTGTTGCTTGTTTTACTGTACATACGATTACATCACCGATGTTAGCAGTCTTGCGTCCAGAACCACCAAGAACTTTAATCGTTAATACTTCACGAGCACCAGAGTTGTCAGCAACTTTTAAACGTGATTCTTGTTGAATCATGTAGGTTACCTCCCTTCGGAATTACAAATTATCCGAGCAAATATATTAGATAATAACTGCTTTTTCAACAACTTCTACTAAACGGAAACGTTTCGTAGCAGATAGTGGACGAGTCTCCATGATACGTACGATATCGCCTACTTTTGCTTCGTTGTTCTCATCATGAGTTTTGAACTTCTTAGAGTACTTTACGCGCTTGCCGTATAGAGAATGCTTTTTATAAGTTTCTACCATAACCGTTACTGTTTTATCCATTTTGTCGGAAACAACACGGCCAGTGTAAACCTTACGTTGGTTGCGGTCACTCATTTAAGCAAACCTCCTCTCATTTATCGATTGTTAACCCCGATCTCTCTTTCACGGATTACAGTTTTCATACGAGCGATCCCTTTGCGGACTTCACGGATGCGGGCTGTGTTTTCAAGTTGGCCAGTCGCAAGTTGGAAGCGAAGGTTAAATAACTCTTCTTTCAGAGTTTTTACTTTTTGTTCAATTTCGGCAGTGGTTAGGTCACGAATTTCATTAGTTTTCATTTGATTCACCACCAATTTCTTCTCGTTTTACAAACTTGCATTTAACAGGAAGTTTGTGTGCTGCAAGACGAAGAGCTTCACGAGCAACCTCTTCAGAAACACCAGCTACTTCAAACATGATTTTTCCAGGCTTAACTACTGCTACCCAACCTTCTGGAGCCCCTTTACCAGAACCCATACGTACTTCTAGAGGTTTAGCAGTGTAAGGTTTATGAGGGAAGATTTTAATCCATACTTTACCGCCACGTTTCATGTAACGAGTCATAGCGATACGAGCTGATTCGATTTGACGGTTTGTGATCCAAGAAGCTTCAGTAGCTTGAAGACCGTATTCACCGAACGCAACTTCCTGACCGCCTTTAGCACGACCACGCATTTTACCACGGTGTTCGCGACGATGTTTAACGCGTTTAGGTAATAACATAATTATTTGCCTCCTTCCTCAGATTTCTTTCTTGTAGGAAGAACTTCTCCACGGTAGATCCATACTTTAACACCAAGCTTACCGTAAGTTGTGTCAGCTTCTGCGTGAGCATAATCAATGTCAGCGCGAAGAGTATGAAGTGGAACAGTACCTTCACTGTAATGTTCAGCACGAGCGATGTCAGCTCCGCCAAGACGACCAGATACTTGTGTTTTGATTCCTTTTGCACCAGCACGCATCGCACGTTGGATGGCTTGCTTTTGAGCACGACGGAATGAAACACGGTTTTCCAGTTGGCGAGCAATGTTTTCTGCTACTAATTTAGCATCAACGTCAGCTCTCTTGATTTCAACGATATTGATGTGTACACGTTTTGAAGTAAGTTCGTTAAGTGCTTTACGAAGAGCTTCAACTTCAGTACCACCTTTACCGATAACCATACCAGGTTTTGCTGTATGAACAGTAATGTTGATACGGTTTGCAGCGCGTTCGATTTCTACTTTAGAAACAGATGCGTCTACTAAACGTTTTGCAATATATTCACGTACTTTTAAGTCTTCGTGTAAAAGTGTAGCGTAATCTTTGTCTGCGTACCATTTAGACTCCCAATCACGAATTATACCGACACGAAGTCCGACCGGATGTACTTTTTGACCCACGGATTATCCCTCCTTCTTTTCTGATACTACAAGTGTAATGTGACTTGTACGTTTGTTGATTTGACTTGCACGACCCATCGCACGTGGACGGAAACGTTTAAGTGTTGGTCCTTCATTTACATAAGCCTCAGTTACGATCAGGCTGTTAATATCCATGTCATAGTTATGCTCTGCGTTTGCGATAGCAGATTTAAGTACTTTTTCAACGACTGGTGAAGCTGCCTTAGGCGTGTGCTTAAGAATCGCAACTGCTTCTCCAACTTGCTTACCTCGGATTAGATCGATGACTAAACGTACTTTACGAGGAGCAATACGTACTGTTCTAGCAACAGCTTTTGCTTGCATTAGGATACCCTCCTCTCAATTAGCGTCTTGTTTTCTTATCATCACTGCCATGACCTTTGTAAGTACGAGATGGTGCAAATTCACCAAGCTTGTGTCCTACCATGTCTTCAGTGACGTATACAGGTACATGTTTACGACCATCGTAAACTGCGATAGTGTGACCGATGAATGCTGGGAAGATCGTTGAACGGCGAGACCAAGTCTTAACAACTTGTTTGCCTTCAGTTTCGTTCAATTTTTCGATCTTTGTCATTAAATGATCATCAACAAAAGGTCCCTTTTTTAAGCTACGACCCATGTTTGAACCTCCCTTCGTGATTGTGCTACGGTTCTGTGAACGAACCGTAGTTCAATCCCGTTATTTTTTGCGGCGACGCACAATAAATTTATCAGATTTGTTGTTCTTCTTACGTGTCTTGTATCCAAGAGTAGGTTTGCCCCATGGAGACATTGGTGACTTACGTCCGATTGGCGCACGTCCTTCACCACCACCGTGTGGGTGATCGTTAGGGTTCATAACAGAACCACGAACTGTTGGGCGCTTACCTAACCAGCGAGAACGTCCTGCTTTACCGATGTTGATAAGTTCGTGCTGTTCGTTTCCAACTTGACCTACTGTAGCGCGGCAAGCAGAAAGGATCATACGAGTCTCACCAGAGTTAAGGCGTACAAGAACGTATTTACCTTCTTTACCAAGTACTTGTGCAGATGTACCAGCAGAACGTACCAGCTGACCACCTTTACCTGGTTTAAGTTCGATATTGTGTACTACTGTACCAACAGGAATGTTGATAAGCGGTAACGCATTACCTGTTTTGATATCTGCTTCTGGTCCAGACATTACTTCCATACCTACTTCGATTGACTTAGGTGCAAGGATGTAACGCTTTTCTCCATCAGCGTAATTGATTAGTGCAATATTTGCAGAGCGGTTTGGATCGTATTCGACCGTAGCAACGCGTCCAGGTATACCATCTTTATCACGCTTGAAGTCGATGATACGGTATTGACGCTTATGACCGCCGCCTTGATGACGAACTGTTAACTTACCTTGGTTGTTACGGCCACCCTTTTTATGCAGGGGTGCTAAAAGTGACTTTTCCGGAGAATCCGTAGTGATTTCAGCGAAATCAGATGAAGTCATACCGCGACGACCATTAGAGGTAGGTTTGTACTTTTTAATCGCCATGTTTTTCCCTCCTCTTCTTAATTAAGTGAATTATACTTCAAAGAATTCGATTTCTTTACTATCAGCAGTAAGTTTAACGATTGCTTTACGACGCTTGTTAGTGTAACCAGCGTGTTTACCCATACGCTTGAACTTACCTTTGTAGTTCATGATGTTGACTTTATCTACTTTAACGTCAAAGATTTCTTCGACAGCATCTTTAACTTGAGTTTTGTTCGCTCTAGTATCAACTTCGAACGTGTACTTTTTCTCAGACATAAGATCTGTAGAAGCTTCTGTGATTACGGGGCGCTTAATGATTTCACGTACATCCATTATGCAAGCACCTCCTCTACTTTTTCGACAGCTGTTTTAGTCATCACTAGTTTGTCGTGTCCTAATACATCTAGAACGCTGATTCCATCTGCAGGAACAACAGTCACACCAGGGATGTTACGAGCTGAAAGTGCTACGTTTTCGTCAAGACCGTCAGTCACAACTAATGTTTTAGCGTTAATTGAAAGACCTTTAAGAACGTTAGCAAATTCTTTTGTTTTTGGAGCATCAAATGATAATGCTTCTAATACTAAGATGTTCTCTTCCACTACTTTAGAAGAAAGAGCAGATTTGATCGCTAAGCGACGAACTTTCTTAGGTAATTTATAGCTGTAGCTGCGTGGAACTGGTCCAAATACAGTACCACCGCCGCGCCATTGTGGAGAACGGATTGACCCTTGACGAGCACGACCTGTTCCCTTTTGACGCCAAGGCTTGCGCCCACCGCCACGTACTTCAGAACGATTTTTTACTTTATGATTTCCTTGACGTAAAGAAGCTCTTTGCATTAATACTGCTTCGAACAGTACATGCTTGTTTGGTTCGATACCAAATACAGAATCATTAAGTTCGATATCACCAACTTTAGAACCTGTTTGGTTAAATAATGCTACTTTCGGCATTCTTGTTTCCTCCTTTCCTGAGAAGTTCTATTATTTAGCTGCTTTGACAGCTGTTTTTACTTTGATAAGTTGTTTCTTAGGTCCAGGTACATTACCTTTTACCAAGATAAGGTTGCGTTCTGCATCCACTTTTACGATTTCAAGGTTTTGAATCGTGATTTGTTCTCCACCCATGCGTCCAGGTAGTAATTTACCTTTGAATACGCGGTTCGGATCGACAGGACCCATTGAACCAGGACGACGGTGATAACGAGAACCGTGAGACATAGGTCCGCGAGATTGGTTATGACGCTTGATAGCACCTTGGAAACCTTTCCCTTTTGAAACTCCTGTTACATCTACTACATCGCCTGCAGCGAAAATATCAACTTTGACTTCTTGACCAACTTCGTACTCTTCTACGTTTACACCGCGGATTTCACGGATGAAGCGCTTAGGAGCAGTTTCAGCTTTAGCAACGTGGCCTTTCGACGGTTTGTTAGAAAGCTTGTCGCGTTTGTCTTCGAAACCTACTTGGATCGCTTCATAGCCATCAACTTCAGTAGTTTTCTTTTGAAGAACAACGTTTTGAGCAGCTTCGATAACTGTTACCGGGATAAGATCACCGTTTTCAGCAAAAACTTGAGTCATACCAATCTTTCTTCCTAAGATTCCTTTGGTCATAAGTCACACCTCCTGTTAATGTTGTTTTTATAAAATTAAAGTTTGATTTCGATATCTACACCAGATGGTAAGTCTAAACGCATTAGCGCATCAACTGTTTGTGGTGTTGGGTTCACAATGTCGATTAAGCGTTTGTGTGTACGCATTTCGAATTGTTCACGAGAATCTTTGTATTTGTGCACAGCACGCAAGATTGTGTAAACAGACTTTTCAGTCGGTAGTGGGATCGGTCCTGAAACCGCCGCACCTGAACGTTTTGCTGTTTCAACAATTTTCTCAGCTGATTGATCAAGAATTCTGTGATCATAAGCCTTTAAACGGATACGAATCTTTTGTTTTGCCATTATTTTCCCTCCTTTTTCGCCTATTTTTAAATAGACATTCTCCATGGAAATTTCCCACACACTCGCCATGGCAAAGCGGCCGGGTGTGTCAGCAACCTTCCATTTCATCGCAGTCAAAGACCAACATTGTCTATTATAACTAAAACACCTAGAAGATGCAAGGGTTTCTTGCAGAATCTATATGTTTCGCACACTTTCTCTATTATACAAAGTGGGTAGGTGAATATCAAGGGTATGGGGAGTTTTCATAATATTTAATAATGGTTGATGGGTTTGAGGATTTGGTTTTGTATTTTGGCGGGTTATTTATATAGAAGAAAGTCGGTTTTAAATGAAGTATTTTAGTTTTTTGAATGGTGACAATGAGCAGTGGATGATTTTTTGAGTAGTTCCAGTTCAAGTTAGGTTTCATTACAATTATTCTTAGAGGATTATAAATTGGAAAATAGGAACGTATTTTTGATATTAGGAATGTATATCCCAGATTAGGATCATAAAATTCAGATCAGGATCATAAATCTTGAAAATTGAACGTAAAATTTTATAAAGGGTCGTACACCACTGTGAAACTTGTATTGTCATTGATCCAGAAACAAATTTCAGCAGCTTTATGTAAAATTAGTTCATTTTCTTTCTCCAACTTTTCATTTTAACTAATACTCCTTACAGACCCCCTGCATATTTAGTCCACAATAAAACTTAAATATAAAAAAGCAGGCGGACAAAATGCCCGCCTGCTTTTGAAAAATCAATACTACTCAGTGATTGTAGCTACTACTCCAGCACCTACAGTACGTCCACCCTCACGGATAGAGAACTTAGTACCTTCTTCGATCGCGATTGGCGCGATTAGCTCAACAGTCATTTCGATGTTGTCGCCAGGCATAACCATTTCTACGCCTTCAGGAAGGTTACAGATACCAGTTACATCAGTTGTACGGAAGTAGAACTGAGGACGGTAGTTAGAGAAGAATGGAGTGTGACGTCCACCTTCTTCTTTAGAAAGAACATAAACTTCTGCTTTGAACTTTGTGTGTGGAGTGATTGTACCTGGCTTAGCAAGTACTTGTCCACGTTGGATATCGTCACGGGATACACCACGAAGCAGCGCACCGATGTTGTCTCCAGCTTCAGCATAGTCAAGAAGCTTACGGAACATTTCTACACCTGTAACAGTAGTCTTTTTAGACTCTTCAGAGATACCGATGATTTCGATTTCGTCACCGACTTTAACTTGTCCACGCTCAACACGTCCAGTAGCAACTGTACCACGACCAGTGATTGAGAATACGTCCTCAACTGGCATCATGAATGGCTTGTCAGTGTCACGCTCTGGAGTTGGGATGTAGCTGTCAACAGCTTCCATAAGTTCGAAGATTTTCGCTTCCCACTCAGGATCTCCTTCAAGAGCTTTAAGAGCAGAACCTTTGATTACTGGTACGTCATCTCCAGGGAAATCGTACTCAGAAAGAAGGTCACGTACTTCCATTTCTACTAGTTCAAGTAGCTCTTCGTCGTCTACCATGTCACATTTGTTCATGAATACAACTAGGTAAGGTACACCTACTTGACGAGAAAGAAGGATGTGCTCACGAGTTTGTGGCATTGGACCATCAGCAGCAGATACTACTAGGATTCCGCCGTCCATTTGCGCAGCACCAGTGATCATGTTTTTAACATAGTCAGCGTGTCCTGGGCAGTCAACGTGTGCATAGTGACGAGTGTCAGTTTCGTACTCAACGTGTGCAGTAGAGATTGTGATACCACGTTCTCTTTCTTCTGGTGCACCATCGATTTGGTCATAAGCCATTGCAGTTCCACGACCATACTTCTTGTGAAGTGTAGTTGTGATTGCAGCAGTTAAAGTAGTTTTACCATGGTCAACGTGACCGATTGTACCGATATTCGCATGTTGCTTGGAACGATCAAATTTTTCCTTACCCATTTGAAAATCCTCCTTTAATTTTAAAAGAAATAAGTATATTGTTTGGTTATTTTCAGAAGTGGATTGCTCCACCCCTGAAAATGTACTAGCTTACAATAGTAGTTATACTTTATAAAAATGAATAAATCAATTATTCACCTTTATTTTTTTTGATGATTTCTTCAGAAATCGATTTAGGTACTTCTTCGTAGTGATCGAAGTGCATGGAGTACGTTCCGCGCCCTTGTGTGTTTGAACGAAGTGACGTAGCGTAACCAAACATTTCAGATAGAGGTACGAACGCTTTAACGACTTGTGCGTTACCGCGTGCTTCCATACCTTCTACACGTCCACGACGGGAAGTGACGTCACCCATGATATCTCCAAGGTATTCCTCAGGGATAACAACCTCTACCTTCATCATTGGCTCAAGGATTACCGGCTTACATTTAGAAGCGGCATTCTTAAGTGCCATTGAAGCAGCGATCTTAAACGCCATTTCAGAGGAGTCAACATCATGGTATGATCCATCGAATAATCTTGCTTTAACATCAACAAGTGGGAAACCAGCAAGTACACCATTTTCAAGTGCATCTTCAAGGCCGGCTTGTACTGCAGGGATGTATTCACGTGGAACTACACCACCGACGATACCGTTCTCGAATTCGAATCCTTTACCTTCTTCGTTAGGTGCGAATTCGATCCAAACGTGTCCGAATTGTCCACGTCCACCAGATTGACGAGCGAACTTACCTTCAACTTTAGCCGTATCACGGAAAGTCTCACGGTAAGATACTTGAGGAGCACCAACGTTTGCTTCTACTTTGAATTCACGTTTCATACGGTCAACGATGATATCTAAGTGAAGCTCACCCATACCCGCGATGATAACCTGTCCAGTTTCCTGGTCAGTGTGAGCGCGGAATGTAGGATCTTCCTCTTGAAGTTTTTGCAGTGCAGTAGTCATTTTATCTTGGTCAGCCTTGGATTTAGGCTCAACAGATAGAGAGATAACAGGCTCTGGGAAGACCATAGATTCAAGAATGACAAGATTCTTTTCATCACATAGTGTATCTCCAGTACTTGTATCTTTAAGACCAACTGCTGCTGCGATATCCCCAGCGTAAACGCTTGAGATCTCTTCACGGGAGTTAGCGTGCATTTGAAGGATACGCCCTACACGTTCACGCTTGCCTTTTGAAGAGTTTCTTACGTATGAACCTGACTCTAAGATACCAGAGTACACACGGAAGAATGTTAATTTACCAACATAAGGGTCAGTTGCAACTTTGAACGCCAAAGCAGAGAATGGAGCATCGTCTGAAGATGGACGAGTTACTTCTTCTTCTGTTTCAGGAACAAAGCCTTTGATATCTTCAACATCAGTTGGTGCTGGAAGATAATCGATAACTGAGTCAATTAGTAATTGAACCCCTTTGTTTTTGAAGGCAGATCCACATACTACCGGATAGAACTCAACAGTTAGAGTTGCTGTACGGATAGCAGCTTTAAGCTCATCATTTGTAAGCTCTTCGCCTTCTAGGTATTTCATCATTAGCTCTTCATCAAGTTCAGAAACTGCTTCAATTAACTTTCCGCGGTATTCTTCAGCTTGATCTTTGTACTCATCAGGAATGTCACGAGCTTCTGCACGAGTTCCAAGGTCATCTTCGTAGAAGTAAGCTTTCATTTCCACTAGGTCGATAATACCTTCGAAATCATCTTCAGCACCGATTGGAAGCTGAATTGGGTGTGCATTCGCTTGTAAACGCTCATGAAGAGTTTTTACAGAGTAAAGGAAGTCAGCACCGATTTTGTCCATTTTGTTTACGAACACAACACGGGGAACCCCGTAAGTTGTTGCTTGGCGCCAAACTGTTTCAGTTTGAGGCTCAACACCAGATTGAGCATCAAGAACTGCTACTGCACCATCAAGTACACGAAGTGAACGTTCAACTTCAACAGTGAAGTCTACGTGTCCAGGTGTATCGATGATGTTGATACGATGGCCTTTCCATTGAGCTGTTGTCGCAGCAGATGTGATCGTGATTCCACGTTCTTGCTCCTGCTCCATCCAGTCCATTTGAGAAGCACCTTCGTGAGTTTCTCCGATTTTATGGATACGACCAGTGTAAAATAGGATACGCTCAGTTGCAGTTGTTTTACCGGCATCGATGTGTGCCATGATACCGATATTACGAGTGTTTTCTAAGGAGAACTCTCTTGGCATGTGGTCTTTCTCCTTCCTTATATGGGTGTGATTTGATTGAAATTAAAGATTACCAGCGATAGTGAGCAAACGCTTTGTTCGCTTCAGCCATCTTGTGTGTATCTTCACGCTTCTTAACAGAAGCACCAGTGTTGTTAGCTGCATCAAGGATTTCGTTAGCTAAACGCTCTTCCATTGTCTTCTCACCGCGAAGACGGGAATAGTTTACTAACCAACGAAGACCTAGTGTAGTACGGCGCTCAGGGCGGACCTCAACTGGTACTTGGTAGTTTGAACCACCAACACGACGAGCTTTTACTTCCAATACCGGCATGATATTTTTCAAAGCTGCATCGAATACTTCCATTGCATCTTTCCCAGAACGCTCGCTGATGATATCAAACGCAGAGTATAATTTCTTTTGAGCTTTACCTCTTTTACCGTCAATCATGATTTTGTTGATTAAACGGGTAACTAATTTAGAATTGTACATAGGATCAGGTAAAACGTCTCTTTTTGCTACAGGACCTTTACGTGGCATGTGATTTCCTCCTTTCAACGAGAAATGAATTTATGATTTGTCGATTATTTTTTAGCTGCTTTAGGGCGCTTAGTTCCGTATTTAGAACGTCCTTGCATACGGCCTTCAACTCCAGCTGTATCAAGCGCACCACGTACGATATGATAACGTACCCCCGGTAAATCCTTTACACGTCCTCCACGGATAAGCACGACACTGTGCTCTTGAAGGTTGTGTCCGATACCAGGAATGTAAGCAGTAACCTCGATTCCATTAGTCAAACGAACACGTGCATATTTACGAAGCGCGGAGTTCGGTTTCTTTGGAGTCATAGTACCTACACGAGTACAAACACCACGTTTTTGTGGAGAAGACAAGTTAGTGTGCACTTTCTTAAAGCTGTTGTAACCTTTGTTAAGTGCTGGTGACTTAGACTTTGTAGATTTTGACTGACGAGGCTTGCGAACTAATTGGTTAATAGTTGGCATTATGTTTTCCTCCCTTCTTACTTGGTAAGCCCACACATCCAGGTGGATCATTTTTGGGTAAAAGTAAAGTTTTTGCAGAGTCGTCTACAAAAACTATTTTACTGTATAATCGCAACAGCTGCTGCTCCAACATCTATTCCGCACGATTTCCCAAGCTTCTTCATAGAATCCACTTTGTTAACCGGTACTTCAAGATCTTCAGCGGCCTGCACTACTTTCGCTATCACCCTCGGATCAGCATCTTCCGCGACGACAACTTCCAGTACATGACCATTCTTCAGAGCTTTCACTGCTTGCTTTGTCCCTACAATAATTTCTTGCGCCTGTGATACTTTTTCATAAGACATTTCATATCCTCCAAAGTAGCAGGTTATTAATAGGAGCAACCTTGAATATATTATCATCTTAAATTTTCAATGTCAACATCGAAATAAAAGATTTATAAAAGCTAACTCTCAGAAAGATGAAATATCCCCTGAGAGTTAGCCTTATTTTATTACTCTACAGTCACTGTCTCTTCCGTGTTTTCTTCAGCGAGGACAGGTTCTGCCTTACGGTAACGCTGCATACCTGTACCAGCAGGAACCAGTTTACCGATGATAACATTTTCTTTCAATCCTAGAAGCTCATCGCGTTTTCCTTTAATTGCAGCATCCGTCAACACGCGGGTTGTTTCTTGGAATGAAGCTGCAGATAAGAAGGAATCCGTCTCAAGGGAAGCTTTTGTGATTCCGAGCAATACAGGTCTGCCTGTTGCCGGGATGCTTCCATCAAGCAATGCTTTTTCATTCGCATCTCTGAACTGATGAATGTCCATAAGAGTACCTGGAAGTACCTCAGTTTCACCAGCGTCGATCACGCGAACTTTTCGAAGCATTTGACGAACCATTACTTCTACGTGCTTATCGCCGATTT
Source organism: [Bacillus] enclensis (assembly GCF_001456935.1). Lineage (GTDB taxonomy): Bacteria > Bacillota > Bacilli > Bacillales > Bacillaceae_B > Rossellomorea > Rossellomorea enclensis. Next base: position 30,230 of record NZ_KQ758494.1, on the reverse strand, counting down.
CAACCCCTTGCATACGATATACTTTTTGTACTTCGCGCAGCAAGTATTCTTGAACGGCAGATACATCACGTACTTTAAGTAATTCTTTCGGATCGATCGAACCTTCAGTAAGCTCTTGTCCGCGGGCAACTTTATCGTTGACACCGAACTTGAGGCGAGCTGTATAAGGAGCTGTATAGCTTCTTGTTTCGACATCACCTTGGACAGTGATTTCATATTGACGGTCTTTTCCTTCACCGATGGAAGTAATGACACCGTCCATTTCAGAGATGACAGCCTGACCTTTAGGGTTACGCGCTTCGAAGATCTCTTGGATACGCGGTAAACCTTGGGTGATATCGTCCCCTGCAACACCACCGGTATGGAATGTACGCATTGTAAGCTGTGTACCAGGTTCCCCGATGGATTGTGCAGCGATGATACCGACTGCTTCTCCCACTTCTACTTTTTGACCAGTAGCAAGGTTTGTTCCATAACATTTCTCACATACACCGTGGCGGGTGTTACATGTGAATGCAGAACGGATCGAAACGTGTTCGATTCCTGCATCTACGATCATTTTAGCCAAATCTTCCGTGATCAGCTGGTTCTCATCGACAAGAATCTCGTCTGTTTCAGGGTGACGCAATGTCTTGCGTGAGTAACGGCCGAGAAGACGCTCTTCAAGAGGCTCGATGATCTCGGTGCCTTCCTTGATGGAGCCGACGAGAAGTCCTCTGTCAGTTCCACAGTCTTCCTCACGTACGATGACATCCTGGGCCACATCTACAAGACGGCGTGTCAGATATCCTGAGTCGGCTGTCTTCAGTGCTGTATCGGCAAGACCTTTACGGGCACCGTGGGTAGAGATGAAGTATTCAAGGACCGTCAGACCTTCACGGAAACTTGATTTGATCGGTAATTCAATGATACGTCCAGCCGGGTTGGCCATCAGACCACGCATACCGGCAAGCTGAGTGAAGTTAGATGCGTTACCACGGGCACCTGAGTCACTCATCATGAAGATCGGGTTGCGTTTATCAAGGGTAGCCATCAGCTTACCTTGGATCGTATCTTTCGCAGCACTCCAGATCGAGATGACACGGTCGTATCTCTCATCTTCTGTAATCAGACCACGTTTGAATTGCTTCAATACGTTGTCTACTTTACTTTGTGCTTCAACCAGGATCTGTTCTTTTTCAGCCAATACAACGATGTCGGCGATACCGACCGTAATACCTGCTTTCGAAGAATATTTGAATCCTAAGTCTTTCATTTTATCGAGCATCCTTGAAGTTTCGGTGATCGCAAACTTCTTGAATACTTCTGCAATGATGTTTCCTAAGAAACCTTTTTTGAACGGATTGATCAACTCACGGTTTTTAAATTCTTCTTTGATGTCTGTACCAGGCTCTACAAAGTAATGTTCTGGAGTTACTTCTTCCAGGTTCGTCTTTGTCGGTTCATTAATGAACGGGAAGGAGTCCGGCAAGATTTCGTTGAAGATTACTTTACCAACCGTCGTTAATAGCATTTGGCTGTTTTGCTTTTCAGTGAACGTTTTGTTATGAAGTGTGCCTGCATTGATTCCAATACGTGTATGCAAGTGTACATATCCATTTTGATAAGCAAGCAGTACTTCATTTGCATCAGAGAAGACCATGCCTTCGCCGACAGCATCTTCACGTTCAAGAGTAAGGTAATAGTTACCCAGTACCATATCCTGTGATGGTGTAACAACAGGTTTACCGTCTTTAGGGTTCAGGATGTTCTGAGCGGCAAGCATAAGCATGCGCGCTTCAGCCTGTGCTTCAGAAGACAACGGTACGTGGACCGCCATCTGGTCACCGTCAAAGTCCGCGTTGTATGCAGTACATACGAGCGGGTGAAGACGGATCGCACGGCCTTCGACAAGAGTTGGTTCAAAGGCTTGAATACCAAGTCTGTGAAGGGTAGGTGCACGGTTCAATAGAACAGGGTGTTCTTTGATTACCTCTTCTAAAACATCCCATACTTCCGGCTGCACGCGTTCAATCTTGCGTTTTGCACTCTTGATGTTGTGAGCCAACCCTTTTTCAACTAGTTCTTTCATGACAAATGGCTTGAATAATTCAAGTGCCATTTCTTTTGGAAGACCACATTGGTACATTTTCAGGTTTGGACCAACAACGATTACAGAACGGCCTGAATAGTCAACACGCTTACCAAGAAGGTTTTGACGGAAACGTCCCTGCTTCCCTTTAAGCATGTGAGAAAGAGATTTCAATGGACGGTTACCTGGTCCTGTTACCGGACGTCCGCGGCGGCCGTTATCGATCAGAGCGTCTACTGCTTCTTGAAGCATACGCTTCTCATTCTGCACGATGATGCTTGGGGCACCAAGATCTAATAAACGTTTCAAACGGTTGTTACGGTTGATGACACGACGATATAAGTCGTTCAAATCAGATGTTGCAAAACGTCCCCCATCCAGCTGAACCATAGGACGAAGCTCAGGAGGGATGACAGGAAGTACATCAAGGATCATCCAGTCAGGATCATTTCCTGAATTCCTGAATGACTCGACCACTTCAAGACGCTTGATGGCACGTGTGCGTCGCTGACCTTGCGCTGTTTTCAGCTCTTCTTTCAAGAAATCGGCTTCTTTGTCAAGATCGATATCCTGAAGGAGTTTTTTGATCGCTTCTGCACCCATAGCCGCCTGGAACTTCACTCCATATTTCTCACGGTAAGCACGGTACTCTTTTTCAGAAAGCAGCTGCTTTTTCTCAAGAGCCGTATCACCAGGTTCTGTTACTACATAAGAAGCGAAGTAAATGACTTCTTCCAATGCACGGGGGGACATGTCCAAAACAAGACCCATACGGCTTGGGATTCCTTTGAAGTACCAGATATGTGAAACTGGAGCGGCGAGTTCGATGTGACCCATGCGTTCACGGCGGACTTTCGCTTTTGTCACTTCAACACCACAGCGGTCACAAACGACGCCTTTATAACGTACGCGCTTGTATTTACCACAGTGACATTCCCAGTCCTTTGTAGGACCGAAAATACGTTCACAGAACAAGCCGTCTTTTTCCGGCTTTAAAGTACGATAGTTGATGGTTTCCGGTTTTTTGACTTCCCCGTAAGACCACGAACGGATCTTATCGGGGGAAGCTAAACCAATTTTCATATACTCAAAGTTATTTACATCTAGCAAGGGGCCTACCTCCCTTTTAATCTACAGGCTCTAACCCTAATTGCTCTTAATTTATTCCTTTGACCCTACTGTCTCGGATTCTTGCTCATTAGACTCAGATATATTCAGCGTGTCGGCTTGTTGTACTTCTTCTTCGTCTTCCAAGTCACGCATTTCAATCTCTTCTTCGGTGCTTGAAAGGATCTTAACATCCATACCTAAACTTTGAAGCTCTTTGATCAGAACCTTGAACGATTCCGGAACCCCAGGCTCAGGCACGTTTTCACCTTTGACGATTGCTTCGTATGTTTTCACACGGCCGACAACGTCATCGGATTTAACGGTAAGGATTTCTTGCAGTGTATAAGCGGCACCGTATGCTTCAAGTGCCCATACCTCCATCTCACCGAAACGCTGTCCGCCGAATTGAGCTTTACCGCCCAGCGGCTGCTGCGTAACAAGTGAGTAAGGACCGGTAGAACGAGCGTGAAGCTTGTCATCGACCATGTGGGCAAGTTTGATCATGTACATGATTCCAACTGACACACGGTTATCAAACGGTTCACCTGTTCTTCCGTCGTAAAGAACGGTTTTGGCATCGCGTGCCATACCTGCTTCTTCGATCGTATCCCAGACATCTTCCTCACGCGCTCCATCAAATACAGGTGAAGCGACATGGATGCCCAGATATCTTGCTGCCATACCAAGGTGAAGCTCAAGCACCTGACCGATGTTCATACGTGATGGAACCCCAAGCGGGTTAAGCATGATATCGATCGGTGTGCCATCAGGAAGATAAGGCATATCTTCTTCAGGCAGAATCTTAGAGATAACACCTTTGTTACCATGTCGTCCGGCCATCTTGTCACCTTCAGAAATCTTACGCTTCTGAACAATGTAGACACGGACAAGCTGGTTCACACCAGGAGGCAGCTCGTCGCCGTCTTCACGATTGAAGACTTTGACATCGAGGATAATCCCGCCGCCGCCGTGAGGCACTCGCAGGGAAGTATCCCTTACTTCACGGGCTTTCTCACCAAAGATCGCATGTAATAAGCGTTCTTCAGCTGTCAGCTCCGTTACACCTTTAGGCGTTACTTTACCAACAAGCAAGTCGCCATCTTTTACTTCTGCACCGATGCGGATGATTCCGCGTTCGTCAAGGTTGCGCAAAGCATCTTCCCCGACGTTCGGGATATCACGTGTGATCTCTTCCGGTCCGAGCTTCGTATCACGGGACTCAGACTCATATTCTTCAATATGGATGGAAGTATAGACATCGTCTTTCACAAGACGCTCACTCATGATAATCGCATCTTCATAGTTGTAACCGTCCCATGTCATGAAACCAACCATTACGTTGCGTCCCAAGGCTAATTCGCCTTTCTCCATTGAAGGACCGTCAGCAAGGATTTCACCTTTCACTACGCGGTCGCCTTCACTTACGATCGGACGCTGGTTGTAGCAGGTTCCCTGGTTGGAACGGATATATTTTTGCATACGATACTTATCGAGGTCACCTTTTACTTCCTGACCGTCAATTTCTTTCACACGGCGGACCCAAACTTGTTTCGCCTCAACTTTTTCGACAATACCTTCATACTTACAGATGACTGCAGCTCCGGAATCTTTAGCCGATACGTGTTCCATACCGGTTCCGACAAGCGGTGATTCAGGATTTAAAAGAGGCACTGCCTGACGCTGCATGTTCGCTCCCATCAGGGCACGGTTGGAGTCATCGTTTTCCAAGAAAGGAATACATGCTGTCGCAGCTGATACTACTTGTTTAGGAGATACATCCATGTAGTCGATGCGGTCACGTCTCATAGCCGTGTTCTCACCGCGGAAACGCGCGATTACTTCCTCATCAAGGAATGAACCGTCGTCGCCCAGACGTGCGTTCGCCTGTGCCACTACATAGTTATCTTCTTCATCTGCCGTTAAGTAATCGATACGGTCGGTAACTTTGCCCGTATCAGGATCTACACGGCGGTAAGGTGTTTCGATGAAACCGAATTTATTCACTTTCGCAAATGAAGAAAGTGAGTTGATCAGTCCGATGTTCGGACCCTCTGGTGTTTCGATCGGACACATACGGCCGTAGTGGGAATAGTGAACGTCACGCACTTCGAATCCGGCACGTTCACGAGTAAGACCACCAGGTCCGAGTGCTGACAGACGGCGCTTATGCGTCAATTCCGCAAGCGGGTTCGTCTGGTCCATGAATTGAGAAAGCTGTGAGCTTCCAAAGAATTCTTTCATCGATGCGATAACCGGACGAATGTTGATCAGCTGCTGAGGAGTGATCGTATTCGTATCCTGGATGGACATTCTTTCACGAACGACACGCTCCATACGGGAAAGACCGATACGGAACTGGTTCTGAAGCAATTCGCCAACCGAACGTAAACGACGGTTGCCCAGGTGATCAATATCATCTGTAAATCCTACTCCATGCAATAAATTGAAGAAATAAGAGATGGATGAAATGATGTCAGCAGGTGTGATGTATTTGACTTCCTCTTCTACATACGCGTTGCTGATTACATTAATCTCTTGTTCTCCTTCTTCATTAGGAGAGTAGATTTTGATAGATTGGAGAGTCACATCATCCTCCAACACTCCGCCGGACTGCTGATAAGTCTTGAAGCCGATACCTTCTTCTAAATAAGGGATGACTTTGTCTAGAGTACGACGGTCCAGAACCGTGCCCTTCTCTGCAAGAATCTCGCCCGTTTCCGGATCTGCAAGAGTTTCTGCTAGAGTCTGACCGAATAAACGGTTCTTAATGTGAAGCTTTTTATTCATCTTATAACGTCCAACGTTTGCCAAGTCATAACGCTTTGGATCAAAGAAACGTGAAACGAGTAAACTTTTAGCATTTTCTACTGTAGGAGGTTCTCCCGGACGCAGACGCTCGTAGATTTCGAGCAATGCTTTGTCGATACCTTCCGTATTGTCTTTCTCGAGCGTGTTACGAATGTACTCATTGTCACCGACCAGATCGATGATTTCTTGATCAGAGCCAAACCCAAGGGCACGTAAAAGAACCGTTACCGGCAGTTTGCGAGTTCGATCAATTCGCACATAAACAACATCTTTTGCATCTGTTTCATACTCAAGCCAAGCTCCGCGGTTTGGTATAACGGTAGCAGTAAACCCTTTCTTTCCGTTCTTATCTACTTTTCCGCTGAAATACACACTAGGTGAACGTACAAGCTGAGAAACGATTACACGTTCAGCTCCGTTAATGACAAAAGTACCTGTATCTGTCATAAGCGGGAAGTCACCCATAAATACGTCTTGATCTTTCACTTCTCCAGTTTCCTTATTCACAAGACGGACTTTCACCCTAAGCGGCGCAGAGTAAGTTACATCTCTTTCCTTTGATTCTTCCACCGAGTACTTTGGCTCTCCCAGACTATAATCAATAAATTCCAAAGAGAGATTACCAGTGAAGTCCTCAATCGGAGAAATGTCACGGAACATTTCTCTTAACCCCTCATCAAGAAACCATTGATACGAGGAAGTTTGAATTTCGATTAAATTCGGCAATTCTAAAACTTCACTGATACGCGCAAAACTTCTGCGTTGGCGGTGTCGTCCATACTGAACTAGTTGACCTGTCAACTGATTCACCCCTCAAATCAAGCGTTTTGGTTGTGTCTATATGTCTAAGACAGAATGCACTCTGTCCAAGACAAAAAGAAAAAGGGTTTTAATGATAAAACCTCATTTTCATATGACGAACTATTATTTTATAATCTTTTCCAATTTATCCAATATGTATACATATGGACACAATACCGGAAAATAATATTTTTGCATTTTATAATGTTATCATAGCGGATTAGCTACGTCAACGGATTTCTTTTACCGATCTCAGAATGTAGTAACCTTTTTTTCTTGCAGCGATTTCTACATTCGAGAACAATTCTTCCATTTTATCCATGGCGGATGGAGCACCCTGCTTCTTCTGAATAACGACCCATAATTCACCTTTATCCGCCAGATGGTCATAGCTTCCTGAAAGGATGGAATGAACGGTATCTTTCCCCGCCCTGATAGGCGGATTTGTAAGGATTGCCGCAAAGCCCTTCTCTTTAACATTTTGATAGCGGTCGCTTTGGTAGATGCTCACGTTTTCCACGCCGTTAGCTTTCGCGTTTTCACCCGCAAGCGAAAGGGCTCTTTCGTTAACATCGACCATATGAATCGTGCGGTCACCAAAATCTTTCGCCAAAGCAAGGCCAATCGGTCCGTAACCGCACCCGACATCGAGCAATGCACCTTTTGTCTCCGGCAGTACGAAGTTTTCGATCAACGTCCTTGAACCGAAATCCACTTCCTTTTTCGAAAAGACTCCCTGATCCGTCTTGAACCGAAAGGAATGCCCGCGCAATTCAAATTGAATGCTTTGAGGATTACTTTCCACTTCCGGCTTGCTGGAATAGTAGTGATTAGTCATTATTACACCTCCATCTTTCATGTACTTAAAGTAAGAATGCATTTAAGCCTGCATCAATTAATTTAAGTGAATAGCAGCTGTTGGTTGGAGTGCAAGACGCAGACTCCTAATAGAAATGCGGAAGGGCTTTGTACAGAGGCGGGTGGCATAAGACGGACCGGCCTGGAAGGCGCTCTTTGCCTTCTTGGTCGGTTTGGCTTATGACATGTGCCTCTAAGCCCTGCAGCTAGACAGTTCCTACCTTAACCGAGGAGGCTCACCAGCCGCCCGCGGAAAGCGAAGTCTTGCACGGAAACCTACAGCGGCAGTATAAAGTGATAACCAAAAGAAGAAAAAAGCCCGCTTATAAAGCGAGCTTTTCTTCTATGCGGTTATTACTTAACTTCTACGCCAGCGCCAACTTCTTCAAGTTTAGCTTTAAGCTCTTCAGCTTCTTCTTTAGAAATGCCTTCTTTAAGAGCTTTTGGAGTGTTGTCAACAAGTTCTTTCGCTTCTTTAAGTCCAAGACCTGTGATTTCACGAACAACTTTGATAACTTTGATCTTTTGAGAACCAGCGCTCTCAAGAACAACGTCAAATTCAGTTTTTTCAGCAGCAGCTTCTGCTCCGCCACCAGCTACAGCTACAGGTGCAGCAGCAGTTACTCCGAATTCTTCTTCGATAGCTTTTACTAGATCGTTCAGTTCAAGAACGGACATTTCTTTAATCGCATCAATGATTTGCTCTTTACTCATTTTAAATTTCCTCCTTAGTGTGTTGGTACTTTTTATTATTTAAGCGACTCTGTTTAACTTACGCGCCTTGTTCTTCTTTTTGGTCTGCAACGGCTTTTGTTGCCAATGCGAAGTTGCGCATTGGAGCTTGAAGCACGCTGAGTAGCATAGAAAGAAGTCCTTCGCGGCTTGGAAGTTCAGCGATAGCTTTAACATCTTCAACAGATGTGATTGTTCCTTCGATAACACCAGCTTTGATTTCAAGTGCTTCGTGATCTTTAGCGAAGTTATTAAGGATCTTGGCAGGAGCTACAACTTCTTCCGTACTGAACGCGATTGCGTTTGGACCAGTTAGGAATTCGTTTAACCCTTCAAGACCAGCTTCTGCTGCCGCACGACGAGTCATAGTGTTTTTGTACACTTTGAAGTCGATGCCAGCGTCACGAAGTTGTTTACGAAGCTCAGTTACTTCAGAAACATCAAGGCCACGGTAATCTACAATGATTGTAGATACACTGTTCTTTAGCTTGTCAGAGATTTCTCCAACGATGTGTTGCTTTTGTTCTAGAATGCTGCTCATCATTACACCTCCTGTAGATTGACTGATGAACATTTATACCGTCATCCAATAAAAAATGCCCTTATATCAAGGTAGACATAAGGGCATCGCTAACACGCACAGGGCGCATTTTTTATCGCAATTACCTCGGCGGGAAATTAAGCTCCGGGGAGCACCAGCTGTCTACGGTACAAATGTATTCGTTTTTTAACAACAGAACTAATTATAATGATTAGTTCATGTTAAGTCAATACCAAATTATGCCTTAACTGCGAAAGTTGAAGGATCAACTTTAACACCAGGACCCATAGTTGAAGTAACAGCGACGTTCTTCATGTAAGTTCCTTTAGCTGCAGAAGGTTTAGCTTTAAGCATTGTGTCGTACATAGTTGTGAAGTTCTCAACTAATTTTTCGCTGTCGAAAGAGATCTTTCCAACAGGAACGTGTACGTTGCCAGCTTTATCAGCACGGTATTCTACTTTACCAGCTTTGATTTCGTTAACAGCTTTTTCGACGTCGAAAGTAACTGTTCCAGTTTTAGGGTTTGGCATTAAGCCTTTAGGTCCCAATACGCGTCCAAGCTTACCAACTTCACCCATCATGTCCGGAGTTGCAACGATTACGTCGAACTCGAACCATCCTTGTTGGATTTTGTTGATCATGTCCGCATCGCCAACGTAGTCAGCACCAGCAGCTTCTGCTTCTTTTGCTTTTTCACCTTTAGCGAATACAAGGACTTTTTGAGTTTTACCAGTACCGTGAGGAAGCACGACTGCTCCACGGATCTGCTGGTCATTCTTACGAGTATCTACACCTAAGCGGAACGCCACTTCTACAGTTGCGTCAAACTTAGCGATGTTTGTTTTCTTAACTAGTTCGATTGCTTCTTCAACTGAATAAGCTGTAGTACGATCTACAAGCTTTTGAGCTTCAAGAAACTTTTTACCTTTTTTAGCCATTTTTAAAATTTCCTCCTCGATGTGGTTTTAGCGGAATAACCTCCCACGAAATAAGGTTGCGAGAGTGAAACAGTACATTTCATCATCGCAACCTCGTTCAACAGGAACATTCAATTGAGCGAAGCTGGATTAGTCTTCGATGACGATACCCATGCTGCGCGCAGTTCCTTCTACCATGCGCATAGCTGATTCAACGCTAGCTGCATTTAAGTCAGGCATTTTTGTTTCAGCAATTTCACGTACTTTATCGCGTTTAAGTGTTGCCACTTTTTTGCTGTTAGGTTCGCCTGAACCAGACTCGATACCAGCAGCTTTCTTAAGAAGAACAGCAGCAGGTGGAGTTTTTGTGATGAATGTAAATGAACGGTCTTCAAAAACCGTGATTTCAACAGGAATGATTAAGCCAGCTTGATCTGCTGTACGAGCATTGAATTCCTTACAGAATCCCATGATGTTAACACCTGCTTGACCTAATGCAGGACCAACCGGTGGAGCTGGATTAGCTTTACCCGCAGGAATCTGCAATTTAACCATTTTGATAACTTTTTTAGCCACGAGACACACCTCCTTAAGTCCGTGATGTGGTTATTGGGTTTTTCACCCTCCCACTCAAATGTAAAAAATGTCTTTATCAAACATAAAGAACGTTTATTAGTTTCAGTATCTCTTGTCGAGACGCACTGACTTATGAAATATTATCACTTTTTTTGAGTGATTTCAAGTTCTTTTCCATTATAATTTATCAATTTGAGAGAAATCAAGTTCTACCGGGGTATCCCGTCCGAACATATTCACATGGACTTTCACTTTTGATTTAGCCGAATCGATCTCTTCGATTGTTCCTGTGAAGTTGGCAAACGGCCCTTCGTTCACTTTTACCGTCTCACCCAATTCGAAGTCTATTTCAACTTTCTTGTCGGCCATACCCATTTGTTTCAAGAGATATGTCGCTTCTTCCGGAAGCAGCGGCGTAGGCTTTGATCCCGATCCTGTTGAACCGACGAAACCTGTCACTCCCGGGGTATTGCGGACTACATACCATGAATCATCCGTCATGACGATCTCAACGATGACATAGCCTGGGAATACTTTCTTTTTCACTACTTTTTTCTTACCGTTCTTAATATCCGTCTCTTCTTCTTCAGGTACGAGTACGCGGAAGATCTTATCCTGCATCCCCATTGATTCAACACGCTTCTCAAGGTTCGCTTTGACCTTGTTCTCATACCCTGAATAAGTATGGACTACATACCAGTTTTTCTCCATCTGATAGGACTTAGCGTCCGTCCCTCCTCGCTATTTAAAGAATACTCTCTGACTTTTTTCTCCAAATGAAAAAACCCGTAAAAGTGAACGGGCTTAAAGGTCATGTACTCTATTAATGTTCATTATACCATGCTTTGGCATGTTATATACAACTAATTCTATCTTTCTATCGGGCTCATTTCGAATACTTTATTGCTTTGCACCCGTGTAAATGCCTGAACTTGGGTATCTACGGCTTGTCCGTCCGTCTTTCATTTGAACTTGAGTTCAAAAAGAGCACGCCCACAAGCTATATTCAGGCTGCAAGCAAATTTAAAAGCAACAACCTTATAGAAAACAGCCTATTTAGAACCGATGATCAGACGCATCAATTCGGAAATGCCTAAATCGATCACGGCAAAGAATAGAGCAACGAATACAACCGTCGTGATAACAGTGATCGTGTAGCGCGTTAATTCTTTACGTTTCGGCCAGCTGACCTTTCTCATCTCTGATGCAACATTGCGAAAGAAATTAACCATCCTTTTGTAACCTCCAACTTATATCAATACGCAGGACTTTCCACCCGCCTATTTCGTTTCTCTGTGCAGGGTGTGAGCATTGCATGTATTGCAGAACTTCTTCAATTCCAGCCTCACCGATTGATTGCGGTTACTTGGAACACTGTAATTTCTGGAACCGCACACCGAACAGGCCAGTACTAGTTTAGCAGTCATATCATTCACCTAAAATTCACATAGTAAGTCCTATCAAAAATAACACGAGCACCAATTTGTGTCAATAACACAATTACATTGTAATCTCCCGTACTTCAAGATATCTTTCAAGCTTCCGCTTCACACGCTGTAAAGCGTTATCAATCGATTTGACATGACGGTTCAATTCTTCCGAAATTTCCTGATAGGATTGTCCATCGAGATAAAGTGCCAGGACTTTCCTCTCAAGGTCTGAGAGCAGCTGGGCCATCTTATCTTCCATGTTATCGAACTCTTCACGATTGATGATCAATTCTTCGGGATTCATCACCTTCGTACCTGAAATCACATCCAGCAGTGTCCTGTCAGATTCATCATCATAAATGGGCTTGTCCAGTGATACATACGAATTGAGCGGTATATGCTTCTGTCGGGTCGCCGTCTTGATCGCCGTGATGATCTGCCTCGTGATGCATAGTTCGGCAAATGCCTTGAAAGAGGTAAGCTTGTCCTCTTTATAGTCACGGATTGCTTTATAAAGACCAATCATGCCTTCCTGGACGATATCTTCCTTATCCGCCCCGATCAGAAAATAGGAGCGGGCTTTCGCTCTCACAAAATTCCGATATTTTTTGATCAGGAAATCCAGGGCTTCACTATTCCCCTGATGGACCGCTTCTATGATTTCTTCATCATCCATCTTTTCAAATTGACCGGCAATCGCATCCTTCTTGGTGATATTGCTCACACACATCCCCCCGAGCAAAACAATAGATAGAAATATTATACATTACAGAAAATTCAATCGTCAACCGCTCATCGTTCCCCTCGGCGCCATTTTTCGAAAATTTCCGCAACTTCATCGGATAATTGAATCTTGGAAGAAGGCTTATCATCAGTGGATTTACGGACTTTTCTCTCAATCTTTTTTTCAATCACATTTATTTCTGTTAAAAGTTCCCTCGCCGACTTGCGGAGGGCCCCCTGACCGAAGATCGCCCATTGTTCTGTGAAGTCGGAAGTCGCCACATGGATCTGGGTTTTTATGTTCCCGAGTTCGATGGCGAGCTTCTCGATGCGTTCATCTGCGGTTTCATTTTCTCTTGTGAATAACACTTCCACCTTATAATTCTTGTACTTGCGCGCGATGCCCTGTACATAGTAGGCATCGAAGACAACGATAACCCGGTAACCGGTATACCCCTGATATTCCGCCATCTGTTCGACCAGACGGTCACGGGCCGCGGCCAGATCTTTATTCTTCAATTCATTCAGTTCCGGCCAGGCACCGATGATGTTGTATCCATCCACAAGGAGAATATCCATTATTCCCTATTCTCCCAGCGGATGGCGATTCCGGTAAACCTCGTACATCAAGATACTGGCTGCCACCGAGGCATTCAGGGACGTGACGCGGCCGACCATTGGAAGCTGGACGAGGAAGTCACACTTATCACGGAGAATCCTGCTCATCCCTTTCCCTTCACTGCCGATAATAAGACCGATCGGCAATGTCCCGTCAAGCTGGCGATAATCCTGCTTGCCTTTTGCATCCGTTCCGGCAACCCACACCCCGCGCTCTTTAAGCTCGTCCACCGCTCGCGAGAGGTTGGTGACCCGTGCAACAGGGATATGTTCGATGGCCCCCGTTGAAGCTTTTGCCACGGTCGAGGTCAATCCCACTGCCCGCCGTTTAGGAATGATGATCCCATGTGCGCCTGACGCATCCGCCGTCCTCATGATGGAGCCGAGGTTATGGGGATCTTCAAGCTCGTCCAGGATGAGGATGAACGGGTCCTCCCCTTTTTGTGCCGCTTTATCGAAAATGTCATCGATCTCGGCATATTTATAAGCAGCAACAGACGCCACGACTCCCTGATGATTTTCTGCGACCATCTGTTCGATTTTCTTTTTTGGTACATATTGGACCATCACGCCTGCTTCTTTCGCAAGGCCGAGGACCTGCTGGATCGAACCCTTCTGGGAGCCTTCGGCAATCCAGATCTTATTAATTTCCCTCCCCGATTTCAGTGCTTCGATGACGGGATTTCTTCCACCGATAAAATCTTTGCTCATCGCTTACTCCTCCTTTCCTTTCTGTTCGAATATGATGGTGATCAGCTCTTCCAGCCGCTCAGTCCTATTCAGTAAAAATAAATACCCGATCAGCGCTTCAAAAGCGGTACTGTGGTTATACGTCTGTACATCGGTATTCTTTGGGACGCTTCCCGATTTCGCATTGCGCCCGCGCTTGACGATATTGATTTCTTCCTCACTCAGCAGATCTTCATCAAACAGTTTCTTCAATGACGCAGCCTGCGCCTTTGCCGACACATAATTGGTTGCGGCGCGGTGAAGCTGGTTCGGCTTTATTTTCCCTTTCGTCAATAGGAGCTGCCGTACATATGTTTCATAGACGGCATCTCCCATATAGGCAAGGGCAAGGGCATTTATTTGTTTAGCGTCGATCTTTTCATTTGTTTCGTATATCATCAGGATCCCCTTTTCCAGCGTGTACCCTGCGGTGTGTCTTCTAAAATGATATTCATTTCCTTCAGCGTATCACGGATTTCATCAGCAAGCTGGAAGTTCCGGTCTTTACGGGCCTGAATGCGCTTTTCGATCAATTCTTCGACTTCTTCATCCAGAAGTTCCGCTTCAGCTTGCAGGCTGAGACCCAGCACCTCGAAGAAATCTTCGAATTGGTGAAGGAAGGAATCGATGACCTGTACGGCTGTATTCTTCTCCATCAGATAATAGTTCGCCTGGCGTGAAAGTTCAAACAGCACTGAAATTCCATTCGCTGTATTAAAATCATCATCCATTTCGGAGATGAATTGTTCTTTCAGTTCTGCAATCTTATCAAGCCATTCCTGATTGTTATCCGTCAGGTCCGTGCTTGATTCCTTGCGGTGCTTCAGGTTCTCGTATGCAGTCTTGATCCTGTCGAGGGCCGTGTCGGCATTTTGCAGGAGCTCCAGATTATAGTTGATTGGATGGCGGTAATGAACCGACAGCATGAAGAAACGGAGGACTTGTGGATCCTGTTCCTTGATGATGTCGTGAACGAGGACGAAATTCCCCAGCGACTTCGACATTTTTTCGTTATCGATATTAATGTAGCCGTTGTGCATCCAGTACTTTGCGAACGGCTTCCCTGTCAGCGCTTCTGACTGCGCGATTTCATTTTCATGATGAGGGAAAGTGAGATCCTGTCCCCCGGCATGGATATCGATGCTGTCGCCGAGGTAACGCTTAGCCATCGCCGAGCATTCGATATGCCAGCCCGGACGTCCTTCGCCCCACGGGCTATCCCATGAAATCTCGCCTTCTTTCGCAGCTTTCCAAAGGACGAAATCAAGCGGATCTTCTTTCTTGTCGCCCAAATCGATGCGTGCCCCCGCTTTCAGCTCATCGATCGGCTGATGGGAAAGCTTTCCGTATCCTTCGAATTTCCTTGTACGGTAATACACATCACCTTGTGATTCATAAGCATATCCCTTTTCGATAAGAGCCGATACAAAGTCGATGATCGTTTGAATGTTATCGGTAACGGTCGGGTGGATATCCGCCTTTTTGCAGCCGAGCGCCCCCGTGTCCTCGAAGTATGCCTCGATGAAACGCTTGGCGATCGCAGGCACCTCTTCGCCCAATTCGTTCGCTGCTTTGATCAGCTTGTCGTCGACATCTGTGAAATTGGATACGAATTGGACATCATACCCTCTATATTCCAAATAACGTCTGACTGTATCAAATACGATGGCAGGACGGGCATTTCCGATATGAATATAGTTGTATACGGTCGGCCCGCACACATACATCTTCACTTTACCCTCTTCCAGCGGCTGAAATTCCTCTTTCTTTCTGGTTAACGTATTATATAAACGAATCGTCACAATGATCGACTCCTTCCCTCATGGTCCTTAAGTAGTGTTTTCAGTTCATCGATTTCTTCCTGCATCTGTTTCATCCGGTCGTAAACAGGATCGGGCAGATTGCTGTGATTCAGGTCCTTCTGCACCTTTACTCCATCCCTTATCACAATTCTTCCCGGTATGCCGACAACAGTGGAGTTCGGGGGCACATCCTTCAACACAACAGATCCGGCACCGACTTTGGAATTCTCGCCGACTATGATCGAGCCCAGTACCTTCGCACCGGTTGCAACCAGTGCATTATCATGGATCGTCGGATGGCGTTTCCCTTTTTCCTTGCCGGTCCCCCCAAGGGTCACCCCCTGGAAAATCGTCACATTATCGCCTATCTCACACGTTTCCCCGATCACCACTCCCATACCGTGGTCAATGAAGAACCTGCGGCCGATCTTCGCCCCCGGATGGATCTCGATCCCGGTGAAGAACCGGCTGATTTGTGAAATCACCCTGGCCAGGAAGAAAAACTTCCGTTTGAAAAACGCATGCGCGATCCGGTGGGACCAGATGGCATGAAGGCCCGAATATGTCAGAATCACTTCGATATAGCTCCTGGCAGCCGGATCCTGATCGAACACCACATCGATATCTTCCTTGAATGTCTTAAACATCGTCTTCCCTCCTATCTGGAAAAGCGCAAACACTTTGTTCAGGCCCGACCAACGATTTTGTTCCGACCAGTGAAGTCGTTCTTTGACTTCATTGTCAGTCCGGAACGTCTCGATTTGCCGGGCACTGGAGCTGGCCACTTCTTAGATTTGAATTATTTTTCTTGAAAATAAAAAAACGCCCCTGTCATAACGACAGAGACGCATCGGCAGCGCGGTTCCACTCTGATTGAGAAGCATAAATCTCCTCCACCTCGACCTGTTAACGGCAGGAAACCGCCGCTGCCTACTTATTTCAGCAGCGGGCTCTGAGGTGCATTTCAGAAAGGGAGAGGCCTGAACCACTTTCAGCCGGTGATGGTTCTCTCTTCTAAGCGTCCTTTTCTTACTTCTCCTCATCAACGCGATATCATTAATTAATTGGTACTCTTACTATATTACATTTATCCAGAAATGTTAACCTAAAAGGCTCTGTAGACGATGCTTTACTTTATCTTTCCCTAAAAGCTCGATTGCATTCGGCAATTCAGGACCGTGTGTCTGACCGGTAACGGCAGCACGGATCGGCATGAACAGCTTTTTCCCTTTATGTCCGGTCGATTTTTGAACGGCCTTGATCGATTTTTTGATTTCAGCCGCTTCGTAGTTTTCAAGCGCATCAATCTCTTCAAGGAATGCCTTAAGGACTTCCGGCACCTGCTCTTCATCCAGGACAGCCTTTGCATCTGCATCATAGTCAAGGTCCGTCTTGAAGAACATCTCGGACAATTCCACAATCTCTGCACCAAAGCTCATTTGCTCCTGATAAAGTGAAATGACGCCTTTTGCCCATTCACGCTTCTCATCTGTCATCGGCTCTTCAAGCTTGCCCGCCTTAACCAGATGAGGAAGTGAAAGTTCCACCACTTGATCGAGCTCAAGATTCTTCATGTATTGATTGTTCATCCAAGTCAGCTTCTGGTTGTCAAACAGCGCTGAAGAAGTCGATAAACGTTCAGGATCGAAGATTTCAATGAACTCTTCTCTCGAGAACAATTCCTCTTCCCCTTTAGGCGACCAGCCCAATAGCGCAATGAAGTTGAATAACGCTTCCGGCAGATAGCCGAGGGCTTCATACTGTTCAATGAATTGAATGATGCTTTCATCACGCTTGCTCAACTTTTTGCGGCTTTCATTTACAATCAATGTCATATGACCATATACAGGCGCTTCCCACCCAAATGCTTCAAAGATCATCAGCTGTTTAGGTGTATTCGAGATATGGTCTTCACCGCGAAGGACGTGAGAGATCTTCATCAAATAATCATCCACTGCCACCGCAAAGTTATAAGTAGGCGTTCCGTCCTTCTTCGCAATGACGAAGTCACCGATCCCATCGGATTCGAAGGAAACGTCTTCTTTCACGATATCATTGAACGTATACACTTTGCCTGCAGGCACTCTGAAACGAATGCTCGGCTGGCGGCCTTCAGCTGCAAGGCGCTCCTGGTCTTCCTGCGTTAAATTACGGCATTTGCCGGAATACCGCGGCATCTGGCCTGCTTCCGTCTGCGCTTCACGCTCCGCTTCAAGTTCTTCCTCGGTGCAGTAGCACTTATAGGCCTGACCGCTTTCTAACAGCTCGTTCAAATACTGCTCATAGATATGGTTACGCTCTGATTGGCGGTACGGTCCGTATTCACCTGGTTTATCGACGCTTTCATCCCAGTCGATCCCGAGCCATTGAAGGTATTTCAGCTGGCTTTCTTCGCCACCTTCAATGTTTCTCTTTTTATCTGTATCTTCAATACGGATGATGAATTTACCGTTTACGCTGCGGGCAAACAGGTAGTTGAACAGGGCTGTCCTTGCATTACCGATATGTAAATGTCCCGTTGGACTCGGGGCATAACGTACACGAACTTCATTTGTCATGGGTGTTTCCTCCTTTAGATACGTGCTAGAATCCTCTGCTTATTTTAACATCGTTGTGAGAGGGAATAAAGCGGATTTTTATATGGTTATTTCTATGTGAAGACTTCTAACTGAGTCCGTTGATTTCCGCGGCAGGCACTCGCTTTCCGCGGGCGGTCCGGGAGCCTCCTCGGCGCTCTGCGCCTGTGGGGTCTCCCTCGACTCGCTTTTCCCGCAGGAGTCGAGTGCCTTCCGCAATCAACTTAGTGGCAGGAACAATGATTCCCTTCTTAATCGCTCTATCAAAAAACAGTACATTTATATAAAAGCTTCTTATTCTTAGTTAAACGCCTTTCTTTTGTATCAACACCGTAGTCTGGGCGGCTATTCCTTCTCCGCGGCCGGTGAAGCCGAGTTTTTCTGAGGTTGTAGCTTTGACGTTTACCTGGGTGATGTCAGCTTCAAGGAGTTCTGCGATGCGTCCCCTCATCTGATCGATGTAAGGTGCCATTTTTGGCTTTTGGGCGATGATGGTACAGTCGATGTTTCCAAGCTCATAGCCTTCATCCTTCACAAGCATCCAGACGTGCTGCAGAAGTTTGGCGGAGTCCGCATCCTTGAATTCAGGGTCTGTATCAGGGAAGTGCTTACCGATATCCCCTGCTGCAACCGCACCAAGGCATGCATCCGCCACGGCATGAAGCAGTACGTCGGCATCTGAGTGCCCCAATAGTCCTTTTTCATACGGGATGGTGATCCCGCCCATGATCAATGGTCTGCCTTCTGTTAATTGATGTACATCAAAACCTTGTCCGATTCTAAACATATTTATTTCCTCCACTCATTTCCTCTTGCTTCTTCACAATCGCTTCTGCAAAATACAGATCTTCAGGTGTTGTCAGTTTTATATTATCGTAGTCGCTTTCCACGATCGATACATCGATGCCAATCCTTTCAGCGAGGGAAGCATCATCAGTCCCAAGGAATCCGTCCGCGGCCGCTTCACTATGGGCACGTTTGAGTAATGGCAATCGAAATGCCTGCGGGGTCTGCACCATCCACAAGCTTGAGCGTTCGATCGTTTCCTCGACCGTGCCGCCCTTTACTTTCTTGATCGTATCTTTCACCGGGACAGCGGCAATCGCCGCTCCGGAAGATTCCGCTTCCTCTGTGAGTTGATGGATCGTCGCCTGTTTGATGAATGGTCTTGCTCCGTCATGAACAAGGACGATACCCCCATCGATCTCAAGAACTGCGTTATAGACAGAGTGCTGCCTTTCTTCACCGCCGTCGACCAGTTTCACTACCTTTTTGATGCTGAAGCGCTGGATCAATTCCTGGAGCGTTTCACGGTCGCCGGGATGGATGGCCAAATAGATGCCTCTGCAGGCCGGATCACGGTCAAACACCCGCAGTGTATGGATGATGACGGGGCAGTTATTCAGCTCGAGCAGCAATTTATTTTTACCTGCTTTCATTCGTTTTCCTTGTCCGGCAGCAGGGATGACAACTCTATACTCCATACCTTAACTCCTTTGTCTCTTTCGTTGGTCAGTCTTTATTATAGCTTACCGTATTGGGGGAGTCAGGGCAAAGTTGGTGAATGATTATAGGATGCGAGAAAAAATACCCGCTGAATACCGCTATTGATTTCCGTGGAAGACTTCGCTTTCCGCGGGTGACCCGTGAGCCTCCTCGGCTTCGCCTGCGGGTTAGAAAAGCGGAAGGGCTTTGCTCAGAGGCGGGTGGCATAAGGCGAATCGACCACGAAGGCGTTCTTTGCCTTCTTGGGCGAGTTGACTTATGTCATGTGCCTCTAAGCCATGCAGCTGGACAGGTCTCACCTAACACGCTTCTCCCGCAGGAGTCTACGCCCTGCACTCCAATCAACCGCTGGGTATGGCCTGATACACTTCCGCTATACAATATGTATAATTTCTTCCAGTGAAATCTGCCAATAAAAGTTATAAAATAAGCCAGCCTGAAAGATTTGGAGACCTTTCAGACTGACTTGGTTTATTGATATTGTTCAGCTTGGACGGCAAGCCGCTTCCACTTTTATTTGTTAGAGTGCTTTTTCGAGTTGTTTGGGTTTGGCGAAGATCATTCGGCCTGCGGATGTTTGCAGGACGCTTGTTACAAGGACGTCGATGTATTTGCCGATGTAGTTGCGGCCTTCTTCGACGACGATCATCGTTCCATCGTCCAAGTATGCGATACCTTGATTATGTTCCTTACCGTCTTTTATCACCTGGACCTTCAATTCCTCTCCAGGGAGGACAACAGGCTTCACGGCATTTGCAAGATCATTGATATTTAATACTTGTACACTTTGAAGATCGCAGACTTTATTCAGGTTGAAGTCATTTGTCACGACGATGCCGTTCGTAAGCTTTGCCAGTTTCACAAGCTTCGAATCAACTTCCTGGATTTCTTCAAAGTCTCCTTCGTAAATCTGAACCTCGACCGGCAGTTCTTTCTGGATACGGTTTAAGATATCAAGTCCTCTTCGTCCACGGTTTCGTTTTAACACATCCGATGAATCGGCAATATGCTGAAGCTCTTCCAAGACAAATTGAGGAATGACAACGATTCCTTCAAGGAATCCGGTCTGACAGATATCCGCGATACGTCCGTCGATGATTACGCTTGTATCCAAAATCTTAAGTGTTTTAACCCCGTTTTCTTCAAGGTCTTCCTCAGACCCCTTTTTCCTGCCTTTGCCGGCAGCCGGAAACAGGTTCATCAGTTCATCTCTCTTTTTAAAGCCAACCTGGAATCCCAGATAACCAAGAATCAAAGTTAATAGAATGGGAACGACCGTGTTCACGATCGGAATTTCCATCTGGTTAAAAGGAATACCAAATAAATAAGCTACAAAAAGTCCGATAATCAAGCCGAGGCTTCCGAATAATAAATCAGTTACAGGCGCCTTTACAAGACTATCTTCAAACCACTTAACGAAATTGACTACGTACTCGACCGCCCAAAACGTAAGAATATAAAAGATAATGGCACCAAATATGGCAGTCATATAAGGGTTATTTAACAAAGGAATGTCAGATAAATTTAGTACGGTTAACAATTCGGGAAGAAGAAAGATCCCAAGTGTCCCGCCTACGATAAGGAAGCATGCTTTCACGATATTCTTTAACATTCCCTCACCTCCTCCTACTCATTATAAACAATTTACTATTTTTAAAACGTCCGAAATAGGAAAACTTCGTGAATTTAACCCAAAAGAAATATTTTGATACAGTGGACCCAATTCTAATGAGGGTCTTAAAAAAAGGCTAACATGTCCGGGTCTGACTGTCAATTTTTTGAAAAAGATACCATTGTACCATAACAGGGCCTTTATGACTAGCTTTTACAATTGACGGTCTGCGAACGTCTGTTCTTTTATGAGTTTGAGACCTTCTTTGATTTTTCTTGCCCTTACTTCCCCGATTCCTTCCACTTCGTCCAGGTCATCCACTGAAGCACTGCACACTTTCGGCAGTGACTCGAATTCCGTGATCAGGTTTTCAATGATGACAATCGGAAGACGGGGGATCTTATTCAGCACGCGGTATCCCCGCGGGCAGATGGCATCATCGTGATGCACATAGCCATGGTGGCCGAGAAGTTTTAGGAGGACATTATCATCGAGTACCTCAGAGTGTACAAGTTCCTGGAATTTATACAGCACTTCAAATGGCTTGATGTCCCGGTTATGTGCATAATCCCTGATGATGAGCATCGCTTCCTCTTCAATGTCCGCAAGCAGCTCATTCATCTGCAGGCGGATCAGCCTTCCTTCCGTCCCAAGCTCACTCAGGTACGTCAGCAGTTCATTCTTGATGCGCAGAACCATCTCAAATCGGTGAAGTACCTGAAGAAGGTCGCCATAGGTGACAAGCTCTTCAAACTCCAGGACAGACAGATTTGAAATACTCTGATCAAGTACGACTTTGTACTTTTCCAATGTCTGAATGGCCTGATTTGCCTTTGTTAAAATAACCGAAATATCCTTGAGCGCATATCGGAAACCACCCTGATAAAGCGTTATGACATTGCGTCTCTGTGAAATGGCAATCACGAGGGCATTTGTCTGCCTCGCAACCCTCTCCGCCGTCCGGTGCCTCATTCCGGTTTCAGTGGAAGGCACGTACACATCAGGAGCCAGCTGGGCATTGGCATACAGAATCTTCGTACCGGCATCATTTAAAATAATCGCGCCGTCCATCTTTGCAAGTTCATACAAATAGCTCGGGGAAAAAGGGCTGTTAATATGAAATCCGCCATCGACCACAGATCTGACTTTGTCATTATAACCGACAACGATCAGCCCTCCCGTTTTTGCCCGAAGCACATTATCTATACCCTCTCTGATCGGCGCACCGGGCGCGACAAACTGCAATATATCAGAAATCGATTTCTCGGTTTTTTTCTCTTCCATACCTCTTTATCCTCCTAAAATAAGGGACAATGCCTCATTTATCGTGGCTACTCCCACTACATTGATATCAGAAGGCGGGTGCCATCCGCTCAAATTATTTTGGGGTACGATCACACGTTTGAACCCTAATTTGGCTGCTTCCTGGACCCGTTGTTCAATTCTCGAAACTCTCCTGATCTCACCGGTAAGCCCTACTTCCCCGATGATGCAGTCATGGGGGTTGGAAGCTTTATCCCGGAAACTGGAAGCGATGCTCGCAGCCACCGCCAAGTCGATTGCCGGTTCGTCAAGCTTCACCCCGCCGGCCACTTTGAGATAGGCATCCTGCTGCTGCAAGAGCATTCCCACACGCTTCTCCAATACAGCCATGATCAAGGAAACCCGGCTGTGCTCGATCCCGGTCGCCATACGGCGCGGATTATTAAAACTTGTCGGCGTGACCAGCGCCTGGATTTCAACAAGCACAGGCCGCGTCCCTTCCATCGAAGCGACGACGGTGGATCCTGTCGCTCCTTCAGAACGCTCCTCAAGGAATATCTCAGAAGGATTGGCCACCTCTTCAAGCCCCAATTCTTTCATTTCGAATATACCCATCTCATTCGTCGATCCAAAACGGTTTTTCACCGCTCTTAAAATACGATAGGAATGATGGCGCTCTCCTTCAAAATAAAGAACCGTATCAACCATATGTTCGAGCAGTCTCGGTCCTGCAATCGAACCTTCTTTAGTAACATGCCCCACAATGAAGATCGCAATGCCTTTCGTTTTTCCGATTCTCATCAAATCCGCCGTACATTCACGAACCTGGGAAACGCTGCCCGGGGCGGATGTCACTTCAGGATGATAAATCGTCTGTATGGAGTCGATGATCACAAAATCAGGCTCCAGATGCTCGATCGTCTGGTGGATGGATTCCAAATTAGTTTCTGCATAAATATATAGTTCGTCGCCCTTTATATTCAATCGATCAGCTCGCAGTTTTGTCTGCTTGATCGATTCTTCCCCTGAAATATACAAGACTTTCTGATTTTGCTGTGCCAGCTGCGAGGAAACCTGAAGCAGTAAAGTAGATTTCCCTATACCCGGATCTCCCCCTATTAAAACCAGCGAGCCAGGTACAACACCGCCGCCGAGGACCCGGTTCAATTCCCGGGATTCGGTCAGTACCCGCGGCTCCTGTCTGGTTTCGATGGATGATAGTTTCTCAGCCTTCGAAGGTCCCGTTTTCTCGCTGTGCATAAAAGCAGCCCTGGGCTGTTTCCCGGTGATGGCCACCTCTTCTACCATCGTATTCCACTCACCGCACCCTGGACATTTCCCCATCCATTTAGGAGATTCGTATCCGCACGAAGAACATACAAATTTCGTCTTTTTCTTTGCCAAATCAGTCTTCTCCTCTTCTACTCTATTTTAACGAACGTCGATTCATACCAATCCTATTGGATTGATTGTAACGATTTTGTGTAATCCTTTCAATGAAAAGCCCTTCGGGTGTATGTATGAAAGATTTCCAGTCTTGCACTTACAATACCGCTTTTGATTTCCGTGCAAGACTTCGCTTTCCGCGGGTAGCCCGTGAGCCTCCTCGGCTTCGCCTGCGGGTCGGAAAAGCGGAGGGGCTTTGCTCAGAGGCGGGTGGCATAAGGCGAATCGGCCATGAAGGCGTTCTCTGCCTTCTTGGGCGAATTGACTTATGTCATGTGCCTCTAAGCCCCGCAGCTAGACAGGTCTCACATTGGCCACTTCTCCCGCAGGAGTCTTCGTCTTGCACTCCAATCAACCGCTGGAGCAGATTAAGAAATCCCAACAAATCATCAATAATAAATTATCAAAAAAGAGGTACACGCCTTTCTTGTACGTGTACCTCTTTTCACCAGGTGATTAGGTAGTGGTATTTGCTTCTTCTTTTACTTTTACGACGAATTCTTTATCTTCGACGTCTATCAGGATATTTTGGCCTGTCAGGACTTTTCCTCTGAGAAGCTCTTCTGACAGCTTATCTTCGACGTGCTTTTGAATCGCACGGCGCAGCGGTCTGGCCCCGTATTCAGGATCGAATCCTTCATCCGCAATCTTTTCTTTTGCAGCGGATGACAGCTCGATATGGATATCCTGTTCCTTCAGGCGTTTTGTTAGCTGATCGGACATCAGCGTGACGATTTCTTTTAAATGATCTTTCTCTAAAGAGTGGAAGACGATGATTTCATCGATACGGTTAAGGAACTCGGGACGGAATGCTCTCTTAAGCTCTTCCATGACCTTCCCTTTCATATCTTTGTAATCTTCTTTTCCATCCTGGATGTTGAAGCCGACATACTTATTGCTCTTCAGCGACTGTGCACCGACGTTCGATGTCATGATGAGCACAGTATTCCTGAAGTCGACCGTTCTGCCTTTCGAGTCAGTCAATCGCCCGTCTTCAAGTACTTGAAGCAGGATATTGAAGACATCCGGGTGAGCTTTTTCAATCTCATCCAGCAGGATGACGGAGTAAGGCTTGCGGCGCACTTTTTCCGTCAGCTGTCCGCCTTCATCGTACCCCACGTAGCCTGGAGGAGACCCGACGAGTCTTGAAGTCGAATGCTTTTCCATGTACTCGGACATGTCAATCCGGATCATCGCTTCCTCATCACCGAACATGGACTCTGCGAGCGCGCGGGCAAGCTCGGTCTTCCCTACACCGGTAGGCCCGAGGAATATGAAGGAACCGATCGGACGCTTAGGGTCCTTCAGTCCAGCGCGGGCACGGCGTACAGCTTTTGAAACGGCCACTACCGCTTCAGACTGGCCGATCACCCTTGAATGAAGGATTTCTTCGAGCTTCAACAGACGGTCCGTTTCTGTCTGCGCAAGTTTAGATACAGGCACTCCCGTCCAGTTTGATACGACTGTCGCGATATCTTCGACGGTCACCTCTGTATTTTCCTGTCCCTGCTTTTCTTTCCACGTATTCTTGGTCTCTTCCAGCTCTTCGCGAAGCTTCTGCTCTGTATCCCGAAGTGACGCGGCTTTTTCAAACTCCTGGCTTTGAACCGCAGCATCTTTTTCTTTGCGGATCTCTTCAAGCTTTGATTCAAGCTCCTTCAGATTCGGAGGGGTTGTATATGAACGAAGGCGGACTTTAGAGCCTGCTTCATCTATTAAATCAATCGCTTTATCCGGCAGGAACCGGTCTGAAATGTAACGGTCTGATAATTTGACCGCAGCCTCAATTGCATGATCCGTGATCGATACACGGTGGTGGGCTTCATAGCGGTCACGGAGACCCTTCAAGATCTGGATGGACTCCTCTGCTGTCGGCTCATTCACCTGGATAGGCTGGAAGCGGCGTTCGAGGGCTGCATCCTTTTCAATATACTTGCGGTACTCATCAAGCGTAGTCGCGCCGATACATTGAAGTTCACCGCGTGCAAGTGACGGTTTAAGGATATTGGAAGCATCGATCGCTCCCTCTGCCCCGCCGGCACCGATCAAGGTATGAAGCTCATCGATGAAGAGGATGATGTTTCCTGCCTGACGGATTTCATCCATCACTTTCTTCAGGCGGTCTTCAAACTCTCCGCGGTATTTCGTACCCGCAACAACCGTTCCCATATCGAGCGTCATAACGCGCTTGTCACGGAGGATCTCCGGAACTTCGTTAGCGATGATCTGCTGGGCAAGCCCTTCTGCAATCGCCGTTTTACCTACGCCGGGCTCCCCGATCAGTACCGGGTTGTTTTTCGTGCGTCGGCTCAATACCTCGATGACACGCTGGATTTCCTTGCTTCGCCCGATAACGGGATCAAGGCTTCCTTCACGGGCAATTGCAGTCAAATCACGGGCCAGGCTGTCTAGCGTCGGGGTGTTCGCATTGGTGCTGCCGCCTCCCTGATGATTGTTCGAATCATTACTGCCAAGAAGCTGAAGCACCTGCTGCCTTGCCTTATTCAAGCTGACGCCGAGGTTTCCAAGTACTCTCGCTGCCACGCCTTCACCTTCACGGATCAAACCGAGTAAAATATGTTCCGTACCTACATATGAGTGGCCAAGCTTGCGCGCTTCATCCATCGACAGTTCGATGACCTTCTTCGCTCTCGGTGTATAGTGGATCGTCTGGGACTTCTCGGTGCCTTTCCCGATGAGGCCTTCTACTTCCTTCTGGATTTTTTCCGGGCTTAGTCCCAGTGCAGTCAAAGCTTTTGCTGCAATACCTTCGCCTTCACGGACAAGTCCCAATAAAATATGTTCAGTGCCAATATTACTGTGCGCCAAGCGGATTGCTTCTTCTTGAGCAAGTGCCAATACCTTTTGTGCTCTTTCTGTAAATCGACCAAACATCATATTATTCTTCCTCCTCACATGCGTCTTTATCTAATTTAATTCGCTCTCGTATCAAAGAAGACCTTCTTATGTCTCGTTCATTCGGTCTGAGGGGCCCTCCCGAGTATTGCTGAAGGAACCCCGGCTGAGTCAAAATCATTAGTTCATTCAATATATTCTTGGATATGTTTTTGATGTATCCTAAATCGATTCCAAGTCTTACATCGGATAAACATTTCGCTGCTTCCTTGGACTCGATGATGCGGCTGTGTTCGAGCACCCCGAGAGACCGGAACACTCTGTCTTCTAATTGTATGTTTGATGTCTTGACTAATGCTTCCCGTGCGGACTCTTCTTTTTCGATGATCTGCCTTACGACGCTTAATAAGTCTTCCACAATATCCTCTTCAGATTTTCCTAACGTGATCTGATTCGAAATTTGAAAGATGTTTCCGAGGGCTTCACTTCCTTCACCGTAAATACCCCTCACCACCAGCCCGAGCTGGTTGATAGCAGGAATGATGCGGTTCAACTGCTGGGTCAGTACAAGCCCGGGAAGGTGCATCATGACAGAGGCCCTGAGGCCCGTGCCAACATTCGTCGGGCACGTCGTTAAGTATCCGTGTTTCTCATCAAACGCATAATCGAATTCACTTTCAAACCAATCGTCGATTTCATTGGCCCGGTTCAACGCTTCTTTCAGCTGCAATCCCGGATATAGACACTGTATTCGAATATGGTCTTCTTCGTTTATCATAATGCTTACATCTTCTTCATTTGATAAAAGAACTGCACCTTCATTCTCGTTTTCCGCTAAATTCGGACTAATGAGGTGTTTCTCCATCAATACCCTTTTTTGAAGAGGTTGAATCTCATTCGTGGCCAGAAATTCTAATTGACCTAAAGCTTTTGGGTAATGAGGGACTTTACCCCTCACCGTGCTCACAATTTCTTTCGCTTCTTCCGCTGAATACAGCGTTGAGAAACGGAAATCGGTAAAATTGCGGGCTAGTCGGACCCGGGAGCTGAGTACGATATCCGAATTCGGACCTTCATCATTCATCCAAGAGCTGACGGCATTACTTAAGAATCTCTCAAGACTCATTGCGCATCCCCTCCCTCTTTTTTAACCTCTTTTTCAAGGGAGCGGATTTCATCTCTGATTTCGGCCGCTTTCTCAAACTCCTCATTTTCGATCGAGTTCTGTAAATCTGTCCTCAATTCCAGAATCTTTTTCTTTATATGGATGGCCCCGCCCATTCGTTCGGGAACTTTCCCGTGATGTTCGACATTGCCGCTGTGCACTCTTTTTAAAATGGGATCAAGCTGGGATTTGAAGGTCTCGTAACAGTGAGCACATCCAAACCGCCCCACTTTGACGAACTGCTGAAACGTCATCTTGCATTTTTCACATTGTAAAACCTCTTGCTGAGGAACCTCTGAAGTTTTCGCCTGCTTTAAGGCAGGTGATATATTAAGGAGTCCGGCCAATAAGTTGTTAACTGAAAATCCAGGTGAAGAATCAAACATAAACTGATCTCCCTTGTCCTGGGCACAGTGTTCACACAAATGCACTTCCGTCTTTTCCCCGTTCACCACTTTTGTAAAATGAAGAGTGGCCGGCCTCTCATTGCATTCTTGACATATCATCCAACTCACCTCTCAACCTTACTCATACTTCAAGCTATCAAGCATAGCCTTTAACATTCTGCCGCGCAGTATATCCCTTTCAGGCAATTCAACCATGATCACGGAACGATCCATTACGCTCAGCATGATCTTGGCTTCCCGCGCAGAAATGATATCTTCCTCTACCAGTCTGAAAATAATATCTGCTGCCGTAGTTTGACTGACCGCTTTCGTCACCAGTGATACAAGCTGATCTATAAGATGGACCTGATCATGGGCCTTTACCTTCATAATCCGGATATAGCCCCCTCCGCCCCTTTTACTCTCAACCACATACCCTCTCTCGATTGTGAAACGGGTATTGATCACATAATTAATTTGAGAAGGAACACATTGAAACTTATCCGCAATTTCGCTTCTTTTTATTTCGACTATTTCACTTTCACTGAGATCCAAAACATTCTTTAAATAATTTTCAATGATGTCGGAAATGTTCCTCATCAGACCTCCTCCTCATTTTGACTTTGACTATATTTGACTATAATTATACAATCGAGCCCCGAACTTTGCAATTGAGAACTCACTCTTAGAAGTTTTCCTGTTTTGGAAAACTTTTAAACGTATAAAATGGATGTTGTTTGAGATTGTGATGGGTGTTTGATGCTGCCTGGGATAGTGTATGTTTTGGGGATGTGGGGGGTTAATGGGTGATGTTTTAGTGGTTGGGTTGGAACTTGGTTAGAGGGCGGATATGGTTTGCCGGTATGGAAGGTCGGTGTATTGTAGGAGATTGTTGGCGGCGGGTACGGGGTTGATCTACCGGTTGGCATATTCGATATTAAAGGAGGCGTTATATATTTGGACTCTTGATAAAGTCTCAGTTTCGGTTTTGATAGTAAATGCAGGTTTGCGCTAATAAGAAGACGGAGTCGATAATATCGTAATGCATTTGAAAAAAGGATTTTCTGTTTCGATAATAAAAGTTCGATTTCCGATAATACATTCGTTGATTTCGATAATAAAAAGTCGATCTTCGATAATATCTTGGATCTAGCCACCAACCTGATTCTCAATTTATTGATATTTATACAAAATGGGCACGTTTTTAATAAGAACATGACTTACTTTTCCAACCAGGCCGAGGTTTTTTATTAAAATAGACAAATAACGGGCTTGAATGGAGGAAATTTGATGCTTTTAATAAAATAAATGAGAAGACGTTTTTAGTTAACATTATACACTGCTATACCTTTATCGTTTTACTCCATACAACAACACAAAAAAAGAACAACTCCTAAGAGCTGCCCTTTTTTCTATTTGCCTGGCGATGTCCTACTCTCACAGGGGGAGATCCCCCAACTACCATCGGCGCTGAAGAGCTTAACTTCCGTGTTCGGCATGGGAACGGGTGTGACCTCTTCGCCATAATCACCAGACGAATATTCAATTGAAGGGTTTGTTCCTTCAAAACTAGATAAAGAATTGATGTCAAGAATACCGGTATTGCCGTGTTGTTCATTTAAAAATGACTCTTTGTGGTTAAGTCCTCGATCGATTAGTATCAGTCAGCTCCACATGTCGCCATGCTTCCACCTCTGACCTAT
>NZ_KQ758493.1 GCF_001456935.1 [Bacillus] enclensis | reverse complement strand
ATCCGGTATTAGCCCCGGTTTCCCGGAGTTATCCCAGTCTTACAGGCAGGTTACCCACGTGTTACTCACCCGTCCGCCGCTGATCTCAGGGAGCAAGCTCCCATCGATCCGCTCGACTTGCATGTATTAGGCACGCCGCCAGCGTTCGTCCTGAGCCAGGATCAAACTCTCCGATAAAAGTTTGAATAGCTCTTGTTTGCAACGATTAAATCGTTGCGGTAAATCTAGAATTAACGTTGACGTATTGTCTTGTCTTGTTCAGTTTTCAAGGTTCAATTTGTTGCTTGCTTCGTTTGAAGCGACTCAACCAACATACCAAGTTTCAAGCGGTTTTGTCAACAACTTTTTTAAAAAAGTTTTTTGGCTTTTCTATTAAATGAAGTTGTTCCCGCGTCTCACTTGCGACGGTTTTTAAAGTATATCAACCATTTCGAGTTGCGTCAACAGTTTTCGGTAAATTAATTCAAAACTTTTTAATAGAATTTCATACACCCTCTCAAATACGCTCCAACCAGGGGTTCCGGCACCCTTTTCTTCTATATAAAATAAAAGCCCCTGCACCTTTCTAAGGCGGAGGGGCTTTTAATACAAAATCAATCGATCTTGATGATGTCCTCATCGTTGCGATTCACTTTGCCTGTCTTTTCAAGAGTCACTTGCTGACCCTCTTTCAGGTTCGTGAATACAATCGGAGTCATAATAGAAGGAGCGTTTTCTTTGATGAAGTCTAAGTCTACTTCAAGCAGCGGTTGACCCGCTTCTACTTGGTCTCCCTCTTTTACAAGTGCCTCAAAGCCTTTTCCTTCAAGTTTCACTGTGTCGATACCAACGTGGATCAACACTTCGCGTCCGTTCTTGGATTCAAGGCCAAGGGCGTGTTTTGTCGGGAATACATTTACGACTTTACCATCTACAGGAGAAACGATTGTTCCTTCTGTAGGAAGGATCGCAAAACCGTCTCCCATCATTTTGCCTGAGAACACTTGATCAGGCACTTCTGTGATATCTTTGATTTCGCCTGTGATAGGCGCTACAAATCTTTCGTGCTTTTCTTCTTCAGTTGTTTGAAGAGCTTCTGGATTCACTTCTTCAATTTGCTGTTCTACTTCTTCACTTGCACTTGTTTGTGCTTTGCGTGGAGCTTTACCGCGCATAATATCCTGCATTTGTGATTTCAATGTATCAGATTTTGGACCAAAGATCGCCTGAATGCTGTTACCCACTTCAAGTACACCTGAGGCACCCAATTTTTTAAGTCTTGGCTTATCAACGTTTTTCGCGTCATTAACGGATACACGGAGACGAGTAATACAAGCATCAAGATGGGCGATGTTTTCTTCGCCGCCAAGCGCTTCAAGAACATTATATGGAAGTTCGCCTGCTCCACCAGCTGCTGCTGTACCTTCTTCATCTTCGTCTTCCACTTCTTCACGTCCAGGAGTCATAAGATTCCACTTACGGATAGCGAAACGGAAACCGAAGTAGTAAATGACTGCAAAGACAAGACCTACAGGGATAACGATCCATGCATTAGTCTGCGGGTTGATCAGACCGAATAAGATGTAGTCGATCAGACCACCTGAGAATGTCATACCGATTTTTACGTCCAAAAGGTGCATGGTCAAGAATGATAGACCTGCAAAGATTGTATGGATCCCGAATAATACAGGAGCTACGAATAAGAATGAGAATTCGATCGGCTCTGTGATACCAGTCAAGAATGATGTCAAAGCAGCAGATCCCATGATACCCGCTACTACCGCTTTACGCTCAGGGCGCGCTTCATGGTAGATCGCAAGTGCCGCAGCCGGAAGACCGAACATCATGAACGGGAATTTACCAGTCATGAAGGTACCGGCAGTAAGATCCTGCACACCATCTTGGATTTGTTTCATGAAGATTGCCTGGTCACCACGGATGATGTTGCCAGCTTCAGATGTATACGAACCAAATTCAAACCAGAATGGTGAGTAGAAAATGTGGTGAAGTCCGAATGGAATCAACGCACGTTCGATTACACCAAAGATGAATGCTGCAAATGCTCTGTTTTCACCAAGCATGAAGTTTGAGAATGAGTTCAAACCATTTTGGATCGGCGGCCAGATGACAAGCATCAATAGACCTAACACGACTGCAGATGCTGCAGTGGCAATTGGAACAAATCGTTTCCCAGCGAAGAAACCTAAATAAGATGGCAATTCAATCTGGAAGAATCGATTGTACATATACGCTGCCAGAATACCGACGATGATACCGCCGAACACACCGGTTTGAAGTGTCGGAATTCCGAGGACAAGTGCATACGCAGGGTCTACCCCTTCACCTGTAACATCTGGAATGCCGAGTCCTTCCACGGTTCCCATTGTTACGTTCATGATCAAGAAACCGACGATTGCTGCCAGCCCGGCAACACCTTCACCGCCGGCAAGTCCGATGGCTACACCGACTGCGAAGAGCAGCGCGAGGTTACCGAAGATGATTCCGCCGGCTTGCTCCATGACACTGGCAACCATTTCGACTCCACCGTTTGAAAGGAATGGAGCTATTTCTAATAGTGTTGGGTTCTGCAAAGCATTACCAAATGCAAGCAGCAGCCCGGCAGCCGGTAAGATCGCAACCGGAAGCATTAGTGCTTTACCGACTTTTTGTAAAACGCCAAAAGCCTTTTTAAACATATGAGTTTTCCTCCTTTTGATAATTGGTTTTATTCAGCAGATTGGATGATAGCAAACAAGAAAAGCGCAGGCGCCTCATTCAGCCCCGACCAACGCTCTTGGGCCGACCAGTGATGTCGTTCTTTGACTTCATTGGGCGGTCCGAAACGTCTCGAGGGGCTAGGCGCCGGAGCTGGCCATGAAAAAAAGGCATGAGAAAAGAGGATAATGAACGTATAGGGATAGACTGCCCCAATTTACACGTTTCAATTATCTTCTTTACTCATGCCTGATCGAATCAGTAACACGTAAGATAGATAAGTACATTATTTAACTTTAGTCTGTATGCGCTGCAGATGCATCGTCAGATACACCGCTTCTGCATCATAAACAGGTTTTCTTAATGTTTGCTGCATCATCTTGATCAGCTTCCAAGATAGATTATAGCAGAGAGGGTATTCCTCTTTCAACAGTTTTGCAATTTTTTCTGGTTCCTCCACCCGTTCTTCGCGGAGGACGCGTTCGATTGTGTATCGAATATGACGGACCAGCCTCATATAGTCTACACTCTCTTTGTTTATCTTCACGTCCAGCTGCTGTTCGATCATGGTCGTCAGCCTTGATATCAACTGGGAATGCTGGTTCACCTCGGAAAGATCTTTATTCATCATCGCACTATGAATATGGAGGGCGATGAACCCGACTTCCCCCTCGGGCAGATTCACGTCGGTCATATCGTTAATCATTTCCACTACTTCACGTGCGATTTCATATTCAAAAGGATAAAGAGTCCTTGTTTCCACCAGGAAAGGATTCCGGATTTCCATGCCCCTCATCAGCCTGTTGATGGCAAAGAGGATATGGTCGGTCAGGGCAATATGGATGTGTTCATTCAAGAACGAATTTGTCCTCTCCCTGATAAGTTCGATGGCAGAGATGGTTACATTGGACATGTTCTCATCAAGGAAAGGCAGAAGGTTTTTATACTGCTCCTGTTCTTTCTCTCCTTTCAGGACGAACATTTTTTCGGCTATATCGTTTTGAATCGGATCTCCTTTTTTCCGGTTAAACCCGATTCCCTTCCCGATCAGCACGACTTCTCCGTAACTCTCATGTTCGGCGATCAGAACATTGTTATTCAATGTTTTTTTAACACTCAAAGTAGACATATGAATTTCTCCCCATCATTTCGACCATTTTCGACAAGTATCCGATTTCATGATTTTAACGAAAATGAACACATTTATCAATAATATAACTTCCCTTTGAGTATTACATTCTCTCCGATTCCGTCACATCCTCTTTTCAAATGAAAAAACTGACCTCAAAGAGAGATCAGTTTTAAAGAATATGTTAAGCAATAAAAATGAAATACAGTACAAAGATGACGAACAGTCCGTACATGATCGGGTGGATTTCTTTCGTGCGCCCTTTGATCATCATCGTGATCGGGTAGAAAATGAATCCGATTGCGATACCTGTGGCGATGCTGTAGGTAAGCGGCATAGCAACGATCGTCAGGAATGCAGGTACTGCAATTTCGAACTTCTTCCAGTCGATTTCACCAAGCGATGAAACCATCAGGACCCCTACGATGATCAAGGCCGGTGCTGTGACCGGTGCTGTGATGACCGCTAGGAGCGGGAAGAAGAAGATTGACAGCAAGAATAGAATTCCGGTGACGACTGAAGCAAACCCTGTTCTTGCCCCTGCCGCAACCCCCGCGGAAGATTCGATGTACGACGTAGTGGTTGAAGTACCCAAAATAGCCCCTACCACTGTCGCACAAGAGTCCGCGAATAATGCTTTGCCGGCGCGCGGAAGTTTATTGTTTTTCATTAATCCTGCCTGGTTTGCAACGGCAACAAGTGTACCAGCCGTATCAAAGAAATCAACGAATAAGAATGTAAGAACGACAACGAGCATTTGGATGGTGAAAATGCTGCCCGCATCGTTGAACAGCGGATCAAGCGCAGCCCCGAATGTCGGCGACAGGCTCGGCGCCGCATCCACGATACCTTTCGGAGTATCGATGAGCCCGACGATCATCCCAACGATGGCAGTCGCGACCATCCCGATGAAAATTCCGCCTTTGACGCCTCTTGTCATCAGAATGACCGTAATGACAAGACCAAAAATCGCAAGCAGCGTGTTCCCGTGTGTCAGATCCCCTATTCCTACAAGAACAGCATCATTATTGACAATGATTCCTGCATTCTGAAAACCTACAAATGTAATGAACAGCCCGATTCCTGCTCCAACTGCAAACTTCAGTTCTGCAGGAATGGAATTGATGATTTTTTCACGTATTCCGGTAAGGGTCAAGGCAATGAAAATCAACCCTGAAATTAAAACGCCTGTTAGTGCGGATTGCCAGGAAACACCCATAGTCAGCACAACCGTGTAGGCGAAGAATGCGTTAAGGCCCATTCCCGGTGCAAGCGCAATTGGATACTTCGCAAGCAGCCCCATGATCAAAGAACCGATTGCAGCCGCAAGCGCGGTTGCCACAAATACCGCTCCGGCATCCATACGCATGCTGTCCGGCAGGTCCGGTACTGATTGAAGGGTCAACGTTAACGGGTTGACCACCAAAATATAAGCCATCGAAAGGAATGTTGTCAGTCCCCCGATTATTTCTCTTTTGTAGTTGGTTCCAAGTTGTTCAAACTGAAAGAAATTCCTCATATCCTTACTCCTCCCTCGTGCCGTCGCAGATCTCAAAATAAAAAAGCTCTGAACTACCGAAAGTTCAGAGCTTTGACTGTAAGATAAAAAACAGAAGGGACTTGCAGTAATACGAAGTCCATCTATCAATTACCTCGTAGTCAAGCCATTTACGGTAGCTTGGTAGAAACGCTCGGGCCCTATTCCCGAAATTATACGACGTAACAATTACTATTAAGATTTATTAAGACATGACTATTGTACCAACGAACACAGCCGCGGTCAATAGAAAAACCGAACATTTTATAAAAATAATTCATAAAATGTTCGGTTTGAGACACAGCAACCTTCCGATGGAGCTGATTTTATTTAGTTAAGAAGCTTATTCCCACTCGATCGTAGCAGGCGGCTTGCTTGTTACATCATACACGACGCGGTTGATGTGATCGACTTCGTTTACGATACGGGTCGAGATTTTTTCAAGAACATCCCAAGGGATGCGTGCCCAGTCGGATGTCATGCCGTCAATCGACGTGACGGCGCGGATACCGATTGTGTAATCATATGTTCTCGCATCACCCATCACACCAACGCTGCGGATATCAGGAAGAACGGTGAAATACTGCCAGATATCGCGGTCAAGACCGGCCTTCTTGATCTCTTCACGTAGGATATAGTCGGATTCACGCACGATTTCAAGCTTCTCTTCAGAAATCTCTCCGAGTACGCGGATTCCAAGACCAGGACCAGGGAACGGCTGCCTCCAGACGATATCATCCGGAATGCCAAGCTCTGAGCCCAATGCGCGGACCTCATCTTTGAACAATGTATTTAAAGGTTCGATCAGTGTGAACTGCATATCTTCTGGCAGCCCGCCAACGTTGTGGTGGGACTTGATTGTCTGCGCAGTCGCTGTTCCACTCTCAATGATATCCGTATACAGCGTCCCTTGAGCAAGATAATCGATACCTTCCAATTTTGTTGCCTCGTCATCAAAGACATAGATGAATTCGTTACCGATGATTTTACGCTTCTGTTCCGGATCGGATACACCTTTGAGCTTGTCCAGGAATCTGTCCTGAGCATCCACTTTGATCACGTTCATATTGAAGCCGTCAGCGAAAGTTTTCATGACACTGTCCGCTTCCCCTTTGCGAAGAAGGCCGTGATCCACGAAGATACAAGTCAATTGATCGCCGATCGCTTTATGAATCAGGACTGCTACGACAGAAGAATCCACTCCGCCGCTCAATGCGCACAGAACTTTTTTGTCTCCGACGACCTGGCGGATTTTATCCATTTCCATGTCGATGAAGCTTTCCATCGTCCAGTCGCCTTCACAGCCGCACACTTCGAATACGAAGTTCTTGAGCATTTCATTCCCGTGTACAGAATGGCGGACTTCCGGATGGAATTGTACAGCATACAGCCCCTGCTCTTCGTTACTCATTGAAGCAATCGGGCATGACGGGTTTGTTGCGTTCACTTCAAAACCTTCAGGGGCTTCTACAACAAGATCCCCGTGACTCATCCAGACAACCTGCTCATCTTCAAGGCCGGAGAAAAGCTTCGATGTTTTCTCGATATTGATGGCAGCCTTCCCGTATTCACGGTGCTTGGCGCGTTCTACTTTACCGCCGAAATGCATCGTCATCAGCTGCATGCCGTAGCAAATGCCGAGGATCGGGACATCAAGGTCGAAGATACGTTCATCACAACGGAACGAGTTTTCACCGTATACACTGTTCGGACCACCGGAGAAGATGATCCCTGTCGGATTCATTTCCTTGATTTCTTCAAGGGTGATGGTGTGCGGGTGCAGCTCGCTGTACACCCCGAATTCACGGATTCTTCGTGTGATCAACTGATTATATTGACTTCCAAAGTCTAAAACGACGATCATTTCCTGATTATGCAATTCCTCTTTACCTAGCATTCAGTTCACCTCATCCATTTATTTATCTCTCTTTTGTGTATGATTCCCTTACCATCCACAAATACATCCTTTTTGTTAGCAATTCTTTTTAAAATGGCCTTCTTAACAACGCTTTTGGTTTCCGTGCAGGACTTCGCTTTCCGCGGGTAGCTTGTGAGCCTCCTCGGCTATCGCCTCCGGGGTCTCACATCAGCTACTCTTCCCGCAGGAGTCTGCGTCCTGCACTCTAACCAAAAGCTGGATCCAGTAAAACCAACAGGCAGTCTACACAGAAAGCATTTAGTTTTACTGAATTCAAACCGCAAAATGACCTCTTTTAAAGCAAAAAAACTAGACTCCGCCTGTATAAAGGCAGGATTCTAGTTTTTGGACTTGCGTTGATGTCTAAATAGAACACTGCCTTCATAGTCCAGTCATTTACGGTGACCGGGTAGAAACTTTCGAACCATATTATCGAGGATATACGAAGGATGCTAACGAACTCTATTATTAAGTTGACATCATTTTAAACCTTGTTGATGAAGCGGTCAACCAGTTGTCTTTTTAATTAAATTTTCCCATAATTCTCTCATCTTAACCCAATCTTCATGATCAGGCTTATGACCATACAGCGTACGCTCATAACGGTTGGTCAGGCTCGTCATCTCATAGGTTCCGAAGAACGTATCAATGTAACGGGAATACCCGCGGAGGGTCTGGCCATCCTGCATTTTTAATCCATATCTGCCTAATTGTTTCACCAGGGAGATATACGCTTCCGAATAGACATCTTCAGACTTTCTCCTTCTGTAATAAATAATCAGGTAATACGGGAGCCAGCGCCTTCTGAAAATATAGGCCAACACCGCTGCAAGCACCAGCAGTAAAAATCCGATCAGTATTTTACCCCAGTTCTCGGCGAAGAAGGTTTTGATCGTTTCCCAAAGATCCTTGAAAGAAAAACCTCCGCCTGCCGCTTCATCTTCAGTTGGCTCCAGCGGCTTTTTAGGTGTTTCTTCTTTTTCAGGAATCGGGGCCTGATCTTCATCCGTATCCGGTACATCGAGGTCATACTCATAGGCAATGTTATTGCTGAAGCCGACGGTCGGCTCAAACGGTACCCAGCCCACTTCGGGGAAGAATACTTCCACCCATGAATGGGCGTTGTTATTCGACACCTCGTAAAGCTTGTACTGAGAATCGATCTGGCGTCTGTATTCCCCTTCTGTATAACCTTTTACCCAGCGGGCCGGGATACCGAGGGATCTGACCATGACAACCATCGAAGTCGAGTAGTTGTCGCAATATCCCCTTTGAGTTTCAAACAGGAACTGATCGACATAGTCCTGATCTTCTTCAGGCACCGGTACGTCGAATTGATCGTACACAAATGCCTCTTTTTCAAAATATCCTTCAATGGCACGCACCTTGTCATACCAGTCTTTTTTATCCTGCGTGATCTCCGCAGCCAGGTCCTTTACACGCTGCGGAGTGGAAGCAGGGATTTGCGTATAGCGCTCGACAAATTCAGGAACCTGCATCGCTTCCTGTCCTTCGTTTGCCGCTCTCATCCCTTTTTGGGAATAAGACGGCTGGCGGTAAGTGAGTGCATATTCACTTAAGTTTACAGGTTCACCCTTTTCATCGAGACTTCTTATTTTCTCTTTTACCGGCAGGAATTCAAAATTGCCCTTTTCGTTGCCGATCACATTTTCAACCCCATATGGATAAACCACATGAGAGTACCCTTTCTCGATTTTTACGTTTTCGGTTTCGAGGTCGCGCTCCTCATCTTCAGCCGTGAATGAGAACGGAAGCTCTTCACCAGAAGCGAACGGGACACCATCCTCTTCATCCAAGGATTGCTCCCATCCTTTTCCGGTATACATATCCTTGGTCTCGATCCTCCAGTAATGTTCCCTGGTCACTTCGGACGTGAAGACAACGGTCGGATCGCCGATGAACGGTCCCCCGAGCTGGGAATCGTCAGTATCGTACCCGAGCTTGTTTACACCGCTCAAGCCTCCGGATCCTTCCGCAAATGATTGAATATAAGGTACCGGATCCGGCCACAGCGGATCGGCTTTAGGTGCGGCAAACGCCACAATCGAGCTGACCCCGAGCATCACGGTAAGCGGCACGATCCAGCGGTGCCTGTTCATATTCGCTGCCAGCCCATTCAGTTTCTCACCCTGGATCAACCGTTCAAGGGCGAGGAGCCCCATCAGCAGGAATCCAAATACAACGACCCGTATGATCGCGCTGTCCCCTTCATACTCCGTGAACGTATCGATGACGCTGATATAGGTGACCGTCATGATATAAAAAAGCAGGATCGCTTTCCTGACCGACAGCCAGTAATGAATCAGATACGTCATCAGCCATAGGAGAATGAAGAACAGCAGGCTGCGATACACAAATGATAAACCGGACCAGTCCCTGCCCAGCGTCAGGCCGAGGTTCCGCCACACATCCTTTACAAACTCACCCAGCCAGGCAAGTCCCAGCAAGGAACCTTGAAAATAAAGGGCATGCAGGGCGACCAGGATGAACACGGCTTTTACCGTACCCGACAGTAAGAAGTGGACGCGGAAATAAGAAAGTGTCAGAGCAAGCAGAATGAACATGATAAAGTACGATAAATCACCGGTATCGGTGACCACCTTTAGCGGTTTCAGCCATTCCCATAAAAGCAGGAATCCGAACAGATAGATCAATATGGAATAAAATCGATTGCTTGATGCTTTTCCCTTCATGCCCGCTTCACCTCCGCAAAGGCTGATGAGAAGTCCCCGTCATAGCAGGCCTTCAGCCAGATTCCTCGTGAGGCCGCATAAGCTTTCAACGCTTTTTCCTCATCAGTATAGGACTCGCCCTTTGCCTTCACCAGGAAAATGACGACTGAACTGCTGCGCTTTGTATAATTGTTCACACTCATGATCATTTTTTTCGAAACTTCAGCCGTTACGAAAAACACGGCCGCGGACTGCGAGTAATTCAATCCTTCGCCCTGGAGCACTTTCCCCAGCGCAAACCGGCTGTCAGGCTGAACCTTCGCCAGATGATAGAAGAGCTGCCCCTGGTGTTCTTCTCCGCCCCTGATCGGGAATGATTGATGATCCTCACCGATCGACACCAGACCGACCTGCGCTCCTTTTTTGATAATGGAGCGAATGACGGATGCCGTGAAGGTGACCATCGGTTCAAAGGCCGCGGAATACTCACGGTCGAGCACGATGAGCACATCATGGGACTGCCTTTCTTCAAATTCCTTAGTCATCAATTCATTTGTCCGGGCGAACGACTTCCAGTGAATCCATGAAAAACGGTCACCAGGCTGATACGAACGAACACCCGTCGCCATCGTCGTATCCTTCTGTATTTTCACATTCGATGAGGTCATCCCCTGATCGTAGCGGTTCTCAAGCGGCCTGTATTGAACCTCTACAAATGAAGGATAAACTAGGAGCTGATCCTTGCACTCAATGACCGCTTCTTTTTCAAATACCCCGAAAAAGTCACCGGTTTTAAGGCGTACCGCGGAATAAAGATGTTCACCGCGCGGGAGTTCATCTATGAAGTAGGACAGCTTCACTTCCCTCCTGAAACCGGGGTAGATCATCGATTTCGCTTTTTGAAATGCTGACTGCCTGAATAAAGATTCCGTCACGACATCTTCAAGCACCATATAAAATAACGGAAAAGGAACCTTCCTTCTCAGCGTCAGCGTCACCTTCAATTCATCCCCCGCTTTGTATTCAAGCGACTCGAACCTTCTCTCCACATAAAAATCGGAAAGCGGATAAAAGAACACAAATAGTGAATACAGAGCGAAAGGAATGAAGCTGTAAAAAAGGAACCAGCTCACAAATCCCCCTTGAAACATTGCGTACGTAAACGTGATGGCAATCAATAGCAGAAGAAGCAAAAGCTTGCCGATCGGCTTTAGTATCTGAAGTTTGTTCTTCATGCTATCTCACTAGCCTTTGAACCGGTACCGGGATGCGCGCCATCACCCGCTCCACCACTTCTTCCGGTGTGATCCCCTCATAACGGGCTTCCGACTTCATGATGATCCGGTGGGCGAACACAAATGGTGCGAGGAATTGCACATCATCCGGAATCACGAAATCCCTTCCCCTTAAGAACGCATAGGCCTGACACGCCTTCATTAGCGCAATCGATCCACGCGGACTGGCTCCAAGATAAACATTCGCATGGATCCTCGTGCGGCCCGCTATATCCACGATATATTTCTTAATGGTGTCATCCACCAGTACTTCCTTCACTTCTTCCTGAAGATAACGGAGCTCTTCAAGGGTCATCACAGCCTCCAGCTCATCAATCGGAGGGTTCTTCTGTGCGCGGTGAAGAACTTCCATCTCTTCAGCCGGCTCTGGATATCCCATTTTCATTTTTAAAAGAAAACGGTCCAGCTGGGCTTCCGGAAGCGGATAGGTCCCTTCATACTCGATCGGATTCTGTGTGGCCATAACGAAAAACGGCTTATCCAGCCTGCGCGTGTTCCCGTCGATCGTCACACTTCCCTCTTCCATCCCTTCAAGAAGCGCCGACTGCGTCTTCGGGGAGGTACGGTTGATTTCATCCGCCAATATGATATTTCCCATGATCGGTCCCGGCCTGAAGCTGAACTCCATCTCCTTCGGATTATAGATCGATACCCCGATCACATCCGACGGAAGAAGATCCGGCGTGAACTGGATCCGCTTGAAGCTTGCCCCCACTGATTTCGCTAGCGCCCTGACCATCATCGTCTTCCCGACTCCCGGGACATCCTCAAGCAGCACGTGACCGCCGGCGAGTAACGCCACCACGCTCAACTCTGCCACCTTTCTCTTTCCTATCATGACTTTCTCTATATTTTCAACGACGTTCTGCAATTTC
The DNA here is from genome assembly GCF_001456935.1 of [Bacillus] enclensis. Lineage (GTDB taxonomy): Bacteria > Bacillota > Bacilli > Bacillales > Bacillaceae_B > Rossellomorea > Rossellomorea enclensis. Next base: position 40,458 of record NZ_KQ758493.1, on the reverse strand, counting down.
GGATTTACTACTTCCTGTGTCATGCGACCCCTCCTGAATCCCTTTTATATGTTTTTTCTCTCTAACTATTAATACTTTCGTTTCGTTTTCCAAAAATCCTCCATTCCGGGTGAAAAATAATACGAATTTTTAGGAAATTTGTCATACGGATGTGCCTGGCATCATTTTTTTCAGCGGAGCAGGTGAAGCTGGTGGTGATTGTTTCGTGGATTTGGGCTGCGGCGGCGCGGAATCTTTGAATTTTGAACGATAATCTTTTAATTTCACTGATTATTCTTCGAATTCGGCTGGAAAATCTTTTAATTTGACCAAAAATCTTTCGAAAACAGGTAATAATCTTCCAAATGACGTTTCGACCACGATTTGACACTCCACTCACCGTACGTACCTGCCCCAGCCGTGCCAAAACAAAAAAAGCCAACTCTCAATCATATGAGAATTGGCTTTTCATTAGTCTCATTTCCAAAAATCATCAAACACCGTAATAGGCAGATGACGTTTATGCTGTGATTTCAGATAATGTTTCTCGATTGTTTCCTTGGCTTCCTGAGGCACTTCTTTTCCTTCCAGGAAGTCATCGATCTGATCATAAGTGACACCGAGCGCTTCTTCATCAGGAACAAGCGGCTTGTCTTCTTCCAGGTCGGCTGTCGGCTTCTTATTGTAAAGATGCTCCGGGCAGCCAAGTTCTATCAAGAGCGATCTCCCCTGCCGCTTGTTAAGACGGAAAAGAGGGACAAGGTCAGCCGCTCCGTCACCGAACTTCGTATAGAATCCTGTGACAGCTTCCGCTGAATGATCGGTTCCAAGCACGACGCCATTTTTCATTGCAGCAACCGCAAACTGAACCTTCATCCGTTCACGCGCTTTTTCGTTTCCTTTGACAAAGTCGGACATCTCCATGCCTTCCTTTTTCAAGGAAGAAAAGCTTGCATCCACTGCCGGCTTGACGTTGACGGTCATGGACACGGATGGCTTAATGAATTCCACGGCGTCGATCGCATCCTGGGCATCACCCTGCTCGCCGTAAGGAAGGCGTATTCCGTAAAATGCATACTCATCCGATCCCGCTTCCTCGTTCAGTTCATCAACGGCCATCTGGGCAAGCTTCCCTAATAAGGTAGAGTCCTGTCCGCCGGAAATTCCGAGCACCATACTTTTTAAAAATGAATGCTTTTTCAAATAGTCTTTCATGAAATCGATGCTTCGTCGTATCTCTTTCTTCGGATCGATTTCAGGCGACACCATCATTTCATCAACGATCTGTTTCTGAAGAGAATCCATAGTTTCACACTCCATGTTAGGTTTTATCACATTATATCCGTTTATGTTACCCAATCACAAATCTAATTACCTGGCTGAGTGAAATCTTTCCTTCACTTCAGCCTTTACTTTCTGAATGAGGCTCATCTTATTTGTCCAGCACTCATCGCTTAAATCCACCGGATATTCTTCCGGATTCATGGAACGCTTGTACTCGTCCCATAACAGCTCCAGATTTTCATTGACGAATTCCCTCATCACTTGAAGCGAAGGTGTTTCATATACGAGCTCACCATTTTTGAATACATCAACATGAAGCTCCCTTGCTTCAAAATTCGTCACGAACTTGCTGATGTATGTGTGAACCGGGTGGAACATCTTGAGCCGGTCTTCATGCTGGGGATCTTCATGCTCAAGCGTAATATAATCCCCCTCTGATTTATGATTAACCTTATTGATGATCCGATAAACCTTTTTCAATCCTGGAGTGGATACTTTTTCCGCGTTACTTGAAATCTTGATGGAATCTTCCATCTCACCTTTTTCATTCTCGATCGAAGCAAGCTTGTAGACCGCACCAAGCGCCGGCTGATCGTATGCCGTGATGAGCTTCGTGCCGACACCCCATACATCGATCTGGGCTCCCTGCGCTTTCAAGTTCAATATGGTATACTCATCCAGGTCATTGGATGCAATGATCTTCGTTTCGGTAAAACCGGCTTCATCCAGCATCTTGCGGGCTTTTTTGGATAAGTAAGCCATATCCCCGCTGTCGAGGCGGATCCCCTTGAAATTGATCTTGTCCCCAAGCTCTTTCGCAACCTTGATCGCAGCCGGCACTCCTGATTTCAGGGTGTCATACGTATCAACGAGGAACACGCAGTCCGTATGGCTTTCAGCATATTTATGGAAGGCCGTGTAATCATCCTGATAAGCCTGTACCAGCGAATGGGCATGAGTACCTGAAACAGGCATTCCGAAAATCTTCCCTGCACGCACGTTGCTGGTCGCATCAAATCCACCGATGAACGCAGCACGCGTACCCCAGATTGCCGCATCCAATTCATGTGCACGGCGGGTACCGAACTCCATCACCACTTCATCATGGACGACCTGCTTGATACGGTTCGCCTTCGTCGCAATCAATGTTTGATAGTTAACGATATTGAGAATCGCCGTCTCTAGAAGCTGAGCCTGTGCAAGGGGCGCTTCGATCCGCAAAAGAGGCTCATTGGCAAAAGCAAGCTCCCCTTCCTGCATAGAACGGATTGTCCCGGTGAAGCGTAGGTCACGTAAGTAATTGAGAAACTCCTCCTCATACCCAAGTTCACTCAAATACTCAATATCACTCTTACTGAAATGAAAATTCTTCACAAACTCAATCACACGTTCCAAGCCGGCAAACACCGCATATCCATTACCAAAAGGCAGCTTTCGAAAGAATACCTCAAAAACAGCCTTTCGATTATGGAAATCATCATCCCAATAGGCCTTGGTCATATTTATCTGATATAAATCTGTATGCAAAGCTATGCTGTCATCTGTAAAATGTGTCATGATTTCTCTCCTTCTGCATTCCAACCGTTAGTCAATAACACCATTGTTTCTATTCTACCCAATTATAGCGGTTTTTCCGAATGTTTTGGTTGTGGAAGTATTGGAAAGTGCGAATCTGCTTATACACTGCGAGTCTCTCTAAACACCGCTATTGATTTCCGTGCAAGACTTCGCTTTCCGCGGGCGGTTGGTGAGCCTCCTCGTCACTGCGTTCCTGCGGGTTAGAAAAGCGGAAGGGCTTTGATTAGAGGCGGGTGGCATAAGGCGAATCGTCCACGAAGGCGTACTTTGCCTTCTGGGCGAGTTGACTTATGTCATGTGCCTCTAAGCCCTGAAGCTGGACAGGTCTCACCTAACACGCTTCTCCCGCAGTCATCCATGTATCGCAAAAAATCAGCTATACACCACAGAGAATGAAAATGGTTATTAGGTGGCCATACTTGTGCTACGGCTGGATGAGGAAGGTCGAGACTCCTTGGTGCGTGAGAGCCCTACCCGCAGTCTGACTCCTTCGACCACGGTGCATCACAGATTGTTGCTCCCTTACGGGAAGCACTCATGGTAGATTAACCCTATTCTGGTTGTTGCGCCAGCCTCTACAATTTTCCGCCGTAGAAAGGATGTTTTCAATGGATATTGTCATTGAGAATGCTTGTGGTTTGGATGTCCACAAAGATACCATTACGGCTTGCGCCATTACACCAGAAGGAAAGGAGATTGAGACGTTTTCAACTAAAACCATTTATTTAATCGAGTTGGTGGACTGGGTTAAGAAACATAAGTGTACCCATGTGGCAATGGAAAGCACCAGTGTGTACTGGAAACCTATTGTCAACCTGCTAGAAGCAGAAGAGATTGAATTTTTCGTTGTGAATGCCCAACATATTAAAGCTGTTCCAGGTCGTAAGACCGATGTAAAAGATGCCGAATGGATTGCCAAACTTCTTCGTCATGGATTGCTTAATTCCAGTTATATCCCTGATCGAAATCAGCGTGAATTACGAGAACTTGTTCGATATCGCCGGAGCATTATTGAAGAGCGTGCCAGACAACAGAATCGAATTCACAAAGTGCTAGAAGGAGCGAATATCAAGCTTGGGTCTGTTGTTTCTGACGTATTGGGTGTCTCTGGGCGTGATATGCTTCGTTCCCTGGCTGAGGGAAATGATGATGTTGAAGAATTATCAAACCTTGCGAGGGGCGTTATGAAAAAGAAAAAAGATGAATTGAAACTTGCGCTTCAAGGATATATTCAAGATCATCAACGCTTCATGATCAAAACGATACTGGATCATATCGATTTCCTGACCGATCAAGTCGATAAACTCGATATCGAGATTGAGAAAAGGATGGAAGAATCTCAAGAAGACATAGAACGTTTAGATTCCATTCCTGGGATTGGGAAAAAAGTGGCGGAACAAATGATAGCCGAACTTGGCACAAATATTAAGGAACAATTTCCTACTGCACCTCAAATGTGTTCATGGGCAGGATTGGTTCCGGGGAATAATCAAAGTGCGGGAAAACGAAAGTCGTCTAAAATCATGAACGGAAACAAATACCTTAAATCATCACTAATTGAAGCAGCTCATTCTGTTCGTGGATCCAAAAACTATCTTGGCGCCCTTTACCGAAGAACGGCTTCACGGAAAGGTAAAAAGCGCGCAGGAATCGTTGTAGCCCATGCCATGTTGCGAATCTCCTACTATCTCTTAACTCGAAAAGAAATGTATGTAGATTTAGGAGAAGATTACTTTGATAAACAAAAACAACAATCCATTGTCAGGCATTCACTACGTAGGTTAGAGGGATTAGGTTACACAGTGACACTTGAGGAACCAAGCGCATCTTAAATCATTCTCCAACTCACTAGAAATTTGAATAAGACGCTCTCCCTAAAAAAAGAAGAATGAGCTGCGTCTTCTTTAGTATTGCCGTTTTTCCATATTATAGAACTTTATTTTCATGGTAGGAGTCTTTGTCTTGCACTCCAATCAATCGCTGGGAATAGACCAAAATAATGGTTGGTGTACTAAAACCTTCAAATTTAAAAGCTTGAAGACTTTCTTCAAGCTTTTAAACAAACGTTTGATTAAATAAAAGATTACAGACAATGTCACATTTCTTCTTTCTGCAAACCTCCCTTGAAAGAGAGTTTTGTATTATTTCCAATTGAAAGCACCCCATTATTTTGACCATTATTTTCGAATCATTTTAATAGACACTTCTTGATAATTTTTATCCCCTCTAACTATTGGTTTCATTTTCCATTTATTGAAGCTTGTTGTCCAGATTTATAAAGTTATAATTTTATATAGAAGTAATTGTATGATTTTTCATACTTTTACAATAAAACGAAAAAATCTTTGCTGTTTAGGAGGTTGAAATGAGAGAAATTACGCCAGGATCGATAGTATCATCTACTCAGTATGGATATTTAAAAGTACCAAAAAAGGTCCGGACACAGTGCCCGGGTTGTCGTAAACAAGGAGAGTTTTCATTAAAAGCCAACTTTTATCAGATTAAGACCGGTGTTTTTTCAGAGGGAATTTGTTCTGTGTGCAAAAAACCCTCTACTTTTATTCTAATGATCAAGGAAGACTCATCGAAACAAACGAAAGAAGTCACCATCCACGTCTATGATCCAACTGCAACAAATGGCCCTCTTGATAAAATTCAAGACAACAAGCGGATTTCACAAGATCTTGTAAGGTCCTATCGTTCAGCATTAAATGTGAATCAGTCGAATGATCACTCAGCCACAGCCGTCATGACCAAGCGGGTTCTTGAAAGTTTAGTGAAAAACCTGAATACGGATAAAGCAAAAAGCCAGACATTATCCGAACAGTTTGAGCAGCTGCCAAAGAATGTTGATTTATCATCGCCCATTCAAACATTAAGCCAACTCACCCGTCCGGACACTCCATTTTTCCAAATGCTCGAGCTGGAAAAAGAGGTAGATGACAAAACAGCAGAACTGCTGATCGAGCTGTTAGAAGGTTTGATTGACTATTTGTATGTAGTTCCTGAAAAAATTGAGACCATAAAGCAGAAGATTGAAAAGAAATATTAGTACTTGAAGAGCCTGAGACAAACTGAATTTCACCACCTTAAACCGCACAGCTTAAGAGAGGGCTCTAAATACCGCTATTGATTTCCGTGCAAGACTTCGCTTTCCGCGGGTAGCCCGTGAGCCACCTCGGCAAGCCTGCGGGGTCTCACATAAGCTACTCTTCCCGCAGGAGTCTTCGTCTTGCACTCCAATCAATCGCTGGAAATAGCTAAACTCCTAAGTGTAGAATAAAAACCCGAACTAATTCGCCTTATCACATGCAATTTAGTTAGGGTGTGACTTAAATAATCACCTTTGTCCCAGCCTCTTCAAAACTTTGTATTCAGTTATCAAGATTTTTAAACAAACGTTTGATTAAACTCGTAATTCATCAGGTAGTTCTGTGTTTTCAAGGAGTTCCATCAGCTTCTTTTTGATGATCTCAGGGTCCTCAATTTCTTCATTTATGAAAGACAGCTTGTGGATTCTTTCATCCCGGTCGCTTTCACTTATGGCAGCACGCTTGAAGTAACCGCCAATCTCTTTCGGGATGATAAATTGGAGTTCTACATATAAATCCATGCCGTTTTCGCTAATATCGTATATAAACTCGATCTCCCGATATTTAGTCCTGAACTCTTCCGGAGGGAAATATTCGATTTCGTGAGCCACAGGCACCTGTCTGCTTGATAGCATCGGATAAAGGGGATGGTTCAGGATTTTTTTATCAATGACCCATTTCGGTTTGAACCCCGGATAGTGAATAACTTCTTCTCTATTTGTCTTCACAAACCCCAGCTCTTCCGTCACGATTTTATTTACGTATGGAAGAAGTGGATGTTCATTTACCTCGATAAAATCCATATCCCTCGGATCAAGCTTATAAGGAAGATCAATGTCCGTCTGAATCCAGCATTTTCTGTTTACTGCACTCTTCGGCGTAAAATAAGGAACTTTCAATTCGAAAGGCAATACCAACTCATTGAGCTCCTTCTGCTCCCCTGACAATCTCATTTCAGCAGTGATCAAAGAAAGATTAGCCACCGTATCATCAGAAAATGGGAACTGCTGCATAAGTGAAACACTTACCTTCTCTATTTCTTTAAACCCTTTCTTACTCGACAGCTGAATTTCACCAACAAGCGTACCACCGGGCGTCACCCGCTCTTCAGTCAGCACAGTGTCCACCTTGACGTGGCCGATTGTCCTGGTGATCAGTTTTTTAAATTTAGCGTTGCGCATGACTTTTTTGTGTTTGTTGAACATGGGGATCTCTCCTTTTAACATTTAGTAGAACTATTTATGTTGATGTCTTCTGGTTTTTTAAGGAAAGCTGGCAGTGTCATAAGGAGTAAAATAGATCCGATATAAAGCAGGATTCCATAGCCTATGCTACTATTCAGATCTTTGGCTTTCATAACACCAATGGATAGTGGAACCAACAGCAAAAAGCTGAATACAACGATGTGGTAGCCACTGCTAAACTTGCTCTCATAGATCTTTGAAAAAGCCTGAAATAGACCTTCCCTGAAAAAATGCAATAGGATAAAGCCGACAATCCAACAAGATGCAAAATAGATCCAGGCAGTATTATCCTTTTGCCAGAAATATTTAATGATTGGCTGAGCAAATAAGTGGGACAAACAGAAAATCAGGCAGTAACTCTGAATGGAAAAACACCTCACTTTAAGCTCCACCGTCTTCCAAGAAACAACAATCACCATCATTAATATGAAAGAAATCACCGCATTTACTTTAAACTGAGGTGTCGACCATTCTGGTAGAGCACTGAATAAAAAAGTAACAATCACAATCGAAACAGCCACATGAAGGATCCGGCTATCCTTAAAGGATAGGTCGTTTTTCTCTAACAAGCGCGATTCGTCATTCTGAATCATTTCTCCAGCTCCTTTACCCGACTTGGCTTAATCAACATTATTGGGGCTATAAACAGGAATAACAGAGCAAAAATGAAAAAGAAAGACGAAAGGGCAATTGCATTAGGATTCTCGGAGAAGTTTATGGTAGAAAAGAAAATTACTCCAAACCCGAAGATCAAGGTGAAAACGGTATAAAAGTACTTTCCAACGAGATTTTTAGAAGGGTTTACAAACCCTGTTGCTATCGATTCCCTATTAAGGAAAGGCAAAATAATCATAATGATGATCAATACCATTCCCAGCCAAGAGATAAGTTGACCAGCGAACACCCTAAAAAATGGAATGACAAAGTAGATGGCTAAAGCAATAATCATTACATAGGACAATAAAGAAAAATATCGTTTACTCTCATGTTTGGTCTTTAACCAAAAAACAAAAAATAGGATGCTGCATAATCCAGCGAGCCCCATATTCACCGCTAGAAGCGACCAGTTTTCATACGGTACAAAGCTTGCCAAAAAGCCCATTAAAACCAGCAGAAACGTCGTCGAAAAGATTCTGCTCTCTTTAAAGGGGACTGGTTTGTTTGTTGTCATACAATCACTTCCTATTGCGCGAATAAAATTTATACTAGTAAAGTTTTATATATATTTATAAAAATATGGATTCGGTTGTACTATCTATGTCTTTTTTATTTTTCAAGCGGTGGTATACAAACGCTGCATGCACACCTCGAAAGTATACAGCGATGAATAAAGCCATCATAATTAACCTACCTGTCCAAAAGCCCGCTGTTGTATTTTCTAATGAAAATAGCATAAGAACCTGTGCTAATAGATACATAAAGAGAAGACCGATCGCTGCTGTCCTGCTTTTCTTAGCAAACAGCCAAATGACTAATATGAGCCCGATTGCCAAATCAATAAAACTCCAGATATTCAATCCAGGAATTATCGACTGCCCAACCCCTATGGTAACAATAACAATCAATAGCTGTATTCCCAGACTAATTGAAGCAAGGATCCCCATTAAGTTTACTCGCTTCTTTGCTTCTACTGCATTCACTCAAATCATTCCTTATAAATTTCACTTTATACCAAGGATAGGTATTATGAATCTTAAATATTACTTAAAATGGAAGTTCGGTTATATAGAAAAAGCTTGAAAATAGTATCAAGCTTTTATTCCAGGAGAATAGAAAGAGGTTTAAACTATTGCAGTGACAGCTTTTCCCCATCAATCGTTTCAATTTTAAATGTCTTACCATCTAATATTCCTTTTTCAACGAGGAGATATTGTCTTGGGAATTTTCCTTCAGGATCTGTTTCTCCATAATAGAAATTAACCTTAATCGCAATCTCATTCTCATTGAGCATAAGGCTATCAGTTTTATAAGACTTACCTTTCATTTCTTCATCCGAAATCTGCCACAAGAGCATATCGTACTTATCCCAATCATATTGCTCATCGTCAAACATATCCGGATGATTTTCCTTTGTATAGATCCAAATTCCTGGGTTTGGCTGACGGTCTGGTGCCATATAATCGTGGAAGAAACTAATCCGAGTAAAGGGAAGTTGTTCCGATGGTGAAGATTGATTGGGTTCCACACCAGAACTCTCATCTTTTTCTACTTTTTCTTCATTTTTTTCTTCATCGTCTTCTCTTTTCTCTTCACCTATTTTTCCCTCATCATCTTTTTTACTCTCTTCAGATTCTTTTTTTACTTCTTCGGTTTTCTTTTTTTGATCTTTTTCATCTTTGGATTCAGAACTTGCTTCTTCTGAACTGCATGCTGCAAGCAACCCTACCATGAAAATGAGCAATAGCGTAAATAATTTATTTTTAGTATTCATCTGAAATCTCCTTTTCTACTGAATATCCTTAAAATGGAAGGAATGACTTGTGAAAAAGAGCTTGAACATAGATATTCAAGCTCCCGTATTTTCTTTCATCTGAATCTGTTGAATATGGTTCTTTCGCATATATGGCAACGCAATTCCCACTATAACTGCTGTGAGAGGAAGTCCGCCGTCTCCTGCCAGCCACTCTATTACTGATACCGGTACATATATGGCGTAGAAGAAAATCATCAAGAATAAGTAGAACCTTCTCCAGCGTTTTTCTTTTTTAGACATGCTACAACTCTCCTCGGAAATTAATTAGAAGATATTATTTGATTATTAAAATCCAATTCTTTAATAAATGGAATTCTTGGACCTTTTGAAACTTGTTTAATATTCTTTGTAAAGCTTCCAATAAAATTGTCAGCTTCAACTGAGTTAAACTTACCGGTCCCTTCAATTACAACCCGTTGATCATTATCAAAAAGTTTTACTTTGTAGTCAGAAGAACTAACGCTATTTGAAGAAAGTTTACTTGAAACGTTACCGGGGATTTCATTTACAGCGTTGTTAACTTCTTTTTTTATAGCATCTTTTAATTTGTCGTTGCCGGGAATTTCTTCAATAAGAACCTCATTGACCGAGAGTCTTAATGCCTTGCTTTCAGAAACATCACTGTTCCACACATATTCTTCTTTTCGGTCTTGAATTTTCTTTTCTATCGATTTTCCTTCAATTAACCCTTTTCCAATTCCTATTAGTGTCTCATCATATTTCTTTACACCGTCCAAAGTATAATCGTAAACAATATCGGTTGCGGTTAAAGCAGCTTGTTGAGAAGCTGTCGATGCTTGCTGTTTTACTGCAAACGCGCCCATTATATTTACAGAGAAGACAATAATCAAACCGGTTAAGAGAAGCAGCCAAATCATCAATATACTAATATGCCCTCTATTATTCTTAATTAAATTCACTGTCAATCACCCTACTGCTCGCAGACTGGTTAAACGTAATGGAAGAAATACTCTTCCACTTATCAGGTATAAACATTAAGTCAATCGACACATTTGCTCTAACTTCGAAATCCCCATCACTTTCTTGAGATGGGATAGTTAGACTATTCAAGGTTAAATAAGAGCTATTCCCTACTATCTTCTGGGCTGCTTGTTTAGATTCTGTAAGTGTATCTCCTTCTGCGTATACCTTTGCTGCTTCATTAACTGCTGATTGTGAGGTAATCAAGGCGTATCCTAGTACAAACCCTTGAAAAACCAGCAGCATAAACAGGAAGAAAAAAGGCAAGACTCCTATAAACTCCAGACTTATCGAGCCTTTATCATTTTTTAAAAGTCTTTTAAGCATGATTCCATCTCCTGTTACACAGATACTTCACGACTCTGTATCTTTTCAGAATGAAAATCAGCCATGTCGTACCATTTTTTTATATTTGCTGAAACGATGATAATTAGCAGTGGAAAAAGTAATAGATTAATAAGCATATTACAAATGACGAAAGCCAATGTGTTTTGTGTAATAAAAGAAATTCCTATATTTACCGCGTAACCCAGGAGCATTTCAATAAGAGAGATTGATACAAGTAACATCAATAGTTTAAAGAAATGCTTCTTAGCTAATAAGAAGGCGGTTCTCCATACTTTCCTTATTGGCTGATCCTTTAACACAGTGATATAAGGTAAAGGAAATAAAAACACCATGATTAAGATACCTGGTATCACGAAAGCTAAGAGTCCTAAAATGCTTAAAACTGTATAAAGGATCGCAAATAAAAATACAGAAAAACCATATTTCATGAACATCCCTAGTGATAGTTTCAGCTTATTTTCTTTATCATTTATTTCACCAAATGTGTAGGTAATAAAGGGGGTTTGACAAATCGTAAATAGGACTAAAAGAAATAAAATGTTGGACAAATCTCCAAAAAACGGTACTCCGTAGACGGTTGCAATGTAATAGCAAACATTTACTACATAGTTATGAAAAAGCAATGCAGGTAATAGCACTAAAAAAGAAATGAGCAAGATAGACTCTATATTTTTAAAATAAATTTTTAAGGGTTGATTTATATACATTCCTCAAGCTCCTTAATTCCTAATTAAAGGTACGATATTTTTTTCAAACATGTATCTTGTCTCGACATCTTGCAATCTCCTGAATTCTTTTAGATCTTCCTCTGAATATGACAACTTAGAAGCATCTCCAACTTCTTTTGATATAACTCCTTCAATAAACTCTTCAATTACTTTTAATCTTTTAATAGTTTTCAAGTTCTGAAGCGATTTATATAGCTTATTTGACTTTGGTTTTACATCTTCTAAAATTAAATCTAAATCAGAAAAATTTTCATATTGCATTATTTGTTCCTTAAAGAGTAATTCATGCCATTTAATAAATAGATAATATAACCTATTAAATGTCTCCTCGCTCAACGCCTTATCATACTTTTGAACTTTATGAGCAATTTGAACAATCTCTTTGTAAATTCGAACCAGTTCTTCGTGATTTTCATAAATGGTATGGCACATTTTCTTTAATAAACTTATCTCTTTGTGCAATGGGTGATTCATTGATATTTCTGGGTAAACTTCCTCAATTTGTTTTTCAATTTTCTTCATCATCCCCACAGGCCGATTTAAAGTATCTTTCATTTTTCTATTAGCGAACCCTATCATATTGTTATAACCATTTATTCTAAACACTATTGGTTTTGCTTCTTCTAAAGTAGGCATATGTCCATCTTTTCTTACAACAACAGCCCCTGACAATTTAAAAAGAAATGTTTGGTATAAAATATAATGATAGAATTCCCCTTCGCCTTCCACAGTATACGGAATAATATCTACTAACTCATTCCATTCTTTCTTCTTTTTATATCCTTTTCTAACTTTGTTAGGAAGAAAGTTCATTATTTATTAACCTCCAAATAATGTGGTCTTAGCCCAGTTCCATGCTTTTTTACCTTGCTCTTTTATTGCTTTAGCTGGCTTCGAGTCTAAAATTTTCTCCCCTACCTTAGATTTTCTAATAAAGCTTGAGAGTTGTTTTCTGTATTTATATGCTGTGGCACCTAACCACATCGCTCCACCTACAACTGCCATCCCCGCACCAATTACTTGTGCTCCAGGAATAGGAGCAGCTGCCACAAGCAAACTCCCATTCATTAATGTTTCTCCAACAGATCCAATGGTTTCTCCCATTAGTTGATTTCTTTCACTATCAGAAGTAGCATTATAAGCAGAATTCCATTTTGTCAATGATTCAATACCAGAGGTAACTGTTCCTACTGCAGCAACCCCTATATTTAACCTGGAAATAGGCTTCCAATTCGGCACTACTGGCGCACGCCCAAGAGCGGTCTGGATTTTACCATAAGAAACTTGAGCAACCTTATATGCATTATCAGCTGTGGTATAGGAGTTAATTCCTGTATCATAAACGTCACCAGTCCACTCGAGACTAGTCCCTTTGGTAGCCATTTTATAGACACCTGTAGTCATATTCCATTTGAAACTAGCTAAATTTTTCCACCCTGTCCTATCTAATGCTGCGGGGTTCATAGAGTCAGAATAAGCATTGCTTAATGCTGTCATATCCCCTGCAAAGTTAGCAGTTGTACCACCAATATCATTAGTCACAAACTTCATTGCATCTACCCATGAAACCTTCGGTTCGTCATCGGTTACTACACCTGGTTTTCCTGGTATGTTCCTAACTTCCAGCCTGTTCATGAGATCTCCATTGTTATTTATGTAAATGGCTAGATCGTTATTAAAATCAGGTTTTTTCTTTATTGTTGGCCTGTTTTCCGGTTGAACGGGAGTGAAGGTGCCATCCCCATTTGGTTTCAGCTTCACTCCATTTGGTAGTTCAATAGGTTTAACAGGGCCTACAGGTGCCAATATAGGAGTTTTACCTATGTTAGCCCATGGATCTGTTTCACTAACTCTTCCTTCTAGAGAGAAAGGTTCCACTTCCAAGTCATAGCCTATTACTTCTAAATTAAATCCTTCCTGATCTAAGTTAAAACCCTTTATATCCAAGTAGAAGCCTTCTGTTGCGTTAGCAGGTGTTAGAAAGGGAACTATGTTTAAAGAAAGCAGAAAAATGACAGCAAGCATTGCGAGAACTTTTCTACCCTTGCTTTTGTACATGTTTTTTCCCAACCTATTCTTTATTAGTATTGTATTTTTCATTGATAATTCTGTTCATTTCTTCAAAGTTTGCAGAATTAAGATTGTGCATATCTTTTTCAAATTCTTTCTTCATACTAATGATATTCTTTCTTCTTCCATCAACTTTTTCCGCCAAATAACTATACGCTTCGCCTGTGACTCTTTCATTTTCTCTTAAATAAAGCAAAGATCCCCTGAGGTTATTAGTTTCTTCCAGGTTATTGCTTCCCCAGTCACTAGCAAATTGAAAAATATCGCTCGTATTCAACACTTTTTCAGTTAGGTTTTTTCCCAACGCTTTTGTTTTCCATGATTCCCATTTTTCAGCAATCTCCTTGGCCCGGTCAAACTCGTTTGTTAATCCATCAAGATCATATACATTTGCATACGAACCATCAGCTGTGTGTGCAACCTCTTGTAATTGTTTTTGTCCAGCCGCATCTACATCAAATCCAAGGACATTGACAATCGGCTTTACATTAGACTCTTTTAGTTCTTTTGCCTCTGTAACTGGGTTTCCGTCACAAGTTTCAATTCCGTCACTGACTAGATATATAATATTTGTGTTTTGATCAGCTGGATACTCAGACAAATCTTCATTTGCTTTTTGAAGAGAATCGGCGACAGGTGTCCATCCCTTCGGCTGAATATCATTTAAAGTTTTGCTCATTTTGTCTTTATCGTAATTTGAAAAACCAAAGACTTTTTCATTTGCTTTACATGACAATTCTTTATCTTTATCACTACCGGATCCCTTATGACCATAAACTCTCAAAGCAACATTTGCATCACCTGGTAAAGTCTCCGTGAAATTTGCAATAGCTTCTTTGGCTAATTCCATCTTTGATTTCCCATCTACTTGCGCCTTCATACTTCCGCTTGCATCTAAAATAATTTCAACATTGAGATTTTCTTTAAATTGGTACCTCGGATCATCTATCTCCGGACTCCCAAAAGACTTTATTTTCAATGATTCTACCAATTGGTTCGGATCCTTATAATCCCTTGCAAACATTTGAACAAGGGTATTCCAATAAGCATCGTAAATTTCTTCACCTTCCGTCCCGTTCAAATCAGGAAGCTTTTCTAATTCTTTTACAATCATAGCTTGATCTTCTTCATCTCTAAATAATTTGTTCGCAAAGGGGCCAGAATGGTAATTTATTATTTCTTCCATTGTCACAGGTGCTTTAGGAGAGTTTTTAATGACCTCATATTTATCAGATTCATTGTTGCTACCGGACTCAGTTTCTTCATTTGATTTTTCTGAGCTATTGGAAGTTGTTTTAGATTGCTTAGAATCGCTCTGTTCACTTTCTTGACAACCTGTCACTACGACCAATGCAGCCAGAAGCATAACGAACAACACATTCAATTTGTATTTTTCAAACAATGCTTTTTCCCCCGTTTTTCTTAGAAGAATTTTTAAGTATATAGAACAAGCCTAGTTGAACTAGACTTGTTCTAAGTGAAGCTATTAATTCATCATTGATGATATTTTGTCAAAAATACTTCCTACCATTCCTGATACTCCGTCTCCGTTAGCACTAACTGCTGTAGACAATAAAGTTACAATCGTAATAATAACAGCTGCAACACCTATCCACTCTAGTGCTTGTGATCCTCTCTCATTTCCTGTATAAGTCTGTACCTTTGAATAAAATTTTGTGCATAAGTTTTTCATGTTTGTTCCTCCTAGAATGTTTTTTAAATATATTTAACCATTTTGGTTATTTCACTAGATCAAAAATATTATTATCTCCAAATAAGAGATTCATCACCATCAATCCACCGACGAGTAACATTGCTGTCGGTGCGATGATAAAAGTAGTAATTAATGTTATCTTTGGCGAAGCTTTAGCCGCCTTCTCTTTTACTTGTTCTTTTCTGATTTCCCTCATGTCATCTGCCTGTATTTTAAAGGTAGTTGCTATCGGAACCCCGAGTTTTAAACCCTGAATCAATGACTTTATCAAGTTTTGAAACTCAGGATTGCTGTTTCTTTCCATCAACTGGCGGTATGCTTCTTCCCTGGGGACTCCTAGATTAATTTCATGCAGGAACCTTGAAAATTCTTCTCTAAGTGGTCCATCAAAGAACTGAATCACCTCCCTAAGTGCCTTATCTAAATCAATTCCCGCCTGGAGACTGACGCTCACAGTATCCAAAAAATCAGGTAAATCATAACGAAGTTCCTCTTGCCTCTTTTTCGCCTGATTTTTTAATAGGATAATAGGAATGAAATACCCTGCAACCGGAAATAATGCGACTGCGAATTGAGACAAAGGGAATTGAATGATAAAAAGGATGATTCCACTAACCAGCCCTATAAATGCTAGATAAATTTTAACTCCTTGAAACCTCTCAACAGTCAATTCGAGTCTGTTTCCAGATTTACGAAGCCAGTCTTCAACGTCTTTTTCCTCACTGAAGAAGTTAACCCTTTGACCGATAGACGAAAAATCATCACCGTATTTCAGTACTTTCTTCAGGACCTTTGACGTCAACGTTTCTTTTTTCCTAAGTGACTGTTCAAAATTCGCAACCGACTCATTAAGATGTGTTTGCAGTTCCTGTTTCTTTTGCAGATAGACATATAAATGCCTCATGCCGAGAATAAACATAAACCAAAAAAGTATAATACAAACAAGAATTAAGGCATCCATCTTCTCACACCCTTATATTGGAAACTTTACGTATTAATACGAATGATAGGACGGTTCCTGCTATAAACATGATTCCGAGGATTGCCCCTGGTATTGTAAATAGATTATCCAGGAAACCGTCTACCATCTGGTTCATCATCAACAGAATAAAGACTGGCATGGCTGGAAGGATATAAGATACAAACCGCTGCTCAGCAGTCATGGTCTTTATTGTTTGTCCGAGTATTTTTCTTTCTTCCAGTGTCTTGGACATCTCATCCAGGACAGCATGAAGATTACCACCTGCATTTTTCTGTATGAGGAGAGTAGCTATAAAAAGCTTAAAATCCCTCGAAACATTCCGGTTCTGCATTTCCCTCAGAGCTTGTTCGAAATCAACACCCAGAGCCAATTCGTGGGATAATTTTTTGAACTCTTCTTTCGCTGGTGAACTGACTTCGTTACTTACCAATGTTAACCCTTGCTGGATCGTCATTCCGGCTCTAACTGAGTTACCGAGCAGCCGGCATACTTCAGAAAGCTGTTCATTCAGTCTCTCTTGATGTTTATTCTTTCTTAGTGCAAACAATAAATAGTAGATGATCACTACCAACACAACTGCAATAATTAAATTAAATGGAAATGAAATTCCGAAAAGACTGTTGGAAAATACGGCAATTGCCATACCTCCCACGATTAACATCCCATAAAACTCCGATGGAGTCAGAGGGACATTTGCTTCCCGTAACTTTTTTTGCATCGGCTGTGCCAGTTTAGTTTGATCAAACCGATCCCCTAATAGAACGATAAAGCTTTTTCTTTTTTCGCTTCCTTCGAACCACTTACCGACTTTCTGGCTCCATTTCCTTTTTTCAGAACGATAGCCAAGATAGCTGTATACGCCAAAAACCCCTACTAAGACAGCCAGGCTATATAAGATTGCTGGAAGCATAGCTCTCCCCCTCTTCAAACAGTTTAGGAGACAGGTCCTGACCGAAAATCTGCAGTCTTTCAATGCACTTTGGTCTATATCCCGTTGCTGTGAAATCGCCTAACACTTTTCCATCTCCATCAATTCCATATTTCTGAAATTTAAAGATCTCATGCACATGAATTTTCCCATCTTCATCAACAACTACCTCTGAGATAGAAGTGATTCTACGTGAACCATCTGTTAAGCGTTCTCCTTGCACGATGATATCCAATGCACCGACAATATATTCCCTAACTATATGAGTAGGCAGATCCATTCCGGCCATCACGACCATTCCTTCAATACGCCTTAATGCATCTGATGGCGTATTGGCATGGACTGTGGTGATGGAACCTTCATGCCCCGTATTCATAGCTTGAAGCATATCAAAGGCTTCAGGGCCACGTACTTCCCCTACAATGATTCTGTCAGGCCTCATTCTCAGCGCATTTTTAACCAATTGCCTTATGGAAACTTCTCCTTTTCCTTCTACATTTGGAGGTCTGGCTTCCATTCCAACTACATTGGATTTATCAAGTTTGAGCTCAGCTGAATCTTCTATGGTGATAACCCTCTCACGAACAGGAATTGAATTACCCAGAACGTTGAGCAGTGTGGTTTTCCCACTGCCTGTTCCTCCTGAAATCAAGATGTTCATCTTAGACTTTACAATTGCTTGAAGGAATTCACTCATGCCTTCGCTTAAAGAATTGAACGCTAGTAAGTCAAACATCTTAAAGGGATCCTGGCGGAACTTCCGTATTGAAATGAGTGTCCCATTTAAACTTACAGGAGGGATAACCGCATTTACACGGCTACCATCTGGTAACCTTGCATCAACCATTGGTGAGCTTTCATCAATTCTTCTGCCCAGAGGAGCGACGACTCTATCAATGATATGCCTAACGTGCTTTTCATCCCTAAAAGTAATATTGGTTAGCTCGAGTGCACCGCCTCTTTCAATAAATACTTCTTGGCTGCCATTGATTAATATCTCTGTAATCGATTCATCATTCAGCAGCGGTTCTAAAGGTCCGTAACCTACGGATTCATCTATCAGTCTAGTTAACAAGAGCTCTTTATCGTGACGGGGGATGACAACCTTCTCCTCGGTCATGAATTGACTGACAAGCTGTTCAATCCTGAGCCTCATTTCCCCTTGAGATAAATTAGTAAGTGCCTCTAAGTTCGCTTCTCTCAGCAGCCTTGCTTTATAGTGGTTTACCAATTCATCTACATACGGGTTATCCAGACTGGACCCTTTATGACTATCTTGAACCTTTTGTGGCCGGCTGTTTTTAAATAACGCCATTAACATCACCTATCTTTAGTTATCCCAGTTTAGAAATGACCCATTTGTGGATATCTTTCGCAAATGGAGGCAATTTCTTTTCATTAGCTTCTTTCCTTACAATTTCACCTTTATTGACATAGGATTGAAGTGCACGGGAATCATTTTTTATCTTCACTTCTATAGGGTAGTCGGTCAGGTTTTTGACATCCCCAGGCTGGATCTCGTTTTCCTTGCTAACCTTATTTACAATCAAAGTCATTCTCTCTTTAGCGTCGATTCCCAATCTGCTAAACAATAGCTCTACTTGTCTCAACACCTGCAGAGATGGTGTATCCAGATTCAGTACGTAATAGATACGGTCAGATTCTTCTAATGCCCGATAAGTCTGTTCATTGATTTGAACAGGAAGATCAACTACGACAAAGTCGTAATTCCTTCTGCATGTTCTTAAGAGAGTTGCTATAAACTCTTCAGTGACGCTCTCTCCTACTTCTGCATCCCTGGGACTAAGCAGTACCTCAAGCTTGGAATGTTTCTCTTTCTCAGAGACATTACGGATATGATTCTCGTTTAATTCATTGATAACAGGAGAGAGATCAGCAAGAGAGCGATTACTCTCAATTGATAAAAATGTTTCACTGCCCCCAAACTGGAGATTCAGATCAATAAATATGACTTGTGCCGTTGACTCGAGTTTCAACGTTTGTGCAAATGTAGAAGATACAAGTGTTCTTCCGGATCCTCCCTTACCGCTGTAAAAGGAATAAATCATTCCTCTACCCTTCTTAAAAGACTTTGTGTTTGTAGCTGCTGCTTCATCAGTTGAAGACTTTTTTTCCGTTGCCAAGTGATCAATCTTATCCAGCTTACTAGCTAATGAATTTAGTTCATCTGGAATCACAAAAAAGTCTGCAACCCCTGCTCTGGTAGCTGCCCTCAAAGTCTCGAATTCTGTATTAATCGCAATATAGATTAAGAGGTGATCGGTATTAATACTTTGCATATATTGGATTAAGTCAATCCCGCTATCTTCTTCACTTTGGACCAAAAACACAACATCGGGGGCAAGCCGGTCAAAGTCTGATTTAACATCGGCATATTTAATCGCTTCAACGCCATTGATGCCTGCAAGTAGACTTTTAAATTGGTCTGTCACTGATTGATTGTTACTAATGATTAGGTACTTGTTTTTATTCATTATGTCTGCCTCCAACATTACTGCTCTTTCTTCTTATCAGCATCTTCTTTCTTGGGTTCTTGTTTTGGCTCTTCTTGTTTTGGCTCTTCTTTTTTAGGTTGTTCCTGCTGTTTTGTTTCAGCCGGTTCAGACTCTTCTTTTTTTTCTTGAGGCTCTTCTTCAGTCGATGCTTTCCCAACATTGGCCTTTAGAATTCTAATACTGTCAGCATAGTTTTGCATATGGATTAAATTCGGTGCATCCTCCGCTGCTATCTCCAACGCCACACCCGCGAATTTTTTTTCTTTATTTGAAAGGATACTTGCCACCCTTACATCCTTCATGAAGAGTTCTGTTTTTGGTTTTCCATCAAGTGTTTGAGAAACAATTATATCGACACGATCCAGGTTTTCTAATTTTTCATCAAAATAAATCTTATCTGAACTCACCATTGTTACCAATCGATTGTTTGCATCACTTACATTCGAATATGGCTTGATTATATTCTTTGTGAGGATGTCTCCTTCTTTCAGTGCCACAATGGAAACACTATTTTTTAATTCTTCCCCTTTAGTTATATGAGACTCTGTTACAAACTTATTTGGAATACTCATGGTTGTAACTTGGCTGGGTTCCAGCAAGGTACGAGAATTGATATTTTCAGCCGCTACGATAACTTCTGTCATCCCGCCCAGCTCCGTATTGAGGGCTCTGACTTTTTGCAATACGAAAAAACCTGCTGTAAGAGCTAACAATAGTGATAAAACAATAAAAATAATAGCCTTCCTCTTCGATTCAAGCATTCACGATGTTCCTTTCTTTCTATAAGTGCATTTAATGGATTTATAGGTTGTTAGTTTGTAAGGTGCCTTTGAAGCTGTTCCCCTCCTTCTGGTTGTATTTACGATTCAGATGAAGATTCGATGTCAATCCCACCCATAAATGATACAAATGTATCAGTATTCAATATTTTGGAATTAAATCAACTCTTATTTACCACCAATTTCAGGTTTAAAAACCTGAATGTCATATTTTGTTCATAATTTTTTCCTATATATTAATTATCATCGGATGCTTCTAACGTCAATGAGGCCCATGGAATGTCGAATCTTGTCTGTTAGTTTAGGACTAGCAGGGACATTATAAATATGCAGAAACATAGGCATTAAGTGCTGAATCTAAAGTTTTAACAGTGAAAAATCAACTGTTGAAGAAGTTGCCGGGGTGGTAATTTTTAGGTGATTTATTACAATTGTTAAATTTAGTAGGTATTTGTAATTATTTGTTGATACTATTTCACAAAAATACCCCACCCCATAAAGAAAGCTCCCCGCTTGTCAGCGGAGAGCTTTCTTATTGTTTATTCTTCGTTGAGGAGATGTTCGATTTTATCCAATAAAGCTTTTGGGGAGAGGACTGGTTCCCCGCCGCCCTGGATAAAGTCTTCTTTTCCTCCGCCTTTGCCGTTGATGAGGGCAAAGATCTTTGGAGCGAGTTCTTTTAAGTTTGTGTCCCCCTGCTTCCCTCTTGCACCTACGATTTGCAGTTTAGCGTCATTTTGGACGGCCAGGAATACAATTGCCTCTTCCCTTGCAGCAATCAATTGGCGTGCAAGCTGCTGCAGCTCCTGGATGGGACGGTCCTGGTAGGCCCCTTTGATGAAGGCTGCACCACCGGTAAGCTTCACTGCTTCGCCTGCAAGATCCTTCGCTTCGTATTTCAGGAGTTCCTGCTTCACTTCTTCAAGCTGTTTTTCCTGGACCTTGATTTTATCAAGAAGCTGGACGGCTGCCTCTTTCATGTTGTCCTGCGGGGATTGAAGAACAGCGGTCAGATCTTTTAGCACGCCATTCTTTCGGTGAAGCTGTTCGAGCACCCGGTCTCCGCAAACGAATTGAAGTCGGATAAGCCCCCTGTGCTTTTCCCAGTCCAGTATCTTGATGGCTCCCACTTCTGAAGTGGAGCGCGGGTGGGTGCCTCCGCAGCCGTTGTAGTCAAAGTCCGGGATGATGACCAGGCGTACATCATCGGATACGGCAAGCCCCTTACGCAGGGGATAAGCGGCTGCTTCTTCCGACGTCATCCATTTTATCTCGATTGGCCTTGCCTCCCGGATCACTGCATTGGCCAAAGCTTCTGCCTTGCCGGCGTCTTCCTCTGACATGTTTTCAACAGCAAGATCAATTGTCAGGGTTTCTTTTCCCAAATGAAAGCTGACCGTTTCATATCCGAGGGTTTCTGCAAACGCTGCGGATAAAATATGCTGGCCGGCATGCTGCTGCATATGGTCAAACCGCCTCTTCCAATCAATCTCCCCCGTGATTGTTTCAGGGAGTTTCTCAAACGATTTTTCCACGTAATGCCTGATTTCCCCGTCCTTCTCTTCAACATCTACCACCGGTATGCCGTCGAGGTTCCCCTCATCAAACGGCTGGCCCCCGCCTGTCGGGTAGAACGCTGTCTGTTCCAATACGACAAAATGGCTGCCGTCTTCATCCTGCCCCTGCCGGCTGACAGCCGTCTCGAATCTGGTTATGTATGCATCATCATAAAATAGCTTCTTTGTCATAAAAATCCCTTTCCTTTCTTTTTTATTACTTTATCACATACGGCTCCGACACCTCACATATCTACACTTCCACTCATAAACTAACAGGGAAAATCCATTGCCTCATAATGGAACAGGCCTTTTAAAACGAATACGAAAAGGTGAGAATATGAAACTGGGCAAAAACATGATAACCCTCGTCACCTCTATTTTCATCCTCCTTTATTTAGGGACGCTGATCTTTTTCCTCAGGGATGGAAACCATCAAACAGGTAACGAAGCAGGGAAATTTCCTGGCAATGGCCAGTCAAATGCGAACATTACCATCCATACCAATGTACAAAATAATATCTACGGAAATTCCGACGTTGAAACCACGATTACAAATGACCTGACCAGTGACACGGATTATGATATTCAAAATGAAATCGACAATTTGGCAGAAGGCAGCGGGGATTCGTCTTTCTCCAATACGATCGATAACCGGTTTGACGGAAAGGCTGAAGGAACTCTGTCCAACTCCCTTAAACATTATCTGAACGGAAGCGGCAGCTACGGGCTGGATAATAACGTCCTAAACAATCTCGGGGTCGATGTGGATGTAAAGGTGAGGAATGATGTAGGGAATGAAACGAACGGCCGGAAAGGTAACGGAGGGGGTGGTGGCAGCGGCGGAGACGGGGATGGAAAGCCTGAACTCCTTTGGGGAATCGACTCTGCCAGTGAAACGACCGAAGAACTCTATGCTTGCGTGCGGGAAAACTTCGGTGATCCTGCCGTATTCGGCCGCTACCTCAAAACCAGGGACGGGGTCTCGATCGGTTTGTCCCCCGAACAGGTAGAGCTGATCCATTCCAAGGGGGATTCCATCCTCCCCATCTACAACAACTTCAGTGATGCAACCGGATTCGAAAACGGAGTGAAGCAGGCAAAGGCTGCGATCCAGGCGGCCGGAGACTTGGGAGTACCTGAAGGCACCGCCTTATTCGCAGATATCGAACCGACGTACCCCGTAGATTCAGAGTTTATCAGAGGCTGGTTTGAGACGATTTCAGCTTCGAACTATGAGTCTGGCATTTATGGAATATTCGATCAGGACAGAGCCCTTTTCAAAGCCTACACTCAAGCAGCAGAGGGCAACCCGGATATTTTAAAAGAAAACTATGTCTGGACGTCTTCACCAAGTGTCGGCATCACTACCCAGAAGGAAGCGCCGGAATATGCACCTCAAGCTCCTGATAATTCTCTTGCCCTTGGTTGGCAATACGGTATCGACGCAATGGCATGCAACATTGATACAAATTTATTCGACAGCGACTTGCTCGAGGTTCTTTGGAGGCCTTGATAAAAAAATGCAGCTGACCTTCTTGGCCGGCTGCATTTTTTCATTTATATTGTTTCAGTGTTTCAATCAGCATATTCCAAAACTTCTCATGATCCAGCTTCAATGCCACATTCACATTCGGCTCCCTGCCGGTCACACCGTGCAGATCCACAAGCGTCATCCCGTAGGTGAGTTCGCCTTTCGTCTCGATGTCGACCCTCAGCTTCTTCGTTTCAACCACGGTCGGATCGATGCAGTAAGCCACGCTGCACACATCATGGACAGGCGGATGCTCAAAGCCGAAGAACTCCAGGTATGTTTTCCTGAAATAGGTCAGTAATTCACTGACGAAGCCAGCTGCCGGATTGCCGATTTCTGCTATGCGGCTGCGGACGTGCCGGTCCGCGAGAGCCTGGTGAGTGAGATCCAGCCCCATCATCGTGATCGGGACACCGCTCTCGAATACCACCTTGGCAGCATCTGCGTCGACATAGATGTTGAATTCAGCCGCCGGGGTCCAGTTTCCGAACGTCCCGCCGCCCATGATGACGATTTCCTGTATCTTCGATAGGATCGCCGGCTCACGCCTCATAGCCATCGCAATATTGGTCAAGGGACCGACCGGTACAAGCGTAATATCACCGTCTGATTCCATCACTGTACGGATGATGAAATCGACCGCATGCTCCTCCCCCGCCTGCTTCAAAGGGTCTGGGAGGACAGGGCCGTCCATCCCGGAGTCCCCGTGTATGTCAGCCGCTGTTTCCCGTTTCCGGATAAGGGGCTGACTGTTCCCCTTCAGAACCGGAACATCGTCGATCCCAGCAATTTCGCATACCTTCAACGCATTCAGTGTCGTTTTCTCCAACTCTGCATTCCCCGCCACGGTCGTTATGCCGATAAGATCGATGGCTTCATGCCCTGCCGCAAGCAGGATCGCGATGGCATCATCATGTCCGGGATCGCAGTCAAGAATGATTTTTCGTTTTGTATGTGTCTGCATAGAAGATACCGCCTTTTCTAATATTCTACTCCATAGCGCGTATGGGTCTTATCAAATTCAGCCGGATCAGGATCGAAATATTTCTCATTGAAATCCGCTACAAACTTATCATCCTTGATGTAGCCCGATCCCCATGTCGGATCCAGCGTCAGCCACTTTCCGTCCACTTTCGCTTCGACCCACGCATGACGCTGCGGCCACCATCCGCCGCGTGCCATTCCCTCAATGAATCTCGCTTCGATATCGCTCGCCCTTAAGAGAGCGACGGCAAGATAGGCATAATCCTGGCACACACCTGTCTTTTCATCGAGCGTCTTGAGCGCACTGTCATCCCACTCAAATTCCGAGTTATCAAGCTTTTGCACGTCATAGCTTACGTTTTTGGCTGTATAGTCATAAATCGCCTTCACTTTATCACGTTCGCTCTTTTTTCCATTCGTCAGCTTCTGTGCCAGCTCCTTAATCTCCGGTGCTTCGGATTCCACACCCCTCGATGGCAGAAGATCCCGCTTATCCTCGCCGGTCGACTCCACCTCAAACTTTGCAAAGCCGTAGAACCTGAACGAATCACTGAATTCTTCCTTGATTTCCGGCACGCTCAGCGTCACTTCATACGTACCCGGACCGAAACGGAGATAGAAGGAGTCATCAAACGTAAAATCCTCGACCGGAATGACGTCCAGCGCCTCGTCCTCCCCTTTCTTCGTCGTCACATAAATGTGGTCGGTTTCAGGTCCGAACTCCGCTTCCGGATCGATCGTCCCTTTCACCGTGTACTTGCCGTCCGATTCACCCCCGCCGTATTGCGGGGATTCCAGTGTAACGCCGCGCTCCATGTACGCATTGGAGAATTCAATCGGGCTCATCGTCCGGTCGGATTTATTGTCGAGCAGAAGGCTCGTTGCAGTCTGGTAATAGTTCTCGCGCTCCTCATCCGGGACGAGCACTTCCAGTTCATGAACCCCTTTTCCATAAAATAAAGGCACATCATATGAAAACTTCCCGTCCTCAACCGGGATGACATGGGTCCATGTCTCGCTGTCTTTTTTCAGCTTAAGCATGACGGTGTCGCCGTCTTTCAACTCATCCGCTTTTCCCTTAAGGGCAAACACTTCATCTTCCTTCGTATAGCTGGAATCGGCATTTACTTCCATCCCGGCGTCGCGGCCGAACGGAGTATACGTCACATCCCGCTTCTGGTCAGGATTCACGTTATGGACAGTGAAAGATGCCGTATCATAAAAATAGTTCTCTTGATCTTTACTCGGGAGCTGAACCTTCACGCTGTATTCGCCTTCGCCGTTGAAGAAATGAATGGCCTGCTTAAACTTCCCGTCCTCTATCGGGGTGTAATATTCAAGCTGATCGCCTGCAGGACCTTCATCCTTTGAGCGGACCTTGATCCAGGCATAATCCGATTTCAAGCCGGAAGCCTTCTCGATAGCCCCTTTTACCACCACTTCCCCGTTCGCAGCAAATTCCTTATGAGAAGGTTCATCCAGGGTGGCACCGATTTCCTCGCTGTAAGAGGTCAGCTCGAGCGGTTCGAGCTCAAGTTCCTTGTTTTTCTCTTTCACAAGCTTTTCATATTTATCTTCTTCTTTTTTCTCTTCTTTTTTTGCTTCCGAGTCAGCCGAACTGCTGCAGGCCGAAAGGAACATCATACTCGCCATAAAGCAAAGCATCATGACAACGATGGGATTCTTTCTTTTCATCACATTCTCCTCCATTAATCTCCGTTTTGCATCTTCTCTTTTATGTACGTTTTAGACAAATTTTGGTTTCTGATGCTTTTTTACCATTCTGAATGTCTTTGTAAACCTGTTCAAGTGGAATTTTTTGGAGACTCTAAATAAAAAAGCCTCTCTAGAATAAAGAGAGACTTTTCAAGCCGCAATTGATTTCCGTGGAAGACTTCGCTTTCCGCGGGTGACCCGTGAGCCTCCTCGTCGCTGGCGCTCCTGCGGGGTCTCACATTAGTCACTTCTCCCGCAGGAGTCTTCGTCTTCCACTCCAATCATTTGCTGGAAAGTATATTAACTTTTTGTTTTAATGCCCGGCTCCGGCAATATCCACATGTTTTAGGTGGTTTTTGTTAAATAGGATAAAGACTACCGACAGCATAACAAATCCTGCTCCTACTATGAAAGGCAGGCTTGGGTTGTAGATTTCTGCAAGTTTTCCTGCTGTGAATGGTGCAATGGCTCCTCCGATGAAGCGAAGGAAGCTGTAGGCTGCCGATGCTGTCGAGCGTTCGACCGGTGCTGCGTTCATGACTGCGGTTGTAATCAATGTGTTGTTGTTTCCGAGGAACGCTCCAGCCAGTATGACGGATACAATGACGACCCATTGTGTAGATGTCCAGAGTCCCATCGCAAGCAGCAATAGAGCAAACAGTGTAAGCATTGCACACATGGACTTGATTGTCCCGAACCGGTGCTGCAGTTTCGGTGCCATGAAGACAGAAGTGACGGCAAGCAGCATCCCCCAACCAAGGAATACGTATCCAAGTCCGTGTTCATCAAGCCCCATGACGAATGGTGCGTAAGCGAGCAGGGTAAAGAAACCAAAGTTGTATAAAGCCGCAGCGATCCCGAACACGAATAACGAGCGGTGCTTCAACGCACGGAACGGATCGGCAAGCGTCGTTTTAGTTTGAGGCTTTTTGGCTGGATCTGCCTTTGGCATCAAGATTGTCAGACCGATGAACGCGATGACCATCAGTGACGCGACACCAAGGAAAGGCCCCCTCCAGGATATGGCGCCAAGCCAGCCACCGAGCAGCGGACCTACTGAAATACCAAGTCCGATTGCCGCTTCATACAGAATGATGGCTTTAGCGGCTCCGCTGTTTGAAAGCGATACGATCGCAGCCAGTGCAGTGGCAACGAAAAGCGCATTTCCGAGACCCCAGCCTCCGCGGAGTCCGACCAGCGTCCAGATATCGTTAGAAAAACCTCCGAGTGCAGAGAATATGGCTATAATGACGATTCCCGAAAGCAGCGTCCCCTTGATTCCAATTCTTGAAGAAAGCATCCCGGTAATGAGCATTGCCACCGCCATCACCGCATTATAGCTGGTGAAAAGCAGAGTGACCTGACTTTGGGATGCATCGAGCTGACTCGCGATCGCCGGCAGGATCGGGTCAACGAGACCAAGTCCCATGAACGCAATGATACATGCAAAAAAAACAGCCCAGACCGCTTTCGGCTGTGCCAAAATCCCTTTCTTCTCCACCTCGACTGGATCCAAAACAGGCGGCTGTGAAGGTACGGATGGTTGAGTAGATGACATTCGTATTCTCCTTTTCTGAATAAAATATATTTAAACCCACAAATTAGTTGTATGATGAAAGTTTATAATTGTATTATACAACTAAATTCCAGCACGTCAACAGCCTTGATCCATTTTATGTGGTATCATAATAGATATAACTTGTATTGCGGGGTTATTATATGAATGAAAAACATTTAGAAATGATTGAATTGGAGCTCGCCATCCTCATCCGCCGGGCAACCAATCTCTCTTCCCATAAAAAACTCGGTACCCTCGACCGCTCCGCCTATCTTTTACTTAGAAGGATCGCCAATAAAGGCGCAGCCGGAGTGAAGGTGCTTGCAGAGGAATTCATGCTCGACATATCCACGATCAGCAGACAGGCAGGCGCCCTTGAACAAAAAGGCTACCTGTACCGGATACCAGACCCTTTGGACGGCAGATCCTATAAACTCGACATCACCGAGCTTGGGACCACTGTCTTCAAGGAGCATAAACAGGCCCGCCTGGAACGGATATCCGAGAAAATCGAGGACTGGCCCGAGGACGAACGCGAATCATTTGGGAAATTGTTAAAGAAGTTTAATGAGTCGTTGATACTGTGAGGAATTTGGGAGTCTGGTTGACTCCCTTTTTTATTTAAGTATTTTTAGTTAAAACCAATAAATTTTCTAAAATCACTATAGTAAATAGATTTATTTACTTCTCCCGTGATTTCAAAACAAGCTTTTTTAGGTGAATTGATTGTTTTTTCGAATTTACGCATCCTGCTTGAACGGGAGAATGGATTTATTATCGAAAATGAAAAATTTTATTATCGATAATTCAACATTTATTATTGAAAACGAACATTTTATTATCAAATCTCGAAATGCCATTTTTAAAAATATTCTCTTATTGTTGATTCAAATTACTTATCATCACTTTTCCCGATTAATTATCGAAACTCATAAGTTGTTATCGGTGTTGTCCAATTAATTTTTCCCCAATAAAAAACTCCCATCAGCTCTAAACTGATGGGAGTTTTTCATGATTAGCCGCTTGTTTCAGGCGGCTAAATCAAAGGGTTGAGGGGCAGATTACATCATGCCGCCCATTCCACCCATGCCGCCCATATCAGGCATACCGCCGCCGGCATTTTCTTCAGGAATGTCTGCCACTACTGCTTCAGTAGTCAAGAACATTGCTGCAACGGATGCTGCGTTTTGAAGTGCGGAACGAGTAACTTTTGTTGGGTCAACGATACCTTTTTCGATCATGTTCACCCATTCGCCAGTCGCTGCGTTGAATCCTACACCCACTTCTTCTTTCTTCAGGCGTTCTACGATGATAGAACCTTCAAGTCCTGCGTTGTGAGCGATTTGACGGATTGGCTCTTCAAGTGCGCGAAGCACGATGTTGATACCAGTTGCAACGTCTGCGTCAGCTTCGATTGAAGCGACTTTGTTGTATACGTTCACAAGGGCAGTACCACCACCGGAAACGATACCTTCTTCCACTGCTGCGCGAGTAGAGTTCAATGCGTCTTCGATGCGTAGTTTACGCTCTTTAAGCTCAGTTTCAGTTGCAGCACCGACTTTAACGACTGCTACACCGCCTGCAAGCTTAGCAAGGCGCTCTTGTAATTTTTCTTTATCGAATTCAGAAGTAGACTCTTCGTGTTGAGCACGGATTTGGTTCACGCGTGCTGCAATCTTTTCTGGATCTCCAGAACCTTCTACTACTGTTGTGTTTTCTTTTGTTACGACAACCTTCGCTGCACGGCCAAGTTGAGTCACGTTTGCAGATTTAAGGTCAAGGCCTAAATCTTCGGTGATGACTTCACCGCCAGTAAGGATGGCAAGGTCTTCAAGCATTGCTTTACGACGGTCACCGAATCCAGGAGCTTTAACAGCCACTGCATTGAATGTTCCGCGAAGTTTGTTTACTACTAGTGTTGCAAGTGCTTCACCTTCAACATCCTCAGCAACGATCAACAATGGCTTGCCTTGTTGAACCACTTGCTCAAGAACAGGAAGTACTTCCTGGATGTTGCCGATTTTCTTATCCGTGATCAAGATGTATGGATTCTCAAGAACCGCTTCCATCTTGTCAGAGTCTGTCACCATGTATGGAGATGCATATCCGCGGTCGAATTGCATACCTTCCACTACATCAAGCTCAGTTGTGAATCCTTTGGATTCTTCGATCGTGATAACACCATCGTTACCCACGCGCTCCATTGCTTCAGCGATCAATTGACCGACTTCTTCGTCAGCAGCTGAAATCGCAGCAACCTGAGCGATTGAATCTTTTCCTTCGATCGGCTTAGAAATAGCTTTTAATTCTTCAACTGCAGTTTGAACCGCTTTTTCGATCCCTTTACGTACGCCTACAGGGTTAGCTCCCGCCGTTACGTTCTTAAGACCTTCACGGATCATTGCCTGTGCAAGAACCGTTGCAGTTGTTGTACCGTCACCGGCAATTTCGTTTGTTTTGCTAGCTACTTCAGCAACAAGTTTAGCACCCATGTTTTCGAATGCATCTTCAAGTTCGATTTCTTTAGCAATTGTTACACCGTCATTTGTGATAAGCGGTGAACCGTATTTCTTCTCAAGTACCACGTTGCGTCCTTTTGGTCCAAGAGTTACTTTTACTGCGTTTGCTAATTGATCTACCCCGCGAAGCATGGAACGGCGTGCTTCTTCGCTAAATTTAATATCCTTAGCCATATTCAAAGTCCTCCTCTTATTGTTTAAAGTATTGTTTTATTATCAGTTAGTTAATTATTCGCCAACAACAGCCAGAATGTCACTGTCACGAAGGATCAGATATTCTGTGCCTTGGTATTTCACTTCTGTACCAGCATATTTACTGAAGATGATTCGATCGCCGACAGACACTTCAAGAGCAACGCGCTCACCGCTGTCAAGAACGCGACCTGTACCTACAGCAACAACTTTACCTTCCTGCGGCTTTTCCTTTGCGGAGTCCGGAAGAACGATACCGCTTGCTGTTTTTTCTTCTGATTCGACTAGCTCGATAACGACGCGATCACCTAGTGGTTTTAACAAGTGAAACAACCTCCTTGAAATTATGTAAATAGTTTATTTATTAGCACTCGTTCATCGTGAGTGCTAACACAATTATTATAATAATTAATTCGTTTTCATTTTGCAAGAGTCCTGCTTAAAATTTTTTTCGTCATTTTCCTCCTTTTTTCACACCTCTCTATACTATGTTTGGGTTTGTCTTTCTATTCCTTTTCCAGCCTTAAAGCGGGCCGTTGATTTCCGCTGCAGGTGCTCGCTTTCCGCGGGGCGGGCGGTGAGCCTCCTCGTCGCTGCGCTCCTGCGGGGTCTCACCTCTCCCGCAAATCCCGCAGGAGTCGAGCACCTTCCGCTACAATCAACTCAGAAAGTGTAAGGAGAAATGACTAATTCACTCCTAAAACAAAATTACAATAACAACTCTCACAAAATCGGAAATCCACGCTAAAACCCCTACGATTTGAACACTCATCGATTTCTTAGTAGAATTGAACAAGATGATGATTAAAGGAGACGTAACGTTGAAAAAACATTTTGGATATATATTGATTGCGTATATTGTGATGCAGCTTTCGAGTATTGTCGGGGTCCCGCTCCTTTATAAGATCGGGACGGATGTGATGGGCGAGCCTGCAGACCAGGTGAAGCAGCTTGTACCGGGTTACTGGCTAGTGATCAGCTTTACACTGACCTTGATTGTCGTTTGGAGCATCCTGCGGAAGAGTGAAACAAGCACCCGGCTTGAAAGAAGTGCTCCCCTCAATGCCGGCAGTTCGATCGGCTGGGCGATTGCAGGGATTTTCATCGCTTTCTTCGCACAGTCCATTGCGATTCAGATTGAGTATGCACTCGGCATTAAGATGGGCTCGGAAAATACGCAGATGATTATCGGGATCATTGAAAAGGTTCCCGTTTCGATGCTTGTTGCCGCCGTGATCGGACCGATCCTTGAGGAGATCGTGTTCAGGAAAATCATTTTCGGCGTCCTGTATGAGAAGATGCATTTCTTCTTTGCAGCATTGATCAGTTCCGTCATTTTTGCCCTTGCGCATTTTGAACCGGAACATGTCATCTTGTATTCGGCCATGGGATTCACTTTTGCGTTTCTATATGTAAGGACAAAGAGAATACTCGTGCCAATTTTTGCTCATGTCGCGATGAATACATCTGTCGTGCTGATACAATCTATCTATAAGGACGATATTCAGAAGATCATGAAAGAAGCAGAACAAATTCAAGGATTTATTGGAGGATTATTTTCATGAGAAGATCACCGCTTTTCTCTGGAGTGATCTATCTCCTGCTCGGAATACTTTTCACATACTTTGCAGTACAGAATGTAAGAGATGATGGTTGGGGATTTTTCACTTATATGCTGGTCTTTCTGGCCACCCTTGATTTCGGGTCTGGACTCAGGATGATCATGATTCATTTCAAGATCAAGAAACAAATCAATAATAAAAAATAAGGATTGGTCCCCGCGGGGATCAATCCTTATTTATATCTTCATATTGTTCGATTTCAAGCTTCTGTTCCGCTTCCAGTACCTTTTTATATCCGATCTTTGAAATCCAGATGCTGATTTCATAAAGGATGAATAAAGGCACGGTCACCATCAAGTGAGAGATGATGTCCGGCGGCGTGATGAAGGCTGCAATGATGAAAAGCGCAAAGTAAGCGACCTTCCTTGCTTTTGCCATCACCATAGGGGTGATGATCCCAAGCCTTGTCAAAAACAGCATCACGACCGGCAGCTGAAATAAAAAGCCGAATGGAATCGTTATTTGAAATAAGAAATGAAAGTACTCATTGATACCGATGACCTGCTGAATCTCGAGATTCTCAGATAGTCCCATCATGAACTTCACCACATAAGGAAACAGGATGAAGTACGAAAAGGACAACCCTGCAAGAAAAAGAAGGACCGACACCGGTATGTAGCTGAGCGTTACCTTTCTTTCCCGTTCATAAAGACCGGGTGAAACAAATGACCATACCTGATAAAGGATGACCGGCGACGTGATGAGCACGGCGATGAAGATGATCATCTCCATGTAAATTTTAAGCGGATCTGTCACCCTGAATGCATTCATGGTCATCTCTTTTGCTTCATCGGCATGCTGTAAATATGTAATCAGCGGACCTGCAAGGAAGAAGCCTGCGATGACCGCCAACAAGAAGAAAACGACTACAATCATGAGTCGTTTTTGCAATTCTCCTATATGCTCATACAATGTCATTTCTTTCTGACTTTGACTCATGGCGTTCATCCTACTCTATTACTTAGCATCTTTTGATTTATCGTCATCATCTGCTAAGCCTTTTGTTGCATTTTTGAACTCACGTAAAGTATTTCCGAATGCTTTTCCGAGTTCCGGCAATTTCTTAGGGCCAAAAATCAGTAAAGCAACAATAGCGATTAATACGAGGCTACCTGGACCTGGCATAATGAGACACCTCCTCTTTTACATCTCTATCATATCGTAAATCATATGAAATGGCTATTCCGATATGATTCCATCTTGTGACATTTCCGTGTCATCCTCTGAATAATGTTTCAAAAAGTATACCAGTGACTGCAGTTCCACTGCCAAATCAATATGATGGATGCGGATATGATCCGGCACCGTCAGCCTTGCCGGTGTAAAGTTCAGGATCCCCTTGATCTTTGAGGATACCAGCCGGTCTGTGATGTTCTGAGCAGAAGAAGCCGGCACTGTCAGGATCGCCACTTCAATATTCTGATCTTCGAGCTTCTCTTCAAGGTCATCCAGGTGATAGACCGGAACATCGCCGACCTGTGTCCCAACTTTGGACTCATCCACTTCGAACGCCATCTCGATCTTCGTATTATTGTTTTTTATAAAATTATAATTGAGAAAGGCGGTACCCAGATTCCCGACCCCGATCAGCACAACCTTTGTCAGTGCATCCTGATCAAGCGTCTTTCTGAAAAAAGAGAGAAGATAGTTTACATTATATCCATAACCCTTTTTCCCTAATGCACCGAAATAGGAAAAGTCCCTGCGGATCGTGGCAGAATCAACCTTCACTGCTTCACTCAATTCCTTGGATGACACCCTCTGCTTACCCGATGAGTATAAATTCTTGATGAAACGGTAATAAAGCGGCAGCCGCTTCGCCGTTGCCTGTGGAATTTTCGTTGTATCCTGATTCATTTCGTATTCCCCCACATCTATTCAAAACCTCGTTACGTTGGACACCCGCCAGTCTGTGAACGCTTCCAAAATAACAATTAATCTTTTTCTCACGCTCTCCTACCCATCATACACTATATTCTATCCTATATGTGTGAAGATTAATAGTCATTCCTGGACATGTATCATTGCCGTTCTCCTCACAAATACGGTACACTAGCACTATGAAACAGAGGTGAAACGTCATGATTCTACTACAAGTGAATCAACTTAGCAAAAACTTTGGTGCAGATAATATCTTATCGAACATCAAACTTGAAATACAGACAAGGGACAGGGTTGCACTCGTCGGCCGCAATGGCGCCGGGAAGTCCACTCTTTTAAAAATAATCGCCGGCCAGCTTTCATATGATGACGGTGAAATCACCAAGCCAAAAGGCGTATCGATCGGTTATCTCGCCCAGAATACGGGCCTTGAATCCGAGCTTTCGATCTGGGAGGAAATGCTGACTGTCTTCGAAGATCTGCGAGCTCAGGAAAAACAGCTCCGTGTTCTTGAAACAAAAATGGCAGATCCGTCCGTTTATGAAAACGAGGAGCTGTATCAGCGGGTTCTGAAAGAATACGATGAGCTTCAGGTCAGCTTCAAAGAATCAGGGGGCTACCAATATGAAGCGGATATCAGATCCGTCCTTCACGGATTGAACTTTGCCGACTTCGACTATGATACTAAAATCTCCACGCTGAGCGGAGGACAGAAAACCCGTCTAGCACTAGGGAAGCTGCTCCTGACAAAGCCGGATATCCTCATCCTCGATGAGCCGACCAACCATCTGGATATCGAAACCCTCTCCTGGCTGGAGACTTACCTTCAGAGCTATGAAGGGGCTGTCCTGATCGTTTCCCATGACCGTTATTTCCTGGACAGCGTCGTCAACCAGGTCTACGAAATCTCGCGCAGGCGGAGCAGGAAGTACATCGGGAACTACAGCAGGTATCTTCAGCAGAAAGCGGAAGAATACGAAAAAGATGTCAAACTCTATGAGCGCCAGCAGCAGGAAGTCGCAAAGCTCGAAGACTTCATCCAGCGCAACATCGCCCGTGCCTCCACGACCAAGATGGCTCAGAGCCGCCGAAAGAAACTCGAGCGCATGGATTTGATGGACAAGCCGCTCGGTGATGAGAAATCTGCCACCTTCTCATTCGATATCGATCGCCAAAGCGGAAACGATGTGCTCAAAGTGAATGACCTGTCGATTGGATACGAAGCTCAGGACATCATCTCGAGCCACATCGACTTCTCCGTAAAAAAAGGAGACAGCATCGCTCTCGTGGGACCGAATGGAATCGGTAAATCCACCCTGCTGAAGACACTTGTGGATAAACTGAAGCCGTTAGCGGGAGACTTCAAGTTCGGATCGAACGTCTCAATTAGCTACTACGATCAGGAGCAGGCCGACCTTTCATCGAATAAAACTGTTCTCAATGAACTTTGGGATGAATATCCGATGAAAAACGAGAAGGAAATCCGGACTGTACTCGGAAACTTCCTGTTTTCAGGGGAAGATGTTCTGAAGCCTGTTTCGACTTTAAGCGGGGGCGAAAAAGCCAGGCTCGCACTCTCAAAATTAATGATGGAAAAGGGCAATGTCCTCATCCTTGATGAGCCGACGAACCACCTGGACCTCGACAGCAAAGAAGTCCTTGAAAATGCCTTGATCGGTTATCCCGGAACGATACTTTTTGTTTCACATGACCGTTACTTCATCAACCGGATCGCCACCAAAGTGCTTGAACTCTCGAAAAATGGTTCCACCGAGTACCTCGGCGATTATAACTATTATGTAGAGAAGCTCCAGGAACAGGAAGAACTCGCGGCTCTGGAACAAATAGAAAAAGGGCAGCCTGCACCTGGTGCGGCCACCCAGCAAAAGCAAAATCATAAAATTGACAAAGAGGCTAAGAAACTCGAACGTCAGCGCCGTAGAAGGGTCGAGGAAATCGAGACACGGATGGAAGAACTTGAAACAGTCATTGCAGAACAAGAAGAATTGCTGTGTGACCCCGTCATCTTCCAGGACCACGAAAAAGTCCAGGAAATCAACGACAAGTTGAACTCTTCCAAGGAAGAACTCGATGAGCTCCTTGAAGAATGGACTGAACTCGAGGAACTTCTCCAAGAAGAACAGTAATCCACAGGTTTGAGTGAAATCACATCACTCAAACCTTCTTTATTCCACATGGATATCCACATGTCGAATGTTGACGAAACGTTGTTCTTAGAAGTTTTCCACATTATCCACAGACAAATCCACAGTTATGCACAATTCCACATGGAATTACCCATATCTTTTTCACAAGGTGTTCACATCTTATCCCAAGTTATTAACAAATTATCCACAGACTGTTGATAAAACGTATGTTCCCTAAAAAAAGCCCCGACAAGGTGGAGGCACCCCATCGAAGCTTTACCAAATCAAAAATCCTCAATATCCAAACCAGGATTGGCGTTCATCGCCATATCCCCTCTTTTGCCTTGCTCAAACAATACAGTACCTGCGGCAGCAATCATCGCGGCATTATCTGTACACAGGGATAACGGTGGAATGACAAGCTCTGTATCCAGTTCCTTGAACGCTTCTTCCAAAGCAGCCCTAAGCCCTTTATTGGCAGCCACTCCTCCTGCCAGCAGCAGTTGTTCCACTTTATACTCATTCACAGCCCTTACCGTTTTTGTAACCAGTACATCGATTACACTGGCCTGGAAGCTTGCGGCAAGATCTTGTGGATAAATGGTCTGGCCTTTTTGCTTTGCATTATGAAGCGTGTTGATAACAGCCGATTTCAATCCGCTGAAACTGAAATCATATGACCCTTCTTCGAGCCATGCCCGTGGAAGGTCAAGCACCGGCTCCCCTTCATGGGCCAGACGGTCGATATGAGGACCTCCCGGATAAGGAAGGCTCAACGTTCTTGCCACCTTATCGTAAGCCTCTCCTGCCGCATCATCGCGCGTTTCGCCGATGACCTCGAAAGAACCGTGCTCCTTCATCAGCACGAGCTCTGTATGTCCCCCTGAAACGACAAGCGACAACAGCGGGAACTTCATTTCTTCCACCAGACGGTTTGCGTAGATATGCCCCGCGATATGATGGACGCCGACCAGCGGCTTGCTATGAGCAAATGCAAGAGCCTTTGCAGCATTCACACCGATAAGCAGCGCCCCTACCAGACCGGGCCCTTCTGTGACAGCAATGCAATCGATCTCTTCCATTGTCATTTCTGACTGTTCCAGTGCCTCTTCCAGCACAAGTGTCACCTGCTCTACATGGTGACGTGAAGCGATTTCAGGTACCACACCGCCGAATCGCTTATGGCTTTCTATTTGGGACGAAACGATATTCACCACGATCTCCGTACCATTTTTGATGATGGCCACGGCTGTTTCATCACAACTTGTCTCTATTCCTAACACATACGTATCTTTTTTCATAAATTCACCCACATTACTAAAGCATCTTCTTGATTATCTGAATAATACCGTTTCCGGATACCACCGTCTTGAAAACCCATCTTTCGATATAACCCCTTCGCTGCCTCGTTGCTCACCCTGACTTCAAGTGTCATCACACGGGCTCCGACCTGTTTGGCAATCTCCATGATCCTCTTCATGAGCGCTTCACCAAGTCCTTTCCCCCTGTAATCAGGCAGGACCGCGACATTCGTGATATGCGCCTCATCCACAACAAGCCAGACTCCGCAGTAACCGGCTATACACTCCCCGTCCTCCACGACGAGATATGTAGACAGGTGATTTTGTTCTATTTCGTTGTAAAAGGCCTCACGGGTCCACGGAATACTGAACGAACGATGCTCGATTTCCATCACTGCATCCAAATCATCAACCGTCATAAATCGAATTTCCATATCCTGAACGATCCTTTTTCTTATTTAGAATTTTTTTGTGCCTCTAACCATTTCACTTCAGCCTCAGCCAAGCGGATATAATTAGGAACGACTTCATGAGCTGTCTTTTCTTCCATTTGGGCACCTATAAAAGCAAGCTCGGAAGGACGTGGATTATGGCTCACGAAAGGAGCGATCCTCGCCTGATCTCCCAGCACTTCTTTTATAACAGCCTCATGAATGCCGACATCGTTTCCGACAAATAAAATCTCCCCGTCATACTCTTTCAGCTTTTCCACCCAGTCAGCGAGCAAGAGATTCCGGTCTTCTTCAATCTGCTGGATCGTATCTCCTTCAAACTTATACAACCCTGTATATACCTGCCCTCTTCTAGCATCAAAGATAGGAGATATAAAACCATTAAAATGGCGGCCGGAAGAAGCGAGCACCGCCAGACTGGATACTGGGACCAGCGGTATATTCAGCGACCAGGCAAGTGTCTTTGCCATCGTGACCCCTATTCGGACCCCAGTATACGAACCGGGTCCATTCGCCACCACAATCTTCGTCAGCTCTTTCGGTTCCGTCTCACACTCTTTCAAAAGCTGCTCAACGGCAGGCATGGCCCTTACAGAATGATTTCTCTTAAAATTGGTGATATACTCACCAATCACTTTTTCTTCATCAATTAACGCAACCCCAAGAGGATAGTTCGAGGTATCGATCGACAATATCTTCATGAAACAATCTCCTTACATAACTCATTATACCTTTGCCCGTAAGGCTTTAACACAATTCTCCTGGTCGTGTCGCCTTCCCTGTAAATCGACAAGTTCAACAATTCGCCCGGCAGCTGGTCTTTAATCAAATGAGCCCATTCGACGACCGTCACTCCCTCACCTTCAAAATACTCATCAAACCCCAAGTCTTCAAAGGAATCATCCAGGCGGTACACATCCATATGATAAAAAGGCAGACGCCCCTTATATTCTTTAATAATGGTAAACGTAGGGCTGTTCACCGTCCTTTTCACTCCAAGCCCTTTCGCAAGCCCCTTCGTGAAAGTCGTCTTCCCGGCACCAAGATCACCTTCCAATGTTATCACATCTCCAGGCTGAAGGTATTGTGCCAGTCTCTCTGCAAATGCCCCCGTCTCCTCGGGATTCTCCGTCATCATTTCATACTGGTCCATATCTATCTCCTCAACTTAAGTAGAGTATAAAAAAACCTTAGGACAGCACCTAAGGGATAATGTATATATGTAGTTTACCCTTTTTGGGGTATTTGAGTAAAGTGTATGAGAATGGTTGTCCATATTTAAGGGAAGAAAAAGGTTTTTTTGGGTTTTTGCAGCACTCTTTGAGGTATTCTGAAAAACTCATACATAATTGGGGCTGCTAGTTCCGTAAAGTTCCTTTTCACGGTTATAATTAGGTGGCCAGAAGCACCCCGTGATCTTTGCTTGGGGATTTATGAGCCGTTTTCCAGATTTATAATCCTAATTCAGGATTTATGATCCATTCTGAAAATATATGATCCATTTTAAAACTTTATGATCTTTTAATAATGATTCTAAATAAAATTCTTAGATAGAAACCCCTTCTTCATGCCACGCACACTCTTCCATTCCAGTGATCAATATAAAGAATTAAGACAAATAAAAAAACGAAACAAAAGTTTCGTTTACGTGTAAAGTAATGGCGGTCTGGACGGGACTCGAACCCGCGACCTCCTGCGTGACAGGCAGGCATTCTAACCAACTGAACTACCAGACCAAAGATTTTTGCGTCAGCAAAATATCTTTCAATATTATGTTTTTGCAAAAATGGTATTGCGGGGACAGGATTTGAACCTGCGACCTTCGGGTTATGAGCCCGACGAGCTACCGAACTGCTCCACCCCGCGACGATAAGATTAGGTACTATATAGAGTATACCACACTATATGATACCGATGTAAGATTGTGCAAAAAATTTTTATATTCGCCTGGCGATGTCCTACTCTCACAGGGGGAGAGCCCCCAACTACCATCGGCGCTGAAGAGCTTAACTTCCGTGTTCGGCATGGGAACGGGTGTGACCTCTTCGCCATAATCACCAGACGAATATTCAATTGAAGGGTTTGTTCCTTCAAAACTAGATAAAGGATTGATGTCAAGAATACCGGTATTGCCGTGTTGTTCATTTAAAAATGACTCTTTGTGGTTAAGTCCTCGATCGATTAGTATCAGTCAGCTCCACATGTCGCCATGCTTCCACCTCTGACCTATCTACCTGGTCATCTTCCAGGGATCTTACTCACATAAAGTGATGGGAAATCTCATCTCGAGGGGGGCTTCA
>NZ_KQ758492.1 GCF_001456935.1 [Bacillus] enclensis | reverse complement strand
TAGCCGAAGCCACCTTTCAACAGTTCCTCATGCGAGGAACTAAATTATCCGGTATTAGCCCCGGTTTCCCGG
Organism: [Bacillus] enclensis; assembly: GCF_001456935.1. Taxonomy (GTDB): domain Bacteria; phylum Bacillota; class Bacilli; order Bacillales; family Bacillaceae_B; genus Rossellomorea; species Rossellomorea enclensis. The sequence continues at coordinate 58,385 of NZ_KQ758492.1, read as the reverse complement.
AGTTATCCCAGTCTTACAGGCAGGTTACCCACGTGTTACTCACCCGTCCGCCGCTGATCTCAGGGAGCAAGCTCCCATCGATCCGCTCGACTTGCATGTATTAGGCACGCCGCCAGCGTTCGTCCTGAGCCAGGATCAAACTCTCCGATAAAAGTTTGAATAGCTCTTGTTTACAACGATTAAATCGTTGCGGTAAATCTAGAATTAACGTTGACGTATTGTCTTGTTTTGTTCAGTTTTCAAGGTTCAATTTGTTGCTTGCTTCGTTTGAAGCGACCCTTTAAATATTACAGCATCAACACCGAAGTGTCAATAACTTTTTTAAAAAGTTTTTTGTGTGTCTGCCGTGTTTTGCGGCAACAGATAATAATATACCACCATATAAACTTGGGCGCAATAGTTTTTTGCATCTTTTTTAATTCTTTTTCAAAATAGGTCTCGAGCCATATAAAACAGGTTCATGCTTTCTATTACGAGTATAGTCCACTTAAATAAAAAGCAGCGGCCTGCAGCCGCTGCTTTCTTCTATATATTATCCTTTAATCACGATGGCGCATCAATGGGAACAGCAGGACGTCACGGATGGACGGGGAGTTCGTTAACAGCATAACAAGCCTGTCGATCCCGATTCCCAGGCCGCCAGTCGGAGGCATACCGTATTCCAATGCTTCAATGAAGTCGTCATCCATCATGTGTGCTTCATCGTTGCCTTCTTCTCTTTCTTTCAGCTGAGCTTCAAAGCGTTCTCTTTGATCGATTGGATCGTTAAGCTCTGTAAACGCGTTTGCGTGCTCACGGCCCACGATGAACAATTCGAAACGATCTGTGAATCGAGGATCCTCATCGTTTTTCTTCGCAAGCGGAGAAATCTCCACCGGGTGGCCGTAGATGAATGTAGGCTGAATAAGCTTGTCTTCTACTTTTTGCTCGAAGAATTCATTTACGACATGACCGTATTGCATATTGTCCTTGATTTCAATGCCATGCTCTTTAGCCAGTGCACGTGCTTCTTCAGCGGACATTTCTTTCCAGAAGTCTACTCCAGTATGTTCTTTTACGGCGTCTACCATATGAAGACGGGTCCACTCAGGCTCCAAGTTCACTTCATAATCACCGTATTGAACGGTTGCAGAACCGAATACCTCTTTTGCGATATGCGCAACAAGGTTTTCAGTCAATGCCATGATATCGCGGTAATCTGCATAGGCTTCATAAAGCTCGATCATTGTGAATTCAGGGTTGTGTCGCGTAGACACCCCTTCATTACGGAATACACGGCCGATTTCGTATACTTTTTCAAGACCGCCGACGATCAGGCGCTTCAAGTGCAGCTCGATTGCGATACGCATATACAGCGGCATATCGAGGGCATTGTGATGCGTTGTAAAAGGACGTGCTGATGCTCCTCCCGCGATGCTGTGCATCATCGGTGTTTCTACTTCAAGGTAGCCGTTGTTATCTAAGTATCTTCTCATCGATTGGATGATGCGGCTCCGGGCGATGAATGTCTCTTTGCTTTCCTGGCTTGTGATCAGGTCCAGGTAGCGCTGGCGGTAACGTTGCTCTACGTCTTTCAAACCGTGGAACTTCTCGGGAAGAGGACGCAGCGCTTTTGTCAGCAAGGTAAATTCCTTTGCTTTAACTGAAAGCTCTCCAACCTTCGTTTTGAAAACTGTCCCTGTAATACCGACGATATCTCCAAGGTCTGCAGTGTTGAAATATTCATACGCTTCTTCGCCTACTGCATCTTTACGGACATAGATTTGAACTTGTCCTTCGAGGTCCTGAAGGTGGGCAAATCCCGCTTTCCCTTTTCCGCGCTTCGTCATGATACGGCCGGCAATCGTTACCGAAACCTCTTTTTCTTCCAACTCTTCTTTAGAAAACTCATCATATTGTGATTTGATATCTGATGAGCTGTGTGTGCGTTCAAAACGTTTACCGAAAGGATCCATTCCTTTTTCACGGATGGATTCCATTTTTTCGCGCCTTACGCGGAACTGGTCATTTATTTCTTCGTGACTCATTGTGTTTCACTCCTATTCTATCTGCTTTCCTGCTTTACTAGACTGATACGAATATATACCATACTATTTTACACAATATCAGGGATTGTAACACCCCTAAAGTTCCAGTTCTTTGAGAAAACTGTCCCGTGTGTGCCGACCGGGGCACACGGATACTGCAATAAAGAATCTATCTAAAAAAGGCTGCTCCGTTCATGAGGGGTATCATGATTGGAATCCAGCCTTTTTCAGAATAACAGATTTCGATTGATTTATCACTGATGGATTATTCACTATGCTCCAAATCACCCTGAGGGTCCAGGTCCTCGAGCGTAATGCCGAGCACATCTGCCACCTTCACCATGAAGTCTTCTTTGGGAATGCGGCTCCCTCTCTCCACTTCTCCGAGAACGGAGACGGAGATGCCCAGTTCCTTTGCCAGACCTTCCTGAGTGAATCCTTTCAGCTTTCTGAATGCACGAACGCGTCTTCCCCATTTATCTGTTTCCATAACCGAACTCCTTCTTTGTCAGGTATTTCGTCCAGAAAGCGATTGAACGGGGTGCCGTCAGCAGGATGCGGGATGGACGGTTCAAGCTCTAAAAGCGGTATGAGAACAAACGCTCTCTCCTGCATCCTTGGATGAGGGACGAGGAGATCCTCTGAATCAATCGATTTGTGATCATAAAGCAGGATATCAATGTCTATGATCCTCGGTCCCCACTTGAACTCCCTTTTTCGCCCAAGGTCATGTTCCACCTGCAGGCATTGCTGCAGCAATATTTCCGGACGTAAATCCGTACGGACTTCAATCACCATATTCAAAAATTCGCCTTGATCGGTAAAACCTACTGGATCCGTTTCATAGATGGACGATTTCCTTCTTACCTCTATCTTACCATGACTATCCAGGATATTAATGGCTTTTTCCAGATAAGCCTCCCGCTCCCCCATATTCGAGCCCAGGGAAAGGTATGCAATACTCTTCATTATGATCGACTCCTCGTAATCTCCACCGCCACCGACCGGTAGTGACCGGGAATCGGCGGGTCGGGCTTGATCAGTGTTATCGTGCAGCTTTCAACAGCAGAGAATGATTCCAATAATTCCGAGGAGATCCTTTCGGCCACCGCTTCCACCAGATTAAGGGGTTCCCCTTCCACCACAGACTTGGCTATAGAATACACATCCGCATAATTGACGGAATCCTCGAGATTATCGGTTTGGCCTGATTTTTTCAAATCCAGATGCAGCTCCACACTCACCCGGAACCGCTGGCCGAGCTTGTTTTCTTCTGAAAAAACCCCGTGATAGCCGTAGAATTCCATTTCATTCAACATGATCTTATCCATCGTACTGCCCCTTTCCCATTAAAGCATCCGTCATCTTCGCCATCCGGGCCATTTCCTTCACATCGTGTACACGTACGAGCTGGCAGCCCTTCTGAATGCCCCAGCATACCGTCGCCCCCGTCCCTTCCATCCTTTCTTCCACCGGCAGGTCCAGCACATGGCCGATGACACGTTTTCGCGAGGTGGCGTAAAGGACTGGATAACCGAGGGATACGAGGGTGTCGACGTTCCTCATCATTTCAAGGTTCTGTTCGAATGATTTGGCAAAACCGATTCCCGGGTCGAGGATGATCTGTTCATCTTTCACCCCTGCTTTTTTTACAAGGAAGATGCTTTCCTGGAGGTCCTGTACGGCATCCCTCATGAAGACTTCATACTCTTTATCCTCCCGGTTGTGCATCAGGATAATCGGCACGCCCTTTTCAGCTGCCACCGCTGCCATCAGCGGATCCTTCTTCGCGCCCCACACGTCATTGATGATATGGGCGCCTGCCTCGACAGCCGCTTTGGCAGTCTCAGCCTTATACGTATCGATCGAAATCGGTACATCGACTTCTTTAACAAGCTCTTTTATGATCGGGATCACCCTTGAAATCTCTTCATCTGCCGTGACCGGGGTATGTCCCGGACGGGTCGATTCGCCGCCGACGTCAATGATGTCCGCTCCTTCTTCCACCATTTCCTTCGCACGCGCCGCCGCTTTCTGAACAGAGTCATATGAGCCTCCGTCAGAAAAGGAATCGGGCGTCACATTAAGGATGCCCATGATGAGGGTTTTGCTGGAATAGTCCAATTCATAGTTTCCGCATTTAATCGTTTTTGTCATGGATGTTCCCTTCTTTCATGTCTTCAATGGAGTTTAAATAAGGTGCGTATTCCTGATACTGTTCATGCAGCTGCCTGACCAAGCAGCCGTCACGACCTGCATATGTTTGAGCCCCGATTTTCCTTACCGGTACGATTTCCTGCACGGAATTCGTAAAAAATACTTCGCTTGCCGCTTCCAGATCGCTCTCTTGAAAAAATCCTTCACGGACAGGAAGATTCAACTTCTCCGCCAGGGCGAGAATGAACTGTCTGGTGATCCCGTTTAAAAGTCCGGTTTCAACAGCAGGGGTAAAAAGCTCTCCTTCTTTCATCCAGAAGAGATTCGATGTGATTCCTTCACATAGATAGCCGTCACCCGTAAGAAAGATCCCTTCTTTATCCGGGGCAGGACCGATTTCCCTTTTAGCAGCAAGGTTATTGAGATAATGATGGGACTTTAATCTCTCTTTTATCTCAGGGGTGCTTCTCCTCAGCTTAAGGAGGACGCCCTCCTTTTCGCGCAGTGGCACGGATGGCGGCAATTCTTTTTGAAAAAGGATGACCGTGGGATCTCCGTAGGGAGCTGTCTGCAATCCGATTTCACCCGGACCTCCCGAGACATTCAGCCGGCAGTAGGCATCGTCCAGTCCATTTTTTCTTATAAGCGAGGCCACAACGTGCTTTATTTCCGCTTCATCTAGATCCACTTCGATGTTCAGTGCTTGGAGACCCTTATTCAACCTGGCTAAGTGGTCACCCAATAAAAAGGGATGGCCGCCGTACGTCCGAAAGGTTTCAAAGACACCAAGACCGTAAAGGTAACCGTGATCAAAAGGGGAGATGGCGGCTTCTGAATGATGAACGATTTTGCCGTTGGAATAGATATACATTATACCGGCAGCTCGGCTTTCTTATAGGTTTCCAGGAAGTTTTTCAGAAGCTGCTTTCCAGACTGGGTCATGATTGACTCTGGATGAAATTGCACACCCTCGATCGGGAGCTCTTTATGGCGGATGGCCATGATTTCTCCCTTGGAAGTCTCCGCTGTGATCTCAAAACAATCCGGCAGGGTTTCACGCTTTACAATCAGCGAATGATAGCGTGTTGCTTCAAACGGGTTCTTGAGTCCCTTGAAGAGGGTCTTTCCGTCATGGTGCATGTCCGAGATTTTACCGTGCATCAGACGTTCGGCGCGGATGACATCCCCTCCAAAGACCTGGGCAATCGACTGGTGGCCCAGGCATACACCGAAGATCGGTATTTTCCCTGCAAAATGAGAAATCGCCTCAAGGCTGATCCCTGCTTCGTCCGGACTGCAGGGCCCGGGAGATATCATAAGGTAATCGGGTGACATCGCTTCAATTTCAGGGATGGTGATTTCGTCATTCCGTCTGACGACCAATTCTTCACCAAGCTCTCCTAAAAACTGAACAAGATTATATGTGAATGAGTCATAATTATCGATCATGAGTATCATGGTTGTCCCCCGTTTCCTTCCGCCATGGCCTTGGCAACCCAGAGCGCCCTGGCTTTCTTCAGCGATTCCTTGTATTCATATTTCGGGTTCGAGTCGATGACAACGCCCGCACCCGCCTGGATGTAAGCTTGCTGGTCCTTCACCAGCATGGTGCGGATGACGATATTCAATTCCATGTCACCGTTCACGCCGATCCAGCCGATCGACCCTGTATAAATGCCCCTTCTGACCGGCTCCAATTCTTCGATGATTTCCATCGTCCTTACTTTTGGTGCCCCGGTGATCGTGCCTCCCGGAAAAACAGAACGGATGACATCGGCCTTGGTCTTCTGCTCATCCAGTCTCCCTCTTACATTTGAAACGATGTGCATGACATGCGAATACTTCTCGATGACCATGAATTCATTGACTTCAACCGTCCCGTAGACACAGACCCTTCCCAAGTCATTCCGCTCAAGATCGACGAGCATGACGTGTTCGGCCCGTTCCTTTTCATTGCCGATGAGCTCCTGTGCAAGCGCCGCATCTTCATTGGCATCTTTCCCGCGGGAGCGCGTGCCTGCAATCGGCCTTGTACTCACTTCCGTACCCTTTTTCTTGACCAAAAGCTCCGGTGATCCCGACACAATCTGGAAGTCAGGCGTCTGGATGTAGCTCATATATGGAGAAGGATTCAGTTCACGTAGTTTTTTATAAACCGCGAACGGCTCGACACTGAGCTTCTCGGATTGCCTGACCGATAGATTGACCTGAAAGACATCGCCCTGTGAGATATAATCCTGAATCCTTTTTACCGCATTTGAAAATTGTCCTTCATCCATGGATACTCCGCGGCCGGCGGTTTCCATATCCGGCTGAGCATCCACTTGGATGTCACGATTTGCAAGCTTCCCCTTCCACACATCCGTCCACGTTTGCAGCAGTGCTTCAGCTTCGGACTCTTCTGCCTGTGTGAGAATCATCGTCCACAGTATATCTTCTTGGTGGTCAAATACCACCCACTGATCTAAATAAAAGAAATACACTTCTGGAATCCCGAGATCATCTTGACTCAGTTCCGGCAGTTTCTCGATTCTCCTTGCGTAGTCATAGCTCAGAAAACCGATGACACCCCCCTGGAAATCGGGAAGATCGGGATTTCTTTCGGTTTTAAGGGGGTGCAGCCATTTTTCCAGTTCGATCAATGGATCACCATGTCTGATTTCCGTATTTTCAGCATCCTGAATGATAAGGCCATCCCCTGAGCTTTCCGCGATTGCTTTCGGTTGAAGTCCGGCAACACTATATCTTCCTCCCCGGCCGCTTTCCAGCAATACATGATGCGATTGGTCCCGGCTCAGTTGTTCATATGCTGAGAAGAATTGTTCTTTTGTTGTTCGGGTTTTATGAAAATATAAGTGCTGCACGTACTTCACACTCCTACTGTTTTATCTCCTTTCATGATACATGAAGTTTGGGAAGGTTTCACTGTTGAAAGTATGGAAAGGGTGAGTTTTGTAGGAATCTTGTGGTTTGGTTCATTGAACTTTGAGTTTGGGCTTTTAATTATCAGGTTTGGGGAGGAAAATCTTCGGAGTTGGGGCTGTGATCTTTGAATTCGGGGTGTAAATCCTCGGGATGGGGTCGGCGATTTTAGGTTAAGGCAGTCAATCTTCGAATCCGGGACCGCCACCTTTGACTTTGGGTTGAAAACCTTCCGGATGGGGAGGCTTCACTTCATTCGGGGCGGGTAATCTTCGAATTCGGGACGATAATCTTCGAGATTTCAGCTGATAATCTTCGAATTTTGACCGTTAATCTTTCAAATTCGGCAATTAATCTTTCAATTCCGTGGATAATTCCGTCACATGTAAAAATAAGGAATTAACCTGCTGGTCCCCTCCACGCCCAGTGTGCTCAACCAGCTGCTGGATACTCCCCCAAATTCTTTCAACCACAGGGGGTAAAATTTCATACAACAAAAGAAAAATCCCGAAGCAATTGCCTGCTTCAGGATTTGGTTCATTTATTTATTCGTCATCAAATTGATAAAGCGGAGTGCTCAGGTAGCGTTCCCCGTTACTCGGGATGACGGCGAGGACTTTCTTTCCTTTGCCGAGTTCTTTTGCGACTTTCAGTGCAGCGCAGATCGCGGCTCCGGATGAGATGCCTCCGAGGATCCCTTCTTCCCTGGCGGCTCTCCTTGCATAATCAAAAGCCTCATCATTCTTCACCTGGATGACTTCGTCGTAAAGAGAAGTATTCAGGATGTCAGGCACAAACCCCGCGCCGATCCCCTGGATTTTATGAGGACCTGGCTTACCGCCCGACAGAATCGGGGAGTCGGTTGGTTCCACCGCATACAATTTGATGGATGGATAATGCTCCTTCAATACTTCGCCGGCTCCGGTGATCGTTCCGCCGGTTCCGATCCCTGCAACAAAACCATCAAGCTGCCCGCCCATTTGCTCAACGATTTCTTTCCCTGTCGTTTCTCTATGCACTTTCGGGTTTGCTTCATTTTTGAACTGCTGCGGCATGAAGTATCCTTTTTCATTAGATAGTTCTTCGGCTTTGCGGATCGCGCCGCCCATCCCTTCGGATCCCGGCGTCAATACTAACTCCGCTCCGTATGCACGCAGAAGGTTTCGTCTTTCCATACTCATGGTGTCAGGCATGACAAGTACTGATTTGTAACCTTTTGCTGCAGCCACCATGGCAAGGCCGATCCCTGTGTTTCCGCTCGTCGGTTCCACGATGGAATCCCCAGGCTTGATCTTCCCTGCTTTTTCAGCCTCTTCGATCATCGCCAGGGCTATCCTGTCTTTCACACTGCTTCCTGGATTCATATATTCTAATTTTAAGTACACATCCGCGCTGTTGTCATCGACTAGTCGATTAAGCTTCACTATTGGAGTCTGACCGATTAATTCCGAAATTGAATTAGCCACTCTTACCATACATTCCACACTCCCAATCCCAAGTAATTTTGTTGGATTTATTATCTAAAACGTACCAATTTTCAATCAAATTGTCAATTGAAATGACCTCGAGGATATACCCGGCGTAGATGGACAACCATAAATACGTATGGGCTTTGTTCAGAGGCGTTTGGCATAAGATGAATTGCTGTGAAGGCGTTTTTGCCTTCTTGGGTTTAGCTTATGGCATCTATGCCCTGAAGCTGGACAAAGAAAGACGCAGGGTCTATCTCTCGTGAGCACGCATTTCTCTTTTCCTACTCTATTCACCATATATCCCTACTATGATTCGTTAAACCCCTTATGTTTATGTAAATGGAAAAAGACTGGCCGCTAAGCCAGTCTTCCATCATTGTTCCGTGCCGTAAAACCATTCCACTTCTGCTTCATCCCAGAATGCTTCAGGCGTAAGCGGTGTTTCCACTTGTTCCATCGCAAGCTGGCGGCGGATCTGATCTTTTACGTCTTTATAACTGTATTGTCTTTCTTTTACGGTATCTTTTAAAAGATAAATGACATAATCTGATCCCGTTTTCACCGGCTGACTCCATTTGCCTTTCTTGGTGGATTCGAGCTCCTTCACCGCTTCAGGTGATAAAAGCTCTCCCTCTGCAGGCACATAGCCGATGTCCCCGCCCAGATTGGCACTCCCGTCATCGGTGGAACGCTCCATTGCCAGGACATCGAAGCTTGAGCCGCTCTCTAATTCCTTGATGACCTGCCCGGCATCGGATTTGTCTTTTACTTTGATTTGTTTCAGGTTGAACATTTTAGGGATCGAGTACATTTCTTCATTTTGGGTATAGAAGTTTTTCATGTCTTCTTCCGATATTTCTACATCCTTGGTCAGCAGCTCTTCCAGCAGTAAGTCGGTCCTGATCTGGGCTTTGACCGTTTCCTCGTCTGCAGTGAACTCTTCATCGAAAGAGTCATACGCAGAGCGTATCAGATCAAATTCTTGATCGACTTCTTTATCGGAAATGGAAACATTATACTTCTTCGCAGCTTTGTCGATCACTTTTTGATTGACCAGCTGTCTCAGCTCCTGTTCGCCGTACTTTTGTTCAAGCGTATAAAGCCAGTCTTCCCTGGTGACAGAATCACCGCCTACCGTGGCAACGACCTCGCTGCCCGCACTGATTCCGCCAACACCCGGGGAAGCATCAGGTTTCAACCATAAAAATAAAGTGATGATATTCGTCACCAGCAGTACGGCCGCAGCAATCAGAAAAGGTTTTGGTTTACGTTTCATCGATTGTGTGTCTCCCTGATTTTTTTACTATTTCGCTTCGTTTTTAAGTTCTTCCAATTCTTTCCCGGAAAACATATATGTCTCATTACAGAAGTGGCATTTCGCTTCTGCTTGTCCTTCTTCATCGATCATATCCTGAATCTCATTTTCACCCAGGCTGATGATCGCATTGGCAAAACGGTCTTTTGAACACTTACACTGGAATGATACCGGCATCGTTTCAAGGACCTTCACTTCACCTTCTCCAAGCACTTCTTCCAATATTTCTTCAGGAGTCAGGCCTTTTTCAATCAGCTTTGATATCGGCGGGATTTTTGACAATCTTTCTTCGATCTTTGTAATCGTTTCATCGTCCGTACCCGGCATCAATTGCAGGATGAAGCCGCCTGAAGCAAGGATTGTATTGTCGGGATTGACCAATACTCCGACTCCGACAGATGAAGGCACCTGTTCTGAAGTCACGAAGTAGTAGGTGAAATCTTCGCCCAGTTCTCCTGAAACAATCGGTACCTGTCCTGAGAAATGATCTCTCATTCCGATGTCTTTTACGACCGAAAGAGTTCCTGATGTACCCACCGCACGACGGACATCGAGCTTTCCATGTTCATTCAAATCAAAATGGACATGCGGGTTGGAGACATATCCCCTCACTTCACCCTTGGCGTTGCTGTCTACGATGATGGCACCGATCGGACCTCCGCCTTCCACCTTGATCGTCAGTTTATTTTCTCCCTTAAGCATCGCGCCCATCATGACACCGGCACTGATGGAACGGCCAAGAGCAGCTGAAGCTGTCGGCCAGGTGTCATGTCTTCTCTGCGCTTCGCCGACAGTATCTGTACTTTTGACGGCATACGCTCGCACTTGCCCATTATAAGCCAGGGCTTTCACTAAGTAGTCGCTCATATTCAAGCTCCTTTCCTTTTTCTTAATTCATGTTTCGTTTATAAATCAGTTTTAATCCTTTAAGGGTAAGGAACGGATCGACGACATCGATTGTGTTCGATTCTTTGGATATCAACGTCGCCAGTCCCCCGGTTGCAATCACGGTCGGTTTCTTTTTACTTTGGGATTTCATCCTTTGTACGATTCCCTCAACTTGTCCTACATATCCATAAAGGATGCCGGCCTGCATCGCGGTTACCGTGTTCTTTCCGATGATGTTATCCGGACGGGCGATTTCGATCCTCGGTAACTTTGCCGCCTTCGAATAAAGGGCTTCAGTCGAAATGCCGATTCCGGGCGCGATCGCCCCGCCCATATATTGTTTTTCCTCGTTGATGTAGCAGTAAGTAGTCGCGGTACCGAAATCGACGATGATCAGCGGCCCGCCGTATTCATGGATGCCGGCAACCGCGTTCACGATCCGGTCTGCACCGACTTCACGGGGATTTTCATATTTGATATTCAAACCTGTTTTGATCCCGGGTCCGACAACAAGCGGCGTGACATTGAAATACTTTTCGCACATGCGCTCCAGACTGAACATGATTGGCGGAACGACGGACGAAATGATGATGCCGTCTATTTCTTCGAATTTCAAGTCTACATGCTGAAAGAGATTCTTGACCAGCATACCGAATTCATCTTCGGTTTTGTGCCTGTTGGTTTCAGATCTCCAGTGATATTTTAAATGGTCGCCTTCATAGACGCCATAGACGATGTTTGTGTTCCCTACGTCCATTACAAAAATCAATATTCTCACCTACTAAGCGTATTGTTTTACACACTGCCAACATCATACCATATCTAATAAATAATAGGTAAGTACAAAAACTGAGCGGTTGAGCACTGCAAATTTAAAACTTAGATTGTTCTTAAATACCGCTTAGGATTTCCGTGCAAAACTTCGCTTTCCGCGGGTAGCCCGTGAGCCTCCTCGTCGCATTCGCTCCTGCGGGGTCTCACTTGTCCAGCTGCAGGGCTTAGAGGCACATGTCATAAGCCAAACCGGCCAAGAAGACAAAGAACGCCTTCGTGGCCGATTCGTCTTATGCCAGCCGCCTCTATACAAAGCCCTTCCGCTTTTCTAATTAGCTACTCTTCCCGCAGGAGTCTCCGTCTTGCACTCCAATCAACGCTGGAGCCGGTTTTAATGAATGTTTTGTGTTGTGCAACCCGCCATTGTGAAATGAATATAAAAAAAGACTGCACCCGTTACAGGTACAGTCTTCTCTTATTATACGCGATCTGTTTTGTCAGGATCGTCGTTTTTTGGTGTTGTGTCTGGTGTTTCTGCTTCGATCACGTTTTGTTCGTTTTTCTTTTGGATGTTTACCTTTACGTCACCGTTGTCTGTTTTGTCAGATTCGTAAACGCGTTCAGGCAGTTTTCCGTGATCGACGAGGTGTTTGATTTGGGCTGCATCGAGTGTTTCGACGTCAAGCAGCGTTTTGGCAATCAGTTCAAGCTTGTCGCGGTTCTCGGTGAGAATCTTCTTCGCACGTGCATAGCTTTCTTTGATCAGGCGCTGCATTTCCGTGTCGATTTCATGAGCGATGGCATCAGAATAGTTTTGTTCACTATTGATGTCACGGCCCAGGAACACTTGACCGCCTTGCTGTGAACCGAATTGAAGCGGTCCGAGCTTGTCGCTCATACCGTATTCGGTCACCATCTTGCGTGCAATACCCGTTGCACGCTGGAAGTCATTGTGGGCACCGGTGGATACTTCGCCGAAGATGATTTCCTCTGCGACACGTCCTCCAAGCAAGCCCGTGATTTTATCAAGAAGCTCAGGCTTTGTCATAAAGTAGCGATCTTCTTTAGGAAGCATGACGGCATATCCGCCAGCCTGACCGCGTGGAACGATGGTCACTTTATGTACCATATCCGCTTCATCAAGTATGACCCCGATCACCGTATGGCCGGCTTCATGGTAAGCAACGATTTTACGTTCTTTTTCAGATATGACGCGGCTCTTCTTAGCTGGCCCTGCAATGACGCGGTCCGTTGCTTCGTCGATGTCACGCATATCGATTTTCTTTTTGTCCTCACGGGCTGCAACGAGTGCTGCCTCGTTCAGAAGATTCTCAAGGTCGGCACCGGAGAAACCAGGGGTCCTCATGGCGATTGCCTTCAAATCAACTGTATCATCAAGCGGCTTGTTGCGGGCATGTACCTGCAGTACCGCTTCACGGCCGATGACATCCGGGCGGTCAACCGTAATCTGACGGTCAAAACGTCCTGGACGAAGTAATGCCGGGTCAAGAATGTCCGGTCTGTTCGTTGCGGCAACGATGATGATCCCTTCGTTGGCTCCGAAACCGTCCATTTCAACAAGAAGCTGGTTAAGCGTCTGCTCACGTTCATCGTGGCCTCCGCCAAGTCCCGCTCCACGCTGGCGTCCCACTGCATCAATCTCATCGATGAAGATGATACAAGGCGCATTTTTCTTTGCGTTTTCAAATAGATCACGTACACGTGATGCACCGACACCGACAAACATTTCAACGAAGTCAGAACCACTGATGGAGAAGAACGGTACTCCCGCTTCTCCTGCCGCTGCTCTGGCAAGCAATGTTTTACCGGTACCCGGAGGTCCTACCAACAGCACCCCTTTAGGTATGCGTGCACCTATTTCAGAGAATTTACGCGGATCCTTAAGGAATTCCACGACTTCTACAAGTTCCTGTTTCTCTTCATCCGCTCCTGCTACATCTTTAAAGCGGACTTTCTTTTTCTCTTCACTGTAAAGCTTCGCCTTGCTCTTACCGAAATTCATGACTCGGCTTCCGCCGCCCTGAGCCTGGTTCAGTAAGAAGAAGAACAGTATGAAGATGATGACAAATGGAATGATCGTTGTAAAGAACGATACCCATCCGCTTGTTTCTTTGGCCTGCAATACATTTACATCAATACCCTGCTCGGAAGCTGCAGCATTGATTTGGTCCATTAACTTGCCATCGGTTGTAAGGACATAGGTTAAGAAGGATTCTCCTTCTTTAGCACCTTTCAGTTCTCCTTTTACCTCATATACACCTCTTCCAGGCTGAATGGAGAATGATTCGACTTCCCCTTTTTCAAGCTGGTTGATGAACGTGCTGTATTCGATATTTTTGGTTGGTTCGTTGTTGTTACTGAAATAACTCACCACACCTATAATGACTAAAAAGACCAGTAAATAGAATATGGTGTTACGAAAGATCCGGTTCATCCCTTACCTCCTCCCACGGGTAAACAAACTAACTAAAATAGTATCATAGTAAATCATGGCATTACAACAAATAGGCCTTGATGTTTTCCGTTAAAACGAATAGAATGATTCCTCTTTAGATTACGCTTATTCACCTGTTGTATACACTTCAGGTTTCAAGACACCGATGTAAGGAAGATTACGGTATCTTTCCGCATAATCCAGACCGTAGCCAACGACGAATTCATCCGGAACGATAAAGCCGACATAGTCTGCTACGATGTCCGCTTTGCGGCCGGACGGCTTATCTAAAAGTGTGACGATGCTGATCGATTTCGCTTTGCGGTAGCGGAATAATTCTACAAGGTAGCTCAGCGTCAAACCGCTGTCGATGATGTCTTCGATGATCAGGATGTCACGGCCTTCAACTTTTGTATCCAGGTCTTTCACAATCTTGACTTCACCGGAAGAAACAGTGGAGTTCCCGTAACTTGATACGTCCATGAAATCCATTTCCATATGTGTGTCCATGCGTTTGCACAGGTCAGCCATGAATGGCATTGCACCTTTCAGCACACCGATGGCGAGTGGGAATTTATCTTGATACTCCTCTGTCAGCTGCGCCCCTAAATCCTTGATTTTTGCCTGAAGTTCTTCCTCTGAGATCAATACTTTTTCAATATCCTGATTTAACAATGTTCAACTGCCTCCTAGAAGATGATTGCTTGTAAATTGTAATACTAAACTATTTTCCCGGGCTTCTCCTAAATCGTATATTGACTTTTTTATGCCTGGAACCCAGAGGATGTTATCCTCGGCATCCGTGACAACCGGCCACGCGTCGCGCAAATGGCGAGGGACCTTTTCATCAATGAATAAGGATTTAAGCTTTTTTGTCCCATTTAAACCCTTGATTTTCAATCGATCCCCTGTCTTCCTCGTCCGGATGGATAACGGGAGCGCTGTATCCCCTCGATGGAGATAAATGCAGTCACCGCCGCTTGAACCGCGGACTTCTGAAGAATCCTTGAGAATAAATTGATAACCGCTTGGAAGTGTGAGAGGTGTATGTTCCTTTAACTCATAGCAATAAGGGGCTTGACCAGACTCTAATTTCCCAAAGTGAAAATAACAGGTGTCATATGCCCTTGTTACTGTGAGACCTCCAGGTAAATCCAAGCTAGCATTAGGTGAATTTCCTCTTAATATACCCAATACATCGTAAATATGTATAGTCGATAAAGAAGATGGTCTTAGTTTGTAAAGATAGTTTAATATTAGATTAATCCCTCTTCTTTGTAAAGGCTCAGCCATTGCAAGGAAGCCTTCGATATTCAATACCGAGAAAACCTCAGTATTATTCCATACTTTATTCAACTTTACCCGTGTTAATTCCTCTAAAAACTCTTCATCTTCTGTTATTTCTTCACTAAATTGTTGAAATTGATGATGGACCTGGGGGTTTTCTTCCTTCAGGAAAGGAATGACCGCCCTCCTGAAGCGGTTCCTTGTGTAGAGATCTTTTTCATTGCTGGGATCGATGCGGGGTGTGAGTCCGTGCTCCCGGCAGTAGTCCCAGATTTCCTTTTTGGTCACAGTCAGGAATGGACGGATGATCATTCCCCTGTGGAACTCGCGCTTATACGGGATGCCTGCCCTTCCCTTTCCGGCAGAACCCCTGGTCATCCTCATCAAGATCGTTTCCATCTGATCATCCCCGTGATGGCCGAGTGCCAGCTTGTCCGCTATGGCTTCCTCCATGACTTCCCGGAGGAACCCATACCGGACATTGCGGGCGCTTTCCTGCAGACTGCCCGATTCGTCTTCCATGACTTTCCCGACATCAATTCTTTCACTGTAGAAAGGGATGTCCCGCTTTTCACAAAAGTCCTTAACAAAAAGGAGCTCCTGATATGACTCCTCTCCCCGAAACATATGATCGAGATGAGCAGCAATCACTTCGGCTCCCCATTCTTTTCTATTCACATGAAGAAAATGAAGAAGGGCCAGCGAATCCGGTCCTCCGGAGACGGCTGTCACGATCCGGTCGCCTGCTTCGATCAACCCATGACGCTGTATGAAAACTTTCACCGTATGCTCAAACATGTTACGTTCCTCTTCCCGGGCTCTTTTTCCTCATTGTAACAATTTCAGCGCTCCGCTACTACCAATCTACATCAGCTCTCCGTATATGTATAAGACATAAAGAAGGGAGACGATCATGACCACCAGTACCGTTTCAAGGAAGTGGCTCGATTTCTTCCTCTGTTGCTTCTGTACCCTGCTCCGCTGGGAAGCCGGCTGCCTCGGAGAAGATGAAGCGGCTTTTACCGCTGGACCGGCAGAGTGAGCGCTTCTTCCATGCGAGAGCCCGTTCAACAAATGAATTCTCATCTCACCCGCTGTGCGGAAACTACCCTCCAGCGCTTTTTCAATGGTGGGCTGAAACTTGCTCAATTGGTCATTCGATGCAATTGCCTTCCTTAATTGCTGCATATTCCCCGTTCCGGTCTTATTGAAACGCTGGGGATAGGCTAGATTAATTAAGATCATACCCACTGAGAAAAGATCATAGGTAGGTTCTGCTTTCCTGGAACCCCCGAGCCAGTAACCCCGGTCGAAGAACTCGGTGAATTCCTTTATTGCCCTTCCCTGTATCGTTGTCCCGCCGACATCGATACAGCGTATCCGGTAAGGCGGCCCTGTCACAATCAGATTCTCCGGCTTGAGATCACCGAACACCCAGCCTTCCTGATGAATCCGCTCAAGGTCAGAGAGCAGCTGCGCAATCAGGACACCTGTCCATGAAGGCCCTTTCGATTGTACAAAACTTAATAGATTCATACCCTGTATATATTCCATCGTATAAAAATGAATGATGACGCCCCTGGTCTCCCAGTCATCAACTTGATGAAGCTTAGGTCCAAGGGGAGTTCCCTGGACCTTGGAAAAAGACTTCAATACGTTGACTTCCGAAGTGATGGAGACATTGCTGTCACTCATCTTCAATGCGAGGTAGCCGGAGGCGCCCTGCACCAGATAGACCATTCCGTTGGCGCCATAGCCCAACTCTTTCACAATCGTATAAATATGTTTATACCATTTTCCGCGGATCACCGTCCCCGCAGGGAAATTAAATGGTTTCTTCGAAGTATTGTTCATCATCGCCACGAGAGAGCAATCCCCTTAATGAACGTTTTTTCTTGAAGTATGTCAGAGCTTCAGAAATGGCCGGACCCGTCGGGGTGATACCGCCTGGGGACAACTTAGAGAAAATACTCGTAAGTGTTTCGAGTTTAGGTGTCCAATCCAGCAATTTTTCGACATCCTGTCGTTTCCCGGGAAATACAAACACTGAAAATTTGTTGTCTCCCATTCTCGCATTCAGGCTTAAAGACAGATCCAGCAAGGCTTCCTTGACCGTCGGAAGCTTATGCTTCATGCTCGCAGACGTATCGACAAGAATCAACACTTCCATGTCCACATTCTCGCCAAGCTCATCCACCACTTCCATCACTTCTCCGCGCTGGTCGGGAGGTAATTCTTCCATCGAAGCCGATTTCCCGAGGATCTGTTTCAGTTCATTATTCACCAATCCCTGCAGCGTCTGGGTCATCGCTTTCCTCGTGACCATCTGGACCGTCTGGGACAGCTGCTGGGCATAGACAATCTGGCTGACCCCGCCGCCTGACAGGGCGATCCCTTCAATCTCCTGCATGCCGTTATCATCAATCACATCATTATCCATTACACCGATTACATTGACCGTGATCCCCTGCTCCTTGGCGAGTGCCGCCATGGCAATCGGGTCTTCACCCTGGTTCGAACAGCCATCCGTTAACAATAGAATTTGACGAAGTGTACCTGTCTTCATCAGACTCCCCTCCTAATTCAAAAGATGGTATCATCTTCGCCGAATCAGGAGAGATTTATACTTCAATTCACTATATTTATAGAGAAGACCGCCTTTCCTAGGAGATTCTTTTCTTATCCTTTTCATATGGTTTCTGCACTGGAATCGATGACCATTTCGGGATATTATGTTTGATCTTCGATACCATGATCGTCATATCATCCTCTATCAGACCGGAACTTGAACGTATCACTTCCTCCATGAGTATATCCGCCACTTCTTGAGGGTCATCCGTTTGAAGTTCCGTCACTTTGCGTTTCATCCAGACATCATAGTTCTCTACATGCTTCGGCCCTTCAAAGGCACCGTCGCTCATCATGATCAACAGATCGCCCGCTTTCAGTTGTTCGGACACGACATCCACATCGAAATCATGCTGCAGCATCCCCATCGGCAGGTTGCTGGCTTCTATTTTCATCACTTTATCCCCGCGCTTAATAAAGCTCGGTGTGGAACCGATCTTCAGGAATTTAGAGGATGCATTTTGAAGGTCGATCATCGCCAGGTCCAGTGTCGAGAAAATTTCATCATTCGTCCTGAGTGACAGGATGGAATTGATGGACTTGATCGCCACCTCCTCCTCGATTCCCGATTCAAGTATCTTTTGAAGCAGCCTGAGCGTTTCGTTGCTCTCATAATGGGCTCGTTCCCCGTTCCCCATTCCATCACTGATCGCAACCGCAAACTTCCCGGCACCAAGTTCAATCATCGAATAACTGTCACCCGATACAAGTCCCCCTCCTTTGGCCGCATGCGATACACCTGTATCGACCACGAATTTCTTTGCCGACCTGAATGTCATCTGACAGTACCCGTTCGGAAATTGGGCACAATCCTCCTTAAACAGGATAATATTTTCCCCAACGATATCCGAAAGCATCGGAGCAATCAGTTTCTCCCCCTGTCCATGTCCCCCGCAGTAAGGGGTCGTAATATCTATATCAACATTCCCCTGTTCCAGATTGTAAATTTCAATATTCTCTATATCAATCCCGAATTCATTGATACTCGAGAGGATATGCTCCTCCTGTATAAAATGATTTTCCCTTTCTCTTTGAATCTCTTTCGCGAAATTGCCCATGACTTCTGAAACACCCAGTAATTGATCGGCTACTAATCTCC
This sequence comes from [Bacillus] enclensis, assembly GCF_001456935.1. Taxonomy (GTDB): domain Bacteria; phylum Bacillota; class Bacilli; order Bacillales; family Bacillaceae_B; genus Rossellomorea; species Rossellomorea enclensis. Next base: position 39,361 of record NZ_KQ758492.1, on the reverse strand, counting down.
TGCTCTCCTTTACTTGTTTTTTCAGTTTCAAATTGGCCTGGTAAAAGGTCAGTTCCTGATAAATCGTATCCTGCAGCTTCTTTTCTTTCGTACAATGCTTGTCCAATTCCCGGTGAAGGCGCGGATTGAGCGGTATTTTCCCCTGGTCGAACTCATTCATCACATCTTTCATCAGATTATAGGTTTTATCGAAATTCCGTGACCAGCATTGATCTTTTTTAAAGCATGTCTGACACGTTTTTTCCGTGACATTGCTTAAAAAATAGTCAAACTCCTTATCTTCCTCCTCTTCAAATTGGTCTTCGATTTGCTGAAAACTCTTCGATAACGCTTGAAACACAGACGAAAACTGAGTGACCCGGTTTGCGGTCACATCTCTCACTCTTCTCATATATCCCTGCTGTTCCTGCTGATATTCAGGTGTACCCGGGATATGTTTGGCTATTTTAAGGGCCAGACTCTGCGGTGTTAAAAACAGCAAGAGAATCGCCACTCCGGATTCATACAATGTTTTTGTCAAAACAGTATCACTATCTCCGTACATTCCCATAAGCAGGGTAGCGATCAGTAAACCGATTGCCGCTCCAAATTTCTTTCCTTCTTTCATCAATCCGCCCAGAAGTCCAGAAAAAGCAAGCAAACTCATTTGATAAAAGCTCGCAACACTTGCCAGACTGAAAATCAGACCGGTCACGACCCCGACAGTCGATCCGATTGTAGCCCCTGCCACAAAAGAGAATAACAGCACCAGGTAGCGGGACAGGATGTGTTCGATGGACAAACTGTATACAGCCCAGCCGATCGTACCTGTCATGATCGACGCGAGCAGGATGATCAGGCTGACCACTTCTTCTGTTTTGAGCGACCGCCTTCTCCGCTGTACGGTCACAAGCGGTATACTTTGTATGAAAATATAGGTTAATAGAAAGGCAAGAGTTGCCTCGATCATGGCCATGACCCCGTTATAGATGGTCAGGACCTGATCTTGCTGGATGTAATTGAAGGCAAGCTTCACACTCAGTGCAGTGAATAACACATAAAATGCTACATATTTAAGTTCATTTTTATGATACTTCTGCGTTAACCGGAAAATTAACAGGAATAGTATCGTACTTGCAAACGTATACGTAATACTAGAGAAAGATAATGTGACGGCCCCTGCGAGCAGCCCCAGTAAAGCAATCGGGGATTTCTCCCTCCGGACAAGGTAGACAGACGCAAAGAAAGGCAGGGCAAATGGAGTCAAATGTGACAGAATGAGTGCCCTTCCCAATAAAAATCCGATGATGAACAATGCGATCCCTTTTTGTACAAACAGCCATTCCAATTTGGAATAAACCGACTTGATTCCTTTGGAAAATTCCAGTCTAGTGTGTTCAATGTCTACATTTTGAACAGGTTCTATGATTGACTGATCGGCTTTACCCATGTAACAAACACTCCCCATTTACTTTTTTGTCTAGTATAAATGGGACAAGTTCAGAAGTTTGTCAAAATGAGGGAATGAAGCCCAAGAATGTTTCGACGGCATTCTAGCGAATACGTTATAATATTCTGATAATTTCACTCTCTACCGGAGTGTTTTTTTCCAATTTGCTCCTATACGCAAGACGCAGACTGACTTGAAGGAATTTTGACAAATTCTTTTTATAAATTCTGTTGACAAGATTTTTGTTTGTATGTATTATAGATTTTGTGCTTAAAACACATATGGCGGTGTAGCTCAGCTGGCTAGAGCGTACGGTTCATACCCGTGAGGTCGGGGGTTCGATCCCCTCCGCCGCTACCATATTTTTTTAGGCCCGTTGGTCAAGCGGTTAAGACACCGCCCTTTCACGGCGGTAACACGGGTTCGAATCCCGTACGGGTCATATTAGAAAAGCGGAAGCGCCCTAAACTGAGTTTGGCGCTGAAGGTAAACAATAAAAAAGACTATCCGATTCCGGATAGTCTTTTTTATTATGCCTTCTCTTTGCAAAGCGTCTCTTCGATCTGTTTCTGGTGATGCTTGTCATGCCAGATGAAATCGTCAAAGAACTCGCTCAGTGTATAGTGATGGTCATCCACTTCAAAGGATAGGCCCAGCTGCGACTCCTCCAGGCCGTCAATAAAATGAAGGATGGACTTCCGCGTTTCAATGCCCTCCTCCAGAAGCCGTTCCTGGGTGACCCCGCCGTGGGCATATTCTGCAGCTTCCCTGTTAAACGGGTCGAAATCCGGAAATGCAGAAAGGACAGCCCCTTCCGACAGGTTCGGCAGTATATTCTCAATAAGATAAGCATCCCATTTTATGATATGCGAAACATTTGCAGCGATCGACCATTTCCCTTCTTCCATCGGTGCGAACCATTTCGCCTCTTCTATATCCTTCAATTCCTTCATCCACAAAATAAAATAGTCATGATGATTGAGAAGTTCTTCCCTATTCATATTAACCCCACCCCGTTTGTCTGTTTACAAACATATATTCGGTGGCGGGGAATAGAACTCCTTTTTATAGTATCAAAATTGTTTATATTGGCCGGCTTTTTGCATTCAAAGCTGTATTACTGCAGTATATTAGGGTATTTCCGAGAGACATTGCCCTACATACTGCAGATGTCCCCGACTTTCCTTCAAAACCAAAACCAGACGATGACTTTATTATCGAAAATCAAAGTTTTATTATCGAATTCTTAACTTTTATTATTGAAAAAGCGAGTTTTATTATCGAATAGCTTATTTAAAAAAAATATATGATCGATACCTTCCTGCTTATTATTGAATTGACTTTTTTATGATCAATCAAGCTTCTGTATTATCGAAATCAAAATCGATAACCGCGCCATGACCGTTCCCCTTCACACAAAGTTGCACACAAAAAAACAGGCACACTCAAAATGAATGTGCCTGTTCCCTGTCTTACAACCTGCTATATGAGTTAATAGACAGCAAGTTAGCCTCGTTTCGCTCCTCTTCCGCCGCGTCGCGATTCAGTGTTTTTCTTTAAAGATGACAGACGGTCTTCACTGTCTTTCAGGAAGCGCGCCATCTTTTGTTCGAAATTTTCTTTCGTACGCGTATCATTCGGTTTGTTGTTACGCGGACGCTGAGGGCGCTGTTGGCGCTGCGGGCGTTGTGGCTGATCTTTGGCTTTACGGATGGATAATCCGATCTTTCCATCGTTTTCTACATTAATGACTTTAACCGTTACTTCGTCACCGACTTTAAGGTGTTCGTTGATATCCTTAACGTAATTGTCTGCAACCTCACTAATGTGTACCAAACCAGTTGAACCTTCCGATAGCTCCACGAACGCTCCAAAATTTGTAATGCCTGTTACCTTACCCTGTAACTTGCTGCCTACTTCGATTGACATAAAAGAAATGCTCCTCCTTAAAATTATAAAAGATAAACCTTACTATATATTATAGCCAATTAAAAAAAAGAGTGTCAATAAGACACCTCTTCTTATTCTTTCTTTTTCTCCGGTTCCGGGATATTGAATATAATTTCACCATCGTCGGATAAGAAGTAATCGCGGCGTGCTAGCTTGGCGATATAGTCGTCGTCATTGAGCTTGACAATCTCTTCTTCCAAGGCGTTTTGGTGATCTTTAAGCTGTTCCATTTTATTTTCAAGCTGTGTTTTTTCCGCGCGTTTTTCTTCTAACATTTGGGCTCTGGAAATGAGAGTCGAGACCATAAATCCACTAATTGCCAGCACTAATACAAAAAATAGGGATAATCTGCGGACCAAACGTTTTTTTCTCTTCGATGACGACTTATGTATATGCTCCTGATGACGAACATATTCATTTTCCATTGACGTAACGTTTTTCCTCATTCCCAAACCTCCTTTTTTACTAAAGACAAGAAAGGGAAAAGGCGCTATTTCTTGAAGCGCTTTTTCACCTTTTCTATGACTCTATATATTTTTTTGATATTGAACGTCATTATTCCTGCCATTTTATTATATAACTTCTCGACTCTTTTTGTAAGATAATTCGGCAATAAATTCCAAATACCTTTAAGAATCCACCAAATTGGACTCCATACGAGCTTAAACATCCATTTAAGGATGGTATAAACGATTTTAAACAGGAATGCTGCGGTTTTCCATAGCCCTTTCGCCAGTGAAAGAACGAGCGTGATCAGCAGTACCACTATCCATTTTATCGGCGAATAGACCAGCTTTTTCACCATGGAAACGAAAAAATTATAAAGTGAAATCACAAACAGGATCAGTCTTTCCAGCAAGCGGAGATATGCTTGTTTAAGCAGCGCCTGGTAGCCGGCAAACCCGCATAGAAGCGCGATGAAAATATAAAAACGGAGTTCCCCGTAGTTGACGGAAAACAGGATATAGAAAATGGCAAGTGCCTGATAGATCCAAAAAAGCAGATCATTTAAGAATACCAGCCAACGCTTCCGCTGGGACCTGTTCAGAAACCGGTTGTACGTATCCAGCGACGCACCAAATAATGCTCCCATACCGATCATTGAAAGCATGGTGTAAAACTGGGTCGTCAGGGTCATCGAAACAGCTTGCTAAAGAGTCCTTTAGCTTTCTCCGAATTGTGCTCGTCCAGATAAATCAGGTCAAACACCTTTCCTTTAATCGAGACGATCCCCTTATCGACATCCAGGTTTTTCATTTGCAAGTTCTGCCCCCGGACAGACAGGATGCCCATGACCGTTTCAAGCAGGAATTCTTCATTATCAAAGCTTTCCACCTGTTTAACGCCTGTAATATCGAGAAGCTTCCTGCCTCTCATGATGACATCATGTTCCTGGTAAGAAGTCTTGTCTTTGTTTCCATCATAGTATTGGTTCATCTTTTATCCCTCACATTCACATAGTACAAGCTTTGTACTATATGTATGTGGACAAGGGGATTTTAGAACAAAAAGAAAGCCAGCTTACTCCGATTCCTCTTTGATCCGTTCTTCGGAAAGGACGGAGTATAGACTGCTCGCCTCTTCTTTCTTGGTCGTATCAAGAAGCCTCTCAATCTTTACCCTCATCACTTTTTGTCCAAACCTCACACTGAGCTCATCCCCGACTTTTACATTAGAGCTTGCTTTCGCCTGGGTGCCGTTGACCAGGATCCTCCCCTGATCTGCTATTTCTTTCGCAAGCGTCCTTCTTTTGATCAATCTGGACACTTTTAAGTATTTATCCAATCTCATTGATACCATCTATAAAACTCCCCTACCCGATATTTTTGTTTTTCGCTTCATTCCAGAAGGAATCGAGTTCTTCCAGCGTGAAATCATCAAAGGTCTTCCCCGAGCTGTGGACTTTTTCTTCCACATAAGAAAAACGGCGGTAAAACTTCGAATTTGTCATCGCGAGCGCTTCCTCAGGAAAAATCTTATAGAAGCGTGCAACATTGACAAGAGCAAAAAGAATGTCACCGAATTCTTTCTTTATCGCCGTTTCACTACTCTTCTCCACTTCACTCTCAAATTCCTTCAACTCTTCCCATACTTTATCCCAGGCTCCCTTTGCATCCGGCCAGTCGAAACCGACCTTGGCAGCCTTTTTCTGATATTCATATGCTTTTAGGAGGGCAGGCATTCCCTTGGCCGTATTTTTGAGCATCGGTTCCTGTCCTTCCACTCCGCCTTTTTCCTGCTGCTTGATTTTATCCCAGTTCGCTGTGACCTGTTCTGCATCTTCCACTTCCACTGTACCGAACACATGAGGATGACGGCGCACCATCTTGGAAGCGATCGTCTCGATCACTTCCTCCATCGTGAACATTCCTTCATCCTCCCCGATCTGTGCGTGCAGCATCACTTGGAGGAGGACGTCACCAAGCTCTTCGACAATATGATCGATATCATCTTCATCGATTGCTTCCAGTAGTTCATAGGTTTCTTCAATCAGGTACTTTTTCAATGATTGGTGTGTCTGTTCCTTATCCCAGGGACACCCGTCCGGCCCGCGAAGAGTTGAGATGATCTCCCGCAGCGTACCATATTGCTTGAAGGAATCCTCCATCCCCTTGACTGCCGGCACATAAAGGCTTGTCAGATTACTGAGACCCGCGGTGCGGTCCAGTTCTACAAGAGGGATTCTCTCCACTTGTTCATCTTTACTGCCAGCAGCGGTTACCAGCATGACCTCATAATCGTACGGATACAGTTCCATCAGGGTAAGCTTTACTTCGGAAGCGATGAAGCCGTCATACACCTGACCGATGATGAGCTGCTGGTTCATATGGATGTCCTGAAGCCTCAGACTCGTCCCATCCAATAATTGAAAACCGTCGATCGGGTCGGCCCCCACCGATGCAAAGAGGGCATCGATAAAGCTTTGTCCTCCGCCGACCTTTACGTCGATCTTGCCTTCCTGCTGAAGCTCGAGCAGAAGCTGTACCGTTTTTTCAGCTACAAGCGGATGACCCGGCACGGCATAAACGATCGGTCCCTTTTCAGCCTGTGAGACAAGAATCTGTGTAATTTCTTCATATACTTCTTCAAACCGGTCATGCTTTTCATATATTTCATCAAAAGAATGGAACTCCACTCCTTCTGCAGTTAAATCATTGACCACAGGATGTTCCTTTGTACGTAAAAATAGCGTTTCACTGCCTTTAATAAGACGATAGACGCCCAGAGGCAGCTGCTCCAAATCCCCGGCTCCGAGGCCGACAACCGTAATCGTATTCATAAGACTCTCCTATCTTCTTTTTGAAATTGGCTGGATTTTCCCCAACAGCCGGACCCACTTGCTTCCGAACGGCAGAAAACCGATTTCATCCTCACTAAGGACATTCCCTCTCAGAAGCACAATCATAAACACCGCTCCGCCGGTCATCACTCCCCCTAAAGAGAAGACAACCGACAACGGACGCTCCGGCATCCCGGCGTTCAACATCAGGACGTACAGATACATAAGTCCCTGCAGAACAGCCGTCATTGCAGCACCGCTCGCTAAAAGCGTCAAATAAAAGGAGGGATCGATCAGCCTTATCGGAAAAAGTTTTTTTAACTGGAACACCATCAGCACCGTGATCACTGCCAGGGAAATGACGGTTGATAGGGACGCTCCCATCGTGCCGAACGAAGGGACAAGGACGGCGTTGCCCGCATATTTAAGCAGAACCCCTGCAATGATGCAATACGCCGGAAAATAAATCTTTCCGATTCCCTGAAAAATCCCTGCAAACGTCAGGATCAGGCAGCTGAAAAAAATCGAGATGCAAAAAACGGCAATGACACCGGAACCTTCTGCATTTTCGAACAGCATCGTATTCGTCGGGACAATGAGATTGATCAGGCCAAGCGATGCGGCGAATCCGATGATGATGCTGATCTTCAGTGACAATTGACTGTATTCCCTTACGAGTGATTCTTTTTTACCGATATACGCACTTGTAACAAGAGGGACAATGGTGAGGGAAATCGATGTGGCAACCACATTCCCCAGCTGCACAAAAGGCTGTCCGCGGTCATAGATCCCTTTCCACGCCTTGGCCGCACTTTCTTCCATCCCGGAAGAAGTCAATAACGCATACACGTTCAATGAATCGATGAATTGAAGAAGAATCAGCAGCATGGCGCTCACACAGATTGCCGTACCGTCTTTCAACAGCCGTTTCCAAATGGAAAGATAATCTTTCGAAAGTGTAAAGATCCCTGATGACAGCTTCTTTTCCTTTTTCAATGCCTGGAAGAAAATCAGCACGATGACCGCCGCAATCCCGCCGGTGATCGACCCGAATAATGCACCCTTTCCGACCGTGTATAATGATTGTCCCTGACCGACCAGAATGACGGAGAACACCAGGATGGTGACCACCCTGAAACTCTGTTCCGCCACCTGCGAAACGGCAGTCGGGAGCATATCTTCTTTCCCCTGGTAATACCCCCTCAGGGCCGACAGCGGGGGGAGGAGCAAGAAGGACAGCGAAATGACCTGGATGAGAGGCTTGAGATGCGGGTCCCCCATCCACCCCGCGATCATGCCTGCACCGAAAAAGACGGCCATGAACCAAACCAAGCCTGTGATACACAAAAAAAGAAAAGATGTCAGGGCAGCGTCCTTCGCACCTTCCTCATCATTCTCCTCAAGCTTCTCCGCAACAAGCTTTGAAATGATAACAGGAAACCCGTAAGTGGATAACGCGATCGCGATCCCATAGAAAGGATAAACCTGCTGATATATATAAAATCCGATGTCTCCAACGATATTCTGAAAAGGGACCCGGTAGACGGCGCTCAATATTTTGGTCACGAGCGCAGCCACTGTCAATACCATGGCGCCTTTGAGAAATTGCTTGGAGGAGTATTGCTTCCTCAACGAGCTTCCTGCCTTTCCATGTGAAACTTCCATTGAACCGGTTATGTAGAAATTAAGTTTATTTTATCATAAGTCGCTGACAGATACCGTGCAAGACTTCGCTTTCAGAGGATGATTGAAAGAAGAAAAAAAGGAGAGTGGCGGCTGCCACTCCCTCTGCATTATGATTCCATCTGTCTTGCCAAGAAGCCAGCTGCCGTTTCCACTGCCTTTTGTTCCACTTCGCCAACCGTACGATCCTTTGAGAAAATCGTCACGGCCCCGATCGGGTCTCCGTTTGCTACAATCGGAGCGATCGTATAAGAATTCAGGTCTTCTTCATGTCCATCGACAAGCTCGGCTTGTCCTTGCTGCGTGTGCAGGAATGATGTACGGTCATCCATGACCTTTTCAATCAATTCGCTGACATTTTTGTTCAAATACTCTTTCTTCGATGCACCGGCAATCGCGATAACTGCATCGCGGTCACAGATCAGGACGGCACTTCCCAAGCTGTCGTATAATGCTTCTGCATATTCCTTCGCGAAATCACTCAGTTCGCTGATCGGAGAGTATTTCTTCAAGATGACTTCCCCGTCGCGGTCTACAAAGATCTCAAGGGGATCTCCCTCGCGGATCCTTAACGTCCTGCGGATTTCTTTCGGAATAACAACGCGTCCTAAATCATCAATACGACGAACAATTCCAGTTGCTTTCATCTATAGTTGCCTCACTTTCATCAGATGATTTTTATTTAGCAAGGCATCCATTTGGTTTGAATACTTTGCCATTGTTGAGTTTAGTATCTTACATCTTAGAAGTTCTATACACATTCAGTTATTTTTTCTGTCATTTCACTAAAATGCTATTGCAGGTTACTTTTTCCAAAGTTGGCAGCTGCATTAATACTAATACCCTTATCATAGTAAAATAAACCAGTGAACGCATTTACAGTTCAGTTACAATGTGATAACGAATATTAGAGTTAAATGTCGAAAATCATCTGATTGTATCGAAAGTGACGGCTGTCAGCAAGACTTTTTCGCAAAGCACAAAGAATAATAAATTTGTTTAAATCCATAAACACCGCTGTTGATTTCCGTGGAAGACTTCGCTTTCCGCGGGTAGCCCGTGAGCCTCCCCGGCTTCGCCTCCGGGGTCTCACATAAGCTACTCTTCCCGCAGGAGTCTTCGTCTTCCACTCCAATCAACAGCTGGATATCAGTTATACATATCAAGTATTTTTAACAAAACCTATTCTAAAACAAAAAGATTTACCTCTACCCTCTATATGTTTTCTAAATCAAAATAGTTAGTAGGCTGTCATCACGAAACGTGGTTTTCTTCTTTTAGGGCAGTATCCAGGTTTTTGATGATGTCATAGGCCATGTGGAACCATTTGGATGTTTCAAGGCGTGCGGTGTTGATGGATATTTTCAGTTTGGAGCCTTCCATTCCGAGTCCGACTGCACGTCCGTGTTTGTTGCAGATATCGAATACTTTGGATCCGTCGATCCGGTTTGTTCCTTCCGGAGACATATAGATGTTTACGTTTTTCTGCTCCTGCTTGATGTTTTCCAGGTCCGTGTTTTTGGCAAAGACCTTCATCTCGGAAATGAGGAATAGGTATTCCACTTCTTCCGGATATTCACCAAAGCGGTCGAGCATCTCTTCCTGCAACTCTTCTATTTCAGGCAGTGAAGAGATCGAGCGGAATCGCTTATACATCTCAATCTTCTGATGTCCGTCCTTGATGTAGTCATCCGGGATATAGGCATCCACTTCAATATCGACTTCAAACGTGGAGGCAGGCTGTTTCGGAAGATCTCCCTTCCGTTCCTCGATGGCTTCTTTCAGCATTTGCGAATACAGATCGAATCCGACTGAGTCGATGAATCCGTGCTGCTGCGCCCCGAGCAGATTCCCTGCACCACGGATCGTGAGGTCACGCATGGCGATTTTAAATCCGGACCCGAGCTCCGTGAACTCCTTGATGGCCTGGAGGCGTTTTTCAGCCACTTCGGTCAAAACCTTGTCCTTCCGGTACGTGAAGTACGCATACGCCACCCTGTTCGAACGTCCTACCCGTCCACGCAGCTGATACAGCTGGGACAAGCCCATGCGGTCGGCATCGAAGACGATAAGTGTATTGACATTCGGGATGTCGACCCCTGTCTCGATGATCGTGGTCGTGACGAGCACATCATATTCCCCTGTAAGAAAGCCTAAGATGACCGACTCGAGCTCACTTTCACTCATCTGTCCGTGTGCGTACGCAATCCTGGCATCAGGCACGAGCATCGAGATTTCATCCGCTTTCCGTTCAATATCTTCGACCCGGTTATAGAGGAAATACACCTGTCCGTTCCGCGCCATCTCCCGCTCGATCGCCTCTTTGATGAGAGGTCCGTTGTACTCCATGACATATGTCTGCACAGGGAAGCGGTTTTCAGGCGGTGTTTCGATGACAGATAAATCCCTCACCCCGAGCATCGACATATGAAGGGTGCGGGGGATCGGGGTGGCCGTCAGCGTCAGCACGTCGATATTTGTTTTGAGCTGTTTGATTTTTTCTTTATGGGTGACACCGAATCTCTGCTCTTCATCGATGATGAGCAGTCCGATATCACGGTATTGGATATCTTTTGATAATAGACGGTGTGTGCCGACTACGATATCGACCGTTCCTGCCTTCAATCCCTTGATGGTCTCCTGCTGCTGCTTCCTCGACCGGAACCGGCTCAACAGGCCGATTTCAATCGGGAAGTCCTGAAAACGCTCCTTGATCGTTTCATAATGCTGCTGGGCGAGTATGGTGGTCGGTACCAGGAAGGCTACCTGCTTGCCGTCAGCGATCGCTTTGAAGGCAGCACGGATCGCCACTTCCGTCTTCCCGTATCCGACATCTCCGCAGAGCAATCGATCCATCGGCCTTTCTTTTTCCATATCGTGCTTGATTTCGTGGATCGACCTTAATTGATCATCCGTTTCTTCATATGGGAAGGCCGTTTCGAAATCACGCTGCATATCGCCATCCGGCGAGAACGCATATCCCCTTGCGGCTTCACGCTCAGCATACAGCTTGATCAAGTCGTCTGCGATATCCTGGACGGATGACTGTACCTTGGATTTGACTTTCTTCCACTCAGTGCCGCCGAGTTTATAAAGCTTCGGTTCTTTACTTTCAGAACCCACATACTTTTGGACAAGCTCGATCTGTTCAACCGGGACATACAGTTTATCGCTGCCCTGGTATTTAACATGAAGATAATCCTTGTGGACTCCATTGATTTCAAGTGTTTCAAGCCCAAGGTATTTTCCGATCCCGTGGTTCACGTGCACTACATAATCCCCGACTTTCAGTTCGGAGTAACTTTTGATCCTTTCAGCATTCGAAAGCTTCTGCCTTCTCGGTTTCTTTTTGGTTTTTTTATTGAACAGTTCTTCTTCGGTGATGACGGCAAGCTTCTGCATCGGAAGCTCGAACCCGTTCGTCAGGCTTCCATTGATCATCTGGACTTTGCCCTTTAATAATTTGGAACTGTCTTCGACAAAGGCTATTTCGATTTTATAATCGTCAAGTACTCGCTGAAGCTTCTTAACACGTTCTTCATCCGGCCCCAGCAGGACGACCGTATATTTCCCTTTCTTCCAGCGGTCTAGCTCTGCTTTCAGGACATTCATCTGCCCATGAAAACTCTGCATCGGTTTCGCGGACACATTGAAAATATTCTGAGGGCTTGTATTCGGGATATGGCGGAGGAACAATGAAAAATAAACCTTAGGCAGCTTCGTATTCGCCGTCAAGGATTGAAACTTATGGGACACCGAAATATCGTGGATGATTTGTCCATCCTGCAGCAGGGACGTATACCACTCTGCTTCTTCTCTTTCCAGAGATTCGCTTGTCTCCAGGATCCTGCTGTATTCGTCGAAGTAGATCACGCTGTCGGTAGGCAGATAGTCTAGCAAACTACTAGGCGTCTCGTAGGCAAGCGAGAGATACTTGAAGATTTGCTCGGGAATCTGACCGTTTTCTAGCTGCGCGATTTCGTGTCCGATGTATTCGGTCAACTTTTCTTTTACACTGTCCGTTTTTATCTTTTTCAGACTTTTTGCCATTCCGGATTCAATCTTCTTGATCAAGCTGTCCATATCCTCATAATTCATCAACACTTCTGAAGAAGGGCCGATTTCGATGGTTGTAAGCTTGTCGATTGAGCGCTGATCATCCACTGAGAACGTACGGATCGAATCGATTTCTGTATCGAAAAGTTCAATCCGGACAGGGTTCGGAAGGGTCAGCGGGTAAATATCGACAATACCGCCGCGGAGACTGAATTCTCCCGGGGTGTTGACCATCCCCGTGCGCTGATATCCCATTTGAACCAATTGATTCAGCATATCATCCAGATCGATATCTTCTCCCTGGGTAAAGGTGATTTGATTCTTTTCCCATTGTTTTTTCTCTGGAAGGATTTTTCTAAGCCCTGCGACAGGTACAATGTATACACCTTTTTGATTTTTTGACAGCTTATTCAACACCTCGATCCGCTGAGAACGCAGTTCGGGACTTGCCACACTGAGCTCTGCTGCAATCAATTCGTTGGCGGAATATAGGAATACCTCATCTTCTGAAAGGAATTGAATGAGATCGTCATATATTTTCTGGGCCTGGAAAAGATTGTGCGTGACGACCATTGAGGATTTGCCAGTCTCTAAATAAACATCGGCGATATAGGCTGTGCGCGATGAGCCTGACAGCCCTGCAACAAGCTGTTCTGATAATTGTTCATCAATTCCCGTGATGAGGGATTGAAGTTCTTCACTTTGGTGGATTTGTTTTAAAATACCTTTCAAGAATACGCTCCTCCCCGTGGATCTTTCTATCTCTATGCTATATTCGTGCGAAATGGATCTCTATAGTAAAAACAGAAAAATGCTTTGGTTCTGCCACCAAAGCGCTGTTCCTTTTCATGCTTATATACTTACTGAATGATATAATCCAGCTGATGATAATCCGGATTTCGTTGAAGACTTTCCTGGCAGTCTTCACAGATTGTGCGGACGTGGATATCTCCGTTGTCCTGATACTGAACCATATTCAGACGTTCTTCCTCAGTCAGTTTGTGGATGCCAAGTTGTTCTGAGTGGACCGACATATTGGAAATCGTACCTACATTTGTCCCGCAATGACGACAATGATAGTGGATAGCCAATTGATATCCCTCCAATTCCATTTATACGATTAGTATGAACGGAATAGAAGGGAGTTATTCAGTTGCTGCTTAGTTTTACCATTTTCAACACCGCTATTTATTTCCGCTGGGACCGGTGAAATCAATTGAAGCTGCTTAATTGAATTTATTCATGACTTCCAGAAACGGCTTATTAAACCATGTTTCACAGGCCTCAACAGAGTCGTTGATGACTTTGTCCAGTTCTGCCTGCTCGTCTTTACTGAATCTGCCGAGCACATAGTCCGGGACACTCATGCCGTTTGTTGGACGGTCGATGCCGACGCGTATCCGGTTGAAGTTCTGGGTGCCCAAATGGGCGATCGTTGACTTGATGCCGTTATGTCCGCCTGCACTGCCTTTCTGACGCAGCCTGATCTTTCCTACTGGCAGATCCAGATCATCATAGATGACAAGCAGGTCTTCTTCATCTATATTAAAATAATCCATTAACGGGACAATGCTTTCACCTGATAAATTCATATATGTAAGCGGCTTTAAAAGGACGATTTTCTCTCCGTTATAATGATAGGTACCGTAGACCCCTTTGAACTTTGATTGGTTTAAAGAGACACCCAGCCGCTCTGCGAGTGCATCCACGATGACAAACCCGATATTATGCCTTGTTTTTTCGTATTGCGAGCCCGGGTTGCCGAGTCCGACGATTAATTTCATGCTTCCACCTCATTCTGACCTAATACTACTAGGATAAACGTAAAAAGCGCAACCTGCAAAAGGTTACGCTAAAAATATTAATTATTCTTCAGAAGACTCGCTTTCCTCGCTTGCTTCAGTTTCTCTGCCTTCTTCGTTCTCAGGAACGCCGGCTTCCTGCTCTTCACCTGTAGAAATTTCTTCTTCCTGTCTAGGAGCCAGGACGGAGGCGATGGTGCGGTCATCTTCTTCATTCAATGTGACGCTGTACTTGTCACGCACATCTGCGATCGTCACGGTGTCCCCTACTTGGAGCTCTGAAATATCAACTTCGATTGATTCCGGTATATCAGACGGCTTGGCCGTGACGGATACTTCATGAAGCGGCTGCTGCAGCACCCCTCCGTCTTTAACGCCGGCAGACTCACCTGTAAGCTCGATGCGGACGTCTGCGTCAATTTCCTCAGACATGTTAACCGCAAGGAAATCAACGTGAGTGATCTGATCTTTAATATGATCCTGCTGATAATCACTTAAAATGACATTTTGTTTGTTGCCATTTACGTTTAACGAAATGATTCCGTTTCTTCCTACTTCGCGGATTGTCTTGATGAATGTGATCGCGTCGATTGCGATTGGTGTGTTTTCAGCTTTATAGCCGTAGACAACGCCCGGGATGTTCCCTTCATGTCTCAGCTTCGTTAACGTTGAGCGTTTGAAATCATCTCTTGTATTTGCTTTTAATTCTGTTGCCATGTTTAATCCAACACCTTCCCTGATCTTTTAATTGTAGAGTTCTATATATAGTAATTACCCTATTTGTGTGGGGAATAAACATGTGAATTGTAGATTTCCCCCCGTTAACAAAGCCCGTTGATTTCCGCTGCAGGTGCTCGCTTTCCGCGGGGCCAGGGGTGAGGCTCCTCGTCGCTATGCTCCTGCGGGTTGGAAAGGTGGAGGGGCTTTGCTCAGAGGCGGGTGGCGTAAGACGAATCGGCCACGAAGGCGTTCTTTGCCTTCTTGGTCGGTTTGGCTTATGACATGTGCCTCTAAGCTCTGCAGCTGGACAGTTCATCCCTTGCGGAAAGCGAAGTCTTGCACGGAAATCCAACGCGGTGATCAGAACTGAAGCATAGTAAAAGAACCCGCCTTCTCAAGTTGAGAAAACGGGTTCTTGTCATAGCACAAACACTGATATTAATTCTTAATCGAATAGCGTACTTACGGATTTTTGTTCGTAGACGCGGATGATGGCTTCGCTGATCAGTTTTGCCACGGAAAGCTGCTTGATTTTGCCGATCATCTTCTCTTCAGGCAGCTGGATCGTGTTCAATACGACCAGCTCCTTGATGTTGGAATTCTCGATGCGCTCGATTGCAGGACCTGAAAGGACAGGGTGCGTACAGCAAGCGAACACTTCTTTTGCACCGTTTTCCACAAGTGCGTTTGCAGCCAGTGTGATCGTGCCTGCAGTGTCGATGATATCATCGATCAAGATTGCCACTTTGCCGTCGATATTACCAACGATATTCATGACTTCCGCCACATTAGGCTTAGGGCGTCGTTTATCGATGATCGCGATCGGTGCCTTCAGGCGCTCCGCAAGTTTACGGGCTCTCGTAACACCGCCATGGTCTGGAGATACAATGACGATGTCTTCGTTTTTGAATCCTTTTTCCTGGAAGTATTCAGCCAAGATCGGCACTCCCATTAGGTGATCAATCAAGATATCGAAGAATCCTTGGATTTGTGGAGCATGCAGATCAAGTGTGATCACACGTGTAGCTCCTGCCGTTTCCAATAGATTTGCTACAAGCTTGGCTGTGATCGGTTCACGCGCTCTTGCTTTACGGTCCTGGCGTGCATACCCATAATAAGGCATAACGATTGTGATCGTTTTGGCAGATGCACGTTTTAATGCATCAACCATGATCAACAGTTCCATCAGGTTCTCATTGACAGGCTGAGATGTCGACTGAATAACGAAGACATCACATCCGCGGATACTTTCTTCGATATTGATTTGGATTTCTCCGTCACTGAAGCGTTTAACAGACGATTTTCCTAACTCAAGGCCGACTTCATCTGCGATTTCTTTCGCAAGTTCGTGGTTTGAATTAAGTGAGAATATTTTCAACTTAGAATTAATATAAGAGTTTGGCATGGTGGACCTCCAGTTTATTTCTTATGATTAAGATTTTGTACATAGTTTTCTTTATTGACCTGACGAGCCCTTGCAATTGACAGCGACTCTCCGGGAACATCTTCGGTGATCGTCGAACCTGCTGCGATATAGGCACCCTTACCAACCTTCACAGGGGCAACCAGGTTGGAGTTGCAGCCAACGAACACTCCGTCTTCAATCGTTGTAAGATGCTTGTTCTTACCGTCATAGTTGACTGTAATCGATCCGCATCCGATATTGACGTCACTTCCTACCTCGGCATCACCGATGTAGCTTAAGTGAGAAGCTTTGCTTCCTTTACCAAAGGATGCTTTTTTGATTTCAACGAAGTTACCGATTTTCACTTCATCCCCGATGCTTGAATCAGGACGGATATGAGCGAAAGGACCGACCTGAACATCGGAACCGATGGAACTGTCATGTGCTGCAGATTGCTTCACAACGGTGCGATCGCCGATTGTGGAATCCTTTACTTCCGTATTCGGCCCGATTATGGAATCCTCGCCTATTGAAGAGTTACCTTTAATCACGGTCCCCGGCAAGATGACAGTGTCTCTGCCGATGGTCACGCCTGCATCAATATATGTGTTGGCAGGATCTTGAATCGTCACACCGTTTCTCATATGTTGTTCATTGATGCGTTTCTTCATTGTCGTCTCTGCTTGCGATAATGCCACGCGATCATTTACGCCAAGTGTTTCATCAAAGTCGCTTGTTTGATAAGCGCTCACGATTTCGCCCTCTGTCTGAAGGATTTCAATGACATCCGGCAGGTAGTACTCACCTTGGACATTGTCATTTGATACCTTTTTCAGCGTATTGAATAGTGCTTTATTATCAAAGCAGTACGTACCTGTATTGATTTCTTTTACTTTTCTTTCGTCTTCTGACGCATCTTTATGTTCTACGATGCGCTCCACCAAACCTGAATCATTGCGGATGATTCTTCCGTATCCATCAGGAGATTCTGTGTGACCGGTCAGAATGGTTGCTTTTGCACCTTGTTCTTCATGATGCTTCACAAGCGCTTCCATTGTCTCTCCCTTGATCAGGGGAGTATCTCCGCACACAACCAGCGTTGTACCCTCTAAATTGCCGAGAACATCTTCTGATTGCATGACCGCATGAGCTGTACCCAGTTGTTCTTCCTGTAGGGCAAAATCGCTTTTGCCTTCAAGGTGAGATTTCACAAGTTCAGCACCATGGCCGATGATCGTAACGGTCTTCTCTATATTCAATGTTGTAATTTGGTCGACCACATGTTCCACCATAGGCTTACCGCATACAGGGTGAAGAACTTTGTATAGCTTCGATTTCATCCTTGTTCCCTGTCCGGCAGCTAATATAACGGCATATCGTTTTGTCATTTTTGGTCCTCCAATAACCTTTTTATCCATAACGAATATATCCTAAAAGCTCTTTCATTTCAAGGATAGAGAAAAATATACATATATTTGTCAAGTAATAGATTTGTTAATAATATTCCGGTGACTGTGACTTTGTAAGATGGATAAAGGAGAATAGTAATGCAGCGCTAATTTTGCTTATAAAAAAAGAAGATACACTTCTATAAGCCGCTTTTGATTTCCGTGTAAGACTTTGTTTTCCATCAGAAAAGCGGAAGGGCTTTGGTCAGAGGCGTGTGGCATAAGACGAATCGGCCGTGAAGGCGTTCTTTGCCTTCTTGGACGGTTTGGCTTATGACAGGTGCCTCTAAGCCCTGCAGCTAGACATTTATCCCCGGTAAGGAAATGAGGAGTCTTCGTCCTGCACTGCAATCAACCGCTGGCAACATTCAATAACAAATAATTATTCATTTATTACAGGCAACCTATTTTTAAGACCGTTTAAAGTTGAACACAGTAATTTTTAAAAAATGTTGAATTTTTTTCTAATATAGGTTTCGAGAGGGGTTTATCGGGGTAATAGGAAGAAAAGAAAAAAAAGAGCTCTACTGTGGAAGTAGGCTCTTGTTGCAATAGACTCTTTTAGGAAGCGCCAGCTTCTTCTAACTCCACTTCTTCAAGCTCACCTAGACGGTGGTACTCTGCTAACACGGCATCTTGTATTTTGCCGCGGGTACCGGAATTGATTGGGTGAGCGATATCACGAAATTCCCCATCAGGAGTACGCTTACTCGGCATTGCTACGAATAAGCCATTGTTCCCATCAATTACACGAATGTCATGGACAACAAATTCATTATCCAATGTAATCGATGCAATTGCTCTCATGCGGCCATCGGTGTTTACCCTGCGTAATCTTACGTCAGTTACTTCCATTCTGTTCACCACCTTTTTCCCTAGATGAAATCTACTGTACTAATTCAACGATTCGATTAGATATTCCTTCTTTAAATGTAAAATTTTTTGAAAAATTTTATTTTTCACTTAATCTTTGCATACATCTTTTGTCCTAAAACCGTTAACACAGCCGCTTGCAGCTTTTTCTGCATAAAAAAACACCCGTGAAGATTACTTCACGAGTGCGATTACTTCGATTTCAACCCCTGCATCTTTTGGCAGGCGGGCAACTTCCACACAGGAACGTGCCGGTTTATGAGTATTGAAATACTCTCCGTATACTTCATTGATGACACCGAAATCATTCATATCCTTGATGAATACAGTAGCTTTCACAACAGTTTCGAGAGAAGCGCCTGCTTCTTTTAAAACGGCTTGCAGGTTTTTAAAGACCTGGTGTGTCTGAACGGCGATATCTCCTTCGATCATGCTTCCTTCTGCCGTCAACGGAATCTGTCCTGAACTGTAGAATAGATTATTGACCACGATCCCTTGAGAATACGGACCGATTGCTGCAGGTGCTTGATTTGTTGAAACAACACGCATTGTAGCTGCCTCCCTTTATGATAAGAATGTCAGGTTTGATTGAAAGTAATTTCCTTCTTTCAAGGAAATCTGTTTATTTTTTTCGTTCACATCAGATAATTTCAATAGTGATACGTAATCGTCCACTAAACGCTCTTCAGCATTTTCCGATTCCACCAGCACACCGATGCCGGATAACGTTGCTGAAAATTCTTCGAGAAGATTTTTCATCCCGTTCACCGTTCCTCCGGCTTTCATGAAGTCATCGACCACCAGTACGTTCGAGCCTTCTTTCAGGCTTCTCTTTGAAAGCACCATCGATTGAATTCTCTTGGAAGATCCGGAAACATAATTGATGCTCACCGTCGAGCCTTCCGTCACACGGCTGTCCCTTCTGACGATGACGACCGGGACATTCAGGTATGCTGCTATTGCATTGGCAATTGGGATCCCTTTTGTTGCGACCGTCATGATGACATCGATTTCTTTTTCAGCGAATGCCGAAGCAAGGAGCTTCCCTACTTTTTTCATCAAGAGTGGATTCCCTAAGAGATCCGTCATATATAAATAACCGCCTGGAAGGAGCCTGTCCGAGCTTTCCATATGCTGGCACAGTTCCTCTATCACTTCTTTTGCCTCACTGGCATTTACCTTGGGGATGTATTTCACTCCCCCTGCCGCTCCCGGTACCGTCTGAACAATTCCTATCCCGCGTCCTTCAAAGGTTTCTTTAACGATCGTCAAGTCTTCACTGATGGAGGACTTGGCAGAACCATAACGCTCAGAGAAAAATGTCAAAGGTACAAGTTGGTGAGGGCGCTCTGCTAAATAATGAGTCATGTCAATCAATCGTTCACTACGCTTGAACTTCACCAAAACTACCTCCAAATCCGAATATTATATAGTAAATATACCATTAATATACGGATTTAAGCAAACACTTATTCACCAAGCATGCGGACTGCGAAAACTTGGTCACAGAATCCCCTCAGCCCATTATAGATCCGGTGAAGCCTTGACTCATATTGCACAAGTCCGTAAACTGTCGGCCCGCTCCCGCTCATCAACACTGCATCGGCTCCGAAGCGCTCCATTTGATCCTTTATCTGTGCGACTTCAGGATACAAATCGAGGGTCACCGACTCAAGTACATTCCCAAGGTTTGAACATATGTCACTGTACGAACCGCGGTTCAAAGCGGAGATCATCGCTGCTGTGTCAGGGTGCTTGATATTCTGGACATTTAAATTCTTATAAACATCCGCTGTTGAAACCCCTATAGTCGGTTTCGCCAGAATGACCCAGCAATTGGGAGGTGCGGGAAGATGTTCAATCTTTTCACCGCGGCCGGTTGCAAGTGCAGTCCCGCCGTACACACAGAAAGAGACATCCGATCCTATTTCCGCTCCAAGATCGGCAAGCTCGTCCAAACTGAGCCCCAGATCCCATAATTGGTTCAATCCTTTTAACGTGGCAGCCGCATCACTGCTTCCCCCGGCCAGTCCCGCAGCCACCGGGATTACCTTATCAATGGAAATTGCCACTCCCTTTCTGATGTTGAGCCGGTCCTTTAACAGCTGCGCAGCCTGATAGGCGAGATTTCTTCCATCATCCGGGACAAATCGATTATGAGAAAGAATCTTAATCGTATCTTCAGAAAGATCCGTGAGTTCGATTCGATCTGCTAAATCGATGGTCGTCATGATCATCTCAACCTCGTGGTATCCATCGGGGCGTTTATGTAATACATCGAGTGACAGGTTAATTTTTGCCGGCGCCTTGACTGATAACCTCATTTCATCACCTTCTTACCATACTCTTTTCACTTATTGTATCATACACTTCTTCAGGAAGTGTCATCATCTTGCAATACTCATACAAATACGATATTTTACCACGTTACCTAACAATAGAAAAGACAGCCTGATAGAAAAAGGATCATCTCATGGTGTTGAACCTGAGATGATCCTCTTTTGGTACGTATAAAAGGCAAGATACTCCTAAAAGAAAAGAATTACAGGCTGTTCATGGATGACAGTTGGCTGCTGGCTCGTTCGACTGCACGTTTGACCATGTTCCCGGCGTCCCGTGATGTGATGCCGCCCCAGCCTTCTTTCTGAACAACGTCATAGAAACCGAGTTCCTGTGCAAGTTCTTCTTTTAATTGTTCAGACATGATTCCTCTTCTTCTGCTCATGGTTATTCCCCCTTAAGATGTACCATATGTTTAATATGTACCTGGATGGACGATTCTTTACTAGGGGACGGGAACCAATTTTAGAAAGATTCTTTAAGTTCGGCAGTTAATACCGCTGCCCGATTTCCGTGGGAGACTCCGCTTTCCGCGGGTGACCCGTGAGCCTCCTCGGCTTCAGGTGCGAGAAGAAAAGCGGAAGGGCTTTGCTTAGAGGCTTTGGCATAAGGCGAATAGGCCACGAAGGCGTTCTTTGCCTTCTTGGACGAGTTGATTTATTACATTTGCCTCTAAGCCCTGTAGCTGGACAGGTCTCACATTGGTCACTTCTCCCGCAGGAGTCTTCGTCTCCCACTCCAATCAACAGCTGGGGCCGGTTCAGATCAAGAAAACGCTGCTGATTCATTTCATCACATCATATAGTCCATCAAAAGATAAGAAAAAAGGACAAATAAAAAAGCAGCAAACGTTTGTTTACTGCTGGCTGAAGATGATATTTCCTGTTGCTTCATCATAAAATGTTAATTGGACTGTCTCAGTGAGAACATCTGCATAGCTGTAAGAAACTCGTTCGAACGCATTCTCTTCCTGGTCAAGCTGGACCACAAATACAGAAGGATACGTTTCGGCTAGAACGCCTGAACGTTCAATTGTTTTACGACGTCCACCGTTTGCTTTAAGCATTAAACGTTTCCCGAGATTTGAATCAAGGGATCTTTTAATGTCGGCTAATGTTTTTGGCATTTCGCTTCCACCTCACTGAAAAAAATTATAACACATTATGTAATTTAAGTCAAATAAATTTATTATTTTAACAAGAAATTTAAATACCTGTCAATATATTTTATTCAACAAAAAATACGTTTTTTCTACACTTTTACCTTTCCCTGGTAATTGATAAATTATGTAAACTATTTTTATCCAGGATATTTTCAACAATAACAGGGTTAAATGCCTATATTTCCTGACAAAAAATAACCCCCGCAATCATGATGATAATCGCAGGGTCTACAGTTTATGTCGAAAGGTATTTATTCCTCTTCATCGATTTTATAGGGCATACCGGTACGCAGCATACCTTTCGTTTCCACACCGCCGAGCCCCTTATCCCCGGTCAGTGTATTCCGGATGACATCCCAAACGTTCACCGAATCCTTAAAACCGGTGTAACAGATCTTGGCTACGATATAAACCGGGTCCAGGGCATGGATGTTGACTCTTGAAGGTGAACTGGCAAAATTCGCGCCTGCGTGGATCAGTGATTCAAAATGCGATTGGCAGGCTCCTGCAAAAATGACGAGCTGATCCAAGTGGGGATACTTCCTTCGCACTTCCCTCACCGCCTGGACGAAATATTTAGAGTGCCGGTAAGCATTAATATCCGACTTTGCCCCCTTTGCTTTTGAATAAGCATCATGACCCGTGACCACCACAATATTCGGTCTGTATTTATCGATGAGTGGGCCGATTTCATTCGGCATCTCTGTCTCGCTGCAATGTACCCCCTTTACCGGTACACCGATTCTTTCATATAGATCTAGACATTTTCGTAAATAGCTGGGATCTCCATCAAGATGAAGAACTTTACCGGGAACCTGGAAATAGTTAAACTCATCTCTATAAGCATTCGTCATGGTATACTCTTGCTTTTGCTTAAGGAGCTCAATATCCTGCCGGAACAAATCAAAAGATTGCTCTTCCTTCGAACGGAACTCTTGAATGAGCCGGTCCTGCTCTCTAGGGTCCATCTTCTTCAAATCATGAAAAGGAGCATCCGCTATTAATCGATAATCTTCCCCGTAAAGTATGGCCGTTCTCTGTCCGTCCAACAGACGGATATCGATGACTCTAAACAAGATATCACACTTATAAGAAAGTCGACCCACGACATCATTGATTTCGATTTTCACATCCGTCACTCCCATGGCCTTGCATTCATTAAGCGGGAAAGGAAAAAGCAAATAAAGGGCTGATGCCACCAGATGTCCCAACACACCAATCGCCCTCTCACGCTCTCCTGTTTCATTCGTAATGACTCCCTTTGATAACCTATGCAGGCCATGGGTTGTGGGTGTATGTAAATATCTTGGGATATCCTTATATAAAAAAACTGCCTTTTGAAATCATCAATTGATTCCAAAAGGCAGCTTTCCTTTCAATGTTTTAATTGAAATGAGGGTACAGCGCATCACTCAACGCACCGAATTCCTTGATTGAAAGCGTCTCACCTCTTCGTGTCGGTTCCACTCCCGAATTCGATAACGCCTCTAAAATATACTCTTTCTTTTCTTTCCCGCTCGGCAGCTGGCTGGTCAGGTTGTTCAAGATCGTTTTTCTCCGCTGGGCGAAGGAAGAGCGTGTCACCGTAAAGAAGAAGTCTTCATCAATCACGTCCACCGGAGGCTTTTCTCTCTTCGTCAAGCGGATGACGGCAGAGTCCACATTCGGCTGCGGCATAAATACCGTTTTTGGCACAGTCATGACCATTTCCGCTTCCGTATAGTATTGAATGGCGATGGATAACGAACCGTATTCCTTCGTGCCGGGCTTTGCAGAGATCCGGGCTCCTACTTCCTTTTGCAGCATGACACAGATGCCCCTGATTGGCAGACGCTCCATCAGAAGCTTCAAGATGATGGGGGTTGTCACGTAATACGGAAGATTGGCAACCACCATTATATCCTCGTAGCCGGCGAATTCTTCATCTATGATCGCTTTTACATCCGCCTCAAGCACATCTTCATTGATGATTTTCACATTATCATACGGTGAAAGTGTATCTCCGAGTATCGGGATCAGACGCTGATCGATTTCAAATGCGACTACTTTTCCCGAGGTACGGGCCAGATGTTCGGTCAGGGCGCCTATACCCGGTCCGATTTCGATGGCTGCAGTATCCTTAGAGAGGCCTGCAAATTCCGTTATATTACGTAGGATATTGGGATCGATCAGGAAGTTCTGACCGAGGCTCTTTTTAAAAGAAAATCCGTATTTCCCCAAGATTTCTTTTGTACGCAGCGGTGTGGCGATATCTTTATGCATTAGTTTCCTCCTGAATAATTTCCATTAGCGCACGCTTGAACTCATCCTTTTGGATATTGAACATCATCAAGCGCTTATGAAGCTGTTTACCATTAGTGTATCCGATTCTGAGTTTCTCACCAAGTGCGACCCTTCTGTCCTTTGACTGCGGACTGCCAATCAGCCCGGCTGTGACAAGATCATCCTTTGTGATAATTTCTTCATTTTCCTTTTCGATCATATGGGCTTCCTTGAGGGCTTCCCTTATGATTTCCGGGGCAGCATGCTCGACACCGATCCCCCTGCCTGATTTCGGGAGGGCATCTTTTTTATGGACAAAAGCATGTTTGCAGCCCGGGACGGCCTCACTCACAATCTTCCGGATACGCTCTCCCGGATAATCGGGGTCGGTGAAAATGATGACTCCCCTTTTTTCCTGTGCATGCCTGATCTTTTCAATCGTAACAGGAGAAACCGCAGAGCCGTTCGTTTCAATCGTATCGGCTGATACAGCACGCTGTATCGCTGTCGTATCGTCTTTTCCTTCCACGACGATGATTTCTTTTATTTTCATAAAACCTCCAAAAAAGTTGAAACTTATTATCCGTGACGTTCGTCTAATCTGTAGAACCCAATATTTTTATTATAACTGAAATCGTTCAGTGCTTATACAGAAAGGTCAGTCCCCATATCAATCCAAAAAGAAAAAGCAGGAGAAAAAGACTCCTGCCCTTAGTCTAATATTTTTATTTTGATTGTTTTTCTTCCCCAACGGTACGCATCAGATTGCGATGAGAAGAAAACATCGATTTTGTTCCCTTTGATAGCGCCGCCTGTATCGGCTGCGACTGCATAGCCATACCCTTCTACATATACCTTTGAACCAAGCGGGATAACTGAAGGATCGACCGCAATGACTTTAGCGCCAGGATTGGCTTTCAGGTTGATGCCTGTCGCCGTATGTCCTGAACATCCGTTACAGTTTGCTGTGTAAGCCGTTGAGCTAACATAGAATTCCCTGCCGCCGCTCTCTGCTGAGGCTGAGGCGGAAGGCGAGCTTCCACGCGAAACCTGTGCGACAAGCACTTTTGTTCCGACGTTTACTATTTTATCCTGACTTTCTTTTACCACGTTTTCACTGACTAACTTCCTGGAAACTTCTTTTCCATTCTCTTTGACGATTTCGTATTTCTTTTCAACAAGACCCTTTTTCCCTTCCTGCACGATTTTTTCCTTGCCTTTGGAAAGGGCTGAGTCTTTTCGAGAAACGACCGTAAAGTCAGTTGGTTCTTCCACTACATCGGTGACTTTTTCAACTCGAACGACGTTTACGACGTCATCTGGTTTGATGACATTGTCTAAACCCGGTTCAACGCGATCGGTTTTATTAAGTGTGATGCCCTGTTGCTTTAAAAAGTCAGCGACCGTAGTCGAAGTGGACCATGCCTTTTTCTTTTTGCCTCCATCCACAAGCTGAAGCGGAAAGGCTTCCTCGATGGTAATCTTCATGTCCCCTGAAATCTTTTTGGATAAGGCTGGTTCGACCTTATCATGTTCCCCAATCTCGATCTTGTTCTCCGATAGTAACTCTTTTACCGTATCTGCGTTGGTCCAGATCTTCTTCTTCTGATCACCAACCGATACCTCTACCTGTTTTGCCGGTTCCCAAACGATTTTCATGTTGTTCGTAACCTTACTTGTTCCCGAGGGATACAAATAGTCTTCTGAGCGGGTTGAAATCTCTAAATCTTTTAATATATCTTGAATGGTGTTTGCATGCGTTCTAATCTCTTTTTGCTCGCCGTCTAAGGTCAATGCCACAGTGTTTTTGGAACCTTCATAAAAAAGGATTCCGAAAACAGCTGCCGATGCTGCGATTGTTGCGACAGCAGCGATCCATTTCCTTCGACTCAAAGACTTGGAAAACAGGCTTTTCATGTTTTGAATGTTCATGAAAAACGCCTCCTTTTCTCGGAGTGATTATATAGAGTATTCCAGAGAGTGTCAACCCTTACTTCTTTTTTCTTAATCTAGCAAAATATTGAAAACCAGGGAACATAGGACATATTATGCAGAAAAAAAGAGAAAAAGAAAAGAGAGAGTTATCGACATGGTTATCCTATGATGGACAATTGCCATGTAGAACTTTTTGTTTTTTTTAAGTTTCCGGACAAGCTCCCTCAATTCTCGACAGCATTCGATGTCAGTTTATGTTGAATAATTTATTTGCATTTTCTGTTGTGACCGTTTCTACTTCTTCCAAGGAGATGCCTTTCAATTCTGCAATCTGTTCTGCCACCAGCTTTACATACGCAGGTTCATTCCGTTTCCCTCTGTTCGGATGAGGGGCAAGATACGGACAGTCTGTTTCGATGAGCAGCCGCTCCAGTGGAATTTCCTGGGCTACTTCCTTCGGCTTTTTCGCGTTCTTGAACGTCACCGGTCCGCCGAGGGAAATATAGAAATTCATATCTACGCATTCCTGGGCAATCTCAGGACTTCCGCTGAAGCAGTGCATGATTCCGCCTACCTCTTCAGCTCCTTCTTCCCGAAGGATATCAACTATATCCTGAGTCGCTTCCCTGTTATGTATGATGATTGGCAGTTTCACTTTTTTCGCTAAGTGAATTTGTTTTCTGAATACTTCTTTTTGAATATCTTTAGGTGACTTATCCCAGTGATAATCAAGGCCCATTTCGCCGAGGGCGACCACTTTGGGATGAGAGGAAAGTTCTTCGATCCAAGCAAGATCCTCCTCTTTCATATCAATTGCATCAACAGGGTGCCAGCCAATGCTGGCATAAAGAAAGTCATACTGTCCCACCAGTTCCATGGCTCTTTCGATGGTCGGGCGGTCAAAGCCGACGACAACCATCCTTCCGACTCCTGCTTCTTTTGCTCTTGAGATGACCTCCTCAAGATCTTCATTGAATTGTTCAGCGTTCAGATGAACATGTGTATCAAATAACATATGTGACACTCCTTGTATTCAAAGTAATTTTATTATAAAAACGAGTAACAAGCATCTCAGTAACGTAACATTTAGGTTACAAATTATGGGTGAATGAGAAAATATTAACTTTAGCGCTTCACCGGAAGTTAGTAATTACATTGTCAGTCTTCTAAATAACGCTATTGATTTCCGTGCGAGACTTCGCTTTCCGCGGGCGGCCGGTGAGCCTCCTCGTCGCTGCGCTCCTGCGGGTTAGAAAAGCGGAAGGGCTTTGGTCAGAGGCGGTTGACTTATGCCAACCGCCTCTAAGCCCTGGAGCTGGACAGGTCTCACATTAGCTACTTTTCCCGCAGGAGTCTGCGTCCTGCACTCCAATCAAAAGCTGGATAAGGTTGTCATCTTTATTATTAACTTTCTCCGTTCATTGTATAGACTTTAAGGTGATTTCTAAAATATTTTGATTCTATTCATTTTCATAATTATTTCTATATAATATATTAAAATCACAAAACCTATTATATTAGTGTATTGTTACGCATTATATTTTCCTGATATAACAAAAAGGATGTTCCACGTGGAACATCCTTTTTGTGAATTCATTTTACTTTTGTGCCGTTTGGCAGTGTTTGGTCCACGGTTGCGAGTGATAGTGTTCCGTTTTCTTCTCCTGCGAGGATCATTCCCTGGGAGAGTTCACCGCGCAGTTTGACCGGTTTCAGGTTTGTGACGCAGATGACTTTCTTTCCGACTAACTCTTCCGGCTTAAAGTGTTTCGCGATTCCTGAGACGACTTGTCTCTTTTCATATCCGAGATCAAGCTGGATTTTCAGGAGTTTATCCGCTTTTTTGACAGGTTCGGCATTTACGACCTGTGCTACCCTGAGCTCTACTTTCATGAAATCGTCAATTGTGATTTCATCACTTTCTTCCGGAGCAGGTGCAGCTTCTTTTTCTTCTTCAGCAGGCTTGCTTCCCTGCATTTTTTCTTTGATAAAGTCAACCTCTTCCTGCAGATCAAGACGCGGGAAGATCGGCTCGCCTTTTTTCACCACTTCTGTTCCTGACGGGATGGCACCAAATGTCTCTAAACTTTCCCATGTTTGAAGTTTTTCGTCATGGAGATTCAGCTGTTCAAAGATTTTCTTCGGAGTCCTTGTCAAGAACGGCTGCAGCAGGACGGCCACTCTTCTCAATGATTCTGCCAGATGGCTCATGACACTGCCCAATTCAGCTTTCTTGTCTTCTTCTTTGGCAAGGGCCCAAGGCTGTGTTTCATCGATATACTTGTTGGTCCGGCTCACCAGCTGCCAGAGGCTTGATAAAGCAACCGAGAACTCCATGTTTTCCATTGCTTCTTCGTATTTATTAACAGTATCTTTGTTGATGTTCAGCAGATTTTGATCGAACTCCCCGTCGGAGCCTTCGTAAGCAGGGATAACACCGTCAAAATACTTGTTGATCATGGCAACGGTTCTGTTCAATAAGTTACCAAGGTCATTCGCAAGATCGAAGTTGATTCGTTCGACAAATCCTTCCGGAGTGAATACCCCGTCAGAACCGAATGGAACTTCCCTTAATAAATAGTAACGAAGTGAATCAAGACCGTAACGGTCGATCAGCGTGACAGGATCGACTACATTCCCTTTGGACTTGGACATTTTGCCATCCTTCATCAGAAGCCAGCCATGTGCAAATACCTTTTTCGGAAGCGGAAGGTCCAATGCCATCAGCATGATCGGCCAATAGATGGTATGGAAACGTACGATTTCCTTCCCTACCAGATGCACATCAGCCGGCCAGTACTTCAGATAATTCTTGTCATTTTCGCTGCCGTAGCCAAGCGACGTGATGTAATTGGATAGGGCATCGATCCATACGTAAATGACATGCTTCGGATCACCCGGGACCTTCACTCCCCAATCAAAAGTCGTCCGTGATACTGCCAAATCTTCGAGACCGGGTTTGATGAAGTTATTGATCATCTCGTTTTTACGAGATTCAGGCTGTATAAATTCAGGATTTTCATTATAATAAGCAAGCAGACGGTCTACATAGTTGCTCATCTTAAAGAAGTAGGATTCTTCCTTCACCTTTTCAACAGGACGGCCGCAGTCTGGGCAATTCCCATTCTCAAGCTGTCTTTCTGTGAAGAAGGATTCACACGGTGTACAGTACCAGCCTTCGTATTGATCAAGGTAAATATCTCCCTGGTCTAAAAGCTGCTTGAAGATCTTTTCGACAATATCTTTATGACGCTTTTCGGTCGTCCGGATGAAGTCATCATAGGAGATGTCAAGTTTCCCCCATAAATCTTTAATGCCGCTCACAATATCATCTACATATTTTTGCGGGCTGACACCCTGCTCTTCCGCTTTACGCTGGATTTTCTGGCCGTGCTCATCTGTGCCCGTTAAATATCTTACATCATATCCGCGCATTCTTTTGTAACGGGCCATCGCATCTCCGGCCACCGTCGTATAGGCATGGCCAATATGTAAATTACCGCTTGGATAGTAGATTGGTGTTGTAATATAGAAGGTATTCAATTTCTCTTCCACTTTCGCTTCCTCCTCTTTTTTTCTATAATGCCCACATAAATCCTTAATCTGATACGAATGGTATAAAGTGGGTTTTATTCTATATTCTTACCTATTATCTTAACCGCTTATCTCATCAAAATATACCTAAAATAAAGGGATTCTGCAACTGCACTAACCAACCTTCAAATAATGTCGAAAAGATAGACGGAATATGTCGATTAATGTCGAATTATTGCACCTGTAAAGATTTTTCGACAAATCTTAATTGATTACAATAATATTAAATTGGTAATACAATTATTTACAATACATCGTAAAGCTTGTCATATCAACTTTCTCTTTGGAAACCATTTTAAAAAATTTACAAATTTAATTATTGACGATAGATAAAATCGTTGGTATGATATTACCAGATACAGAAAAATGTCGAATATTGACGAACCTTTAACAAACTAGAGAGATAAAATAAAATCATTCTTTGGAGGAGAAAATTATATGAAATCTACAGGTATTGTAAGAAAAGTTGACGAATTAGGACGTGTCGTTATTCCTATCGAACTTCGCCGTACACTTGGCATCGCTGAGAAGGATGCGCTTGAGATCTACGTGGACGACGAAAGAATCATCTTAAAGAAATACAAGCCAAGCATGACTTGCCAAATCACTGGTGAAGTATCTGATGATAACATCAAGCTTGCTGACGGCAAATTGATTTTGAGCCGTGAAGGTGCAGAACAGTTAATCAAAGAAATCCAGGATTCTTTCCAAAAAAATTAATCATTGATATAAATACAAGGGCTGAGTCATGATGTACTCAGCCCTTTTTCTATTTCTCCACATGAAATGCCTGGTATACTTCCCTCTTAGGGAGGTTTCTTTCCTTTGCGACTTCTTTAATCGCCGATTTTGAAGACATTTCTTTTTCTTCTATATAATACTGAACGTGGCCTTCAATTGAATAATCATTCCACCATTCTTCCTGCTCCTCTTCATCTGGCTGCGGATTCCCTTCGACCATGACACAAAATTCACCTCTTATTTCACCGGTTTCAGCCCACTCCAGCACGTCTTCCGATGAACCGCGGATGAACTCTTCGAATTTCTTTGTCAGTTCACGGCAAATGACAATCTGCCGATTCCCGAGAGACTGATGAAGTTCCTTCAGCGTTTCTTTCAATCTGTGAGGGGATTCATACAGGATAAATGTATCCTTCAATGACCGGAGCCGTTCGAGTTCTGCACGTTTTTCTTTCTTTCCCCTATGAAGGAATCCGTAAAAATAAAACGGCTGGGGGGCAAGTCCCGAAGCAATCAATGCCGTCAAAGCAGCATTTGCACCCGGCAGAGGGATGACGGCCAGATTGTTTTCTATCGCTGCCTGTACCAGTTCATAACCCGGGTCGGAAATGGAGGGCATCCCTGCGTCGCTGACCAGCGCGACCGTTTCACCCTGCTCCATTCTCTCAATGAGCTTTGGACCACTCGATTCTTTATTATGCTCATGATAACTGATGATCGGGGTATCGATTTCAAAGTAGTTGCTCAGCTTCTTTGTATTTCTTGTATCCTCTGCTGCAATGACATCCGCTTCCTTCATGATGCGAATTGCCCTGAATGTCATATCTTCAAGATTCCCGATTGGGGTGGGGACAAGATAGAGGCGGCCTTTGCCGGTTTCCTGATAGCTTTTTTGCTGGTTCATGATGGGTTTCACCTCCTGGGATTATTCTTTTCCATAAAGCATTTCATAAACTTCCTGAGAATATTCATTGTTTTCATTGTAGACAAATAGAGGCGGGAGTATCTTTAAATCAGGTTTTCCGTCTTTGATTCCTTCGATCAAAAGCGTATTGGCTTCTTTTCCCTCCCTCGGATAGACGAGCCTCATCCGCTTCGGTTCAAGACGGTGCTTCCTCATCAGGGACAGGATATCCATCAGCCTTCCCGGCCTGTGTACGAAAGAAGCTTTTCCGCCTTGCTTCAGCGGGTAGCTTGCAGCCTGGATGGTGTCCTCAAGGGTGCAGAGGACTTCATGGCGCGCGATGGTATAATGTTCATTCAAGTTTTGCATGGATGTCGGAACGGTTTCGAAATAAGGCGGATTGCACGTCACCACATCATAATGGGAATGATGAAGCAGTTTGTTTATTTCTTTTACATCGCCAAGCTTCATCGTTACCTGATCCTCAACGCCATTATACCGAATGCTTCTCTCAGCCATATCAAGCAGACGCTCCTGGATTTCCACCCCGGTGATTTCAACGCTCGTCCGTGCGCTTAAAAGCAGCGGTATGATCCCATTTCCGGAACATAGATCCACCACTTTCCCTCTTTTCAAGGGAAGATAGCTGAAGCGCGCAAGCAATACCGCATCCAGGGAAAAGGAAAATACCGACGGACTTTGAATGATCCTCATATTTTCTGCCAGCAGATAATCCAATCTTTCATCGTCTTTTAATACAACCATGTGTTTCCTCCGCTTGTTCAACAAAAAGGACCAATCCCTTCTGAATGGATCAGCCCTTTTCATCATTTATCTTATTCTAGGCATTACAGGTCCTGCTTTATTTCTTGTTCAAGAAAGACAGGCAGAACAAGCAATCCTCGTCTTTGCGCGGACTTCCAAAGTGGATATTGCATATATGGAAGCCTTCCTGGTAAAGCCGGGCAAGGTTATCGTAGCCTTCCCCGATATCCAGTTGTTTATCTTCTAAGTCCGACTCGCTCGTCGTACCCGCATCGCCTGTTGTTTGAACCTTTTTCGGTGAGTTCTCAGTCTGTTCCAGTCTTCGGCGCAAATGTTCGTTTTCAAGCTTGAGCGCATTATTCTCCTCAAGCATTTCGGCAAGACACTGCTTAAGCTCGCCAAGTTGATTGTATAAATCACCAATCTGTTGTTCCATATTGCTGACTGAATCAAAGAACTCTTTTTTATCCACGACACTACACCCCGTTACTCTGTGGCTTGGAATGATACGGCACCTTCGTTCATTATTTCATCTAAAGTGAATTCCAATACGCGTTCCGCATCTTTTATATCTACTTGAAGAACACGCTCAAGAATATTAAGACCTACCACTTTACCTTTCCCGTGAGGTGTTTTAATCACTTCACCAATATCAGGCAATTCCGCTTTGGCTGCTTCATATTCGTCATTTTCGTATTTAAGACAACACATCAAGCGGCCGCAAAGCCCTGAGATCTTGGTAGGATTAAGAGATAGATTTTGATCTTTCGCCATCTTGATGGATACCGGTTCAAAATCTCCCAAAAAGGTCGAACAACAAAGCATACGGCCACAAGGACCGATACCCCCTAGCATTTTCGCTTCGTCACGAACGCCAATCTGACGAAGTTCAATCCGCGTACGGAAAATAGAAGCCAGGTCTTTCACCAGCTCCCGGAAATCAACACGCCCATCAGCTGTAAAATAAAATATGACTTTATTACGATCAAATGTATATTCTACATCTACTAATTTCATATCTAATTGATGCTGATTGATTTTATCACAACACACATCGTAGGCTTCCTGAGCGGAAGTTTTATTTTCTTCCACCGTCAGCCGATCCTTCTGATCAGCGATCCGGATCACCTTTTTCAAAGGAAGCACTACATCATTTTCACCGACTTGCTTTCTTTCTACGACTACTTTTCCAAATTCGACCCCGCGGACAGTTTCAACGATCACATAATTATTTTTATGGATATCGAGTTCGCCCGGATCGAAATAATAGATTTTTCCCGCTTTTTTAAAGCGTACTCCTACAACATCGTACAAAGGACCATCACCCCTGCAGTTTTAGCATAAGCTGTTCTACCAGCAGCTGAGAATTCATATTGGCGTTTAACTTGCGTTTTGCTTCAAGGATCGCCGTCATACTAGTAGAAAGACGGTTTGTCGATACTTGAAGTGCGTCTGATTTCCATTTTTCCTTTTGGTCCGGGTAGACGAGCTGTTCTTCTTTTCCTAACTGGATTTGAAGTAAGTCTTTATATATTAGAAGTAAAAGATCCAATGCTCGATCAACTTGATCTTTTTCTTTGAAGTGCTGTACAAAATCCTCTTGAATCTTCACCATTGCCTGGAAGGGACTTTTCTGGAGGACTTCATATAATTTTAACACTATTATTCTTGCTTGTGCAAACCACTCATTTTGACATATTTCTACAGCTTCCTCATATCGGTTTGTCAAGTTAGCGGCGAGCGGCGCCATATGAGGCGGCATTCCCTCGTCCAGCAGCTGTTTTGTTAAATATTCTTTTGGAAGCGGTTTGAAAGAAATCGTCTGGCACCTCGAAAGAATGGTAGGAAGCATTCTATGAATATTCTCCGTAATCAGGATTGCCGTCGCATCCGCAAGGGGCTCCTCAAGGAATTTCAGGAGGCTGTTAGCGGCATTGGCCGTCATCTTATCACTGTGAACAATGATATAAATCTTCTTTTTCGATTCGACCCCGGTTTTGGAGAACTCTTCTTGAAGAGATTTAA
Source organism: [Bacillus] enclensis (assembly GCF_001456935.1). Taxonomy (GTDB): domain Bacteria; phylum Bacillota; class Bacilli; order Bacillales; family Bacillaceae_B; genus Rossellomorea; species Rossellomorea enclensis. The sequence continues at coordinate 4,987 of NZ_KQ758492.1, read as the reverse complement.
TCTGCTCTTTTTTTATCGAAAGACCGTCCGGCTCAACCAGATGGAGGTCCGGATGATTTCCATGGTTGACGCGCCTGCAATTATTGCACTCTTCGCATGCTTTGCCGTCCGTTCGGTTTTCACAGAGCAGGGCTTTCGCAAACAGGAAGCCCACTTCCCTTTTACGTGTCCCTTTTTCTCCTTCGAATAAATAGGCATGCGCAACCCGGTCCTTCATGATGCTGTTTTGAAGCATCTGTAGAACCACAGGCTGAAACGATTGTATTTCTTCAAACTTCATCTGAACCACTCACTTACATATAGAGATTGATCAGCAATCCCTTTATTTCTCCGATTTTCCCCAATACATCGATCGACTTTTTCTCTTTATCCATGACAGCTTCGGTCAGTTCGACAAGCTCACTGTCGATCGTTTCCACGATATTGAGCTTTCTTCCTTCACCGTACTGATTCCATGTATGCGATTGTTTCAGATCCATGCCGAAATCGACTGCTTCTCTCACAAATTTCTTCACCAGCGTTTTATATTTTGCAAGATCCTTGAAATTACGGGACTTTGCCAGGCGGCTGCCGGCATCTTCAATCGTGGCCAGAAGCTTACTGAGCTGTTCCATCTGCATTTTCTGATCATGCTTTTGAACGAGCTGGCCGAACTTCGCCTGGCTTGTCCCTGCTGACTTGCTTTCCTTGTGAAGTTTATCTAAAGATACACGGGTATCCTGATTGATCTTCATACGTTAAACCCCTTTTGACTAGGCTCTTTTCGCATACTTTGTTGCTATACAGACAAGAAAATAACAGAACTTGGGTATTTTCGGGTTATCAGTCCTTCCCTAGATCGAACTTGAGTTCGAAAAGAGCACGACAACAAGCTGCATTTAGGTTACAACCTATTTACGAAAAGCAACAACCTTTTAGAAAACAGCCTTTTATTAAAACTGGTGGAACTGATCAACTGGCAGGACAAACACTGTGGCGCCGCCGACCTCGACCTCAACCGGATATGGAACATACGAATCTGCGTTCCCTCCCATAGGGGAAACGGGCGCAACAAGCTGATCGCGCGATTTGCAATTATCTTTGATCACCTGCAGGGCTTTGTCGACGCGGATATCTTCCGTCCCGATGATGAATGTGGTATTCCCTGATTTCAGGAACCCCCCGGTGCTTGCAAGTTTTGTCGAACGAAAATTGTGATCCATCAACGCATTGGATAAACGATTGCTATCTTTATCTTGAACAACAGCCATAATGACTTTCATATGCGGCTTTCCTCCGTTTCAAAGACATATACTTCCTTCTATTATATCAATAAATGGGTTGGGCTGACATCCTACTTATCAGAAATACTCTAATAAATACTCTCTATAGCTGTTGATTTCCGTGGAAGAATTCGCTTTCCGCGCGTGGCCCGTTCACTTCCCCGGTCGTAATGATCTAAGGAAAGCACTGTCCAGCTATGTCCAGCTACAGGACAGCTCTGGATATCCCCTAATAACAATAATTACCACATAGTTAGCGCCGTATAATAAAAAGACAACCTCTTTATAGACTCATTCTGTCATATCGAAGCTGCCTTTATAACGTTACCCTATAAATCTTTTTACGATGTCGTATGCTGATGTGAATACTTTTTCTTTGCTTTTGCTTGCGTCCACGACCTTGATTCGGTCCGGATATTGTTCGATTAGAGATTGATACCCCTCATAAACCTTTTGGTGGAAATCAAGGGACTCGAGATCTAACCGATTTACTTCCCGGCCATCATGCCCGGCGATTCTTTTTAAGCCTTCTTCAGGGGTTATATCGAAATAAAGTGTAAGATCCGGCATCTTATCCTCGATCGCAAATTGATTGATGTTCATCACTTCTGTCATCCCTATGTCCCGGCCTTTTCCCTGGTAAGCCAGTGAGCTGTCAATAAACCGGTCACAGATGACGATGGACCCTTTTTCAAGTGCAGGGATGACGACCTCTACCAGATGCTGGCGCCTTGCCGCTGCATACAGCAATGCCTCCGTGCGGATGTCCATGGCTGTGTTTTCTTTATTCAAAATGACTTCCCTGATCTGTTCAGCAATGGACACGCCGCCCGGCTCCCGTGTTTTTACAACATTGCGGCCTTCTTCAACGAGCTTGTTGTAAAGTTCATTGAGTATTGTAGACTTTCCCGCACCATCAGGGCCTTCGACTGTAATAAATCTTCCTTGTTTCATTTCCCTTTACCCTCCATCTATCGATACACGCATACACGGCTTTCATCCAAACGGTGATCTCCCTGTATGTTTGCTTTATTCTCCATATATTGTTTCAGTCTTGCCATCGTTTCTTCTGATATTCTTTCACCCGGGATCAGCAATGGGATGCCCGGCGGATACGGAGTGATCATCCGCGCCGAGATTTCTCCCTCAGCCCCGGCTAACGATACCCACTCCTCTTCCCTATCATCCATTTCTTCGTGGGTTAATGCAAGTTCCGTGTAAGAACGCCGTTTTTTTCTTACTGCCTTAGGGGCGTCTCCTGCTTGTCCCGGCACCCCTTCCTTACTCAATACAGCATGGATGTGCCCGGCTGCTTCCTTATAAGGAAACGAGAAGCCTTCCTTCATTAAAGGCAGGATCAGCAGAACATAATAAGAATCCGCGAGTTCACAGAAGATACCTTCTCCCTCCAACAAGCGTTGAAGCTCATACCCCGACATCCCCTTCATGGAAAGCAGCAGCTTCAATGGGTCATCTGTACGCTTCACCGATAATCCCTCATGAATACCGCTTAAAGCTTGCACAAATTCATTGATTACGTCTATATTCTTTCTTATATCCGCTGCTGTCACCGTCGCTAAGTAGGATCTGGCATAATCAAGTGAAGCCATGATCGGGTAAGAGGGACTGCTTGACTGCAGGATCGATAAGTATTCCTTTACCTTTCCTTCATTCACCCGTTCACTTCCTATATGTAAAAAAGATCCCATCGTCATCGCAGGGAGCATTTTATGGGCCGAGTGAATGACAATGTCCCCTCCCAGATCAAGCGCCGACGCAGGGAACGGATCTCCCAGCTGAAAATGCGGACCGTGTGCTTCGTCAATGATACAGATCACTCCGTGTTGGTGAAATTCATCGATTAATGATTTCAAATCAAAAGTCATTCCATAATAGGTAGGATACGTGAGCACACATGCCTTGGCATCAGGGAAAGCCTTCATCGTCTCCCTGACCGACTCAAGACTGACCCCGGTCGGCATCTTCCCTTCTTCATCCCACTCTGTTTCTATTAGGACTGGTACCGCCCTCGCAAGCTTTATTCCATTCATCACGGACTTATGGCAATTCCTTTGTACCAAAACAGTCTCTCCCTGAGAACACGATGCGAGTATCGCAGCAATATTCCCTGCCGTACTGCCGTTTACCAGAAAGCAGCTCTTCTTGCTTCCATACAGATCACTGAGCAGCGCCTCAGCATCCCTTATCGCTTCCTGCGGATCATGTAGATCATCCAATCCGCTAAGTTCTGTCAAATCCCTTTTATAAAAAAACTGCTTGTCCTTCTCATCTATTAATAAACCATTTTTATGACCAGGTACATGAAATGAGATGGGATTTTTCTCAACATGCCTTTCAATCGCTTCAATAAGAGGCATCCTCGCTTGATCAACCTTCATGTTTACCCCTCTTTCTCACCGCAAATATCAATCTTCATCGTACCATATTTTATGTTCTTAAACTAAAAAAATCATAACCAAGCTGTCTATCACCTGGTTATGAATAAATTTGAGGGGTATTCACTTTTTTCAATCGCTGGACGAACAATTTGTACACCGGATCATTTGTATCCGTCTGGACCATTTCCCGTTCACATTCCGTACAGATAAATGATGTGTACAGATGAATTCCGACCGACTTTTCACTTTGACACACAATACACTGCTCTTCAACCGCCTTACGCTCTGCATTCATCATAAGGTTCCCCACCTCCATACAATCTATTGTGCCCCAAGTGCTCCAATTGTATACAATATTTTAAACTTTTAAACTAACAGAATTATCAAGTGTACTTTTATCTTATGTAGGGAGCGCCCAGTCTGTGTATGTCTTGTTAAAAAAGTTTGTAGAATTGATTTGGGGACGGTGTTTGGGTGTAAGAGTGAGTGGGATGGTGTATGGGTATTTGTATTGGAGCATTTGATTGGCATTGGCGTGAAATCATGTAGTAACTGATTTTATTTGGATTCTTAAAGTGTTAATTTTGATAATAAATGTTGGGTTGCGTTAATTAGAATACGGTTTCGATTATATCTAAACGCATTTGAAAAAAGGACTTTCCGTTTCGCTAATAAAAGTTCGATTTCCGATAATCCTTTCGTTGATTTCGATAATAAAAAGCCGATTTCCGATAATAAATCGGATCTGGCCGCGAACCTGTTATTCAATTTCTTGATATTTATATGAAATAGGCACGATTTTAAGAAGAACACGACTCTCTTTTCAACATGGACGAGGGTTTTTATTAAAATAAACAAATTAACGGGCTTAAAAGGTGAAAAATTTGATGGTTTTATTAAAAAGATGTGAAGACGTTTTGGTCAACATTATCCACTGCTATACCTTTATCGTTTTGCTCCACACAAAAAAAGAACAACTCCTAAGAGCTGTCCTTTTTTTATTTGCCTGGCGATGTCCTACTCTCACAGGGGGAGATCCCCCAACTACCATCGGCGCTGAAGAGCTTAACTTCCGTGTTCGGCATGGGAACGGGTGTGACCTCTTCGCCATAATCACCAGACGAATATTCAATTGAAGGTTTGTTCCTTCAAAACTAGATAAAGGATTGATGTCAAGAATACCGGTATTGCCGTTGTTCATTTAAAAATGACTCTTTGTGGTTAAGTCCTCGATCGATTAGTATCAGTCAGCTCCACATGTCGCCATGCTTCCACCTCTGACCTATCTACCTGGTCATCTTCCAGGGATCTTACTCACATAAAGTG
>NZ_KQ758491.1:2218-77065 GCF_001456935.1 [Bacillus] enclensis | reverse complement strand
CATCTGTAAGTGGTAGCGAAAAGCCACCTTTCAACAGTTCCTCATGCGAGGAACTAAATTATCCGGTATTAGCCCCGGTTTCCCGGAGTTATCCCAGTCTTACAGGCAGGTTACCCACGTGTTACTCACCCGTCCGCCGCTGATCTCAGGGAGCAAGCTCCCATTGATCCGCTCGACTTGCATGTATTAGGCACGCCGCCAGCGTTCGTCCTGAGCCAGGATCAAACTCTCCGATAAAAGTTTGAATAGCTCTTGTTTGCAACGATTAAATCGTTGCGGTAAATCTAGAATTAACGTTGACGTATTGTCTTGTTTTGTTCAGTTTTCAAGGTTCAATGGTTTGTTTGGAGCGGGTGATGGGAATCGAACCCACGACATCAGCTTGGAAGGCTGAGGTTTTACCATTAAACTACACCCGCATATATAATATGTATTGTGATGGTCGGGAAGACAGGATTCGAACCTGCGACCCCTTGGTCCCAAACCAAGTGCTCTACCAAGCTGAGCTACTTCCCGTTTCAGAAGCATTTACTTATTCATTCTTTCATACCCGCTTGTAGAAGAATTAGTGGCGCGCCCGAGAGGAGTCGAACCCCTAACCTTTTGATCCGTAGTCAAACGCTCTATCCAATTGAGCTACGGGCGCAGTATGTTAGAACCTTTGGTGCGGCCGAGAGGACTTGAACCTCCACGGGGTTGCCCCCACTAGGCCCTCAACCTAGCGCGTCTGCCATTCCGCCACGACCGCGTTTTTAAAAGCGACAAACACTATTGTAACTAGGAACTGCTGTTATGTCAATAGTTTTTTTGAAATAATAATGCGGGTGAAGGGACTTGAACCCCCACGCCTTGCGGCGCCAGATCCTAAGTCTGGTGCGTCTGCCAATTCCGCCACACCCGCATGAAATGAGATAGATATTTGCCTTTTGCAAAATCTATGGTGAGCCATGAAGGACTCGAACCTTCGACCCTCTGATTAAAAGTCAGATGCTCTACCAACTGAGCTAATGGCTCATCATGGCTGGGCTAGCTGGATTCGAACCAACGCATGTCGCAGTCAAAGTGCGATGCCTTACCGCTTGGCTATAGCCCAATGCCTCGAAAAGTGACGAGGTTTATATAATAACATGTCCACCTCGTGGTCGTCAACCACTTTTCTAAAATAAATTCTGGCGGTCCGGACGGGACTCGAACCCGCGACCTCCTGCGTGACAGGCAGGCATTCTAACCAACTGAACTACCGGACCAAAGCTTTTTGCGATAGCAAAATAGCTATCATTAGATTGCGTTAGCAAAAGATTTTTCATTGCGTTATCAATAAGTTCGTGAATACTTTATCTCACATTCAATTTCGAAATGAAAAAAATTGAATTATGACCCGTACGGGATTCGAACCCGTGTTACCGCCGTGAAAGGGCGGTGTCTTAACCGCTTGACCAACGGGCCAGGATATATGGAATGGCGGAGAAGGAGGGATTTGAACCCTCGCGCCAGTTGCCCGACCTACACCCTTAGCAGGGGCGCCTCTTCAGCCACTTGAGTACTTCTCCATAAAAATGGCTCCGCAGGCAGGATTCGAACCTGCGACCGATCGGTTAACAGCCGATAGCTCTACCACTGAGCTACTGCGGAACGTGAAGTATTCTAACGCATATAAAATGTCTTATCGACTCTTTCGATTATAATGACTCAGTAACTCCTTGTCAATAATTTTTGGGAGAGTTTTTATAAAAACATCCGCAGCTTGCATCTCTCATTCGAAGATCATGACTCCTGCATCAGTTCTTCTTTAAATACAAGCTTTCCTTTACACTTTCCGCACACATATTTCTTTGTATCGATCCTTCTTCTCCTTTTAAACATTAGATTGCATTTTGAACAGGAATAAATGAGGATCCGCCTGTTCTTTTTTGTTTTCTGCAGCGGGGTGCAATGTCTGGCACCTCCAACTTGTTCAAGAAGGGACTTGAACTCCGGGTCTCTGTGCTTGTACCCCTTCCCTTCAATATGAAGGTGATAATGACAGAGTTCATGTTTGATGATCCCTATTAATTCAGATAATCCATGTTCTTCGAGATACTTACCGTTAATATCGATATTGTGGCTCCCCAGCATATATCTCCCGCCTGTAGTCCTGAGCCTGGGATTAAAATAAGCTTTGTGTCGGAATGGTTTTTGGAAGTGCCGGATTGAAATCTCTTCAACCAGTGTCTGCAGTTCTTGATTGGTCATGCTTATGCTCCTTTATCTGTTCGTTGCCGCGCACAGGACAACCTTTTGTTTCATACAATTAGATTATATAACATCCAGAAGGAATGGACATCAGCCATCGGTTCAAGAATGTTTTCTAAGAGATTGGAATAAGGAGGGTGCCTTATGCCAAACTGGCTCGTGAATCAAATGAGGAAGGCATATCTTGAGAAGAATCGTTATCAGATCAAGCTTCTTAATCAATGCTGGAATTTTTATAGGAAGAAAAACTTCCCTCAGTAATAAACAAATGTGCAGAAGCGGATAAAAAAGCTGACTTGAAGTAGCAGTCAAGTCAGCTTTTTTATCTTTCTTATTGGCTGTTTTCTAAAAGATTGTTGCTTTTCTACAGCGGCTTGCGTCCTTACCTTAACTGGTGGACGTGCTCTTCTCGAACTCCACTTAAATAACAAAAGAACGGACAAGCCGAAAATACCCAAGTTCCGGTATTTTCTAGTGTTGAGAACAACAAAGATGCGAAAAGAGCCTTCCTATTTAATCATTGAATCATTGTCAGAGCAACTCTTCCTTTTTTCACATCCACGCTGTCGACCCAGACTGTTACGACGTCTCCGACGGATACGACATCTAGCGGATGTTTGACAAAGCCTTGTTTCAGCTTCGAGATATGGACAAGCCCATCCTGTTTTACCCCGATATCTACGAAAGCTCCGAAATCAACGACATTGCGGACTGTTCCCTGAAGTTCCATCCCTTCTTTCAGATCCTCCAGTTTAAGGACATCTTTTTTAAGGAGAGGTTTAGGGAATTCGTCACGCGGATCTCTTCCGGGACGGATCAACGCATCGATGATGTCTTTCAAGGTAAGCTTACCGATGCCCAGCTCCTCAGAGAGTTCATTTACATTCAGTTGATTAAGGGATTGTCTCAGTTCTTCACTCCCGATCGCATCTTCACTGAACCCTGTTTTGGACAGCAGCTTTTTGACATCGCCGTAGTTATCCGGGTGGATGGGAGTCCGGTCAAGAAGGTCCGTTCCATCCGTGATTCGCAGGAAGCCTATACTCTGCTCATACGTTTTTGCACCGAGCCTCGGGATTTTCTTCAATTGCGCTCTCGATTTGAATTTCCCTTCTTCCTCTCTTTTTTTGACGATATTATTGGCTACCGTTTTCGAAAGGCCAGCTACATATTGCAATAACGAAGAAGAGGCCGTGTTTACATTCACCCCAACTTTGTTAACGGCGGTTTCCACCACGAACGTCAGAGATTCATTCAGTTTTTTCTGGGAAACATCATGCTGATATTGTCCGACACCCACAGATTTCGGATCGATTTTTACCAGTTCGGCAAGGGGGTCCTGCAATCTTCTCGCGATGGATACAGCACTTCTTTCCTCTACCTGGAGAGAAGGAAATTCTTCTCTTGCCACGTCGGAGGCTGAGTATACACTGGCACCCGCTTCATTCACAATCAAATAGAAGATTTCTTTATCGATGCTTTTCAAAACATCCGCCACGAATTGTTCAGTCTCTCTGGAAGCCGTTCCGTTTCCGACGGCCACTACCTCTATGGAATATTTGTTGATGATCTTCTTCATCATTTCTTCCGACGCAGCCTTCTGTGATTTTGGCGGATGCGGGTATATGACACTTACTTCAAGCATTTTTCCGGTTTCGTCAATCACCGCAAGCTTACATCCTGTTCTGTAGGCAGGGTCCACCCCAAGAACCATCTTCCCTTTCATAGGAGGCTGAAGAAGGAGCTTCCTGAGATTTTCTGAGAAAATATGAATGGCTTGATCTTCAGCTTTTTCCGTCAGTTCATTACGAATTTCCCTCTCGACAGACGGCTGGATCAGTCGTTTATAGGCATCCTCGACCGCCTCTTTGATAAGGGGAACCACTGGGGAATGGACATTTTTCACTACCTGTTTTTGCAGATAGTGAAGAATTGAGTCCGTATCAGGCTGGATATTCACTTTGATGATATCCTCTTTTTCCCCTCTATTCATCGCCAGCACACGATGAGGGACGACTTTGCTTACCGGTTCACTGTATTCATAGTACATCTCAAAGACGTTCTTCTCATCTTTATCTTCATTTTTCACTTTTGTTTCGATGACACCCTTACGGAATGTGTGATTCCTTATGTATTCACGATAAGCTGCTTCGTCGGAAATGATTTCTGCAATGATGTCCTTCGCTCCCGCAATTGCTTCATCGGCCGTTGTCACTTCTTTTTCTTCAGAAACGTAGCGGGCTGCTTCTTGCTGGACGTCTGCAGATCCCGGAAAAGTCATGATCCATTGGGCTAATGGTTCCAGTCCTTTTTCCTTCGCCACTGTCGCTTTTGTACGTCGTTTTTGTTTAAATGGACGGTACAAATCCTCTACCTTTTGCAATTTGTCTGCTTTCTTGATGGCTTGTGACAAATCATCTGTCAGCTTGCCTTGTTCATCGATCAGTCTAAGGACTTCTTCTTTTCTTTGTTCAAGGTTTTGCAGGTAATTCCACTGCTCCATGATATCTTTGATCTGGACTTCATCCAGGGCCCCGGTTTGTTCTTTACGGTAGCGGGCGATGAATGGTACTGTGTTTCCTTCTTCCAATAAAGATATAACGTTCTTTACGTTTTTAAGGGATATGTTTACTTTTTTTGAAACGCTTTGCAATAAGTTTTCTTGATTCGATATTGTTACAGTCAATGTTACGACCTCCATCCAAAAGCTTTCCGTTTAAGTTTACCATATGGTGAAGTTAAAATTCTTTCTTAACATAGTAAGTTTGATCCTGTGCTAGAATGTTCCATACATATTGTCTCTTCAAAATCGCTTATGATTTCCGTGCAAGACTCCGCTTTCCGCGGGTAGCCCGTGAGCCTCCTCGGCAAGCCTGCGGGAAGAAAAGCGGAGGCGGCTTGCCCAGAGGCGACAAGCATAAGGCGAGAAAGCCGGAAAGGCGTTTTTTGCCTTTTTGGCTTTCTTGACTTATGATCTCGAGCCTCTAGCCGCCGGAGCTGGACAAGTCTCACATTGGCTACTATTCCCGCAGGAGTCTCCGTCTTGCACTCCAATCAACCGCTAGATATGGTTAAAATTAATATTGTATTATTAACGGTCTGTTGTTAACTCCTCAAATTGGTTAAGAATTGTTCTGTTCATCTACTCACCAAACTTCCTATCACCTTGTAATGATCTTAAAGCAAAAAAAGAAAGCCTACCCTTTTCGTTTAGAGTAAGCTTCCTAATATATAGGTGGTGTCGTCGGCTGTTTCGTCGACCCGGGTATGAATGTCGTGAACTGTACTATGCAATGTTGAATATTTTTGCAGGATTGCCTTAACACCCGAGATATTCAGTCCGTCTGAATGCAGCAGGAATCTCGAGTTTGATTCATATGAATATCGCTTTGTCTGATATTTTTGCGGTCTTCCTGATAAATAACCTGTCACCGGCAATGGGTAAGTAACCTTACCCTCGGGAGAATACAAATAAAACCGTATATTCCCTACACAGCTGTAGACAAATTCTTTCGAGTGGTAATAAGCCTTGATGATGGCCACTGCAGCACCGCGCTTCCTTTGAAGGGCGTTGTTGCATAAATCCATCAGTGTCTCCACATCTTCATGGTGGTTCTTTTCAACGATTTCCACCACTTCGTGAGAGGATTCATAGGCATATTTCCCACTCCCAAGACCATCTGCAAGCACACAGACAAAGTAGTCCTTGGTGGAGACATAATAATAGCTGTCCCCGCAATACGGGTTACCATTTTTTGAAAATTGTTCTACGTAGAGCTCAATTTCATTTTGTTGAAAATAACTCATTAATAATGACTCTCCGACTCGAACGTTTCTTCCTGGATTGCTTCCCGCAGCTTCTTGATGGCTCTGCGCTGCAAACGGGAGACATGCATTTGGGAAATACCCAGCTTCTCCCCTGCTTCTTTTTGGCTCAGGTTCTCAAGGTAAGTATACTGGATGATTGCTTTCTCTCTGTCAGAGAGGACATGCAGCACTTTCTCCAGGACCATCCGTTGATTGACCTTTTCGTAGCCCTCATCCGGATTCCCTACTATGTCCAGTATCGTTACGGTGCTGCCTTCAGAATCTGCTTCAATGGAATGATCCACGGAAAGGGCTTGGTAACTCCGGCCCATTTCCATTGCTTCCAGTACTTCTTCTTCACTCACTTCAAGATATTCGGCAATTTCATGAACTTGCGGAGAACGTTCCAATTCATTGGTTAACTCTTCTACGGTTGATTTTATCTTTGGACCAAGCTCTTTGATTCTTCTCGGAACATGGACACTCCAAGTCTTGTCACGAAGGAAACGTTTAATTTCGCCGATGATGGTCGGAATGGCAAATGCTTCAAAGGACCTGCCGAAAGATTCGTCATAACGCCTGATCGCACCAAGCAGTCCGATCATGCCGACCTGGATGATGTCTTCATGGAAAGACCTGCCTTTTGAATACTTTCTTGCAATGGATTCGACCAGGTTTTGATAATGGAGGATAAGCTGGCTTTGCGCTTCATCATCCTGATGCTCCTGGTAATCTTTGATCCACTGAAGCACTTTTTCTTTTTGCGCCTGCTGATCAGGTTGAGATAGTTTTTTCATCCCTCTCCACCTGCTCTCCTGATAGGAATTTGGTCATGAAGACCGTAACTCCCTCTTTATGGTGTACCTTTACATCATCCATAAGGCTCTCGATCAGGTAAAGACCCAATCCGCCTTCTCTTAGGAATTCAACGGAATGATCGGCATGATATGGACCGACAGCACTGCGGATCGCTTTAAAGTCAAAGCTTTCCCCGTGATCTGCCACCATTACCTCTAAACGGTCCTCGTAAAGGGCAAAGCCGACCACCACTTCTCCGTCACCACCTTTATAAGCATGCTGGACAGCGTTTGTGATCGCTTCGCTTGTCGCAATCTTCAGGTCCTCTATCGCATCATAATCAAAGCCCATACGGCTGGCTATCCCTGACAGCGTCAGACGAATAACCCCTACGTATTCGGGCTTTGCAGGAATTTTCATCTCGATGTAATCAAAAGCTTGCATCATTCAACTCCACCTTCTACCTTGGAATTTATATTCATAATATCCCCTAAACCTGTGATATCAAACAATCTTCGCAGACGATCGGATAAACCGACAAGTTTAAGCTGTCCGCCGCGTGCGTTGACCGTCTTGAATAGTCCCACAAACACACCGAGTCCGGTGCTGTCCATGTAGGATACTTCTGATAGGTCTACAACGATATCTTTATCATTCTCAGTTTCGGCAGAAGGGTGAAGGGATTCTTTCAGCTTAGGTGCTGTATATGCATCAATTTCTCCGGCTACTTTTACAAATAATTCGTTCTCTCTCTCTTGCATATCTATTGACAAGTTCATAAAATGACCACCTTTTTTTAGAAAACATTATAATAAAGTCTCTTATTCGTTTACCCCATTAAGAAGTGAGATAAACAAGATTCAGGAATTTCTTTTTATAATAATCAGGGTGAAGTCATCACGCAGTTCAAAATGCTGTAGTTTCTCCAATTCTTTATAGACGTTGGTAACAATTTCATCCGAAGTCAAATGTTTATGCTGACTGATCAGATCCACCAGATCTTCTCGTTCAATGAAACCTTCTTCAGTCCGGCATTCCGTCACTCCGTCTGAAAGCAGGATAATCATGTCTCCCTCTTCGACCCGGCGTTCATACTGTCTGTACTTGGCTTTTTTATCCACACCCAACAAGAGTCCTTTTGCATCCAGGTCCTCGAATTGGCCGCTTCCGGCATTATAAAAGAAACCGGGCTCATGTCCGGCTGATGAATAACTGAACAGATGTTTACGAGAGTTGTAGACACCGTAAAACATGGTAATGAACATGCTGGCGTCCACGTTCTGCTCCACGACCCGGTTCAGGCTTTCCAGTACAGCATTCGGTTCATTGCGGTATTCAGGCAGGCTGTCCATTGCATACTTAATCATGGACATGCACAATGCTGCAGGTATCCCCTTCCCGATTACATCGGCGATCGCGACACTCACGGTGTCGTGTTCATCCTGTACGAAGTGATAATAATCGCCGTTCATCTTCTTTGCGGGAACACTTACAGCAGCGATATCCAGCCCTTCGACTACCGGTATGCTTGTACCGAGAAGGGTCTGCTGCATGTTGGAAGCAATATCGATTTCATTGTTCAATTCCTGCTGCTTGCTTCTGAGGCTTTGGTGCTCGCGGTAGGCAAATCCGTACCCGATCATCACTTCCAGCAAAATGTCAAATGCATGAAGGACATGATGCGGGATATTCGGTTCCATTTCGAGCATGACGCTCTTATGGAGACTGATGATCTCTTCGGGAGATACATGATGCTCTATGGATTTACGGCTGAATTTCTGACCGAGATACAATGCCTTTTCATCTTGCTCATTCAAATAATGTTCTATGATTTCCCTGTATTTTGAATCCATCAATTCTCTAAAGTTCATCTAACTCCCCCTAGCGGAGCCATTTTGTTGCCCGAATATCCGTCCCTTCCCCGGGCACGGATTCTACGTTGAATTCATCCATCAAACGCTTCACTCCAGGCAACCCTGCTCCTAAACCACCTGATGTGGAATATCCGTCTTCCATCACTTTTCTTAAATCATTAATACCGGGACCATCATCCAGTGCAATGATGCGCACACCTTTTTTTCCGCCGTCGAAAAGCTTTTCTATACATATTTGGCCATGACCAGCATAAAGATAAATATTTCGTGCTAGTTCACTGATGGCAGTAGTGATTCGAGCCTGATCGACAGTACCGAATCCCAGCTCTTTCGCTACGTTCCTTCCTAACTGGCGGGCAGCAACGATGTCCCATTCATTCGTGATCTTCACGCAGGATTGGCTATCCATTCACTAATCCCCCAGTTCCGTCTGTAATTTCTCTAAACCTTTTTCCAAGTCCAGAGCGGTCAGCACATCGTCCAACCTGATACCGAGTTCAATCAGCGTGATCGCAACCGCAGGCTGGATACCCGTGATCACGACTTTGGCGCCCATCAATCTCGACATATTTATGACATCGCCAAGAACCTTGGCGATAAATGAATCAATAAAGTCAATCGAAGTGATATCGATGACAACCCCTCTTGCACTCGTTTCATGTATTTTATGAAGGAGGTCTTCTTGAAATTGAAGGGCCGTCTGATCATCAAGTTCCCATTGAATAGAAATCAACAAGCAATCGTGCAATTTTAAAATCGGTATCCTCACTCTGATCCCTCCGCTGAAACTATTTTTCTGTCAGTCATTTCAAGTGCCTTTTCTATTCCTTTTCTCAAGGTGCTGTTCGTGCTGAACTGATTAAGATCGATTCCCAGATTAACGATCGTCTGGGCGATTTCGGGTCTGATTCCCACAAGCATGCATTTCGCTCCCACAAGCCGGACTGCGTCTGCAGCCTGGATGATGTGGTGGGCGACCATCGTATCCACTACCGGTACGCCTGTGATATCAATAAGGACAACTTCCGCGCGGTGTTTCACTACACCGTTCAGGAGGTTTTCCATGATCAATCGTGCTCGTTCGGTGTCGATCGTGCCGACCAACGGCATCACCGAAATCTTCTCGAATACTGGAATCAGCGGTGCAGAAAGTTCCTGAAGGGCGATTTTTTGAAGCGATACCGTCCTTTCCCATGATTCTGTATAAGCACTGATCACCTTGTTGTACATGGGAGTGACCCATTTATCGAATATTTCAACCTGTTCAGCATGGTTTTCTTCTTTGATCAGATTATCTTTTTTCATCCCTTCGTAGACCACTTTGGCAAACGTACTTAACGCTGATGTTACAAATGTCAAAGGCCAGCCGAACCGAACTACCTTCTCGGCAAAGTCTTCAAGTCTCGATGAAAATTCATTTGAATCCCTCAGATTGGATGCAATCATTTCTACAAACTCATGGCTTGTCTTGGCAAAAATCTGATCTGAGACTACCTGGATGAACTTTTCATCGGCTTCTTCTTTCATCCGTTCCATCCATACGTCTGTTAAATCCGACTTATTACTCTGGATATAATCCGTGATTTGAGTGAACATATAACTCTCCCCATTCTACCATAAGAAATTTACACCTAGTGTCATACGAATAGATGTAACGTATATTTAATTATTCCGTCCTTATGCTTTAAATTTGTCGCACTTATTAATATAGTAACAAATAAACATCAAATTGAAAAAAACAATGACTTTTCGGATATTTTCCCCATATTCCTTTTTATTATAAATTGTTGAAAGTGATTTGTCATAAAAATGACGATATTTACCACAGTCTATTTCTTTTAACTATATAATAGGGTAAAGGAAATGGACATATAAAAACAGAAGGCTTGCTGATCGGTTCGTTCCCGTTGATCAGCAAGCCTTCTGTTTGCAGCTGTGAAATTATTTATTGAAATCACACAACCACATAGGATGAAAGAGGTTAAAATTGGATCAAGCCGACACTGATTTGGAGGGCATCATCCACTTTTTCCATCATTTCATCATCCAAGTGTGTAATTTTATCTGTCAGACGTTGTTTATCAATCGTTCGGATTTGTTCAAGTAAAATAACAGAATCCCGTTCAAAGCCATAACGTTTTGCATCAATTTCAACATGAGTAGGCAGTTTAGCTTTCTGGATTTGTGCGGTAATGGCAGCAACGATCACTGTGGGACTGAATCGGTTCCCAATATCGTTTTGAATAACAAGTACCGGTCGAACTCCACCTTGTTCTGAACCTACAACAGGAGAAAGATCCGCAAAATATACGTCACCACGCTTTACAATCAAAGGATTAACCTCCGCTTACTAAGCGCTCGACTGTATGTTCTGCCTCATATTCTGCTTGTATCGCTTCAGAAGCGATTGCGAGATTAATCTTAGCCATTTCCATATAGCCGCGTCTCATAGATTCACGTAGTTGCCGTTTTTTACGTTCCCGTAAATACATTTTGGTAGCACGATAAATAAACTCATTGCGATTCACATTCTCTTGATCTGCAAAGCCGTCTAATTCTGTAACGAGCTGTTGCGGCAGACGAATTAAGATTTCTGTTGTTGCGCTGGATTCAGACACAAACTACACCTCCACCAATCACTACATACCGTTTCTGTTCAATAACATTCTAATCATACCATTAAATAACGGGAATGAAAAGACAATTTATCAATCTCTTCTAGTATCCGCCATATAAAATAGTAATTATTCATTAAATCGGAATGAATTTCATTTTTAATTTATCAACCTGAAGATAATAGTTTATTAGTGACCTTCACAGGCTTCCCATCCCTTATATAGATCCGCGGTACTCTCGCAGATATGATGCAGGGGATTTCGTAGTTGATTGTTTCAAGCTTCCCGGCTATCTCATCTATCGTGACCGCTTCATTTCCATCCCTTCCGATAAGGGTGACCTTCTCCCCTGTTTTCAAGGGGCGCGGCAGCGATATCATGCATTGATCCATACAGATCCTTCCGACAATCGGGGACCTTTTCCCGTCCACAATGACCTCCTGCCCCTGCAGCTTACGTATCCATCCATCTGCGTAGCCGATAGGAATCGTACCGATCCATTCATTTTCCGAAGCTTCATAGGTTGCACCGTAGCTGATTTTATCCCCTGCTTTGATTTCCTTTGTGTGAATCAGTCTTGAGTAAAGGGAGAAAACCTCTTTTAAAGGGATGGGCAGCACTTCTTTCATTTCCTGCGACGGAGTGAGCCCATACATGGCAATCCCCACGCGGACGGCGTTGAAATGGGTGTCCGGTTTTCTCAGGACTGCTGCACTGTTGGATGAATGTACATATTCCGGACGTTCATCAAGAACTGCGAGCATTTCATTGAATTTCCCCAACTGCCGCTCGAGGTAAGCATCATCCAGTTCGTCGGCGGTGGCATAGTGTGTGAAGATGCCCTCCATTTCAAACTGGCTGATGGAATGGATGTACGACTCGATCTTTTTGAGTTCATCTGCAGAACGGATCCCGATCCTGCCCATCCCGGTATCGCACTTGATATGCAGCTTCAATCGTGCATCCGGTTTCAGATGTTTCGATGCTTCTTTAAGCCAATCCAGATCAAAGGCCGTAAGTGATACATTGTAATCCGATGCCAGATTCACATCCTGTGCCCGCGATGCGCCCAGTACAAGTATGGGGGCTTCAATCCCTCCTTTTCTCAGCGAAACGGCTTCATCCAGGAATGCCACCGCAAGTCCGTGCACCCCTGCTTCCAAGGCAGCCTCTGCAACCTGGAGATCTCCGTGCCCGTAAGCGTTTGCCTTTACGACCGCAAACATCTTCACTTCATCAGATGCGATATGCCGTTTGATATTTTTTATATTATCCGTTAAATGATCAAGATTGATTTCAGCCCATGTATCACGAAAAAACTGCGTCTCTGCTTCCACTGTGGTCACTTCCTCATATCAACAAAACATTGTCAGTCTATTCAAGAATATCTTCGATTATTCATCTATTCTTTTATTGTGTCAAATTAATTTTTGGGTGGCAAGGGTCTTTGTGCGGGCTTGGAAGGGATGGGGTGATGCTGGTGTGTTAAAGAGGCGATTTTCGCAGGCGGCACATAAAAATGGGGTATCGGCACATTTATCAGGATAATGGCACGATTATTCGGGGATTGGCACAATCAGTATGTCCATTAGAGTATATTCACGTTGATAATACTCATTGCCTGGGGTTCTTCTTTTAGTAAACAGGCATTAGCAGCCGGCTTACCGCTTTTTTAAAAAGAAAAGAGGCAAACCACAAGGTCCGCCCCGTTTAATAGATTATTATTTCACCATTGATCCTTGTACAGACTGTGCAAGCATCACCATTTCGGAAGGAGTCAGGTCATTTGAAGCAAGCATGTAGTCGATGCCGTTATTGGTCCATCGGATGGACGTGTCGGTCATCGCTGCCACCGTGAATCCTAAATCAACAAGCTCCCCCTTGAGGGATGTAGACACCGTCATGGTAGGAACCACGGTCGTTTTTTCCTGGATGATCGTGAACGATTTCTCCCCGTCATACGTCAGGACGACACGTTTCCCGTTTTCAGTCGCCACTTCTTTTTCTTCTACCAATTCAGTTCCCGTGATTTCAGACATAGGATAGAGGACAGTGAACTCCTTGTCTTCCACGCCCGCTGTAACCGGAACTTCAAGCTGGGCGCCCGTCATATTCTTCTTCATATCAAAATCTTTTTTATCGAAAGCGGCTTTCATATCCATCTTGGAGAATTCCACTTTCACAAGGGAATTATGATCCGCATCCATCACCTTGACGGTTGCAGGTGAAAGATCTTTCTTGTTAAAAGCAATCTCCTGGGTAGGAAGCATCTGCTTATTCTGATAACGTGTTTTCGTTGTGAACACATAGTGGCTCTTCGTTTCTTTAAAGGTCGCTTCCTTGTCCTCCAGTACATCCTGGACAAGAGATTCATACAGATAAGCCTGACTGCTATTGTTCGGCCATTCGCTTTGAAAGCGGAAGCTCTTATTCAGCGCCGGTGTCAGGACAAATACTCCTTCGTCATTCCGGAGAATCATCTGGCTTTGATCCTTTGCGGCATTCTTGAGGGCCACCCGGTAGTAATTAGGGTTATTATGCCAGACTTCCACATCATAGGTCTGCGGCTCATCGCCGACCTGAAGCGTCATTTTGGCATCCGCTTTGTACCCCTTCATGTCCTCTACCTTCGACTTAAGATCCTTCGTCACGTCTTCCTTCGATTTCTCCCCGCAGGCGGCCAGCATAAGTATTGCAAGCATGGCCATCACTAGTACAACTAGCTTTTTCTTCATTTTTTCAGCCCCTTTTGTCTCAAGATATACGTAATTGAGAGAGGGGAAAGCTAGACGGTATAAGAAAAAGACGTTCTTTATCTTTGTCTCTCTTACAATCGGGTGCACCGACAGTTATACCTAGCCTTGTCTCTCCTATTGCACTACTGAATATATGAGACAACCCCGGGGAATATGCTAGCGAAGATGACAAGCCGCCTTTTTTATTTTTCAATCACGACCTGGGCTGCGGCGAAGTCCCTGCTGTGGGTGATCGACAAATGGGCATTCACTCCCTGGGGCTTTGAAAAAAACGGCTTGCCGTTCGCATCCTTGCTTATTTCGATATCCTGAAAAGAAAGGCATTGCCCGATTCCCGTCCCGTTTGCTTTCGCGAAAGCCTCCTTCGCCGCGAACCTGCCGGCAAGGAACTCGATGGAACGCGAACCAGAAAGAGCTGACAGCTGATCCTGCTCATATTCAGTCAGAATCCTCTTGATCAACTTCGGCTGCCTGCCGGCCAGCTGCTGTATACGTTCTATTTCAATAATGTCCAACCCGATCCCTGTAATCATATGCAGATCTCCTTCTACTCTTGTCCTGTTATTCATATAGTTTATAGTATAATGAACCCATGTAATGAACGGCACTATTCTATTTAGGAGGATACACTATGTTTGTCAGAACGGAAAGCTTCCCGCAATTCCTGCGGTTATATCCGATCATCTCACTGATTGTGTTCATTCATATTGTTCTTTATTTGGTGAGCTCCCTCCCGATATTCCCGCAGCGCTGGGTGTATGAACAGCTTGCCGGAGTGAATCTCTTCATCAAGGAAGGCGAGTGGTGGCGGCTCGTTACGCCGATCTTTGTGCATCTTGGATTCGCGCATCTTCTTTTCAACTCATTTTCACTCGTCTTATTCGGCCCGCCGCTTGAGAAATATCTGGGCAAGATGAGGTTCATCCTGCTTTACCTGGCGAGCGGGGTCTTTGCAAATATTATTACCTATTTAATCAAGCCCCTAACCTACAGCCATGTCGGTGCCTCCGGCGCAATCTTCGGACTGTTCGGCTTCTACATCGCCATGATCCTGCTGAAAAAAGCATTCATCACCCGCGAGAGCCGGCAAGTCATCCTCCCGATCGTGGTCATCGGGGTGGTGATGACATTCATGCAATCCGGCATCAATATCACCGCGCATATCTTCGGACTGCTCGGCGGATTCATCATCGGCTGGATCTCTGGAAAAAAATAAACGTCATATGAAAAAGGTGACCCATACGTCCGACGGGTCACCTTTTTCTTTATTCATGTGAAAACCAGTGATAAATCCTGGCTGCATCTTCAAGCTCAAGATCATCCACTCTGCTTGAGTAACCTGTCTGCCCGGATTTCAGCGTCGTGGAAATGCTGCTTAAATCCCTTCTCCCTTGAAACCAGGTCTGCCTGGAATCAAGGGCTTGAATCCTGCTTTTCTTCATGTATGCTGTATGCTTCAGAATCCCGCGATACCGGAGCACCAGCTGATTCCCGGTGATCCCCCATCCCCCGGCACGGTGCTGGAAGAACCCAAGCAGGCCGAACGGGATGATCAGCAGGAGACTTGAGAGTCCAAGCGGCCAAAACATGACCGCCAGGACCACAACCGGTACGATCAGCCAGAACGATGCCCTGAATATATACTTTCTGACCGCACGCTTCGGCAGCCGCTTGAACTCATCCGTCAGTTCGTAGTCGGGAAATATGGTTTGAAGTAAATCCGGAACTCTCTTTTTCTTCACAACCGGAAACAACTTGATTGTCGAGCTGTCTTTTTCAAGCACGGAACCGCCGGCATTTTCGATCACGACCGTACAGTAGCCGAGCAGCTGGCGCACCGGGTTCTCGACAATCCGAACCCCCTGGACACGATTCAGCGGAACGGTTACCTGCTTTTTCTCAAGCAGCCCCCTGGTAATGACGATATTCTCCTCTGTCAGCCTGATTTTAAAATCACCGTACACCACAAACGTCCAACCCACCGAAATGATCCAGGCGATAAGAAGGACGATAAACACCAGGACAGCAATGAACACCAAGCCGCTTTTCACAAACACCATCACTTCATCAAATACCGCTTCATACGGAATCAAGTCCGAAAACTGAGACAGGAAGACACCAACACCGGAAAGGATGACGCCGACACCCCCGGAAGTCGCGGCGAGCACCCAGATATCCCTGGCACTCATTTTGAAGACGTGTTTCTCTTCCTTAAGCATTTCTTCTTCATGAGCCGCAGGCACTTCACCCTCTTCTACTGCCTGACCCTTCTTCTCACGGTAAATGATCCTCTCCAGCTCCAATGCTTCCTCTTTCATGATCGCCGTCAGCTCTGCTTCCGACTCACGGGGATTGGACGAACCGGCCGTTTCCACCTTGACCTTCACCAATCCAAACGGACGGTGGATGATCCCTTCCGAAAAATTAAGGCTTTGTATTCGGTCAAACGGGATATAACGTTTCTTTTTTACAAAAAGACCGTATTCGATCCGGAGCTCTCCCTCTTCCAGGCGGTAAGTGAACCTGAGCCACTTGATCACACCGGCCACAAGTACAACCACGAGGACAACCCCCATCGAAATCAGGGGCATATAATCCCAAAATCCGCTCTTCTCCCCCCTGCTGTTCAGTACAAACAACAGGACAAACGGGATGACCAATTCTTTTAATTGCTTCAAAAAATTCGCGACTGCAGAGACCGGATGCAGACGTTTATATTCAGACATCTTCTTCCGCCACCCTTGCAAGCATAGAGATGGAATGCCTCAATTCATCCGCTTCCCCCGTATCCAGTGCCGGAATTTCGTGCACGGTCGCCGCAGTCGAAATCGTGATCGTGGATAAATGATACCTCTTCAAAAGCGGCCCCTGGACCGTATCGACATGCTGCACCCTGACCATCGGCACCAGCGTGCGCTTCACAAAAATAAATCCCCTTTGAAGCTCGATTTCCTGCTCCCTCACTTCATATCTCCATCGCTTCCATCTCATCGTCGGAAGAAAAAAGATCATCAAATAGATAAATAATAGCAAGACCCCGACAGCCGCAGCCGCGATCCATAGCGGCCACTCAAAAAACCAGGTCATCACCGCTACACCTGCCACCGCAAGCGCCAGCACCGCTGACTGGATCACACCATGCAGCTTCCAAACCTTCAAAGCCTTCGGTGATATCCGTTTCTGAGGCTCTCCTCTCATACCCGCTTCCTCCTTCATGTCTCTCTTTATGTATAAATCTTACAGTATATTTACGTTTGAGGATAGGATTGGTTTCGCCGCGCGGGTGGAAAAGTTCGGTTGGATGCTGCAGCTGTTAAAAATGCCTGCAGCATTCCAGCTATGATAAAGATGGGTATTGTCGTTAAGTGATTTCAAAAGAGGTTTCGTCCACCCAGTCCAAACCTTTTTCACCTTTCAGTTCCTCCGCCAGCCGGAAAAGGGCATCATCCTTTTTCTTCGCTTCAATCATACAGTCCACTTGATCGACCGTGCCCTTGATTCCCTGGAGGAATTCCATGAACATTTCCGGTTCGATAAAATCGGCATGGGCTTTATACTCGTTTTGAGAGCGGGGACTCGATATATGCATTTTGACAGGAAGCGGCGACTGGCTCCACGAGGAGACGATCCGTTCCCAATCTTCCTGCCAATCCCGCTCATGATGGGCTAGGTGATGATGATAATCGAACACCTGCGGAACACCGAGCTTCTCACACAAATAGAGGGCATCCGCAGCACTGAACACGGTATCGTCATTTTCAAGGATGATCATTTCCTGCAGGGAAGCAGGCGTCAGCCCCCAATTATGGATGAACTGTTCAAGTGCCTTTTCCTTATCATCATACGCCCCTCCCACATGCAGCACACAGCGGTGCACCGGATCGACACCCATTCCCCTGAGCAGATCCCGGTGCATCTTCAATGTCTGAAACGTATTCTTGAGTACATCAGTATCACTCGTATTCAGCAGGACAAAATGATCCGGGTGAAATCCCACCCGCATCGGATGCTCCTCCAAATACTCTTTTATTTTGTTCAGTTCCGGCTTTAACGGCGAGATAAAATCCCACCCCTTCAGATCAGGGTGGTTCGCAAGCGGAATCAGCTTCGAGCTGAAACGGAAAAAATGAATCTCATGAAGAACATTATGCTTCAACAGGCGCAGACAATTCTCCAAATTCGAACGGGCAATCCTCTCAAGCTTCGCAATCGCCGCTTCCCGGTCTTTTAGCGAAGAAAACTGCTTATATGTCATCGTCTGTGACGGCGAAGCGTTCTGAAGATTCATGCTCATGGCAACATAGCCGAGTCGGATGAGGGTCATGGTGGGCGGATCTCCTTTTTTAGTGGTAGTATGTGCGTGGCGATCGTGATTCATGTTTATTATGAAGGCTCTTTTTGCATATTTTGTTGCTTTGGATATTAGAAAATACCGAAACTTGGGTATTTTCGGCTTGTCCGCCCCTTTTTAGTTTGGACTAGTATTCAAAAAGAGCACGTCCAGAAGCTATTTTTAGGCTAGAAGCCAATTGACGAAAAGCAACAATCTTTTAATAAGCAGCCTTTATGAAAATTCTTTGTGGTAGGTTGTGCTTTTTCCTGTGCCTTGGATTTTTAGGTTGGAAGAGTTTAATAGAAGATGAGCTGTTCTTGGCGACGGAATATCTAAGAAGGTCCTTAGTTCTCTGTTTGTGATAAATGGTTTAAACAGAAGGAAATAATCTTCCATTGCCCGCTCATGAGCTGTTTTAGAGGAGAGGTTGCATTGGGGACAGTGCCAGCAGCCAAACTTCCGAGTCATGATGGAAGCACAATATTCACATTTGACTCCGTTGATAATTTCATGTTCTTCAATCCCAAATGTTTTTAGCACACTTGTCATGCTCGTATCATGTTGGGCGAGAAGCACCCTTTTTATTTTTCTAAGATCCTTTTTTGTCGCAGCCATTTCGTTATAAGAAGAATTTAATTTACTGATTTCACTGATTAAATTCTGGGCATGGATGATTTTATTATAGGGGGTATAAAGCTTTTGACCCGGGGCCATTTTTAGTATCGTAGATGGATTACTGATCACAACAAGGTATTTGATTGGCGGAAGCACCAAATTATGTTCGTAGAAAAAACGTTGAAGAAAAAGTCTTTGGCGATTGGCTTGTGTTATGGGATCGGAAAAGCCTGTTTCGATCCCATTAAAATTCCTTGTTAATTGATTAAATTCCGAGTCGATCGTCAACGTTCCGGAAATGTTTTTAATTTCTAGGATCAAAGTGTAGAAAGGGGTGAAAAGCAGCGAATCTATTTGAAAGTGGTAGGGAGTCAACGGGAGCTTTAAATCGTTGAAAATCATATACTTTTGGCTATCAAGAAAACTTAAGTGGTAGTCAATCGATTTTTCTCCGTTATAGCCGGCGTTTCTTCTCTTTAAATCCTGTTCAATGAGGGGAATCTTCGAATGGTGGCGGTTTAAATTTCTTATTAATGCTTCATTTTGTTCAATTCTTATTGGTATTTTCCTCTCTTTTGCAAACAATTGATCACTCCTTCAATATTTATCTATAATTACTTCTTTTTAAATTGCGAAATTCCTCTTTTGGATTGCTACAATAGATACCATTTTAGTTTTTCATTCCACTTTCAGAGATTACCGTGCAGGTTTTGAGATTTTCATGCAAGATTTCAGATTTACATTCCCTTTTTTAAAAATACATTCCACTTTTCAAAAATACGTGCATCTTGTCGAATTTTCTTCACCCCACGCACGCCACTACACCCATCACAAACCCCAAAACCCCAATTTGTCAAAACCATTTTCCAATCCCCCATCCCTCTACACCACTCCAATCAAAATCACCATCTCCAACCCAGCGCCAACCCAGCCAAAACAGACAATCATCGTTTTTACCCGCCAAGTGCGTGCCCCGTACATCTGGTTGAACAGAAAAACCTGGTCCAAATGCCACCCCGGGCTTCTGGTCAAAACTCGGAACCCCAGTCCTAACGCCAGTTCCCTTCGCACACCCCTTCCCCCAATCCAATCCCCCCAAACAAAAAAAACACGACAACCCAAAAGGGTCATCGTGTTCTCACCAACCATATTAGTTATTATTATAAGACTTGCGTCGGCTGCCTGATGATTGTGGTCTGCCGCCGCCGCGACGATCGCCGCCACGGGATGATCCACCGCGTGAACCACCGCCGCGTGGGCCGCCGCTGCCTCCGCGTCCGCCGCCTTTGCCGCTGCGTGATCCGCCTTTGTAGCCGCCGCGGTTACCGCCGCCGCCTCTAGATGGCAATGGACGCTCTTCTGTGATTTCTACAGGAGTTGTGTCCGGCTCTTTTGTAAGGACTTTGATCGCTGCTGCCACTGCCTGAATTGGATCTTGATCATTCAGGAATTCCTCAGCAAATTGGTAGTAATCCTTGATGTCATTTTCTTTTGCCGCTTCAATCAGCTTTTCCAAAGCAAGACGCTGCTGGCCTTCTAGTGCTTCGTTATGGCTTGGCGGCTTAAGGCCCATCATTTTCTTCTTCGTTGTTTGTTCAACTACACGAAGGTAACCCATTTCTCTTGGTGTTACGAATGTGATGGACATACCCTTCTTGCCTGCACGACCTGTACGTCCGATACGGTGAACGTAGCTTTCAGGATCTTGCGGGATATCGAAGTTGTATACGTGTGTTACGCCGGAGATATCAAGTCCGCGGGCTGCAACGTCCGTTGCGATCAGGATATCGATGCGGCCTTCTTTGAACTTCTTAAGAACCGTCATACGGCGTGCCTGTGAAAGGTCTCCGTGGATTCCTTCTGCAAGGTAGCCGCGGATGCTGAGTGCACGGGACAGTTCGTCAACACGGCGCTTTGTGCGTCCGAATACAATCGCAAGTTCTGGTGATTGCACGTCGATCAGACGGGACAATACATCGAACTTTTCTTTTTCTGTTACTTTTGTGAAGTACTGTTCAATATTTGAAACTGTCACTTCTTTTGATTTCACCTTGATCAGTTCAGGTTCTGTCATGAAGCGTTCTGCGATGCGGCGGATCGGATCCGGCATTGTTGCAGAGAACAGAAGTGTCTGTCTTGTGCTTGGTACGGTTTCAAGGATGCTCTCGATGTCTTCGATGAAGCCCATGTTCAGCATTTCATCCGCTTCGTCAAGAACAAGCGTTTCAACGTTATCAAGCTTCAGCGTGCGGCGCTTGATATGGTCGAGAAGACGTCCTGGAGTACCAACGATGATGTGCGGGTTCTTTTTCATCGCACGGATTTGGCGCTGGATATCCTGTCCGCCGTATACAGATAATACGCGCGCACGCTTATCTGCTCCAATGCGGTATAATTCTTCAGAAACCTGGATCGCAAGTTCACGTGTCGGAGCGATGACAAGAGCCTGGACGTTCGGGTTCTTCATATCGATCTTTTCGATCATCGGGATACCGAATGCAGTCGTTTTACCTGTTCCTGTCTGTGCCTGGCCGATGATATCCTTGCCTTCAAGACCTGCCGGGATTGTACTTGCCTGAATTGGGGTTGCTTCTTCAAAGCCCATACGTTTGATTGATTTCAACGTAGATGCGCTTAAGTTTAAATCTGAAAACTTTGTCAATGCTATTCATTCTCCTTTTAATTTACATCTTTTATAACTAATCAATTATGCTGATTATATTTTTAAATCGGAACGAAATCTCACACACCGAAAGACTTCGGTATCTAATCTAAAATCGTCTATTTGAGATGTTTATTTGTTTGATATTCCATTGGAATGTTTGCTGCAATGTGTGTGCCGGCCCAGATTACAGGGCGGTTGAAGGATCCTGCATGTTCAATGCAAAAAAATACACTCTTCTAAATCGAAGAGCTGCACGTCCAACAAATAGAACAATGTTGTAGTTATGTTACCACTTATAGAGATGAATTTCAATCTATTGTAAAATAGTCAATCTATTCACTCTGCAGGAAATGGTAGATCTCTCCAAATAATTCGTGCTTATCTTCACTGTGACAAATTAAGTGTTTCGCTTTCGGGGAATAAAAAAGGTTCTTTTCCTCAGACGAAATGGTCTCATAAATATATTGGGCACTTTTGGGAGGAACAATCCCGTCGATTTCCCCCTGGGCGATAAAGGTAGGGATGTTCACTTCTTTAAGGAGCGGCCGTGCAATACGGACCACCTTTTTGAACTCATAGGCAGAAAGGATCGGGGTATTGGTCATTTTAAATTTATAGCGGTTGTAAAGTTCATTTTCAAGTATTTTTCCCTGGAGCCCTTCCTTGATTAAATTACCAATATCTTTTGCCAGCTGCCTGTAATTTATATAGTAGGCAGCCGCACTCAATAAGACAAGTTTGTCTACCTCGTATTTGACGGAGAGGTAGGAAGCGATCAGTCCGCCCATCGAAAAACCGATGACATAGACTTTTTCACAAGTTGAGAGGAGCTCTTTCAATTCATCTTCTGCATGTTGAATCCACTCGGCATGCTTGATTCCCCTCAAAGCCAGCGTTTCCCCGTGTCCCGGCAAGGTCGGTACAGCGATTTCCCATTGTGTCCGTTCCTTCAGATAATCCGCGAGGGGCTCGACTTCATAAGGACCGCCGGTGAAGCCATGTATAAGTAAACATCCAATCATACTGATCCCCACTCACTTTGAGAATGGCTTATTAAGAAAAGGAAGGGGGCATCCTCCCTTTTCTTCACTTTCTCATTTTAAACACTTTCCTCGATTCTAATTCGTCAATGTTTCAATGACTTCTTCCAGTTTCATTCCCCTGGAAGCTTTGAATAAAACCAGATCTCCGCTTTGTGTCTGCTTTTCAAGCATGACGGCAAGCTCTTTTTTATCCTGAAACGCATGGACATTTTCAGCTTCGAAACGTTCGCTTGCACCTTTCGCAATGAGTTCCCCGAGTCTTCCGTAGGTATAGACCTGCTGAATACTTCCCGGATCGATCATCCTTCCGATCTCAAGATGGTACTCCTCTTCGTTGTCGCCAAGCTCCAGCATATCACCGAGTACGAGGATTTTTTTGTTGACGCCGTCAAGTTCAGAAACAAGACCGATCGCTGCCTTCATGGAAGTCGGACTGGCGTTATAGGCATCATTGATAATATTTTCGCCCTTTTTACCGAGTGACGTTTCCATCCGCATTTGCGTGAGTTTAAGCGACTTTAATCCTTCTTTCATTCCTTCAACCGTCACATCAAATTCCTTGGCGATCAGGATCGCGGCCAGAGCGTTATGGATGTTGTGCTGTCCGAGTACAGGAAGAAAGAAGGTTTGCCCTTCATACAGAGACGTTTCAAATTGACTGCCGTCGTTGTTCATTTCGATGGTCACCGGGTAAATGGTATTCGCTTCACTTCTTCCGAATGTCTCGATCCTGCCCAGTGAAAGGTCCTTTACCTGTTCTTGTAAAAGAGGCTCGTCTCCGTAGTAGGCAAACAGGCCGTCTTCCTTAAGTCCTTGAACGATTTCAAGCTTCGCTTTGGTGATGCCTTCCCGTGAGCCGAGATCCTGAAGATGCGACTCTCCGATGTTGGTGATGATTGCGGCATCCGGCTGGGAAATTTCAGACAGCAGCTCGATTTCGCCAAAACCGCTCATCCCCATCTCCAGGACCGCCACTTCAGCATCCTGCGGGAGGGCGAGGATCGTCAATGGCAGGCCTATATGATTATTGTAGTTCCCCTGCGTCTTATGGACTTTGTATTTCGTGCCCAGCAGGCTTGCGACCATATCCTTCGTCGTGGTCTTCCCGTTGCTTCCGGTGATGCCGACCACTTTCAAATCCAGTTCATGGCGGTATTGATTTGCCAGTGACTGCAGGGCAAGAAGCGGATCATCGACGACGAGGACCGGAAGATCTTCAGGAGGGTTTGTGACATTTTTATCCCATAAGGCTGCTCCTGCTCCCTTTTCGATCGCCTGCCTGACAAATTGGTGGCCGTCCACATTTTCACCTTTGAACGGGACGAACAGATTCCCCTTTTCGATTTTGCGTGTATCGATGCTAACGCCTTTTATGATGGTATCTTCGAACTTTGTGAGATCATTATGGACATGCAGCATATCACATGCTTGTTTTATCGTTTTTTCAAACATTGTCTTTCTCCTTTATGCGTTTTCGGATGACAAACAGAGGAGGGACTGCTTTTAGATGATGATCTTCCAGTCAGTCCCTTCATTCAGGTATGTGTTACATCGTATGTTTGATTGTCTGCTTTTCCTGATGGCGTTCCATGCCAAGTTCTACGAGTTTGCCGATCAGGGTCGGATAGTCGACGCCTGTGTGCTTCCACAGCAGCGGGAACATGCTGAATGGTGTGAAGCCAGGCATTGTGTTTACTTCATTCATGTAGATCTGGCCGTCTTCTGTCAGGAAGAAGTCTGCACGGACGAGGCCGGAGCAGTCGAGGGCCTTGAAGGATTGGATCGCAATCTCCTTCAATTTCCCGTATGTTTCCTGATCGATTTCCGCCGGTATGATCAGGGCAGTATCTCCGTCTTCATATTTTGCCTTGTAATCATAGAAATCTTTCTTAGGGACAATCTCACCCGCAACCGAACATTCAGGCTGGTCGTTTCCAAGGACGCCAAGTTCGATTTCACGTGCTTTCACGCCTTCTTCGATGATGATCTTGCGGTCGAATTGGAACGCTTCCTCGAAAGCAGCCTCGAGTTCTTCTTTGGATGTACATTTGCTGATGCCGACGGATGAACCGAGGTTTGCCGGTTTGACGAAGCACGGATAACCGATTTGCTCTTCCACCTGCTTATAAGCATTCTCAGGATTCGCCTTCCACGTACTGCGGATAAACCAGGTATAGTCCACCTGCGGAATACCTGCCTGTGCGAAAAGATTCTTCATGATGACTTTGTCCATGCCTGCAGATGAAGCAAGGACACCGTTCCCCACATAAGGGAGATTCAGTAATTCAAGCATCCCCTGAACCGTTCCGTCTTCCCCGTTCGGTCCGTGCAGCAGCGGGAAGATCATATCGTATCCTTCACTTTCCCTGGAATCTGCAGGGACCATCGCCGTACCCAGTGCATTCGGGGAGATTTCCTCACCGTCATTGAATTGAAGTGCTTTTACATCTTCAACGGGCGCATTCAGCTGCGGTCCTTTGATCCACTGTCCTTCTGTTGAAATAAAGACAGGATGGATTTCATATTTATTTAAGTCCAGGGCACCGATGACTGCCTTGGCTGTTTGCAGAGATACATTATGTTCGGCTGATTTGCCTCCATATAATAAACAAAGCTTGGTTTTCATGAGCTACCTCCAATATTAACAATAGATGTTTCTATTTTATCACTTTCAACTCAAAGGAAAAGAATGATGTGATGGAAATTAAAAATTACCACCATGGTCCTTGAAAAGAAGGCAACCTCCCTCAGTATTCCGTCCTTATATATGTATGTTGACCCAGCCTAGTCCCGCAACAGGGGGATGGGCTTTATTTTATCAGAATACATTTAAGATTCCGCCTATTCGTTTCCCTCTTAAAATATCAGTCTCACGGGTGTATAATCCTTCTAACGAAAACATTTGTACATTTAAGGAGGACACCCAGATGAGAAAGCTTGGTTTACTGCCTAAGATCCTGTTGGGGATTGCCTTAGGTATTGTCATTGGTGCATATGCGCCGGAATGGATCGTGAAATTATTTGCTACGTTTAATGGACTTTTCGGTAATTTCCTCGGTTTCGCGATTCCATTGATCATCATCGGTTTCATTGCACCGGGTATCGGTTCAATGGGTAAAGGAGCAGGGAAGCTGCTCGGACTGACTACCGCACTTGCTTACGGATCCACAGTGATTGCGGGGTTACTCGCATATTCAGTCGCTAAGAGTATTTACCCATCTCTCTTGGCCAATCAAACTTCTCAATCATTCGAAAATCCGGAAGAGGCTCTCTTAAAAGGATTCTTCTCAGTGGACATGCCTCCGATAATGGGTGTCATGACGGCCCTCCTGATCGCTTTCACTCTTGGTCTGGGGATGGCCGCCATAAAAGGGGACGCCCTTCAAAAAGGAATGAATGAGTTTAGAAGCATTATAGAATTGGTGATTGAAAAAATCATCATCCCGCTGCTTCCGATCCATATCCTGGGTATTTTCGCCAATATGACTCAGGGCGGTCAAGTCAGTGCCATCATGTCGGTATTCGCCAAAGTCTTTGTGATGATCATCTTATTGCATCTGTTCTTTTTGGCAGTACAGTATACAGCTGCCGGCACACTGCGCAAGCAAAATCCGTTCCTGATGATGAAGTCAATGCTTCCCGCCTATTTTACGGCGCTCGGAACGCAGTCATCCGCTTCAACAATCCCGGTGACTCTTGAACGGACGAAAAAACTCGGGGTCAAAGATCGTATCTCTGATTTCTCAGTGCCGCTGCTTGCTACAATTCACTTGTCAGGCAGTACGATCACACTTGTCAGCTGTGCGATGGCCGTCATGTTCATCCAGGGTGAAGCCCTGCAATTCTCGCAGCTGTTCCCGTTCATCCTCATGCTCGGCGTGACGATGATTGCTGCACCGGGTGTCCCGGGCGGCGCCGTGATGGCCGCTCTCGGTCTGCTTGAATCCATGCTCGGATTCGGCCCGACCATGACATCTCTCATGATCGCCCTTTACCTTGCACAAGACAGTTTCGGAACAGCGTGCAACGTAACAGGCGACGGAGCCATCACATCCATCGTGGACAAACTGACCAACAAGAAAAAACCAGCAATCTCTAATGTAAAAGCAAGCTGATTTTTTGAAGGTGCTATATCAGTAAGTTTTTGGTCTATTTTAAACCCGCCCTAATTTGGAATTCAGCGATTCTAATTAGGGCGGGTTTTTTTATTATGAGGTGAAAGTGTTCGTTTAATTTTCGCTACTTACAGCGGTTGATTGGAGTGAAAGACGAAGACTCCTGCGGGAAAAGCGCGTTAGGTGAGACCCCGCAGGAGTAAAGCGACGAGGAGGCTCACCAACCGCCCGCGGAAAGCGTAGTCTTTCACGGAAATCAATAGCGTTGTTTAGAGCTTGTATTAGATTTCTTAACAGGAAAAACCATGCCTCCTGGAGAATTAAGTAGATAGACCTAAACAAAGGAGTGCGGATTTTTGAACTCAACCAGCAGCCGTGTAACACTCAGGAAAATAGAAGAAAAGGATCTTGAAACACTTTGGAACTACATATACAAAGAAGAATCACCTCAATGGAAACAATGGGACGCTCCCTATTTTGAACACAAACCGGTGCCATTCGAAGACTATAAAAGTAAATTTCTCAAAAATACAGATCAGTACAATGACCGTCAGCGGATCATCGAAGTCGAAGGGAACATCATCGGGACAGTCAGCTTTTACTGGGAGTACGAGCCCACAAGGTGGCTGGAAGCGGGAATTGTCATTTATGACCCTGCCTACTGGAACGGGGGCTACGGCACAGAGGCGCTGTCACAATGGGTCGATCATCTTTTTGAGACGAAGGAAATCGGCCGGGTCGGCATCACCACCTGGTCCGGGAACGAACGGATGATGAAGGCCGCTGAGAAAGTGGGCATGAAGCTTGAAGGCAGGATGAGGAAATGCCGGTATTATAACGGCGTTTATTACGATTCCATCAGGATGGGGATCATCCGTGAAGAATGGGATCAATTGCACACCCGTTAAAAAGAGGGGGACGGCGTTTTGCTGTCCTCCTTCTATTTTTCATCCTTCGAGTCGCCAAACCAGCTCTTCAGCTTCTTTCTCGTGAAAAAAAGAAGCAGTGAAAATAGGATGAACATGGCCACAGCCACATACAGATGCACCCTGTCCTCCCCGCTCAGTCCGGAACCAAAGAAGACAAATCCGATCGTCCCCGGGATGATCCCGACAGCGGTAGCTGCAATATAAGGCAAGTAGCGCACTTTCCCTGCCCCGGCTAAATAACTGACCAAATCAAAGTTCAAAAATGGAAGCAAGCGGAGAATCAATATATAAAAGAAACTGTTTTCAGCCATTTTTTCGCGGACGCTGCTCATTTTAGGAGACGGTTTCCTCCAAAACTTCATCCCCAGAAAGCTGGATATGACATATGCCAGAGACGCCCCTCCGATGGCACCAATGAAAATATAGATAAACCCGTTGTACGGGCCGAACGCCAGGCCGGCTGCAATTGAAAAGATGGATGTTGGAAATAATACAAGGGGACGGAATGTCAGCAGCGCAATGAATACAACCGGTGCCCACCAGCCGAACGAGATGACGAGATCTCTGATATCGGACGGCCTCACTTCCCAAAAGCTGCGGCTTCCCCACACGATTAGAAGGAGGACGGCAACGAAACCGAATACCTTTAAGACATCATTTATCTTCATTGCCTTCCCTCCCGTTCATTCCAGTGATGGTGTAATCTTTCTTCCATTGTACTGTTCTCATTAAATAAAACCAACTTTGCCGGTTATCCTATGGGTGATTGGTCTTACTTTTATAATAAGGAACAAAGTAGTGAAACTTTTCTGACCCGGACAAGTCTAATAGTATAGAGGTGATAGCAAATGAAAAAGCTGATCATGGCATTTACAGGGTTATTTCTCCTTGCAGGTCTCACAGGATGCGGGACAGACAGCAGCCCGGAAACTGAGACGGATTCCCAGGAGACAAACGCGGCTCCTGATTCAAACCAAACAGAGAAAGGGATTGTGGCAGGCAGTATGGAACCTTCATTAATTGAGCAGGAAGCAAAGAACGGAAAGCTGGTCTACGAATATAAAATTAAAAATCAAACCGAGAAAGAAAAAACCTTTGTGTTTTCTACCGGACAGACAATCGACTTTGAAATAAAAGATAAGAACGGTGAAGTCGTCTACCGGGATTCTGAAGGCAAGATGTATACACAGGCCATCCAGGAAATCACGGTCAAACAGGGCGAAGAGTTCTCCAGGAGCCTGACCCTTCCAAACCTTGAGAGCGGCACTTACACACTGACAGTATGGCTGACAGCAAAAGGCGAAGATCAATATAAAGTAAAGCAGGAAATAAACGTGCCGTAAGAAAAAAGGATTAATCCACATAAAGAGGTTCAATCAACTCAGGCGGTCGATGAAGCCCTTTATGCAGATTAATCCTTCCCTTTTGCAGGCATATAAAGGTGGTTCCGGGTACCGGCCCTCATCCCTATACCCTATTCCCCGAAAATTAAGGGTGTGCCTGCCTAACGTATGGAGGAACTCCAGCTTTTTGTTTTACGGTCAAATACAAGCAAACCATTTGCCGGTGATTTACTGAACTGCTGATAATCCTCGATCATTTCATCCATATTGAAATAGTCTCCGATGACCCAGATCGGGATTTCGATTTTCCCCCTGCTGACAATGGCCTTCTCCAGGGAAATGATCATTCCTTCTTTTATTTTTTCTTTAAAAGAGGTGATGATCTGAGATCCGATATCAGGGTACCGTTTTTCCTTTTTCATGCCGAACAAGCCTTTACCGCCTTTCATGCTTCCCAGTTTCGACGCTACCGTCGACCCCAGCATGTGATAGAAATCAGCGAAGTCACGGTAATAGACTTTGTTGAACCACCCATCATCATGTGAAAGATAAGCATACCGGTTATTCAATTTCGAATAAAAAGGAGCATGGAGGGGCTGTTTCAGATGGCCCATATAGAGAAGCTCCGCAATCTCCTGGCCATTTAATTCATTGACGCCTGCTTCCTCGTCGAAGTCGATCCAGCAAAAGTCACCATAGTTATCTACATGATCATGGGTGATCTTGTTCATTTCTTCCTGTTCTACATATTCAAGATGAGTGTGAATGTTGAACGCTCCATGCTCATACTGATGTTTGATCAACAATAGATTCTTCAGGGGCTTCGGAAGATTAGAAGCAAAATCCTGAAAGTTGATGCCGTATGAAACGACAAATTGCCGATCGGTATTCTTATGTACATAGATGATATCTTTTGTTTGCTTGTATGTCTTCAAAACATTCCCTCCATCTGATTTACACGATGCGTATCTAATAGTATCTATTTTATCAAAGATATGAGGGTACCGTTCTTTTCTATTTCATTTCAAAATGATGACAAAAGTCGCAGGGAATTGTCGAAAAAAGTCATTGTTCGGTAAAAGGAGCTTATGAAGCCGGTTAAAACGGTATAGGACTTGGGGAGGCAGGGCCAGGGGAGCGGCTGTTAAAGTGTAGAAATACTTGTTTTTTACAATTATGACTGTTCTGGCTATATATCTCAGGAAATGTTACATTTGAAATTGGACCTTTATGGACTTCCTGAACAGGAAGATTGATGTAATATATGGAAAATGAATGGCGGCTGCCGGCTTATTTCCTCTTTATTATCTTGTTTGATTGATTCAGTTCGTAAACGGGTTGAAAAAAGAAGGGAATTTCAGGATGGCATGCAGTAGAAATTTTCCTTCGTATCTATTAGACTAGGAATGTGAAATCTTACGAAATTCAGGTGAATTGATTATGGAAACTCGCCAGCGTTTTGCTGATAAATTTGACTGGGGTCTCCTCTTTTTATTGATGATGTTTTTTATCGTCAGCGCCCTTGGGATAAGCAGTGCCCAAACCTCAGGTCAATATGAAACAAACTTTGTCATCCGGCAGGCCTTTTGGTATGTTGTCGGAGGAATCATCATTGGTGGTGCACTGTTCTTTGATTCAGATCAGTATAAACGCCTCGCATGGTATATGTACGGATTTGGCATATTCCTGCTTCTTGTGCTCCTTATTTCTCCCGAGAGCATTGCACCTTACCGGAATGGAGCAAAAAGCTGGTTCATGCTCGGACCGCTCGGTTCCATCCAGCCTTCAGAATTCATGAAGACGTTTCTGATTATTGCCCTTGCCCGAGTGATCACGAACCACAATGAAGTCACTGTCAGGAAGACATTGAAGTCGGACTTTCAATTATTATTGAAAATCGGATTCACCACCCTCCTCCCGCTTGCTTTCATCATGCAGCAGCCGGACCTTGGGACCTCCCTTGTCATCCTGGCCATCATGACAGGTATCATCCTGGTATCGGGGATCACGTGGAAACTGATCGTCCCGATTTATGCTTTTCTCGGAGTGGTCGGCGGCATCCTGCTCTCACTCGTCATCTGGGCACCGGAATTCCTGGAAAAATATACAGGCTTTGAACCTTATCAATTCGGACGGATCTACGCTTGGCTCGATCCTTATAACTATTCCAAATTGGAAGGATTCCACTTGATAAATTCATTGAATGCGATCGGCTCCGGCCAGATTTTTGGAAAAGGCTACGGCGACGGGGAAGTGTATATCCCGGAAAATCATACGGACTTCATCTTCAGTGTCATCGGTGAGGAATACGGATTTATCGGTGCAAGTGTGGTCATCAGTTTATTCTTCCTGCTGATCTACCACTTGACCAAGACGGCCCTTGATACAAAGGAACCATTCAATGCCTATGTATGTGCAGGGATCATCTCAATGATCACTTTCCACGTGTTCCAAAACATCGGCATGACGATCCAGCTATTGCCGATCACGGGAATCCCGCTTCCTTTCATCAGCTACGGGGGTAGTTCCCTGATGGGGAATATGCTCGCTCTAGGCCTCGTATTCAGTATGAGATACCATCATAAAACGTATATGTTCTCTTCTGAAGAATCTTAAAAATGGTTGTTGTAATTATCTCCAGAATGTGTAAAATAATATCTAACCATATACAGGATATTCAATGATGAAGAGAGTAATTCCCGCGTGGATCTAAAAGCGAACCAGGGACGGTGCAAGCCTGGTGTGAAACCCGGAATGAAGCGCACTTCTGAGAAGTCTTTCCCCAAATTTCAGTAGGGAAAGACCGGGTAAAACCGTTAATTTATGAGCGCCCTTTCTGGGAATAAGAGTGGTACCGCGAGTCAAAACTCGTCTCTACATAGTGTAGAGGCGGGTTTTTTTATTTGGCTCTTTTCGCATCCTTTGTTGCTTTGCACACAAGAAAAACCGGAACTTTGGGATTTACGCTTGTTGTCCGTTGTTTAAGCTTGAGTTCGAAAAGAGCACGTTCACAAGCTATATACAGGCTGCAAGCCTATTCACGAAAGGCAGCAATCTTTTAGAAAGCAGTCTTTTATTTTATCTGGAGGTGGAGAAATTGGATTTGAAATCAGCATTCGCAAACGTATTGAAATCCCAGGTCCTTTCATCATGGACCGAGGAAGATCTTCTTTCCTTAATTGAAACACCTAAGCATGTTCATTTAGGCGACCTTGCATTTCCTTGTTTTAAGCTCGCGAAGGAATATCGGAAAGCACCTGGCGCAATAGCCGAAGAACTGGCTGGAAAACTGGCTTCCCCCCTTTTTTCAAAAGTGGAAGCAGCCGGTCCGTATGTAAATGTGCACTTTGATTCCGCAGCTGCCGGTAAAGAAATTGTGGACTCGATCTTGCAGCATGACGAACAGTATGGAAAGCATTCCTTTGGCAGCGGCAAAACCGTTGTTCTAGATATGTCCTCACCGAATATCGCCAAACCCTTTTCAATGGGGCACCTACGTTCCACCGTTATTGGAAACGGAATTGCCAACCTGGCGGAAGCCTGCGGGTACGAAACCGTAAAGATCAACTATATCGGTGATTGGGGCACCCAATTCGGAAAGCTGATCGTCGCATTCAAAAAATGGGGCGATGAAGAAAAAGTGAAAGAGAACCCAATCGCCGAACTGTTTACCCTTTATAAGAAATTTCACGAAGAGGCAGCACTCCACCCCTCTCTCGAAGAGGAAGGCCGGAAAGCATTCAAGCTCCTGGAAGATGGAGACGAGGAAATCACAAGGCTATGGAAATGGTTCAAAACGGAATCCCTAGAGGCATTCAAAACGATTTACTCCCTGCTTGGCGTTGAATTCGATTCCTATAACGGCGAGGCATTCTTCAATGACAAAATGGATGAAGTGGTGGAACTTCTCGAAGAAAAGCAGCTGCTCGAGACCTCTCAAGGGGCAAAGGTTGTCCGGATGGAAGATGAATCCCTCCCTCCATGCCTGATCAAAAAAACAGACGGCGCCACTTTGTACGCTACAAGGGATCTTGCTGCCTCCCTTTACCGCCACCGTGAATATTCGTTCGACGAGGCACTGTATGTAGTCGGCCAGGAGCAGACTGTCCACTTCAAGCAAGTAAAAGAAGTGCTCCAAAAGCTTGGATATGAGTGGGCCCGTAATATGAAGCACATCCCATTCGGCCTCTATCTGAAGGATGGAAAGAAAATGTCGACTCGGAAAGGCCGGGTCATCCTCCTGGAAGAAGTACTGCAGGAAGCAATTTCGATGGCGCACGATAATATCAAGAAGAAGAACCCCGATCTTAAAGATGCGGACCAAGTGGCACGGGACGTTGGAGTCGGCGCGGTACTCTTTCATGATCTGAAAAATGACCGATTGAACGACATCGAGTTTTCCCTAGAACATATGCTTACGTTCGAGGGAGAAACCGGACCTTATCTGCAATACACTCATGCAAGGGCCCAGTCGATATTAAGAAAGGCCGGTGTCTCACACCACTCCACTTTTGTAGGGCTCGAAGACAAGGCAAGCTGGGAAGTCATCAAGCAGCTGAGACTATTTCCGGAAACGGTGGAACGGGCTTGGAAAAACTATGCTCCTTCCATCCTTGCCAAGTATTTATTGGAGCTCGCGAAGTCGTTTAACAGCTATTACGGGAATACCAAGATCCTCAACGATGACAGCAAGCAGGCGTCACGTCTGACGCTAGTTTACTCTGTTGCGTCCGTGCTGTCAAAAGGGTTGGGCATGTTAGGGATCGGTGCGCCGAAGGAAATGTAGAAACCCGCTGGTTCTTGTCGTTATTTCCCGAGAAATGATTGATTTTGGTTGGGTGGTAAGTTGGGAGTGTTGATGTTTTGGGGTGAAGTGGTGCTCGTTGGGGTTGGGTGGTATTTTGCAGCGGTGAAGGCTTGATCATTTTAATAAAGGCAGGAATGGTGTTATTGATTTGTGGAGGTATTTTCGAAAAGACACGGCTTGAAGGGAACAGGCTTATGGCTGTGGGTTGGAAGGTGTTGTGTTGAATTAGATGCAGTATTTAGGGTATTTAGAAGTGATTTAACCTGAAATCTATTGTGAATCCGGGGGTTATGGATCCATTTTTGAGGGGGTTAGGGGCTTATCGGAGTTTTTTTCTTCTTTTTCTGTGGATCTAAGCGGCAGGTTTAGGATTTGCGTTCCTGATTGGGGATTTACGTTCCTGTTTCAGAAAATACGTTCCTAATTCAGGATTTACGTTCCTGATTTCTGATTTACGATCCTAAAACAGAAAATACGTTCCTGATTCAGAATTTATGATCTAATAAGAATCATTCTAATCAGCACAGCATACCAAAACCCCGCTCCACGGATTCAAAACAGCCTGCCCGATTGCACCAGTCCAACAACCGAACGCAACCAGCCGATACACCAAGACCAAGACGAACTAGTGCCAATACTAGCCGCTTCCCCCAACACCAGCCCCAGTCCCCTCCCCGCCCACAAACAGATAATTCATGACGCTCTCCTCGAAAGATGATATACTTTTTTAGTATTGACGAAACAAAATGAAGATTGACTATAATTGCTTATCATAAAGGAGATATCTCATGTCTGAATTACTTCACACGTTTGAAGCCTGGCTGATGGATTACGGGGTTTGGGGGCTTATTGTTGTATCGTTTGCCGATTCATCTTTCTTCCCGATTCCGCCGGATGTCCTGTTGATCCCGCTTGCCATCGCCAATCCTGAAAATGCCCTGCTTTATGCGTTATATACCACCGCTGCTTCAGTAGTCGGCGCCTTATTCGGATGGTGGATCGGAAAGAAGCTGGGACGCCCAATCCTGGTCTATCTGTTTTCTGAACAAAGGATCCAGAAGGTAGAGGAATACTTTAAAAAATACGGCCCGATGGCACTTCTCATAGCAGGCCTTACACCCGTTCCTTATAAAATTTTCACGATTTTCGCCGGTGTTTCAGGCGTGAGGATACGAACTCTTGTCATCTGGTCAATTATCGGACGAGGCATCCGTTTCTTCCTTGAAGGTGCCATCATCTTGACACTTGGCGCCAAAGCGAAGCCGTTCATCGAGGAAAACTTCACCATGCTCACTCTTGCAGCCGGTGGAGTCTTAATCCTTGCTTACATTGTGTATCTTGTCATCAGAAAGAAGAAGCATACGGTATAATCCGAATGCCTCATTAGCTGATTCATCACCAACCACCCAAAAAGAGAGTATCGGGCTGCTACCCGATACTCTCTTATTTTTCTTCACCTGTGATGAACCGCATATGGTGTTTCAAAACTTTCAAAGTCTGTTTCTGTTCCTCATAGAGTTCTCCGTCCATATCGACCTTTTTCATGTCATCCAGGTGAATCGTGACTTCAGATGCCTGGATGTGGATGATGTCATCGGAAGGGGAACTGATATCCCCGGTGCTTCTTATCTTGAAAGATTCCATCATAAGAGGAAAACCCGTTTTCTTGACCATATAAAGATCGATCAATCCATCCTGAAGCGAGATCGACGCAGGCAGCGGGTGCGTGCCGATTGAACGTCCATTAGCCGCGAGCAGCATGACTACTTCTTCGTTATATTCCCGTCCATCGGCAGTGACCGCTGCATTCAACAATACAGGATCCTGGATGGACTGAAAGGCACTTATATAGTAGCTGAGCTTGCCGAGTACGCTTTTGGATCCCGTATCGATATTGTCACTTGTCTGGGAAATGAGGCCCGTCCCCCAGAAATTGCTGAAGTAGCGGTCATCCGATTTGACGATGTCGATATCTTTTTCGTGAAGATCATTCGCAATCGTCTCGGCGGCAAGCCTTAAGTTCATCGGGATATCCAAGGAGCGGGCGAAATCATTGCATGTCCCTCCCGGCAGGATGGCTGTCTTTGGCCTTGAGGAGAGCCGCGCCAGACCGTTGACGGCTTCATGGACCGTTCCGTCTCCCCCGAGGATGACGACAAGATCATATTCATTTCCTGTTTCATGGCAGATCTTCTCTGCGCCGCCTTTATCTTTGGTTTTATGAATTGTCAGCGTATCACAAATTTCCAAAAGGGGCGGGGTGACTTCCATCAATTGAGTCTCCAATTCCCCACGCCCTGCTTTTCCATTGCAGACCAATAAAATCTTCGAGTAAAGAATTGTCATTATCTCACCACGCTTTATTAAAGTTTTTAAGAATAAAAAAAGAGGCTGACCCAAAAAGATGAAATGCTCATCCTTAAAGGATCAGTCCTTTATGAGCCAATGCGTCTGGTGGATGGAGCATCTTAGACTTTCGTATTCTTGGGTCAAC
This sequence comes from [Bacillus] enclensis, assembly GCF_001456935.1. Classification (GTDB taxonomy): domain Bacteria; phylum Bacillota; class Bacilli; order Bacillales; family Bacillaceae_B; genus Rossellomorea; species Rossellomorea enclensis. The sequence goes on along the minus strand of NZ_KQ758491.1, from coordinate 40,639 downwards.
CTCTTTATTATGCTGTGTTCGACTCTTCTTCCTGAGGAAGGATCGATCGATATGCTATCCGCAGACGGCCCTTGATATAGCTTTGTCCGTCACATGCAATATGGGTGTTCTGCATCCGATGGATTTCCATCTCTGCGAACATGGCCAGTGCACGGGATACCTGATCCAGCGCCAAGTTGATGTTATAGAGGTCAGAAGGGCGGTCCCCGCTCATACACCGGTATGAAATCTCATCTGCCTTCTTTCTGATTTCCATTAATGTCTGTACATCAAACATCACTCTCTCCATATCTTCCCCTCCTTTTCACTACTATGTAGTATATCGTGAAAAAAAGAGAAATATGCCTGGCAGCCTGTTATGAATCCTGTGTTAACGTCTTGGGTAATGGCTGATATTGCTTTAGTGAATGGAGAATCTCACGTCTGGACTTCGTCTTGGAGATGTTGACACCGACATTCGACAATTTGGTTATCACCTTTTTAAAGCGATCGTTCTCCTTTACCACGTTATTCACCTCTTTGTTTGTATTCGTTATCTATTTGTACGTATGAAAATAAAAAAGGTTTCACTTTATTCTAGATGGTTTACCTATTCCCTTTAAATGAAACAATAATCCTATTTTTTAATTTTTCCTAAGAATATTTCATCTGTAAATACACAATTTATACCTATGAAAACAAAATTCGTTTGTCTGATGGTCGTCCTGTCCCTTGTCTTTGGTATTTGTGGAATGCAAAGCGCTCAAGCAGCGCAGTCTTATCAAGTAAAGAAAGGAGACACTCTCTGGAAAATATCCAAGAAGTTCCGGGTCGGGCTATCTGAAATCATTGATGCCAACCCTCAACTGTCAAACCCGGACTTGATCTATCCAGGTCAGGAGATTCACATCCCCCGCCTGAAATCAGTAAAATCGGTCGAAAGACAAGTAATAGACCTTACGAATCAGGAGCGGCAGAAAGCGGGACTCGCTCCTCTTCAATTGGACTGGCAGCTGTCCAGGGTGGCACGGTATAAATCACGTGATATGAGGGATACAGGGTATTTCGCACATAGGAGCCCTCAGTATGGATCACCTTTTGAGATGATGAAGAGCTTCGATGTCCAATACAGCTCTGCGGGCGAAAACATCGCTGTCGGTCAAACCAGCCCGGAACAGGTAGTAAGAGAATGGATGAACAGCCCCGGTCATCGCAAAAATATCTTGAATGGCACCTACACCTATATCGGGGTCGGTTATGCCAAAGGCGGTTCTTACGGAACATACTGGACGCAGATGTTCATTTCGAAATAGCCGGGTACCCCCGGATCATCCAGGGGTATTTACATTGGTGCATCTTGACATCGCTTCCTGTAATGAAAAGGGATATGGACCGCAAAATTTCAAATAATAATGGTTGTACTGCCACAACAACTTTAGGGGGAATCAGAATGATGAAAGTACGCGATCTTATGTCGACAAATGTTGAAGCTGCAACCAACCAGGATTCTTTATCGAATGTTGCATCAAAAATGCAATCCAAGAATGTTGGTTCGGTGCCTGTAGTTGAAAACGGACAGGTTGTCGGTATGATAACGGACAGGGATATCGCCACCCGCGGATTGACAAACGGTACGCAGGACAACGTATCCAATGTCATGTCCCAGAATGTTGTAACCATTTCTCCTGATGCTTCAGCAGAAGAAGCTGCGGCTTTAATGTCCCAGAATCAGATCCGCCGTCTTCCAGTTGTTGAAAACGGAAATCTTGTCGGAATGTTGGCACTCGGAGACTTGGCAGTACAGCAGAAATCCGATCAAAGTGCAGGAGGCGCACTCAGTCAGATTTCTGAAAACCATACACGATAGTGAGATAAGAGAGGCTGGTTTCTTTCAGCCTCTCTTTTCATATCCTCGATTACGACAATTTTTTCACATCCAGGAAGGATTTTCTTGATTTTTTCGAGAATATGTATATATCGCTCGAAAATGGTTCAAGGAGGTTTAGGGATGAGTCGTTCAGCTTATTATCGTAAAGAAGTACGGAATTTCAGACGCGAGAGCCGCAAGAAATTATTTGTAGACAGCATTCTTGATTTCTTATTCATGTTGTTTGGCATTTCCATGATCACTGGAGTATTACTCTTTGTTTTAAGCTATTGGAACTACTTCTGATCCCGCACTTATTCTTACATACATCTTCTTGAAAGGCTCTTTTCGCATACTTTGTTGCTTTGCACATCAGAAAATACCGGAACTTGGGTATTTTCGGCTTGTTAGTCCGTCTGTTGTTTAAACTTGAGTTCGAAAAGAGCACGTCCACAAGCACTGTTCAGGGTGCAAACCTATTTACGCAAAGCCACAATCTTTTAGAGAACAGCCTCTTGAAAAGAATAGCAGCACCTGAATCAGCCGCGGATGAGGACGTGGCTTTTTCTTTTGAAGTCAAAAAAATATTATTCTCCACTTCGCTTTTAATTATTTCAGAATAATTTTTAGCCGAAACCTCTTACTATTCTTCTATTCCTTAATTCCATATATATCAACAATTTACTATGACAGTATACTTCGAACCCCTAAATAGTTTTTGGTAATATTTAAATATTCAGATAACAACTTGACAAGCGGTTTCAATTTTCAGATAATAATAAACGTAACCGATTCAAATTTTCGAGGGGGTTATCATGGAGATTCTAAACAACTTAGTCAACGAAGCGAATTCATATTTATGGGGTTATATCTTAATCGGTTTATTGATCATCTTAGGGATTTATTTTACTGTTGGATCGAAATTCGTCCAGATCCGTCATCTGGGTGAAATGATCCGGCTATTAGGGGACAAGGATGTCCAGCAGGCAGACGGAGAGAAACAAATTTCTTCCCTGCAGGCATTCTTTATCGGAGCAGGTACTCGAATTGGTACAGGTAATTTAGCGGGAGTAGCCATTGCCTTAGCACTTGGAGGCCCTGGAGCGGTCTTCTGGATGTGGCTTGTAGCCATTCTGGGAGGCGCCAGTGCATTTGTTGAAAGTACCCTGGCACAGATTTATAAAGTGAAAGATAAAGTAGGATTCAAGGGCGGTCCCGGCTACTACATGGAGAAACAATTAGGGAAACGCTGGATGAGTTCAATTTTTGCGGTAACGATCCTTCTTTCCTTCGGGACAACATTCAATGCTGTGCAGAGTAATACAATTTCAACAGCGTTCAATAATTCATTTGGAATCAGCCCGCTTGCAATCGGACTGATCCTCGCCGGGTTGACGGCACTGATCATTTTTGGCGGAGTCAAGCGCATTGCCAACTTCTCTTCTGCCATCGTTCCACTGATGGCCGGATTTTATATTATACTTGCGCTATTTGTCGTCATCACGAATATCACGGAGATGCCAAGCGTAATCGCTCTTATTTTTAAAAGCGCATTTGGATTTGAACAGGTAGTCGGCGGCGGAATCGGTGCTGCCATCATGAACGGAGTAAAACGCGGACTGTTCTCAAATGAAGCCGGTATGGGTAGTGCGCCGAACGCGGCTGCGACAGCATCCGTATCCCACCCTGTAAAGCAAGGGTTCATCCAGGCACTCGGCGTGTTCTTCGATACGCTGCTTGTATGTTCTGCCACGGCGTTCATCATCCTTACTTCAGATGCGTATGGGTCAGGTCTGACGGGAATCGAGCTTTCACAGGCTGCTATGTCCGAGCATTTCCATTCATGGGCAGGTATCTTCCTGGCAATTGCGATCTTTACATTTGCCTTCAGCTCGATCATCGGAAGCTATTATTACGGTGAAGCAAATCTTCCATTCATCAATAAGAGTAAAACCGGACTCCTCATCTATCGCATCATCGCCCTTGGCATGGTCGTATTCGGATCTATGGCCAGCCTCGATATTGTCTGGGCACTTGCAGACTTCTCGATGGCCCTGATGGCGATCACCAACCTGATTGCGATCGGAATATTGGCACCTATCGCCTTTAAAGCGTTGAACAATTATATCGATCAGCGCAGACAGGGATTGGATCCAGTATTCTATGCGGATGACATCCCAGGCTTGAAGGGAGTCGAAAGCTGGCCGAAGCGGGAAGAACTGCGCAAGAAAGCCGCAAATGAATAAACTCTAAACAGAAGAACAGGCCCCTCGGGGGCCTGTTCTTTTTATATATGCCTCTTCTCCATCAGATTGATCCCAACGCCGATCATCAGCACACCCATCAATATCAGGATTGCAACGGGAAACATCAATTGTTTGCGCCCCATCCATTAATGGTTGCTCCTTTCAATGCTTCCATACCATAAGTGATCGGCACCACTTTTGACATCCCTAACAATATGTTTGAAGTGACGATTTCAAGCGGCCAGTAAGCCCCGCCGATCATCGCCATGCTTACAGCTACAATCGGGATGACTGCGTTGAAATGCTGAACTTTTTTCACCAGTCCGGTGATCAGCATCGACAGTGCCACGATGGAAAAGACATAAGGAATGAGCAGAAGCAGGACAGTCGTGAATCCGCCGTAGAATTCCACATCGGTTATATACCTGAACACGAAGAAGATCAATAGCAGCTGGATATACCCGAGGATAAAGCTGTAAACCAGGTTCCCGGCATACATTTCCCACTTGCGTATCGGCGACAGAATCATCCGGTCCCAGACCCCTTCCCTTTTTTCAAAAAGGATCGTCGCGACATTATAAGCGATCGTGTAGATGACAAAAAACAATGAAAAGCCAAAAAGCGACTGCAGTTTCGGGTCATAGATGAACGTATCGCTGCCTTTGAATGAAGACTGATCGATTGAAAATACCGGGGACGATTCTGCTTCTGAATACCATGAGTCCACCTCTTCTGCATAGATTCCTTTGGAATCTGCAGACACTTTCAATGCTTCCCTATATGCTATGCTGCCATATGCTTTACCGACTGCCTGCTGCAGCAGGGAAGTCGTGCCGGTTCGGGATGAAGTGATGATATTGAACTCACTTTCTTTTAAAATGATGCCTCCATCCCTTTTCCCTTCACTCACCAGCTCTGTTAACTCCTCCTGTGTGACCTCATGAAAAAGGAAGGCTTCTTCTTGGGACAGCTCCTTAATAACTTGGTCTGTCTTCGCGGATTCACCAGCAACACTGTATGGAATCTGAATTTTATCGACCCCGCCATTACTTGTGAAAAAAGCAAACATCACACAGACCGCTGACATGATGACAAAGAGCCAGGGTTTTCGAAGGAACATTTTCATTTTCGCAAAAAGGATTCCGCTCATTTCGCCATTCCACCTCTCTTCGGGAATAGTAACGCAGCTGCAGTCAGGATAATGAGGGTGAAAATCAGCAGCGTAAGCATTTCACTGTATACGGATGATAACGGGTAGCTCTGGAACAACTTGAAATAGGCTGCCATGCCGGCACCATTCGGTGTGAGTACTCCGACTTTTTGAATAAAGTCTGAGGAGAACATTTCTCCAAAACTCCCGCCGACAAAAGCAAATACCGTGACCGCAACAGTAGAGAAAAAGTTTGAGAATGTCTCAGAATTCGCCCGATAATTTAACGATGTCAACAGTGCCCCGATGCTCCCCACTGCCAGACTGAGTGCAGTCGTCACCAGTAAAAAGGAGCCGATATCAGGCCATGTTACATCAAAAATGATTGCACAGACCCCAAAGAGGATACCCAGCTGCAAAATCGCCAGAATGACCGTGGTCACCAGGATGCTGACAAAGTATTTCCAGACCGGGACGTTCGCCAGTATCATCCGGTCGAATACGTGGTCCTCTTTTTCCTGATAGGCGAATGATCCCATATTGGAGGCAATGTACAAAACAAACATGACGCTCATCCCTACCGCAAAATAAGTCACAGAAGTCAGGGGTTCCCGGTCTTCCACATTTGACACCGTCCCCTTTACCCCGGTATCCATTGTGTCTGTACTAAGAGCGGTCTCACTGGACCTGCCGATGACCGCGGATAGCGAGTATTGCTTCTGAAAACTCACCAATAAATCTTCTACTAGATTGGAGGTCAGTTCTTTTCCTTCGTTCCGGTAAAGCTTGAGCTGCGGAGTCTGTTCTCCTTCGAGGAACATAGAAGAAAGACTCTGAAGCGTGAATCCCTCTGGAATTTCGATGATGGCAGAGTAGGAATCGTCCTCTTTCGTCTTTGCCAGGTCACCCGGCTCCACCTCATCGACGGATATATATTTTTTCAGTTCCGGCCTCTTTAATACCTCACTCTTTAACAGTTCAACCGGCATTAGCCTTCTGGCAGATTGAGAGACGGCTTCCCTTGCTTCCGGGGGAAGGGTGGAGGTTTCCAGTTTCTTTTCAAAATCTTTTAGTTCCTGTGCATTGTCCCCGTGTTCAATGATCGCTACTTTTGCTTTCACGCTCACATCTTCTCCGTTCATCACGCTGCCGAGGGCGAATCCGAGAATCGTGATCAGGATGAGCGGCATCCCGATCAGAATAAGCAGGACCTGTGGATTCCGGATCATCATGAGAAGTTGTTTTTTTATGAATTGGACAATCATCTCTTACCCCTCCTAATCCCTCAATGCTCTTCCTGTGAGATGCAGGAATACATCTTCCAGGGTCGGTGTCTGCCGGTCGATCGTGACAATGATGGCTTCTGTTTCATCAGCGATTTGAAAGATCTGATTGAATGGGTGCACTTCTTTCGGAATGACGACCGTGACCGTTTTCTCATGGGAGGTGACGGACTTGAAGACTGCAAGTTCTTTCAACTTTTCCACAAATGCCGGCGAACTCTTATCCAGCTTGATGAGGATGGTCGATTCCGAAGAAAGGATGGACTTGATTTCATCTTTTGTTCCAGAAGCGATGATGGTGCCTTTATCCATGATATAAATACGGTCACACAGGAACTCCACCTCTTCCATGTAATGACTGGTGTATAAGATCGTCATGTTTTTTTCCTTATTCAGCCTTTTTACCTCTTCCAGGATATAGTTTCTGGATTGCGGATCGATTCCCACGGTCGGTTCATCCATGATGAGGATTTCAGGGTCATGCAGGAGTGCCACTCCTATATTAAGTCTTCTCTTCATTCCTCCAGAGAACGTCTTTACTACATCGGTCTGGCGGTCCGTCAGACCGATCTGCTCTAAAATGTCCTTTATTTTCCCCTGTAATTCCCTGCCGCTCAAACGGTGGATCTTCCCGAAGAATTCAAGATTCTCTTTAGCCGTTAAATCGGTGTATAATGCAATCTCCTGAGGGACCACCCCCAGTACCTTTCTAAGCTTACCCGTCTCTTGAAGGATGCTGTCATTATGCAGCCTTACATCTCCTTCTGTCGGGGAAATGAGTGAAGAAATCATGGAAATCGTCGTTGATTTCCCGGCTCCGTTTGGCCCGAGAAGCCCCACTGTTTCTCCTTTCTCCAAAAAGAGATTCACACTATCCACCGCTTTATTTTTCTTGAAACGTTTTGAAAGGTTCACCACTTCCAGCATCAAATCAGCCCCTCTGTCCTTTATACTCTTATTGTATTTCGTATTATTGAATCCTCACACTTACCTCTGTCACTACTTTGCCGGAATCGGTATGACCTCCGTCACTTTTTAAGAATAGTTCTTTTCGCATAGTTTGTTGTTTTACAGATGGTATTTTCAGCTTGTCTGTCCAATTATTGTTTGAACTTGAGTTCGAAAAGAGCACGTCTACAAGCTATATTCAGGCTGCAATCAAATTTTTCAAAAGCAACAACTTTTTAGAAAACAACCTTCAAAAAAGCGCAAAAAAATGACCGGCCCATGATCGGGTCAGTCAGGCGATGTCATGTTTGACTGCATATATAGCCAGCTGTGTCCGGTCCCGGAGTTCCAGTTTCTGAAGAATCTGGGTCAGGTGATTTTTTACGGTGCCGACGGATAAATGAAGCTCACCGGCTATCTCTTTATTCGTCCACCCCTGTCCCACCAGCCGGGTGACTGACAACTCCCTTTCGGTCAAAGGATGATCTGCTTCAGGGTTTTTCTTACGGAACAGCAGTTTGGGCACTACTTTCGCTGCTACTTCATCCTGCAGGCTCATGCCGCCTTTCAAGCAGCTGTGTATGGAACCGATCAGCTTATCCCCTTGAGAGGTTTTCAGCAGGAATCCGTTTGCTCCTTCTTTTAACGCCTGCAATGCATATTCATCATCATTGAAAGTGGTCAAAATAAGGATTTTCACCTGTGGCCATTGTCTTTTTATGAGCCGGGTCGCTTCCAGCCCATTCATTTCAGGCATGCGGATATCCATCACAACCAAATCAATGACATGAATACCCATTTGATCGACGGCTTCACATCCGTTTTCAGCTTCCGCAACGACCCTTAACGCGTCGTCCTGTTCAATCATCATTTTCAGACCCTGCCTTACGATCCCCTGGTCTTCAACCAATAAGATCCTTTTCATGCCGTCGCCACCTCTTCCACCGGGAACGCCCCTCTCAGTATGAATTCTTTATCTGTTTGATGGATTTCAAGCCTGCCGCCAAGCTCCTCCACCCGTTCTTTCATATTGGTTAATCCGAAGCCCATTTGGAAGGGACGGACATCATCGAGTTGATTGGTGATTTTAAAATGAAGATGCCCGAGCGCCGTCTTGCCGAGCATCACCTTCACTTCCTTAACGGAACTGTGTTTCATGGCATTCGTTATCCCTTCCTGAATGCAGCGGTACACCGCAATATTCTGTTTGTTCGACAGCCGGGTTGAGAGCACCCCCTGCTGGGTCGTCAGCTCAACCATGACGGCACTTTCCGATTCCAGTTTCCTGATCAACTGGATGACAGATTGGATTCCTTCGATTTCCCCTTCTTTCAGCGCCTTCACCGCTTCCCTTGTTTCATCCAGGCTGTCTGCGGCAAGGTTTTTTATTTCTTTGAAAAGGGAACGGCCATGCTGAATGGATAACATCTCGATTTTCATCAGGAGTGCCGTCAAGTTGTGACCGACAGAATCATGGATTTCCCTTGCAATCCTCGTCCTTTCCTCGGCTTTTGAATTCCGCTCCGTAACATACAGCACTCTTTTCAGCTTCCTGTATTCTCCGAGCAGCTGATCATAAAGATTTCTTTGTTCCTTCAAATCATGACTCCCCTCATTCACTTTCCATGTCATAAAGAAGAACATGGCGAAGAAAGGGATGACAGCAGGTGTATAGGAATCCCAAAAAAGAAAAGCTTCAATCCCAAAGAAAAGAATGCCACTATACATGAACATCCGGTATGTTCCGGGAAGAAGCTGGATGCTTGCTTCAAGATGGAAATAACAGAAGATGCACCAGGCCAGCAGCGGTTCCGGGCTCACTAAGCTTGAAATCAGAAGCAGCAGGGTCTGACATATGTAAAGGAAGAGCCTGTGCCTTGAAACAGGTGTGATGAAGAAGAGTGCAAATGAAAGAGAACAGATCAACATCAACACAATCATCGAAATGGAATTTTGAGAAGAATCGTAGATATACGTCCCCCAAAGTACGCTCAGAAAAATTGTCCGTACGATAATAGCTGCCAACAAGACTCCCCCTTCCCCTCACTTACTTTGAAACTACTAAAACAACAGGTTCAAGTCAATAACATAATTGGTATATTTTAGTGCGGGTTGGCGGATTTTCATTCATATTCGTCCTGAATGACAGATATACCTATCTAATGATTGATTGAGGAAACTGTTTGTTTTAGTTCGTTCCAGCAGTTGATTGGAGTGCAAGACGCAGACTCCTGCGGGAAAAGCGGTGCTGGTGAGACCCCGCAGGAGCCCAGCGACGAGGAGGCTCACCGCCCGCCCGCGGAAAGCGAAGTCTTGCACGGAAATCAACTGCGTTGTATAAAACCGGCATTGCCAATTCCATCAGATAAAAGCATAATAAAGACATAGAAAATTAACGGACTGAGAGGAATGAGACCATGAGTGTACATAAAGACATCACTAAACATTCAACCAGGCAAAACCAGCTTGTACAAAAGTTTATGAAACTGGACGAAGAACGGGAGAGGGCGATCGATGAAGCGGTGAAGCTTTGTCAGGCCGGCGAGGCTTTTACGACAGACCGGATCAACGAGGCAACCCGGGAAATCAACACCCTTGCACGACAGGGAGTCGTTCCGCAGAGGAAAACAGTGACCGTTGAAATGGTCGAGGAGTATGCAGCAAGGCTGAATCTGAATAAACAATAAAGAAAAGGCTGACCCCGCAGATTCGGGGTCAGCCTTCTTCTTACTTATGCTTTTAACGCACTGTTCCAGCCGTCATAAACGAATACCGGCTGTGTGTCATTCTCTGCTCTTTCGACGATGACGTAATTTTTATGGGCGACAACCGTCTGGTTATCTGGAAGATCCAGTTTCTTGGCAGTCTCATTATCTACTTTAATGATGACGGTGTTTTCTCTTAAAGTGGTCACCACTCCGTTTACTATATGCTTCTTACGTTTGAATTCAATTTTATCTCCAAGGTTTGCATAATTTTTCGAGTACACGAAGTTGTTATTCATTTGAATTGTCTCCTTTTATAATTAGTGGCCTATGGCTCGATCTATTTAAGTTAATTGATTATAATTTTCTTACCGTATTTGTACCACTTGTTGAGAAAATTCAAACCTTTTCTGATAAAATTTTTTCCGAAAACTATTTTCTATACCCTGCCAGTCCACTTTCAAAAGCTTGCCTGTCTCCGTTTTCTGCACCAAACAATGCTTCTTGCAGTGCAAACGTACTCTTGTAAAAATGGATTCTCTCTTGAAATGAAATTATTTCAGGATAATGAGGAATCATCATATTCATAAATTCTTCACCATAGCTCGCTAATATCCCCGCCACATCATAGGCAGGGTCCCCGATACCGGCCCCGCCGAAGTCGATGATGCCGGATACCCTCTCATTCTCCCATAGAATATTCGAGCATCCGAAATCCCCGTGCACGATACTTGCTTCCGCAGATTGAAAGGACCTGAAATAAGCAGTAAAGCGCTTTTTCGTTTCTTCAATCGCCTCCTGTTTCATAAACGGAAATACCTTTGTCTCCAGCCTTCTATACAAATCTTCCATTTCTTCAACGACCGGATTCTGTTGAGCCGGGCTGAGTACAGTGTCCGCGGGAATGCTGTGCAGTTCTTTAAGGAATACAGCCATGTCCCCTGCTGCCTGCCGTCTCCCTGTATCGTCAAGGCCTGTCATATCTTCTCTCCATAATGGAGATCCGGGTAAAAGGCGGTAAGCTGTAAAAACCTGTCCCGGTTCTTCCGGTTGAAAGGATTGAAATTCCGGCTTCGGTACAGGGATGGAGAGCTTTGTTGAGACACTCTCCAGAATCACTGTCTCTTTCTTCAGCTGTTCGATCCCCCCTTTATACTTTGGAAAACGGAAAACCCATTCGTCATTGATGATCAACACATCATTATTCTGACCTTGTTCATTTTTATAGTAATTGCGGATGATGAAGTTCGGTATCTTCTCTTTAATAAGATTGATTTTATCTTGCATATTCTTCTCCTCTTCTCGACACATTTTTCATTTTCTTTATCTATTAATTTGATGTCACTTCGTTAAATACCTTTTCTGCCATTAAAAGAGGTTGGTCAAAACTTAATCAATTTTAGAGTGAATTCTAAACAACGCTAATGATTTCCGTGCAAGACTTCGCTTTCCGCGGGTAGCCCGTGAGGCTCCTCGGCAAGCCTGCGGGGTCACACCTGTCCAGCTGCAGGGCTTAGAGGCACATGTCATAAGTCAAACCGACCAAGAAGGCAAAGAACGCCTTCTTGGTCGATTCGCCTTATGCCACACGCCTCTGAGCAAAGCCCCTCCGCTTTTCGATTAGGAGTCTTCGTCTTGCACTCCAATCAACCGCTGATTGAACTAAACCCTAAATGTATAATTAACAAATTAAAAACCCGAACTAATTTGCCTCACCTCGTGCAAACTAGTTCGGGTTTTACTTAGACTAAATCATTTTGTCCCAGCCTCTTCTCCTTAATAGGCCAGTGCCTGCTTTTTTTCTTCTTTCATCAAGACAAAGCAAAGGAGGATGCCGATCATGGACAGGAAGGCGAAGAATAGATACACGGCGTAGATGGAGAAGGTCTCCAGGATAAAGCCTCCCACAAACGTGCTGAACCAGTTGCCGAGTCCGTTTCCGATCGCCGAATAAATCGTGACGGCTGTTGCGGTGATGTGAGCGGGCGTAATTTCCCGGATATAACGGAGGCCTGCCGGGACGAACAAACCGATTGCAAGACCCTGCATGACAGCAGAGCTGTATACAAGCCACAGGCTCGGTTCAGTGAAATAAAAGAGCCAGCGAATCATTGAGGCAGCTCCTGCGAGGGCTGCGACCGACAAAAGTCCGAACCTGTCGATCCAGCTGCCTGCGATTCTCATGAAGGGAACTTCCGATAATACAGCAATCAAGAATGCGAGCCCTATCCCTGCATATGTCCCGCCCGAATCTTCGACGAATAATCCGAAGTATGTATTATTGGCGAGGTTCGGTCCGAATACCATGAAGGTGACGACCAGGAATATGAGGAATTTTTTCAGTCCGAACAATTCTTTCATACCCGCTTTCAAATCGAGCTTGGCCGAGGCTCGTTCCTTTGGGAACCGGAAAGCAAGTACAGCCGACAGCACCAGACATATGAAGAATGTATAGAAAATGATAGTCGGGCCGATGAACCCTTCGGACAGTTTTCCCATCACATATACCGCGACACCAAAGCCCAATGAACCAAATAATCGTATATTTCCATAATTATATTTCACTTTACTCGTATATTTCAGGCTGATACTGTCAGAAACGGGTATGATCGCGCTCTGGAAAACAGCGACAAGGATGGCTGTCAGGAGAATACCGTAATACAGGTCAGTCACCAGGTATCCCAGTGCAAAAATCCCCGCAACAAGTGACGTAAAAGAGAGTACCTGGGTCGGACGGTTTGTCGAGTCGCTCACCATCCCCCAGACCGGCTGAAAGAAGATCATCATGATGGGTCCGATCGACATGATGGTCCCGATCTGGTAGCCGTTCAAACCGACACTTTCACTTAAATAGACGCTTAACAGCGGGTATAGACTGCCCACCCCAAAAAAAGTCAAAAAATAAAAGCCTTGCAAAGTAAAGACTTGATTACGCACCGTTTTTTCCACTTCCGTATCCCCCAGATGTTTTTTTATCCCTATAATACTAGACCTATTTTAGAAGATTGTAAATCCTTTTTATGGATAAAAAAAGACCCTGCTTCTTTCGTCCATTATAAAGGATCCTGTTAGCATAGGGCTTCCCCGGATTGGATTGAATGGACTGGAAATCTTTTATAGTCCCATTAAAAGAATACGGACAAATTTACGTTTGACTTTTTCTCTTAAACGCCTTAAAGTATGTAAGTATAATTTTTAAATGAATATAAACGTATTCTTCTTATCCAGAGAGACGGAGGGACTGGCCCTGTGATGTCTCGGCAGCGGACTCATTTTGAGTGCTGTGCCACATCCAGCAAGCATGATGCTTGAAAGATAAGGGGAGAGTTTCTTTTAATGGAAACCTCTTCTTACCCAAGAAGAGGTTTTTTATTTTCCAACACCATATGCCAAAGGAGTTGTTCAAATGTTTAACGAAAAAGGAAATCTTCTGGCGTTACTGCCATTAGTCATATTTGTTGCACTGTTTCTCGGTGCGGGAATCATTTCAGGTGATTTCTACGCATTCCCGGTACTCGTTTCCATTATTATCGCAGCCGTAGCGGCACTGCTTATGAACCGTAAAGAGTCACTGAATGCAAAAGTGGAACGCTTCGCTAAAGGGGCGGGACACCCAGATATCATGATCATGGTGTTCATTTTCCTGTTAGCAGGGGCATTCTCCGGAGTAGCTGAAAAAATGGGTGCCGTTGATTCAACGGTGAACCTGGCTTTATCTGTACTTCCGGAAAACTTGATTATCGTTGGTTTGTTCATCATAGCAGCATTTGTTTCATTATCCATGGGGACCTCAATGGGTACGATCGCAGCGCTTGCGCCGATCGGTGTCGGAATCAGCAACGGCACTGACATCAGCATGCCTATTGCCATGGCAACAGTCATCGGGGGTGCGATGTTCGGTGATAACCTCTCCTTCATTTCCGATACAACAATCGCGGCAGTGCGCACGCAGAAAACAGAAATGAAAGATAAGTTCAAAGTGAATTTCTTCATCGTCCTGCCTGCTGCCATCCTGACGATGGTCATCTTGTTCTTTATCACGGCAGGCAATCAGTCTGCGGTTGAGGCAGGGACGTATGACTGGGTGAAGATCCTCCCTTATCTCGGTGTCATCATTGGGGCATTGGCAGGACTAAATGTGTTCGTGGTGTTATTCGGAGGCATCGTTCTTTCAGGTATCATCGGGTTAGCCGATGGAAGCTTTACCCTTTCGAGCTATTTTGGAAGCGTCGCTGACGGAATGACAGGTATGGCAGAGATCGTCATTCTTTCCGTCCTGATCGGAGGCGTTGTAGAACTGATCCGGTATAATGGCGGCATTCAGGCGCTGCTTTATCTTGCAACACGCAAGATCCGCTCGCCAAAAGGAGCCCAGCTTGCAACTGCAGGACTTGTAAGCTCAACGAATCTTTGCACGGCGAATAATACAATCTCTATCATCATTGCGGGTCCGCTTGCGAAAGAAATCGGTGATAATTACGGTGTCGACGCACGTAAATCGGCAAGTATTCTCGATATCTTCTCCTGCTCCGTGCAAGGCCTGATCCCTTATGGAGCCCAGGCGCTGCTCGTCGCAGAAACAGCAGGTATTTCACCACTGAGCATCATTCCATATGCTTTCTATCCGATCCTGACAGCAGTATGCGGATTGGCCGCGATCCGCTTTGCCCTGCCGAAGTTCACGCGGGCAAAAGCACCAAAGGCAAGCACCGCACGCTCATAACATAAAAAGAGACAAAACCGATTAAGGATTTGTCTCTTTTTCTTTTTATAACAAGTCATTCACGTGATACAATTTGCCGGACTCCACATCTGTTTCCGTTACAAGATCCACAAGGGCGCCAGCTACTGTATCCGCACCTCTCAGCATCCCCTGCTCCTTGTATCGCTTGAAGTTTTCTACATCTGCGAAAGCTTCTTCAGAAGAAGAACGGATGGTGCCCTGCATATCCGTGTCCATCACTCCCGGACTGAACGCAATCACTTTGTGGCGGCTGCCCATTTTCGAAAGCTCAAGACTGACGGTTTCGGTCAGCATATTGATGCCGGCCTTCGTGGAACAATAGGTACTCCACCCATAGACTGGCCTGCTCCCCGCCCCGGAACTCACATTGACCATGATCAGCTTGCTTCTATCAGTTCCTTGCAAGGCTTTCAGCATTTCATTTGTAACAATCATGGGGGACAGCAGATTGACGTTCACACTTGTCTCAAGCTCGGCATTCTCCACCTGCCCCGATGGATTGATAGGTGTCACCACTCCGGCATTTTGAATCAAAAAGACTCGTTCGGCGTTGGCTTCCAATACTTTTTCTCCTGCCTTCTTCGCTGCCTTCCCGGTTTCATCGGGATTGGAAAGATCGCATGGCACGAACTCATAAGAGACTCCTTCTCCTTCACACATCGATTTTAGTGCCTCATTATCCGATCTTGAAATATTGATGAGTGAAATCCCTTTTTCAATGAAGAGCTTTGCGATTGACTCCCCCAGTCCCCTGGTGGCACCCGTTACGATTGCATAATCCATCCTATCCTCTCCTTTCTTATATGAATTGATTATATAGGAGACATTTTAAATCACAAAAACTTTTGACTTCTTTCATATTAAATCGTAATTCCCTTACTAAAAAAGCTCCACGATACTATATCGTGAAGCCATCAACTACTATTTATCACTCAGGTTTATTACTTTTTTGAAGCACTTTCAAGCCTGACCCCATATCTGAGGCAAGAATATAGTTCCGGTCGGCGAACACACCCCAGATAAACGAGTTTTCTGGAACGTAGCGCCCAATCTCTGATGGTTTTGCCGGGTCGGTAATGTCCACCGCTCTTACGCCGCCTGCATAGTGGGATAAATAAAGGGTATTCCCGACAACTTTCGGGTCATGGACAGTATTTGCGAATGTTACCCCGTCTTCTACATTATCAACAAGATCTGTCTTGAAATTGCTTAAGAGCTTAGGATTTGTTTTGTCCTTGATATCAAAGATCCTCGTGTATCCATAGGACTCTTCGTAACCCTCACGTTTTGGAGCGTATACTTCTCTCGTTTCAATCAGGACCGTTCCTCCCTTGGCAACCTGCGCTGAATGTGCAGATCCCTGCTGATCCGAGGCATATTCCGTTCGTCCCAGGTATTCAGGGTGATCCGGATCACTGATGTCCAGCATGATTGTTCCGAGATCCCAATAGGATAAGAAAGCAGTCTTTGCATTTTCATCTGTCATAACGCTGTGATTGAAGACCGGACGAGTCTTTCCATCCGGAGCTTCCCAGTGATAGCCGTTAAAGTCAGCTGGAACCTCTTCAAGCTGACGGGGATCAAATTCATAGATGGTTTCAGGGTTAGATGGATCGCTCACATCAATCAAAGAGAAATCCTTCTTCTCCCCGTGTGTATAATAGTCGGCATAGTTACTTGCCGCCAGGACAAAAGCACGGTCTCCCTGCTTGGCCAGATATAATTCATGGGTCCCCGGTGCTCTCTTATCCACCGCCCAGAATCCAAGCTTTTCAGGATGTTTGGGGTCCGTAACATCATAAAGAAGGACGCCTCCTACAGAGTCAGGGTTGCTGCGATCAAGCTGTTGAACACTGACTGCTGCCAAGTCTCCATTAAAATCTTTCGTATTTACCTTCTTCACGATGACCTTCTCTGTCCATGTACCTGGAATTTCATCGGCAAAAACCGCTACTTCCTCGGGGTTGGACGGATCTTTGAGATCAAATACACGAACGCCCCCGTTGCCTCCATTCTTAGTATGAGTGCCAACGTAGGCAAAGCCGTTATGTGCATAGACATCAGCCGTATTGTTTTGAACCCCATCTTTCTCTTCCAATTGAACCGCTGCTACTTCATGCCATCCGCTGAGATTCTTGCTGCCTTCAAGCTGCGGGATCACGGCTTCTGATCCTGCACCCTCGCCTTTTTCTATGGAAATGTCATCTAATACGTCATGGGCGATTGCACCTGGTGTCATCATTGCAAGACCTAATGCTCCAATAAAAACTGATTTTAATAGAAGTTTTCCTTTCACTTAAACAGCCTCCCTGACTTTTTTACCATTAATTTCTTTTTATGGTTTTATATGTTTTAACACATGTATAACAGCTTGTCAGCAGATTCGAGTAAAAACAGATGAAAAGAACTAGTTATTTTTTAAATTTTTAGATTATTTAGTCGGTAAGTCAGGTTAGGCCGTCTGCAAATTGACCCATAGAAAAAACATGCCTTATAAGACATGTTCATATCTGCTTTATTTTATCTCTTCACCGCGTCCCAAGCCTTTGTCGGCCGGTCGGTGGGATAGCCGTGTTCAGCCCTGTATGCTTTTCTTTCGGCCGTGAAGTCCCACCAATTCTTCTCACTTTCAGGATGCCGGGCATGGTGGACGACACAACGTAAGGAATCTTCTACACAGGGATCCATCCACACTCCGTATTTTTTCTCGAGTGCGATAATGAGGTCTTCCCCTTTTTCATCCTTGATCTCTTCAAATGTATAAAACTGCAAATCTTCGACGACGTTATGGGCCATGTTCGGACCGATGGAAGGAACCTGCTGGAAAATAGACATCCCGACCAGATACCGGGCTCTTTCAAGCGGGATTCCAAGTCTTTCTCCCAGTTCTGCCGGGGAAAATGTGTTGATTTCCTTCAATCTTATTTTTTCACGGCGCAAGGAACTTCTTTCTTCATCCGTCAAAGGAAGCTTCGGACTCTTAGCGCTCATTTTTCACAACTCCTTTTACCCTTTAAAATTCTGATGATTCGTCAATTTGAAATCATCCATGACCGGATGGTACTCTTTCTTTTTCATACGCTTCTTTTTGCTTTTGATCGGTGTGTTGTTCACAAGCACACCCACTTTTTTCTGCTGGATTTCCTTCACTCCCTGGACGATTAGCTGCATCGCGATGATAGCGATCATGAAAGCTGCAAGCGGGGCAAGGACAATCCAGTATTTCCCTGTCATCAGTGAATACCTTGCAGAGCTTATCAACCCTGACCATTCAAATGTACCTGACTTCGGAGGATCAGGCATGTCGCCGCCCGAGATGATCGTTCCCCCGAGAAAAAGGTGGAAGAGTCCCAAGTGAACGAGGATCAATAAAGTCTGGATGAACTGCTGGCCGAAGATAATGAACAATCTTGGTGCAAGGTGAGGGAATAAATGTGTCCAGAGCAAATGCTTATTGTCCCCTCCCAATAGTTTTGCGGAAAGCACAAAATCCTTTTTCCCTATCAATTTCAATTCATTCCCGATCAATATCGTGGTCAACGGCAGCACAAGGATTGTAAGGACCATGGCCTCAAATACAAGCCGCTCGAACATCGAGTTATCCCATCCGAGGACAGGCAGTCCCCACAAAACGGGTCTTAATAGCAGATAAGCAATCAGGCTGAGGGGAAGAAAGTGAATGGAATCAACCAATCGGTCAAGCCAGTTCTTCCTGCTCTCCTTTAAATGAAAATGATAGAATATCCCTAAGTAAAACCCGCCTACGACCCTTAGGACTGCTACAATCAAAGCAAACAGCAGCGTATATTTTGCCCCGACAATCAATTGATCCATAATGCTGTAGCCGTAAATATCCGATCCCAGTATCATTTGGTTCGACGGTTCATGCGGAGGACCGGAAACGATCCGCCCTTCATCATTTTTCATATATTTGATGTAATGGATTGGATTCTCCTTTAATAAAGGATAAAGGAAGCTGTAAATCATCATGATGAACAATGCACTGCATCCTAAAGCAAACTTAGGGTTGTGCATATGTTGCCACCACAATTTTCTGAGTGAATTGAGCCACCCCCAGACCTTCCATTCCGTCCACTTGGCTTTATCTTTCTTATATTTGGTATCATCTTCACTGCCTGAAGTGTTCACCCACAGATATACTCCTTGATAAACGACAAAGAATGGTGTGAAGATCAGGAGAAGAGAAATGGCAATCACCATCGGCCTGAAATCCTGGACGATATAATAAGTGATTCCTCTCATATTGAAAATCGTTTCAATGACAAACAAGCTTGAGAGCATGCCCCAAATAATGATTTTCCCATGGTAAAACAGGCTGGGTGAAATATTCTTAAAGACATGGGACAGCAGGATTCTCCCTTTGGACATCCCTTTACTTTGCGCAAATTCTATATGTGGTTTCAGGAGTTCTTCTTCTGTGATCAGGAGCAGGATTCGAAAGAACGAGATCATCGGGATGATGGAGAGGGTGATCATCGGTGCGAGATAGATTTTTTCATCCCCAAGTTCCGTGAACTGCATGAGCTCGAAGCCGAATTTCTTAAATATGAAGACAATGAACAGCTGAAGCAGGAAGGCAAACATGAGGTCAGGAACCGTTTCAAGCAAATTCAGCAGCTTCTTAATCGGCGATGACAGCCAACGGGGAAGAAAAACCGTAAAGACAGTCAAAATAAATGCAAAGCCCAAGCCGATTGCCAAAGCCCCTCCCAATACCTGCAGCGAATAAAGATACGGTTCCCACAGCATATCCATAAAATGTTCCGTATAGCCTTTATAGGTATAGCTCCAATTTTCTTTATTCCAAAATGCAAAGAAGAACTTAACCGCTTCTTCGGAATAGCCGATAAAGTTGTAGAGTCCCCTTTCTCTCATGGATTGAGGAGCAACGCTGATGGCTATGATGCCGATGAAGCCAAGAAAATAATAAAATACAAATTTAAGCGGAAACTTCAAGTATCTCATCGGGATCCCCTTTTTTCTTTTTTCTTCAGTTTAAAGGAAGATGTAAATTTTTTCAATTTTATTTCAATTAAAACAATCTCATTTCATATGAAGTTTCCGTTCCCCGACAACTCCTATTTCTGCCTTTTTATTATTATGCAAGCAGCTGACTCGGCTTCCCGAGAAAATATCCCTGTCCGATGGTGATGCCAAGTTCCATGGCTGCCAGCATATCTTCTTCCTGTTCAATTCCTTCCAAAATAATGATTGCATCATTTCCGTAAAATTGTTGAAAGAAAGAGATGAATCTCTGTTTCCTTTTACTCCGGGCAAGCTCTTTGGCAAAATACCGATCAAGCTTAATGATATCGGGTTCAAATTCGATGGACTTCTTTATCGAGGCCGTCCCTTGTCCGAAATCATCAATAGCATATAAAACATCGTATCGTTTAAGGCTTTTCAACGTTCTCTCCAATAAAGGGTTCTGCCAAAGTTCGTCCGGAGTCGATTCATTCAATTCCAGGATCAACCGGCCGCGTGCTCCGGGGTATCTTACCATAAGATGATCGAAGTAAGTGTGGAAGCTTGGATGTAAAAGTGTTGTCACATAGACATTCACGAATAGCTTCCCGCTTCCATTTTGATGGCAGAGAAAACCCTCGATTGCCTTTGTGATTGACAAGGTATCCAGCTTATATAAGATGTTCGCCCTCATCGCTGTCTGGAAAAGCGTTTCAGGATTTTCCTTATGGGTATTCCTCATCAGCGCCTCATATCCATAAACCGACGGGGTATGCCCCATCATGAATAACGGCTGATAATCATGATAGATATAGTCATTTTGAAAAATCGTAAAAATATTCATAAATCCCCTGTACTTTCTTTGTTAAGAGTTTTTGGACGTTTGCACGGCATAAAAAAAGACCACATGAAAGAACGTAAATTCCTTCGTATGTGGTCGGTTGCGCCACTAGCTCCCCTGAATGCAAGCGCCCATCTATCAGTCAGGTTCACAGCTCCCAATGCGAAATGTATCATTTTATGTAGAATAAGGTCTTATTAAGTAAAATATACCATAAAACTAGTACATTGGGATTATTTTTCTATTATTTATTTGAAAATTTAGAATCTGGTTGTTCATCTGGAGACATAAGGATTTCCCTTCACCCAGAAGCGCCACGGATAATCTTTTGCTTCCCCGGAGTTATCGATTCCAATTCTTTTACCGGCGGCAATCTCAGGCGGATTATATCCTTCTGTTATGATAAGCGGGGGTTCAGTATAGAACCTTCCATAATCCCCCATCGTGATTCCTAATGCTTTCGTCAATTTACCCGGGCCGCTCGTCCAGTTTTTCATCGGATGGCCCTTCCTTCTCTCTTTCATTAAGTCGAGTCCCTCCAGCGGTTCCACTGCCCTTATCAGGATGGCATTCGGCACCCCGATTTCTGCAGCGACAACATTCACAAGGCAATGGGTATGCATCAAATATGTATAAACCCGGCCGGCTTCATGGAACATGATTTCCGTCCGTTTTGTCCGGCGGTTGCCAAAGCTGTGGGCGGCCCTGTCTTCCGGACCGAGATACGCTTCTGTTTCCACGATATAACCCGAAGCGATTCCTTCTTCGGTTTCCTTCACGAGCACACATCCTAATAAGCCCTGCGCCAGTTCCAGCGTCGGCTGCTCGTAAAAAGAGAGAGGCAGCGGTGTGTAATTCATCGTTTCACTTCCTTTCATTCTTCAACCTTCATCTTATCTTTCCTCTTTTCCCTGGGAAAAAGTCATTTTAAAGGCAGGATACCATTTCCCTTTTCCTTATTTCCTTAAACCGGCAAGCAGCTCCGGCGGAATGGCTTCCACAAGCCGGCCATTCCTTCCGGTGGTTGTTTCTGCCTTGGCCAGGGCATTCCAAATCGCTTCTTCGACACACTCAACAGCCATTTCGAACAGGGTAGAAATGAGCTCTCCGTCTTCTTTGATGAACGGATAAGTGGTTGTATTGGACTCGTCCGGTTGATGCGGGACCTTATGGGCAGTGGAGAAGGCGAGGACAATATCACCGCTCCCGTGCGCAGCATACGATCCGGTTCTGGACAGGCCGAATGAAGCCCGCTTGGCCAGCCGCTTGAGCTGTCTATCATTCATTGGGGCGTCTGTCGCGAGGATGATCATAATCGATCCGTCAGGGACCTCCTGTTCTTCCTTCGGGAGGCCGGTATAGAGGGAAAGATCCCGCCGCCTGCCGAAATTAGCCACTACTAATGCTCCTACAGTATATTCATCCGCTCCAACGGTGCATCGCCTCGAGCTTGTCCCGGCGCCTCCCTTATACCCAAGACAAAGCATCCCGGTCCCCGCCCCGACACATCCTTCCTCCACCAATCCTGAACGGGCATTTCTAATCGCCTTGCATGCATCGTCCGCAGTCACATGAAGCCCCCGGATATCATTCAGGTATCCATCATTGCACTCACCGACAAATACATTCACCGTCCCTGTCGTGTCTCCAATCTCTGGACACCGCTCCATCAAAAACTCTACGGTCCCCTTCATGACATCACCGACTGAAAGTGTATTCGTCAGCATGATCGGACTCTCCAGCAGTCCCAGCTCTTCGATTTGGATCGTGCCCGCGGTTTTACCAAACCCGTTGATCACATGGCTCGCTGCAAAGACTTTTTCCCTGAATAGATTCCCTCCATGGGGCAATATAGCTGTCACTCCTGTCCGGACCACCCTCCCATCTTTCTCATAATGAAGCGTTTGATGCCCCACCTTCACCCCGCCAATATCCGTGATACTGTTATCCGGTCCGCATGGAAAAGAACCGATTTCCACACCGAGGTCCCGAAGCCTTTTTCTGTCCGTCATGATGAACCCTCCTTATTTAACATGGTTGTTTATGTATTCGATTGGTGGTTGGCAATCCCCTTTTTATAAGTATCAAATGTCCTGCCAATGCGTGGTGCCAGGCACAAACGAGGCATTTTGTCCCTGGCACAAATCGGCCGTTTTGTCCCTGGCACAACCTTGATACCTTGTACCTGATAACTACCAACGCTTCGTACCTGGTACAAAGTGATCTAATGTACCAGATACATCGGCGCCGGGATCCAGTTGATAATTGATGCCTGGCTCAAATCATGTGTTTTGTTCCTGGCTCAAATCATATGTTTTGTGCCTGGCTCAAATTCCCCATTTTGAGCCAGGCACCACTCCGGGAATTCCATACAATCTCAGAACGTCTTTTCCTCCCCATTTCCCACATATTTCACGGCATACCCCTCATCCCGGGTGCAAATATTAAGAACTGTCTCGACCGGCACCGGACGGGAAAATGCAGTAAAAACAACTGGAGGAAAATGACTTGAAAAAACATTTTAAATGGTTAAGCATATGCACAATGATTCCCCTTATGCTGTTAACGGCATGCAATACGAATAACGGGGATGACAACCTCACCGATACTCAAAACGTACGCTATGACCCTGTGAACTTTGAAAATGCAGACAGACCTCGTACCGATTTAAATCAGGACAGAATGGCTGATATGAACGGAAATAATGTAAACGAAGGTAATCAAAATGCTCTTCACCGCTTCATGGCCCCCATTGACCCTAATGGACAGTTACGAGAGTTCACCCACTTAGATCCGGGTGAAGATTTCACCCAGCAGGGCGGAGAAAATGCTCAGGAACCAAACAAAGCACAACCAGAACCGCCGGCCGGCCAGACTCAACAGAAAACTCAAGAAGCTCAGCCTTCAGAGGCAAGCGGATTTGTGAAACAGGTAATCGACTTAACGAACCAGGAACGCAAAAAGAACGGACTTGGCGAACTTAAGACAGATGGAGAACTTTCTAACGTGGCTGAAATGAAATCAGAGGATATGAAAGATAAGGACTATTTTTCACATACCTCTCCGACTTACGGATCTCCATTTGAAATGATGCAGAATTTCGGGGTCCAATATTCATCTGCAGCAGAAAATATTGCAGTTGG
Organism: [Bacillus] enclensis; assembly: GCF_001456935.1. Classification (GTDB taxonomy): domain Bacteria; phylum Bacillota; class Bacilli; order Bacillales; family Bacillaceae_B; genus Rossellomorea; species Rossellomorea enclensis. Next base: position 16,747 of record NZ_KQ758491.1, on the reverse strand, counting down.
TCAAAAGACTCCCGAATCAGTTGTAAACGCCTGGATGAACAGTCCCGGCCACAGGAAAAACATCCTGAACGGACAGCTGACTCATATCGGTGTCGGAATTGCCAAGGATGACAGTCAGGGTATGTACTGGACCCAGATGTTCATCGCCAAGTAATCGTTAACTGAAAGACCCATATACTAAAAAATCCGAACTCATTCGAATTCTCCTTAAAAGAATATCAAATGATTGTTCGGATTTTTCTTCGCTTAAAACTTTTTCCCGAATTATTTTCACAAATCAAGCTTCATAAATTTATTTAAATCTCGGAACCCCATTTTTTCGTACAGCTTTATCGCTTGCTCATTGCTGCTGTAGACATTTAAACGGACTTCATCATAGTTCATCTCTTTCAGCTCTTCTACTGCCTGTCTCAATAAGGATGAAGCCAGGCCTTTGCAGCGAAATGATTTTTTTACGTACACATCATTGATCCATCCGATTTCTTTTCCACTTATCCAATCGGTGCTTTTATCTACCTGGACCCAGCCTGCCAACTGTCCCTCTATTCTGGCAGCAAGAAAATAAGCACCAAATTTTTTGGAGTGCTCATAAGCCTTTATCATTTCTTCCTTATGATTTTCAAAAGGAATTCCTGTTGCCTCTTCTCGGTTAACCCCTGCCAGTTCATAAATCTCGGTAATTTCTTCTTCAGTAGCTCTTCCAACTGTAACGGACATGAATGATCCTCTCCTCTGGTAATGACAGATTCATTTTGATTATAAATCAGAATAACCCAAGAAAAATATCTTTTTCTCTTTTCGCTAAGCATTGCTCGCTATCCAATACGCCTTAAGTCCGAGTGAAAAATAATCCTGCAGCGTCATTGTTGGAAAGGGATTCTTCGCTTAAAATGATAATATAAATTGGAAAATCAAACCAAAGTGAGGGGATCTAGATGAAAAACATCTTTGCTGTTATCATTGCACTATTGGCGTTAGGGGCACTTTACACCATCTTAAATGATCAGACATCGTTGTTTGCCAAAGAAAACAAATCCGGAGATTCAATTGAAGTCACAAGTGATATTGATTCACTTGATCTGATGCTGGAAAGCGGGCAAACGGAAATCATTCCAACAGATGCAAATGAGGTGAAAGTCGAAATCGACGGGAAAGGAAAGCTCTCCCTGAAAGAAAAGGGAAATGCAATCGAGGTCAAGGTTAAACATAAATGGTATCAATGGATATCCTTCAATCGCAAGTCGGATATCAACGTCTATATCCCAAAAGATTATGACCGCAGCATGACCATTGAGCTGGGTTCCGGGGAAGTCGATTTTACAGGAGGTACTGAATCCGCTCCAATGAAGCTGGATGAACTAACGGTAAAAATGGGTTCAGGCGACATTGAGCTTGCAAATCTGGAAACAAAACGATTCAGGCATAATGGGTCTTCGGGTGACTTTACTGCCGATCATTTAAAAACGGAAGACGGAATGGTGGATCTCAGTTCAGGAGATGTTGAACTATTACATTATGAAGGGCCGCTTAAAGGCGACGTTTCTTCCGGTGAACTCTCTATCATGATGAAGAAGTTGACGGGAGATATTGAATTTGATGTCAGTTCAGGCGACGTAAACCTGGATCTCCCTGAAGATGCTGACTTTGAACTCGATGGGCATGCAAGCAGCGGCGATATTTCCACAAGCTTTCCATTAAAGAATAAATCCAAAGAGGGTGGCGACCTGTCCGGCACGGCAGGAAACGGAAAGTATGAAGTAAAAGCTTCTGTCTCCAGTGGCAGTGTGGATATTTATTAGGGAACCCCACAAGAAGTGTCAGGCATCGCTGCCTGACACTTTTTTACGCTTTATGATGAAACGGACATTTGCCCTCGATAGGTTTTATATCATCACCGATAAAATACTGCTTCCATTCTCGGTGCTCGGGATCTCCATAGTGGCTGATATTCGGATGCTTCGGCAGTCCATCCCATTTCTCCACTCGCTCCCTTACTTTCTCGCGGGACATGATTCCTCCCCTGGAGGTGCCTTCAAGCCCTTCAAATATTCGTCTCGGCTGAAACCCCAATACAAGGCTGTTACCGAGGTCACGTGTTTTCCTTTGCTTATAAGCAGGGGTATTGCCGAAAACGAAATACGGCTCTTCAGCAAATGAAAAGGCCCATAGATGGTGATCGGGGTCATCTGGATAATCCTCAGGCCATGGTTTCTCATCCTTATCATGTAGGAACTGAAGGATATTCCAGAAATAATCCCTGTAATAAGGGATATCCTTCTCTTCTTTCTCAGGTTCGACAAATAGGAAAAAACCGTGGCGTATGAGCCGCTCACCTTCCGGGATATCAAATAGAGAATTGAATTCCTCAAGGGTATCGGGGAGATGCTCCCAGTCATCATGGCTGATGTAGGAGTATCGCAGCTCCCCTTTTTTCTCGCCTGTCATCCCGAAATAACATGGGAATGTCTTGTCCGTGACCACTTCATGAAACTTCTTGTATTCCTCTATCACCCACTGAGGCACAACCTCTGGATCGACCATATCTTCTTTCGTAAATAAGTAACTTCTTTTGTCTGACACAACTGCCACCTCACATTTTTTACAGATGGTAGTTTGTACCCTTCGATAAGCCGATGTAAACTAATCCTTGAAGTAAAAAGGAGAAAGCAGCCTCAGCCGTTTTCTCCTTTTGTTTCAATCACCTCTGCCCCGACATCCTTTCCGATGGCAAGGATCGACTGGTTGATACGCCAGACATAATAGAGATGGTGGATAATATCGAATTGTGATTGAAGCCTGCTCGGGGCAAGCTTTTCAATTGCAGCACGTTCTCCGTTCAGACTCATGAGCCGTCCTTTGCTCTCAGTCCCTTTCAACAGTGCGCGCAGTGTTTCTATGTTACCAATCAGCTTGCTTTCCGTTTCATCAAGGATGGCATGCAGGTGCTCCGTCACCTTCGGATCCGCTTTTCGGTTCGATGAGGCCAAAAGATGTTTTGCATAATAATTGATGGCAGTCGTCACCGTGATCCATCTTCCGATACCCGACCTCGTCAGCGCCCCCGGTCTCTGTAGGATCGATGCCGCTTCGTCCCTCACAGCCTGCAGCTTTTGATCAAGGTCGAATGCCTGATCGGCAAGGGGCGTGCTTTCGGTTTTCATAAAGCTCTTTAAATAGGAAGAAACATAGCTTTCCAGCTCATTAAAGAACTCATCAAGCGAATCTCCGACCTTATCCCTGGTTTTCTTCGGCAGTACAAAAGCCGATACACTGAGGGCGATAACAGCTCCGGCAATCGTATCAAGCACCCTTGCCCCCATGAGTTGAACGCTGATCCCGCCCAGCAGCAAGTCATACATCAGGGCGATGAGCATCGTTATAAATAAACTCATCATTGTATAGGAAACGGAAAATAAATAAAGAGCCAGAAATAAGACCAGGAATAAAAGGAAGACCTCAAGTTCGGATTGCCCGGACACAAGCCTCGCAGCACCGAAGCCGATGATCGCACCGATCACCGTACCGACCGAACGCTGGAATCCTTTCATATATGTCCTGCCCACCGATTCGGTACCGATCTGGATGATAAACGTAGTCAGGAGCACCCAATACGGCTGGGTCGGGGAGATGATTTCGCCGACGATGATCGCCAGGGTCCCGGCGACCAGCGCCTGAATCCCTTTTCTCGTCTGCGGCTTTAGTGACCGGTCTTTATCGGGTTCTTCTTCTTTTTCTTCCTCTTTTTCCTCAGCTGCTTTTTCAGCAGCTTCCATTTCGGCGCGTGGTTCTTTCAACGATTCCTGTATCGTCAGTGCCGCCTCCAGCACGTGATTGGCGATGGATTCGATTCTCCTTAGAAGGTACACCCCTTTAGGTTTATCCTCCTGATTAAGGAGCTCCGTCAAAAGCAGTCTGAGTCCTTGAATCGCTTTTTCCGCTTCCTCCAGATTGTGAGGCTCATAATTATGGGCGAGCACCTCTGCATCCCTCAATGAGCGGATGACCCAGATCAACAGGCGCCTCACTTCAATCGATTCCAATGCGTCGAGTTCCTTCAGCTGCCGGAGCGAATCCGTGAGCGTCTGGACAAGCATCTCCGTATCGAACACATATAGCCGCAGCTGGGACGATTCAATACCTGGCCATAGTTTCTTCAAATCCTCATCATTGATTTCCGAAGATACGATCCGTGCATAGTCATTTAAGCGGTTCACATTCCGATAGAGAACCTTCCTTCTCTTCCCGCTAGTCTCCGGATCTTCTATCATTTTGATGAGAATCGTAAAGGTGAGATTCGATTGGATATGAAAGGAACGCATGCTCCTTCTCAGAACGTGCACGGATCCCCTGAAGAGGACAAAGCTGTATACAAATGCATAGACCGCCCCGATGACGATCCCTATATAAAACCACATTAGATGAGCGGCATCCAATTGAAGGATGAACGACATATAGATGGCCATGAACCCGGCCATCCCCATTGAAAAATAGCGGATCGCAAACCTTGAAAAGTAAAAGGCTGAAAAGATCACCAGCACCATCAAACCATTCACAAGAAGGCTGTAATGTGCGAGCAGGGAACCGATTGTGATCCCTAAAGTGACCGATACCCCGATTAATATCGTCGTCACTTTCTTCTTCGCCTCGGTGTCATCCATCACGATCATGACACCGAGCATGCCGACCAAACCTGCAACGATGGCCGGGGTGATTGTCGGATAATCCCACATATTAAGAAGAAAAAGCGTCGTGAACACAGCGGAAATCAAACTGATCGTCGCCTTCCCGGCCTGCTGAAACCTCTTCCTTCCCGGGTCGGATGCCAAAAACCTCCCCAGCCATACATGTTGTCTATGTAAATGCTTCATCATCTCATCAACCCTCTGCCCTCAATGCTCGATTTCTACTATCGTACCCTTCTCAATAAAAAAGTAACCTGGACTGACTCGGTCAGCAGGTTACTTTTAGTGTTGGTGCAACATAAGGAACGATTCCTTTATGTTATTTTTTCGATTATACGGGTTTTCGTGTATACGGTAAAGCAATATGCTTATCATTGAAGGTCGAGGAAGAATGTCTCCAAATTAAAAACCCATTACCGCCTAAAAAAAGCGGTAATGGGTTTCATCTATATTTCCTTACTCAACCGTAACCGACTTAGCCAGGTTACGCGGCTTATCTACATCGCAGTCGCGGTGCAGGGCAGCGTAGTAAGAAATCAATTGTAACGGAATGACAGAGATAAGAGGTGTTAACATTGGGTTAACCTCTGGGATGACGAAGCGGTCTTCTTCGTCTTCTAAGCCTTTCATGGAAATGATGCAAGGGTTCGCTCCACGAGCCACTACCTCTTTCACATTTCCACGGATGCTTAGGTTTACAGCTTCCTGCGTTGCAAGAGCGACAACCGGTGTGCCTTCTTCGATCAGGGCGATCGTACCATGCTTAAGCTCTCCTCCGGCAAATCCTTCTGCCTGGATGTAAGAGATTTCTTTTAGCTTCAGTGATCCCTCAAGACCTACATAGAAGTCAAGGGAACGGCCGATGAAGAAGCAGTTGCGTGTTGTTGACAGATATTCGCGGGCGATTTCTTCGAATTCTTCCTTCGTATCGCAAAGAGCTTCCATAGCAGTCGCTACGATTCCAAGCTCCTGGATCAAATCGAAGTCCTGAACAGTACCGCAAGACTGGCCTGTTACGTGAGCCAGGATTGCCAATACAGCAAGTTGAGCTGTATACGCTTTGGTAGAAGCAACTGCGATCTCAGGTCCTGCGTGAAGAAGAAGTGTGTAATCCGCTTCACGGGATAGAGTAGATCCTGCTACGTTTGTAATCGTAAGCGCTTTGTGGCCCATCTCTTTGATTTGAACAAGAACGGCACGGCTGTCAGCCGTTTCACCGCTTTGAGAAATAAAGATGAATAATGGCTTCTCGGATAGAAGCGGCATATTGTAGTTGAACTCACTTGCAACATGAACTTCAACAGGGATACCTGCACTCTTCTCGATGAACTGCTTTCCTACAAGTCCAGCGTGGTAGCTTGTTCCGGCAGCGATGATGTAGATGCGGTCCGCTTCTTTCATTGCACCCACAACCGGCTCATCGATGTGAAGCTCGTTGTTCTCATTTTGGTATGCCTGGATGATTTTACGCATCACCAATGGCTGCTCATCGATTTCTTTCAGCATGTAATGAGGGTATGTTCCTTTTTCGATGTCACTTGCATCAATTTCAGCAGTGTAAGGAGCACGTTCCATTACTTCCCCGATCAGGTTTTGGATTTCAACCTTCTCTTTTGTCACGATGACCATTTCTTTATCCATCAGTTCAACGAATTGATCTGTTACCTGGATCATTGCCATTGCATCACTTGCTACAACGTTGAAGCCTTCACCAAGACCTACAAGCAGCGGGCTCTTGTTTTTGCCGACAAAGATTGTTTCATCGTTTTCAGCATCCAATAACGCGATTGCATAAGATCCTTTAAGCAGCATCAATGTCTGACGGAACGCTTCATCTACAGCATTTCCTTCTTCTACAAGCTTCTCGATCAGTTGAACGATGACTTCTGTATCCGTTTCACTTTTGAACTCAACATCCGTAAGATATTGACGCTTCAGCTGTGAGTAGTTCTCGATTACACCGTTATGAACGATTGTAAAACGGCCTGAAGTACTTTGATGAGGGTGAGCATTCACCTGGCTTGGTACACCATGTGTCGCCCAGCGTGTGTGTCCGATCCCTGTGTTGCTTGCTACGTTCTCATCAACGATTCCGCGAAGATCTGCGATGCGGCCTTTTTCTTTGAAGACGTGAATCCCTTCAGCATTCTGAACGGCGATGCCTGCAGAATCATAACCGCGGTACTCAAGCTTCTCAAGACCTTTTAATAAAATTTCCTTTGTATCCGAATTTCCGATATATCCTACGATACCACACATAATTAAATATCCTCCCTGAATGAAAAGGGGGCAAGATATCTTTTGGGGACAGCCTGCCCCCTTATCTCAATTGTCATAGTTTTTTAGTAAGTCACTGCTTATCTTCCCTTTGTGCATCAAGTTGCCTCGATGTTTTAAGAAAGAATCTTACGGCTCCGCGACTTTACGAACCGGGAGGCATCCGCCGAACACTCGATTGAACCTCCACCTCGTCAACTAAACGGCTCTCTTCCGTTTAGTCCTGGCGCTTTATTAATCGTTATTTATGAACAATCCACCTTTCCTTATCTGAATCAATTGCACTGTTTCCAAATTATTTGAAAATCAAAAACAAAATCATCATACACCAGCAGGAACTCTTGCGTCAATAAAAATATGAACGCCGGATAGAGTTGTTACCACTTTGTTAACTTCCCGAAACAAAGTAATGATAAACACATGATTTAAAAAATCTCACATTATTAAATATGCACAAGGAGTAAAAGATGTACCCCTTGTGCATAAAAACGGTTTATTCGTTTAAACCCATTTCTTCTTTTACCACATGTGCGATCTCATCGACGTATTGTACACACAATTCTTCAGTCGGTGCTTCAGCCATCACGCGGACGAGCGGTTCTGTCCCCGATGGGCGCACGAGGATACGGCCGTTTCCGTTCATTTCCTCTTCCACTTTTTCAATGACGCTTTTCACCTTTTCATTGTCAGTTACGTGATGCTTGTCCGTTACACGCACATTCACAAGCTTCTGAGGGAACTTCTTCATTTCCCCTGCAAGCTCGGACAATGATTTACCGGTCACCTTCATGATATTCACCAGCTGAATACCTGTTAAAAGACCATCGCCGGTCGTGTTGTAATCAAGGAAGATGATATGTCCCGACTGCTCTCCGCCAAGATTATATCCGTTTGTCTTCATTTCTTCTACGACATAGCGGTCACCGACAGCAGTCTGGAGACTTTGGATTCCGTGCTCTTCAAGCCCTTTATGGAAGCCAAGATTACTCATGACCGTGGAGACAACGGTCGATTGTTTCAATCTGCCTTCAGACTTCAGGTACTTACCGCAGATATACATGATTTGATCTCCGTCCACAATCGTTCCGTGTTCGTCCACAGCGATGATGCGATCCCCGTCTCCGTCAAATGCGAGTCCGACATCAGCACCTTTTTCCTTCACCATTTCAGCAAGTGCTTCCGGATGGGTCGATCCGACGCCTTCATTGATATTCAATCCATCCGGGGACGCGCCCATAGTGGATATATCCGCATCAAGATCAGCAAACAAGTGGGTCGCCAAGGAAGAAGTCGCACCGTGCGCGCAGTCCAGCGCGATATGTAATCCATCGAAATCTTCGTCTACAGTCTGCTTCAAATACTGAAGGTACTTCTGTCCGCCTTCGAAATAATCGCTTACCTGGCCAAGGTCTGCACCAGTAGGGCGCGGAAGGCTGTCTTCCGTTTGATCCAGCAGCTCTTCTATTTCCAGCTCCTGCTCATCCGATAATTTAAAACCGTCGGGGCCGAAGAATTTAATTCCATTATCCGCGACTGGATTATGAGACGCAGAAATCATCACTCCAGCTTGGGCACCCAGGGCTTTCGTCAAATAGGATACTCCCGGAGTCGAGATGACGCCGAGACGCATCACTTCCGCTCCGATCGAGAGCAGGCCGGCAACCAGTGCCCCTTCAAGCATATGCCCGGAAATTCGGGTATCTCTTCCGATCAGGATTTTTGGACGTGTCGCGTCCTTTGTGAGGACATAACCGCCGAATCGGCCAAGTCTAAATGCCAATTCCGGTGTCAATTCCGCATTCGCTACACCTCGTACACCATCTGTTCCAAAATACTTACCCATTGAAATTCTCTCCTTTTCACAGCTCTTATGCTGAAGTGTTCTTTTCTTTAATCTGTATTTTCACTGTATCTTGAGATAACGTCCAATCTATATTTTCAGGACCCTTCGCATCAATTTCGACTTCATGCTCGCCCGGTTCAAGACCCGTCAAATCAAGTGCCAGGTTGAAATCTTCCTTTGTTATTTTCTCGACTGCCCCGTTCTCTCCCGTTAAGGTGGCATCGACCGCTCCGCCCTCAGGCTCCAGGATCGTCACTTCGTACTCTTCTCCGAGGCCCTCAGGCGACAGTTCGAGACCCGATAGTTCTTTCTCGGTGCTGGTGGTTACATCCACATTCACCTTCACTTCTTCAGGCGCAACTTTATTTAAGCCATCCTTCAACGATAACGGTACAGTGAGGGTCGTATCTTTTTTGATCTTACTTAGATCGACTTCAGCTGTAAGCTCTTTGATCGTGTCCAACACATCCTGCCTTCCGAAAACGTCGGCCGTTTCGGGTTCAACCGATATGGACTCAAGGGTGACGCCTTCAGGTAAAGAACCTTTTTCCTTAACGGTAACCGGGACTTCCTTGCTCGGATTCACCACCGAGACGGTGACATCCACCACTTCCGGTTCGAATTGGACATTCAATTTGTTATATTCACGGTCAAGGACCTGAACTTTCGCTTCTTTTGTGACATTCTCACTTATTTCACCCTCTATATCAAGGGTTGCCTTTACATAGGCGATCTGATCAATCTGACTCTTAGCGCCAGTAACCTTGACCGTCTTAGGATTGACCGATAAGCCTTCCGCTTCGAATCCGTTTGAAAGGACTCCAGAATTGAACTCAGGTTCCACCCCGAACTCTTCGGTCACTTTCTCCTCCACGGTGACGGTTACAAATTCAGGATTGATCTTCACATCTAATTTGTCTGAGATATTATCGATCTCGACAGGGACCTGATGCTCCCCGATCCCGACGTCATTCAAATCGACATATACTTGAAAATCCTTTAATGTCTTCGTCGGCTGTACGATCGACTTCGGGCCGTCAACCGTCAAATTGACGGTTTCGGGCAGCCCCGAGACGACAAGGTTCTCTGAATCATAAAACACTTCCAGAGGAATATCCTGGATAGTATCAAAAGACGTCTGAGGATTTCCGCCTCCACTGTTGGATGCGGTTTTCTGGATGTCATCAAAGTTCACTGATAAATAGAGGATGAAAGCCAGAAGCAATCCAACCACTCGCATAAACCATTTCGATTCCATGAATTTATCCATTTTCTTTCTTCCCCCTCCAACTCCATTTTGATGAGGAAGCACTCGTCTTATCGCCTATCAATTCCACTGTCAGCATTTCCTTGAATCGCTCGATTGACAGGTCGCGATGCAGTTCTCCATTCTTCGTGATGGAGATTGCCCCCGTTTCTTCAGACACGACAATGGTAATACTGTCCGTCACTTCACTCACCCCAAGGGCCGCCCTGTGCCTCGTTCCGAGCTCCTTTGAAATAAAAGGGCTCTCCGATAGCGGCAGATAACACGCTGCAGCAGCGATCTGACGCTTCTGGATGATCACCGCACCATCGTGCAGCGGGGTGTTGGGGATGAAAATATTGATGAGCAGTTGAGACGTGATCTTTGCATCGATCGCGATGCCCGTTTCTATGTAGTCACTCATCCCGGTCTCCCTTTCAATGGAAAGAAGGGCTCCGATCCGGCGTTTCGCCATATAGCTGACCGCCTTCGTCATGGACTCGATCATCTGCTCCTGCTCCTCCTCCTCCTGCATGCCGGTACGGGAGAATAAATGTCCCCGTCCAAGCTGTTCCAAGGCCCGGCGCAATTCAGGCTGGAAGATGATGATGATCGCAAGGAAACCCCAGGTGAGCGCCTGCTCCATCATCCACCCCAATGTATCGAGGCCGAAGATGCTGCTGAGTCCCCTGACGATGATAATGACAAAGATACCTTTTAATAATTGGACTGCCTTGGTACCCTTGATCAGCATGATTAATTTATAAATAACAAACCATACCACAAGAATGTCTACGATATCCGAGACATAATCCAGGGCAGAGTAATCTGAAAATAGATCGATAAACGGCATATTACATCCTCCAATAGCTTAATCGAAAGCGTAAGCCGCCATGTGGCTTCTTTTTTCGTAACCTGTATATTATAGCACAATCCCACTCCGTTACAGAAAAGAACCCCATGACTCTATATAATTAAAAATTACCAAATACCTTACCTAAAGTATTCCGCAAAAAAACTGACATGAAACAAGGAACTTCCCCGCATGTCAGCCCATCAGGGACGAACATGCAGCTTTTCGTCCCTTTCATCATATCTTACTTTTCGTCAAGTTGCGAATTTCCCCATTCAACTAAATCTTTGGCCCCGCTTTTGATCTGGTACCAAAGCCACTCGAATGCCTCATCGATTTCCTTGATCTCCCCGGTCACCGTGCCTGCGGAAGCCAAGTATTGATTATTGTTGAGAACATTTCCATTGATGACGGTTACGTCACCTGTGACTTTTCCTTCTATTCTCACGTCGCCGTTACGGACCGTCAAATCTCCCTTGACTACTTTACCTTCGGGAACCACAACGGTGTGATCCTGTACGACCAGCGCCTCATCTTTCGTAAAGGAGAAATCCTGTTGATCATTCCATGAGGCAAAGAGGCTTCCCGTCATAAAGAAGATGAATAAAGCAGCCGCTGTCATCAGCGGATGGTGGCGAAGCCACCTCTGCACACCAACCTTTTTCTTTTCCTTCGGTAATCTGTCCATCACTTTATTTGTAAAATCATCAGGTGCACTGATGTGTGAAGTACTCTGTACAAATGCAATCGCTTTTTTCAGCTCATGAAAGTGATGCTGGCACTCCCCACACTGCTGCAGATGATGCTTTAATTCCTGTTCATTTTCACTTGATATGTCACCGTCTAGATAATCGTGCATATAGTCGATCATTTCTTCAGGACAAGTTTTCATTTCCACTCACCCTCTCTATAGAGATTTTAATTGCTTACGAAGAGCTTCCCGCCCTCTATGTACCCTTGTTTTGACAGTACCCAAAGGCATATCCAGTATTTCACTGATCTCCTGCAGCGGCAATTCTTCGATATATTTTAACACGATGACCGATCGATATTTCTCCGGCAGCTTGGAAATTTCCTTCTGTATCGTTTCTTGAAGTTCCATGTTTTCAACTTCATCCTCAGGCATCTGTACATCGACTGCAACCTGTGAATACATTGTCAGTCCATCCGTTCCTGCCACTTCTGCATCCAAATAATAATCCGGCTTCTTCTTCCTGATCCGGTCGATGCAAAGATTCGTCGCGATCCGGAACAGCCATGTCGAGAACTTCCTCTTCTGGTTAAAGGTTTCAATGTTGACATAAGCCCTGATAAACGCTTCCTGTGCTATATCTTCCGCTTCATGCCGGTTCCCGAGCATCCGGAAACATATCTGAAACACTTTATCCTTATAAAGCTCCACCAATTCTGAAAAAGCACTTTGGTCGCCTTTTAATACTTGTTTTATCCGTTTCTTCACTAATGCTTCCATCTCAGTTATACCTCCGCTCTATGCGGCTATATTTATATACGTTACACCCTATAGAAAGGTTTCATTTTTTTCATAATATAATCCTAACAAATTTTTGATTAAAAATGTTTACATTTTATTGAAAAGGGGTATAAAAGGACTAATATTTATTAGTACTGGGGGACTCACCATGAGTGGAAGGGTTAATAAAGAGCTTTTGTACCAAATTGAAGACTGTCGTCGCCAAATGGTAGAACTCGCAAAAGAGTCATCATACGCCGATGAAAAAGTCGTGCATTTAAGCACACGACTGGATAACCTGTTAAATCAATACCAATTAGTCAAACAAAATTGAAAGAAGATAGAAAAAGGCTGAAAACCTGTTTGGAGGTTTTCAGCCTTCTTTGTTTTAATCTATCGGACGAGGGGTGCCCCTGCCTTCAATCAGAGTAGTTTCTCACCAAACAAAGACCCCATTAATGCTACGGCTACGGTTGCCGTCTTATTCTTCTCGTCCAGGATCGGGTTGACTTCCACAAATTCCGCGGACGTAATGAGCTTAGACTCTTCAAGCATTTCCATGGCCAGGTGGCTTTCACGGTAGCTGATGCCGCCAAGAACCGGTGTGCCCACTCCAGGTGCATCGCTTGGATCCAAACCATCAAGGTCAAGAGACAGGTGTACCCCGTCCGTTTTATCTTTCAAGTACATAATCGCATCTTCCATCACCTTCGCCATACCCATGCGATCTACTTCATGCATCGTATATACCTTGATGCCTCTTTCCTTAATAAGCTCCCTTTCACCTTCATCGAGGGAACGTGCCCCGATGATCACGATGTTTTCAGGCTTTATTTTCGGTGTGTTTCCGCCGATGCTCGTCAAGTCTTCATGGCCGATGCCCAGACTCACAGCGAGCGGCATTCCATGGATATTTCCGGATGGAGAAGTATCACCAGTATTCAAATCGCCATGCGCATCATACCAGATGACCCCTAGATTCTCATAGTGCTTGGAAACCCCGGCCAGCGTACCGATGGCAATACTATGATCCCCTCCGAAAATCAACGGGAAATCACCGCTTGAAATCACTCCATCAACAGTGGATGCAAGCTTCCCGCTCGCTTCAGCAACCGCTTTCAAATTTCTCAAATTTGTATCAGGATTATTATGTACACGCTCAGCCTGGCCAATTTCAATATCGCCGAGATCCTTTATTTCATACCCCAGATTTTCAAGTCTTTCGACAACCCCCGCATAACGGATTGCACTTGGCCCCATGTCGACCCCGCGTCTCATCTGTCCCAGATCCATTGGTACTCCGATGATTGATATGTTTTTGTTCATGTAAATTCCTCCTATCCCAATTATCTGAATCTTCCTCTATTGTATCTTGATAGTGATGGATGACTCAACTGGACAGGATTGTGTATATATATGCGGTTGGGCGTGGGTTTGGGACGGGGTTTTTGGAAGAATATGAGGAGGGTGGTGAGTGTCGCTCTGGTGCTTGGAGTTGAACTAGCGTTGGAGGATGTCCAATTGGTCCTCTGTCGAGTTCATGGAGATTTTCATGGAGATTTTTCGACAAGTGGCGCAATTATTTCGAAAGTGGCGCAATAATCTGGAAAGTGGCGCAATAATCTGGAAAGTGGCGCAATTATCCTGAAAGTGGCTCAATAATCCAGATTCAGGCGCAATTATTTACATATCGGCAAAATTATCGACCAAACCGGCACCATTCTTTATTGGAGGAGGCAAGCAACGATGATTCCAAGTCGTATTTTGACTGAAAACTCGCCAAAGAATGCCGCCAACCTTGTAAATAAGAAAAAATTCTCTCTCAAATGAATGGTTTCACCCCAAATATCTACATTTCCCCCGCTGCCAAGGACATGCCACATAAAAAAACCCCAACTCCATAAAAGAGTTGAGGTTCCAATGTCGTATGTATGGTGGAGCCTAGCGGGATCGAACCGCTGACCTCCTGCGTGCAAAGCAGGCGCTCTCCCAGCTGAGCTAAGGCCCCGATTTAGATATAAGAATTTCTCACATCCATGGGTAAGATGTGAGAAATGTTTGATGAGCCATGAAGGACTCGAACCTTCGACCCTCTGATTAAAAGTCAGATGCTCTACCAACTGAGCTAATGGCTCTGGGTGGCTGGGCTAGCTGGAT
>NZ_KQ758491.1:0-1188 GCF_001456935.1 [Bacillus] enclensis | reverse complement strand
CTCCACAATGAGAGAAAATGGTGCCGGCAAGAGGACTTGAACCCCCAACCTACTGATTACAAGTCAGTTGCTCTACCAGTTGAGCTACACCGGCACATTTTTTACACCACTATGCTTTGTAAAAAACATGGTGGCTCAGGACGGAATCGAACCGCCGACACATGGATTTTCAGTCCATTGCTCTACCAACTGAGCTACTGAGCCATTTTGTATATTCATATTTGCCATTCAATGAAAAATGGCGGTCTGGACGGGACTCGAACCCGCGACCTCCTGCGTGACAGGCAGGCATTCTAACCAACTGAACTACCAGACCAGAGATTTTTGCGAAAGCAAAATATCTTTCATTAATCTGCGTTAGCAAAAGAACTTACCTTACTTTGCGTCAGCAGAATATTCATCCATCAGTTACTCATTAGATGTTTATTCACTTTTGCAAAATGGTATTGCGGGGACAGGATTTGAACCTGCGACCTTCGGGTTATGAGCCCGACGAGCTACCGAACTGCTCCACCCCGCGACGATAATAGTAATTTAAAATTGAATCAATGGTGGAGGATGACGGGATCGAACCGCCGACCCTCTGCTTGTAAGGCAGATGCTCTCCCAGCTGAGCTAATCCTCCGTTATGTATGAAGAGTTCTTTCGGAAAACTCTATGGTGACCCGTACGGGATTCGAACCCGTGTTACCGCCGTGAAAGGGCGGTGTCTTAACCGCTTGACCAACGGGCCAGGTAAAATATGTTATGGCGGAGAGCAAGGGATTTGAACCCTTGAGACAGTGTTTGACCGCCTACACGATTTCCAATCGTGCTCCTTCGACCACTCGGACAGCTCTCCATATTGGCTCCGCAGGCAAGATTCGAACTTGCGACCGATCGGTTAACAGCCGATAGCTCTACCACTGAGCTACTGCGGAACGATGTGCCTGGCGACGTCCTACTCTCACAGGGGGAGATCCCCCAACTACCATCGGCGCTGAAGAGCTTAACTTCCGTGTTCGGCATGGGAACGGGTGTGGCCTCTTCGCCATAGTCACCAGACAATTTCATGATGTCTTTTTTAAGGACAAGTACTATTATATCGTCTTTTAGAGTTTTTTCAAGACTTTTTTTGTACTTTTACTGAGAATTTTGCTCTCTCAAAACTAGATAAAGGATTGATGTCAAGAATACCGGTATTGCCGT
>NZ_KQ758490.1 GCF_001456935.1 [Bacillus] enclensis | reverse complement strand
ATCTATCGTTCTAGATTTAAAACAAGGGATGAAGCGACAAAAGTCATTAACCACTATATTTCAAACCGGTACAACGAGAGAAGAAAACATTCAAAGCTGGGGTATCTTTCCCCAAACAATTTTGAGAGAAATTATCAGCGTTCAAACCTGGACTCAATCTCATAAATTCATCTTAGGCGTTAGAGGCAATCAATCTTGGTTTTAGATTGATTGTTTCTAATGCCCCACCAAACGAAAGTGCGGTAGGGATTTCAGCTAAAACATTCTCATTTTTAGGTGTCCATTTTCTTGACAGAAGTCCATTCCCATCAATAATCTTCGAATTTTACGATTTATTCCGTCACTTACCAAAATTAACCAAAACAAAGCTCTTTCTATCCACTCATCAGCCTGCCCGACCCGGTTCATAATCCAATCTATTAAATCAATTCATCCCTCGTCCACCTACACGAATAAATGGCAGCCAATCAAAAAAAGAGACCCACCCCAGTGAGTCTCTAAAACGCAATGAATGACAATCCAATGCAATAAAACCATCCAATCATCATTCTCTACTTCTCTACTCTACATTCTCCTCCGTCACCAGCTTCAACGGAACCGGAATCAACTCTTCAACCTTCTTCCCCTGCAGCACATCGGATCCTGCCTTCACGGCAAGCTTCCCAATTTCAACCGGCTGCTGGGCGACGGTTGCGGATAGATTGCCTTGTTTGATGCTGTTCAATGCATCATCGTTCCCGTCGAACCCGACAACCAGAACATCCCGGCCGGAGCTTTGAATTGCCTGGTACGCACCGAGCGCCATTTCGTCATTATGGGCAAACACGGCTTTGATATCAGGATTACCCTGAAGGATGTTTTCCATCGTGTTGAGGCCTTCGGTACGGTCGAAGTTGGCTGTCTGTTTTGCGGCAACATCCAGATTTTCATCTGCTATGTTGTGGAAGCCCTTTCCGCGCTCGCGGGTGGCGGATGCTCCCGGAACCCCTTCAAGCTCTGCGACTTTCGTTCCTTCACCAAGCTGTTCCACGATATATTCGCCTGCCATTTCTCCGCCTTTTTCATTATCGGAAGTGACCAGCGTCTCCACTTCGCCTTTATCAGCGGAACGATCGAGTGTGATGACCGGGATACCGATGCTGTTCGCCGACTGGACTGCCGTTGAGATGGCGGAAGAATCGGTCGGGTTGATGAGCAGAACATCGACGCCCTGCTGGATCAAGTCTTCAACGTCATTGATTTGTTTGGCTGCATCATTCTGGGCATCGACAACCACGACGTCCATGCCTTGTGCTTTCGCTTCTTCTTCGACACCATTTCGGATTGAGACGAAGAAAGGATTATTCAACGTGGAAACGGAAAGACCGATCTTGATGTCTTCCGGATCTTTGTTTTTCGTGTCAGGTTTTGCCCATTCCGGCGGCTGCAGCGAGCAGGCGCCAAGGAATACAAGAGACAGGCTCAATATGAGTACAAGTAATTTTCTCATGATCATCCTCCTATGCTGCTTTCTTTCGATCGATCAGAACGGCGATGATGATGACGACACCCTTGACGACCATCTGGAAGAAGGATGAAACGCCGAGCAAGTTCAAACCGTTGTTCAATGTCCCGATAATGAGCGCCCCGATCAGTGTACCGACAATCAGTCCGCGTCCGCCTGACAGGCTTGTCCCGCCAAGGACGACGGCTGCGATTGCATCCAGCTCGTACGATGTACCGGCTGTCGGCTGCGCCGAATTCAATCGGGAAGTTAAAATAGCACCCGCAAGCGCTGAGAGCAGCCCGGCAAGTGAATACACCATCACTTTCACGCGGGACACTTTGATACCTGAAATCAGTGCTGCTTTTTCATTACCGCCAATTGCGTATGTTTTGCGACCGAACGGAGTCTTATGAAGTATCACCCAAAGGACGGCGAATGTAAGGAACATCGTGACCGCCGGAACGGGGATTCCAAGAAAATATCCTCTTCCGAAAAGTTGGAACGCATAGCTGTCCCCGAGCCCGGTGATCGGATTTCCATCGGTGTATACAAGGGTCAGCCCGCGGAACATCGTCATCGTGGCCAAAGTGGCAATGAACGGTGCCATTTTACCTTTTGTGATGAGAAGTCCGTTGATCGCACCCATAACCGCCCCCAGAAGACATCCGATCAGGATCGCAAGGATCGGATCGATGCCGGAAACCATCATGCCTGCCATCAAAGCGCTCGATAAGGCGAGGATGGATCCGACCGACAAGTCGATTCCGCCTGTCAAAATAACAAAGGTCATGCCGTACGCAATCAATGCGTTAATGGCTACCTGTCTTAATAAGTTCAATAAGTTCAATGGTTCTAGAAAACTTGGGTTCATAACGGAAACGGCCACAAACAATACGAGCAGCCCCATGAACGGCCCAAGCTTCTGCATTATACTTCCTGCATGGTTTGTGGTTTTCAGAGCATTATTCATGAATTCGACCTCCAGTTGCCAGTGTCATAATTTTTTCCTGATCGGCTTCTTCTTTCGATAGTTCGCCTGCAATGCTTCCTTCGTGGACGACGAGGATACGGTCACTCATCCCGAGCACTTCCGGCAGTTCAGAAGATACCATGATGATCGCCACCCCTCGGTCCGTCAATTCATTCATCAATTGATAGATCTCACGCTTCGCCCCTACATCCACGCCGCGCGTCGGCTCGTCGAGGATGAGCACTTTCGGGCCGATCCCGATCCACTTCGCGATGACGACTTTCTGCTGATTCCCCCCTGAAAGATTCTTTGCTGCCGTCTGGGAAGATTCCGTCTTGATCGTCAGTCGTTTGATGAGCATGTCCACAAATTCCTGTTCCTGCTTCGATTGGATCAAACCTTTTTTTGTAAAACTGAACAGACTCGGCATGACGATATTGTCCTTGATCGGAAAGTCGAGTACCAGTCCCTCCTCTTTCCGGTCTTCAGTGATGAATCCGAGGCCCATTCCTACCGCCTGGTTCGGGTTCTTGATCTTTACATTTTTTCCGTTTACAAAAATGTCACCGTCATATTTACCGTCAAGTCCGAATATAGTACGCATGATTTCTGTCCGGCCGGCCCCCATCAGACCCGCCACGCCAACGATTTCGCCTGTACTGACACGGAAACTCACATTCTCAAAGACTCCTTTTCTCGTAAGATTCTTCACTTCGAGCATCGGTTCACCCGGCTTCGCTTCACGCTTCGGGAAACGGTCGGTCAGTTCGCGCCCGACCATCTTGCGGACGACCTCGTCAAAACTTGTCTCAGGGATCGGTGTGGTATCGATCGTCCTGCCGTCCCTCATGACGGTGATCGTGTCGCATATCGTGAAGATTTCCTCCATCCGGTGAGAAATATAGACGATGGAGACGCCCGATTTCTTCAACGATCGGATCACTTCGAATAGCTTCCCGATTTCCCTCTCCGTGAGCGCCGCCGTCGGCTCATCCATGATGATGACTTTTGCATCGGTCATCAATGCTTTTGCGATTTCAATCATTTGCTGTTCACCGACTGAACACTGTCCCGCTTCCTTGTGAAGGGGAATTGAGATGGACAGCTTTTCGAACTGATTACCAGCAATCGCTTTCATTTTTTTCGTCTGGATAAGACCGAAATGTGTAACCGGTTCCTTATTGATGAATAAGTTCTCGAGCACCGTCAGTTCCGGCCAGATATTCAGTTCCTGGTGGATGAATGCGATGCCGTACTCTTCCGCCTCTTTTGGGCTTGCGAATGTCTTTTCCGTGCCGTCGATCTGCACAATCCCCTGATCTTTCTTATGAAGGCCAGTCAGGATATTCATGAGCGTCGACTTTCCGGCTCCGTTTTCCCCCATAAGAGCATGGACTTCCCCGTCTTCGATGTGGATATCCACACCTTCGAGCACCTTGTTCTTTCCAAAGGCTTTATGGATATTTTCCATTTTGATTTGCATAACTTGTCACCCCTTTTTGTTAAAAAGTAACGCCTGCATGAAGGATGCAGTTCGCATATGGTGTGATTTCTCCCGTGCGAATGACAGCCTTGGCATCTTTCAACTGAGCTTTCAACGATTCATGAGAAATATAATCCATTTCGGGAAAAGCGTTCTTAATTCCCTCATGAACTCGCGTGTTCTGTTCGATTTCTCCAGCAACCGTCACTTGTTCTACTACCATCTCTTCTCTCAAGATCTTTACGACATCGAGAAAAGACGGGACCCCTTCTTTCAAGGAAAGGTCAATCTTCATGACTCCTGCTGGAACCGGAAGTCCGGCATCAGCCACCACAATCGTATCGGTGTGGCCAAGATCGGCGAGTACTTTCGTGATATGACTGTTCAGCATTCCGTTGCGTTTCATTCTGCAAGTCCCCTTTCCACTTCGTCCCTTGTCGGCATTCCGCCCTGAGCCCCGAAGCCGGTTACAGAAAGCGAAGCTGCGCGGTTTGCAAATCGAAGGCTTTCCTTCATGTTTTGACCTTCAGCGATTGCCGTGCCGAATGCGGCATTGAATGTGTCACCCGCTCCAGTCGTATCGACCACTTTCACCGGAAATGACGGGATGAGCTGTTCCCTGCTGCCGTCATGATACCGGACGCCTGCCGCTCCTTCGGTGATGAGAAGCTTGTTCGGATAATTAGAAAGTGCTTTTGATAATTCCTGCCCTTTGAATAAAATTCCTGCCTCGTGTTCGTTCGGTGTCAGATAGGCCGCTTTTTCAATCACCTCATCCGGGATTTCCCTGGCTGGAGCCGGGTTCAAGAGAAGCGGGACTCCTATTTCATCGCAAAGCCTGGCTGTTTCAAGTACCGTTTCCTCAGGTACTTCCTGCTGGATCATAATGAGGTCGCACTCTTTTAAAAGAGACATCGCTTCCTTCACATAGTCAGGCGTGACGAAATCGTTCGCACCTTTTACGACGACGATACTGTTATCGCCTTCCGCTAATATGATGTGAGCGGTTCCGCTCTTTTGGTGTGTAACCGGTTTCACATAACCAGTTTTTACACCATTCGATTTCAGGTTATCCAGGATTTCCTTTCCGTAGGCGTCATCCCCGACACATCCGATCATATGGACGTCGGCTCCGAGCCTCGCAGCCGCCACTGCCTGGTTCGCTCCTTTTCCTCCGGGTACTGTTTCAAACGTCTCCCCGAGTACAGTCTCTCCTGCAAGCGGGCGCCTTTTTGAAGTCACGACAAGGTCCATTGATGAGCTGCCAATGACTGCAATCTTTGGTTTCTTCATGATTTTCAATCCTTTCGGGTAGTATTTCGTTCGATCAGTTCGACAGGCATCTGAACGGTCTGTTCTATGTCTTTCTCTTTTCTAATGATTTTGATAAGCAGCTGAGCAGCCTCCCTTCCCATTTCGTATGCCGGCTGCCTGATCGTAGACAGTGTCGGATACGACAAGCTGCTTTGCGGGATATCATCATATCCTATGATCTGCAGCTCTTCAGGGATACTTTTTCCAAGCTTCAGCGCTTCATGGAGGATCGCGATTCCGACTATATCATTACTCGCAATCACGCCATCCGTATTCGGGAACTTTTCAAATAGTTCCTCTGCCCATCCTTTTGCTTCTTCAAAAGAATAGGAGGTCGTGGACAAGACGGAAAAATCGACGTCCGTTCGACTTAATTCTTCAAGCGCACCTTTGTATCGGTCCTGAGCAGGTTTGACGTGAGCCGGCCCTTTTACAAGTGTGATCCGCTCTGCCCCCTTATCAATAAGGGTTCGCGCGGCCAAACGACCGCCTTCCCTTCCATCCGCATATACGGCAGGGAATTCTTTAGACGTTCGGTCAAGGAGGACAAGCGGCAGCTTCAACTCGTTGTAAATCTGATAGTCAACGTGATTGGTAGCAGAAATGATTCCCACTACATTGTTCTGCACAAATGTCTGGATATAATCAAGTTCCTTCTCCGTATTCTCATCGCTGTTCCCGAGCAGCAGCCGGAAGCCCGACCGGCTCAGTTCGTCTTCCACACCCCTTGCAAGCTGCGGGAAAAATGGGTTTGTAATATCAGGCAGAAGCAGCCCGATCAGCCTCGACTCCCGTTTATAAAGAGAGCGTGCCACTTCATTCGGGCTGTAATTCAATTGGGCAATCGCCTTCATCACTTTCTTCCTCGTATCAGTACCGACATAGCCGGTGTCATTCAATACACGTGAAACCGTGGCGACAGATACACCCGCTTCACGTGCAACATCTTTTATAGTTGGCATTGTTTTCACTCCTGGTTTGTGTAACCGGTTACATTTAAAATAGCATAGAATTGTAATCGCTTGCAAGTTTATTTTTTTCCTCCCTTAAGGACAACGAGAGGATTCAGCATAACCAATTAAACAGAAAAAAGCCGGCTCCTGGTTGCTGGCGAGGGCCGGTGCCTAACTTCTTACTTATCCTCAATATACTCCTTAATGACTTCAGCCAGCACTTTGGCAGTCCGGTATTCTTCCTCCAGGGTATTCTCTACCCCCCCAACATTCACCAACAACACTTGATCAATAAGGTCCTGGTTATAGGTATTTTGTTCTTGAAGATTTTCTTTTGACTTTACAAAAACCCCTCTTGATATACCCGGAACTTTCCGTTCAAGTTTTTCATTAAAGAGTTTGGCCAGCTCAAGATTCTCTTCTAAACGACTGCTAGAGCTGGAAACGATAAAGACAATCCTTGCATATTGTTTATTTCCTGATTTAAGCGTCGTTTCGTCTTTCTTTCTGGAATCCCTGTGGATATCCAATGCAAGTTCAATATTTTTATGATCTTCCAGGGTCTCAGTGAAATATTCCCGTGAAATTTTATAAGAATCAGCGAATGTCCACCCTCGCTCTTCCAGAGTTTGACTGACATTCTTTTGCTCATGGATCGTATTGATTCCTTTTTCATTGAGTAGGTTACTGAGCCTGTTTCCTACAACTGAAATATTCTTTGCCTCATGTTTTTCTTCAATAACTTCTCCTGAAGATCCTTCTGGAGTAAAGGATTCCTGATTATGCGTATGATAAATATAAACATATGGTTCCCCGGCACTTATTCCTGCAGAAGGCTCATTATCAAAAAATGTTGAAAATGAACGATTAAGCTCGGCACCTCCATCAAAAAACAAAAACCAAGAAGAAGCAGTAACACAAAGTGCGAATCCTAAAGCAGCAAGCGATAAGTGTTTTATACGCTTTCTCCTGTTCATTCTCCTCGCTGACTTCATCAATGTCTGCTGTGTCTCAGTTACAAAAGATTTCCGCGGTTCAAGTGGATATGCTTCTTTAATCAGTTCTACTATTTCTTTATCATTTTGCATTTCGTAATGCCTCCTCTCCTTCTACATTCAATTTCCTCCTCAGCTCTTTTAAAGCCCGGTGATAACTGACCTTCACTTTTGATTTACTGCACTGTAAAATTTCTGATGTTTCTTTAATTGAACATTCATTGATCCCCCTGAGTATGACAACCGCTCGAAAATGGGGTTTCAGTCGGGAAATGGCGTCATGAACCGCTCTTTTTATATCCTGCTCTTCCAGCCATTCATCAGGTTGTTTTGCCTCAGATTCGATATTTTTAAAGAAGCCTTCTTTAAAAAAAGTGACAAACTTTTTCTTCCTGTGATGATCTATGGCAGCATGTTTTGCTATGGAAAATATCCAGGTCTTTATAGAGGATTGCTGGTTATAAGAAGATAGGTTGTTCAGGACGCGGATGAATACTTCCTGGGTCAAATCCTCGGCATCAATTTGATTTGCACAAAAACAAATAAGGAACTTGTAAACCTCTAAATGATATAACTTATAAAGTTCACTGATACTGCCTTCAAGATCATCTAAATCGATCAAGCTTCTCCCCCCTTTGTCTTCATGTATTAATCGAATGAGCGTCAGAAAAGGTTACAGTTTTTTATAAAAACAGGGAACTTCCTTTGATTAGAAGTTCCCTATTTTCTATGCATCAGTTCTCAAATGCTTTCGTTAATTTAAAAACTTCAATTATTTTTTTCGCAGTTTCTCCCGGAGTCAGCGAGGTATTGTTAATCTTTAGATAATGCTCTTTATGTATTTCCCCTTCACGAGAATTCAACCTAAGCCTGTCCAAAGAAGCCAGCAGCCGCTTCTCGGAATCTTCTACATTCCGCTTGGACGGTTTATGCTGTAGTCGGTTCTCTGTTTTGTTTCGTTCTAACCGTACTTCGAGATCGGATTCAAGTTCAACGAAATAAACTTCAGCACCATTCGATTCGAAGATTGCTTCCACTTTTTCAACCCAGTCCCAATCCTCCTGCTCATTGAACGCCCACATAAAGGTGAAGATCATGCCTTCCTGGTCACTTTTTGCAAAAGCTTCAAAGATTTCTTCACGCATCAATGTAGACAGCCTCCACATCTCATCAGTGAAGCCGAAGAAGGGCTGAAGTAACTCGATGGTCATGTGATTGTGGAACAGCTTCAATCCCGTTGCTTTCTCCACTTCCTGTCCAACCGTCATTTTCCCTACGGCCTGCGGTCCGAATAATAATACCAATTTCATTTTTGTTTCCCCCCCAGTTAATTCATGATTAGATATACAACAAACCCGGCTATATAAATCGTATCCGCGACAGCAAGATACATTAACAGATTTGATTTCCTCAATCTCTCAATGGTGTAATTAAACAAGCAATCATACAAACTGAAAATAAAAAGAATAACAGAAATGATCAGGACCACTGGATTTCCGGTCATCGTCACTGCCAGGATATAAATCAGCCATCTCCTGAAAAAATTGAAAACCAGCACCATTATATCGAGGGACATGGAATAAGGGTTGATTTCAAGTTCATCGGCAGAGGCGATTTCATCTAGTCCTCTTTTAATCTTTTTGTATTCTCTTAAGTAACCGATGTTCAGCCAAAGAATAATGATGCAATAGATGATGATCAGCATTTCCTGGTTATTGCGAATATACTCTTCCAATAAAATACCCCTCCTTAAAAACGGCTCAGGAGCCAACTTATTCAGCCGCCGGTTTAGGTTGTCAGAACCTTATCCAGCATCATTTTCCCTATGGCAAAATACTCCCTTATGAAATAATTCACCCTCACAACGAAAGGTGAAATACCAGAATGCCCAACGGTGTCAATGCCGAGTTCTGCAGCAATTATCTCCGCCCTCACCACGTGATAATCGCTCGTCACAATCAGGACTTTTGGATCCTCCATTTCCTGCTGCCTTAGGACTTCCATAGAGTTTCGGAGATTTTCGTATGTAGTGGTGGATGTTTTTTCATAAATAATACGGTCCCCTGAGATACCGTTTTCCATCAAATAACGTCCCATTGCTTCTGCTTCCGGTATCGCCTCTCCCTCGCCCTGGCCGCCTGAAACGACCACAGGGAGTTCCTTATTGCCATCGAGGACCGCCTTTCCCGCTTCAAGCCTTGAAACCAGTGTCTTCGATGGAGTTTCACCTTTCAGGCCTGCACCAAGGATGATCATCACATCCACTTCAGATGCATCGATCACTTTTGATTTCTCAGATTCAACTATGAGATAGCTCTCGACCGCTATGAACGAGAGCAGGAACAGGCCATACACAACTATTAATGATCGCCCAATATACAGACGGGGTTTTTTCATTGTTTTTTTGTAGCTTTTTAATAGGAAAGTAATAAGGAAGATGAATACAATGTTTGCTGCGATGAAGAGGACACCGAATGTACGGCCGAACAAAATCAGCAGAATTAAAAAAATCATGATAGGTATAAAATATACGGGCTTTGGCTTTTTCATGTAAGGGATCCTTCCTTTTGAATGTATGGTTAAGGATTCTTTGTAATATCCTTATTTTACCACAAACATGGATGTTGATTATGTATAATTTATCGGACTGACCACTGCGGATGAACCACTTCACTGTGTAAGAAATTACTAGTTTTCAAAAGTGTGTCATCAGCCAGAATGCGGTGAATCTATGATAAGATGAGGATGATTTCATACAACTTGGGAGGTTTCAACATGGTCAATAGAAGAGTGATCGTCTTGGGTGTGCTTCTGGTCATCCTGCTAGTCGGGGTTTCCCTGGTATCAATCTAACATACATATAAAAATGGTCAGGTTCCAGTGCTATTATCAGCGGCGGACCTGGCCATTTTCTTTTTTTAGTAACCGTGTGATGCCAAATATGAGTAATAGCAGCGAAATCGGAAGTGTGTATAAGGTACTTACCGGGGTGAGGTAACCCAGAAGGAATAGGAAGATTGCAAGTATGATTGAAACAGCCGCCATTCAGATTCATCCTTTCTGTTAAGGAAAACTAGCTTCCGCGAGTTCATCTTCCTCTATAAAATTAAAGAATAAAAAAACGAAATGATTCCCATTCCAAATGAGGCATAGACGCCTTCTCTATCATCTTTTAACAAGTGAGATTCCCAGCCGGAAGAAATAAGATTCACACCCAAAGTCATCAGGATCCACTTTAAATAAACCCTAGGGAAGCCATTGAGAAAACCTATGATGAAAAGAATTCCCGCGCAGATGAGCGTGAAATTTCCCAAAATGGCTAGCGGCTTGATCCTTCCACGCGTTTTACTATTTTTAAAGAATACATTCAGCCATCTCCTAGTGAATGAATTATTATACTAATCTCTGTTCATCTTATTGGAGATATCCCAAAGCAGCCCGATCATCACCCCAAGTGAAATCGAGACCACATAAAAAGGTGTCATATCTGCATCAGTGAGCATACTTAGTGATGTGTTTGCCGTCCAACCCAGTGCTCCTCCGGCAAAGGCACTAAACGCTGTGAGATTATCCTTTTTCTTTACGATTTGTTTGCTGTCTGTATTTCTCTTTTCTGCTTGTTCCATGTGGGCCACCTCTATCTTTAAAATTTACAATTTACATTTATTTTACCATAAAATGTTATATAAGAGAGCGAAATAATAGAACAACCTTAATAAACGGGGCATAAAAAATATGTATTAAGGTGAAATGACACCTACCCCTCCAACTCTGGGTAAACCACCGTCCCATCTTCTTCAATGATCGGTACGGCTCCCCACTTGCCCAGTTCATGACTGATTATTGAAGCCTCTCCGTCTGAGTCCGAGACGATATGCCGACCATCCCATCCGTCCGCTTTCAGGACATTACTGATCAGCAGCCGGTGGCACCTCGCCGGATGCCGTTCCGAACACATGTAGGCAAGCTTTTTATCGGATGCTGCGTTTTTTAATTCTGAAAGGCCCTCTTTGAATTCATCCGTGAGGGAATAATCTGCGTAGTTATGAAACGATCGATTGTTCCAACCTGCGTTCAACTCTTCTCCGATCACACCGGATAACCGCCTCCTCCCCCCGAGGTCCGGAAAATGGCTGTACCCGTATCCTGCTTCCTCCAGCCATTCCGACATGCTCTCCTTTTTAAACTGAGGGTATCTGCGACTGGCGGGGAATGCACGGATATCCGCTATGTATTCGATGTCTGCTGCCTTAAGCATTTTGAGGAATTGTTCTTTGGCGTGTGTAGAGTGGCCAATTGAGTAAACTTCCATGGTAAATCCGCCTTTCGTGCAAATTATAATATTCTATACCCGATAAGCGTCTTTTTACGCTTTCAGTCATACAAAAAGAGCTTATCCTGACACCGGATAAGCTCTTTCCATTCAGTTCACTTTTTTATTAAATGCCTTTACGAATACACCTGAAACTAAAGCCAAAATAGTATACCCAAACACCCATATCAAAAAGGTTTCGTTAAAAACCAAAAACAATGCAATCATGGATCCAAAGAAAACAACTGCTGGGGCAGCAATAATATTCTTGAATATTGCATAACCCGCTATCCCCAAAATAACTGAAATGACAGGGAATAAGATCAATAGTATGAAAAACACATTCATCGGATCGCATCACCCTTTTTTAAAATGAATTATTTAAATATTGGACTCCCAGTGTAAAAAACAGGATCAGCAGAACGATATTAAAACTGGTTTCGAAAATTGTATATGTATATTCACGTTTATCCCCGATATATTTCCACTCCATGTAAACTTTTAATATAGAACCGGATAATAAAATAACCAGAATATAAGTATATGGATTTTGGTACCAGTGATCAAAGTCATATAAAACATCTATTACAGGACACGAAAACAAAACAATCATCAGGATCCTTTTGTGTATTCTATCCACTTTTTCATGATGTTCATTAATAATGTTGTCTCTCGACCAAATCTTCCTTCTTTCTATACCAAGCCAGCCGCTGATTCCCAGATGGGCTGCATATAAAAGCAGAAAATAGATCAATAAAAAGAGTATTGTTTTTAAGAAGAAGAGTCCCATTCTAATTCCACCTTCCTATGATTGGTGGGTGGGCACCATCAAGTACAGGTTTCTGCTGCCGGTCCCAAAACTTCACTCCTAATTATTTCAAATAACCTTGGTATGTTCAATGGTAATTTCTAATTTGTTCCAATTACATTCATATAAAAAGCCTGTCCCTTGATTCCCTTACCAGGTATCGAAGGACAGGCAGATTTGAATAGCACTAAGCTTGCTTAAATGGAATGAAATTGAGGGTTTCCATTGGTTTTGAAACTAATTTACATTGAAATGGCGGTTTTTTTAGGATTCCAGCTAAGTCTGATACCACTTTCAGTCCATTTATTTACACCATCCGAAGTTTTCATTCCCCTTTTGAAAAATACATTCCTCTTTTACGATTTTCAATCCAGATTTCAGAAATACATTCCAAATTTCAGATTTTCATTCCACTTTTCCTAAAATACATTCCACTTGTCGGATAATCTTTATTCCAGGAGAACCGTCTCAGCACCCATCCCTCAATTATTCAAATTGACGTTCTAATACCAATCATTTCCGCAACATCATATCAATATGAGGAATCCCATCATCCAAGTACGTCTCGGTTACCACCCGGAATCCATATGACCCGTAAAATTTCCTCAAATACTCCTGCGCCTGAATCTTAACTTCTGACTCCCCTAATTCGCCATGGATGAAATTCAATGACCTGGTCATCAGTTCGCCTGCCAGCCCCCGCCCGCGATTTTCCTTTTTCACAAACACCCTGCCGATGGATGCTTCCTTATAAGACACACCTCTTGGCAGAAGCCTTGCGTAGGCGGCTACCTCCCCATTTTCTTCCTTATAAAGATGGTAAGAGTTAAGGTCCTTTCCGTCGACTTCGAGGTACGGACATTCCTGTTCGACCACGAAGACCTGGGTTCTCTCTTGTAAAATTGAGTACAATTCTCTAGTTGTCAGCTCATCAAATCGTTTAACCTTCCAGCTCATGTGTGCACACCTCTTATGTATTATTCTCTTAACTATTATAGGATAGACTTCTTCTCCTGCAAACTGTGCGTACCCCAAAGTGAGCCGCTGTACCTGTCCACCTGTCTCCCACATACCCAAGTATGAGCCGGGCACCTTGGCTCTCCGTCTTCTCCCGACCCACATAAAAAGCGCCCGATACCAGCTGGGAAAACCAGCAGGTATCAGGCACTTCCTTTGTCATTGACCATTTTTAACCAGTTCCCTCATTGCATTATATTTCTTTGAGAGCTCGAGGAACCACTCTTCATCCCCTGTAGAAAGAGCGAGGTCAATCAGGAATCGGATTTGTTCTTTATTCGCTATTTTGGTGTCAGGCAGCTTCTTTACTTCTTTCGTGAGCAGCGGAATGACGGAGCCTTCTATTTCTCTGTTGTCGCTTGTGATGACTTTCGCTTTTACGGTCGTACCCTGCGGATCCAGATTCACAATATAACCGATGATCAATTCCCCCTCCAGGGAAGTCGCTTTTATCCAGTCGCCTTTTGTCAGAATTTTGTTCATAATATTCCACCTACTTTTTTAAACTGAAATAATTTTTATTACATTTAGGTTAAAGGAAAGGCCGACCCTTCCATGTCATTTTTCTTTTGAAATCAGATCGACAATGTCTTTTATCGTATATTGTTTCAGGTACTCGCCAAGATGCTCTTCTGCACCTAAAAAAATGGTGAACAACACCCTGTGCATATTCGCTCCGACGACACACGCTTCATTCGACTGCGGACACTTTGGCTGCAGCGCGCCTTCTGACGTGAGGGTGTAAATGTCCCAAAGGCTCACTTCGCAGAATTCCTTTGCAAAAAGGAATCCTCCGCCGGTCCCCTCTTTCGATTTAATGATCCCGTGTTTTTTCAGTAAACTCAGGACCTTCCGGATGCGGACGGCATGGACGCCTGCACTTTCAGCGATCGCATCGCTTTTCGACATCCGGTCATTCTGCAGTGCGAGATACGTTAAACTGTGAATGGCCAGAGTAAAATCACTATTCATGGGCTTCCTCCTACTTCCTATCTGCATGATAATCGTATATGCTACAGATTAGCCAGTCAAGTCTGCCGGGCCAGCCTAATTCGCTTCTTTCATCAATTCCTGATAGTTGAATGTACGGAGCTTCCTCGGTAGGAAACTGCGAATTTCTTCGTCGTTATAGCCGACTTGGATCCGTTTTTCATCCAGCATGATCGGTCTCTTTACCATCTTTGGATTGTCGATGATCAGCTGGTACAAGTCTTTAAGCGGAAGTGAATCAAGATCTGCATCCAATTCTTTATATGTTTTGGAATTCGTCGAGATGATCTCTTCTGTGCCTTCTTCGGTAAGACGCAGGATCGCCTTGATTTCATCCACCGTCAGCGGGTCAGCCAGTATGTTCCGCTCCGTATACTCGATTTCGTGTTCCTCAAACCAAGCCTTAGCTTTCCGGCAGGAAGTACAGCTCGGTGTGACGTATAATGTGACCATATAATCCACTCCTTTAAAGTTTCTATATAAGTTATGGTAAGTTCAATTTAAATGTAACAATTATTTTTACAGTTAGATTTTAAAAAATAGTTCCCTTATTCAATTGAGAACTTATTATTACTGTAATTATAATATTTACAGTTGGTGATGTCAACAACGGGTATAACGTTTGTATACTCCTACCCTTTTCCCTCACCCCTTCTGTTTTAAACCTCCCCTCTCATCTCATACTTTCAAAAAGGAAATTCATGTTAAAATATTCTCTATAAGATACAAAGTGAGGTCTTAAGATGAATGTTATTAATACCAAAAAACTGCCTAAAGAGATGTTAAATAATTTCTTCACCACTCACTGGGGAAGCCCGCAGATGGTGATTTCAAGCGGAGTGTACAATTGCTCAGAGCTGGACGGATTCGCCATTCTTAATACTGAAGATCAAATCATCGGGCTTATTACATATGTCATCTGTAACAATGAGTGTGAGATCATATCCCTGGACAGTCTGGAAGAAGGCAAAGGAATCGGCACCATCCTTGTGCAGGAAGTCGAACGTGCAGCACACCATCACAAATGCGGGAGGGTCACGCTGGTCACGACAAATGATAATTTACTTGCATTGAGGTTTTATCAGAAACGAGGATTTCATTTAGTGAAGATTCATCGAAATGCGGTCGGCCGCGCCCGTGAAATCAAGCCTGAAATCCCGCTGATCGGGAGTGACGGGATTCCGCTCAGGGATGAAATAGAACTTGAGAAGAGGCTGGAAAGTTTAGCTTTCAGAAGAAAGGATGATAAATAATGACGTTGAAAGTGGGTGATACCAATTCTTTCGAACGCCGTTTTACAAAGAAAGACGTGGAATTATTCACTACGATTTCAGGAGATGCAGGAATCCACCACATGACCCCTGATGAACAGGGAAGACTCGTCGTCCAAGGACTTTTGACAGCCACACTTCCCACTAAGGTGGGTGGAGATCATAATGTCCTGGCACGGAAGATGAATTTCGAATTCCTGCGGCCGGTGTTCACGGGTGATACCATTCGGTGCACCGTACGTATCGATCGTTATGAAAAAGATCAAAGAGACCGGAATGAGATCACAGCTTCCTTCCAATGTGAGAACCAGTATGGGAAGGCGGTTTTGACTGGGGGATTTGCCGGAGTGATAATTTGAAGTTTCCAATCCTGTACCGGTGCATGAATGCACTTTTGGGCCGGGATTTTTTTGAGCATCCTTCTTTACATAGTCAGTTTTTCTTTATACAATCTTACTATTCAACCAAATAGTTGAATAGATTTGGAGGTGCCAGAATTGGAAACAAGAGAATTCAAAAGTTATGTGTATGGTCATTTCGCCCGGATCGGCAAGGCTCTTTCCAGCCCGAAACGTGTTGAACTGGTGGACTATTTGACTCAAGGGCCGAAGACAGTCGAGAGGCTTTCGGCTGAAACGAACATGTCGACAGCAAATACTTCAAAGCACCTGCAGTCACTGCTCGAGGCCAGGGTGGTTACTTTTCATAAAGAAAAGAACTATGTCTATTATTCCCTGGCCGATGATCACGTGGCAGGACTGCTGCACACCATCAAGCACTTGGCCGAGATGCAATTCAGTGACATAACACATGTGCGAAAGGATTATATCGACAGGAATGAAAGGATTCACATGGTGGATTTGAAAGAGATGATGACTCAATTACGAAATGGTGAGGCAGTCCTGATTGATGTCAGACCGGAAGATGAATACATGAATGAACATATCGATGGAGCAAGATCCATCCCAGTACAGAATCTTAAAGAACATCTATCTTCCCTTCCGAAAGATAAAAAAATTATCGCTTACTGCCGCGGACCGTATTGTGCCTTTGCCACTCAGGCGGTCGAAATGTTGTTGGCGAATGGATTTGAAGCCTATCGCATGGAAGAAGGTATACATGAGTGGAAAGAGGCTGACTCTATTCATTAATTGGATTCGAACTCGTTTATGATTTTTCCTAATTGGAGGTGAAAAAAGTGAGTACAATAAAAAGTGGAATGAAGGAGAATCTTCTGAACTTCATCCTTCTTGTGGCAACGAACTTCTTTGTCGGTTCGATGGTCGGTCTTGAACGGACGATCCTTCCAATTATCGGAGAGGATGAATTCGGGCTTGCCTCTGCAAGTGCAGCCCTTTCGTTCATCATCAGCTTCGGTTTTTCAAAAGCGATTGTGAACTATTTTGCAGGCGCGATTGCCGATCGGTTTGGCCGAAAGAAAGTCCTTCTAATTGGCTGGAGCTTCGGATTATTTGTTCCGCTCTTCGTTATTTTTGCAACGTCATGGTGGATGATTGTCCTTGCGAATATCTTCCTCGGGATCAATCAGGGCCTTGCATGGTCGATGACCGTCAATATGAAAATCGATCTGTCAAAACCGACACAGCGTGGTACAGCAGTCGGACTGAATGAATTTGCAGGCTACAGCGGGGTTGCGGCAATGGCTGCTGTCTCTGGATTCGTCGCAACAAACTTTTCAAACCGGCCCGAACCATTTTACCTGGGAATTGTCATCGTCGTCATCGGTTTCATACTATCGTTACTCGTCAGGGATACGGCTGGACATATGAAACTTCAATCAAAAGCAGTGGTTCATGATGGACCGACTCTTTCAGCTAAAGAAGTCTTCAAAACCACCACATTTCAGAACAAAAGTTTATCGAGCATCACGTTTTCGGGACTGAGTACGAATCTCAAAGACGGCATGGCATGGGGCCTCTTCCCTATTTTCTTTACGGGTGTCGGCTTAAGTGTAACGGAAATCGGACTGCTTGTTGCCATCTATCCTGCATCATGGGGATTTTTCCAACTGTTCACCGGAGCTATCAGTGATAAAATCGGTCGGAAGTGGCTGATCGTCGGCGGAATGTGGCTCCAAGCCCTGTCGCTGTGGATGATATTATTCGTCGGCAAATACAGCCTGTGGCTGGTCGCAGCCATTCTATTAGGGCTTGGAACCGCCATGGTCTATCCGACCCTGCAGGCATCCATAAGTGATGTCGCCCGGCCGGAATGGCGGGCATCATCCATGGGCGTCTATCGCTTCTGGAGAGACAGCGGTTATGCATTCGGCGCCTTGTTCGCCGGGTTACTGACAGATATGCTGAGCGCCGGCTGGGCCATCGGCTTAGTTGCTCTGCTGCCTTTGAGTGCAGGACTCATGGCAGCGGTGAGATTGAAGGAAACATTGCCTCAAAAAGGATTGTAATTAAATGCAAAAGCCCGTTCCGGCGGAGGGACGGGCTTTTGATATTTTTACAGCACACGGGCCAAAAACCAGGAGACCTTCATTTAAGGTTCGTTCGCGTCCATGTGTTTCTATAAAATGATAGATTCAAACTAAAAATTTAATAGATTACCCATGAATTTGCGTGAATTTTGACTGCTATCTGTAGAAATTGGTCTTCTAGCCGGGTCCTGGCAGTCAAATCATTGATATCCATCACATTAGGAAGCTTTACATTCCACTTTATAAAGTTTCCGATCCAAATCTAATAAATACGTTCCAGTTTTGAATTTTTCAAGCAAGATTTTTAAATTACATTCCACTTTCACCAGAATACGTGCAACTTGTCGAATTTTCTTTACCAAGCCTTAGCCCGCTAAATAATGGAGTCGTTTACACAGCTTATAAATCACCCCTTACATATTTATAAAAAAATGGTAAACATTATATCCTATCATTAGATTTAGTGGGGTTATCTATGAAATTTTCCAGGCTTCAAATTTCTTTCATGTTAATTTTATTCACTGGAATATCCAACCACGTCATGATTCTGCCTCAATTAATTAAAGCAGCTGGCCGCGATGCATGGGTAAGCGTTTTTGTCGCCTTCGTCCTCCTCGTTGGATGGACAGTCATTATCTATATTCCCTTCCTGAAGTTAAAAGGTGAAGGATTGATTAACTGGGTACATGACCGTGCCGGAAAATTTGTCTCCAAAATTATTGCGGTCATTTTCTCTATGTATTTCCTGGTAAGCGGGATGCTGTCATCTTATGATTTCGTTATCATGACAAAAGTGTACTTTTTACCATATACACCTGCATGGCTTATAACAGCCTGTTTTTTCATTCTCTGTATATGGGCTGCGTTCAAGGGTTTCAAAGTAATTGTATACATGTCAGCTATGTTACTTCCAATTGTTTGGCTTCTGGGTATGTTTGTCGCGACCAGTACAATGGACAAAAAAGATTATTCCCTGATTACACCTATTCTTATAAATGGATATGAACCCGTTATCAATGGAGCCGTCATTGTCCTGGGAGGGAGTGTCGATATTCTAATTCTTCTGCTGATTCAGAAAAGGATGGAAAAACCTTTTCGCTTCTTCCATCTGGTCATTTTGATTTCGATTCTTTTAGGTCTTGTGTTCGGCCCTACAACTGGCGCGATCGCTTCGTTCGGAACGAATGCAGCAGAAAATTTCCGTTTTCCAGCCTTTGAACAATGGAGGCTTGTTCAATTGGGTAAGCAAGTCTCCCATTTAGACTTCTTGGCCGTATTTCAATTTTTATCAGGGTCGTTAATCAAGGTGTCCCTCTGTTTGTACTTCCTAACGGATTTATTCGAAATCAAACCACGAAAAAAAAGAATGTATCTATTATTTGCTGGAGGAATTTTGATGTCCGTCATCAGCATTGTACCAATAAGTGATTTATGGATTCAGAACATCATCGAAAAAGCCTATTATCCGGTTCTATTGATTTCCGGTTTTGTCCTATCACTTATTTTATTCGCAATTGGTTATATGCCTAAAAAAAAGAAGGGGCGTGCCCATCATGTTTGATCAGGAAATAACTAATAAGATGGGGTCCCTTGAAAAAGATCTTCTTTCAAAGACATTGGATGAAAAGAAGTTAGAGAATTTCTTTAAGAGTTATGCGGATGTAAAAGTTACAAAATATAAACAATCAGATCAAGATATGGCTATAGTCTATTGCGAAGGTATGGTAGATGGCGGCCAGTTAAATGATTACTATCACAGCGTATGCAGTTTTCTCGGCAATCCAGAAACGGCATTGGATGCAGCCATCGACTTACCTCCGATTGTCCAGATCAACTCGTTTGCAGTAATGATTTCAAAGGTCTTTTCGGGCTTCCTTCTCTTCTATAAAAATGGACTTCCTTTCTTCTGGGCGATAGACATTTCGAATATCCCGAAAAGAAATCCGGAAGAGTCCAAAACTGAAGTCTCAATAAAGGGTCCTAAAGATGCATACACAGAAGAAATCAATACGAATATATCTCTCATCCGAAAAAGATTAAAGAGTCCGATGCTCCATAATGAATCCTTTGTCATTGGATCATTGAGTCAAACAAAGGTTTCACTTTTGTATTTGACCAATAAAGTGAATCAAGACTCGCTAATGGAAATCAGAAAACGTTTAAATAAGATTGATACTGAAAGTGTATTAAGTGCCGGTCAACTTGAACAATGGCTCTCTGACCGCTCATTTTCCCTGTTCCCTTTACTGGATTATATCACCAGGCCTGATTTTACAATCGAGTGTATGCTGCGTGGACGGTTCATCATTTTGGTGGATGGCTCCCCCATGGTTTTGATCGGGCCGAGTAATTTAACGGTATTGACCAAATCACCAGAAGATCTTCATTTCCCTTACCATTTTGTTATGTTTCAAAGAATCTTAAGGATTACAGGTATATTCATTGCGATATTTCTGCCTGGGTTGTGGATAGCCATCGCGAGTGTAAATGTTGATCAGCTGCCCTTCCCGCTGTTAGCAACTGTAGTGGTATCCAGACAGGGGCTTCCTCTCCCCAGTGCTCTGGAAGCATTCTTCATACTCGGGTTGTTTGAGATATTAAGGGAGGCAGGAGTGAGGATGCCGACCGCAGTCGGGCAAACCATTTCGATTGTCGGAGGGCTCATCATAGGAGATGCTTCCATTCGGGCAGGTCTCGCGTCCCCTACCATTATCGTCATCATTGCATTGACAGCCGTTGCTACATATACATTAGTAAACCAATCCTTGACAGGCACGGTTACAGTCCTGCGTTTCATCACCTTATTGATTTCAGCTTTCTTAGGGATATACGGTTTATTTTTAAGCTTTTTCGGGGTTTTAATCTATTTATGCCAATTACAATCTTTTAACGTTTCTTATATGGAACCGCTCATTTCCCTCAAGCCAAAGCAAATACTGTCCGGCATTTTAATCAATCCATTTAAGCATAGAGACCTTTCTGCAAAAATGCTAAGCAGAGGAGAGAAAAAATAATGACCTGCAAACGAAAATTATTATTTATCTTTTCTCTTATTAGTGCCATCCTTATGCAAACGGCTTGCTCGGATATTAAAGAAACACAGGATATTAACTATGCAACAGCCATAGGGGTTGATTATAAAGAAGGTAAATACCATTGTTACATTCAACTGGTCGATTTGACTAAAGTTGCGAAAACAGAAGGAAGTAATCCTGAACCAGCTAAAATGTGGGTGTCCGAAGCCACAGGAGATATTTTTATAGATGCATTCTTTGAAATTTACCAAACGGCGCAGGAACGCTTCATATGGGGGCACGTCACTGCAATTGTTCTCAGTGAAGCAGCCATTGAAAAGGGTTTTCAGGAAATTTATGATGGATTGACCCGTTATCATGAGTTCCGTTTGACCCCTTGGGTATATGGTACGTCTGAACCCATTAAGGATATCCTCTCGACCCCGGGGTTTTTTGGACAGACTTCTTTAAACACCGTCTTGCATAATCCAGTGTCGACTTTCTCTCAAAGTTCGCAGCTTAAACCGATTCAGTTTTTTCAATTTGCGCGGCAGGTATATGAACCGGCATATACTTCCTACCTTCCTTCCCTGGCCATTAATCGTACACAATGGGAACAAAACGAAGAGAAGGAACCGAAATTATTCATGAATGGGGCATACTTTATTAAAAATGATGACTATAAGGGCTTTTACCCACTTGCAGAGTTAATGGGGCTGAGATGGCTGATCCCCGATATGGAGAGGGTTCCACTTCTTATCCCGATTGAAAAAAAAGCTACCCTGCTGACCGTGTTCACGGACCCAAAAGCAACATTCAAAGTGACAGATTCTACAATAGAAGTCATGATCGAAGCAAAAGGGATTGTGGCCAATCGTGATAATCACGGAGTAACGAATCTTAACAAGATGGAGAAGCTCGCTGAAAAAAGTATCAAGGAGGAAGTACAAGGGGTGTTCCAATTAGGTATTAAAGAAAACACCGATTTTCTAAACCTTGAGCACACTCTTTTCCGGGAAGAAGGATTGGATTGGAGAAAAAATCAAAGACTCAGCGAATTGACACTAAACCTCGAAGTTAATGTTGAATTTATACACTCGGGGGCTTTGGAGAATAAAATCATTGATATAAAAAAATTAAGATAACTGCTATTCTATACTACCCAAGTGAATTCAAGTACATTGAGCCACCTGCAGAAAAAGGGGATTCCTCCAGCCATTGGAATCCCCTTTTTCAATTAATTTCTGCCGCTCGCACCCACCGGTCCTTCCACCTTGCCCGCAGTCCAGTCCCGTGCGAACAACCCGCTGTAGACGAGTACAGTGCCGATCATGATGATGAATCCTATATAGACGCTCATCATAGTCGGCATGAGGAATGCACCGATGATGATGGTTGATCTTGCGACGAGATCCGCACCGCTGAAGGACAGATTAGAAAAGGCTGAATAGGATCCGCGTTTGTCTGACGGGATCATGTTGGCCTGCTCGGCGTTACGGATCGGGGAATAAACCAGTTCCCCGAGTGTTGCAATCAGGTTGAATAGAATCAACACGTACCAGGTGTTGGCTGAGGTGACTGTCGCATAGCCGATACCGTACAGGATGAGCCCGATCAGTAGGGCATTCTTTTTATTCAGCCGATCCGTGCATCGGTTGATGATGAAGGTGAAGCATACAACGAGCAGCATGTTCTCGATGTTCAGGAGGCTTAGCATCCTGACCCCGACGAGCTCAAAGTTCCCGATGTTCACGGCTTTGAATGTTTCCGCAAGACGGATCCCGATGTAGCTGTTCAGGGAAAATTCCGCTGCAAAAATAAAAGTAGAGCCTGCCACCACTTTTACAAAAGCAGAATCACGGAAAGCGATCCTGTAATTGTTGATGAGATCGATAAATACATTGTCGTGCTTCTTCTGAAGCTGATCCTTGAACTTATCCTGCAGCCAAATCGCATACGCAACTGGAATCGTTGTGGATGTGAAGGTGAGCATCATGAACAGTTCTTTCTGATGGTTCAAGTACAAGAGCCCGCCGAGTGCGGCACCAATTGCCATTGATAAATTGACGAGCCAGTAATCAAGAGCATATACCGCTTTACGGTTTTCAGGGGTCGTCGAATCGATGATGATCGCGTGCATTGCAGGCCTGCCAAGGCTGCTTGTGATGATGAACCCGACGTAAGCAGCTGCAAACAGCAGGATCATTTTATCGACGGGAAACAGACTTACGGTCATTAAGAGAAAAAAGAAAGCATTCAGCCAGGATGTCGATAGCAGTACTTTTTTCCTCGGAAAGCGGTCGGATATGTAACCGCCCACAAGATTAACAAAGAAACCAATCACCACGGTGATGATCAGAAACATCCCTGCCCAGATCTTATTCATTTCCTGTGCAAAGAAAAGCGCCATGAACGGCATGACGGCTGATGAAACAGCCCGGTTAAAGAACGATGTGATCATCCGTACTTTTATATTTTGAGGTAATTCCTTCCACTTCATGTTGTTCCCCTCCTCTATTTACTGTATAGTAAACTAGACTAAATATTTTAAAAATAGACACTTTCAAAAATGATGTCCCCTTTTAAAAGGAGGGAAATTCTCATGGAGAACAAACTGCTCACCTTGTGGAGGTACTACCCATCCGGCAGCATCCGGGTGGAGGAAATCTCCGAAACCCTGCAGCTGAGTCATAAACAGACGACACGCTATTTGAAGAAATGGAATGAGGAAGGATGGATCTCTTTCACTCCAGGACGGGGCCGGGGAAATGTCTCATCGCTTAAATGGAAACGGGATGTTGAGGAGATTTTTGAAGAAAAGGTGGTAAAGTTCATAGAGGAGGAACCGGTCGAACGGAGCAGCAAGTATCTGATGTACGACTGGTCCACCGACAGCAAGATGAGGCTAATGAATAAATTTCAAACAAAACTCGGATTTGTACAGGCATCGGAAGACAAGCTGATCGTGCCGAAAAGATATCCCTTCTTTTCGATCCATCCTCTCGAGGCGGCTGACGTGCTCAGCGCCCACCTGGCGGCGAATGTGTATAACCGGCTCGTGTCTATTACCGAAGAAGGAGACATCATCCCTGAAATCGCACACAGCTGGGATGCATCCTCCACTAAACTGCGACTCTATTTAAAAAAGGATGTCCAGTTTCATGATGGATCCATTTTAACAGCCGGCGATGTGACCGCCTGTCTCGAAAGATTCAGGGCACACCCTAATTACAAAGAGCTATGGTCACCGGTCGAAATGATCTCGGCGGCGGCCCCTCTTATCGTGGATATCCATTTCACCGGAGGCTGCAGCTATATCCTTCCGATGCTCACCATGATGTGCGGGAGCATTTATAAAGAAAATAAGGGACGCATCCTTGGGACCGGATGTTTTTCCCTGGAGGAAAATACGGATACCAAGACCACGCTGGCAGCATTCAAGGGCCATTTCCAGGAGAGGCCGCTAATCGATGCAGTCGAGTTCGTCCAGGTCCCTCATGATTTCAAAGGAATCTATCATTCTCCTTCTGAGGGAAGCCATTCTTCTTCAGTAGAAGTAGAAAGCGATTCCGGGTTCGGTGCAGTGATCATGAATGTCTGCCCAGACCGGGTATCTCAGATTCAAAGAATAGAAGTTAGGGAATATCTCCATTGGATCATTGCGAAACACCGTGGCACCATCAGTGATTGTGATCCACGCTGGACACCGAACGGAATGAGTGTCCTTGGCAGTCATCATCATCAACTGACCGTTTCAGAGCCTGTGCGTCCGCAGTTTGAAGAACCAATCATCATCCGTTGTGCAAACCATACCGCCAAGGCGACACAATGGCTGATCGATATTTTTGAAAACGAAGGGATCCCCTCGGATGTCCGATGGTTTTCCTTTGCCGACACCTTGACCAGGCAGCCTGATACCCTCGACGTAGACCTTTTCATTCACGGGGAAATCTTTGAATCAAACCAGGACTTCTCGTTTTATCACTTTTTGAAAAACGGGTTCTCTCCTTTATATCAGCTGTTTTCTGAAGATGAAAAATGGAAAGGCTGGTTGGAGCAGTATCGTCACACACCGTTTGAAGAATGGGCAGCTTTGAATTTGAAGCTCGAAAAAATGCTCATAAAGGAATCAATCATGATCCCTCTCTACCACGAGAAAAAATACATCCCTTTCTCGACCGATATCATGAATATAGAATTCAAGCATTTTGGCTATGTAGATTTTTCGAAGCTATGGGTACGGCCGGAAGTATAAAAAAGGCCCGTCCCGCGGTGTATTAACGCATTAACGCGCCGCGGAACGGGCCTTTGAATTTGAACATGTCACCGTACCTGTCCCCCCGATCCGCCTAAAGTGGCAGCCGGAT
This sequence comes from [Bacillus] enclensis, assembly GCF_001456935.1. Taxonomy (GTDB): domain Bacteria; phylum Bacillota; class Bacilli; order Bacillales; family Bacillaceae_B; genus Rossellomorea; species Rossellomorea enclensis. The sequence goes on along the minus strand of NZ_KQ758490.1, from coordinate 53,855 downwards.
GAGGAATCGTGTTCCGTTTCCTTTTTCACTGAACACGTCGATGGTTCCTTCATGCATGAGTACGAGCTGTTTCACGATTGACAGGCCGAGACCGAATTCACCGTATGGGTTATTGGTCCGGGAGAGGTCGGCTTTATAGAATCTCCGCCAGATGGATTTGATTTCTGCGGGATTCATGCCGATTCCAGTGTCGTGGATTTCGATCATTGTTTCTTGATCCGAAGACGAGCCGTTCAATGTGATCGTGCCGCCGTTTGTAAATTGGATGCTATTTTTCGTGATATTGATCAGGATCTGGATGAGCCGGTCGTAATCGGCATGCACCTTAGCATTGGGATCTGCGTGAATCCTAATTTCATTGCCTTTTTCTTCAGCCTGAAAATCGAGCTGATCTTTGATGACTTCGAACACATCGAGCAGCTGGACGGTTACTTTTGTGATCGTGATCTGGTTGGAGCGGATTTTTTCGTAGTCCAGGTTTTCGTTAACGAGCCTGATCAGTCGCATTGTTTCCTGGCTTACGAGGCCGAAGCTTTTTTCTTTTTGTTCTTCTGGGATCATGTCGTTCCTGATTCCCTCGATGACGCCGCGGATCGTGGTGAGCGGTGTCCTCAGTTCGTGCGACACATCCGCCATGAACTGCCTTCTCCTGTTCTCAAGCGCATCGATCTCCTCTTTGGAGAGCTTCAATTTTGTGACCATTTCATTGAAGTCAGCGGCAAGATCGCCGATTTCATCGAAGTTGGAGCTAGGCACGTGGACATCGTAGTTGCCGGATGACACACGGGACGTCGCCTCCCTCATCCGCTGGATTCTTTTCACATGCAGCTTTGATAAAAGCAGGGAAATCAGCACTGAAATCGCCAATGCGAGCAGCACGATATATAAAAGATATTGATTGATTTCAGTCAGCATTTCCCTCGTGCCGCTGATCGGGGAAATAAGGATGAGTCCGCCCACCAGCTGGTCGTTAATGACCCGGGGCATGATCACAAGCGATACCGCTTGATTGAAGCGGCCGAAATCTTTTTTCAACGGGACGGTTTCACCGCGTTCTATCTTATTCCATTCTTCTTTGGAAAGCTCGATCTGCGGGTACACCCCGCCTCTTGAATAAGATACCTCCCCTTTTCGGTTGAAGGTGATCAAATCAATATCCCGGGCCTGAAGCAGATTGCTGTATTCCTCCAGGTAAAGCGGCCTTCTCGGACTCGGCCGTTCAAGGTCCGATAAAATTTTATCCCCATACGAACTTAGTTCTTCCACCTTATTTTCATAAACAAGATTTTCGACATAATGGGAAAACAGGGTGCCGAGGATAAGGAAAGCGATGATAAGGACGGTTGTATGGCTGAGAAGCAGCTGATACAGGTACCTGAATTTAACCTTCATCACCGGCCGCCGTCTCATCGAATTTATAGCCTACGCCCCAGACCGTATGCAGATATGGTTTTTCCTTGCTCCCGATCTTGTTGCGGAGGCGCTTGATATGTACATCTACCGTCCGTTCATCACCGTAAAAATCATATCCCCACACCCGTTCGAGGAGTTGTTCCCTGGAGAATACCTGACGCGGATGGCGTGACAGATAATAAAGCAGTTCGAATTCCTTCGGCGTGAGGTTCGTAAGGGGTTCTCCATTTAGCAGAACCTCACGGGTTTCTTTACTGATCTTGAAATCTGACGTCGCCACATCCTGGGCACCGCTGTTCTTCTCTCCCTGATAACGGCGGGCAACGGCCCGGATCCTCGCCATCAACGCAAGCGGGGAAAAGGGCTTGGTCACATAATCATCCGCACCCAGCTCGAGACCGAGCACCTGATCGGATTCGCTGTCCTTCGCCGTAAGCATGATCACCGGAACCTGTGAACCCTCCTCCCTGATTTTCCTGCAAATCGTGACGCCGTCCATCCCCGGCAGCATCCAGTCGAGGATGATGACATCCCAATGGCCTTCCTTATAACGCTTGTACCCTTCATTCCCATCGTGGACAAATTCCCCGCGGATGCCCTCTTTTATAAAAAACATCTCCAGCATCGACGTGACGCTTTCATTGTCTTCGACTACCAGCACGTCCATCCTCATCTTCCTTTCCTGTCGGTCCAATCCAATTCCTTAAACCGGTCTCTCTTTTCCTCTTTCTTTTAATTATAGTCGTTTTGCCCGATTCCTTCTATTGAAACGAACAAAAACCCCGCGGTCTGGCGGGGATTTCGTTAATGTCTTTCTTATAATGTTTCGCTGGTTGAGTCTGCAGCTGGTTCTTTCACTTGAGCTTCAGATGGTGCCGATCCATCATCATGCAAGCCCATCCCATGTCCAGGACCGTGGTGACCTTTGCCGCCCATTCTGAAGAACGATTCCTCTTTCTTATTGAACGGGAAAAAATCCAACTTCTCAGCTTCATCCGCATAATCTGTCATGATTTCATCCATCAGCTCCCGGGTCGATTTACCATCGGCAGAGATTCCTAGTTCTTTCGCTGCTTTTAAAACAGATGCTTCGAAGACTTCCTTCCTCAATTCATGTTCGTCTTTTCCTTGTGTTTCAATACCAAGATCCTTGGCCTGCTTTACGAGAGCTGCTTCTCTCACATCTATGGCTATTTCCTTCAATTCCTTGCCATCGATCGAAATTCCCAGCTCTTTTGCTTCTTTTTTAAGAAGAGCTTCCCTTACTTCCCGAGCGAGGTCTGCCTGCTCTTTTCCTTCAGTTGAAATCCCGAGCTCTTTCGCCTTTTCAGAGAGCTCGGCTCCACGGATTTCTTCCATCACTGTACGGTGATCTTTCCCTTCCGTGTCGATTCCAAGTTCTTTTGCTCTTTTGTCAAATTCTGCATTCATGATTTCCTTCGCCAATTCCCTGGAATCCTTGTCCGTACTTTCGATTCCCAGATCTTCTGCCTTTTCTTTCAATTGATCTTCATCGAGGCGGAACTTACCGCCATGTCCTCTGTCGCTACGCCCGAACTCCGGATCCGTCTGTTTGTCCGCCACAGTCGAATCGTTCGTAGTTCCGGTGTCTTCCTCAGCAGCGAAGGCTGGAATCGCCCCCAGTATCCCGACAGTCAGCGTACCTGTCAGCACATACGTTAATGGTTTTTTCTTTTTCATTTTCTTTCCTCCTATTATGCTGCTCCGGCGCAGGATCTGCTTAAATGCTGAACGAGGTCAGAATCCTGTCCCGTGCATCCTCATTATCTCCAGAAGATATGACCGATTTATGAATAAACCATTGCCGGCAGATTAACTTTTTAAGCGGTTGTCGATATCGTACTTCTCTTTCTTTTCCTCAAGCCATGTACCGTACTCCGTCTGCATTGCCTGATCGAAAAGCGTATCCTTAATTTCCTCTTTATGATCGTCAAGAACCGCTTCCTTCGCTTCTTTCTTGTCCGTTACTTTAATGATATGGTATCCGAATTCCGTTTTGACAGGTTCACTGATTTCACCTTTTTTCATCGCAAATGCCTTGTCCTCGAATTCCTCCACCATTTCTCCTTTAGCAAAAAATCCTAGCTTCCCGCCCGATTCGGCATTGGACGTATCAGTGGAATATTCCTTCGCAAGTTCTGCAAAATCGCCGCCGTCATCAAGCTTTTTCTTCACTTCCTGTGCAGTCTTCTCATCCTCCACTAGAATATGACTCGCTTCCACCTGCTCAGCCTGCGCGAACGAATCCTTATTCTCTTCGAAGTATTCTTTAATCTGGTCATCTGTGATGGAAACCCTGTCCTTCAGTAATTTTTCCGTCATCAGGTACGTCTCGATATTTTTCTTAAGCCCGTCAACACTGGCCCCGCTGGATGCCAGCGCTTCATCGAAAGCCTCATCGCCCCCGTATGATTCTTTGATTGACTGAAGCTCATTCTCTATCTCACTGTCTTTGATCGTAATATTTTTCTTCTCACCCTCAAGCTCCACGATCTTCTCGGCGATCAGCGTATCAAGAGCAGCCTCTCCATACTGATCCACTAGCGTCGAGTACAGTTCATCCTTACTGATCGACTCCTTCCCTACCTTCGCCACCACTTCTTCCTTTGAAAATCCAAACGCAGCAAGCAGTGCGCCTGTGATAACAACAAATCCTAAAATACTCCATAATGTGATCGATTTCTTTTTAGTCAATGATCCGCTCTCCTTTTTGTTGGTATTGGATTGGGTTTCAGCATGTACCAGGTACACGCCGGGTTTTTGGTGCCTGGCTCAAATCATCCGTTTTGTGCCAGGCACAATCACCATAATCTGTGCCTGGCACCACACTCCAAACCCTCCATTAATTCACCATTGCATTACTCGTCAACGTCAGACTGATTGTCTCCTCTTCTGATCCGCGGAAAACGGTCAGCTCGATTTTATCGCCTACCTTCAAGTCAGCGTAGAGCTGTCTTCTTAAATCGGCCGCATTCTCAACCGGCTTTCCGTTCAGCTCTGTAATGACATCGCCTTCTTTGATCCCGGCTTCGGCTGCAGCTGATGTGTTATCAATGCTTGCCACGACCACACCGGATTCCACTTTATCAGGCAGTCCGCGAAGATAGCTGCGAGGTACTTCGGCAAGGTTGGTCATCCCGATTCCGATATACGGACGTTCCACTTTCCCTGTTTCGATGATTTCATTCACGATCGGCATGAAGTCTTTACTTGGAATTGCAAAGCCAAGCCCTTCCACTCCTGAGTTGGAAATTTTCAGACTGTTGATTCCAATGAGCTCGCCTTTTGAATTTAAGAGCGCTCCGCCGCTGTTCCCTGGATTGATCGCGGCATCTGTCTGGATGACATTCAATTCGGTTTCACCCGCGGATGTATCGACTGAAATCGTACGGTCGACCGCACTGACGATCCCCTGGGTCACGGTCCTTGATAAATCCAGGCCGAGTGGGTTCCCGATTGCGATCACCTGCTCGCCGGCACGCAGCGCACTGGAATCGCCAACTTCCAAGAGGTTGTCCGCGTATTTGCCGTCAACCTTCAGCACGGCCAGGTCTGTCAGCGGATCGGCACCGATTAATTCGGCTTCCGTTTTCTCACCGTCATAAAGCGATACTTCAATTTTCGAAGCACCTTCAATGACGTGATTGTTCGTAATGATATAAGCACTGTTACCTTCTTTCTTGAAAAGGACTCCTGAGCCTGTCCCTGCAGCAGCATCTTGTGCTGCACCATTAAAGCGGCTGCCCTGCTGTTGATAATTCACAATGCCGACAATAGATTGTGATGCATCCTCTACGATACTCGCCACGTCCCCGCCTGTTCCTGCAGAAACTTGTGTCGGGGTAATGTCTGATTTTGAAGATGTCCCTGACTGCGCTGAATTTACTGCTGATTGTTCAACTTTCGGCTGTGCCAGGTCTTCATAATAATCGGTATGCGGCAGGACTGTGAGAGTCAGCACCGAACCGATGATCCCCGCACTCACCGTGGACAGAAAGCCTTTACCTTTTAAAGGTTTCTTCTGTTTTGCAATTCTTTGCTTTTCCTCGTTGATCACCTCTTTTGGTTTATCTTCTATATGTGTCATTTCTTCATTCTGATTGTTATGTTCAAACATCTTTACTTCCTCCTTAGAATTTTTCTCTGCTGATCTTTGCTGTTGATTTCATCTTAAAAGGAAAATATTACGAAATTATTAACAATCTATGTACAGGATGGGAAGTTTTCAGGGATAAAAAAAGAGGTTGAGTCAAAACTAAAGAGCTACTATACAAAGACAAACAATATCAATAAAGGTTCTTTTTTCCGCTAATGATTTCCCTGCAAGACTTCACTTTCTGCGGGTAGTCCGTAAGCCTCCTCGGCAAGCCTGCGGGAAGAAAAGCGGAAGGGCTTTGTTTAGAGGCTGGTGGCATCAAGCGAATCGGCCATGAAGGCGTTCTTTGCCTTCTTGGCCGATTTGACTTATGACATGTGCCTCTAAGCCCTGGAGCTGGACAGGTCACACATAAGCTACTCTTCCCGCAGGAGTCTTCGTCTTGCACTCCAATCAATCGCTAGAAAGGGCTAAACTCTAAATGCACTTCGGCAAATTAAAACCCGAACTAATTTGCCCTATCTTTTGCAAATTAGTTCGGGTTTTACTTAATCTAAACACTTTTGTCCCAGCCTCTTTAAGCCACGGGGACAGGTACCGCGGCCCGCTTCAATGGCGGGTCAGTGTACCTGTCCCAAGCCTATCATAAAGTGTTTGAGGCGGAACGGGACAAGGTGTTTGTCCCCTTGTCCCTCCGTCTGGTTGACCAGACAAGCGCTCCGATTCCGGCCAGGAGAAGGAGAATTCCCAGCCATGAGAACAGACTTAGTTGTTCTCCAACTATGAATACACCAAGTAATGCGGCTGTCATCGGTTCTGACAGCGCTAGTGTGATGGCGTTGGAGGAGCTTACCTGGAGGAGCCCCCGGGCAAACAGAAGATAAGCAATCCCGGTCGCCATGATTCCCAGTTGAAGACTCACTCCTGCTCCTCTCAGGCTCGCCACCCAGGACATGTCATAGATGAATAGAATCGGGGATAAACAGACTGCGCTGAGTGTGAACACGACGGCGACCACTGACAGTGCCGAGTGGTTCTCAACTAATTCTCTGCTTACCAGGGTGTAGACGGCGAACGTCAGACCCGCTCCCAGTGCGAGGAGTATTCCAAGAGGATCAGCAGATGCAGATCCGTTATTCAGAAACAGCAGCAGACAGCCCGATATTGATAGAAAGGTAGAAAACCACCAAATGAGTAAAGGCCGCTTTTTTAAAACCAGCCATTCGATCATCCCCGAAAGGATTGGTGCGCTCCCAATCGCGACTACTGTTCCGATCGCCACCCCTGTCAGCGTGACCGCCGAGAAAAAGAGAGGCTGATAGAATGCCATGCTCAGGGCAGCCGTAACGGTTTGTTTTACAGGCCAATACCTAAGGTTCACTTTACCCGTTGCCAATACGATACATAATAAAAATACACCGCCGACAGCCAAGCGCGCCGCACCGATCGCAATCGGATGGGCCGATTCCGGGGCAAATGCCTGCGCCGTCCCCGTGGTTCCCCAAAGGATGCCTGCGAGTAAAATGAATATTGGACCTTTCATGTGATCACCTCAATAAAAAAAGAATATCTAAACTCAGAATAGATAATTTCAATTGAAATTTCTTCACCAAGTTTGATATCCTTTTAACCATTTTAAAGATGTCTGAATGCTTGCGGGGAGATCCCTTTTCGCCTTGAAAACCACCTGCTAAACGAGGAAGAATTCTCAAAACCCACTTCCTCGCTGATCCGCGACATCGTCCATCCAGTTGAGAGCAGCAGATGCTCAGCTTCGTTCAAGCGGAGTTCAGAAATATAGGCTTTCGGGTTTCTGCCGGTCTTTTTCTTGAACCAGGCCGAATAATAGGCCGGATGATAATGCTCCAATTCCGCCAGTGTCTCCAACCTGATCGGCTCCCTGAAATGATTGTGGATATATTCAATGGAAGGAGAATGACTATGCTGAAGCTTGCTTGTCACATATCGGGTCAAGCTCATCAATGATGCTCGGTTCTCCGTATTACTCATTTCTTCCAACAGTAAATAGCGAATCGACGACCACTGTTGATCCAGCGTCATATACATGCTGTCCGTTTCACCCTGCAGATAATGCACCGGGATATCCAGAATCAAGAACTCATTCCGGTCGACCGAACGGTACTGATGATCAAACCACGGAGGCAGATAAAAACAGTGATCAGGCGTAAGCTTCAGCTCCTGCCGATTTGTCTGGATATCCAGCGACCCTACAAGCGGAAAAAGAAACTGCCCAAATCCGTGCTTATGTGAATGAAACTTCTTATTATACGTTCTCTTTTCACATAACAGCTGATCTTCTAACTCCATAATCCTCTGCCTCCTTCCTGATTTTGAGCCGCAGGGACAGGTTCCGCGCCCCGCTTTAGGAGCTCTCCCCTGACCCGCTGATCCTCCGATGTTTTATCTCTGCAAAAATGTTATCGGCTGCTGCGTATCCAGTTGTCCCTGTATGCCACTTTCGTATTTTATAGTTACCTCCCTTAGTTTCGTCACCATATGGAAGCATTCATCCCTATTTTTATGAAAAGAAGAAATAAATTCCTTTAAAGAACAAGACAATATCACCAAGTGCCCCTATACAGAAAAATACAAAGTAATAGCTTGCTTTCGTAATTTCTTTTGAGAACAGTTCCTTGATTGCCTGGATGAATAATTCATCAAATTTGAACCAGCCTAGGATCCATCCGATAAGCAAAAAACTGACAATCGCCATTACTGATTCCCCCTTATTTATCTATGTTAGTATTTTCACGAAGTCCTCTAAGGTGTCAGTTTTAAGGAACTCTACTAATTTTATCATAAAAATCGGCCCTTGCCGCCGGCGTGTGCCGGGATTAGGACCATTGTATAATTTCCCCTATCCGCCCTCACGAAATGAAAATCAATACCTGGTAGTCAAGTGTTACATTCATTTGTACTGGTGTTACATTACTGGGTATGAGTTGTGAGATGAGGACTTGAACCTCTAGGGTCACCCCGGAACCCTTGCCATGATTGCAACATTCACCAGCTGCACGGTTTGGTATTCGCCTGATCATTCCGCTACCAACTGACCCTACTTCTCTATTAAATCCGTCATCCAATTGAGCTCCTGAATCTTTATATCTATCAATCGATATTTTTTTGATAATTCATCGACAAGCTTTTGTGTTTCCTTGACGTCTATGATAGTCACGTTCTTTATTTCCGTCCTTGAATAGCGGTCGTGCCGCACGTTTGCGTGCTCCTGGAGATCGCTGTAGATCTTTCTTTCCTGACCCAATAGATCCCTCGCCGTCAACGCATCTGCAAGTGTCTGCCCTTTATCAAAGGCAGTGAGGAGATTCGTTTTATTGATTCCTTGAATCAATGCTTTCAAATTCCGTAAAAGATCCGTCAACTCTTTTTGCAGTTCCCTCGGCTCCTCATTCGGCAGATCCCCCTCCTGAACGATGGCATTTTGAATCAAACGCTTCCTTACCTGCTCCACCCGCTTCTGATAATCAGCGCGTAGAATTAGTGCTTCAGCCAGCTTCATCTGTCATCACCCCTATAATAAATCTATGGGCAAGTTGATCTGCCCCGGTATAACCCACGGGACAGTGTAGGTGCCCCGGCATAAGCCAATTCAGCATGAAGTTTCATAAAATAATTCTTAATTTTTATAGATTACCTGTAAAAAAGTTAGTGAAATAGTTATTTACTGTTGAATATATGGTTCTGTTAGACTGTTACCAGTGCCGGGCCGTACTCATCGGTCACTTTCGATCCAATTTTTCAAATTTCCAATCCCTTTTTACTATTTACGAACCAAATCCGCCGTTTACATTCCAAATATCAAATTTACGAACCACTTTTTTCAAAATACATGCAACTTGTCGAAAAATCTCATCTGAACACATCATAGCTTCCGCATCCAATCAAGCACACCGGCTTTACCCTTCTGAAACAATCAATCCCCTCAACTGTTTGGTGATTTCCGGTGGTGCGTGATAAACGGTTTCATCCCCGATATACACGAAGGTGCTCGCATCTCCTTCATCACCAAGCCATAAATGGATACCGTGTGTCGGCAGCTGCCCCTCTTCGGATTCGTACTGCACCATGACGTCATAATCAGGTTCCGTCAGATCCACTTTCCCTGGTTGCTTGCGAGCAGTCGTGATGGCTGTTTTGAATATGGAAAGGGAGTCCTTGTCCGTGAATGACATCAGGACTTCCTCATTCATCCCTCCCAGCCCTTTCGACTCCGATATGTCTACTGCGGAGATTTTCTCATCCAGCAAGACCATCTTTTCTGATCGGTCTTGCTGACAAGCTGCGAGAAACATGGCAGCTGCAACAATCGATACAACTATTACTGATTTTTTCACGTAGATCGCCTTCCTCTTTTGCATTAATGCCTATAGTTGTAATACTTTACTGAGTCAACTTACCTGTCCCCCTGACCCACTCTTCCTTGAATTGCGCCAGTGTTTGGTGGCGGCTGGTCCGATCATCGCTGACTGCTTTGGCGGCTGTATTGTAGAGTTCTCCGCTCAGTCTCCATTTGTCGTGGGATCGGTCTGTTTCGCCGCCGAACAGGGCGAAAGCTGTGGCTCCCATGAGGTAGACATTGGTGATTTCGTCTATTTTCGCTCCAAGCTCGAATTCCTCCGGGGACATGAATCGTGACGAGCCCCACATCCTCCCCATTTCATTCATATAGGGACACTTGGTGTAGAGGTCAATATCGCATATGAAGGTCTTTTCTTTTTTAAAATCAAACAGGATACTGCCGTCATAAAAATCGATGGCCACGTAGCCCTTCTTAATAACGTGTATGTGAAAATCGATAATATCACTGAACACACCGAGCCTGGTTTTATCAGGCATCCTCATGAACTTCTCCCTGGAAAGGGGATACATTCTTCCCATGCATTCACCGTCTGTCCATTCAAAAATGGCTGCAAACCCTCCGCCGGCTTCCTCCGAACGGATCAGCCGGACCAGATAAGGGTGAGCGAGGTCCTCATAAACGTGAACGGCAGCTTTCAGCTCAGCGATGGCATCCTCAGGTTTACCCTGGTACCTGGCTGTCGGGGCACCGGCAAATTTTATCAAATACCTGTCGTCCCCATTCTTCACCCCAAAGGAGATATTGCCGGAATCCTGATCGTCATACACTTTGAAGACTTCACCGTACTGCTTTATGAATGAAAAGTCGAAGGGAGATTTTAATTTGTATGGAATTTGATTTATGTACTGAACGTAGAAGTCTTCCAAATACCAGGTCGGCACAGGATTGTTCATACCGTCGAACCATTCCATGACTTCATTTGCCTGCTCCTTCATGACCTCGACCTCTTTTTCTCCAAAAACGATCGCCCAAGAGATTGACGACAGCATATTGCTGCTTATGTAAAAAGTCATGAGCTTGAAGAACTCCTCGGGCGGTCTGCCGCCAAAGTATCCGTTGAGCTGTCCGGTGGCAAAATGCGGACTCGCAGAAGCACTCCACACGATCCGATTGAACTCTTCCCACGGATCACCAAAGTCATGACGGTTGAAATCGATGATAGACAGTTCCTTTTCTTCAGAAATTACCATATTTCCAACGTGATAGTCTCCGTGATGAAACGATTGCGGACGACCGACGAGGAGATGCCTGTTCGCTTCTATGTATGCAATGATTTGGTCACCGCCGTCAATTTTAATCGCGCATTCATTATACTGTTTGATTTTGCTGTCCACTTTGCGGTTAAACTTCATTTCCCAACTCTCTTCATCCGCCGGTGCAGGGATCGAGTGGATCTGACGGAGATACCGGCCTGATTTCAGCCCCAGCTCATACTGTTCTGTATCGGTCAGCTTTGGCAAAACCTCTGCGGCATCTTCACCGTCGCACCAAGAAAAGAGCGTGTAGACACTATCCCCTTCGTCGCATAAGCCAAACTCAAGCGGGTTAGACATCGATATCCCCATTTCCGCCAGCTGCTTCATCGCTTCAAACTCACTTTTCTTCATTTCATATTGGGGGCGGTCCGCCGTCCTTAGAAGCAGCCTCTCACCCGTGACCGTCTCCACATAATACTTCTTATCACTCGACCAGCCCTTATTGACCGGTTCAATCACCTTAAACCTGCGATCAGTCTTAACATCCAGCATCACAACACCTCCAAGCGGGTCAGGGGGGGAGGTCCCCATGCCCCATTCTCTATTCAACTTTTATTGGTTGACTAATTTCCGGTTAATACTTCAATTAAGGCTGCAGTATCCTTTTCATTTAGTCGGCTGTATTCTATATCGCCTCTGATCATTTCGGCTTTTTCCGAAGATGCACTTATCCAAAGCTCATGCAGGACGGGTTTCGCTTCAATGTCAGCATTCTCAAATTGAAAGGTGAACCGATAATCAGCCGGTCTTCCCATATTGACAAGCGTCTCTTCCCATTTCGCATCACGAACGATCTTTATGACTTGTTGAACTTGATCTGTTTCCGTTATATTTTCGAGCTCCCTGTATTCCCCTCCATCCAGATCAGCGTATTTTTGTATTTCTATAACCTGCTTTTCATTGGATTCGTCACTCGAACAACCTGGAACTAGAAAAGCTAAAGAGACAATCAAAAAGAAAAAAACCTTGTTCATTTCTTCCTCCTTCTTGAAGAATTGGGCCGTGGGGACAGGTACCTTGACCCCGTCTAGACGGAGTTAAATCACCTTACTTCAGAGCACACTATCCAGTTCATTTTACAATATTGATACTCAACAAGATTCATAAACCTAATTTTACCAGCAGATACCTCATAATGATATAGGGATAAATCTGAATTTTTTCATAAAAAGAACCCAGTCCTGTTCGACCGGGCAGGGATAAGCCATTCAGCTAGAGGATCGGGTCACACAGGTCCACGATATCTTCATTCTCCGACCATTTCGAATAGATTTCCAGGGTCCATTTATTCGGGGTCCTCTTGTGGCCATTTTCATCGATCCATTGATGCAGATGATCATATACTCGGTAAATTTCTGAAGCACGGCCAGTGAAATTCAGTACGGCATATTTCTGGGCAGGGACTGTCAGCGTGACCATGCCTTCGGGGATGTCTTCGAAATCATGGACCTCGAAACAGGACCAGTACCCGTCATCATCCTCTGACGTCTCCGAAGCTTTGAAAGCCCCGATCAGTTTAACCGGTTCGACCAGATGTTTAAATTCATTTTTACGTTTAGCAAGCTCCATTGAAGCTTTCGGGATCTCTTCCTGGAAATCTGCTATATCACCGCCGACTACCCTGAATCCTACTAATTTCTTCTCCTCCATTGTCTTTACTCCATCCAGACTTAACGATTTTACATTTTCCATCTCTTCGTTCTCCTTTCAATAATGTGATTAGGTATAAACCGGCAAATATACTTCTACCTCTTCGTCACCGTTTCCCACCGGGTGATATGTCTCCACAATATAAGCTTCAGGATTCCGTCTGAATCCCTGCTCCGCGGCCCACTTTACCAAACCGTTATGCAGGCTGCCGATTTGGTTTATGCTCCCCCTCGCAGTCACGTACTCCTCGTTCAGTTCGATTACATCCATCCCATCTGGTACATCATTTGGCGCTTCGTCGACAATCAGCCCCACATAATACTGTCCATTCAGATGTTGTTCACCCTTTTTTGATTCAAAGACTGCAATTTCAGTACCGACTAGGTGTTTAAAGTCCGCTGCCTTCGCTATAAATTGCTGGGCTGCTTTTGGAACCTCCGTATCAAAGTCAGCAAATGCTCCATAATTCTTCATGCCGACCAATCTGAATTGTTGTTTGATTTTTTTATATTTCAATTTGCATCTCTCCTCCTTTTACTTGTTTAGTTCTTCTTTTGAACATCCATCTCCTTTAATATGGAATATTTAAACAAAAAAGAACTTATCCACCTTTGGATAAGCTCTATAAAACTCACATTCATTTATTAAGCACTAAATAATGAGTCGACCCCGGATAAAGATCTCCCCTCGAAAATCCAATTGCCCGGTAAAACCGATCACCCTGTTCTGTGTCTGTGTGAAGCACCACTATTTCATAGTATCTTTTTGCCTCGTCTATGATTCTATTCACCAGCAGGCTGCCTATACCGTTTCTCCTGACCTCTTTGCTGACATAAAACCTTCTCAATCTGCCGATGTTGTTATCTTTGGAAAATGGATCTTTATTCAAACCGCCGATCGCAACAAGGATTCCATCTTCGTTGAACACGCCAATGAGAACTTCCCCTTCACGGTTAAACGTATTGCTTCCATTTTTATAATCATTGACTAATCTTTCTACGAACCGAAATCCATCTTCTTTGCTTTGCTCTATCAAACTATGTAAATCAAAATCAAGCAGGCTGGCGATTGGCTTCAACTCATAGTTCCCAATTTCACTCATTCATCTCTATCCTCTCAAGAATCCGATATTATTTAACTTCCTCCACAATCGATTCTCCTTCACTCTGGTCACGATCGAGCCACTTCCAGTTTTCATGGAGCCTGATCCTGCCATCATGCAGAATTTCAGGGGTGGAAGTGCACTGGCCTCCGCGTATTTCATTATGGATGTTTACATGGTTGTATCGGAAGGTTAAGGAACCATCTTCTTTCACAATCCCAATCAGCGTACCTCTCTTAATTTCTCCTCCGCTATACTCCGATGTAAGGATATTACCGTCCTGCTTGTATTCAAAAGTTGTTTTTGACGAAACTTCACCGTTAGCCGTATTTTCAGTTGATACGAATGTCCGTCCATTATAATTGATCATGACTATCGCTCCCTTTTTTAATTCATTTTGATCCCGGAGTCCTTACCTCTTCACCTTATAACGGAGCCAAACCGACCCATTTCCGACACGCTGCAGATCTTTCAACTCCAATGTTGCCGCACCGTCCAGTCCTTTTAAATCCTCAGAATCAAACAGTGACGGAGTGGAAGTTCCCCCGACCGCTAAAGGAGCCATCACCAAACTGATTTCATCAACGAGCCCCTGCCTCAGAAATGCTCCATTTATCGTACCGCCTCCGCTGAGTCCCAATCTTCTGAAGCCCAGTTCATATAATTTGTGCAGGGCTGATGGCAGATCAATGTACTCTCCTCTGCCTGCCGTGATGTATTGAATTCCTTTCTCGTTCAACTGCTGAATATATGAATCTGACACGTCTTCTTTCGTCACGACCAATAATCCCTCTGTCTGGTACCAGTCAATGCGTCCTTTCCCATCAAATACAATGTACGCCTTGGATTTTTGAGGTTCATAGATTGGCTGATCGAGTTCCACCCAATCCTTTCCCCATACAATCAGACTTTCACTGCCAGACACCAACCCGTCACACTCCAGCTGATCATACAGCCGGTGCGTGATTTCATTCGCCCCACCGTCGATTCCTGCGGCTGTCCATTCCATTACATTATTCCCCGGAGCCGTTGTCATCTTTCCGTCAATCGAGGAGAACACATTTACGATTACTTCCGGTCTATTCAACTTAAGTCCCTCCTTTTTTTCAATGCTATCGGATACAAAAAATTTTTGTCAGTATTTTTTTGCTGGCTTCAAAGAATCAAGCGCTCACATACACACCAGGGTATTACGAGCGCTTCACTGGGAAATTTGATAATATTGGTCTTCTGTCAAGAAAGTGGACAATACAAAATGAGAACTTTATGTCCTAAAATCCTACCGCACTTCGTTTGGTGGGGCATGAAAAACGATCAATCCAACACCAGGATTGCTCCTCTTTCACGCCAAATGGTTCATTTATGATATCTTCTCTGAGATTGACAGATGGTAATTTCGTTCAAAGTTGTTCGGAGAAAGATACCCAAGTGTCGAATGCTTTCTTCGTTCGTTGTATCGGCTGGAAATGTAGTAGTTAATCGCTCTCGAAGCTTCTGCCTTGGTTTTGAATCGGAAGCGATAAATGAGTTCCTTTTTAATCGTCGCATGGAAAGATTCGATGCACGCATTATCATACGGATCTCCTTTTTTACTCATGCTAATTTGGATGCCAGCCTCTTTTAGTAATTCGGTGTACTCTTTTGAACTGTACTGAGTCCCTCGGTCTGAATGATGAATGAGGCCTTCAGGAGGTCGTCTTGTCGTCTTGGCCATCTCCAATGCAACCAAAGTAAGTTCCTTTTTCATTGACGGCCCTAGACTCCATCTTATGATTTTTCGGGAAAATAGGTCCATGATCGACGCTAAATACATCCAGCCTTCAAGGGTACGTACATATGTAATGTCAGCTACCCATACCGTATTTGGACTGTCTACATTGAAGTTTCTCTTAACCAGGTTTGGATAGATCGCTAGATCATGATTGGAGTCTGTGGTCACGACATACTTTTCTTCCGGTGTAGCTTTTAGGCCCATTTCATGCATATATCTGGCGACTGTCTTTTTGGACACGGTGTATCCCCATTCAATCAAATCGTCATGTACCCGGGGACTTCCGTACGTCCCCAGGCTTTCATGGAAAGACTTCTTTATTTTTTGTTTCAATTCATTCTTTCTCTTTTCTCGATCTGTTTCACCACGACGATGTTTTGACTGCCACTTATAATAACCGCTGGAGGAGACCCCGAGTACGTTACACATCTTCAAAATGGGGTGTTCATCTTTATGAGCCTCAATGAATTCATACTTTACTTGGGCTTTTTCGTGAAGATGTGCATCGCCTTTTTTAAGATTTCGTTCTCCTCTTGAAGAGCCTTCATCTCTTTTTCATGTTGTTTTTTCAGTTTCTCAAGCTCTGATGGGGTAACGTATTCTTGTGACTGACCGGCAGCTTTTTTCTCTTTATAGTGTTTGACCCAACGCTGGATCGAAGAGTATGGAATTTCTAGCTCATGAGCTAAATCTGTAGCCTTTTTATCTTCTTCTACAATCATCTTGGCTACATATTCCCGATACTCATTTGGATGATGTTTTCCCATAGTGAACACGTCCTTTTTAATGATAGTTATAGTGTACGAATTATCATTTTGGTGTGTCCACTTTTTAGACTAACTTTAATATATTTCTTTTTTTGATAATAAACGGATGGTTTTTGATAATATATCTAGATTTTTGATAATAACTTGGCCGCTTTTGATAATATACATTTCCAAGAGCCAATAATACCCCTCATATCAACCGAAATCCTATATATACAGAAGCTATTCGGACCGATATTATAGAATAGTTGCTTTTAAAACCTGGTTTCATGACCGCATATGAGTTATTTAACTTATCATCAGTACCAGTATTTATGTTTTTAACTAAAACTTTCATTTATAACGCAGCAAACACTTAATAAGCAAATCCGGCCGATCCTTATGTACTTCATGATCGCTACCTTCCGCAATCACAAGCTGCCCCATGTTATT
The DNA here is from genome assembly GCF_001456935.1 of [Bacillus] enclensis. Classification (GTDB taxonomy): domain Bacteria; phylum Bacillota; class Bacilli; order Bacillales; family Bacillaceae_B; genus Rossellomorea; species Rossellomorea enclensis. Next base: position 36,948 of record NZ_KQ758490.1, on the reverse strand, counting down.
CAATTGTGATAACCCGATCTGCAGCTCTCTCCATACTTTTTCGTGGAGAGTTGCTTCTTCTTCAGGTATTCCATATTCAATGAAAGGGAGGGCAGACAGCCTCTCGTCCCTCGCTATCACGGTTAATGGCAATTCAGGAAATGGACCGGAATCTTTAATCAACTCACTGTCCTTATGCCAATGTTGAAATTCTTCAGCAATGATCCTAAAGAAAACTGGCCTGGTAAAAAAGTCAACGAACTGTCCAATTAGTTCTTCAGGTAAATTGCGGCGCGCTTCTTGGATAGCATCGTGAAAATCATTTTCTAATTGTTCTCTGGTTCTCTCTGAAGATAACATGTTACTTTCTATCATTTTTTCCATGCTGATGTGAGAATACATAACGGGCAAATTTAAATCATATAGTTTCTGAAAATTAAAAGAGGTGGAATCAATTAATATTACAGCTTTTAATTTTTGAGGGTGCATTTTTGCATACTGCTGCGCGCAAAGACCACCAAATGAATGCCCGGCCAACACAAACTTTTCATTAATTTCTAGATGGTTTACTAAACTGTCCAACTCCATCGCAATATTTTTCACATCTCTAGGCTTCGAGGAAACCTTACTTTTCCCATAACCAGCCCTATGGTACACCACAACGGTAAAGTCATTCTTCAGCTCCTGAATAAAAGACCACCAATTATAAATAGAACTGCCTATTCCTATTTCGAAAACAAGGATGGTTGGTCCTTTTCCCAGAATGATATATTCTAGATCAGAACTATCCTGTGAATAGATCATCCGCTCCCTCCTTTCCACTTAGATCCATCAAATCACCGCCTATCCAAGCCGCCGCTTCCCTCAAATCCTCCGCAATGAAATCCGGTGCGATTCCTGCCCAGCTCTCCCGGTATTTGGTAAGTGAACTTTCACCCCAGCCTGTTTTCACGAGCACTTTTTTGGCACCTGCAAGGTGTGCCGCTGCCATATCCGAACTTCCGGTATCTCCTACAACGTAACAATCCTCAAGTCTTAGATTGTACTTTTCTTTTGCTCTAAGTAATAATCCGATTCCAGGCTTCTGACACTCACAGCCAACTTCAGGGTGATGGTGACAATAAAAGATATCATCGATGAAAGCCGACTGACCCTTCAATTCGTCTTTCATCAACTCGAATCCTCTTATTAATTCCTCCTCTGTAAAATAACCTCTGCCAACCCTCGTTTGATTAGTGAACAAAAATACTTTGATTCCCAATTCATTAAGTGACCTTATAGCACCAAATGCAAATTCATACAGCTCAAACTCAAATGGATGAACCCCGCCGCCGGTCCCTCCTATGGTTCCGTCACGGTCTAGAAATACGGCTTTCATACATTGACCTCCACCAGATACGATTCGCAGATGGACATTAGGGGAGGTCGTGACAGCCGTTATTCGTGCCGGGTTGACCCTGGAAACTCTGGAAGAAGAAGCTGGGATCAGGTGGGCATTTCCTCACGATTCACCTATAGGGATTGAGGACAGAATCCCAGGGTTATTTACAATTTTGGCGAAAAAATGATACTTCTTGAGTTTCACACGTTCACCCTCGGAAAGCAGTAAACTGTATGCCACTTCAACTTCTTTAAGGCCGTCATTAAAATAGTTCCCGTCGGCAGCCACTTGCTTGTTTTCCACACTGATTAACTTAGATACGATGGGGTGAAAGTCTCTTAAAACAAATCTTCCCCCCGGTTTTAAAAGTGTATAAACCAATTCAAAAAGAGGGTCCAAATCCGTGAAATAATGCAATACACCAACTTCCAAAAGGACAAAATCATAATCAGGCAGCTGTTCCTCATCCGGAATATTTAATACATCCGAAACTAAATAGTGAATATGTACACCTGCTGCATCAGCGAGTTCGGCGGCATATTGTTTATTTCCTTCAGAGATATCTACTATAGTTACGTCCGCACCCAATAACGCAAGTGACACAGCTTTATTCCCCTTCGAACCGAGCAGGTTGACTATCTTTTTCCCATTTACATCCCCCATATAGTGAAGATAATGAGAGACTGTTTTTTTAGGTTCAGCCTTTAAAACTCGAGCATATTCCTTCGGGGTTCCATGCCGGTTGACCCAGGCTTGGTATTCAGACTGATTCCATCCGATTTGATTTATTTTACTGATACTCTGTTGATTCATTGACTTCCCCCCTTTTTAAAAACTCTTAGCGACTAACTATTTATCTTCAGGAATTGTTTGTTTTTCACAAAGTAATCCCAACCGGACACCAGGGTAATGATCATTGCAGCCCATAAGGAAAGGATATCAAAGGGTACATTAATATAAGTGAACGGTATATTATGCAGAAGCAAGGCAGAAATAGATATGATTTGAATTCTTGTTTTCCATTTTGCCAGGTTGCTTGCTGCAATCACTTTACCTTCTCCAACTGCAATTAAGCGTAAACCAGTTACAGCGGATTCACGGCATATGATAATAAATGCCATCCAGCTGGGCACGTTCCCTAACTGCACCAGTGCCACCAAGGCTGCCGTTATCAATAACTTATCTGCTAAAGGATCGAGAGACTTCCCCAAGTCGGTAATTAAGTTATATTTTCTTGCATAATACCCATCCAAACCATCTTTAACAGAAGCAAGGATAAATAATAGGGCGGCGATAAAATGAGAAACGTATATTCCCCCACCTCCTATAAAAAATGTTCCCAAAGGTAACGGGACTAATAAAAAGAGCAGAAAAACGGGGATGAACGCTATTCTTACAACCGTTATTTTATTTGGTAAGTTCATAATTCGTACCTAATATTGTTTTTTACTCCTTCAAATACCACATAACCCCATGGATATATGTATCCAAACCCTTACTCGTATCCACCACCAAATACCGCTGGCCATCTGGCTTTTTGCTGTTTTTAAGAGTCTTCTTGAATCCCTCAAAAGATTTTACCTCTTTTATCTGACTAATCTTTCTTTCTCTGTTACTCAGTCGCTGGTTGATTACATTAAAATCATCGAGATAACATTCAACATACTTATATGAAGCACGGTACTTCCTTGCCAGGTCCGTTCCTTTTTTAATTATCTCTTCGTACAGACAAGGACTGTCAAAAATAACGCTTCGACCCTGGGACAATATTGATTCGATGATCGACCAGTCGATATGATATGAAATGCTCCCGGAGGTCTTTCCGTCCATCCCCTCACCCTCTGGCGTCTCCAGCAATGCAGTCTTTGTTACATCGTGATCAATTACGATTGCTCCTGTTCTGTTGGCGATTTCTAGTGCCAGGGTAGACTTGCCAGAGCCAGGGAAACCTGACATTTGGAGAAAAAACATGGGTATTCCTCGATTCTGACTTTATTTAAACTAATTTTATTCATCACAAATAGTTCATTTAATTCTAATTATTCCAAAAATAACCTTATCCTACAATGTTTTTGTAAAAATAAAAAGCCCGATTCTAACTTTATCGAGCTTTCTTCCATTAAAATGACGCTTACTATCTTGAAACACCCTCATTCAACCTGCTTAACTCCTCTTCAATCTTCCCGACATCAATCCTCTCAAAAAGCGGCTTTATGTCTTTAAGAGTCTTTACCCCTGGCTCGAATTCCGACCACCTAAACTCACCCAGTCCCAGCATGTCTTTCACTTTCTCGCTCGAAAAAGGGAGAAAAGGCTGCAGGAGCGCGGCAAGGTTAGAAATAATGTACATGCAATTGGTCATCGTATCGTCGCACGAAGGCTTATCCTCATGAATCTGTATCCATGGTTTTTGCTGATCGAAATATTTGTTGGCATAGCGAATAAACTCAAACAGGGTTTCCAGAGAATTTTTTAATTGTGCATCTTCATTTAAAGCTCCCACCTCTTTGTAGAGCTGACGAATCTTCATTTTAATTTCTCTATCAATTTGTCCTTTAGGCACGATACCGTCATACGATTTCTGGATGAACTTCAATGTACGATTGACAAAATTTCCGTAGGCACCAAGCAGTTCGCTGTTGTGACTGTAGATAAACTCACGCCATGAAAAATCAGTATCCCGATTTTCAGGTGCATTGATGGTTAAGAAATAGCGGATGGAATCCGGGTCATATCTCTTTAAAATGTCAGGGACCCAGACAGCCCAATTTTGACTGGTCGACAGCTTCCGTTTTTCCAAAGTCAGATATTCATTTGAGATAATATGTGTGGGCAGGTCAGGATTGTTGAGCCCCATTAAGATCGATGGCCAAATGACAGTATGGAACGGGATGTTATCCTTCCCGTGAATATAATAGGAGATGGTTTCCTCATTCAACCAGTCTTCTATTTTTTCATTTGCATGTTTTGCCCATTCCATACTTGCCGTTAAATACCCCGATACCGCTTCGATCCACACATATATTTTCTTGTTTTCAAAACCGGCAATGGGAACCTGGACTCCGTTTGGCAGGTCACGTGTCACCGCCCGGTCCGGCACCCCTTCTTTTAAATATCTGTTGGTTAAAGAGACGGCATTTTCCCGCCACCTATTCTTTTTTTGTGCTGACTCCAAAAATCCTTGTAACCTTTTCTGGAATCTGCTGAACGCAAAATAATAATGCTCTGTCTCTTTTATGGAAGGCTGATTTCCACAGATTTTGCAGCGCTTGCCGATTAATTCAAGTGGATCGAGGATGGCAGAACAAAAATCGCACTGATCACCTCTTGCTTTTGCCCCACAGTTTGGGCAGGTCCCTTCGACAAAGCGATCGGGTAAAAATTGTTGATCGGTTTCGCAGTATGCCTGCTCGATCGTCTTTTTATAAAGGTAACCATTTTCCAGGAGCTTCAGGAAAATCTCCTGCACAGACTTGTGATGATGGTATGCATCTGTGCGGGTATAAAGGTCATAGGTAAAGCCCAGTTTCAAAAAGCACACTTCGAATTCCTGATGATAACGGTCAGCAATCTCCTCGGTGGTGGTATGCTCCTGATTTGCCCTTATCGAAATCGGTGTTCCGTTACAGTCGCTGCCGGACACATAAAGGACCCGTTCTCCTTTTTGTCTGTAGTATCTGGCCAGAATATCTCCTGGCAATAAGGCAGCGATATGTCCCAAATGCAGTGAACCATTCGCATAAGGCCATGCCCCTCCAATAAATATCGTCATCTTTCTTCCTCCTTTAAAAATAAAAAACCCCGCCCCAAGACAAACATAGTTGCCTAAGGACGAGGGTTATCTCGTGTTACCACCTTGATTCGCCGATCACTCACATGATCAGCCTCACTAAGTACGGAGAGAAGGGACTCCCTATACTTTGATATTTGTAACGAGTGTCAAATCTCGTCAACATCTATTCCTAATGGGAAGTCGATGCCGCAGCTCAAAGGCCATTTTCACTCAACGATTTTCTGCTTCTTTTCAGCTCCCGAAGCTCTCTGGAAGAAAATGATGTTGAATTACTTTCCTTATCATTGCATTTGTTCTTGTTATTTTCCTTATTATGCCACAACTTAGAAGTTTTTAGAAGCATGTAATGAATTGATAAATTTGCAAGCATCATTGCTTCTCCAGGAGAAACGAGCCAATGTACCTGTCCCCCTGGCTCAGCTTCAATAAGTTTTATGGTAATACTCGGTCCATTTCGCATTCCCTTCATTGTAGAACTCCCGCCAGACACCATTCCCGTTGTGGTATGAATCCTGCCAATTGTCGGTGGAAGTGTGATAGCCGTATTGCCAAATATCAGTCTGGCGATCATAGAAGCGACTCCACACATCCCCGGCATTCTCCAACTTCCGTTCTTCCTCAAGATAGGCGATCAACTCTTCCGCCCGTTTAAATTCGAGTTCAGATTTATCCATAATGGAATTACCGGTTTCGGTTGCCAGATTCATCAATTCCTCGCTTTTTTCATCTGCTTGCTTCATTCCTTCTGCTTTCCATTCGTCCCACGCATCCATCATCCGCTGATATTCTTCTTCCCAATATTTTTCTAATTCCTGCTTTGAATCGACATAGGAAAATTCTCCATTCCCAGCCTCGGCCACTTTCTTCAGAAGGGTCTGGGCTTCGTTATCAACCTGGAAACCTATGATGTTAATAATCGGCTGGATTCCTTCGTCTGCTAGTTTTTTCGCTTCTGCCACAGGGTCGCTGCCGCATGTTTCAATACCATCACTTACGACATAAACAATAGATGCAGCCGCATCTTCCGGAATGTCATTTTTGGTTTCAGAAAGAGCTTTTCCGATTGGCGTCCATCCTTTGGCTTGCAGTTTATCCAATGCCACTGTCACCTTAGCTGAATCCGCCCCGCCTTCATAAATTCTTTCCGTGTTCCCGCAGGATAATTCTTTGTCCTTATCGGCACTTGAGCCCTTATGGCCATAAACCCTTATTGATAACGTACTGTTTCCGGGGAGGGTCTCGATAAAACTGTTGATGGCATCCTTTGCTTCATCCATCCGGGTACCATTTTGGTTCTTAGCATTCATACTGCCGCTTGCATCCAATAAAATAGCGAAATGCGATTTTTTAGCTGCCAGCTCTTCTGACTTCTGGTCAGGACGGTTGACATTGACATTCACTGAAGGATCGAATTTAATAAACGTTTTCGTCTCCTCATGATAATCCTCATGGATCAAGGACAAGATTGCACGTTCAATTTCATCCTTGTTTGCATCTTTCGGCAGTTCATCAAGCTTTTTCTTCGCTTTTTGTACATCATAATGGTCTCCGCTTAAAGGACCCGGCTTTCTCATCAATTGATTCTCAATCTCCGTCAGTTCCCTGCCTGTGTCTGGTTTTTTATAATATTCCGGTTCTTCATTCCACCACTGTTCAGTTGGTTCTTCCTTTTTCACATCATGCCTAGGCGCTGCATCAGCTTTTTCACCGGTTTCTTTTTTGTCATCAGAACCGCAGCCAGCAAGAATAATCGCTGCAGAGCATAAAAAAGTCATTAATTTTTTCATAATATTTCCTCCATTATTATTCTTCACATCTATGTACCTACTGAATTATTGTAAACAAAATGGAGACTGGATGATGAGCGATTTTTACAAATAGCGGAAATTACATACTTTATACCTACCCTCCCCATTCGAGACTAAACTACTATATTTTCTTAATTCCTCCTCCTTGTTTTAATACAAAATATGAGGAATATGATATGATTTTTACAATAGAAAAGATGATTCGGAAAGGATGTTCATACTTGTCAGACCGATTAATTTTTCTTGTTTCCGGTCCATTGGGAGTTGGGAAATCAACTACATCAAAAAAGCTCGCACAGAATGTGAAAAATTGTGTACTAATTGAAGGGGACACTATTCTGGATATGTTTGATCACGGAGCAGAAGCATCCTGGGAGGAACGATTGAGTTTTACGTGGGAGCATATCCTGGCACTAACAAGAGGCTTCATCCGGAAGGGCTTCAATGTGGTCATTGACTTTGTGGTTGAAGAGGAGCTTGACTGGTTTTGTAAGCAGCTATCAGATTTGCAGATTACTATGAAATATATCGTGTTGAAGGCAGATGAAGAAAAACTAATGGAACGCATCTATATGAGGGGTGACAACAACTCCATTGAGCGTTCTCTCTATTTATTGAACAAACTGCAGTCAAAACCGTCAAATCAACCATTTCTTTGTGATACCACTAATAAGCAAACAGAAGAGATCGTTAACATCATCATCAAAGACCCTGGTTTTATGGTTGCGCATTTAAAACAAAGTTGAATATAGCGGAAAGTGGGGACGATTACATGTCCATTTTAATAAGAAAAGAAAAGCCTGAAGACTACGCGGCTACTGAGAAGGTTGTTGAGATGGCATTCAAACACGCAGGATACAGTGATCAAAAGGAACACTTCCTTGTCAATCGCCTCAGGACTTCAGATGCGTTCATCCCAGAGCTGTCCCTTGTTGCTGTAAACAAGGATGCTGATATAGTCGGTCATACCATGGTTACGAGGATACAAATAGAAAACGATGCAAGTACCACAGAGTCCCTTGCACTCGCTCCTGTTTCTGTGTTGCCAGAATATCAATATACAGGAATCGGAAGTACATTGATCCGGGCAGCCATTGAGAAGGCTCGGGAACTTGGATATGGCTCAATCATCGTACTGGGTCACAAAGATTATTATCCTAAGTTTGGATTCGAACGGGCTTCACGGTGGAATATCAAAGCTCCCTTTGAGGTTCCAGATGAGGTGTTTTTGGCTTTGGAATTAGTCGAAGGTGCTCTTAAAAGAACGCATGGGATTGTGCGATATTCACCTGCCTTTTTCTGAATAACGATTTTTAACGGCAGCCATTTCGCTGCCGTTTTTCGATTCACTCGCCTAAGGCGCCGACAAAAGAAATTCATCTACTAATTCCAACACAAAAGCATAAGTAAACAAGCTTAATGGCAGCAGATTGACAATCAAAGCAAATATTCTTTTCGCTATATTTTCTTTGCTGAACATGGAAACGATGCTCAAGGGTATGCCAATCACAGAAAGCAGAAAAGCAATTATCCCAATACCTTTTGGCACAGATGCATGAATCGAGACTGGAATAACAACAATCGTGAAAATCGCTATAAAAAATGAGATGGTAGTGAAGACTTTTAGCTTATTCCTATCCATTTGACACTCCTCCCCAGCCCCACACTCAGATTAAAGCGCAATTTTTAACCAAATAAGATTTAAAGACATAAAAACTGCAACAACGATGTAAAAATAACCTGTCTTCAGTTGCTTATCCTTTAACTGTTCGATTCCCCATAATAAAAACGCTAGTGATAAATAGGAGAAAAAACATAAAGATATATTCGGACTTCTGCAATGAAAAAATGCGTGAAACCTAGCCAGATGCCTTTTGCCGCAAGGAATAGATTAGTATGTTCAACTCTTTTCCCACCTCTGTATTGATGGTAACTGAACACAGTATAGCTATCTACTAATTATTTCAAATGACACTAGTCTTCTCAAGAAAATTTTCATAAAAAAAGACTTACCCTGATATGGATAAGTCCGATCCTGAAGGAATTTCCCCAGTAAAATGTTATACGTGAGTTGTATCATTTAATGAATATCCCTCTTCTTGAAATTTCCGCCCTTCACTTCTGCCACTTCATATACGGTGATAAACGATCCCGGATCGATTTCATTGATGATTTCTTTTAGTTTTGTTTCTTCGAGGCGGTTGATGACGCAGGTGATTTCTTTGAATTTCTCATGTGAATAACCACCGTATGCTTCTTTGTAAGTGGCACTGCGGCCTAACCGATCACGGATGGTTTCGACCATGAGTTCCGGTTCCGTCGTGATGATTTGGAAGGTTTTCGATCCACTCAGACCTTCTTCTACGATATGTATGACTTTTGCAGCAATGAAATAAGCAATGGCTGAAAGGATGGCTCCCTGCAGGCCGAATACTGTTGAAACGATCGCAAATACCCCGACATTCAGCATCAGGATAAAGTCATTTGTTCCAAACGGCAGTTTTCGGGAAAGCAGTACTGCGAGCATATCAATGCCATCCAAGGCACCGCCATTTCGCAATGCGATACCAAGACCAAGTCCGAGGATGATCCCGCCGACAACCGTGACTAACAGCGTATCCCCTTCAATGATTGCAGGCGTATGATGCATCAATTTTGTCCCGATCGCCAATGATGCGATTCCGAGTATCGAATTGACGGCGAAACTTTTACCGATTTGTTTATATCCAAGCCAGACAAAAGGTATATTCAGTAAGGCAATCAGCACCCCGAGCGGCAGGCCAAACAGCTTTGAACCGACGATACTTACACCGGTCACTCCTCCATCAGACACGTTATTTGGGATTAATACGGTTTCCAGGCCATAAGCAGCAATGAATCCCCCAAGGATGACCATAAAACCCCGGAAGATCAACTTTGCTTTATTACCGGCCCTGTGCTTTTTAATTGTACTCATGTTATTCCTCTCTTCGTTCTTGGTGTATTTTTTAGTTTATCATACTGACTGGATTTTTGTCGTAACGAGGCACAGTATATTGGGGCCGTCCCTTTGTTCATACACCTGCAGGTATAATGGACGGTAACTCTAGTTTTTAATAATATATTTTTATATTTGATAATAAATGGTTCGGTTTTGATAATATATCCGGATTTTTGATAATAAAAATAATGCCTGCCCCCTCAATACCCCTGTATAACTCCAACGTTTCTTGCCAATAGGGGATGTCAGTCCATTACTAACAGAATGATTACTAAAAACCACTCATTCAATACCCAACCTAACAAAAAACGGGTCAGGGAACCTGTCCCCACGACCCATCCACGACCCGCAACTCTATCTCCTGTTAACAACTCTGCTGCCAAAAGGGGCAAAGTAATACATTAAAACAGTAAGCAAAAACACTAGTCCGCAAGCTATAGACACATAAGATAACGCTTGTGCTCCTGATGTTGTAGCTGAAAACATAAACCAGCCAACTATTAACTGCAGAACTGCCAGAACTGGCAGGTAAAGACTGTAGAATCTTTTTCTACTAATGAATAGATACCCTGCCACCACCAATACATAGACTATGCTTATTGCCAACACGATCGGGAATGTCGGCTTGAACTTGATTGCATAGACAAAATAATCAAGTTTTGAAATGTCACTTCCTTCTTTTACATCACCGGAAAAAGGAGTGGAGTACTCCCATTCAAAGGGTCTCTCCACTATCTCTGATCCTTCAAACAACGTTGCAAACAGTGAAAATAACAGGACTGCGACCCCAAGTCCTATTTGGGTTACGGCACGATTCACTTTTATCCCTCCTCATGTCTGGTGCGGTTCAACCGCCTCAAATTTAACCTTACTGGACGGATACACATCCGCAAACCACCGCAGGACCCCATTATGATGATTGATAATCTGCTGTGCAGTCAATTCACCTGAATCCCAAGTACTGTGTGCATCAGAAATTAACGTGACCTTGTACCCCTTGCCGAATGCACACCGGCAGGTCGTATCCACGCATGCTTCTGTCTGGATACCAGCAAGATACAGATGGTCGATGCCAAGATTATTCAGTTCGCTTTCAAATGTCGTGTTAAAAAACGAATCTGGTGTTGTTTTTTGAATGACCAAATCCCTGGGAATTGGTTTGATATCATCGTGTATTTCCCAACCTTCAGTCCCATACTCAAGAGACTTACCAGCAGGTGAGTTATGCTGGATGTAAATGACCGAGATTCCAGTCGCACGTGCTTTCTCCAGCAAAGTTTGCAGGGTGGAAATCAGATCTTCACCTTTGTATACAGGTGCTTCATCAAGGAACATACCTTTTTGTACATCGATAATTACTAAAGCGCTGCTCATTTCGTTCTCTCCTTTATCAACATTCTTCCTATCTAACCGCCTTAATTAATTTAAATATAATTAAGAACATTTTACGCATCACTTGGTATAGACACCTCTTCTACTATATTCACATCCCAGGCGATGATCGTGGTACTGTCTCTCACATGATTCTCTTTGATTACCTCAAGCAGAACCTTTATTCCCTTGTTCAATGGCTGGTTTTTAATAGCTTCATAGATTTTTTCAGCACTGGAAAAAGGATCATTCGGACATTCAACAAGGCCGTCAGTTGTTAACATGATCCTGTTCATACCTTTTCTGAGTTCCCTCATACCGCTGCTGAAACAAGGGACTGCCTGGTCAAATGTATTGACTCGTCCAATCCATTCAAAGAAGTGTCTTTGATTAACTTGATACTGTCCGAGGCCGGCAAGCTCTGGATGAAACAGATAGGCAATGCAGTCTCCGATCGAGAACCACCACAGATACTTGTCTTTTCTCAGCACGAGCAGACAGGCCGTCTCACCGTTTACTTTACGGCAGGAAGAAAGGAACTCTTTTTCTTGAAAGATCGTTAAAATTTCCCCCTCTATTTTTGGGAGCGATCGTTCAAACGACAATGACAATATTTCTTGAATGTCCCTTTTATACTTATAAATCTGATGGACGACCAACTCCGCACTATCTGCTGATTGATGTGCATCCATCAGTACTGCAAATTCCCAATCCTGCTGTTCGTCTGCCCAGATTATGCATCCATCTTCATTCTTGTACTGACCTGCTAGAGAATTGCCTCCAAAACGCCCCAATGAGATATGGTTTACAGGTACGATGCTGATGGTATCCACGAAATCGCTTTGACTGCCTATCCAGTTGTACTCTTTTAGTTTATTATTCATCATGTATTCTCCAAGTCACAATTTTCTATTTACTACCAATTATTTCAAAACAATCTAACATATTCAAGAAAAATTTCACTATCCCTCAGAAGTCTTTTTTACATAATTGTTTTCAAAATAATACAGCACCGCTGAGGAATCGGGTACAATAGAAATAGATTCATCCAGTAACCTTTTTGAACAATATTTTCTAATGGAGAGGAAGTAATCAAAATGGGAGCATCTGAAAAAATCACCATTCAGACCACTGTACAGGCACCGGTAGAAAAGGTCTGGGCATACTGGACGGAACCAAACCACATTACCAAATGGAATGCGGCTTCGGATGACTGGCACACCCCGTTTGCCGAGAATGATTTGCGTATAGGCGGTAAGTTCCTTTCAAGGATGGAAGCGAAAGACGGCAGCTTCGGATTTGATTTTGGCGGCACATATGATGAGGTCAAAGCAAACGAGGTCATCGCGTATTCAATGGAAGATGGCAGGACCGTCAGTATCACCTTCAAAGCAAATGGCGACAAAACCGAAATCGTGGAGACGTTCGATCCCGATTCCGAGAATCCGGTCGACATGCAGCGGCAAGGTTGGCAGGCGATACTCGATCGGTTTAAGAGTTATGTGGAAAACTAAGAGAAAGAGCCTCTGAATAACCAGGGGGCTCTCTGTTTTTCTTTCCAGTTTTAAGCATGGCAAATTCCCAACCGGGTATGTCGGGCAAAATTTATCAACGAGGGACCAAATTCCTTAATTATATTCGTTAGCAGGTGATTCCATGTCAAACTCAACCGTACAGTTAAGTCCCTACTCCAAGGAGTGGGTAAACAAATTTGAATATGAGAAAGAACAGATTATGAAAGTGGTTGGCACTGAAATCTCAGCTGTCGAGCACATCGGCAGCACCTCAATAAAAGGCTTAACAGCCAAACCAATCATCGACATCATGGTCGGCATTGATGATTTAAATCGAACAGAAATACTTATTGAACCTCTGAGCCAGATTAACTTTGAGTATGTGCCAAAACCGGAATTAACGGATAGAAGGTTTTTCAGAAAAGGTTTGTGGGGCAACGGAACCTGTCATTTGCACGTTTGTGAATACCAGGGTACTGAGTGGAATGAGAAATTACTATTTCGGGATTATTTAAGGATCCATCCCCAGGCAGCTGAAGAATATGCCCGGCTTAAAAAGGAGCTTGCCGAGAGGTTTAAGTTTAATAGGCCAGCGTATACAGAGCATAAAGAACCGTTTATCAGGGAGATTATTGAAAAAGCTAAATTGAAATTTTCATAATTGGGATTCCTAATAAATTGGATGTCCAAAAGAGGAACGGACATCCTCATATCCCTCTAGAATTACTGGGTAAAGCCATTTTCCATTCATCTATCAAAACGCCCATCTCCCACAAGCTCCAGTACTCATCACCGTTTCTCCTGGCATCCCGGAGCAGAACCTCTTTATTAAAGCCCGCCTTTTCATAACAGACGATGGCAGCAGTGTTAAAATCGAACACGCCGAGGCTGACCCTGTGTAAATTCAGTTCTTCAAATGCAATCCGCAAAGCTTCCCTGATCATCTTCTGGCCAATGCCTTTTCCTCTTGTCTGCAGGCTGCCAACCAACACTTTCCCTATACGGGCCGACATATTGGTTCGATCTATTTTCCCCAGTGAAATATGACCGATTGCTTTATCAGTCTCTTCATCGACAACCTTGTAAATCAGGGTATCCCCCTCTTCATTATTTGCGTTCTCAATATAAAGTTCCAGTTGTTTGTCATCCAAAGGATAATCGAACTCCGGCCCTCCCCACTGCAGTAAAAACGAAGGCGAATCGATCCACTCAATGAGTTGATCAAAGTCAGATCGGTTGAAATACTCAAGCTTGATCATGTCTGTATTCTCCTTTTTTTAATGAGACATTGGGTGCTGCACTAAATAAACCGCCATCATTATGCTGAAAATACCAAGGGAGGCGATAATAAAAAGGCATATCCCCCGCCCCTTTTCCCCGCTGAAGTAAAGGTTCACAAGCAGGTAATATAAAACACCGCACACCAGCGTGAAGAGAGAAAACTCCCTGGATTCACCCGCACTCATTTTAATCTCTTCGATTTTTGAAAACTCTCCACTGCCAGTAATCGTAAAAGGAACGGTCAGGCTCTGAAGCAAGAACCCTCCGAATATCACCAAACCTATACTATTCAAAAAAGTCCGTGTCCCGTTTTTCTTTGGATCCGGTTGATAGTCTGGTTCTGTTTGATAATCTAATTCCATGCTCCCGCCTCTTTTCTTTTTGGGTATTTTACAAGTACGGATGAAGAGACAGGAAGGTTCCAAAAGGTACACTTGAAATTAGTTATCATTCATAGAAATCCATATGCCCTTTTTCCTTCTTATAATAATCCAGCCTGTCCCCCAGTGTACCTGTATGAAATTCAAATTTATGACCATCGGGATCGGTAAAGTAAACCGATCTTTTATCTCTTTCATCTCTAGTTCGGCCGGCCAGGATATTGACATTCATTTTCTTTAACTTATGTACGATGTCATCAAATTCAGCTTCTTCTACTGTAAAAGCAGTATGTGTGTATGACTGATGGATTTCGTTACGCGGGATACCCTTTTCTTCATTGAGGGCCAGCCACATTCCGTTCAAATCAAAATAAGCTGTACTACGGCCTTTCACCATCAGCTTGGCTTCAAATACTCTTTGATAAAATAAAATGGATTTTTCTAAATCAGATACAGAGAATAAGAAATGATTAAGACCTTTTATCAGCATTTTCTCACCTCTCTTGGTTTTGTCCCAGTCCCGACGCCTGTTCTGTAAAACTCCCAACTACCTCACAAAACAATTCTTTCTCCTCTAAAAATGGTTAATGGTTGCTTTCTTCAAATATTGCAAGCTGAGAATGCGGGATCTCTCCTGCCATTTCAATCGAGTAAGAAACCGGACACTGAACATCGTGTCTGCCACAAATAATTAGAATAGGCGATGTGATCAAATTCAACTTCCTTGTTACATCGAACACATGTAATTCCCTGCTGAAATAATTCAGCCTGACACCTGACATTCTTTTGTGGATCGACAGAGAAAAATATTGGTCATGCCTCTCGGGTTGAAACAGGGATAATTTTGTTCTTTCGGCACTGATCCTCTTTCTTTCTGTTTCAATCAAACCCGATTGTTTGAGCGTCTCCATGTAATCCTGCATGATTTGATAATCGGGATGTTCCGGATTGTAAATACAGTCTTTTGAAAACGTCATGTACTCCCTTGCTGCCGCTCCGGTGATGACAGAGAACAAAAGGCTGTCCGAATGATAGATTCCATAAAGGACTCCGAGCATCCCGCCAGTAGAGTGGCCGGCAAAGCCCCATATGTCAAAATCAAAGCTGTCGCGTATGGCTTCTAAATCAAAGACGGTTTCCAGCATGCTCATCTGGTACGGTTCATGAGCTTTTTCCGAGGCCCCGGCTTCCCTTAAGTTAACTAGAATGACCTGGTGATCGGATGTAAAAGTTTCTGCAAAATAGTCACCCGTTTCATTGAACTCTGAGTAGTGGTGGGTGACACAGAGCGGCTTACCACTGCCTTTTATGAACACTTCAAACGTACCGCGTGAAGTAGTAATCAATTGTCTATCCCAAGTTTGCATTAATACTTCCCCTTTCTGGGAATAGCTCATGTACTGGTTGTTCTGACCGGCATATGGCTGGTGGAAAATTCGACAACTGGTGCAATTATCAGGAAAGTGGCGCAATAAATTAAAAAGTAGCGCAATAAACAAGATTCTGGCGTAAATATTCGAAAAGAGGCGCAATTAAGATTAATATATTAATATTTTCGGTTCTGAGCCTTTAAATACCTTATATATATTGTTTTTAACTTCAAGGAGCAAGCACCATTATGACAATACAAGCCGACTTAATCAGATTTTTTCACCACTTTTCAATAAAAAAAGGACATTTTTGTCCTTCTTCTTCACTAAGACCTCCACTCTTCCCCATGCTCCAAGACAAACGCAATGTCCTTTTTATAATGCTCGACATGCCCATCATCCACCATCTTTTGAAAGGCGTCGTCGCCTTCTTCGGCTTTTCGCTTAATCGTCTTACATATCCCTTCCAAACGCAGTAAGACCATATCAACAAAATCTTCTTCAAACTCCATCCCATAGGCTTCAAAGAACAAATTCACTCTTCGTTTGATCCGTGCCCCATCTTTATCAGATTGATAGAGTACTTCCTCACCTGCTTCAGAATGATAATGCCTGCTTAAAGGCACACACGTGTATAGCGTGTAGGCGATGTCGTACATTCTCGGACCCGGTCCTGCTACATCGAAGTCGATGATCCCAACCGGTTTATTTTGATTAAAGATGATATTGTAAATGGCAAAATCGTTGTGGCAAAGGACCTCATAAGGCTGCGGGGTGTTATCGATCGGCTGCCAGCTATCATCGAATTGAAAATTGTTGACCGCATCATGATAAAGACGGAGCATGTTCGCAATCCCCTCCAACGCCTCATCTGACCACATGTACTCTTTTAAAGGATAGTTACCCGCTTCCCCTTCTATGAAAGAAAGGATTTCCCTGCCTTTATTATCGATCCCCAGGAATGCTGGAGAATATCTATATCCTTTCTTTTCCAAGTGCTTTAATAGTTTATGAATTTTGGAGCTTTCCGGTTTTAGTTCACGGCGGACCGTGTCTTTTAATCGGTATACGCTTGAGACATTTCCTCCGGTGAGTGGCTCTTCGTTTTCTTGGTTTGACATATGTTCACCTCCATTAATGTTACTTTTTTAGTAGAGGAATAACTTCATCAAAAAAGTCATTGAAATCATCCAGATGATAATCCGCAATATCCGACTCACCCTGAAACATGCATGCAGCAATCCCCAATTCCTTTGCCGGCAATAAATCCAAATCCCTGTCCCCGATAGCGAGGTCAATTTTATTTTTCGTATGTAAATGCTGGTATGCCGCCGGATGCGGTTTGCGCGGGAACCCGTCGTCGATCGTGACGATATCTGCAAAATAATGCGTCCAGCCGTAATGATCGAGTATCGCAAGGACCCCGTCCCTGTCCTTGTGGGTCATGATTACATTTCGGCCGGCAAACTTCAGTACTTCTTCAACTCCGTCAAAAGGCCTCATATCCAAAGGGGATAGTTCTTTCTTAAGCCGCTCATTCTCCTCTACCTGCTCAGGCGAAATGTTATAAAACTCGATTGCATGAGAGTAGGAAACTTTCAACTTATCATAGATTTCTTGATTATCAGCGCCCTCCCCCAGCACTTGAGAGAGGGTTCGTGTGTATGCAGGATAAGTATCGAATAGTGTTCCGTCAAAATCCCATAGTATGTTCATTTGTACCATCCTTTCTTCTTTTAATAGTAAGATGTCTGATCCCTTTTTATTTTAGTAAAATAAGGGCTTAAGAGAGAGCCGAAAAAACCAAGGAAAAATCCAACCCCAACAGTCAGAGAAATATTAGAAAATGGTGAAAAGAATTGGACGAAAATCCAGAAT
This sequence comes from [Bacillus] enclensis, assembly GCF_001456935.1. Lineage (GTDB taxonomy): Bacteria > Bacillota > Bacilli > Bacillales > Bacillaceae_B > Rossellomorea > Rossellomorea enclensis. The sequence goes on along the minus strand of NZ_KQ758490.1, from coordinate 19,213 downwards.
GGGCCAATCATAAGCAGGCTATTCACCAATCGTCCACTCACCGTAATTTAATGATCTTGACCGCAGCCGTCACAGCTAAAAGGCTTATATTGCGGTCCCAATATGTAGCGATAGACCTTTTTCCAGCCGAATGTTGAATGACAATTTTCACATTGAGGCAGCATGGTAATTCTCCTTAAGTACGATTAAGCGAGACATTTGATTTACTCACTTTTGAAAACTTTACTTTCACGGCCTTTACAATGTACCCGCATACTCCTGCACACAGAAAATATACAATACCCCAGCAATCCGCCAAGCGTATTCAAAATCAGATCATCCACATCGAAACTGCCGAATTTAAAAACAAATTGAATCAGCTCAAATAGTAAACTCAAGCACAATGTGGCAGCAATAATATTCTTTATAGTTGAAAACCTTTTTGTTAAAAGCGGCAGCATGAAACCGAACGGTGCAAAACCAATCATATTACCAACCAGATTTTCAACCCGGATATTTAAATTGACATCTGCTAAGTAAAAATAAAAAATAATTGTCTTTAAAGGGATGAAATTATGATTACCCAAATATGCATGATCACTGTTAAAAGTAAAATGTCTGGTGATCTCTGAAAGCGGCAAATGTTTGAATAAGATTAGTTTTGAAAGAATAAGCAGGTAAATGGCCAAAGTTGTAACTAATCCTATTTTTAATAAATATTTCCTCATTTATTATTCCATTCTTTGTAAACAAACGGGATATCCGGCATACTCCCTCACTCCAAAATACCCTTCAGTAACTCCTTATGATCCCTCGACAATTTTATCAAATCAAAACTCCCCCTGCTGATTAACTCCTTAATACGTTCCGCTTCATCCCAAGCCAAATCATAATGAGATTGAGCAATTGTTCCTTCCAATAAAGCTTCTTCAAGTTCATTTTCATCCAAGACAATCAGTTCTCCTGATGGCAATAAGACCAGGTCCAAAAACAAATCATCCATCCATGGGATACCGGATTCCACTCCACTGCGCAAGGTGATATCGATGTACCATTGAACAACCTGTCCCTGGGCATCGAACACCGTTGTCACTACATGATGTTTATCCTTAGGGAATTGCTGCAGCCACATGTAGCCGTCGTCCACAATACAAAGAGTGTCATTGCCGTATGGAACTGTTAACGGGACAGTAACTTTCACTGTTTGGAGCAACGTGATGTAACCGCTGAATTCTGCTGAATCAAGATGGGTTTGGGCATACTTCCTTTTTAAAATCCGCTTCCATCCAGAACGGTCACCAGATTTTCTTTTAAGCATGTTTTCCTGACTCCTTTTCTCTCCCGTCAATACTCCTCAATCGTCTTCCTAAACCCATAAAACTTCCGATAATCCTGATCTTCGTAAAAGGTCCTTGATGTCGATGATCCGAGCAGGTCAATCCTCGTTTTCGGGTAGAGGTGATGGACGAATTTAATCAGCTCGGACCCGATTCCCTGTCCTCGGTAATCCTTGTTGATCAGCACTTCGCAAATATAAGTCGTTATGTTTAAGTCCGTGAATCCCCTCACGTATCCGGCGAGAGTATCACCGTCGTAAACCAGGAATCTTATATTTGAATGAAGCCATGCATTCTTCGTGTCTTCCTTCTTTTTCACGAGATTATTCCATTCCTCTTCTGCATTCAGTTGGTTTACCTGAGCAAAATCAGCTTCCTCAAACTCTTTCAATCTATATGAGTATCCATTCTTTAACGATAATTCCTTCATTGGAACTTCCCTCTTTCTAGTTATTTCTTTCACCCAGGAACTCCGTCTCAAGCTCCTCTTCTATGACCTTTCCGTCAAAATAAACCCTATAGGCCTTTGCATCGGGGCGTGAACTGACGATTTTATGGATGGCTCCGTCAATGTAATGAACTGCGGCCCCATCATCGGCAGCAATTCCAGAGCCCACTTCCCCGGATTCAATGAACCGATGGTATGCAGGTCTCCTTTCTGCTTCTCCATCGTAATGAGGGCAGTTGCTCCCTTTTAAGAATCCGAGGCATTCCAACGTTTCCAGCCCGTCGCCGTATGAATCGGTCACACCTTTTTCAAACCAGCAGATCGATCCCGCACTTATCCCTGCCAGGATGATTCCCTGCTCCAGCGCCTTTTTAAAAATAGGGATGAGGCCCCATTCTTTCCATAAGACCAATAGATTCTTGGTATTTCCGCCTCCTACATAGATGATATCTTTCTCTAGTAAAAATCCCTCTAAGTCCCTTGTCGGCGGTTTAAACAATGAAAAGTGGGACGGCTGGCAGTTTTCTTTTTCAAAGAAATCGTAGAATCTAGTGGTGTATGAATCCGAGTCACCGCTTGCGGTCGGAACAAAACATACCTTCGGATCTGATTTATCTGATTGGGCAAGTATGTAGCGGTCCAATAATGGATTCTCCGGTTCCATAGAGAACCCTCCGCCGCCAAGCGTGATAAGTTGTTTCATCTGATTCACAGCCTTTCGTTGGTTTAGATGATAAACAGGACAATCATAAGAAAGATACAAGTCGCTACACTTATATATCCATACTCTGTACGTCCTTTTTGAAATTCTTCCAGTCCCATTACCAGGAGCATGACACCTATTACGAACAGTGTGTATGGCTGCAGCCAGAAATTATCTGTGAAAAATCCGTATAGTGCCATGACTAACCCAATCAAGGCCAGACTGATTCGCAAAATTTTTAACATCGATTTATTCTCCTTAACTGTAAACGGTTTAACCCGGTTTACATTTTCCCTTCCTTTATCCATCTCCTGATCTGTAAGCTTCCAAAAAGAGATACCGCAGGATAATCATAGCAATGACCCAGAGACCCAGCCTGTCGATTTCCCGCAGTCCGCCTGCATACATCACTGTGAATGTAGAAACTCCGGCAAACATGATATAGCAGAAGACATTAGGGATAATCCATATCATCCGTAATCGTTGATTTTTCTCCACTTGGACAACACAACTCCTTAATGAGAGTTTTATGAGCATGCTGGACATCTTCCCTTATTCAAAGCAGTGGTTTTGTCATATCCATCATCGGTTTAAATCCGTTCTTTTCATAGACGCTTCTGCCTGTTGAACTGGACCAGAGCCTTGCCCGTTTGGCTCCGTTTTGTTTGAGCCATACACACACTTCATCGGTTAATGTAGAGGCGAGACCGTTATGGCGGTGATTCTCAAGCGTATATACGGAAATTACCCAGCCGAATAGACTTTGCTCTTTTGCAAGCGGATAAGGATATTCTGTCCTGAGAAGCCCTCCTGCGCAGGCTGCAATCTGATCACTTTCATCCAAGGCCACCCTGAACATCAACTGTCCAGCTTCCGATTCCTTTATAAATAGGCTTTTCACTTCTTCTATCCTATGTATATCCGGTTTTGGCATGTCGTCTATTTCACACATCTCGCATGCCATTCTGTACCAATGGTCAGCCATGAGCGGGATTTCGGCATCTGTCGCATTTCTTGTCCTATACATGGTGAACCTCCTATCATGCTGTTACTTTAAGCTTCACTCATCGTTTAAAAGTGGGTCAACGCACCTGTCCCCCCTGCCCGCTACATGTCCCAGGCAGGATGATGGTGAACGTTGTGCCATTGCCGAGTTCGCTTTTGACGATGATTTCGCCTTTCATGCGTTTGACGATTTGGTAGCAGACGGTGAGGCCGAGGCCTGTTCCTTTTTCTTTTGTGGAGTAATAAGGGCTTCCAAGGACTTTGAGTTGTTCCGGGGGCATACCTGCTCCGTTGTCTTTGATGGTGATGACGATCTGGCCGTCTTTGTTCCGTGCTGCAGCAGCCATTATTTCACCGTTTTCCTTTATGGCTTCGATTGCATTTTTCAGGATATTAATGAAAACTTGCTGGATTTCAATCTTCAAGCCTTTTCCCATAAGCCCTTCCTCGATGTCTTTCTTTATTTCAATACTGTTCATGACTGCATACGTGGACATAACTTCAACGGATTCACTCATGGCCTCGCTCAGACTGAAGACTTCGTATTCTTCCGTCTGCGGCTTGGCGAGTGAGAGATATTGATTGATCACTTCCTGCGCCCGGTCCAGTTCCTGGATGGAAATCTTGATGAAGGTTTTTTGTTCCTTCGACAGACCTTCTCCCTGCAGGAGCTGCATGAATCCTCTGACCGTCGTCATCGGATTCCGGATTTCATGTGCGACTGATGCCGCCAGCTGACTGACCACATTGAATTTTTCCGCTTTTATCAGTTCCTTTTTGATCCTTGCCTGCTCCAGCCTGTTTTCGATGAGATAAATACTGATTAATAGTGTCAGCCAAATAACCACTGTGGAGCTCAGCAATAGCGGAAGCTGCTCCAGCATACCTTTTAAAAGCAAGAAAATGGCTCTTGTACCCGGAACCAACAAATAAAATAAGGTAATCATAAGAAGCTTCTTTTTCCATTCAGCTTTTCTATACCATTTTGAGAATGGGATAAGGAGCAAGCTGTAAATCGCATAATTCACCAGTAAGTTATCGAAGACATGGCCGGTAAGAAAACTGAATGCCAAGAGTACGATCACCATGGCATATCCCGCTCTCTTTCCTCCATAGATAAAGGCGAGGATGACCGGGACCACTTTAAAGTCATACACATATCCACTGGAATAAACCACGGGAAAAACCATCGTAAACACGACAATCACCATATTCATGGCCAGAAACTGCAGATTGAACCCTTTTGGGCCAAGTTCTGATTCCCTTGCAAACATCTGAAACAGAAGAATAGTAAATAAAATAAATACAACATGCAAAATTAAATGGTGGACCGTCTCTAACATACAAGAACCCCTTTAGGACAAAAGCACGATATTTTAGTCATCTACCCTAAAACTTCGACATCTTTTTCCAATATCCCTTCAACGAACCTTCAAAAAGAAGCCCTGGGGACAGGTACCGAGGCCCATTTCCCAATAAAATGCATAAAACCGCCTATCTAGTGAATGCAAAAAAATCCAAACGTCTCAAGCAGGTATACATGCCTGCATAATCAGTGATTCAACGTCACATAATAATGTGGGTAAGACACAGTAAGCGGTAAAAGTAGTGACCGGTTATCCCAAGACACAAACGAATAAGGATTGGTTCCCTGATGATATACATATATAACGATTTTGGCGGGACTCATACAACATCCCTTGCTGCCGCATACCACTTAAAAAAACTGCCTCAGTCCGAAAGAGTTCTTACATCAGAAGAGATATTGAATGTACCGTACTTCAATCAACTTACAAAGAAGGATTTCGGAAAGCTGATTTTTCATGGAATCGATGATGAGGGCAATCCCGTGTATACAATCGGAAGAAAACGGAACAAACTCGTTGTGCCTGCATTAAAGGAACTGACGATACTGCTACAGCATCGATTCCATTTTGATGAAAAGATCATCTTCTCAAACACTTCCCCCACAGTCCCGATTCCGATGTCAATCGGCGGGTTCTTATCGAGAACGATGAAAATCGATTCACTTGGAGTACCTTTATTGGTAAGAGGCGCTCAGCAATGCTGTGACAATATCTATCGCTTGGTGGAAAATACGAAAGAAACAGCAAAAATCCCTTGCAGGGATAATGTAATCGTTTTAGAGAATGAAATGTATAAGTAACTGAAGGGAGCCGGATTTGCATACCGGCTCCTTTTATATTACCGGTTGACTGTTATGCAGTCCCTGAACGTGTTTTCACATTTACCGCAGAAATGAAGCAGTTTTAGGTTTAAGCGGATAAATAATTAGCAACCTTAGAAATCGGCAAAAACGTCGATGATCTTATCACAAATGTCATGATGTGCTGTTCCGTCAAAATTAAGTAAAACAACCACTCCCAAGTTAAGCTCGGGAATGATTGACACCAAAGATCTTACAGCCATCTGGCCGCCTCCATGTTCAACAATCCCCAACCCTTTGTACCGGTCTGTAAACCATGCAAGTCCGTAACTTCTGAACTTACTTCCGAACCGCCATTCCTCCCTGACAAGGTGGACAGGCTTCTGCATTTCCGCAACTAATTCTGAAGATAAAATATCCGGTTGTTTTGTCAAATGAAAGGAAAGATATTTCGCCAGATCATTCGCTGTAGAATACAAATACCCAATGGGTGCAGACAGTGTGTTTTTTGGAAAAGGAGTTTCAGTTTTCTCCTTTCCCAGATAGTACCTGGCACTATTGGCATCTCTTTCAACTTCATTCGGTTCACTCTTAGTTCGTTGCATTTTCAATGGTGCAAGGATATTATCTTCAAGATGGCTTTCCCATTTTATCCCTGTCACTTTTTCAAATAAGTCTCCCAGGATCACATATGCATCCGTACAATAGTTCCAACCCTGCCCAGCCGGGTACTCCAATTCTACTTTCTCAAACCACTTCGTGATGTCTTCCCTTGTTTTCACCGAATCAATCTCTTCTTCGGTAAGGTTATAGTAGTCTAATGCTTCTTGAAATTCAGTCGGGGTATCCGAAAATATTTCTCTGACATTCGGAGCCGTCATATTACCGATCCCTAAATCTGAAGGAAAACCTGCAGTATGCGACAAGACGTGGCGTATCGTGATCACATCGCTTTGCTGTTTATCCTTCGTTCTAAAATATGGGAGATGCTGAACAACTGGATCATCCAATGAAACCTTGTTGCTTTCGACTAGCTGCATGATAGAAAGTGCCATGAAATTCTTTGAAATACTTTGAATGCTCATCACAGTGTCTCCATCAATTGGGATGCCAGGCTGAATCCTTGAATATCCAAACCCTTTGGAATAGATTGTGTCAGCGCCTTTCACAATGGCAACACTCAAACCGACTCCACCCTGATCTATCATGATCTGTTTTATATAATCCGATATACTGTCTAGTTTGCTGGTAATTGATTGATTCATATAATACTCCTTAATGTTATATTTTAAATTTCTTTAAAGAAGGCTTTTTTGTTAGGCGGCCAGCCCGGCGATGATCAAACAGAATGGGCTCCCATTGGCTATTAGGAAAAGTAAATCACCCCGCAAAGAAAATTCGACAAGTGGCTCGATAATCTGGAAAAGCGGCGCAATAATTTGATTAAGGGGCACAATTATATGGAAAGTGCCACGATAATTTGAATAAGAGGTGCAATTATCCTGACAGCGGTACGATAACTGCTTGAATACAATATGAGAGGCTCAATATAAAGTCACTCTTTAAAAAACTGATGCTTCGTCTGTAAAATTCACTCCTGTCTGTCTTATAAATAGCAATTCAAGTTTATTTCTTCTACAGAAGCCAGAATGTTAGATCATTGCAATCGTCACAACTGCAGTGACCGCCACAATGCCAAGTGAAGCAATCAAGAATGGGGTCATTTTTAAATCAAATACCGTCACGGACGTATCATTGGGAATTTTCACTGCATACTCATGAACACTCTTTCTTCATTCACCATGTGACTGGAATAGTACGGCGAGAAGAAATTGACGCAGAGTAGAATAAAGCTGGCTACAAAGAATGTGTTAATCAGACTGAAATGATTCAAGGTCCCAATCAAAACGGTTATGACTGTGAATAATATAAATAAAAACAAGCTTATGAACAGGAATAAGGTCATTTGATTAAAAGCTGCAGAAAACCTTCTGTACACCCAGCTATCAAATTTTTCCCACCCCTTTGAAAGCATAACAATGGTTGCAATTCCTAAGAATATATTACAAAACGCTAAAATTATCATGGCTCCCCACCTGCCCCCATAAATGCTAAAATGATTCCAAATAGTTTTAAAACAGTCATGTCACTTACTTAATAGCAGACCAGCACACTCTTTACTACTTCTCTCCTCTTTCCTACTCTGCTTCAATGTCAAAGCCTGTATAATGCTCTCCATCTACAGCTACTTCAATCTTCCAGATCCCCGTTTTTTCCAATGCGAATTTGGCGCCGCTCCTGTTGTTGTTAATTACCGCTTCATAAAGGTCGACGGTCTCTCCCGTTTCCTTGTGGGTTGCCGTCATACTATACTTTTTTCCGTTAACCTCAATCGAGTCATCTGAAAAATAGACCTCATAATGACGGCCCTCTCCAACCGGGAATGGTGGTTCTTCGGATGTTCCATTCACCTTAACGATTTCGAATTTGCCTTCTGTACCTTGCATCGACACTTTTTCAACTGGCTCGGAGTCCAATATGGCTGTATCATCACTTTCTTCCCTGCAGCTGGTTAAACAGACTGCCGCAAAAATGCAAAACATAAAGAAAACAGGTTTCAATTTCACACTAAGTTCCCCCTTTCCGGTTGAATAATGACGATCTTTGCTGGGTCAAGGTACCTGTCCCTCCGGCTCATTCGCAGCCATCTCATCGACATAAGGCAGAACATAACTCCTGTATTCCTCCGTTAATCCATCTGGCAATTCATTCAGTTTGAAATACTTTAACTCTATGGATTCTTCCGGTTCCATACAAATCTCCCCTTTTGCATCCCTAGTAACAAATACTGCAGTGACTGAATATAATTCATCTCCGTTTGCTACTTTAAAATAATAATCAGGTCCTGAAAATATGCCCAGCAGCTTCAGTTCACCCACTTGGAGTCCGATTTCCTCTTTCACTTCTCTCCTTGCCGTATCCTCCAGGCTTTCCCCGAGTTCCATCAATCCGCCGGGCAGCCCCCAGCCGCCGTCGACCCTATGCTGGAGGAGAAGTTCATTGAATTCATTCATGATCAAGGTAACAGAGCCGGTTAAGATCAATGGTCTGCTTCCGACTTTTTTCCGCAGGTCTTTTACGTAATCCATATGTAGTAACCTCCTTGGCGAACTTTCGGTGAATCACTTCATGGTGATTCCCAGCAGGTGATCGGAAAATAAAATAAACTCTTCCAGATATGTAGGTTCGTTCGGTGAAGAAAATGGTATCAGCTTAACGTCTTTCAAATAAATACAAGCAGATAGATTGACGATAGTCTTTTCCTTAATATCAATTTCCGGTCTAATCTCGTACTCTTGCAATGAACGACCCAGTATAGGTTCCTCTTCCAAGTGTTCTGCCAGCTCCATCTGAAAATCAGCTTCGATCAATGCGGATTGGGTTACATATACCAGCTTGTTTGCTTCAGGATACTTTTCTTTAAGTTCCTCGATTTTTATCTGCAGTTCCACAATGGTTAACTTTTTAAAGTCAATTGCCTCTTCTAATTCTTTACCTTTCATGGCTTCCTCCTAATTTCTATGGAATGGTAATTTGATAAACGGAATGCAGCTACTCCATCCTCTTTACTGATAGAGTATTTACCTGTGCAGGATCCGACTCCCTAATTTGCCCGTCATATCCCACTTTTATCTTGTCACCTACTTGAAAGTTCACTGTTTTATTCACTGATAGATCGATAAATACCCGCCCAGTGATATTCCCGTTTTCAACTTGGACTATGGCTCTGTTTTCAAAGATTTCTTCTATCTTACCTTTGAATGATGCAGAAACAGCATTGTTTTTGTCCCCCGATCCAGAGGTATGACATGCCGCCAGTAAAAAGCCCGTCAAAACAAAGATACATAATCTCATAGAGAGTTTCACTGAACCTTCCCACATGGATAAATTTAATCAAAAAACACATCTTCCCCTGGATGGTACAAATGTCTGAACATCATCTTAATCTGCGACTCTGTATTCCTCGCTACTGATAACGGCGGCAATTCATCTTCCGCAAAGAAACCAACGGCGCTCGTTTCGATTCCTTCTTCCGGCTTCCCTCCGATGATGTCACACAGGATGAATAGTTTATACACATGATAAGGCGATGGAGGATGCGGGTGGCATTTTTTATCCAGCACACCAAGCAGTTTCACAGCCTTAACGTCAAACCCGGCTTCTTCCTTTACTTCCTTCACCGCTACTTCACCCGGAGAATGTCCAATGTCACCCCAGCCGCCCGGAAGCGACCAGTCTCCGTCAGTCGTTTCCCTGACCATCAATAGTTTATTTTCCTTGAATACGACCGCCCGGATATCCACTTTCGGTGTGGCATACCCTGTTTCACCGGCAAACAAATCCCGTATCAACGTTTCATCCATCTCGGTATTCTGAGCCATCATTTCAACGCTCATCTCCCGGATCATTTCAAATCGTTCCAAGTCATATACATCCTTGGAATAGGTCAACCCAGCCTGCGAGATTGCCTGCAGCTGTTTCGCCCATTCCAGCCATTTCGGTTCCACAATGAATCACCTCACTTTGATTGTACCAAATATTACCTGATAAAAATTAGTAAACTCAGAAAATTTTATAAGAAACTTCAGTCACACAAAGGATATTTTTCTAGATGTATCGAATGTAGAAAACGGCAAGTGTTCGACCAAAAAGCTAAAATGGAGGAATTATGATTAGGGGAAAGTTAGCTTGGAAGGAGTGATGACAATGGAAAACCTTGGTCCCGCCCTTACAAATATCGCAGTCGCTTTGTTATTAATCGGATTGAACATTCCCCTATACAAGGGAAAAATAAAGATGAATCACTTCTATGGCATGCGGATCGGCAGATCATTCGAGTCTGACGAAATGTGGTACAAAATCAACAGATTCGGGGCTAAACGATTTATCATGTGGTCCATCCCTTTGCTGATTGCAGGGATCGTCTCCATTTTCCTAGCCCCTTTTTCCGAACCGTTATCCATCTTCCTGACATTCATGCCATGCCTGATCATCATCATTCCCACAATTCAAGTCTTACTCTACTCCAACAGGATGTGATGCGGGTCAGGGGGACAGGTCCCTTGACCCATTTTAGTTAGGGTTTTCGTGAACGTGTCTGGCTAGGGGCATCATCGAGCCGCAAAGAAAATTCGACAAGTGGCGCAATTACCATGAAAGCGGCACAATAAAAATAAATATATTAATAATCTTGCTATTAAAACCTTAGTCGTCCGCTCTTTTGGAAGTTTGCCTTATTGCGGTTTAAAAATCTCTTAGATTTACAATAAAAACTCATATTTAGTAAAAAATATCCAATGTGACAGGTAACGCAGCTCTATTTTAACCATAATTTCTCCTTGCCCCCACCACCGCTCACCTAAACCGATAAGAATAAACCTTCTCCTCCCCCGTCACCATATCCTTCGTCTTATACCTGCTCTTCTTTACTTCATCTTCTCCAATAATAATGACGTTCCTGACTCCGTCTTTGTTTGCTTTATCGAGGAGTTTCCCGAGTTTTTTGCTGCTCATATCACATTCTACTCTGTAACCATCTGCCCTCAGTTCATTCGCCAGAAGCAGTGCTTCCTTCCCCGTTCCCATTGGGATCATAAAATAGTCCAGCGCGGGTTCAGTGGCTGACTCTTTCCCATCAATCGCCGCATAAATGACGTCCAGTCCGAACGAGATGCCGACCGTCGAAAAGGTTTCATCCGTCCCAAGGAGCCCCCCGATGGCATTGTCATATCTTCCTCCGCTGCCGATGCTTGATTTGATCGATCCGTCTGATAAAAAAAGTTCATAGATGGTTCCGGTATAGATTTCAAGTCCTCTTGCCAGGAACGGGTTAAATACACACCGGTCATCAATCCCCAGATAATCGATAACAGACATCAGCTCCTGCAATTCCTCCAGCCCCTTTTTCACCAGTTCATTCCTGCGGGAATATGGTACAAAATAATCGAGGGACCGATTGTCTTTGTCCGTCAGGAATCGCTCAATTAATCGCTGTGCCGCCTCCGAAACCTGCAGTTCACTCAATTCAGAGATAACCGCCCCGATCCCGACTTTTTCAAGCTTATCGAGGATCAATACCGCTTTATTGATCTTGTCAGCCGGGACGCCGAACACTTCCACGATTCCCGTCAGAAGCTTCCGATTGTTGTACTGGATCACAACATTCAACCCCAGCCTGCGGAACGCCTCCAATCCCATCGCCATCAGTTCCGCTTCGGCCAGCTGCGAATCCACTCCGACAATATCGACATCACACTGAGTGAATTCACGGAACCGACCTGCCTTGATCGGGCCGTCCCTGAACACCTTGCCGATTTCATAGCGTTTGAAAGGCATCTTGAGGCCAGGATTCATTGCCGCTACTTTTGCAAACGGAATCGTCAGGTCGTAACGAAGTGACAGATCCCTTCCGCCCCTGTCAGATAAGGTGTACATCTCCTCAAGGATTTCAGCCCCTCCGGCGTACTTCGAAGCGAGCAGCTCCGTATAATTCAGGATCGGCGTCTCAAGCGGCTTGCAGCCATATTGGATGAACACATCCTCGAGCGTCCGCCTGATCTTCCGCCTCACCGTTTCCGCCTCCGGTAAATAATCCTGCGTCCCTTTTACATTCTGATAATCCATCTTCTTCATGCTTTTCTCTCCTTTTTTTGTAAAATAAAAAACCGCACCTGATGTAAGTGAAAACTTAATCAAATGCGGTTCATGAGAAATAACCTTCCTATTTGCGATTTATTGAAAATCGGATAGCAAGGTTACTCGATATGATGATGCCGTTGTAAAAATGATTTCGATATAGCGTTAACCATGTTTACTCACCTCTGAATTTAGATAAAGGTAACATATGGGAAATGAGAAATCAATAGAATTCTCTAATTCTGGCAACAACAACGGTTCCAGCCACCCTAATTCTCCACCACCAGTTCCCCTTCTCCTTCAGGAATTTCAAAACCTTCAAGATATGAAGATAATAATTCTTCCGAAATGGGAAACGAGTTGGCATCAAACCGTTGATTACGCAATTGGAGCCGTTCGCGCAAATCATCGGGGTGAACCTTTAAATAAACGAGTTTCCACTTGCCGCCGGAATCTTCAATGAGTTCTTTATATCGGTCCCTCCTGGCACGGTCCCAGAAGCTGAAATCAATCACCACTTCCTGCTTCTGGCGGATCAGCCCGATCAACCGGCTGCGCAAGGTCTCTTCGGCTTCTTTTTTATATTCCTCGATTTTTTCAATGGGAAAGTCAACCCCGTACCGTCCCTTGGTCGCCCAAATTTCTTCATCAATGGAAAGACGCACAAAGCCTTCATTCTCCAACCCTTTAGAAAACGTAGTCTTCCCTGAACCGGCAACACCGCACATCATCACCACTAAAGCCCTTTCTTTGCTGCGATCACTTAAAATCCGGTTAAAATCAACGTTTTTAAACATCCCGCACCCCCCATACTACTAGTCTTCATGGATTCATTTGTTCAGCTGTATTTAGTGTAAACATTCTACGCTTGCGGTGAAAGAATATACCGAAAAACCACTTCTAAAAAATGAGCCGCGGTACCTGTCCCCCTCGTTCACATCCCGACAGCCTAAGCAAACAACCGTCCAATCTCATACCCGACGAACGCAAGCAGGATCCCGCCGCCGTAACAAATCACGTTATACATGATAAAGTCCTTTCTTCTCTTGTCGACATGAAGCTGGATCCCTTCAAGCTTGAATGTGGAGAAGGTTGTGAATGACCCGAGGAATCCGGTGCCCAGCAGGAGGCTCCACATTTCGCTGGTCCCTTTTCCGATCAGCAGCCCCAACAGGAAAGAACCAAGAACGTTCACGAACAGCGTGGCAGAAGGCAGACGGAAAGTATGGTTTTCATTGAAGTATTGACTGACTGAATAGCGGGCGACCGCCCCCAAAAAACCGCCGACCCCCACTAGTAAAAACGTGAAAAAGCTCATCTCGCCGCCTCCCCTATCTGCACGCGGAATCCAATCCGGCTCATAGCCAATCCTCCTAGAATACTGACAATAACATAAACTGCACCCAATAAGATGTGCCCATTCTCAAAAAGGGTCACCGTCTCTACGCTCAAAGTCGAAAACGTCGTAAACGAGCCGACGAATCCGGTCCCGATTGCCGTTTTCACATGTCCCGGCAGCGAGAACTTCTTGACAAGCCCTGTTGTAAAAAAGGCAAGAACAAAGCTTCCGGTCAAATTGACCGTAAGCGTCGCATACGGGAACAGGCCGCTGTCATCAAAGAACGCATAGCCGACCCAATAGCGGAGCATCGCCCCAAGTGAACCTGCAAGTCCGACCAATAGATATGGTATCATCCCAATTCCTCCAAACACGAACAAATAAATACATATTTTACCATTAATAAAAATGACTCCTGCCAGCAGTAGAACACTGACAGGAGTCATTAGCCTTCCGGCGGTTAAAGGTGAACTCCATCACCTGTAGGGTTTCCATAATTATCATACTATATTAATATCCCAGACGGCAAATCTGCCTGGTGAGTCCGATTCACTTTATGCTGACTTTTCAAGATTTATACTGAATTCTGACTAAAGCATTCGTTTAATACCGAAAGTCCACTCACTACTCAACATCCGCAGGCTTCTTCAGATCATCATCATACAAGTCAAAAAACAACTTCCCCTTGCTGTTGACCACTGCATAATAAATATCCTCAAGTTGGACATTCCTTATCTGGCATTGATTCCTGACCCATTCTTGACTGTACTCTCCAGTCAAATTTTTAGAGACGAGCTCCCCTTCCATAATTACTTCAACAGGGAGGGACATCTGGCTTGAAGGCAACGAAAGATCACTCCTCGTCGTGGGCCGGAATGCTTCTTTTTTCAACACGGACAATTCACCGCTCACCTCGAGGAGTGCATATTCTACCTGAGTGATATCAAACACATCTTTCTCTCTTAAAAGCTGGTTCAAATCATCGATAGTATACTTAAGCTTTTTCATATTATGGTCCAGAACCTTGCCTTTCTCGATTAAAACAGTTGGCCCGCCCGAAATCCATTTCCTCATCTTCCGGTTTCCGTTGGATAGTACCATGGCAATGTAAAATAAAGCGATCAATGTAATGTAGGAAATGAACATATAAGAAAACTTGACTTTGAGGTTGAAAGCCATATTAGCTATCAAGGAACCAATCGTTACTGATAAAGCAAAACTGTAGTGATTCTTGTGCGAATTGATATGCTTTCCGACCGTGAAGGTGACCAGCAATAACACGATAAAACTGATGAAAGTCCTTGCTGCAGTGATTAAAATTTCGTTCATACTTTTAGAACTCCTGTATTCGGCATTTGTATTCGTTCATACACTTTTTAGCTCCGTAATCGCATGCCATAGACTATTTCCTGACCAAAAAGGGCCGCGGTACCTGTCCCCCTGACCCGGATTCAGCCTCTATCCCATCCAATGAAAATCAAATTCAGGGTCGTCGAGGTCTATATGTTTCGGCACCTCTCCCTCGGGCATTTCCCCGTCCTCGTTGAGGTAGTAGTGCCTGATGGGCTGAAGTTCGTCATCCAATTCGTAGACGAGCGGAATGCCGTTCGGGATATTGAGTGTGACGATGCCGTCATTCGGGATATGATCAAGATGCTTGACCAGTGCCCGTAGCGTGTTGCCATGGGCGGATACAAGTACACGCTGGTTACGTTTGATGCTCGGCGCAATGGTTTCGTTCCAGTATACAATCGCCCTCCGCTCTGTATCGAGCAGTGTTTCCGAAAGAGGGACATTCCCCTCTCCAATCGATGCGTATTTTGGGTCTTCGAGATCCTTTTGATGCGCTTCAACCGAGCTGTCCGGTGGCCTGACATCGGCGGATCTCCTCCATTCATATACCTGTTCCTCACCAAACTGCTCCCGCACCTCTTCTTTGTCGAGTCCCTGCAGCCCGCCGTAATGGCGTTCATTCAGTCTCCATGATTTATAGACCGGGATCCATACGAGATCCATCTCATGAAGCATGATCCAAAGCGTCCTGATCGCCCTCTTCAAGACCGACGTATGGGCCACATCAAAGAGATAGCCATTTTTTTTCAGAATGGCCCCCGCGATCCTTGCCTCTTTGTAGCCGTCATCGGTCAGGTCTACATCCGTCCAGCCTGTAAACCGGTGCTCAAGATTAAAGCGGCTCTCGCCGTGCCGGATAAACACAATTTTCTTCATCACTCATCACCCTGCTCCGTTTTTTTCAGTATGTGCATCCAGGGAAAGAATTATTTTCACCGGAATGTACCACACTAATCCTATCTATATATGAAGAGGTGAACGAGTGATGTTCAAACAAACAGCAGGTGAAAAATTAATCGAGCAGCTGATCGAATGGGGCGTCGACCATATTTACGGGATGCCGGGCGACTCGATCAATTCCATAATCGAGCCTTTACGAAAAGCAAAGGATAAGATCAAATTCATTCAAGTCCGCCATGAGGAGGCCGGTGCGCTGGCCGCTGCCGCTTATGCAAAATTGACAGGGAAACTTGGTGTATGTACGGCCATTGCCGGTCCGGGTGCCATCCATCTGTTGAACGGATTATATGATGCGAAACTCGACAAGGCCCCAGTCCTCGCAATCACCGGCCAGGTCGAAACGGATTTAATGGGAACCGACTACTTTCAGGAAGTGAATCTCGATAGACTGTTCGATGACGTCGCTGTCTACAATCAGCGCATCATGTCGGCCGAGCAGCTGCCGGCCGTCGTCAACCAGGCAATCCGGACCGCTTATGCCAAAAAAGGGGTGGCCGTCCTGACCATTCCGGATGACATCCCGCGTTTTGAAGTCGGAAAAGAAGCGCGGATCACGACCAATTTTACCGTCAAACAGGAGCTTGCGCCGCAAAAGGATGATCTGAATAAGGCGAAGGTACTTATTGAACAGGCTGAACGGCCGGTCATCCTCGCAGGGAATGGTGTGCACGGTGAAAGGGAAACCCTGCTGGCATTTGCAGAAAAAATAGGCGCTCCTGTCGTTCTCACCCTGCCTGGAAAAGGGGTCATACCAGATAAGCATCCGTACTGTCTTGGCGGTCTTGGCCTGATCGGAACGAAACCGTCATATGAAGCGATGCAGGAAGCCGATTTTCTTCTGATGATCGGGACCTCCTTCCCGTTCACGGGATTCCTGCCTGAACATGCAAAGACGATCCAAATCGACATCGACCCTACCCAGATCGGAAAGCGCGTCCCGGTGGATGTCGGACTTGCCGGTGATGCAGGTGCAACTCTCAGATGGCTCACAGAACAGATTTCAAGGAAGGAAGACCGGGAGTTTTTAGAAAAGAATCAAGAACGAATGAACAAGTGGTGGGAAAAACTCGAGAAGCAGGAAGCGGACGAATCCGAACCGATCAAGCCGCAGCGCCTCGTCCGTGCCCTGCAGCAGGTGGCGTCGGATGATGCGGTCATGTCGGTAGATGTGGGGAACGTCACGGTGTGGATGGCGAGGCATTTCCATATGACAAATCAGTCATTCGTCATCTCCAGCTGGCTCGCCACGCTCGGCTGCGGCCTCCCGGGTGCGATTGCAGGAAAAATCGCTTTCCCGAACAGACAGGTATTCGCGGTATGCGGAGACGGCGGTTTCGGGATGATGATGGCCGACTTCGTGACAGCAGTCAAATACGACCTGGCGATGGTAGTCGTCGTCATGAACAACCACAAAATCGCCATGATCAAATTCGAACAGGAAGTCATGGGGAATGCTGAGTTCGGAACCGATCTCCACAACCCGGACTTCGCCAAATATGCGGATGCCTGCGGCGGTGTAGGATACCGGGTCGAGCGTTCGGAAGATCTCCTCCCTTCCCTGCAAAAGGCCGTCATGCAAAACAAACCCTGCATCGTCGATGTTGTCATCGATGTCGACGAAGCACCGATGCCTGGGAAAATCCAGTTTTCACAAGCCGTCGGGTATACGAAGCATATGGTGAAAGAGCTGTTTCAGGAAGGGAAGCTGGACCTGCCTCCGTTATAAAAAAAGCCCGTCCCAGCGTGAGTTTGCATACGCCGGGACGGGCTTTCATTATGTTCCCTTGCTATTCCACAATTTCTCCATCAATTCTTTAACATTCATTTCCTTACTCAGTCTTCCAGCACCCTGCCCCGCCCATAACGACATATGGGACGGATCATTACGCGTCGCAGCTTCCTGCCGCATCGGTTTTGTCAATGTATTGAGGTACGGATAAGGCAGCACGTCCTGTTCACGATGCTTATTTTCTTCCATCCATGCATTCACGATTCCCCGTGCTTCTTTACCTGAGAATACTTTCGTCAGTCTTGTATCAGAAGCTGAAGCGGTGAAGATCTTCTGTTTGTGCACATGATGGGCCGCACTTTCTTTACAGACGAGAAATGCGGTTCCGACTTGAACGCATTGCGCTCCGAGAGCCAGGGCTTTTCTTACGTCCTTTTCATCCGTGATCCCGCCTGCCGCGATAACCGGGATACCAATACGGTCAGCCGTTTCCGTGATCAGGGCCCTCAATTCAACCGGTTTTGATGCTGGCAAAAATGCTCCCTGGTGACCACCGGCTTCCTTCCCCTGCAAGACAACCGCATCCATGCCCCGCTCTTCCATCAGCAAAGCTTCTTCCGGCGAACAGGCCGTTCCAAGCAAGATACACCCCACATCTTTCAGCTTCTTCACCGCATCTTCAGGAGGGAGGTCAAACGTGAAAGAACATATCCTCACACGATGTTCCACGAGCAAATCTACTTTCTGATAAAAATCCTGCCATTCCTCCTGGATGGAGGTAAACGGCCGGGCACGATTGGCATGGGGAATGAGTTCCTTCCAACGTTGAACCTGTTCGCCAGAAGGTGCCTCTTCCTCTTTTGGCACAAAAAGATTCACCTGAAACGGACGGTCAGTTTGCTGCTTCATCTCAAGGAGCTGAGTTTCCACTGCATCGGGATGCAAATAGCCGGAAGCGAGACTGCCGAGTCCGCCGGCGCTTGAAACGGCAGAGGCGAGTGATGGCGTCACCGCTCCACCTGCCATCGGTGCCTGGATGATGGGTTTTTTTATCGAAAGAAGCTTTATCAAGTCGTTCATGTTTATACCTCCTATGAAAAGGGATTGTTTTGGGCTGTATACTGGCTTGTCTCCAGTGAATCTTTTAATTTCAACCGTAAATCTTCGAAAAATTGGACTTCTGTCAAGAAAATGGACACCTAAAAATGAGAATGTTTTAGCTGAAATCCCTACCGCACTTTCGTTTGGTGGGGCATTAGAAACAATCAATCTAAAACCAAGATTGATTGCCTCTAACGCCTAAGATGAATTTATGAGATTGAGTCCAGGTTTGAACGCTGATAATTTCTCTCAAAATTGTTTGGGGAAAGATACCCCAGCTTTGAATGTTTTCTTCTCTCGTTGTACCGGTTTGAAATATAGTGGTTAATGACTTTTGTCGCTTCATCCCTTGTTTTAAATCTAGAACGATAGATAAGTTCTTTTTTGATTGTCGCA
>NZ_KQ758489.1 GCF_001456935.1 [Bacillus] enclensis | reverse complement strand
TGCGACAATCAAAAAAGAACTTATCTATCGTTCTAGATTTAAAACAAGGGATGAAGCGACAAAAGTCATTAACCACTATATTTCAAACCGGTACAACGAGAGAAGAAAACATTCAAAGCTGGGGTATCTTTCCCCAAACAATTTTGAGAGAAATTATCAGCGTTCAAACCTGGACTCAATCTCATAAATTCATCTTAGGCGTTAGAGGCAATCAATCTTGGTTTTAGATTGATTGTTTCTAATGCCCCACCAAACGAAAGTGCGGTAGGGATTTCAGCTAAAACATTCTCATTTTTAGGTGTCCATTTTCTTGACAGAAGTCCAATTTTCGAAAGATTCCACATCCAGCCCTGCCCCCACACCCAAATAAACCTCAAATTTCCGGCTGATACCCCGTCCAAAAACCTCATTACCCAAAGGAGTGGTCAATTGATCAAGAAAAAGCCCAGCCCCACAATCAAAATCCTCAAATTGTATGCCCTTCTGAGAAGAATCCTTCCCCAACACCCCTTACGTCATGAAATCGAAGCAGAATTAAGGAAGCTTGAAGCAGGATATAAAGGGGAGCTGTCCCTTAACTATCATTTAAGCTTTCTGCCTGAGAAAGATTACCTGATAATATTCGATCTGCGCCTTTCATACAAAACATTTTTCTTTCAAATCGACACGCTCATCCTTCATACGAACTTCATCCTCATCGCGGAAGTGAAAAACATAGCAGGTGAAATCTATATCGACACAGACTTCAATCAAATGATTCGGACGAAACAAGAAGCGACGGAAATATTCCCCGACCCCATCCTCCAGGCGTTCAAACAGAAGGAGAGGCTTGAGGACTGGCTGATCACAAAAAATTACCCGGCCATCCCGATCGAATACCGGGTCGTTCTGACCAACTCCCACTCACATATTACAAATACCTCTCAAAATCAACTCGTAATGGACAAGCTGATCCGCAGCGATAGGCTGGTCTATGAAATTAAAAAACTGACTTTGAAATATCCCAATCCAGTGGTGACGCCAAAAGAACTGACCCGGATAGCGAACCGGCTCATGAAGTCAAATGTCCCCGCTAATCCGGATGTCCTCGCACAATTTCAACTTTCAACCAGAGATATCCGTCCAGGTGTTCACTGCACAGAATGCCAATCCCTTTCGATGGAAAGAGTCCACGGAACCTGGTGGTGCTCCGATTGCCGGATCAAGAAAAAGGACGCCCACGTACACGCCCTGACAGACTATGCACTACTCATCGACACAACCATCTCCAATAAAGAAATGAGACACTTCACCAATCTTAATTCCCTTTCAACCTCTGCCAGGATGCTGTCTCTAATGAACCTGCCCTCTAACGGAACCACCAAGGATCGGCGTTATTCACTAGACCCTTTAATCAAAGATTTAAGTTTCGTATCCAAATCTTATTAATTACATCAAAAATGGACCACTCGCTATCGCAGTCAATTCGGGGAATCAACTCACAAAATCATCCCCCACGCTGCAGTCAGTCCCGACCCAATATACAAAAAACCCGCCCCCCACCGCCTCAAAGCAGCAAAGGACGGGCCTTACACAATCAATCATTCAATCATTCTTCCACAGCTTGCCGCTGTCTCTTCTTCCCTCTAAACCGGTCAAATACCAGATAAAGCGCGGGTACGATCAGCAAGGTCAAAATCACCGAGAAGGCGATTCCGGAGATGATCGTGACCGCGAGCGGTGTGAAGAGGGCGTCTCCGCTGACGGCGACCGGGATCAGGGCGACGATGGATGTGATGGCGGTCAGGACGATCGGGCGCAGTCTTGCGCGTCCGGCTTCGACCACGGCTTCCTTCACATGCATGCCGTCACCGAGCCGCTGTTCGATGAACTCGATGAGGACGATCGAGTTCCGGACGACGATTCCGGTCAGCGACACCATTCCCATCACGGCAAGGAAAGAAATCGGTGTCTGGGTGACGAACAGTCCAAGGATGGCTCCGGCGATTGCCAGGTAAACGGCAACCAATACCAGGAATGGCATTGATAATGAATTGAATTGCAGGGCAATCAGCAGGTAAACAAGGAAAATCACAATCGTGAACAGGATGGTGATTTCCGAGAAGAAGCTGTCCTGCGCTTCATTTTCACCGCCGAGTGTCAAGCTGTATTCAGAACCAACGTCTTTACCGGCGTCATCCACGATATTCTGGACTTTTTCTTCATAACCTTCCTCATTTTCAGGGAATGCGCGAATGGTGATCGCACGTTCTCCGTCGACGTGAGGAATCTGCTGGATTTCTTCTTTCTTTTCAACATTCACGAGTTCATCAAGACCTACCAATTTCGGCGGTCCGGCCGGGTTTTGTCCGCCGGCGGCAGGTAATTCAAGGGCAGAAAGATCGATTTCCCCGTTATTTCCGCCGAGTACAAGGTTCATGTCGCGTTTCGTGACGCCGTTGTCAAAGGCTTTGAGAGGGATCCCTTCTGTTGCCAGGCGTATTTGCTGACTGATCTGGTTTACGGTGATCCCGTTTTCCTCCAGTGCTTCACGGTCAGGTACATATTCCTGGACAGGGGAGAGTTCTCCTACATTGTCGACGACCAGATTGGTCTCGAGCTTTCCGATATCATCCTTGATCGAATCCCTCAGTTCAAGCAGTTTCTCCATTTCAGGTCCAGATACGGTTACCGTTACAGGGGCACCTGCAGGAGGACCCTGTTCGATTGTTTCCATGAAAAGGACGGCATCCGGGAACTCGGTGCGGAGCTTTTCAGTCCAATCGTCGATCAGTCCTTGGGCAGTCTGGTTTTCCCTGTCGACGCGGGCAACGATCTGACCTGTATTGTCGCCTGAGTTCTCAAGGGAACTGTTGAATAGATTCGGCAGCCCGGTTCCGGCGAATACGCTGGTTTCGTAGACACCTTCATCCGTCTTCATTCTGTCTTCCATTTCAGCAAGCGTATCGGACGTTTCCTCGAGTGTCGTACCAATCGGAAGGGTGACGTCTATCGTCACTTCTTCGCGGTCGGCGGACGGGAAGAATTCAAACGGCGTAAAAGCGATCAGGCCGAATATGGCTGTCGTGAACACCAGGCCAAGGACGGCTGTAAGCAAAGGCTTCTTTGAAAATCTTCTCAAGATGCCATCTGCATACCAGTCGGCCAGTTTATCAAGCGGCTTCCCGAGCAGTCCGGGTGAGTCTGAAATCTTTTTCTTCGTCTTGCTGTAAAGCATGTAGCGGAGCACAGGTACGAATACCAATGCCGCCAATGTTGAAGCCAGGATCGTTGTAATCAAGACGGTCGGAAGCGCCCTGATGAATGCGCCGTTCCCTCCTGATAAAAAGACGAGCGGCAGGAAAGTGAACACGATCGCGAGGGAGGAAGTGACAATCGACACCCACATTTCCTTCACGCCGTTCACAGCGCCTGTCAGCGCAGAATCCCCGAGTTTATAGCGGCGCTGGATATTATCATTCATGACGATCGAGTCATCCACAAGGATACCGAGTGCGATGATGGCCCCGATCACTGATATTTGGTTCAGGTCCACTCCTGCATAAGGAAGTGGGATCAACCCTGCGAGCACCGAAATCGGAATCGCCAGAGCGACGACGAAGACCCCGGATCCGGTCAGTCCCACCGCGGTCGTGACGATGACTGCAAGGACGGATATTGCAAGCGAGGTGAACAACCCTTTGAAAATATCGGTTACCAGGCTTGCCTGTGAGTAATAAGGAACGAGTTCCACATCCCCCGGAAGATTATCCGAAAGTTCTTCGACCTTGCTGCTCACCCGGTCATCGACGGATGGGATATCTTCGCCCTGTTGTACAAAAGCAGTGAACGAAACGGCAGGTTTCCCTTCGAAAGTAATGATATCCTCAGCCTCTTTGGGTGAAATTTTCACGTCTGCGATATCCCCGAGCAGGACGGATTCACCACCAGGGTTCTTTCCGACGAAGACCTTTTCCATTTCGTCAAGGGTCGAATAATGATCGACCGTCAGCTGTACGACTTCATCATTGATTTCTTCTTTCCCCAGTGGGGTAGGGTAGTACTCATCATTGATGGCGGTCATGACATCAGACACGTTTAGACCGGATTCCTTTAAATCCCCGAGCTTCAATTCGATGAGGATCTGTTCCTCAGGCAGTCCCTTGACGGCCACCCCTGAAACCCCGGATAATTCCTCGACCTCCGTTTTCCAGCGGTCGATCTCATCCTTGATGTCCTGAAAGCTTTCACGATTGTCGCTCGTCAGCTGATAAGAGACAATCGGCATCTTCACTGTGGATTCATTGATTTCAGGATCGAATACCTCCTCAGGAAAAGATGCGGATGCGTCAGAAACGGCCTGCCGCACATCGCTGAACACTTCTTTTTTGTCTTTGCCATCCTCGACCTCTACAATAATAGTAGAGAATCCGGCAGCGGAAGACGAATTGAGTTCCTTGATCCCGTCGATCGACTGCAGCGAATTTTCAATCGGATTCGTGACGGACCGTTCGACCGTATCAACGGTTGCCCCCGGATATACCGTGGAAACCGTCCCGATATTCACTTCAGTCTCGGGAATTTCCCTTTGTGGGAGCTGGAAAAAAGTAAAAATCCCGATAATGGCAAAGAGCAGTACAAAAATCAGTGTGATTTTCGATCGCTTCAAGATTGCTCGAATCATCAATCATTCCTCCTGTTAACTTGGTTTGACTCGTGGGTCAAAAAAGTTTTATTAATGCTTTTGATGTATTGATATATCAAGTTTAATTAAAAATGACTCATAAGTCATTTTTTCACGGTCGTGAATTTTAGTCAAGAAATAATGTGCTGGTCTGAGGAGGAGGGGTGATGACATTGAAACTATGATAAAATGGTGTAAAAATAAACGAAGCGGACTTCATATAGAAGACAGGTGATATCTAGTGAACAAACGTAAAGCAATATTGGAAACAGCTGTGGAGCTGTTTGCAGAACACGGATACAACCGGACATCGATGCAGCAGATCGCTGACAGCATCGGGATCTCCAAAGGTTCTCTCTACTCTTTTTTCCAATCAAAGGAAGATTTAATCATATCCATCTATGAACATTATCAGCAGCTCGTCTTCGAGCGCGCGTTTGTGGTCGGACTTGACAGCAATATGGCACAGGAGGACCGCCTGGCTAAACAATTCCAGGTTCAGTTTGAGGGAATCCTAGAATACAAATCATATATGAAGATGCATATGAGGGGAGAAACGGCCAAGGACAGTGAAAAGCTCGCCGAGATGGAGCACAGGATGCGCGGGAGGTTATTCAGCTGGCTGCAGCACAATCTTCACCGGTTATACGGGGATAGGATCGACCCCTACAAATGGGATCTGATGTGGATGACACAGTCCATTTATTCTTCTTATATGATGCTTCTGATTTCAACTGACAGCGATCTTGAACCGGCCGATCTCGGGAATCATATTGTGAGGCAGATCATGATCCTTGCAGACGACTTCTTTGAAGGGAAAAGTGCACCTCTCCTCGATGATGAAATGATGAAGCCGTTTTCAGTTGATATGGACCGGGAAGGGGCATTCATTTCGTTTGAAAAAAGAGAGGAGGCATGGACGAATCTGTATGAGAAGATTCATACTCTCAAAGACGATGAAGCAGGGGAGTATGTGAAGGTTGCGGACAGGATATCAGAAGAGTGCCGGAAATCCAAACCGGATGAGTTGATCCTCAAAGGGATGTTCAGGCTGCTGCGGGATGTGGAAGACTTAAAAGAAGAAGTGACAGAATTGGAAAAACAGCTGCTGCCTTAAATGAAAGTGGGGCAGCAGCTGTTTTATTATTCCGCTTTCAATTTAGTCAATACATTGTATCCAAACAATAACACTGCAAGTGTCGTCAGCACTCCTCCGGCTGCGATCACCGGGATGATGCCTTCATTGCCGGATGAAATGAGGTAAAACAGGCCGATCATCATAAGCGGGAGACCGATATTATGGAGCCAAAAATGAGCTTTTGCAAGCTTTGTCTGAGACACAGCCGGGAATAAATGATAGATGATACCTGCAAGAGTAAGAGCTGTCCAGCCCAGAAGATTGATATGAGCGTGAACCGGAGTGAAGCTGTAATCATGCGTCATCGACATATACAACCCGAATAACACGCCGATCATAAAATAAACAACCGAAATCTTGATCAATCTGATGCCCATAGTTATCCCTCCTTTTCTAGAAAAAATATATGAATCAAATGGTTGGGATAGAACAATATTAATAGTTCTTAAGTCACGACGGATGAGGAAATAAATAAATAAGGTTGCACCAATTAAATTTACTTTGTGCAACTTTTTTGACTTTAAGAGAGATAGATGGGGATGGATAAAAAGGTTTCTATAGACCCACTCGCATACTGCTTGATAAAATGTTCAGGCAGTTGTTTGGAGGTTGGAATGAGTGGATGATAAACGATATTCGGATTTGAAATTGGGCGAACGCGGTGCAATCATCAGCATCATAGCGTACATACTTTTATCTATATTAAAGCTGGTGATCGGGAATATGAGCGGGTCGGAGGCATTGAAAGCAGATGGTTTGAACAATACGACGGATATTCTGGCTTCGGTTGCCGTATTGATCGGGCTCAGGTTGTCGCAGAAACCTGCGGATGATGACCATCTATACGGACATTGGAAGTCTGAAATGGTCGCTTCGATGGTGGCTTCTTTCATTATGGCAGTCGTGGGGATTGAAGTACTGAGCGGGGCAGTCGTGACACTTTTCGAGGGGCAGTCGCACCCGCCTGACATGATTGCTGCCTGGACGGGGATTTTTTCAGCATTGGTGATGTATTTCGTCTACCGTTATAATAAAAAACTTGCGTTAAAAATAAAGAGTCAATCGGTCATGGCCGCAGCCAAAGACAATCTTTCCGATTCGTGGGTCAGTATCGGAACGGTGATCGGGATCATCGGTTCGCAGTTCAGCCTGGCCTGGCTCGATCCCCTTACTGCCCTGATTGTAGGGATCTTAATCATCAAGACGGCCTGGGGAATTTTCCGTGAAGCTTCCCATCAATTGACGGATGGATTTGATCAGGACCTGATTCAAGAGTACATAGTAACGATCGACGAGATTTCAGGGGTCGAGGGGATCAAAGATATCAAGGCAAGAACGTACGGGAACAATATTGTCGTGGACATCGTCATTACGGTGGATCCGGAATTGAACATTAATGATGCCCATGACATCTCAACCAGAGTGGAGAAAAAGCTAGAGAGAGAGTACGAAATCTATGATGTCCACGTCCATGTGGAACCGGAGTGACTTTTCTTGCATACGAAGAGAGGGACGGGCCGATAAATTCGGCCCGTCCCTCTTTTGATATTAATAGACTTTATCACCATTGAAGATGGAATTTTTCACGACCACATAGTCGACGTGGCGGATGCTGTCAAGGTTCGTTCCCCCTGCATAGGAGATGGAAGACTGGAGATCCTGTTCCATTTCCGTCAGGGTATCCTGGAGTGCTCCCTTGTGTTCCACGAACATTTTCTTTCCTTCGACGTTCTTCTTTTCGCCTTTTTGGAATTCGGATGCAGAACCGAAATATTCTTTATAGAGCTTGCCGTCTTTCTCGAACGTTTCACCCGGGGATTCTTCGTGCCCTGCGAACAAGGAACCGATCATGACCATGGAGGCACCGAATCGGATCGATTTCGCTACATCACCGTGCGTGCGGATTCCGCCGTCAGCGATGATCGGCTTTGTAGCTGCTTTTGCACACCAGCGGAGAGCCGCCAGCTGCCAGCCTCCCGTACCGAATCCCGTTTTGATCTTCGTGATGCATACTTTACCAGGTCCGATGCCGACTTTCGTAGCGTCAGCCCCTGCGTTTTCGAGTTCCCTCACAGCTTCAGGCGTTCCTACGTTGCCGGCTATCACAAAGCTTTCCGGAAGGTGCTTTTTGATATGCTGGATCATATTGATCACGGCATTGGAGTGGCCGTGCGCGATGTCGATTGTAATATAGGCAGGAGTAAGCTGCTCTTCTGCAAGCCCCTCCACAAATGTGTATTCTTCTTCTTTTACGCCTACGCTGATCGATGCGTATAAACCTCGTGACTTCATATCTTTGATGAAATCCCGTCTTTTTTCTGGTTCAAATCGGTGCATGATATAGAAATAATTATTTTCTGCCAAGTAAACGGCGATTTTTTCGTCGATGATGGTCTGCATATTCGCAGGAACAACAGGAAGTTTAAATGAACGGCCGCCTAGCGTAACCGATGTATCACATTCAGAACGGCTGTTTACTACACATTTTGCAGGAATTAATTGAATATCTTCGTAATCAAATACATTTTCCATGAATAACACTCCTAAAAACGAATATTAATTATATTTTAATTCGTGAATGTTCGTTCCTATCGTAATATACTACATTTATTGCCAGGGTGTCAAAGATTTTTCTGACATTTTTCTTCCTTTACAAAATAAAAACGGACCTGCTTAACACAGATCCGTTTAAAGATTAACATTTCTCCAAATTCTCATTCATTTTCACAAGGACTTTCCTGTACACTTCAAGCTCTTCTTCCGAGATGCCGGCGAGGATGTTCTCTTCCCACAGCGCTTCGATGACCGGGGTCAGTTCCTCTTTGAGCGCGGTTCCTTTGTCTGTAATGAACAGGATGAATGAACGGCGGTCCTCTTCATTTTTCTTCTTGATGACCAGTTCTTTCCGTTCGAGGATGTCGAGGATCCTTGTCACGGTGGGCTGGTCCTTCTCTGCTTTATTCGCAAGTTCCTTTTGGTTGATGCCGTCATTTTCGGACAGCCGTTTGAGGACGGTCCATTGCTCGGGTGTAATATCGTAATTCTTAATGTTCACAGATAAGTAACGGATAATATTCTTGACGGTATTGCTTGTAAAAAGACCGATTGCTTCATCGCGAGTATCATGCATGCTGTATCACCTGCCACCAATTTTAGTCTCCTTCTATCATACTACAAAAGTCACTGGAAATGAGAACGATTTCAATTTAATTGTTATAACAAGTATTTACTTCTGCGCTTTCTGCATATATAATTAGTATGACAACTAATTGAATCGATTATACATCAAAGCATAAGTTGAAAGGGGATTTACATGCAGAAATCGACACACAACATTTGGACAAAGCCTTTTCTGATGGCTTTATCGAATAATTTTTTCGTCTTTTTGGTTTTTTATTCGTTGTTGACCGTGCTGCCTGTCTACGTTATTGACGAGCTTCATGTAAGTGAAGCAAAGGCTGGTCTGGTTACAACGATGTTTTTAATTTCAGCGATCATCGTCCGGCCGTTTTCCGGTAAAATCATTGACGCACTGGGTAAAAAGAAGACCCTGATGATATCCGTGTTCTTCTTTGGCGCTTCTTCCTTTTTTTATTTTGTGATCAGTGATTTCAATCTGTTGATCGCGCTGCGCTTCTTCCATGGCATCTGGTTCAGCATCGCTTCAACCGTATTGGTGGCAATTGCGGCGGATATGATACCGGAGCATAGGAAGGGGGAAGGACTCGGTTACTTTGCCATGTCGATGAATCTGGCCGTTGTTGCCGGTCCGTTCCTTTCACTGGCACTCGTCCAGTTCATCCCATATTCATCGCTGTTCCTTCTGCTGGCGTCCATGATGGTTGTGGCTTTTATTTTGACTTTCGGCATTCAGGTATCTTCCGCAGCACCATCTGAACCGAAGGCTGCGAGGCGGATCACTGCGAAGGATTTGATCGAAGTGAGGGCGATGCCGATTGCGTTCGTCGGATTCCTGACTGCGTTTGCGTATTCCGGTATCATGTCCTTCATTTCCGTCTATGCAAAATCAGTCGGCCTTTTCGAATCTGTCAGCCTCTTTTTCGTTGTGTTTGCGGCAGCGATGCTATTATCGAGGCCATACACAGGAAGATTATTTGACCAAAAAGGACCCGATTCGGTCATTTACCCGTCGCTGATCATCTTTGCAATCGGACTCGCCGTCTTGAGTATCACACAATCGACCTTTGTCCTTCTCACAGCTGGCGCACTCATCGGCCTCGGCTACGGTGCCTTGCTGCCAAGCTACCAGACGATGGCGATCCAATCAGCCCCGAGAGAAAGAACCAGCCACTCGACCGCGACATTCTTTATCTTCTATGACCTCGGAATTGCGGTCGGATCTGTCGTACTGGGAATGATTTCAGGCGGACTGGGCTTTACAAGCCTGTACCTGCTGTCCGGTGCGGTGGTCGTGGTTACACTGTTTGTTTATCGGTATCATTCTGTGCTTGCAGGTAAAAAAAGACGGCAGGCATCGGAGGCATTAGAATTATAAAAGAGATACGTTTAACTTTGAGGGACGTCCCTCAAAATCATCAAAATTATATTTTTTTAAACCCAATCGTCCTTCAACGGTTGGGTTTTTTTAATTGAGAATAAACTACCTGCAGCCATTATCCGTTCTCAATTACCCTCTAGTCCAAACCTCCTTTTTTACGAAAGGCGGGAATTTTTCCGAAACAGGGATCCAGCGATGGAAGAACTGCTTTAAGATATGCCAGAACCCTACGACCATCAAGGCTTTCCCGCATCAAACAAAAGCAATTACATCCCCCTGCCAAAAGTATTATTTATCCATTTTAATTGAGAACAATTTTCAATTACTATTGACATTGATAATCATTATCAATTACTATGACGTTGAAAGCAAAACGGAAACAATCAGTGAAAGGGAGATGACGTATGACAGTTCAAACCTTGACTTCAAATAAAGAATTACTATGCCAGCAGGAGAAACGCGAATCCAATGCAAGATCCTACCCGAGAAGGATTCCTCTTGCCATCAGTGAAGCAGATGGGATTCATGTGACCGATATGGAAGGGAAGAAGTATTACGACTGCCTGGCAGGTGCCGGCACATTGGCGCTCGGTCATAATCATCCTGTTGTGATCGAAGCAATGGAGCAGGTAATCCGCGATAAACGCCCTTTACATACATTAGATTTGACAACCCCTGTAAAAGAAGAATTCGTTAATGAGTTATTCGCTTCCTTGCCGAAAGGGTTCCGGGACCGTGCTAAAGTACAGTTCTGCGGGCCGACCGGGGGAGATGCAATTGAAGCTGCATTGAAATTGGTCAAAACGGCAACCGGGAGGCAAAGCATCCTGACCTTCCAGGGAGGATATCATGGTGCAACGCACGGCACGATGGCGATTTCAGGAAATCTGAGTCCGAAGGAGAAAGTCGGCGGTCTCATGCCAGATACTCATTTCCTCCCTTACCCTTATACATACCGCTGTCCGTTCGGCGTCGGGGGAGAAGAGAGCCACCGCATCTCGGCACGATATATTGAAAACCTGCTCGATGACCCTGAAAGCGGAATCCTGCCGCCGGCTGCGATGATCTTTGAGACCGTCCAGGGTGAAGGAGGTTCGATACCGGCACCGATTGAGTGGCTGCAGGAAATGAGACGAATCACGGAAGAGCGGGGCATTCCCCTCATCATTGACGAAGTCCAGACCGGGATCGGCCGTACAGGGAAACTGTTCTCATTCGAACATGCCGGTATCGTTCCGGAAGTATTTGTCCTCTCGAAGGCAATAGGAGGCAGTCTCCCGCTTTCTGTTGTCGTATATGACAAGGAACTCGACTGCTGGGAGCCTGGGGCGCATATCGGGACGTTCCGCGGAAATCAGATAGCGATGGCAGCCGGGACGGCCACACTGAAGTACATCAAGGAAAATCATCTTGCGGGGCATGCAGATAAAATGGGGCAGAGACTTCTTCAGTCGTTGAGCGGACTTCAACATGAATTCCCTGAAATTGGCGATGTACGCGGAAGAGGGCTGATGATCGGGGTGGAAATGGTCGATCCTTCGCTTCCACAGTCTTTGTCTGGAAGTCACCCTGCAAATTCTGAACTGGCCAGCCGCATCCAGCGGGAATGCTTCAAGCGAGGCTTAATCCTGGAAGTGGGGGGCAGACATGGAGCCGTAGTACGCTTCCTGCCGCCGCTCATCATAACAAAAGCGCAATTGGATGAAGTATTCGCCATCTTCAAAGAAGCGGTTGTAGCTTCAGTCGTGAGGTAGTCCCCTATGAGTACAGGCAGAGCGTTTAAAAATAAAAGGACGGCGTTTGACTCTTTCTTTCTCCATCAGGGGGAAGAGGGGCTGGCCGCTTTTGAAAAAGGAATGGAACAAGTCAGCAATAAACTGAAAGAAGTTTACAGCAATACCGAACAGCCATTCATTGGAAAGACCCCGGCTGAAATCGAAAAGGAAATCGCGGGGATCATGAACTTTGCAGGGAAAGGCCGCTCGCTTCAGGAAGTCCTCAATGAGCTTGAAGGTCCCATCCTAAGGAACAGCCTTCATATCTCACATGAGAAGAGCATGGCTCATCTGCATTGTCCGCCGCTTCTCCCGGGGATCATCGGTGAATGCATCATCGGCACGTTGAACCAGTCGATGGACTCCTGGGATCAGAGTACAGCGGCTACCTATGTTGAAGAAGGAATGGTGAAATGGCTGAAGGAAGCGGCGGGTTATCCTGAAACGTCAGACGGTGTGTTCACGAGCGGTGGTACACAATCGAACTATATGGGGCTGCTGCTTGCCAGGGATTCCTTCTGTCAAATCCAATGGGCCCATAACGTACAGAAGCAGGGGTTGCCGGCAGATTTTCATCGACTGCGCATTCTTTGTTCGGAGGAGGCCCATTTTACCGTGAAAAAGTCAGCTTCTCAGCTCGGGCTGGGTGAACAGGCTGTCATCACGGTGAAAACGGACGAGCGCCATCGCATGTGCCTGAACGATGTACTGAGTACCCTGGACAGACTTAAGGAAGACGGCATGCTGCCATTCGCCCTCGTTGCAACATGCGGAACCACAGATTTCGGAAGCATCGATCCATTGCCTGAACTTGCTTCCATCTCAAAAGAAAATGGCCTTTGGTTCCATGTGGACGCAGCTTTCGGGGGAGGATTGCTCCTCAGTCATTCTCACCGCAATAAGCTTGAAGGACTTGAAAATGCGGATTCGATGACCATCGATTTTCACAAATTATTCCTTCAGCCTGTCAGCTGCGGGGCGTTCATGGTAAAAGACCGCCGGCATTTTGGATTCCTTTCCCATCATGCGGATTATTTGAACCCTGTAAAAGATGAAGATGACGGAATCGTGAATCTCGTGACGAAATCGACATCCACGACCAGACGGTTTGATGCATTGAAGCTGTATCTGTCGCTCAAGACAGTGGGGACCGAAACCTTTGGAAACATGATTGATCACACGATCGAGCTTGCCCGGTATACAGCAGAATACCTGACAGGCCTTGAAAACATCGAGCTTAAAAATATACACCCTGAAATCAATACGATTATTTTCCGTTATCATCCGTCGGATTGCAGCACGGACCTTGATGAATTGAACAGGGCGCTCCAGCAGTCGCTCCTGCATGAAGGAAAAGGAGTCATCGCAAAGACAACCGTTGATGGTAGTACCTTCTTGAAGCTGACTCTCCTGAACCCAAGAACAAGTGAAATAGATATCCACGAGCTGATGGATGAAATAGAAAAAACTGCAACTCAACTAATGAACGGAGGTTTGGCCCGTGTATGACACGAAGCAATTAGCCGAAAACGCGACGATGCAAAGCTTTCTGAATTGTTATTTAAGGGAGACGGGGAATTTTGAAGAAGCACCCGAGTTAATGAAACATCCTTTATTCTCTACATCAGGGTTGGAAAAAGTGCTCGTCTCCAAACTGATTCTTCAGAAAATCGAATTGGTGGCCGGATTGACATACTGGTCTGAAACTGACCGCCATTTATTTTCTTTTCCGATCTATTATCGCACCGCTGGCAGCAAAGACCTGCAGCCAATCGACTATATCACGCTTACTTCGCTCATCGTAAAAGAATTCTTATTGGATAAAAGATTCAAGGGAGCCGAGGATGAACTCATCTACCGGGTCATCCTGAGCTGCCGCAGCATCAAAACGTATCTCAAGGATCGCGTGGAAGACGCAGAAGCTCTTTCACAGGAAGATTTTGAATTCATCGAAGCTGAGCAGTCCCTTCTATTCGGACACCTGCTTCATCCGACCCCGAAAAGCAAACAGGGTCTGGCGGAAGCGGAGGATGCGGCGTATTCCCCCGAGCGTAAGGGAGAGTTCCGGCTCCACTATTTTGCAGCGGAGAAATCACTGGTTCTCCAGGATTCCAGTCGTCCGCAGTCTGCGGCTTCAATTATTTTCGAAGAATTGCAGAATGATGGGGAAGTCGATCAGGACTGGCTTGAAGAAATCATGAAAAAAGATGAAAAGGTACTGCTCCCGGTTCATCCGCTTCAAGTGAAGGAATTGATGGAGAAGCCTGAAGTGCAAACGAGGCTCGCGGATGGTTCACTTCAGTACATAGGGCCCGCCGGCAAGAAGTTTACGG
This sequence comes from [Bacillus] enclensis, assembly GCF_001456935.1. Classification (GTDB taxonomy): domain Bacteria; phylum Bacillota; class Bacilli; order Bacillales; family Bacillaceae_B; genus Rossellomorea; species Rossellomorea enclensis. Next base: position 66,342 of record NZ_KQ758489.1, on the reverse strand, counting down.
GCACTTCATCATTCAGAAGCGTGTACAGTAAACACTCTAAATATATGTATAAATTCTCTGTACCTGTCAAAATCACAAACTCCCTTCGCATCAACCAGGCGAAGGAACTTGCAAGGGGAGTAGAGGTTTCAAGGCTTCTGGAGACTGAAGTGGGACAGAATATCAAGCAGAATTTTCCTAACTTTCGGATAGTAGAGGATCCGGCTTACCTGAATCTTGTATCACAGAATGAACTTTCAGGCTTTGAAGTCGTGATCCGCGACAATCCTTTCTATGAAAATAGCAAACATGCCAGCCTGGTTGCGGGGCTGTGCCAGGATCATGCCTACGGGGGGAAACCAAGGCTCTATTCAATCATCAAAGGAATCGCCGGCCGTGAAAACCGTTCGGTGGAAGAAGTGAGCATCGACTGGTTCAACCGGTATCTGGACCTGACACTCGACCCAATGATCTGGCTTTTTGACACCTATGGGATTGCGCTTGAGGCCCACCAGCAAAACTCGGTCATCAAGCTCCATGACGGCTACCCTGAAACGTTCTATTACCGCGACAACCAGGGGTACTACTACAGCGAAACGAAGGCAGGCATATTGATGGAACTGCTGCCCGGACTAAATACGCTGAGCGACACGATCTGCACTGATGATATAGCCGAGGAGCGCCTGAGATATTACTTCTTCTTCAATCATCTGTTCGGTCTGATCAACGCTTTTGGAGTAAGCGGCCTGATCGAGGAAGGGGAGCTGATCCGCCTATTGAAGGAACGCCTGAAGCAGCACGAAGAAACGATGCCTTCAGATCTTCTGAGAAGCCTGTTGTATCAGCCGGTTCTTCCGTGCAAAGCCAACCTCCTGACCCGTTTCTATGACATGGACGAGCTTGTCGGACCGATGGAATCGCAGTCCGTCTATACGATGGTGAAAAACCCGATTGCGGAAGAGGTGGAGATCCTCCATGCACTATGAGTTGTATGATGAAGAAATCGGCATGAAGATTTCTTTTAGAAAAGTAGAGTTTGAGCGGGATGTGGACATGATACATTCCTGGATGAAGGAGGACCATGTCCATCCGTTTTGGAATCTCAATATCCCTCTTGTGAAGTTCAAGGAACATTTGAAAAAAGCATTGAACGATGACCACCATACCCTTTATATAGGGTGTCTGGATGATGTGCCGATGAGCTATTGGGAAGCCTATTGGGTCGAGGGAGATGTGCTGGAGAAAACGTATGATGCGGCTCCTCATGATCAGGGTGTCCATCTGTTGATCGGTGATACAGACTTTTTAGGAAAAGGATATTCTTTACCGCTGTTAAGGGAGATGGTCCGGTTCCAATTCCAGGATGACCGGACAGAAAAAGTCATGGCGGAACCCGATATCCGGAATGAAAAAATGATTCATGTCTTTACGAAATGCGGCTTCAAGAGAATCGGATCGATTGAACTGCCGGATAAAACCGGATTGCTCATGACATGTGAGCGTGAAGAATTCGAAAAGAGGTGGACCCCATGAACAACAATGAGATCTATGACGTGATCGGCATCGGGCTCGGTCCCTTCAACTTAGGATTGGCGGCCTTGCTTGATGAAGTGCCGGATATGAAAGCATTGTTCCTCGAGAAAAAATCGGAATTCAATTGGCATAAAGGCATGCTGATCGACGGGACGACCCTGCAGGTGCCGTTTTTCGCGGACCTCGTCTCGATGGCCGACGTCAGAAGCAAATACAGTTTCCTTAACTATCTGCAGGCTCACAATCGGTTGTATCACTTTTATTTTCTTGAAAAATTTCATATTCCGAGAAAAGAATACAACCATTATTGCCGGTGGGTTTCCGAACAGCTGCCGCAATGCAAGTATGGAATGGAAGCGGAGCGGGTCGTACCGGTCAAGTTGGAAGGCGGCGGGAACGGCTACGAGGTATCCGTTTGGAATGACGGGACGCACACTGAAGAGCGGTTCGTGACGCGGCATCTCGTGATGGGGATCGGGTCTGTTTCCTCTGTCCCGGAACATTTCAAGGAACATCTGGGAAGCAGCGTCTTCCATTCTTCAGAGTATCTGGAGAAAAAAGAAATCTGTAAAGAGGCACGGTCAGTAACGGTCATCGGTTCTGGTCAAAGCGCCGCCGAAGTATTCCTGGATGTTGCGAAAGAACAGGAGGAGAGCGGATTCACACTGAACTGGTTCACCCGTTCAAAAGGATTTTTCCCGATGGAGTATTCAAAACTGGGACTAGAATACTTCTCGCCTGACTATACGGATTTCTTTTACAGCCTGCCGCAGGAAAAGAAGGATGCTCTCCTGAAGAATCAGGACCTCCTGTATAAAGGGATCAGCGCAGACACGAGCGCGGAGATTTATGACTATCTGTACGAGCGCTCGATCGGAAGTGACTACCCTCCGATCTCCCTGCAGGCGATGACCGAAATCACCGGTCTTGAATCTACAGGCAGCGGCTTCTCGCTCAGCGGGTATCACCAAGTAAAAGAAGAAGGGTTCACTCAAGACACTGATGTCGTCATCTTCGGGACAGGTTACAAATCAGCGATTCCGTCGTTTCTATCGGCCATGAAAGATGATCTGGCATACGATCAAGCCGGCAGATTCAAGATAACAAAGGATTACCGCCTGGAGACTTACCTCGGCGATGCCGGCAGCATCTTCATTCAAAACGGGGAGATGCACACGCACGGAGTCGGCGCACCAGACCTTGGACTCGGGGCACACCGGAATGCCGTTATCATTAATCAATTGGCCGGACGGGAAGTATATCCCGTTCAGACGAAGAATGTGTTTCAGACGTTTGGCGTGGAGAATCGGGGCGCGGCTTCCGTTCCAAGCATGTAAGGGAGGCGCCGCTATGAATCGCGGATTCTTTAATTCGGTTAACTCCTGCTTGTTTTGATAATAAATATATAGGTTCAATAATAAGTGTGCGTTTTCGATTGAAATAAGGAGTCTTCAATAAAAGTCTTCGCCGTTTCGATAATAAAAGTTTGATTTTCGATAATAAATCTTTTGATTTCGATAATAGAATTTCTGTTTTCGATAATAAAAACTTTTGTGTATAAGAAAAGTCAGTTCAAAATGAAGATTTCAGTTGAAATCCTGTCCATATAGAGAAATACGAATGAATTTTGAAGTTGGTTAGACGAAAAACACTCATATTAACCTGTTTTTTGACGCTGAATCCTAACCTGATTCCAACTGCTGATTGAATTGCGAATCGACGACTCCTGGTGAAAGCGAAGTCCTGAAATCCAACTGCAGTGATAAGCCTGCAATCTCACTTTTTAAATAACAACTAAAATAGACAGAAAGAAGGGATCCCATGCGATTTGCCGGCGAATTACAAAAAGTATTAAGCAAAGACAATTGGAAAAAGGTCAACCGCAAACTGATTGCAAAAATGTTATCGGAGTATATGTACGAAGATATGCTTCAGCCTTACATTCTTGGCGAAGAAGGAAAGACCATCACGTATTCCTTACAGATTTCAAAGGAGAAACAGTATCGCTTCCAGGCCGAGAAACGATTCTTTGACAGCTTCGATGTGAAGTGGGACACGATTGAAATCACAGATGGAGGCGAAACGAAGCCGGCAGAGAGCGCCATCGAGCTGTTGGTAGATCTTCAGGGACCCATCCCGATGTCACCAGAGACAGTCGGACATCTGATCAAAGAATTGAACGCCACCTTGATTGCCGATGCCCACCTGCTCGAAAAAGAGTCGAAATCATCAGACGAACTCATTCGTGTCGATTATGCAGAGCTTGAGGGCTTCATGACCGGTCATCCGTGGATTACATACAACAAGGGTCGCATCGGCTTCGGCTACGATGACTACCTGAACTATGCTCCCGAACATGGGAACGAAATCAGCCTCTCCTGGATTGCCGTTACGAAAGACATCGCTACTTTCCAATCAATCGATGGGGTGGAATATGAAGACTTGCTTGCTTCGGAACTCTCCCAAACGGAAAGAGCTTCTTTCGAAAAAATAGTGAAAAAACACGGTGCCGATCCTGCAGAGTATTTCTTCATGCCGGTGCATGAATGGCAGTGGAAGAATGTCCTGATTCAGAATTTCCCGGAAGAGCTGGCCGAAAGATCGATCATTCCTTTGGGAGAAGGAAACGACAGCTATCTTCCTCAGCAGTCAATCCGGACATTCGTGAATATGACAAACAAAGAGAAGCATCACGTCAAGCTTCCGATGAGAATCCTCAATACCTTGGTATACAGGGGGCTGCCGTCCGAACGGACACTGATTGCCCCGCAGGTGACTGAGCTCATTAAAGGCATCGCTGACAACGATTCATTCCTGAAAGAGGAATGCCGCGTCATTCTTCCGGGAGAGAACGCAAGCATGAACGTCGATCATCGTTATTATACCGGGATGAAACAGGCTCCTTATCAATATCTTGAGATGCTCGGAACGATCTGGAGAGAAAGCATTTATATCTATCTTGATGAAGGTGAACAGGCCATCACACTTGCAGCGCTTCTATATGAAGATCATACCGGTAAACCATACGTGCAAAGTTTGATCGAAGACTCCGGACTCCAGGCGGACGAATGGATGAAGACGTTCTTCAAGGTGGTCATGGATCCGCTGCTACATTACCTGTATCAATACGGGACAGTTTTCTCGCCGCACGGTCAGAATACAATCGTCGTCTTGAAGGATTCCGTTCCACACCGGTTAGCAATCAAAGACTTTGTCGATGACGTCAATATTTCAGATCAGGACTTCCCTGAACTCAGGGGCTTATCGAGAGAATTCAAAGAGGTGCTGAGAAGCGAGCCGCCGGAAGGATTGACTCAATTCATCTTCACAGGCTTATTCATTTGCCACCTGCGCTATTTGAGCAATATCCTGGTCAACCATGAACTGATGGAGGAAGAGACATTCTGGGGCCAGCTCGCACAGTCCATCCAGGATTATCAGAATCGATTCCCTGAGCTGAAGAAGCGTTTCGAACTGTTTGATTTCTTCAAGCCCCAGCTGACAAAGCTTTGCCTGAATCGCAACCGCATGGTGGATTACGGATACTCAACAGGCGATGACCGTCCGCATGCTTCAGAGTTCGGCCACGTGAATAATGCGCTTGCTTTATTCAAGGTGAAAGAAACGGTTTAAAAAGTAATAAAAGCAGCCGCCAAAATAGTTCGGGCAGCCCGAGATCAAAATGGATCAGCACCAGATCCTCAAGAAAGAAGGTTTAGCATATGAGTATGATCGTACAGAAATTCGGAGGAACATCTGTCGGTTCTGCTTCAAACATTAAACGGATGGCTTCAAGGGTGATTGAGGAAAAGAATAGGGGAAATGATGTCGTCGTGGTCGTCTCAGCCATGGGGAATACAACGGACACTCTGACAAGGCTTGCAAGCGAAGTATCCACCCAGCCGCAAAAAAGAGAAATGGATATGCTCCTCTCAACAGGAGAGCAGGTGACGATCGCCCTCCTATCCATGGCCCTCCAGGAAAAAGGTTCGGAATCGATTTCCTTCACAGGCGGACAGGCAGGCATTCACACAGATTCTGTTCACGGCAACGCTAACATCAAAACGATTGACCCCAAGCCGATATTACAGGAACTCGATGCCGGGAAAATCGTCGTTGTGGCAGGATTTCAAGGCGTAACCGATGAGGGGTATATCTCTACCTTGGGCAGGGGCGGCTCTGACACAACCGCAGCCGCACTTGCAGCCCAGCTGGGGGCTGAACGCTGTGACATCTATACAGATGTCGATGGCGTATACACCTCGGATCCCCGCTATATCAAGAAAGCTGCCAAAATTTCATCCCTGACATACGATGATATGCTGAACCTGGCATCGAGGGGGGCGGGTGTCCTGCACCCAAGATCCGTCAAACATGCGAAAAAACATGGGATCCCGATGGTGGTCCGTTCCAGCCTGACAAGAGAAAGGGGAACGTTCATCAATCATTCCTCCAAACGGTCGGACAGGTACCCTGTCATCGGCATTGTCTTTCAGGAAGAAAGAACAAGCATTACCCTGCATGGTTGCGGTGGCAGTGAAGTGCAGTATGCTATCCGGTCAGCACTTACACCCCGGAACATCGAGTGTGACTTTTTCAAAAGTACACAGGAAAGCGAGTTGACACTGCTCCTTCAACACCGTGACCTGCAGGAATCACTGGAACTCATTTCAGAAAAAAAAGAGCAGCTCAAGTTTGATCGATTAACTGCAAAGAAGGATCTGGCAAAGGTCGCGGTCATCGGAAGCAACATCCTTACACATCCTGTCATCCAGGGGAAAGCCGCCAGAGAACTGGCTGCCTCCGGAATCGACTTCAAGCTCATCGAGGACTCACCTGTTAGTGTCACGGCTGCAGTGAAACAACAAGACGTGCACAGGGCCGCTGAGCTTTTGCATACTGCATTTGGGCTTGATGTCCCTGAAATGAGAACGGTTGTTGCAATCCAATGAAAAAAAGGGAAACCTCCTGCTAAGAAGGAAGTTTCCCTTTTTCATTTCTTTTTTAAAAAATGCAAACTTCGCTGGACGCTTTCGATCGGAGGATTTCTGCACTCATCCTGCTCAACGATCCACCATTCGATGCCGCCCGCTTTTCCGGACTCCAGCACTGATTCAAGATCGACCCCGCCGGTCCCAAGCTCCGCAAAAAAGCGTTCCCCATCCGTCGTCATATCCTTTAAATGAACGAGCGGGGAGCGTTTCTTGTAACGTTCCAGCCACTCGGCCGGCTTTTCCCCGGCAAATGTCAGCCAGTAAATATCAAACTCCGCCTTGACCCAATCCGGGTTAGTTTCTTCGAGGATCGTCTCCAATGCTGAACGTCCATCATTTAGAGAAGTCAATTCAAAGTCATGATTGTGATAACAAAGTGTGATGCCTTCCCCGGCACATTTTTCGCCGATCTCATTAAGGTCATTGATCAGCCGGATATAATCGTTTTCCGTCCTTTCTTCAGGGGGAAGGTATGGGCATACAACATACCGGCTCCCCAGAATCTTTTGATCCTCAATCACTTTTTCCGGTTCATCTCTTAATTCAGCGAGCGGGATGTGACTGGAAGCTGCTTTCAGCCCCAGATCATCTAGTACTTCTTTTAATTTTCTTGCCTCAAAACCTCCGTACCCGGCCAGCTCGACTCCTTCATAGCCGAGCCCGGCGACATTTTTCAGTGTGCCTGTGAAATCCTGTTCTGCTTCTTTACGCAGCGTGTACATCTGCAGTGCGATGGGAATGTGCTTCATTTTTATGCAGCCTGCCTTTCATGATCTCTTTAATATATGGGTTCTGAATGAAAGGGAGAAATCCTCTTTTAATTAAGCTCTTTTTGCATACTTTGCTGCTTTACACTAAAGAAAGTATTCTGATGTCCGTTCACCTGTGGTTTTAGACTTGATTTCGAATAAGAGCACGGCCACAATCAACATTCAGGCTGCCAGCCAATTTACCAAAAGCAACAAATTTTTAGAAAGCAGCCTTTAATTAAAAAAGCCCAAACCGTTTAGTGGCTGGGCAGGTGATTTTATTTAACGGCTGGCGATTTAATCTTCAAGCATGAGAGCTTCTTTTCATTTTTAAAAACGGAATAGTGGGCTGCCGCGATTCTTTCCTCGACATAATCAAGTGAAAAGGTCCCGGATGGATCGGCAAGGCTGCCGATGGCCCTGGATAGGTGGTCCACGACATGTTTCAAATCGACTCTGCGTTCAAGTTCACCGCCGGCATTCATTTCATCCATGATCTCAAATGCAAGGTTCTGCACATGATACAAACGTCTTTGCTCCAATCTGAATCCCCCTTTGTCATATTCGTATCTTTTTCTGATTATATGGCGGAATCGGAATGGTTATGATAGCAAAGAACAGGGTATAGGGATTCTAACACCCCGAGGTATGAACAGATGAAATTTAGTGAATTCTAAAGATAACTGAGGAGGTGAAGAAACATGGCACAAGATGTACTATGTGAAGTAAGCAACTGCAAATACAACAAAGAAGGCAAGAAATGCGGAGCCGACCAAATCTTCGTCGTGAGCCACAAGGGGAACAAAGCCCACAACAGCGAAGAAACGGATTGTAAGACATTTGAACCTGGTATGTAATTTAATACGATTGAGATATGGGACTACTTTCGCGAATGGAGTTCCGGCAGGCAGCCATTGGAGTGGCTGCCTGTTTTTATATAGTATTGATAATGATTGTCATTCTTATTCAGGTGGTTCGTAAAAATGAGAGGGTTGGGGCGAATTATGTTGAAAATTATGTAGGATTGGACAATTCGAGCATATAGATAGAATATCGAGCGCAAATGTGTTGGATTCGAGCAAAAGTTTAAAGATTTCGAGCATAAAACTCTTTTTTCGAGCACAACCGCTTCTAATGAGAATTGATTGGAAAATTTTAAAGGGAAATCACGCTTCTATAGAGAATCTGTTAGTTATAATCTGTATTGGAGTGATGATATGAATGTAAATGAACGTAAAATTCCCCGTATTATTCTCAAGCTGGAAGCCTTGCATGGAAGGCTTAATCCTCTTAACGTAAAAATCACCCACATAAAAGAAGATTGGAATAAAAGGCTGGCTGGTTATAGAGGGGAAGTGTCCTTAGATTATGTTTTAGGGTTCTTAGATGCGCAGGAATATGTCCTGTTGCATGGAGTCAGGTTAGAGGTGGATGGTAAATACTTTCAAATTGATACGCTCGTCCTCTCACGCAAGCTCATCCTGATTCTTGAGGTGAAGAACTTAGCAGGTACAATTTATTTTGATCAGGTATTCAATCAATTAATCCAACTAAAAGATGGTCAAGAGAATTCTTATCCAGACCCGCTTGTTCAAATAAGCCGGCAAGAACGGCAACTAAAAAGATGGATCGAGAAAAATAATCTTCCGCGTATTCCTATCCACAGTCTTGTAGTGATAAGTAATGACAAAACACTTATAAAAACTTCCTCTAATCATAAATTCCTGTCTGATAAAGTAATTCACAAACAAATACTTCCCACAAGGATTAATCAACTTACAAACTCTGTTCACAAGGAAGCATACAGCGAAAAAGAATTTAAAAAATTCATTAGAATAATTAAGAAAAAGCATGAAGAATCAGACCCTTCAATTTTAGAAAGGTACAAGATTACAGGGGAAGAAATACTGACGGGAGTAATATGTGAAATCTGCAATTTTAGACCACTAATTAGGATGCACGGTTCCAGGTACTGTTCAAAATGTCAACATAGTGATAAACAGGGCCACCTCAGAGCATTAATCGACTATGAATTATTGTTAGGGCCGGAACTAACAAATAAAGAGCTTAAGAGATTTTTGAATATTAGTTCAAGACATGTTTCCTTAAGAATCCTCAAATCCCTCAACCTACCAACCACCGGCACCAAAAAATCCACCACCTACGACCTCACCCAACTCACCAAACAAAACGTCCCCACAAACTCAAACAAAAAACCCGCCACCACCAAGTGACGAGTCCTTCAATCCTTCTCAATCCATTCCTGCGACCATTTTTCAATGTTTTTCATCAGCGGTTCCAACGAATATCCTTTTTCAGTAAGGGAGTATTCGATTCTTACCGGGGTTTCCGGATAGACTTTGCGTTCGACGATGCCTTCTTGCTCAAGTTCCTTGAGGCGTTCAGATAAGAGCCTTCCGCTTATGCCGATGCCGTCCTTGATGGTGCAGTTCCGCTGCGGTCCGGAAAGCAGCTGATAGATAATGAGGGCAGTCCAGCGCTGGCTCAGGATGCCGATCGCTTTTTCGAAACGCGGGCAAATTTCAGATGTATTCATCATTACCACTCCTTTGTTTGTACCTTTATTATACCACAATTACTAATAAACTATAAATTAGTTACTTGACAAAAACTTGTTACTAAATTAATATTAGTTACATAAAGTAACCAACTAACTTTATTACATTATATCCAAAAAGAAAGGAAGAAGCAAAGATGCATACTCATCAACTAGGGGCACTTATTTTAAGGATTGCATTAGGTTTGACGTTTTTCGTTCATGGTTTTGTGAAGTTTCAAGGAGGTATAGAAAATACAGCGGGGTTCTTTGAGAGTTTGGGACTTCCGGGATTTGCCGCATATGTGGTTGCGCTGATTGAGTTGATCGGCGGAGTCGCGATGATACTCGGTTTTGGTACAAGAGTGACGGCAGTTCTGTTTGCCTTCATTATGTTAGGAGCAATCGCTAAAGTGAAGCTTGCGGGAGGATTCCTGGGAAATGGTCAGGGGGCGGGCTATGAGCTCGACTTTGCACTTCTGGCAATGTCTGTATACTTCATCCTTGTTAAAACGGCGTCTTTTTCACTGGACTCCAAGCTGTTTCAAACAAATGCAAGTCAATCTTGAGAGGAGCTATTAAAATGAATTTTCACCAATACCCACATACACATGTTAGTGAAGTAACCATTAAAGTAGAAAACCTCCAACGTTCACTGGATTTTTATCAGGAGGTCATAGGCTTCAAAGTGATGGAGCAATCACAAAATAAAGTACAGTTGACTGCTGACGGTCAAACACCACTGCTTACGATCGTGCAACCGGAAAATGTCATCCCAAAGCAGCCAAGAACGACAGGCCTTTACCATTTTGCCATCTTATTGCCGGAAAGAGCGGATCTAGGAAGAATTTTACATCATTTCGCCCAATTGAATATTCCGTTGGGGTCATCGGATCATCTGGTGAGTGAAGCACTTTATTTGAATGATCCGGACGGAAATGGGATAGAGATTTATTGGGATAAGCCGCATTCCACTTGGACGTGGAAGGGAGGACAGGTGGAAATGGCAGTCGATCCGATTGATGCCAGGGCCATTTTAGCTGAAGGAGAAGGAGAGCAATGGACAGGGCTGCCTTCGAAAACGGTGATGGGTCATCTTCATATGCATGCTGCCGACCTCAATGAAACAGCCGATTTTTACACAAAAGGGCTTGGGTTTGAAGTCGTATCAGCCCTGGGGAATCAGGCGCTGTTCCTTTCCACCGGACACTATCACCATCATATCGGCTTGAATACATGGAACGGGACCGGTGCGCCGAAACCTGCGGAAAACAGCGTTGGTCTGCAGTCGTTCAATGTTCATTTTCCGAGTCAGGATGAGAGGGATGCAGCCGCATCCCGCTTGAAAACCCTCGGATATCAAGTGGAAACCGGCCAGGACGGCACAATCTCTACAGAAGACCCTTCAGGCAACAAGATGTATTTAACGATTTAAATTGAGAAGCTGCTGGATATACTGACGAGACAGTAACTAACGATAAAAACATCAAGTCAAATGATAAAAGCCGCTCCCATCAGCTGGGTGCGGCTTTTAACCATTCATCATCCTTCACTCGGATCTACCTCATCATATACAAGCCGGGTCACCATCGTGGCTTCCCCGTTCTTCACTTCCTCTTCCGTAGCGTCTTCGCCGAAGGATTGTTCTTCATCATAAGTGGGAGCGACATTGTTTTCTTTTGAAAGGTTCGGGGTTCTCTTTCTCATGTTCATTCCTCCTGTCTTCTGTTTATTGTTTAGTGTAAAGAGAATCATGGAAAGTATACTGCCAAGGCAGAAGTTTTTAAAAGAAGTGCAGTTGGTGGGATACTATTCATATGAATCATTTATTGGAGGGGACATCATGAAATTGAGTGTGCTGGATCAATCGGTCATTACGAAGGGACAGGATGCGGGAGCGGCATTCGAAGAGACTTTGAGGCTTGCAAAGTTCACTGAGGAACTGGGCTATACCAGGTTCTGGGTAGCGGAGCATCACAATACGAACGGCATGGCAGGTTCAGCTCCGCAAGTGCTGATTTCGCATCTTGCTTCTATGACAAACCGCATGAAAATCGGATCCGGCGGGGTGCTGCTCCCTCAGTACAGCCCCTATAAAATTGCAGAGGATTTCAAGGTGCTCCAGACCCTCTTCCCGGGAAGGATTGATCTTGGGATCGGGCGTTCACCCGGCGGTTCTTATGAGACACGCCTGGCACTGACGGATGGCTTGAAAAAAAGCATGAATGAGTTTCCCGGGCAGGTGGAAAGGCTTCAGCATTTCCTTCATGGGGAGCCGGGAGTCAAGGCTTATCCTTATGTAGACACACCGCCGGATATATGGATTCTCGGGATCACCCATCGGGGCGCAAGGGTTGCTGCCGAGAATGGTACGGCTTTTACTTATGGCCACTTTATCAATCCTTCGAACGGGAAGAAGGCGCTTGACTACTATCACGATCAATTCCGGCCTTCTGCAGGTCAAAAGAGCCCGCTCAGCAATGTATGCATTTTCGTCGTATGTGCACCGACCCAGGAGGAAGCGGAACGAATCGCCAAAAGTCAGGATATCTGGTTATTGGAAGTGGAAAGGGGAATCGATACCCGCATTCCGTCGAAGGAAGAAGCGGACAGCCGGATATTCACCTCCAGGGAAGTGGAGAGAGTAAGAGAGAACCGCAGGCGTGCGATTGTGGGGACTCCGGAAAAAGTGAAAGAGGAGCTGCTGCTGCTCAGTGAAATCTATGGGACCGATGAATTCATGATCATTACGAATGTATCTGATTTTGAGGACAAGATGAGATCTTACGAGCTGCTGGCAGGGGCATTGTTTGATAGATAATAGGATTTCGTCAGGGAGAGTGCGGCGAGGACAGCACCAGTTGCCTGGATCCAGCTGCCTGCAAGGTTCAGGTCATCGTTGTCTTCGCCATTCAATTCAAGAATGCCGGCGATGGCCTGAAGAGAATTACCGATTACCTGAAGGGCCTGGCCGTAAATGTCCATGAGTTGAATGAATGTCCTTTCGCCCTCTAAAGCTTCTGAGAGGGCTGCACTGCCGCCGAGTGCCTGAAGGAGATTTCCTTTGACGATGGCGACCAACTCATTTCTTTTATTCATATCAAAAAGTAAACCGGCCACGATCGTCAAGTTTCCTGAAGACTGAATCAGCAGCCCGGCTTTTTCAAGATTCCATTCATCAACCGAGTCTGCTTCCAGTGAGTTTCCGGTCGCCTGAAGTTCATTTCCGATGATATCGAGATCAATTTTAATACCATTCTGTACAGCTTCGGTAGGTGTATTTGAAACCGCGGATACGACGGTCCCGGTCGCTGTAGTCCAGGAACCAATAAGAGCTTTTATCTCACTTCCCATATTCATCGCCTGCTTTTGATTGCTACCTATAGTGTATACAAAAGTGGCATGGAAGGTTAATCGTTAAAAGAAAAGACAGAAGACTCAACTGGTCTCCTGCCTCATGATTTATCTGTCCAGCTTCACTAACTCTGCATCCCTGTTTGGGCGTCCGAGGATCAAATCCCTCAGAATCCTGCTGCCAAGCATGCTGTATACCGTTCCGTTACCGCCGTAGCCTAGTAAATAGTAGATTCTGTTTTTATCTGGATGTCTCCCGATGTAGGGCAGGTGATCGAGGGATTCACCGAAGCTTGCCCCCCATGCATATTCCATTTCAACGTTGAGGCCGGGGAACATCTTCTGGACCTCTTTTTCAATCCTTTTTCCCTGTTTTTCGATTTTTTCCATGTTTTGCGGAGCTTCCGCCGGGTCTTCATCGAGGCCGCCGGCTATGATCCGATTATCCACAGTGGTACGAAGATACAAATAAGGCCTGTCCGTTTCCCAGATGAGTGCGCGTTCATGCCACTGTGATAAATCATGGACAGGCTTAGTGGCGATGGCATAGGATCGATTGATTTCGGTCCCGATGTTTTCACCGAGCGGAGGGGTTTCATAACCGGTCGAGTGCACAACGTGAGAAGCGGTCAATGTCCCCTTGTTCGTTTCAATGATGGCTTTTTCGCCGTCTTCCTTTACTTCAATCGCCTCTGTTCCTTCGAAGGCTGTCGTGTTATGATTCTTCAAATATTCGAAGATCCCATTCACAAACCGGAACGGATTCACTTCCGCGTCACCATGGGTGATCAGCGCACCGGATTTGGAGAACGGAAGATGTTCCTTCATATCTTTTTTGGACCAGTATTCCACCGGGAAACCGTGCTCTTTCAAAGTTTTGTATTCTTTTTTCAGCTTTGGCAGATGCAGCGGCGAGCTCGCATAATAGATGCTCTTCCTGCGGGTGAATTCCGGTGAGACGGGCAGGGTCATCGCCACTTCTTCCAGGTGGCCGACCGCTTCCTGACATAATTTATAAAAACGGACCGCCTCCTCCTCACCGATCTCGTCGATCAATTCATGGAGCATGATGTCATTTGAAAATTGCAGAAGCCCGGTGTTTGCAGAAGAACTCCCGGAAGCAAGTTGTCTTTTTTCAATGATGGCCACTTTCAATCCTTCACGGGAAAGCACATAGGCACAGAGCGCACCGGACATACCCCCGCCGATGATTGCGACATCGTAATGAGTATTGAACTCTTTTTCTGTATCATTATAAGTGGTCGGCCAAAATAATTTTCCATTATGTAATTCCATTTTTCTTTATCCCCTAACTGTCAGCTTCTATTGTGTCTAATGATTTCCCTTTTGAAGAAGGATTGAAACGTTATGGATCAATAAAAAATAGGGAAGGCTTTGAATTGCCTTCCCGGATAGTCTTAATGTGTGGATGTATTCAGTTGGACTTCGATATTATCCCTTGTCGCTTTTGAATAAGGGCAGACATCATGCGCTTTTTCAACGAGCTGTTTCGCTTCATCCAATTCTACTCCGCCGACCGAAACCGAGAGAACGACTGAGAGTTTGAAACCGCCGTCTGTATCTTTTCCAATCGAAACTTCTGCAGTGACCTCGGAGTCGATTTTCTTTTTCTCCTGTCCTGCGACGAGGTTCAAGGCGCTGTCGAAACAGGCTGAATATCCTGCTGCAAAGAGCTGTTCAGGGTTTGTGGCCCCTTCAGCCCCGCTGCCCCCGAGGGATTTTGGCATGGCCAGGTCAAATTCCAATACCCCGTCGCTGCTTTTTACCTTTCCCTTCCGGCCGCCGTGAGCGGTTGCTTTTGCGGTATATAATGGTTCCATTCTGATCACTCCTATTGAAAATTTGAACACTCTTACTTTTTACTATTGGGGTTTGAGCTAAACCTGCCAATGTGCTCTTATTCCACGATTTCCCGCTGTCTCCGATAGGCGAGGACGGTGGTCTTTAACGAAGCATAATTTCCGATCGCTGCATATCCGTAAAAGAAGCCCATGAAGATCCCGACCACTAGATGTCCCCTATGGCTGATGAATATGGAAATGAGCAGTCCGAGAATGACCGCGATATTCGGGACCAGGAAGGCCGGGGGTTTCAGAGTCAGCTTGATGATCTGTGTGATGAGTATGATGATGGGGATGGCGATGATCGCATCCCAGATGTTTGTATGGATGATAGGTAAATTCATGATGTGCCTCCGGATGGTTGGTATAATCATAATGTTTCCAATTGAAGGCTGAATAAACAAAAAAGGATGACCCCATGGATCATCCTTCACTGCAACTGTGTTCAGCTTTATCAAATGTCAGCGCTGAACCGGGCTGTTTTATCTGAACAAAGCATTCCAGCGCTCGGCCTTTTCAAGCGCGGCAAGGTCGGTGGCCACTTCACCCGGACGTACGCCGGCCCCGATTATATAGTCTGCGAATTCCATATTCACGAATTCAAAGATGTAATTGAACTGCTGCACAAGCGGCAGCCCCTTGATGCGTGCGCTCGGTCCTCCGCTGATGACGACATAGGCTTTCTTCTTTGTCAGCTCTTCTTTCAAGTTGAACCGTTCATCACGCAAGTATTGACTCCAGCGGTCGAAGAAATTTTTCATCGGACCGCTCATGCCGTACCAGTAAAGCGGAGTGGCAAACAGAAGGATGTCATGGTCCTCGATGAGTTGAACAAGTTCTTCGTAATCATCTTCGACTGGCGAGAAGCCTTCTTCCGTATGTCTCATATCCACGATCGGCTTGATATCCAAATCCGCGAGCGTCACGATTGTGTGGTCGGTCCCCTCGACGATTTTTTTCGCAAGGTATTCGGAGTTTCCGTCTTTTCTCGTACTCCCAAGCAGCGCTAATACTTTCATCTGAAACTCTCCTTCTCTTTTAATTGGGCAGTTATCCCCAGTATATTCACACATGGGCAATCAGGGGAATGGACCCGGTTGCCCCGCAGGTTGTCCGTCATTGATGTGACGGGATATTTTTTCAAAAAATTATTTATCGGATCTTGAATCCTTCTTCCCTCAAATACAAAGCGGCTTCATCATAACCGCCGAAGCTGTCCTCAAGATTTTCACCGGCATAGATATTCCAGCGGTCGTCTTCTTCCACGAGCAGAAGGGTATGCCCCTCTGAATCTTTCCACGTTTGTTCGACAGCAGGCTCGATTTCTTCTTCCTGGGACAAATAGGTGACCGAGGCTGTGATAATGTTGCGGAGTTCTTCTTCAGTATAGTCGCGGATATTCACGAGACCCTTCGCGTTGGATTCATATTGGGGAAGGTCCCCCGTGTAAACAAATCCGTTTCCGTTCGGATGCAGGTGGTAAACCACGATCGTTTTATCATAAAGGCTGTCTTCAAAGTGATAATTCACCCGGTTGAGAGACACCTCTTTTTTGGTCAGTTCATCGAATGTTTCAATGATATCCAGTTTTTCCTGGAAGGTCAGCATGCTCATTCCTCATTTCTATTACAACGATTTTTTCATTATAGCACAGTGCCCTATTTTTATAGAAAGGATAGGGGTATAATGAGGGGAAGAGGTGACCATATTGAACGATTTCAAATCCTTGGGGATTCAGCCCAAGTACACAGAAGCTTTAAAAGAACAATCCATTTCAGAACCGACACCGATCCAGGTTGAAACAATACCTGTTTTATTAAATGGCGAAGATGTTATTGGACAGGCACAGACCGGCACGGGAAAAACAATGGCCTTCCTGCTGCCGATGCTTGCAAAGATCGATAAAGAAAAAGAAAGCATCCAATCCCTGATCGTAACTCCGACAAGGGAGCTGGCGATCCAGGTGACGGCTGAACTCAACCAGCTGCTGGCTGCATCAAAGGAAGACATCAATGTGCTGGCGGTCTACGGCGGCCAGGACGTCGAGAAACAGATCAAGCGTTTGACAAATAAGGCGGTCCACATCGTCATCGGGACCCCGGGACGGATCCTTGATCACGTCCGCCGCGGGACGGTCGATTTTTCGGAAGTATCGTTCCTTGTCTTGGATGAAGCGGATCAAATGCTCCACATCGGATTTTTCGATGAGGTCGAGGCAATCATCCGCGAGACCCCTTACACAAGGCAGACCGCCTTGTTCTCGGCGACGATGTCAAAGGACATCAGGAAAATCGGGAAGCGCTATATGAACAACCCTCATAACGTTCAGGTCCGTGAAAAGGAAAAGATCGTCGAGGAGATCCAGCAGGAAGTCATCGAAACGACCGACCGTCAGAAACTTGATGCCCTCAGTCAAACGATCCACGACGTCCAGCCGTTTCTCGGCATCATTTTCTGCCGGACGAAGAGGCGGGTAAGCAAACTGCACATGGATCTGAAGGCAAGGGGATTCCTTGTCGACGAGCTTCACGGCGACCTTTCCCAGGCGAAAAGAGAAGCCGTCATGAAAAAGTTCCGCGATGCCAAAATCCAACTATTGATCGCCACGGATGTTGCGGCCCGCGGACTTGACGTTGAAGGCGTCACGCACGTGTTCAACTACGATATCCCGGAGGATGTGGAAAGTTATATCCACCGGATTGGCCGGACGGGGCGTGCCGGAAATGACGGACTCGCCATCACGTTTGCGGCATTGAAGGATAAGCAGGCACTCGAAATGATCGAAAAGGGCATCGAGCGTTCGCTGCCGAGACGTGTGGTTGAAGTGGCACCTGCTGCTGAAGGGAACCCATCCCCGTCCCGCGGTAAAGGGAACAATGAAAGTGCCAAGGATAGAAGGGAACGTAAAATCCAGGAAAGCAGGGAACGGAGCAGGAAAGGCGGCCGAGGGTCAGGCGGCCGTGACAGTGGACGGACATCCACTGGAAGAGGCAGTGGAAGAGGTTCGAGCGGACGTTCAGCTGCCGGCTCTGACAGCAGACGCGGGCCGAGCGACCGTTCGGGTGGCAGGTCTGACGGCAGGAGTGGAACAGGTGGACGTTCGGGTGGCAGGTCTGACGGCAGAAGTGAAACAGGTGGGCGTTCGGGTGGCAGGTCTGACGGCAGAAGTGAAACAGGTGGGCGTTCAGCTTCAAGATCTGATGCCAGACACGGTTCAAGCAACCGTTCTACTGCGAAAGCTGATGGCAGGAATCCTTCTGGAAGAGGGTCGTCATCCACTGGCAGAGGCGGCGGACGAGGGATCGGTGGGAGATCCGGCGGGCGCAGCGGCAGCTCAAGCCAGGGAACAGGCGGAAGAAGAGGCCGGTCTTAATTATTGGAAAAAGGATGGTGGCGTGATAATGCGCTGCCATCCTTTTTAAGTTGGGTTTTATGGATTAATTTGGTAAGTGACGGAATTAATCGCAGAATCGAAAGAATAATGGGGAGAATTCGAAGATTAAGGGTGGAAACTAAAAGATTATTGCATGAAATTCGAAGATTTTGACACGAAATTAAAAGATTTACCATTTTTCCTCCAATTCTACCTGTTCCTAACCCCATTTACCACTCTATCAGGGTCTTATAATAAGCTCCCAACCCCTTTTCTGACTGGATTACTCCCTCTCCCCGCCTTCAAACCAGCAAAAATTGACTCTGCAATATAGCTCCAATCCCCAAATTTACCTAAAATCAGCTTCAATCCCAAACATTCTCATACTTCCCTTGAAACTTATCAGAAAATTGACACAACTAACTTGATATCTTTCACACATTCCCTTTAAAATAAAGTAAACGCTTTACTAATTTGGGAAGGGGATGGAATGACAGCATGCATGTACCTTTAGTGTTAACAGATTTTCTTGATCGGGCGGTGGAGCAATACGGGGATAAGACCGCGATCATCGATGATGAAAAAAGACTTACATATAAACAGCTGAATGCCCGTGTTAACCAGTTATCCCGGGGTCTGCAGGAACTTGGCATCAAAAAAGGGGATAAAGTCGCCTACCTCGCGCCGAACACGCCGGAGATGCTCGAAGGGTTTTACGGGGTATACGGAGTCGGCGGAGTGATGACCCCTCTGAATACACGTCTCAAGCCTGCGGACTATCAATTCATTTTGACCCACAGTGAAAGTAAGGCATTGTTTGTGGATGAAGAATTGTATCCGCTCGTTCAACCGATCCTGTCGAAAGTGTCAAACCTGAAACACGTGATCATCCACGGCGATTCTCAGGACGATTATCCTGGATATGACGAGTGGAGGAGGAAGTACAGCACCGAACCATTCGACCGGGTGCCGCTTGAAGAATCGGATATCGCTTCCCTGCTGTACACGAGCGGTACGACCGGTGATCCGAAGGGAGTCCTCCTCACGCACCGTTCAAATTATCTTCACGCACTGTCCAGCATGCACCACCTTAAGGTATCGGATCAGGACACTCTTCTTCATGTGCTGCCGATGTTCCACGTGAACGGCTGGGGCTCACCTTTTTATTACACGGCGAACGGTGCCACTCAAGTGATGCTGAGGAAGGTCGACCCCAAGCTTATTTTAGAAAAAGTGAAGAGACACGGCGTATCGGTCATGCATATGGCCCCGACTGTCCTCAATATGATCCTTGAACAATATGAATCTGAAAAGCCGGCCATCAATCAGCCGCTGAGGGTCGTCATCGCAGGTTCTGCACCTCCTCCTGCTTTTGTGAGAAAAGTTGAAGAGGACCTGAAGTGGGAATTCATCCAGGTGTACGGGATGACGGAGATTTCTCCCCTCATCACCACTTCAGCAATCCGTTCCATGGAACTGGAAAAAACCAATGAAGAGAAGTATCGGTTAAAGGCCAAAGCGGGATACAGCATGATCGGCGCCAAGGTCAAGGTCGTAGATGAGTTAGGGAACGAGGTCCCTCATGACGGGAAAGCGATTGGAGAAATCGTAACCAGGACGAACACGGTCATGGAGGGCTATTTTAAAAATCCGGAAGCGACGAATGCAGCGATCCGGGATGGGTGGCTTCATACGGGCGATATGGCGGTTGTCGACGGAGACGGTTATATCGAGATTGTCGATCGTATGAAAGACGTCATCATCAGCGGCGGGGAAAATATCTCCTCGATCGAAGTGGAGGGGGCGCTTTATGAACATCCGGGCGTCCTTGAAGCAGCGGTGGTTGCCGTTCCGGATGAAAGATGGGGGGAAGTCCCGCACGCGGTGGTCGTCCTCCGCGACGGACACAATCTTGCTGAAGAAGAGCTCATCTCTTTCTGCCGGGAGAAGCTGGCACATTTCAAAGCGCCAAAAGGCATTACTTTTGCGGAGGAACTACCGAAGACGGCCTCCGGAAAAATCCAAAAAGTCGTGATCAGGAAAGAATTTTGGAAGGACCGGGACCGGATGGTTCATTAGATAGAAATATAAAAATGACGTGTACACACACGTCATTTTTATATGGAAACGGGGGAGGGTGTATGTAAACAAATTATTCGAAAAATTTTTTCGGATGAGGAAGCCGCGTCCTATTGGGCATCGAGGAAATATACAAATATTTATTCCACATCGCCATGTTTATCTTTCCAAATAGATGGTAAACAAGCAAATGTAACATCAAAAATCAAAGGAGGATTCTTGCAATATGGCATACCGTTTTAAAAGAAAAGACAAGCCATAGTGAAGGTGACAGTTTATGAGAATTCTGCTTCGGTTTATGGAAAGTCATTGGAAACATCATTTTCTGAAGAGTCATTGGTTATCACACTAATCACACTTAAAGGAGAGGAAACGAAATGGCAAACAACAATAATCGAAACAACAATAATAACGGAAACATGAGCCGCGAGGAAAGAGGACGTAAAGGCGGAGAAGCAACTGCTCGCAATCACGATAAGGAATTCTATCAGGAAATCGGAGAAAAAGGCGGAGAGGCGACTTCCCAGAATCACGATAAAGAATTCTACCAGGAGATCGGTGAAAAAGGCGGCAGAAATTCCAGCAACTCAGGGAATTCCAATCAATCAAGAAGCAACAATTCAAACTCAGGGTCTAACAGCTCCAACTCAGGATCCAACAGCTCCAACAACAGCTAAACCATAACCATTCAAGAATTGTCATAGAAACATCATTTCCGGTAAACGTCATGGAGACTACTTACATTAAAAGGAGAGGAAACGAAATGGCAAACAACAATAATAGTAATAACAACAATAACAGTAAAAACAATAATAAAATGAGTTATGAAGAAGCGGGGCGCAAAGGCGGAGAAGCTACGTCACGCAATCACGATAAAGAGTTCTATCAGGAGATCGGAGAAAAAGGCGGAGAAGCCACCTCGAATAATCATGATAAAGAGTTCTACCAGGACATCGGTGAAAAAGGCGGCAGAAACTCAAATTCAGGCGGCTCCAACCGTTCAAACAACAATTCAAATAACAACAATTAATATAATCTTAACAAATAAAAGGGAACTTGTGCAAACTCAGTAATTGAGGGAAATAGGACCCCACAAATTAGAGAAATCTAAAATGTGTGGTCCTTTCTTTGTTTTTTCCCGGGTTAAATATCTCTTCCTGTGTCACTGGTCCATAAAAAGGATTTTTATCAATATCCGTTATAAATTCGATAGATTTCGCTTGATACAGTTTAGCAAGATATTCATAAGTGATGATAATATCCCCAATAAACATAGCTGGTGATATTTGTCCGGTTACTTTAACCATAAGATTATGGTTCATTACTTCATAATCAATAATGCTCCCAAAACTTATATCCTCAAACAAATTTTCAGGGTTGACTCCAAATAGAAGCAAATCAACTTTATACTTCCTTTTCTCTATTTGAATTTCTGCTTCTTGATTCGAAAGCTTTGTTTTAACACTCTTATTAATGATTGCTAAAGGATTATCTACAATCACTTCGCATAATCCGTTGTCAATTGTATGGAAAACATGAACATCTTCTATCAGGACCCCTGTCCCATGCCCCTTCGTCAAGGTAATGGCCAATTCTTCTTTTTCGTCAGTATTTATGTCTGAGTAGAATATTTGTGGAGGGAAGGAAGGGCTTATTTCGCTAATCCAAAAAGGCTTTGTATAAATTTCCCCTTTGAAATCAATCTTGAATCCCCTGTATAATCCATTCGTTTTCTTACCGTATAGGGTTATATTCTCATTTTTGTCCTGACTAACAATATCATATCCTCTAATCTTTTTCCCTGCTAAATCAGGATTTGAGAAAAGAAAGAGCCCTATTAAAAAATAGACAAAAATTCGCATCACCATCACCTCATTTTAGTGTTCCCATTTCCTGAATTAATTCAATTTAATATTGAAAAATGCTTTAAGTGTGCCGAATTGTTCAGCTTTAACTTGTTCCAGCGGTTGATTGGAGTGCAAGACGAAGACTCCTGCGGGAAGAGTAGCTTATGTGAGACTTGTCTAGCTGCGGGGCTTAGAGGCACATGTCATAAGTCAAACCGACCAAGAAGGCAAAGAACGCCTTCGTGGACGATTCGCCTTATGCCAACCGCCTCTGGGCAAAGCCCCTCCGCTTTTCTTCCCGCAGGCTTGCCGAGGAGGCTCACGGGCTACCCGCGGAAAGCGAAGTCTTGCACGGAAATCATTAGCGGCATTGTTAACCGATTTCTACAGGTATTGTTATCTTTGGATTTCTTGAATAGATTTAATTGCATTTGGTTTATTAGAAGGAAAAATGTGTAGGGGAATCTATATTATTTCCAAGGTTTCATCCCCTCCCAAACGGGGAATAGTCCTCCGTAATGAAAAATTTTGGGAGGTAAAAAACCCTATGAACCTGTCTAGAGAAACAGTCCAGGACAATGATCTGAATTGTCCTTCTGAATACGGTAAATTAAAAAAGGTATTGGTGGTTTCACCTCAAAACATGAGAATCACGGAAATCATCAATGAAACACAAAAACATTTTATGAAAGATAACATCGATATAGATAAAGCTGTGCACCAGCATGAGCAGTTTGTGAAAATCCTTGAAGAAAACGGTGCTGAGGTGCATCACCTCACACCTCGAAAGGAAATGAACGAGCAGGTATTCACAAGGGATATCGGATTCTGCATCGGGAATGAACTCATCGTTTCATCGATGAATACAGAGCTTAGAAAAGGAGAAGTGAAGGTTCTTCTCGGATGGCTCGAGGAACAAAAGATCCCGCATACCCATCTGGCTGCCCATTCAATCGAAGGAGGGGATGTACTGGTAGACGGTAAAAATGTCTGGGTCGGAATAAGCGGTCGCACGAACCGTCTGGCGGTCCAGGCCTTGAAGAAGCTGCTCCCCGACTATACCGTCCATGCACTTCCTTTGAGGAGTGATATCCTGCACCTTGATTGTGTGTTCACGATCATTTCGGAAGAAGCGGCACTCGTTTATCCGCCTGCTTTTTCGAAAAAAGATCTGGAAAAAATCAAAGAGCACTACAACATCATCGAAGTAAGCGAGAAGGAACAGTTCCGTATGGGACCCAATGTCCTTGCCATCGGTGACAAGACGATTGTCAGCCTCCCGCAGAATGGAGAGTTGAATGAAAGAATAAGAGAAAAGGGCTTCAAGGTCATTGAAACCGACTTCTCGGAAATCATCAAATCAGGCGGCTCCTTCAGGTGCTGCACCCTGCCTCTCGTAAGGGAATAGACAAAGGCCCGCCCCGCTCTCTGTAAAAGGGAAGCGGGGCGGGCCTTTTTGCATTTACAAACCTTTTACAAAATTGTCGTCTCTTTGAAAATAATTCTTCATAATTCTCTACTATCCTAGTAACTGTATTCATAATCTAGGAGGTCGGGAAATGAAAAAATCCATGAAGAAGATCCTTCCTTTGGCAGTTGTTTCATCATTGGCAATCGGAAGTGTGATCGGTATGAATCAGGACAACCCTGAGGCGCAAGCGAAAGAATCTAAAAACGGGAAAGCCAAAAATGTCATCTTCATGATTGGTGACGGCATGGGTGTCCCTTATACAACAGCCCTTCGTTATATGAATGACAATCCGGATACACCGGAATTCGAGAAAACGGCATTTGATCCGTATCTTGTGGGACTGCAGTCCACATATCCTGAAGATGAAAAAGAAAATGTGACGGATTCAGCAGCGGCAGCAACAGCGATGAGCGGCGGGGTGAAGACGTATAACAATGCGATTGCTGTTGATAATGATAAATCCGATGTTAAAACAGTCCTTGAGCAGGCAAAGGAAAACGGCATGTCTACAGGTCTTGTTTCAACTTCTGAAATCACGCATGCAACACCTGCTTCTTACGGTGCGCATGATGAAAGCCGTAAAAATGAAGATGAAATAGCCAATGATTATTTTGATGAAATGATCAAGGGTGAACATAAAATCGATGTTATGCTTGGCGGTGGAACGGACTTCTTCGAACGTGAAGACCGTAATCTGGCTGAAGAATTCAAGAAAGACGGATACAGCTATGTGAAGTCAACTGAAGAAATGAAGAATGATGAAAATGAACAGGTCCTTGGTCTTTTTGCCGAGTCAGGTATGGATAAGATGATCGACCGCGATGAAAAACAGCCAAGTCTTGCTGATATGACTACATCTGCACTTGACCGCCTGAAATCTGACAAAGACGGATTTTTCCTGATGGTGGAAGGAAGCCAGATCGACTGGGGCGGACATGATAATGATGTTGTCGCTTCTATGAGTGAAATGAGGGACTTTGAAAAAGCATTTGAAAAAGTACGTGATTTTGCCAAAGAAAATGGTGAGACCCTGGTCGTCGTGACGGCTGACCACTCAACTGGCGGATTCTCAATCGGTTCGGATGGTGACTATAACTGGGATCCAAACGTGATCGATGCTGCGAAACGCACGCCTGACTTCATGGCAGAAGAAATCGCGAACGGCGCATCTGTAGAAGAAACGCTTTCTCAATATGTCGACCTTGAATTAACAGACGAAGAAATTTCATCTGTAAAAGAAGCAGCGGCGACGAAGGATAAAGTGGAAATCGATAATGCAATCGAAAAAATCTTCGACACGCGTTCCGGTACTGGCTGGACGACCGATGGACATACAGGGGATGACGTACCTGTCTATGCATTCGGTCCCCAGAAAGAAAAGTTTGCAGGGATGATCGACAATACGGATCAGGCTCAGTTGATTTTCGAAATTTTAAAGAATAAAGGAAAAATCAAAGAGAATAAATAATGCTAAAAGCCACGCGGGTCCTTCCCGCGTGGCTTTTTCATTTGTACAATCAACCCTCTTGCAGATCCGCGATGCTTACCTGTGATCTCTCTTCAAGCGGACCGCGCAGATGTACGACTGCTGTCTGTCCGTCTTCCATCACTTCATCGATCCATACAGACGCATCTTGATATTTCACTTCTATGTCCGCTGACGAAGATAAAATTTGTTTCGCACGTTTAAGTTCCATGATTGGCATCCTCCTTATGTTTAACGGGATCAATTCTTCAGTCGGTCTTGTTCTTTTGGTCCTTGTTGTGTTTGTTGCCCTTGCTGTTATCCCCGCTTGTCAGTTCCGCAGCAAATTCAGTTGTCCCCCGTTTCGGGGAGTTCTGGTTGCTGCTTCCATTATTATCTTTTTTCGTCATTTGTCATTCCTCCTTCATCTAGTCACTTTAGTTTTGGAAAAAAGGGTGATGGATATGCATGGGGATGAAGTCCCTATTTTAAAAGATGGAAGCCATTTAAAGGTTTTCAGGTGTGGAATAAAGAAAAGAAACTATAAACAGAAGAAGGGGGCGGGTTTATGAAGGAGTCTCTAAATTCCAGTATGTCACCGGGCACAGCCGGTGAAACCATTCCGGGAAGCTGGTATCCGGGGGAAGAACCTGAGGATATTAAGCCCGGCAGCTATCCGATCCTTTTCATTCATGGTATAAACACGACATCTGCAACATGGAACGTTGATGGGAATGATATCCGTGAAACAGCACGTGCAAAAGGATACCGGACAGCGTTCATCAATCTTTCAGGAACGGCCGATATGTGGTCGAATGGACTGCTGCTGGCTGAAAAACTGAAGGAGATTTCTGTATCTTTTCAAAGTGAAGTGGTGATTGTGGCTCACAGCAAGGGAGGGATCGATGCCCAGACGGCAATGGTTTATCATGATGCCTCGCAGTTTGTGAAGCGGGTGATCACCTTATCCACCCCTCATCACGGATCCCAGCTTGCAGATTTGGCGTTCAGCAAATGGGCAGACTGGATCGCGGATACGCTCGGCAGCAGGAGTGAAGCGGTATTTTCCCTGCAGACGGGCTATATGAAAGCCTACCGGAAACGGACAGATGAAAACATGGAGCCGGGGCATTCATCTTTTTATACATTCGGCGGTACCGGCTGGGGCAGCATGGGATCAGAGTTGTTTTGGGGCGGTTTGTATTTGAGGCGGTTTGGTCCAAGTGACGGTGCGGTGACGGTGAAGAGCTCTCGGCTTCCTTACGGGGAGGAAGTGATGGTAGGTGACTGGACCCACAAGACGATCAAACTGGGAGATGAAATCTTTCCTTATATAGAAAAATTGGTTCTTGAGGAAGTGGAAGAACTTCCTGTTGCCATTGCCGCTGAATCGGTTGATGAGGAATTGCCCGTTTCCGTCCTCCACAAGGGAGGGGTGTATACGGGTGCCGCAGCAGAACGGTTCTATGTGGAAGAAGGGGTGGAGGAGCTGACGGTTGATTGGGTCAGTTCTTCAAGCGATGCCTCCTATGTATTGACGGACCCTGATGGCAGGCGGCATGTCCGTTTTGTCACAGCGGGTGATGAGACCGGTTTCTTTCCAAATGCACTTCACCATTCGATCATCATCCCGTCACCGGCTAAGGGCAGATGGGTGATGGAGGCAAGGAATGATTCACGGGAGTCCTATTTGTTGAATGTCATCTTTTCAGGCGGGGTGAATGTGGGGATGGATGAAATCATCAGCGTTAAAGTGGCTGAGTCCGATAGTAAGGAAGTGAAGATGACAGGGATAGTGGGTATTGAAAAACAAATTCATCTTTACCACTTCCCATCAGGGAAAAAGGATCAACCGGCGGATCTCAACCCGGAAACCCTTGCAGGATACGGTGAAGGCATCCATAACATCACGATTGACATAGAGGGAACGACAGCACAGGGGGAGCGGTTCCAACGGACGGTCATCAGAACCGTTACGGTCGATGAGCATGGAAACGTTCATGAGTAATTCATCCAATCCTGCTAAAATGCTTAAAGCCCGTCCGCCGGTAAAGCGGAGGACGGGCTTTGTCATTACAAGGATTCCAAGAAGTCTGTCACCTGATCCGGCGTTTTTGCATTCGCGCTGTGCAGGTGGGCGGTCTTTTCGCCGTTCTTCCATACGAGCAGGCTCGGGATCCCCATGACGTCATACTTTTCCGCTATCTCTGGAAGTTCGTCCTTGTTGATGTCATACCATTTATATTGATCATATTGTTCCATGATTTCATCAATGAACATGTCCATGCGGCGGCAGTCAGGACACCAGTCTGCATGGAATTTAATGATTACGGGCTGTTTTGAAGAAATGATTTCTTCGAACGTTTCTTTGTTTTTGATCGATTGCATTTGTAACCCCCCTTTCCCTCTTATTTTAACCTTACGAGCAACTTTACGTAAACTGCAAGATATCAGATCCCGGCCTGCAAAGAATTTCCCTGATCTGTACTGGACATGATACTATAATGGATACATTCTATAGAAATTCAGGTGATAAAATGAAACCGATCAACGTTGGACTTGCAGGCTACGGATTTTCAGGACAAAGCTTTCACCGTCCTCTTCTGCAGCATTCCAAGGACTATCATATACATACAGTCATGTCTTCAAATAAGGAGAAAGTCCAGAAAGACATAGAAGATGCCAGGGTGGTTCAAACATTGGATGAACTGCTTCAGGAAGACATCGATCTTGTCGTCATTACGACACCGAACCATCTGCATTACAGCATGATCAAGCATTCCCTGCATGCCGGGAAACATGTGGTGGTGGAAAAACCGTTCGTCACCTCAAGTTCCGAGGGAGAAGAGCTGATCTCACTGGCCGAAGAAAAAGGCCTCCTCTTGTCTGTTTTCCATAACCGGCGCTGGGATGCTGACTTCCTCACAATCAAAAAGCTTTTAGAAGAAAAGCGGCTGGGGAATATCGCGACATACGAAGCCCATTTCGACCGCTACCGCCCTCAGGTGAAGGACCGCTGGAAAGAGAATAAAATCGATGGCGGGGGAGTGTTGTATGACCTCGGTTCACACTTGATCGACCAGGCACTATATCTGTTCGGTACGCCTCAATGGGTATTTGCGGATGTGTTTTCACAGCGCGATCAGGATAAAGCGGAGGATTACTTCCATATCGTAATGGGATATGAAGGGATGAGGGTTTCCCTCAATTCCCGCTCAATGGTGCTTGACCCCGGACCCCGCTATCAGGTGCACGGCCGCAGCGGGAGCTATATGAAATACGGTATGGACCGACAGGAAGCAGACCTGAAAGAGGGTCTCGACCCATATTCGGAATCATGGGGACAAGAGAATGAAAGTGCTTGGGGGACGTTATCCGTTACGGACGGCGAAAAGGTGGACACCGTAAAACTTCCGTCTGAAAATGGAGATTACACTCTTTATTATCAAGGAATCCATGACGCCATCAGGAATAATGATGCCTCACCGGTAAAAGCAGCAGAAGCCCTTGAAGTGATCAGGATCATCGAAGCCTGCAAGGAAAGTTCATCTCATGGAAAGGCCGTCCATTTATAAAAAAGCAAAAAGAGGAGAGGTGCAATCATTTCGCACCCCTCCTCTTTTTACAGTCTCTACAATCCTATTCCACAGTCCCTGACTCAAGTATTTTCACATCAGGTTTAATATCGAACTGGACATTCGGATATAAGGACTTTTCCCATTCTTTTATATCAAACCCTCGCACACCGTGTTTTTGCAGCTGCCCGATACCAATGGGGTCGATGCCCAGCTCCTGGAACCTGGCGAGCAGTTTCTTTGAATGGTCCACAATATCAGATGACATCTTATCTTCTATTTCTTTAATTTTCTTCGTTGATAAGCTTTTTCCTGTGTATTCTTTTATAATTCCATTAATGGTGATTTTGATGGTCACTTTTACTGGATCCGAATTATTCACTACCTTGATATTATGTTTCGATTTAATGCTCGTTACCGCTGCTTCGACTCTTTGCTCCGTGCTTCCGTCTTTACCCCCAAGCTTTACAACATGACTCCCCTCTGAAAGCTTATCCACCAGAAGCTTAAAAAAGAACATGTCATCTGAAGCAACCCGGTCGATCATCTTGTCTGCATCCATCAGGGCTATCCCCGTGACCTCAAGGGTATCGTCGGAAACTTGTTTGATGATGGGAAGGTAGGGAGTCTGGCCGTCCTGATAATAATCAAAGAGGAACATATGTAAATTGGTTTCAGGCAGCTCCCTCCGCTTGATGTTCTGATTGAGGAGATTCGAGATG
This sequence comes from [Bacillus] enclensis, assembly GCF_001456935.1. GTDB lineage: Bacteria > Bacillota > Bacilli > Bacillales > Bacillaceae_B > Rossellomorea > Rossellomorea enclensis. The sequence continues at coordinate 36,782 of NZ_KQ758489.1, read as the reverse complement.
AACATCCCGTTCCCTCTTATCCCGTAATTCCCTTGCAGGATATCCCCTGCATTTCCCTCGGTAATGGTCAGCATCACACGAGCCCCGATACTAGCATCCCTCTGGAGGGAATCGGCGACATCCAGGATCCCTTTCTTCGCCAGTTCATCTCCAATAAGCACCACATCCAAGCTTCCCCTCACAAGCGGCTGCTGGGATTTCCGTGATAAGGTTTCCAATACCTCGCGGGTTGAAGGTGCCTCAGCGGACAATGTCCTGTTTTCAATGGTCCCGTCTTTTATATAAACAGGAAATAAGGCTGTCCCCTTGATGGTGTTCTTATCTACAAGGTCGTAACCTTTGGCTGTTTCAATATTCAGGTCATCAAGGATTTCCCTTTCGACGCAGCCTGTCAGCAGTAATAATAGTGTAATACAAAGTGTCAGTTGCTTTCTCATGCTTTCTTTTTCACCTTCTTCATAATAATCACCAATAAGAGGAGAAGGGGGATATACCCGTAATTGATATAGAAACCGACTTCCCCGGAAAAGGTATTCAAAAAGTTGACCTGCTGGCGTTTTCTCAAGAATGTCAGGGTGCCGATGACGATTGCCGATAGAATCCAGACCGAATGACGCTGTTTGAGGAAGGTGGTCCTCTTCATGATCCTGCTCCCGCACCACAAAGCGATACAGACGTTCGGCAGGATGATCAGGCACCAGTTGGCTATCCCGATATACTCAAATCGTTCAACAAAGGGCATCTCGACGATCTTCCACATCGATAAAGTGGCCCACACCGTCTTTGCCAGCTGCTTTTCACTGAAGAAGGCAAAGGAAATAAGGGCAATGAAAACGTAAACCATTGTAGTGGTGAACAGTCCCCAATGAGCATATTTCTGTGATTTCTTTGCGTTTTTAATGAATGGGTAGAGCATCAGGATCGACTCATATCCGAGAAACGTCAGCGACATATTTTTTGTGGCCAACATGATATCTTTAATCGAATGATCAAAGACGGGGAGGAGATTACGGAAATCACTGAACGGGAATGTGAATGCGAACGTCAACAACAGATAGCTTGGAAGGACGATCCCGAAAAATGCCACTCCTGCAATACTCCTTACTCCTCCAGAGACGATATAATATGCCAGGATCATAAAGGCAAGGGCAAAATAAAAGGTACTGAGCCTCGGATACATCCACACTTGGACAACCTCGATATAGGTTCTCAGAATGGTTATTACGAGTAATGTAAAGTAAAGGACGAAGATAAGATCCAATAACTTACCAAACCATTTTCCAAAAACAAGGGCGTGTGCTTCAACAAGGTCGCCTCCGCCTTTATCCAGTAAAAGATACATGATGAACATGATAATATGGGTAGTGATTCCGGCGAGAATCACTGAAATCCACCCATCATATCCTGCAACCTGCGAGATGATCCGCTGAAAGCCCAATACCCCGGCTCCGACCTGGATTGAATGTATAAGAAAGAATACGAGAAAAGGGGAGACCTTTCTGCTTTCAGGAATCGGCTGCATTACAGCACCTCCAATCATTCGTCGATATCAAGCTTTTTCTTCCCTTCAGAAGGATTGAATCGTGTGGATTTATTTGTCCTCAGAAATGAAGGGCGGTCTGGCTGCTTGAAAAATGGAAACCGTATGAGAGCGTCCTTCAGATCCGTTAAACGCGGCGGGTATAAAGGCTCCAGGAATGGCCGTCCGAGTGAGGTCAGATTCATCAGATGCCCCAGCAGGAAACAGAAACAGAAAACAATCCCAAGCAGCCCCCAAATCTGGGCAAATAGCAAAAACGGAAAGCGCAGAATCCGGATCGTATTACCCATCCGGTAAACAGGTGTCGTAAATGAAGCCAGTGCGGCAAGGGCAACAAGGATCAGCAGGACATTACTCGTAAGGCCTGCTTCAACCGATGCCGTCCCGATGACGATACCGCCAACGATACCGATTGTCTGGCCGACCTTCGTCGGAAGTCGGGCCCCTGCCTCCCGCAGCAGCTCTATGGTTAGTTCAAGGAACAGTGCCTCGAGTATCGGAGGCAGCGGGATTTCCTGCCTCGATGTGACGAGGGTCGCCATCAAGTCCTTCGGTATCAGCTCATAATGATATGTAAGGGCTGCTACATAGATCGGCGTGATCAGGATCGAGAAGGCAACCGAAAATACCCGTACAAGACGGAAGAAGGATGCGACTATAAAATTAAGAAAATAATCTTCATATGCGTTGAAAAATTCAACAAGCGTGGTCGGCCCGATCAGTGCATGAGGCGACCCATCCACCAGTATGGCAATTTTCCCTTCAATTAAAACGGATGCGACACGGTCCGGCCGCTCCGAATCAAGAAGCAGTGGAAATGGTGATAAGGTATTATCCGAGATCAGCTGTTCAATGAACGAACTGTCCATAATCTGATCGAAATCGATGGCATCCAACCGCTGCCGGACCGTGTTTACATTCGCTTCATCTGCGAGACCATCCAGGTAAAGGAGGGCGATTCTTGTATGAGTGATGGTGCCGACACTCATTTCTTCCACCGTTAACTCCTTTACAGGAACTCGTTTACGAAGGAGGTTCAGGTTGTCGCTGAGTGATTCGACGAAAGCCTCTTTGGGTCCTACGACACTGAATTCGACTTCCGGCTGTGACACTTTGCGGCCCATTTCATTTTTGGTCGCAATGAAGGCGAATTTTCGATGGGAATGATCCATGGTCACCATGGTATATCCATTCAGCAGTTTCTGTTCGATGACGGCTTCATCTTCTGAAATTTGGATATCAACTATCGGGACGATCTTTTTCAGATCGTCAAGGTCATTGAACCCCTTTGACAGTACATAAGGAAGAACATCTTCCTGCAGAATTTTCCCATCAATCAGTGTCGTGAAAAAATGGAGGCAGAACTTCACCCCTGTAAAGGGATTCAGATAAAAGGTATGTTGGTAATCAGCCGATTTTTCCAGAGATAAGTTGATGTTTTTAAAAGATGGCTTCTTTTTGCTTCCAGCATTATTGTTATTTTTAAAGAAAGAAAACATAGGGATCCCTCATGTTCGTCTTGGTGTATTCACTAGTGTTTCCGAAAAAGGGAGAATTATGAAAAGATGAAGGGTCGGAGGGAGGGATTTTTAAGAAGATACGTTTTTCTGTACCGCTATTGATTTCCGCGCAAGATTTCGCTTTCCGCGGGTGACCCGTGAGTGTCCTGATATGAATGAAACCGTTAAGAAATTGACCCACGCAGAATTGGGTTATGTTTTTAGGCAACCTTAATTAGAGAAGCTCTTTTTGACTTCTCAACTTATTTGATTCCATTCATCACCGCAATTGATTTCCGTGCAAAACTTCGCTTTCCGCAGGCGGTTGGTGAGCCTCCTCTTAATTTCCAGTGGGGAACTGTCCAGCTGCAGGGCTTATAGAGGCACTTGACATAAGTCAAACCTCCCAAGAAGGCAAAGAACGCCTTCGTGGCCGATTCGCCTTATGCAGCAAAGCCCTTCCGCATTTCTGTTAGGAGTCTACGTTTTGCTCTCCAATCAATAGCTGGAACCGGTTTTGAATTTGGATAAGTCTAGACATTTCCATCCTGAATAAATGGATTGAAACTTATTATAGTTCTTCTTGATCCTCCTTTTTCTTTGATGGAACAGAAGGTAAGAACACGGCACGAAGGCAGACTCTGATATTCGTGAGTTTTCACATTTTATCTTTCCGTATAAAGGTCCGATCCACTAACTCGGAACGCGAGTAAATTTATTTAGATATATCACACAGGAGGGACTTGGATTTTCCTTTCCGGTTTTACTCTTTGCCTTCGTACCTATTCTCAGGCTCCTAGGATACATAAGAAAATCACTTTCTTAAACACAAAAAAGACCAGGGAATGATCCCTGATCTCTTCATTACTCTTACTTATTGCTCCAGGAAGAACTTTTCGATGTCGTCGAGCATTTCATTTGCTGCGATTACGCCGCCTGCAGTGTTCCAGATTGCGTCGCTTACTTCGTATACTTTACCAGCTTTGGCTGCTTCAAGGTTTTTGAACAGTGGATCATTGATCCATTCTTCTGCCAGTTTGTTCGCTTCGCCGTCTCCTGTTTCATATGTGAAGTAGAAGAGGACATCCCCGTCCATTGCAGGGATCCGTTCTTTTGTTACGCCTTTTTCGGCAAAGTCATCTTTATCCTGTTCAGCAGGGCGGGCGAATCCTAATTGATCCAGGATGACACCTGAGAATGAATCTTTGTGGTAGATGCGGACGTCGCCTGCCAGGAATCGTACCATTGACACTTCCTGGTTCAGCTTATCGCCGAGTTTGCCTTTCAGGTCCTCGATGCGCTGATCGTATTCAGCCAAAACCTCTTTCCCTTTTTCTTCTTTGTTCAATGCTTTTGCATAAAGTTCGAAGTTTTCCTTCCAGTTGCCTTTAAGTGTTTCAGACATGACAGTCGGAGCGATTTCTTTCAATTGATTGTACTGCTCTTCCTGACGGAGTTTCGTACCGATGATCAGATCCGGCTGAAGCTTTGCGATTGCTTCGATGTTCAATTCACTTTCGGTCCCTACAACTTCAACGTCTTTCATATCGTCAGCGATGTGATCATACCAAGGGTCGCCAGTCCATGATTGGACGGCGCCGACAGGAGTGACACCCATTGCAAGAAGTGCTTCTGTACCTTCATTTGTCAGGATGACCACCTTTTCAGGAGTCCCTTTAATTTCAGTCTTACCCATAGCGTGTTCTACTGTGTATGTTTCTTCTTTTTTGTCATCTTTACTTGCTGATGACTCTTTTTCTTCCTCTTTGTTCCCGCAGGCTGCCAGGAAAAGAAGGGAAGCGATCAGCAGTAAAGTGAGTAAACTTCTTACTTTCATATGTATGAATCCTCCTAAAAATAGTTTGATTGATAACGATTATCATTTACAAACCTTATCATAATTGAGAAGGTTTTCATTGTCAACAACTAATTGATAATGATTTTCAAAGTCATTGACTGCGCTCCCAATCTTCTCTAAAATAGGAAGTGAATAAGAAGGAATCATTTTAACCATTACGTAAACTGTGACCTGAAAGGTAAACATATGATTAAAACGCAAAAACAGTTCATTATATTTCTAGGGACGCTTTTCATCCTTATTTTATGTATCGGGATGAGTATCGTCTATGGCTATACGGAAACATCCTGGAAGACGGCACTTGAGTCATTTGTGAATCCGGACCAATCCACGGAACATCTGGTCCTGCAGACAATCCGTCTTCCAAGGGCGCTCATCGCTGCCGTTGTAGGGGCTTCACTCGCCATTTCCGGGGTGCTCATGCAGACCTTGACGAAGAATCCACTTGCATCACCGGGCATTTTCGGAATCAACGCCGGTGGAGGTTTCATGGTGGTGGTCGCCGTGACCATGTTCGGTGTCACAGACCTCCAGACGTTCACTTGGCTTTCGTTCTTCGGGGCGGGGATTGCCGCTTTTGGCGTATATGCGATCAGTGCTGCGGGAAACAACGGCCTTACACCGATGAAGCTTACCCTTGCAGGGGCTGCGATTACAGCGATGTTCTCGTCCTTTACGCAAGGCCTGCTCGTACTTGATGAATCGGCTCTTGAACAGGTTCTGTTCTGGCTTGCCGGTTCGGTACAGGGCAGGAAGCTGGAAATCTTGACAGGGGTTTTCCCTTACATCCTGACAGGGTGGATCGGGGCGCTCATACTCGCAGGCAAAATGAATATATTAGCAATGGGTGAGGACGTAGCAAAGGGACTGGGGTTGAAAACCAACCTCATCAAGTTCCTGGCGCTATTGATCGTCGTCCTCTTAGCAGGCGGTTCCGTCGCGATTGCCGGACCGATCGGATTCATCGGCATTGTCATTCCTCATCTGGCCAGGAAGTTGATAGGAGTCGATCACAAATGGCTCATCCCTTACGCAGGTTTACTGGGCGCGGTCCTTCTTCTGACTGCAGATATAGCTGCACGCTACATCATCATGCCCCAGGAAGTTCCTGTCGGGGTGATGACCGCTGTCATCGGTGCCCCATTCTTTGTGTATGTGGCCAGGAAGGGGTTCTAAAATGAATAGATTCATAGGAAAACGCTGGTTTAAAGATAGAATATCTTTTTTGATCGATATGTCCGCATTAAAAAAAGTGACGGTACTTGGTGTGTTGACTGTCCTTGTATTGATAGTCAGTACCGGGATAGGGGATATGAAGATCGCCCCGTGGGATGTGGTCAGTGTGTTTTTTGGAGGCGGAACGGGCCTTGAGCAGCTCGTCGTGAAATCGTTCCGTCTGCCGCGGATCATCATCGCGCTCCTTGCGGGGATGGCGCTTGCAGTTGCCGGCGGCATTTTGCAGGGAATGATCAGAAATCCGCTTGCTTCTCCGGATATCATCGGGATCACCGGCGGAGCGGGAGCGGCGGTCGTCGCATTTTTGACGATTTTCAGTAATGAGGACGGCACACTGCCGGTCAGCATCCAGTGGATGCCGGTCGCTGCTTTCATAGGGGCAGCCGTTGTCGCTTTCCTCGTTTATTTTCTTGCCTGGAGAAAAGGAGTCTCGCCAGTCAGGCTCGTTTTGATCGGTATCGGGATTTCAGCCTTGACCCAGGCAATCACAACACTGTTGATGATCATGGGTCCCATCTACAGGGCCAGCCAGGCAAATATCTGGATCACCGGTACTGTAAACGGGTCGGACTGGCAGGATGTGTCGATCCTCCTTCCATGGAGCATCGTGTTCATCCTGATCAGCTTTTTTATCACACGTCAATTGAATATCCAGGAACTTGGTGAAGAACTGGCCAAGGGAGTAGGAGGTAATGTACAGAGACAGCGGTTCTTCCTGCTTCTGATGGCGACAGTTTTGGTAGGCGGAGCGGTTTCCTTTGCAGGGGGGATCGGCTTTGTCGGTTTGATGGCCCCTCATATGGCGAGGAGGATGGTAGGCTCGTCATACGGCGCATTGCTTCCGGCTTCTGCTCTCATTGGCGGGATCCTGGTGATGCTCGCTGACCTGATCGGCCGGACGCTTTTCCTGCCCCTCGAGGTTCCTGCCGGAGTGTTCACCGCCGCAATCGGTGCACCGTATTTTATCTATCTTCTATTTAAAACAAGAAATTCTTAAGGAGTTGGCTGCGTAATGAGCATGCTTGAAACGAAAGACTTAACCCTGGCTTATGGTGAAAGGATAATCATCGATGAACTGAATATTGACATTCCCAAAGGGGAAATCACCGTATTCATCGGAGGGAACGGATGCGGGAAGTCGACATTGCTCCGCTCCATCGCGCGTTTATTGAAGCCGAAGCAGGGGTCTGTCCTCTTAGAAGGCGATGCCATTGCCAAGCTGTCCACCAAAGAAGTTGCGCGTAAGATGGCGATCCTTCCGCAATCGCCGACGGCTCCTGAGGGACTCACGGTGCTCCAGCTGGTGAAACAGGGGAGATACCCGCATCAGACCTGGCTCAAACAATGGTCCCATAAAGATGAGGAAATCGTCCAGAATGCACTGAAGGCAACAAAAATGGAAGAACTGCAGCACCGCAAAGTCGATGAATTGTCGGGCGGCCAGCGCCAGCGAGCCTGGATCGCGCTCACACTTGCCCAGGATACAGACATCATCCTGCTGGATGAGCCGACCACGTATTTGGATATGACCCATCAGATTGAAATTCTCGATCTGCTGTTTGAATTAAATGAAACGGAAGAGCGCACGATCGTCATGGTCCTTCACGATTTGAATCTTGCCTGCCGCTACGCGCACAATATCGTGGCCATCCGGGACCAAAAGATTTATGCACAGGGGAAACCTGAATCAATCATCAGCTGCCAGTTGGTGAAGAATGTCTTTGATATGGACTGCCAGGTGACAAGCGATCCATTATTCGGAACGCCGCTCTGCATTCCGTTCGGAAAAGGCAGATGCATCCTCAATTCTATTGGTGAGCCGGTATGAGGCCTGCTTCACTGACTGAAGAACAGTGGGCATTGCTTGAGCAGTACCGCTTTTTGAAGGGGATCCCGTCTGGTTCGGGCGGCACTGAAGCATCGGGGCTTCTTTTTGATGAAGGGAAGATGGTCCGCTATCTTGAAGACAGGTTCGCCCTGATGGGATCCAGCGAGTTGAAGACAGCCGGATCCCTTTTCATGAAGCGGTATGCGTTTGTCGCAGCGCTCGGGATGCTCGCTGCAACCTGCTGGAACAGGAAATTGAATCTGTCACCAGGCAATCTTGTGCTTGTCGATTACGTAAATGACAATGGGTTGTGGCTCCCTCGAATTCATCTGAAAGATCCAAGTGTCTGGGAATTTACTTCCCCTGCTGAAAAAGATGAATTTATCCATTCCCTGTTCTCGGGGCATCTTGATAAAATGGTCGGCGTGTTGAAACGCTCGGTTAAGCTGCCGGATCTGATCCTGTGGGAAAATGTTGCGGTCTATCTTTTCTGGATTTATGAAAATGAAGCATTTACCTCAGAAAGGGATCAGAAGCAGCATGATTTTGCCCAATTACTAAGCGACGAGAACAGCAGGTGGTTCGGTGAATATAAGAAGAATCCTTTGAAGGAATATTATACTGAAAAAGTAAAAGTTGAAGGTGTGGACGATGAAATCCGGGTCCGGAAGACATGCTGTTATTCCTACCGACTGGAGAACGGCGAACAATTCCGCTGTAAGACCTGTCCGCAGACGTGCAAGGTGAAGCGGACGGTTTGCGAATCAAACTAAACTGGAGGTGCTGAATAGCATGAGCGAATTTCAGAAACAATTTGATGCACTCCTTGATAAATACACAGAGCTTCTCATCGGCGACACGTCCCCTGAGAAAAAAGAAATGGTGACCCAATATGCACTCTACTCTTTCGTCGCCAAACAAATGCCGGCACTCGTGAAGCACTGGAACTCACTGTATCCCGACGGCAAAGAAGAAATGAAGAAAATCATCGGTGAGATCAAAGAGCTGAACGAGGCTCATCGTGAGGAAATGAACCGGAAGAAGAAGGATGAATAGATGATTTTTAGCTGATAGGTGTTGAAAGTGCCCTGGGAGGGGTGCTTTTTTTGTGGGTTGGTATGTGGATGCGGCGGGGGAGGGTGTGTTGTTTTGGGTAAGCGGGTGCGGGAATGCGGATGCGTTGCCCATAAAGAAAATTCGACAAATTGCTTGAAAAACGGGGAAAGTGGCTCGTATTTCAGAAAAGTGGCTCGTAAATTTGAAAAGTGGACTGTATTTTTAAAAAGTGGCTTGTAAATCCGAAAAGTGGCACGTATTTTACACACCAGCCGAATACTTCGGGGAAAGACAGGGTGGTTTTTATAAAAATGAGTCAATTTCTCTTCAATTCAACGGGAATCCTGCCAAAATCTATAGTAAACCGGGCACGACGAGGTCCATTTCCCCCCTCCATGCAACAAGCTCTACCCTAAAATAAGCCCGGCTCCTATTCTTCCTTCAATGCTGCAAGAGTCCACCCAATCAGCCCGTCCCATTCATCCGGGCGCACCAACAAAAAAGCGGTCCCATAAAAGAGACCGCCGTATCTAAAAAAAACTATTGAAGCTGTCCGCCTGCACCTGTACCGTATGGGAACTGGGAAGAGTACTGCTGGTGCTGCTGATAGGACTGCTGGATTTTCTGGCTGTCGGCTGCTTCGAGCTTGTACCAGCCTTTGCGGAACATTTCATTGTACAGTTCGCGCTGGGCGTTCTGTGTTTCGTTGAAGATTGTAAGCAGATCCTGATACAATGCCTGGTGGCTTGCTTCATTAAGTGCCGTGCAGTATGAAGCGGTCATGTATTTTTCGTGAGACAGCACGTCTGTGATGAAATCACGGTCATTCATTTGCGGAGTGGATGGGACCTGCGTCTGCGGGTTTTGGATCTTCTGCTGATTTTGGTTTTGCTGATTCATGCGAGTTTAGTCTCCTTTCTACATCATGCCCTGATTAGTAGTTGTTGTGTTCAAGTGTGCCAGCAATTGCTCATAATGGCGCTGATGCATCTGTCCGCACTTATCCAGTTCTGCTCTGATTTCCTGGTCCTGGCACTGGGTAGCTGCAAAATGGCATTTCTTCATAGCCGTCAAATTCCATGCAAGCATATCATTCAAATAAAGTGAATCCTTCGTCGTTAACATCTGAGGGGGCTGCGCATATGCCTGCTGCTGGCTGCCCTGTTGAGGTTGCTGCTGCATAAATAATTCCTCCTTAAAAATAAGTATTTTGACCTAATATATGTTTTGGAAATAAAACCATGCTGAGCTCCAACAACCGTTATTGTGCCTTTTTTCATGCAGGTTATGCACCTTCAACAAATTTCGATAATATTCTACTAAGAAAGTAACAAAAGTATATTCAAAACGTTTAATAGGTGATAAAATGTTGGTAAACAGAATACTACAAGAAATCTTTTCTTTTTATCAAAAAAGAAAACGTTTTCATAGTATGACATATATGTTCTTTTCAGGGAGGTAGCAACATGGAGCAAGCAATGCGTAATTTCTTTTTATTCCTTTCTAAAAATAAACCGATCACTAAAATGGCCAAAAAGTACGGCCTGCGTTTCGGAGCGGCCAGATTTGTCGCAGGTTCTTCAATAGATCAAGCGGTAGAGGTCATTCGTGAATTGAATAAACAGAATCTTGTGGTAACAATTGACTATTTGGGTGAGTTTGTCGATAACGTCGAGGAAGCCAACCAAATGGCACTTGAATGTGTAGAAGCGGTCCGTGCGATCGGGAGGGAGAAGCTGCGTTCCCAGTTATCACTCAAACTGACATCAATGGGACTTGATCTCCAGGAGGATGTTGTAACGAAGAACATGAGGATGATCCTTGAAGAAGCGAAGAAACACGATGTATTCGTGACGATCGATATGGAGGATTACTCACGCTGCGAGAAGACGCTCGAGATCTTCAAGACATTGAAATCGGAATATGACAATATTGGTACAGTCATTCAGGCCTACCTTTACAGAACAGAGAAGGATATGGAAGAACTTAACGCCTACTCCCCAAATCTGCGTCTTGTAAAAGGTGCTTATAAAGAGTCGTCGAAAGTTGCATTTCCTGAGAAAAAAGATGTTGATGAAAACTTCAAGAAAATCATCAAGATGCATATGCTGAACGGTAATTATACGGCGATCGCGACACACGATGATAAAATCATCGATTATACTAAGAAGCTTGCTGAAGAACATAACATCCCGCGTGATCAGTTCGAATTCCAGATGCTCTTTGGAATCTGCGTGGAGCGTCAGCGTGAATTGGTGCAGGAAGGCTACAAAATGCGGGTGTATGTCCCTTATGGCACTGACTGGTATGGCTATTTCATGAGACGTCTCGCCGAGCGTCCGGCAAACGTGGCATTTGTTTTGAAAGGTGTCATGAAAAACAAATAAAGGCTGTTTTCTAAAAGATTGTCGCTTTTCGTTAATAGACTTATAACCTTATTGCAGCTTGTGGTCGTGCTCTTTTCGAATTCAATCTTCAACAAGAGACGGACGGACAACTCGAAAATACCCAAGTTCCGGTATTTTCTTGGTTGTGAAGCAACAAAGTATAAGAAGAGAGCCTTAATAATAATGGAAAACTCCACGGACCTATTTGTGGAGTTTTTATTTTTTTAATATTCATAAATATAAAGGTGCATTAATTGTGACTTAATTCACAATGTAGTATAATCAAACATAACTTACACTTTCTACGAGGCGATTAAATGGATTTTTCTATCGAAAATGTTTCATTCCTTCTTGCACTCCTGCTTCTGATCGGCGTCCTTTTTGCCAAGTTTTCCTCAAGTCTTGGCGTACCATCTCTTGTTCTCTTCATTGCTGTCGGAATGCTCCTGAATACATATTTTTTCTTTGATAATGCTCATATCACTCAATTCATCGGTACAATCGCACTTATCATCATCTTATTCGAAGGCGGACTCCAGACGAAATGGAGCAATATAAAGGGTGTGTATAAGCCTTCATTATCACTTGCCACGATCGGGGTGCTCGTGACGACCCTGTCCATTGGAGTGGCCGCAAAATATATCCTCGACCTGAGCTGGCTTGAGGGTATGCTGTTTGGTGCCATTGTCGGGTCCACTGATGCTGCAGCCGTTTTCTCGGTGTTGGGCAATAAAAACATCAAGCCGAAAATTTCCGCCACACTGGAGGCTGAGTCGGGCAGCAACGATCCAATGGCGATCTTCCTGACTGTGGCATTCCTCCAGCTCATCCAATTCCCGAATTCCAATCCGTTCAATCTAGTCCTGGATTTTTTCTGGCAGATGGGGATGGGGGCCTTGTTCGGAGTCTTGTTCGGACTCGCTTCCATTTGGATCATCAACCGGATCAACCTTGATTCTTCCGGTTTATATCCGGTGCTCTCTGTATCATTGGCCATTCTTACTTATTCACTGACCACCATTGCCGGTGCCAGCGGCCTGCTTGCCGTCTATGTGATGGCCATCCTTGTAGGGAACGGAGAACTGACCTACAGGCAGTCCATCATACGGTTCAATGAAGGTTTTGCATGGATGCTGCAGATCGTCATGTTCATCCTCCTGGGTCTGCTTGTTTTTCCACAGCACCTGCCGGGAATCGCGCTCCAGGGCATCATATTATCGGTTCTCCTCATCTTTGTAGCCCGTCCGCTTGGTGTCTATATAGCCCTTGCGTTCGGTAAAAGCTTCAATATGAAAGAAAAATTCTTCATATCCTGGGCCGGCCTGAAGGGGGCCGTTCCAATCGTACTTGCCACCTTCCCGATGGTGGCGGGGATTGAAAACAGTGAAATCATCTTCAATGTGGTGTTCTTCGTCGTCCTTTTATCCGCTTTGGTTCAAGGGGCAACGATCACCCCGCTTGCGAATTATCTCAAGCTTGCCGGAAAGGACCGTCCGCCGCTTGCTCACACGATTGAACTTGTTAGCATCGGTAAGACCAATAATGAAATGATCGAAGTCCACATCAATGACGAAGCATTCATCACCGGTAAAGCCATAAAGGAGATCGAACTCCCTAAAAAGACCCTGATTTCTGCAGTCATCCGGAAAAATGACCTCATCACCCCAACAGGGGATACCATCATCAAGGCAGACGATACGCTGTATGTGCTTGCAAGTAAAAGTCAACGGAAGCATATTCATCAGCTGTTGAATGCAAAGAAAGACTCTGACGGCGCGGCCGGCGGGCCCGTGAAAGATATTGAGGAACTGAACCAGGTTGAATCAGGTGACGTTCTTGAAGAAGAGAGTCAAGATGAAGTAAGCAGCTCAAGTCAAGAGGGGCTTCATATAGAGAATACTGAGAGTGGCAGATCAGCCGAAGCGTCTAAAGAAAACGATGAAAAAAATGCGTCGGATGTAAATGACGAAACTCCACCGGAATCCGAAACGGAATCGAAAAACAGCATAATAAAAAAGGACCTGTAGCAGGTCCTTTTTTGTTATGCCTTCATTTTCACCTCATGGCGGTGGAATAAGAATCCGAACAGGGAGGCAAGCACCTGCTGGAAGAGCATGCCGATCACAACCGGAACGGCAACGGCAGCAGGGAAGTACTGAACGGCGATGACCGCCCCGGCACTGATGTTTCTCATCCCTCCGGTGAATAACAGGCTTGCTTTCGTATCCCTCGTTTGCTTCAGCAAGGTACCGAGGAGCCATGCGAGGGCGAATCCTGAAAAGGCGATGAATAAAACCGTTAAAGCAATCAGTAATAATTTCAAGCTGATATGTCTTAAATAAGGTGCAACAGCAGATGAGTTGATTGCGACAACGACCCCGATCCCTATTTTGGAAAAAGGGGACAATTGTTTTCCCAATGTGTCCTTGATGCTTCCTTTCGTAAGGTGATTTAACAGCATCCCGATCAGCGACGGAATCACAACCATCCAGAGGAGGCCGGCCATAATGCTCCAGCTGTCCATCTCCACCTTTTGTCCGACAATTAGAGAAAGGCTGGCCGGGACGATGAATGGGGAAAGGATCGTATCCACGAGGATGATCGACAGTGCAAGACCGATATTCCCCTTATAAATGGTGACCCAGACAAAGCTCGTGATCCCGGTTGGAATGACCATAGCGAGCAGAAGCCCCGTCACTGTGAGCCCGTCTTCGGGAAACACGATGCTTCCCATCCCGAACGCCCACAGCGGCATCAATATATGAAGAATGAATAGGGAAGTCAGAAGCGGTAGCGGGAATGTAACGGCCCGTTTGACGGAATGAAAATTAGAGCTCAATGAGCCTGAAAAAGTCATAATTGCGAAAACCCACGGGACCATGAACGTCAAAGGAGATAAATAAGGAGAGAACAAGACACCGATCAATACGGCAGACGGCGTTATGAAAGGCATGAGCTTCTCCAATTTTTTATTTAATACCTGCAGCATCGTAACGCTCCCATACATATAATAGAATAATAGAATCATCATATCATTTTTCGGCTTGTCTTTTCCTGGAATTTGTTTGGTGAAAAGAAAAACGACCGCTCCGGGGAAGAAGGGTCGTTTTCGGGTACAGATTATTCGGTTGGGACAGCCACTTTAGCAACAGCTTTCCTTTCAAAAAGCTGTTCGAATATCGGATATAGATATTGGACGACGAATCCTAACAGGACCGTGACCAGGATAGTGCCGATTCCGATATCTCCCCTGAATAAGAAAGCAAGTGTCAACGCAAATCCTTCAGACAGGATCCGCGAGTTTCTAAGATTCAGGCCGAAACGGGTATGGATTGCCACCATCAGCGTGTCCATAGGACTTGCAGGGAATTTAGCCTGGAGATAGATAGCTACACCTAGCCCCACTGTCAGGATGCCGAATCCAAGCGCAATGAATTGATTGATCAGCATGGATGGAGCAAATTCAGCCAATACGATCAACAGCCAGAAATCAATCAATAGTCCGATCACAAAGATCGTTGCCGTTGCCAGGATATCCGGGCGTTTCTTCATGATGACGGCATTGAGGGCGATCAACACAATCCCATTGATGAATACCGCCGTACCGACCGTGATCCCGAACATCCTGGATTGACCGACGGCCAGCGCATCCCAGGCAGAAGCCCCGAGCCCCGATTTAATGATAAGGGAAACCCCCAGCGTCAAAATGAATAATCCTATAGTAAAAAATAACGATCTGCGCATCATCATCGTATGTCATTCTCCTTGTCTGTAAACGTTATCAAAAATAAGCAGGCTGCCAGCCTTACCGCCAAGAGAAAAGTAAGAGGTCTGACAACCTGATGCAATACTATTAGTTTACTTTATAATGTACGAGGAATCAAAGTTAATTTTTGCATTTGGATGTATGTAGGGACAGGTAGAAGAATTTATCGGGGGGATGGGGGTTGCAGCGTGAATTCCATTTATTTCAAAAAACATCGTATAATAGAATAAATTCAGCTTAAATGAAAATTTGTCAGCATATATCGGAAAAAGTCAGCATAAAATGAATTTTTTCAGCATAAATCTAAAAAAGTCAGCATAAAACGAAAACGTCCGTAAAAACCCGGTCAGCTAGGTCGAGGTCGCAAGTACGTTCCACCGGTCGAACTACAGCCATTCAGCTCATGAAAATCCATGCTGAATACTCACAGGCACCCCTAATGATGCCTGTGACCATCCATTATTGCTTCTTGAATTGATTGTTCTGACTGTTTACTTTTCCGCCGCCGTCAGCTTCAACTGTCGGGCCGGCATTTCCTTTTACACTGGCTGCGCTGACGCCTGCCCTTGAAGGATCCTTTTTGCGTTTTGCCATGAAAAACACCTCCATTCTTAAAATGTCCTGATGGCGGGGAGTTTATGACATGAACATATGGGAGGGGGCCAAGGAATTGGAGCCACTTCAGAAAAACTGAAAAAATTTCACAATTTTAAACGTTTAAATATTGCGATATTTTAGAATATCCGATATATTATAGATAACAGAAACTCATTCGGATCTTTTTTTTGAAGAAAAAATGAATGAGTATTCATTCAAAGTTGTCCGGACCTGACGAATCAGGCCGGTTATCCAATGAAACACAGTGCAAACAAAGGGGGAGAACACATTGACGCACAGAATTCAAAAAGCTGCAGTATTGGGATCGGGAGTAATGGGATCCGGGATTGCGGCACATTTAGCGAACATCGGTATTCCAACACTATTATTAGACATCGTCCCGCGTGAATTGACAGAAGAAGATAAAGCGAAGGGTTTGACAACAGAAAGCAATGCGTTTCGCAATCGCATGAGTGAAAACGCCTTAAAAAAGCTCCTTAAACAAAAACCTGCTCCACTCACTTCCAAACAAAACTTATCGCTGATCACAGCCGGTAACTTTGAAGACGACATGGAGAAAATCAGCGAGTGCGACTGGGTCATCGAGGTCGTCGTTGAAAATCTGGACATTAAAAAGAAAGTATTTGAACAGGTTGAACAACATCGTAAGCCTGGCAGCATCATCAGCTCCAATACATCAGGTATTTCAATCGAAGCGATGGCGGAAGGCCGTTCGGAGGATTTCCAGAAGAACTTCCTCGGAACCCACTTCTTCAACCCGCCTCGTTACCTGAAACTTCTTGAAGTCATCCCGACTAAGAAGACCGATCGTGACGTAGTGGACTTCATGAAAACATTCGGTGAAGATGCACTCGGGAAGGGCGTCGTCTTTGCAAAAGATACACCGAACTTCATTGCAAACCGAATCGGGACATACGGCCTTCTTGTGACCGTACAGGAAATGCTCAAAGGCGGATACAGCGTAGGTGAGGTAGATTCCATCACAGGCCCGTTAATCGGCAGACCGAAGAGTGCAACGTTCAGGACGCTTGACGTCGTTGGTCTGGATACGTTCGCTCACGTGGCGAAAAATGTCTATGACCAAGTGGACGGGGACGAGAAGAAGGTATTCGAAGTACCGGCATTCATGCAGAAGATGCTTGATAACGGCTGGCTTGGAAGCAAGAGCGGCCAGGGATTCTTCCTGAAGCAGGGGAAAGAAATCCTTGAACTGGACCCGGAAACTTTGGAATACGGGCCGCGTAAAAAGCTGAAGACCGCTTCTGTAGAAATGAGCAAGAATGAAAAGGGACTCCGGAATAAAATCAAGTCCCTCGCCTATGCGAAAGATAAAGCAGGTTCCCTTCTTTGGAACATCCTGTCCCCGGTGCTTACTTATTCCGCGCAGCTGCACGGTGAAATCGCTGATGATATCGTGGCGATCGACCGCGCCATGAAATGGGGATTCGGCTGGGAGCTTGGACCGTTTGAAACTTGGGATAGCATCGGGGTTGAAAGATCCGTTACACGAATGAAAGAAGAAGGCGTGACCGTACCTCAGTGGGTGGAAGACATGCTCGAGGCTGGCCATACGCATTTTTATAAAGAAGAAGAGGGAGAGCTGTATTTCTACCATAATGGTGAATACAAGCTTGTAGAGCGTAACCCGAAAGTGATCGACTTGAAGCTGTTGAAAAAGCAAGGCAAGCTTCTCAAGAAAAATTCAGGTGCAAGCCTGATCGATATCGGGGACGGTGTCGCACTCCTTGAATTCCATTCTCCTAACAACGCAATCGGATTGGATATCATCCAGATGATCAACTACGCGGTTGATGAAGTAGAGAAGAATTTCAAAGGTCTGGTCATCGGAAACCAGGCCAAGAACTTCTGTGTAGGTGCCAACCTCGCGATGATCCTGATGGAAGCGCAGGATGACAACGTATTTGAAATTGATATGGTCGTCCGTCACTTCCAGCAGGCGATGATGAAAGTCAAATATTCCACTAAACCGGTCGTTGCTGCACCATTCGGCATGACGCTCGGCGGCGGAAGTGAAGTCTGCCTGCCGGCTGCACATATTCAGTCAAGCATGGAAACTTATATGGGGCTTGTGGAAGTCGGAGTCGGCCTGATCCCGGGCGGAGGCGGAAACAAAGAACTTTATATGAAACATCTGGCGAACCTTCCGAATGGAGTGGAATTCGACCTTCAGAAAGTAGCGAATAAAGTATTCGAAACGATCGCCATGGCAAAAGTGTCGACCTCAGGCGATGAAGCAAGGGAAAACAACTTCCTCAGCAAGGCTGACGGTGTGAGTGTGAACGGCGATCATTTATTATATGATGCGAAACAGGCTGCGATCGCCCTCTATGAGAGCGGGTATAAAGCACCGATTCGCAAGAAAGTCCCGGTAACAGGCGAAACGGGATACGGTACGCTTTTACTGGGAGCACAATCCATGTATCAATCAGGATTCATCTCAGAACACGACCTTTTGATCGCCAAGAAGCTGGCGTACGTGATCGCCGGCGGAAAAGTGCCGTTCGGGACAGAAGTCGATGAACAGTATTTATTGGATCTTGAAAGGGAAGCATTCCTGAGCCTGATCGCTCAGCCGAAATCACAGCAAAGAATGCAGCACATGCTTGTCAAAGGGAAACCATTACGCAACTAATCATATAAAACCAATCCAGAAAGCGGGGGAACATCATGCGTGAAGCAGTCATAGTGGCTGGTGCCAGAACACCAGTCGGAAGATCAAGAAAAGGGTCACTTGCAGGTGTCAGACCGGATGACCTTGGTGCCCTGGTCGTTAAAGAAACATTGAAACGCGCGGGAAATTATGAAGGAAATATCGACGATCTGATCATCGGATGCGCGATGCCGGAAGCGGAACAGGGCCTCAACATGGCAAGGAATATCGGAGGCCTTGCAGGGCTTCCGAGCTCGGTTCCTGCCATTACGATCAACCGTTACTGCTCATCAGGCTTGCAGTCAATCGCCTATGCAGCCGAGAAAATCATGCTGGGCCATTCCGACACGGCGATTGCTGGCGGAGCGGAATCGATGAGTCTTGTCCCAATGATGGGGCACGTCGTACGCCCGAATGCTAAGCTTGCTGAAACGGCTCCACAGTACTACATGAGCATGGGCCATACGGCAGAAGAAGTGGCGCAGAAATTCGGCGTATCACGTGAAGACCAGGATGAATTTGCAGTGAGGAGCCACCAGAAAGCAGCAAAAGCGATAGCCGAAGGAAAATTCGACGATGAAATCGTGCCGGTAGATGTGGTCCAGCGTTCTGTGAATGCTGAGAACAAACTGGTAGAAAAGACGTTCCAATTTGCAAAAGATGAAGGAGTACGTGCTGGAACCAATTCACAGGTACTTGGCAAACTGCGCCCAGCCTTCAATGTAAAAGGGTCTGTCACTGCAGGGAACTCGTCTCAAACAAGTGACGGGGCTGCAGCAGTGATGGTCATGGACCGTGAAAAAGCAGACGGCCTCGGCTTGCAGCCGATGGCGAAGTTCAGAAGCTTTGCCGTAGCAGGGGTGCCGCCTGAAATCATGGGAATCGGTCCTGTCGAAGCGATTCCCCGTGCACTGAAGATGGCAGGTCTTGAGCTGTCTGATATCGGCCTGTTCGAACTGAACGAAGCATTCGCTTCACAGTCGATCCAGGTCATCCGCCAGCTTGGCCTTGATGAAGACAAAGTGAACGTAAACGGCGGTGCGATCGCACTCGGTCACCCGCTTGGATGCACAGGTGCAAAACTGACCCTGTCACTCGTCCACGAAATGAAACGCCGCAACCAGCAATTCGGCATCGTCACCATGTGCATCGGCGGCGGAATGGGAGCAGCCGGGGTGTTTGAACTAATTGGTTAAGAGAATGAAGATATCGAATTTTAAATCGTTTATTTTCATGGAGCTTAATTGGATTTAAATGGATCTAGCTGTTGATTGGAGTGGAAGACGAAGACTTTGCGGGAAGAGTAGCTTATGTGAGACTTGTCCAGCTCCGGCGGCTAGCCCCTCGAGGTCATAAGCTAAATAGGCAAAAAAGGCAAAAAGCGCCTTTTCAGCCTATTCATCTTATGCTTGTCGGAGCTGAATGAGCCGCCTCCGCTTTTCTAACCCGCAGGAGCGAAGTAACGAGGCTCACGGGCTACCCGCGGAAAGCGAAGTCTTCCACGGAAATCAACAGCGGTGTTTATTGAACCTTTCAAAAAAACGTTAAGGGGATGTCAATAATGGCAAATCAAACTGATAAATTGATTAAGGGTGGAAGTTTTTTAATCGAAGATGTGAGCTTTGATCAAGTATTCACACCTGAAGAATATTCAGACGAACAAAAAATGATCGCGAAAACCACTGAAGATTATGTCTTGAATGAAGTGGTACCGGTCATCGACAATCTTGAAAACCACGAATTCGATCATTCTGTACGCTTATTGAAAGAAGCAGGAGAACTTGGTCTCCTTGGAGCGGATGTACCTGAAGAGTACGGCGGACTAGGTCTAGATAAAGTAAGTTCTGCGTTAATCGCTGAAAAAATGTCCCGTGCAGGCGGTTTCTCCATCTCCCACGGTGCCCATGTCGGAATCGGTTCACTTCCGATCGTCCTTTTCGGTAACGAAGATCAAAAGCAAAAGTACCTTCCTGCGCTTGCAACAGGTGAAAAGCTTGCGGCGTATGCATTGACGGAGCCGGGGTCAGGTTCGGATGCACTTGGTGCAAAGACGACAGCGAAACTGAACGAAGCGGGCACGCACTATATTTTAAATGGTGAAAAGCAATGGATTACAAACTCTGCATTCGCTGATGTATTCGTTGTATATGCGAAAATCGACGGCGAGCATTTCTCGGCGTTCATCGTTGAAAAAGATTATCCAGGCGTATCGACAGGACCGGAAGAAAAGAAAATGGGAATCAAGAGTTCTTCCACACGTACATTGATCCTGGAAGATGCTGAAATTCCAGTAGAGAACCTTCTCGGCCAGGCAGGAAAAGGGCATATCATCGCCTTCAATATCCTGAATATCGGGCGTTACAAGCTTGGTGTAGGTGCAGTCGGTGCAAGTAAGCGTGCGTTTGAAGTGACGGTTCAATACACAAATCAGCGCCAGCAATTCAAGACACCGATTTCTTCTTTCAACCTGACAAAAGAAAAATTGGCGACAATGGCAGCGAAATTGTACGCAGCCGAAAGCTCCGTATACCGTACTGTAGGATTATTCGAAGACCGCATGAGCAAGCTTACGGATGAAGAAGTGAAAAATGGAACGGAAGTGGCGAAGTCGATCGCTGAATATGCCATCGAGTGTTCATTGAATAAATTCTTCGCGACGGAAGTGCTGGATTATGTTGTCGATGAAGGCGTCCAGCTTCACGGCGGATATGGCTTCATGCAGGAATATGAGATTGAAAGAATGTACCGCGATTCCCGAATCAACCGTATCTTCGAAGGAACGAATGAAATCAACCGCCTTCTTGTACCGGGCACATACCTTCGTAAAGCAATGAAAGGTGAACTGCCGCTGCTGCAGAAAGCTCAGGCTCTTCAGGAAGAACTGATGATGCTTATGCCTGAAGAAGTGGGCGACGAGCCGCTGGCACAAGAGAAGTATCTTGTGAAAAATGCGAAGAAGATCGGCTTGATGCTTGCTGGATTAGCAGCTCAGAAGTTCGGAAAGGCACTCGAAAAAGAGCAGGAAATCCTTGTGAACATCGCGGATATCGTATCAAACGCTTATGCAATGGAATCCGTTGTCCTTCGTACAGAAAAAGCGCTTGAGAAGGGCGGAGCTGAAAAAGCGAAGCAAAAACTTCTTTACACGCAAATCTTCTGTCAGGAAGCGTTCAATGAAATCGAAGCACATGCAAAAGAAACCCTTGTCGCAACCGAACAGGGTGACACTCTGCGCATGATGCTCTCAGCGCTCCGTAAATTCACGCGCCACACACCGATCAACGTGATCGCAGTGAAACGTGAAGCATCTGAAAAGCTGGTTGACGCTGAGAAGTACGTAGTTTGATAAGTGAATTTTTATAAGAGAAACGGACCTCCGATCGGCGGGGGTCCGTTTTTTGTATTGGATGGAAGTTAGTAGTTCTTCAAGAGTACAGGCCACTTACCTATTTTCTTGACTTAACGCTTGATCGTAATTATTATATGTTTAAACGTTTAAACATAACAACATAAAATAAAGGTGGCTGCCAAAATGAATAACAAAACAGTTCTGATCACTGGGGCATCAAGCGGAATCGGCCTTAGCTTCAGTCATAAATTTGCACAAGACGGACATGATGTAGTCCTTGTCGCCCGCAGTAAGGATAAGCTTCTATCACTTGCTGAGGAATTAGAGGGGAAATACAGTGTCAAGGCACATGTAATCGATGGAGACTTAGCCAAAACAGGAGCTTCCAATTCTATATACGAACAGGTTACTGCGAAAGGCATTGAAGTTGATACGCTGATCAACAATGCCGGTTTCGGCTTGTTCGGAGAATTCGAACAGACAGAAATAAGTAAAGAAGTCGATATGATACAAGTAAATATAACCGCTCTGACCGAGCTCAGTAAGTATTTTGGCAAAGAGATGGTAAAGCGGAAACAAGGACAGATCCTGAACGTCGCTTCTACCGCAGCTTTCCAGCCTGGTCCGTTAATGGCCGTCTATTATGCAACCAAGGCTTACGTCCTTTCATTCTCAGAGGCCCTTGCGAATGAATGGGAATCTCATGGAGTAGAAGTTATGGCTCTTTGCCCGGGTGCAACCTCTACAGGGTTTAAAGATGCAGCAGACCTTCAACAGTCAAAACTTTTTCAGTCAGGGGTCATGACTGTTGAGGAAGTAGTCGATGAAGCTTACAAAAAAATGACCCAAAAGAAGGTTGTCATCATACCGGGAGCGAAGAATAGATTGCTTGCAGGATCTATCCGATTCCTCCCGCGCAGGATGGTCACAAAGTTTGTGCGCAAAGTCCAGGAACGGATATAATAATAGCGGAAAGAAAGAGAAGGGTGAACATTATGGGGCAAAAAGCCATTGTATTATTCCGTGCTTGCACACCTTTATTTCAAGCATTAAGCGACTCTTACAGGCAGGATATCATTGTCCTCCTCGCCGATAAAGAACCTCTGACTGTCAACGAAATCACTGAGCATCTCACACTTTCAAGGCCTGCTGTTTCGCATCACTTAAAGATACTTAGGGATCAGAAGCTTGTGTCCATGGAGCAGAAAGGGACTCAGCGCTTTTATTCGCTTGAGCTTGATCATGCGGCTGCACTGCTTAAAGAGCTTGTAGGGACAATTGAAAATCATTGCGAATAAACCTTCTGTAAAAGAAGGAAAATAACGAAGTCTGTCGAATGTAGTCTAGTGGAAGAGATGAAGCCTTCCTTCGTGAAAAGACGGAAGGCAATCTATATGGTTTAAGCAGAAGAAAACCGGACAGGAATCGAAAGGTGGTGGTAATATGTCATTGTCATTTTACTCATATCCGAAATGCGGTACATGCCGCAAAGCCAAGAAATGGCTTGAAGACAATAACGCTGACTTTAATGAAATACATATCGTTGAAAATCCCCCGTCTAAGGAAGAACTGAAAAGCCTTTACGAAAAAAGCGGCATGCCGTTGAAAAAGTTCTTTAATACAAGCGGGAAAAAGTATCGAGAGCTTGGATTGAAGGATAAAGTGAATACTGCTTCCGACGAAGAACTGCTTGAGATCCTTTCTTCAGACGGGATGCTCATCAAACGTCCAATCACGACTGACGGCTCAAAAGTGACTGTTGGATACAAGGAAGAAACGTTTGAAGAAACATGGAAATAGATCCCTGTCAGGACGGAGTTGGAAGGTTCTGTAACAGTGAATAAAAAGTTTTATGGGAAACTTTTTGTTTTCTTGCTTTTTCATTTAAAAGTGTGTCAATATTAGGTTGTATAACAAGGATTTGGAGGGATTTGAAATGAGTACACCGAAAGATCTTCGATATTCAGAAGAACATGAATGGGTCAAAACAGAAGGGGAAAAAGTACGAATTGGAATCACAGCATTTGCACAATCCGAACTTGGCGACATCGTATTCGTTGAACTGCCGGAAGTTGGCGACGAAGTAACCGCTTCAGAACCTTTCGGAAGCGTTGAGTCTGTTAAGACTGTTTCTGAACTGTATGCTCCGGTTTCAGGTAAAGTCGTGGAAGTGAACGATGAACTTGCTGACAGCCCTGAATTCGTGAACGAGTCCCCTTACGAAAAAGCTTGGATGATCGTCATTGAACCTGCTGATGCCGGTGAAGTGGACAAGCTTATGAGTGCAGAACAATATGATGAAATGATTAACGAAGGTTAATGGCTGACACCTTGAGTGAATTCTCAAGGTGTTTTGTTTTTTATTTGGGGCATTCTAACGATAGAAACCATTATAGAAAGGATGACCCCTATGACACTCGAACCGAAAAAACTCGATGTCACCGACCGTGTGACAGGAAAATTAAAAAATGGAGAGCTGGAATTGTATCTCGATAATCAGCCGGTCGGCAGAATGGCTGTTCCGCTTGACGGGATTTCCATGGAACCTAATTTTGAAACAAAAGAAAACAAAATTTTTCAAAGCTACACCGCGACAGAAGGGTCTGATACACGATATACAGACTGCGATGAAGGCGGCTGGTGTTAAGCTCCCAAATAGGGTGCCGGACTTCTCCTGATGGACAGCCGGCACCCTTTTGCCTATCATAAAGCTGATTCAAGGTTATTGATTATGTATATATACTTCATAGATGCTGTCTCAACTGCTTAGTTAGTAAAAGAATTATGTATAAGCCTGTTCCAGGTGATGATTGGGGTGCAAGAGGAAGACTTCTTTGGGAAATGTGAGACTTGTCCAGCTACGGGTCTTAAAGACACATGTCATAAGTCAAATCATCCAAAAGAGCGCCTTCGTGGCCGCTTCGCCTTATGCCACCCGTCTCTGAGCGAAGCCCCTCCACTTTTCTACTCGCAGGATGGTACGACCGAGGAGGCTCACTGGCTGCCTGCCGAAAGCGAAGTCTTGGTGCGGAAATCAACAGCGGGTTTAAACACAGCCTTTTTCCTTTCTATTTCCTCAAAAAAATGAGAAGATATGAGTAAGTAGTGGACATCATCTCTAAATAATTGAATATACTATCCTAATCTTATTTTCTGAAAGATAAGGTGATGACAATGTTTGAAATTGGTGATGAAAAAGTAATTATCGTTGAAGGTACGACAGATAAACGAAAGGTTAAAGGAATCATAAAGGAACCGATTGAAATTATCTGTACGAACGGAACCATCAGCATCACAAAAATGGACGAACTGATCGATTCGCTGGAACAGAGAGATGTTTATATACTTGTGGATGCCGATCATGCAGGCGAAAAGCTGAGGAAGCAATTCAAGCGTGAATTCCCGGAAGCAGAACACTTATATATCGACCGGATGTATAAAGAAGTGGCATCTGCACCCGAGTATCATCTTGCTTCAGTACTGGTTGGCGCAAATATCGATGTACACACGGAATATTTGGAAAAAAGGATGAGTTAAGTTGAACGAGGTAAGTAATGAAAGAGCACTGTATGATGCAATCAATACACATGAGCTGGCCGCCGTGTATCTCTACACCCCGATGTGCGGGACATGCCAGGTAGCCGGGAGGATGCTTGACATCGTGGAAAAGCTTCCCCATTCCTTTCATTTCGAGAAAGTCAATTTGAATTACTTGCCACAGTTTGCAGAAGAGCAATCAATTGAAAGTGTGCCTTGTCTGCTCCTATATAAGAATTCGAAGGAAATTGAAAGGATCTATGCCTTTCAATCGGTTCCCTATCTATACGACATGATGAAGAAAACGGAGACCTTTACGAGCTAAGGGTCTTTTTTATGTCATTTATATAAATTTTCTTCGATGAGTAAAGAAAACCTTTCTACAAACAAGGACATATTTCTCGGGAAATTTTTAGAGAAATTGCTCGGAATTCATATTCTGAATATTCAAAACTATCATTTTCGACAAGAATATGACATTTCTTCTGAATCATGTCGAGCGACCCGGGGAGGATAAAATACCCAGAAGTAGAATGTATTAGGTAAGAAGATTCGCGGGAGGGTATGTATGAGAAAACACTTAGAAACTCTAATTGAACAATGCCGTTCGAAGTACCATCTGCAGCTATTATTTCCATCAAATCCATTCATCCTGGATATTCAATGTAAAGATCAGCGTTACACCATTTCCCTTTCAAGCAAGGCATGTATGATCGTGGAAGACAGTAACGGACTTGAATCTCAGTTCTTGATTAAAGGAACTGAAGATATGATTGCCTGCCTGATTAAAGGAAATGAGCTATTATCGCACATGGTTGATCAGGATCAGCTTGAAATAAAGGGAGGATACCGGCCGCTGCTATTCGTCGAATCGGTTTTATGGCTGACCAGGCCTGTGGTAAAGGAAACTGTGGAAATATAATGAAAACTGTAATCTTCTGAAAAAAACATTTGACATGTCTTTGAACGTGATGATAGAATCACCTTTGTAGAAAATTTTCTGAGACTTTTAACTCTTTAACTTAATATATTAGACTTACTCTTATTAAGAGTGGTGGAGGGACGTGCCCTATGAAGCCCGGCAACCGTCAATGCAAATTGAAATGGTGCCAATTCACTCAAAGCAGACGCTTTGAAAGATAAGAGAAAGGATAGTCATATGATTATGCCTTTCTGCTTATCAGCAGGAAGGTTTTTTTATTGCCCTTTTTTGAAGGGGCGCACGTTTAATAGGAGTATTAATTCTTATTAGAACGATCGTTTTACTCAAAAGAAAGAAGGTGACCGACATCATGATTACCATCTCAGACGTGAAGAAAATATATCAATCGAAAGCAGGGCCGATTTCTGCAGTGGACGGAGTGAACCTTTCCGTTAAGGAAGGTGAAATATTCGGGGTGATCGGCTACAGCGGTGCCGGTAAAAGTACGCTGATCCGTA
This sequence comes from [Bacillus] enclensis, assembly GCF_001456935.1. Taxonomy (GTDB): domain Bacteria; phylum Bacillota; class Bacilli; order Bacillales; family Bacillaceae_B; genus Rossellomorea; species Rossellomorea enclensis. The sequence goes on along the minus strand of NZ_KQ758489.1, from coordinate 9,997 downwards.
TGCTGAATGGCCTCGAGGTACCGACAGAAGGGACTATCAACGTAGGCGGCCAAGCAGTATCTACAATAAAAGGTAAAAAGCTCAGGGAAGCAAGGCAGTCAATCGGAATGATATTTCAGCATTTCAATCTGCTGTGGTCACGGACTGTCATTGATAATATTCAATTTCCCTTGGAGATAGCAGGGGTTCCTAAAAAGGAAAGAGTTAATAGGGCAAACGAACTGCTGACGCTTGTCGGGCTTGAAGGAAGAGGGGATGCATACCCTGCGCAGCTGAGCGGTGGCCAGAAACAGCGTGTAGGCATCGCAAGGGCACTTGCGAACAACCCGAGAGTACTTCTGTGTGATGAAGCGACATCTGCACTTGATCCCCAGACAACCGATTCCATCCTTGATCTGCTTGTGGATATCAATAAACGCCTGGGATTGACCATCGTCCTGATCACGCATGAAATGCACGTCATCAAAAAAATCTGTCATCGTGTAGCCGTGATGGAAAATGGGAAGGTTGCCGAACTCGGGGATGTTCTCGAAGTATTCCGTAATCCGCAGCAGCAGGTGACTAAACGGTTTGTGAAGGAAGTATCACAGGATCAGGATTCGGATGAAGTGATCGAACAGCTGATCAAAGAGTACCCGACAGGGAAGGTCTTGAAATTCACGTTCGTGGGAGACTCCACCGGGCAGCCGCTGATCACCTCGCTGATCAGAAAATTCGACCTTGAAGTGAATATCCTCCAGGGGCAGATATCACAGACCCAAAAAGGGGCTTACGGCACATTATTTGTCCATCTGGACGGAGAGGAATCTCAACTTAAGGAAGCTCTCACGTTTGCCGAAAGCCAGCTGGTGAAAGTGGAGGTGATGGCAGGATGATCGAAACGATCTTTCCGAATGTCGATTGGGAAAAACTCTGGGAAGCAACACTTGAAACCCTTTATATGACAGGAATGTCCGTCCTTATCACGTTTGTATTGGGTATCATTCTCGGGATACTTCTATTTTTGACATCCAAAGAAAATCTATGGGAAAACAAGCTTACTTACACTATAACAAGCGCTGTCGTAAATGTATTCAGGTCGATCCCGTTCATCATCTTGATCGTGTTGTTGATCCCGTTCACGAAGTTCTTGCTTGATACGATCCGCGGTGCGAATGCAGCCCTGCCGGCGCTCATCATTGGGGCAGCCCCGTTTTACGCGAGAATGGTTGAAATCGCCCTGAGGGAAGTAAACAAAGGTGTAATTGAAGCAGCAAAGGCCATGGGCGCAAAGACAAGTACAATCATAATAAAAGTGCTCATCCCTGAATCGATGCCCGCACTCGTTTCGGGTATAACGGTGACTGCCATCGCCCTTGTCGGATATACAGCTATGGCAGGGGTCATAGGGGCAGGCGGACTTGGGAACCTTGCCTATCTTGATGGTTTCCAGCGAAGCAGGGATGATGTCACATTGGCATCGACGATCATGATCCTGATCATCGTGTTCGGAATTCAATTCATTGGTGATTTCTTTACAAAAAAATTAGACAAACGTTAAAAGGAGAGAACAACATGAAAAAATGGTTAGCAGGAGCAGTAGCAGCAGCAAGTATTTTTGGATTGGCCGCTTGCGGAAATGATTCAGGAGCGGGGAGCGATGAAAAGGAATTGGTTGTGGGTGCTTCGAATGTACCGCACGCTGAAATCCTTGAACAGGTAAAGCCGATCCTTGAAGAGAAGGGAATCGATCTTCAAATCGAGACGTATCAGGATTATATCCTTCCTAACAAAGATCTTGATAACGGCGATATCGACGCCAACTATTTCCAGACAATCCCTTACATGGAACTTCAAATGAAGGATAATGAGGGTTATGATTTCGTCAATGCGGGCGGAATCCATATCGAGCCGATCGGAGTATACTCCAAGAAGTATAAATCTCTGGAAGACCTTCCGGACGGTGCAACAATTTTGATGAGTAACTCTGTTTCCGATCACGGACGCATCCTAAGCTTATTGGAGAAGAAAGGACTCATCACGCTGAAGGATGGCGTCGAAAATACAAAGGCTCAGCTTGAAGACATTAAGGATAACCCGAGAAACCTGAAATTCGATTACGAGTATGAAGCGGGTATGCTTCCTCAAATGTACGAAAATGAAGAAGGCGATGCCGTGGTCATCAACTCCAACTATGCCATCGATGCCGGCCTGAAGCCTCTGAAAGATTCAATCGCAATCGAAGATACTGATTCTCCATACGTAAATGTAATCACTGTCAACAAAGGCGACGAAGATAAGGAAGAAGTGAAAGAACTGGTTAAAGCTCTGCGCTCAAAAGAAATCCAGGATTTCATCAATGAAGAATGGGACGGAGCGGTTGTCCCAGTTTCAGAATAATACGTTTTGAGAAACCCGATGCTTCCATCGGGTTTCTCTTATGGATAAATTTCAGTCATAAACCATTCCTGATTGGCTCATACTATCTTCGATGAATCTAAAACGAAAATGGAGTTGAACAGGATGCAAATGGAACCAAGAAATACAACCGAAGCGGCACTTCATGACTATAAAATGGGACTCGGGATCTTCACGGAGAAAATGCCTGAGCTTGCAGAGCATTATAATACGTTCACAGAACACTGTTTCAGGGAGGGTGTCCTTTCTAAAAAAGAAAAGCAGCTGATTGCCCTTGGGATCAGTCTTTATTCACAGGATGAATACTGCATCATCTACCACACAAAGGGGTGCCTCGATGAAGGATGCTCTGAACAGGAAATTCTTGAAGCTGTCGGTGTCACTGCGGCATTCGGCGGAGGGGCAGCAATGAGCCAGGCCGTCACCCTCGTACAGCAGTCCGTGCAGGAACTGAACCAGCTTAAACAATAACTCAGAAAGCGGAAGGGCTCGGATCGGAGCCCTTCCGCTTTTTAGTTTCTTCTATTATATATAGGACTTTCGTTCAGGAGACGGGAAAGTTTTATTGGCGTGGAGCGTGGAGGGTCATTGGTTTATTTAGCTCCGACTGCATAAAGATAATCCGACAAGTTGCACGTAATTGTGAAAAGTGGAATGTATTTTCGAAAAGTGGAATGAAAATCAGATATTTGGATCGTATTATTCAGAATTAGAACGGAAAAGCAGGAAACTGGAACATAAATAAAAATGGACATGGACTCACATCCGAAAATCCAGGCTGCCTGTCCATTTCTCCCCATCTCTTCAATGTAAGCGCTTCATCTTTATACAACCATCTGGATATTTACTAACTTACCTATCATTTGCCAGTATAGTGGCGGAATTTTGTGAAAACTTAATGATACCCTCCTGTAAAAATCTTCTGAATATGATTTTTAAGAAAAAATGAAGAAATTCGGGTTTTGTGTTCAGAAGGAGGGGGTAGTATAGTTATGAATATAAAATTTGAAAGGAATGATTCATTATCGACTCTCTTGAGGGTTTGTCGTACACAAGTGAAATGGAAAAGGCGATGCATAGTGCCCATGGAATTGGATACGAGGTGTACAAACGAAAGCATGCAGTGAGGATGCAAGTAGAGAAGCAAAGAGAGCAGGATTACAAGGAAAGCCGAAGAATGATTGCCGCACTTGATAGAAAAGTGCATGCTAATATATAATAGATGCAAAGGAAAACCAGTGTTGTTTCAGACACTGGTTTTTTTCATTAATGCGGTATAAAGTACTGCGGATAATACATGATTATGCTTTATTTCATTGCAATCATTAATAAAAACATATAAATGGTCAGGCATGTAACCAGCCGAGGAGACACGTGCTGCCCTCGGAAAGCGAACTCTTGCAAGGAAATCGAATGAGGGGAATGAAATACAACAGCATCATGTAATTTCTTCCTTTTTATATAAGAAGAAACCCGGACAGGCTCCTTCACGGCAGGGCCTACATTTTTCTGATTGTTTAAGCACACAATAGAGAAGGATTTTCGGGCAGGATAACCTGGTCGGCAGGCTCTGAAAAAGTTGATTATACCTTTTATTTGTTATAAGATTGTAATGATAATAAATTGAGAATGAGTAAGGGAGTAACCCTTACATTCATTTTATAAAGTCACGGAGGTATTTACACATGGCAGGTTCTACTTTAACAATTAAAGATCTTCATGTTGAGATTGAAGGAAAGGAAATCCTGAAAGGGGTTAACCTTGAAATTAAGGGTGGAGAAATCCACGCAGTAATGGGACCGAATGGTACAGGTAAATCTACTTTATCTTCTGCTATCATGGGTCACCCTAAGTATGAAGTAACAAAAGGAAGCATCACGTTTGACGGCGAAGATGTCCTTGAAATGGAAGTAGACGAGCGTGCGCGTGTAGGTCTATTCCTTGCTATGCAATACCCAAGTGAGATCAGCGGTGTTACAAACGCGGACTTCCTTCGCTCTGCAATCAACAGCCGACGCGAAGAAGGCGATGAGATTTCACTAATGAAGTTCATTCGTAAAATGGACTCTGAAATGGAATACCTTGAAATGGATCCTGATATGGCACAGCGTTACTTGAATGAAGGTTTCTCCGGCGGTGAGAAGAAGCGTAATGAAATCCTTCAGTTGATGATGCTTCAGCCTAAGATCGCAATCCTTGACGAAATCGATTCAGGACTTGATATCGATGCTCTGAAAGTTGTATCTAAAGGAATCAACAAAATGCGTGGAGAAGATTTCGGCTGCTTGATCATCACTCACTATCAGCGTCTTCTTAACTACATTACACCAGATCACGTTCACGTTATGATGCAGGGCCGCGTCGTGAAATCAGGCGGTGCAGAACTTGCTCAGCGCCTTGAAGCGGAAGGTTATGACTGGATTAAGGAAGAACTCGGAATCAAAGACGAAACTGTCGGCCAAGAAGCGTAAGTGTTAGGGGGATAATAATGACTGTAGAAACGAAACTATCAGTAGATCAGGACTATGTCAGCTCCTACTCGAAGCAGCTTGGGGAGCCGGAATGGCTGACGAACCTTCGTACAGATGCGTTCAACAAGATGAAAGACCTCAGCCTGCCGGTTGCAGATAAGACGAAAATCACGAACTGGAATTTCACTTCATTCAAGAAGCATGCAGTTGACAGTGAATCGTTCTCATCATTGAATGAGCTGCCTGAAGAAGCAAAGGCACTAGTTGACTTAGAAAGCAAAGATCAAAGTTTATATATTCAAAGAAATAATACGCCTGCTTTCCTTTCATTATCCAGTGAATTGAAAGACAAAGGTGTCATTTTCACCGATATCTTCACTGCGGTGAAAGAGCACAGCGACCTTGTTCAAAAGTATTTCATGACAGAAGGCGTGAAAACAGATGAGCACAAGCTTACGGCTCTTCATGCTGCATTGATGAACGGTGGAGCGTTCCTTTACATTCCTAAGAATGTGGAACTGGTTGATCCGATTCAAGCGGTTTATGTTCACGATGATGCTGAAGTTGCGATGTTCAACCACGTATTGGTTGTGGCGGAAGACAACAGTTCAGTGACATATGTAGAGAACTATATTTCTACTGCTGACGTTGAAGACGGTGTCTACAATATCGTGACGGAAGTTGTAGCTAAAAACAACGCCAAGGTGGCATACGGTGCAGTGGACAATCTTGCAAGCGGACTGACGACTTATGTGAACCGCCGCGGTGTTGCAGCAAGGGACGCCCGCATTGAATGGGCCCTCGGCCTGATGAACGACGGTGACACCGTTTCTGAAAACGTAACGAACCTGATCGGAGACGGTTCTTATGCTGATACGAAAACGGTTGTTGTCGGAAGAGGAAAACAGAAGCAAAACTTCACGACGAAGGTTGTTCACTTCGGTAAAAACTCTGAAGGTTACATCCTTAAGCATGGTGTCATGAAAGATGAAGCTTCTTCAATCTTTAACGGTATCGGTAAAATCGAACACGGTGCATCCAAGTCGAATGCAGAGCAGGAATCACGCGTATTGATGCTGAGCGAAAAAGCTCGCGGAGATGCCAACCCGATTCTTCTGATCGATGAAGATGATGTAACAGCAGGACACGCAGCTTCGGTTGGCCGCGTCGATCCGCTGCAGCTATACTATCTGATGAGCCGCGGTATTCCTCAGAAGGAAGCGGAGCGTCTGGTCATTCACGGATTCCTGGCTCCTGTAGTGAATCAATTGCCGATTGAAGGAGTCAAGAAGCAGCTTGTTGAGGTAATTGAAAGGAAAGTAAACTAATGGATGTAAAAGAGATTCGTAAGCATTTTCCGATTCTCGACCAGGAAGTCAATGGACAACCGCTAGTTTACTTGGACAGCGCTGCGACTTCACAAAAACCGATTTCCGTCATTGAAGCAGTCAATGATTATTATAGAGGCTATAATTCGAATGTTCACCGCGGTGTTCACACGCTTGGTACAAGAGCGACGGATGGCTACGAAGGAGCCCGTGAAAAGGTTCGCAAGTTCATCAACGCCCCGTCAACCCAGGAAGTGATATTCACGCGCGGGACGACAACGTCGATCAATACAATTGCATCGAGCTACGGACGTGCCAATCTAAGTGAAGGCGATGAAATCGTCATCACCCATATGGAACACCACAGCAATATCATCCCGTGGCAGCAGCTTGCCAAGGAAACCGGTGCAGTATTGAAATATGTCCCTCTTCAAGAGGATGGGACGATCACCCTTGAGGATGTGAAAGAAACGGTTACTTCTCAAACGAAGATCGTTTCGATCATGATGGTATCGAACGTACTCGGTACGATGAATCCAATCAAGGAAATCACGAAAATCGCACATGAAAACGGTGCGGTCATGGTCGTTGACGGGGCACAGGCTGCTCCTCATATGAAGATCGATGTGCAGGATCTGGATTGTGATTTCTTCGCCTTCTCCGCTCATAAAATGGTCGGTCCAACCGGAATTGGTGTCCTTTATGGGAAGAAGAAACATCTGAACAAGATGGAACCGGTCGAGTTCGGCGGAGAAATGATCGATTTCGTGGGCCTGCAGGAATCCACGTGGAAAGAACTTCCGTGGAAGTTCGAAGGCGGTACGCCGATCATTGCAGGCGCAATCGGCCTTGGTGCTGCGATTGATTTCCTGGAGGATATCGGACTCGACAATATCGAGGCATACGAGCACAAACTTGCCGCATATGCCCTCGATAAGATGAATAGTGTTGAAGGAATGACCATTTACGGTCCGAAAGATCCCGGTCAGCGTGCCGGACTTGTGACATTCAACATTGATGATGTCCATCCGCATGATTTGGCGACTGTATTGGATGCAGACGGAATCGCTGTCCGTGCAGGCCACCATTGTGCACAGCCGCTGATGAAGTGGCTGAATGTGTCGGCAACTGCCCGTGCCAGCTTCTACCTGTACAACACAGAAGAAGATATTGATAAACTTGTAGCAGGCCTAGTGAAGACAAAGGAGTTTTTCAGCGATGTCTTTTAATAACTTAGATCAGCTGTACAGACAGGTCATCATGGACCATTATAAAAACCCCCGCAATAAAGGGGCGCTTGAAGATGGAAGCTTTACGATCGATATGAATAATCCGACCTGCGGCGACCGCATCCACTTGACATTGAAGGTGGAGGATGGAATCGTCCAGGATGCGAAATTCGACGGTGAAGGATGCTCCATTTCAATGGCTTCGGCCTCCATGATGACGCAAATCGTAAAAGGTAAAGAAATCGAAGAGGCCCTTAAGCTTTCAAAGATTTTTTCTGATATGATGCAAGGGAACGAATATGATGAAGATGTGGATTTAGGAGATATTGAAGCACTTCAGGGAGTCGCTAAATTCCCGGCCCGCATTAAATGTGCAACACTGGCGTGGAAAGCGATGGAAAAAGGAGTGAAAGAAGAAGAGCAGGAGTAAGCTCTTCTTCGGTACTCTATCAAAGAATGGAGGAATCAACATGGCTAAGAAAATGCCTGAGATCGGGGATTATAAATACGGATTCAGCGATAAAGACGTATCAATTTTCCGTTCAAAACGTGGTTTGACGCGTGAGATTGTAGAAGAAATCTCCCGCATGAAGGAAGAGCCTCAATGGATGCTTGATTTCCGTTTGAAGTCACTTGACCATTTTTATAATATGTCAATGCCGCAATGGGGCGGCAACTTACAAGAACTGAACTTTGATGACATTACGTACTACGTTAAGCCTTCTGAGAAGTCAGAGCGCAGCTGGGATGAAGTACCTGAGGAAATCAAGCAGACGTTTGATAAATTGGGTATTCCAGAAGCTGAGCAAAAGTATCTTGCAGGGGTATCTGCCCAGTACGAATCTGAGGTTGTTTACCACAACATGCAGGAAGATCTTGAAAATATGGGAATCGTCTTCAAGGATACAGATTCCGCACTGAAAGAAAACGAAGACATTTTCCGTGAGCACTGGGCAAAAGTCATCCCTCCGACGGATAACAAATTTGCTGCACTGAACTCAGCGGTATGGTCAGGCGGATCGTTCATCTATGTTCCTAAAGGTGTGAAGGTAGATACACCGCTTCAAGCGTACTTCCGCATCAACTCCGAGAACATGGGTCAGTTCGAACGTACACTGATCATCGTTGATGAAGGCGCAAGCGTACACTATGTAGAGGGTTGTACGGCTCCGGTTTATACAACGAATTCCCTTCACTCGGCAGTTGTTGAAATCATCATCAAAAAAGATGCGTACTGCCGTTACACAACGATTCAAAACTGGGCGAACAACGTATTCAACCTGGTAACGAAGCGTGCCGTGTGCGAAGCGAACGCCACTATGGAGTGGGTAGACGGAAACATCGGATCTAAACTGACGATGAAATATCCGGCTGTCATCCTTAAAGGAGAAGGCGCCCGCGGTATGACACTTTCCATCGCGCTTGCAGGTAAAGGTCAGCACCAGGATGCAGGGGCTAAGATGATTCACTTGGCACCGAACACTTCTTCAACAATTGTATCGAAGTCGATTTCCAAGCACGGCGGTAAAGTAACATACCGCGGAATCGTCCACTTCGGACGCAAAGCGGAAGGTGCACGCTCGAACATCGAGTGTGACACGCTGATCATGGATAATCAGTCCACTTCCGATACGATCCCTTACAACGAAATCCTGAACGATAACATTTCGCTTGAGCACGAAGCGAAAGTATCGAAGGTATCAGAAGAACAATTATTCTATCTGATGAGCCGCGGAGTTTCAGAGGAAGAAGCAACAGAAATGATCGTAATGGGCTTCATCGAGCCATTCACGAAAGAACTTCCAATGGAATACGCAGTTGAAATGAACCGCCTGATCAAGTTCGAGATGGAAGGTTCAATCGGATAAACTATATATGTAACGATACCACCCCCTTGCTGCTGTTTATGCGGCCAGGGGGTTTTTCTTTTTCAGAAGGCAGTTTTCGGTTGTTGCTTTTTTGTTACAAGGCTTGCAGACTGAATATTGGTTGGGGAGGTGCTCTTTTCGAACTCAAGTGCTGACACTAGAGGACGGATAAGCCAAAAATACACAGATGCCTGTATTTTCTTGTGTGCAGAGTAAACCTATGGTCTGACTAATGCATTTTTGGTGTTGAATCCAGTCACATTTGGGTGAAGGACATCGTTAGAGGGCAATAAATAGAGTCATTATGTGGAGGACGGCAGCTGTAAATGGGAATGAATTGGATATTTTTTCGATATCTTGTAATAATCTTTGAAAATGGGTCGATAATCTTTTAAATTCTAAAGTTAGTCTAAAAAGTGGACACACAAAGATGATAATAGGGCATAACTATAACTATTATTAATAAGGACGTGTATCCATGGGAAAGTACTATACAAACGAATATAAAGAATACGTAGCTAAAATGGTTGCTGAAGAAGGTAGAAAAGGGACTGAAGTGGCTTATGAGTTAGAGATTCCTTATGCTACCATGATGCGCTGGGTCAAACTTTACAATGAGAAAAAGGCTGCTGAACAATCCGGTGAGCACATCACTCCTTCCGAATTGGAAAAGTTGAAAAAAGCACACGACAAGGAACTCAAGG
>NZ_KQ758488.1 GCF_001456935.1 [Bacillus] enclensis | reverse complement strand
CATGCGAGGAACTAAATTATCCGGTATTAGCCCCGGTTTCCCGGAGTTATCCCAGTCTTACAGGCAGGTTACCCACGTGTTACTCACCCGTCCGCCGCTGATCTCAGGGAGCAAGCTCCCATCGATCCGCTCGACTTGCATGTATTAGGCACGCCGCCAGCGTTCGTCCTGAGCCAGGATCAAACTCTCCGATAAAAGTTTGAATAGCTCTTGTTTGCAACGATTAAATCGTTGCGGTAAATCTAGAATTAACGTTGACGTATTGTCTTGTTTTGTTCAGTTTTCAAGGTTCAATTTGTTGCGTCTGCTCCGTTTGAAGCGACTTTATTAATATATCATCTTGTCCGACTTCCGTCAACACTTTTTTATTATTTCGCAAAAACATTTTTTAACGAATCAATATGTAATGTCTCTCTTTCGGACAACAAATAATAGTATACATGCCTTCAAGCAGTTTAGCAAGGTTTTTTTATAAAAAATAACCCGGGAAAATTCAGACCCCTCCCGGATGATAGAAATGCCATGTTTATATAGCCTTAACCCAATACTTCCGTAATATAAATATCCTTACTCAGCGAGAGATCAAGCAGTTCTTCACTGTTGTTCAGTTTCACAATCGGCTTCGTGTAGATATTGGTTTTTGTATAGACTACTTCACCGTAATCCCCTGTTGATAGTCTTACAGCTGTCCCGATATCCAAATCACCCATCAACTGCATGAGTGCGTTCACTACTTTTATATCAAATTTGCCGAAGAGGTCTTTGCTGATCATGTCCAGCACCTTGAAGACCGGCTGCCGGCTTCGATAGATTCTCTCCGAGGTCATGGCATGGAACACATCGGCGATTCCGATGATCTGTGAATACAAATGGATGCGGTCGCTCTTTTCGGAAGTCGGATAGCCTGTCCCATCGAAACGCTCATGATGCTGGAAGATTGCAAGTTTCGCTTCTGGTTTCAATAGAGGGGAATCCTTTACCATTTTATATCCGTTTGCTGTATGAAGCTTGATTTCTTGAAATTCACTTTCAGAAAGGGGCTTCTCTTTTTTTAAGATGGTTGATGATACTTTTGCCATCCCGCAGTCGGCCAGTACACCTGCCAGGGCGAGTTGATTGACCTGTCCGCTGTTAAGCCCTGCTTTCTTTCCGAGCATGGCGCTTATGATGCTGACTGCAAGGGGGTGATGATAGATATAGTCTTTTTTCGTAGAGTACTGGTTCAATGAATAGAGCAGGAATTTATTCTGTTCGATCGTTTTAATGAGGGGAAGGGTGATTTCCCTCATCTTTGCAATATTGATCGGCATCCCTGATTGCCAGTTCGTAAACTCTTTTTTGAATTCCCCTACGCTTTCCAAATAGATATTGATGAAGCCTTTGTCCGTCCCGGTCTCAGGTGAGCCGGATCCTGCAGGCTGATCTGCTTCTGAAGCATCCGGCTGGGATGGGAGTTGTTTTGACCTGTGGTGACGGCCGTCCGCTTTTGTTTTCTCAATTTCGATTTCAGTGATATTGAATGCCCGGAGGACTTTGATATGTTCATCTGTTAATACTGTATTTTTTGGAATGATTGGGTTTGATGTCATTCCCATGACCTCTTTTTCCAGAATACAGCCCGCTTCCACTTCGTCTCGATGCACTTTCATGTTATTACACCTCAAATCATCCTTTTCTATATAGGTTTATTTTACCAAATTAAAGGCATATTGGTTTATTTTTTGTAAAGTTATTTTTTATTGAAATAACGTTCCCTTGCTTGCACAACCATCTTTGTACAAAAAAAGCTATTCCCTGAAGAAGATGACTTCCTCAGGAAATAGCTTTTCGTTATTTATTCTTCTGAATCATCGGTTGATTCGTTATGGTCTTCTGGATTGTCTTGAGTTGGTTCATTGCCTTCAACCGTCTCTGCATCTTCGGATGTTTCAACAGGGGCTTCTGTTTCTTCATCTTCTTCTTTTTCCACTTTGGCTACTGTAGAAACGAATTCACTTTCCTGAAGACGGATCAGTTTGACACCCTGGGTGTTACGTCCGGTTGTGGAGATATCATTGACGTCCATACGGATCAGGACTCCGTGGGCGGTGATGATCATGAGATCTTCTTCGCCTGTCACGGCTTTGACGGCAACCAGTTCACCGTTACGTTCGGTGACGTTGCATGTCTTCAGTCCTTTACCGCCGCGGGTCTGGACTCTGTATTCACTTGCAGGTGTACGTTTACCATAGCCGTTGACCGTTACGACCAGGATATCGCTCTTCTCTTCAAGGATCTCCATGCCTACGACGATATCGTCATCAGAGAGGTTGATCCCTTTAACACCGGTTGCGGTCCTTCCCATTGAACGGACATCGGTTTCAGGGAAACGGATCAGCATTCCTTTTTTCGTACCGATAATCATGTCTTTGTCACCGTCGGTCAATTTGACGGAAATCAATTCATCATGTTCCCTGAGGTTGATGGCAATCAGTCCGTTGGTACGGATGTTGGCAAAATCAGAGACAGGCGTACGCTTGGAGATGCCGTGCTTGGTCGTAAAGAACAAGTACCAGTCATCCACGAACTCTTCTACGCGGATCATCGCGTTGATCCACTCGTCTTTCTCTACGCCGAGCATGTTGATGATCGGAAGTCCTTTTGCCGTACGGCTGAATTCAGGAATTTCATACCCTTTGGCACGGTATGCTTTCCCTTTGTTCGTAAAGAAAAGGATTGTATCATGGGTGGATGTTGTGAGCAGATGTTCAACAAAGTCATCACCCGTCGTGCCCATCCCCTGGATTCCCCGTCCGCCGCGCTTCTGGCTGCGGTAAGTGGAAACAGGAAGGCGCTTGATGTAGCCGTTGTGAGTAAGTGAAACCACGATGTTTTCACGCGGGATCAAATCTTCATCTTCAATATTTTCAATTCCGCCTGCAACGATTTCAGATCTTCTTTCGTCGTTGAAGCGTTCTTTGATTTCAATGAGCTCTTCCCGGATGATTTCAAGAACTTTTTCATCGTCGGCCAGGATCGCTTTCAGTTCAGCAATCAGTTTTACAAGCTCCTGATATTCATCTTCGATCTTTTCGCGTTCCAGTCCTGTCAAGCGTTGGAGACGCATATCAAGGATTGCCTGTGCCTGCTTGTCAGATAGCGAGAATTGCTCCATCAAACCTTGTTTCGCGAGGTCCGTCGTCTGGGAACCGCGAATGAGGGCGATGATTTCATCAATATGATCGAGCGCAATCCGGAGACCCTCAAGGATGTGGGCTCTTGCTTCCGCTTTACGCAATTCAAACTCGGTTCTGCGGCGGATGACAACGCGCTGGTGATCCAGATATTCCACAAGGCACTGCTTGAGGTTCAACACTTTCGGCTGACCTTTGACAAGGGCAAGCAGATTGATCCCGAAGCTTGTTTGAAGTGCAGTCTGCTTATATAGGTTGTTCAGCAGGACATTCGCATTGGCATCTTTCCTGACTTCGATGACGATACGCATACCGTTACGGTCGGATTCATCGCGAAGATCCGTGATGCCGTCGATCTTCTTGTCACGGACTAGTTCCGCGATTTTTTCAATCAGTTTTGCTTTGTTGACCTGGTAAGGGATCTGATGGACGATGATCGTTTCTTTCCCGTTGCTCTTCTGTTCGATTTCGACACGGGCACGCATCGTGATGGATCCTTTACCTGTTTCATAAGCGCGGCGGATGCCGCTTCTGCCCACAATCAAGCCGGCAGTCGGGAAGTCCGGGCCATGAATGTGTTCCGTCAATTCCTGGATTGTGATGTCAGGATCTTTACTTAATGCAAGAATCCCGTCAACCACCTCACCAAGATTATGAGGCGGAATATTCGTCGCCATTCCAACAGCGATACCTGACGATCCATTCACCAGAAGGTTTGGGAAACGGGCCGGCAGTACTTCCGGTTCGCGTTCGCTGCCATCATAGTTATCTTTGTAGTCGATTGTATCTTTATTGATATCACGGATCAGTTCCATCGATATCTTGGACATGCGTGCTTCTGTGTAACGCATCGCTGCCGCAGCATCCCCGTCGACAGAACCGAAGTTTCCGTGGCCATCGACAAGCATGTAGCGATAGTTGAAATCCTGAGCCATACGCACCATCGTGTCATATACCGCTGAGTCACCATGGGGGTGATACTTACCGATAACTTCACCGACGATACGGGCAGATTTCTTGTATGCTTTGTCCGCTGTCATCCCCAGGTCGTTCATCGCGTATAAAATACGGCGATGGACCGGCTTCAATCCGTCACGGGCATCGGGAAGGGCACGGGAAACGATGACGCTCATCGCATAATCTAGGAATGAGGTGCGCATCTCATTACTTATATTAATCTCTTTAACATTTGATTTTGGTGTTTCGGCCATAGTATAAGGGACCTCCTTTTAAAGAAAGATTTGGACCTTTCTCTTTGTTAACCTTGTCCGCTATGTAAAAGACAGGATAGATTGATGTGTCTATCCTGCTTTTTCTCTAAAATGTTCTGTTAAAACCGGGCCGTTGATTTCCGCTGCGGACGCTCGCTTTCCGCGGGGCGGGCGGTGAGCCTCCTCGGCGCTTTACGCCTGTGGGGTCTCACCTGTCCCGCGCATCCCGCAGGAGTCGAGCGTCCTCCGCTCCAATCAACTAAGCAGTGCAGTCAAAGGTATATTTAAATATTTGCTAATCGTCTATTGAAAAGTCAAAACCAATCCTAAATATCCAGGTTCTTAACGTAAGCAGCATTCTCTTCAATGAAGTTACGTCGAGGTTCTACTTTGTCACCCATGAGGATTTCAAAGGTTTCATCGGCTTCGATGGCGTCCTGCAGGCTTACTTGAAGCAGTGTTCTTGATTCAGGGTCCATTGTGGTTTCCCATAGCTGCTCAGGGTTCATTTCCCCTAGACCTTTGTAACGCTGGATACCAGGTTTCGGTGTAGGTGAAATTTCTGCCAGGATGCGGTCGAGCTCTTTATCGTTGTAGGCATATTCGATTTTCTTGCCCTGCTGAATCTTATACAACGGCGGCTGAGCGATGTAGATGAATCCTGCTTCGATGATCTGTCTCATATAACGATAGAAGAACGTCAGGAGAAGCGTACGGATATGGGCACCATCGACATCGGCATCGGTCATGATGACGACTTTATGGTATCTCGCCTTGGAGATATCGAAGTCTTCCCCGATCCCTGTACCGAGTGCCGTGATGATCGCTCGGACCTCATTGTTCGACAGGATCTTGTCAAGGCGTGCCTTTTCAACGTTGATGATCTTACCGCGCAGCGGAAGAATCGCCTGGAAATGACGGTCACGGCCCTGCTTGGCAGATCCGCCGGCTGAGTCACCCTCAACGACATAGATTTCACTGATGCCCGGGTCCTTTGAAGAACAGTCCGCCAGTTTACCCGGCAGGCTTGAGATCTCAAGTGCACTCTTACGGCGTGTTAGCTCCCTTGCTTTCTTCGCGGCCATACGCGCACGTGCAGCCATGAGTCCTTTTTCGACCACTTTCCTTGCCACGACCGGATTCTCCAGGAGGAATGTTTCCAGATGTTCAGAGAACAGTGAATCCGTGATCGTCCTTGCCTCTGAGTTCCCCAGTTTCGTCTTTGTCTGTCCTTCGAATTGGGGATCCGGGTGTTTGATCGAGATGATGGCTGTCAAACCTTCACGAACATCCTCACCGGAAAGATTGGCGTCACTTTCTTTGAAGACGTTATTTTTACGCGCATAATCATTGATGATACGGGTCAGGGCCGTCTTGAATCCCGACTCATGCGTCCCGCCTTCATGGGTATTGATGTTATTCGCGAAAGAATAGATATTGCTGGCAAAGCCGTCATTGTACTGAAGGGCGATTTCAACCGTGATATCGTCCTTTTCACCTTCAATAAAGATCGGCTCTTCATGGATGACTTCTTTCGAACGGTTCAAATGCTCTACATAGGATTTGATTCCGCCTTCGTAATGATAATCTTTGCGCTTTCCTTCACCGCGCTTATCTTCAATGCTCAACTGAATGCCTTTATTCAAGAAAGCCAGTTCCCGAATACGATTCGCGAGTGTTTCATAGTCATATTCAGTCGTTTCTGTGAAAATTTCAGGATCAGGGGTGAAGTGGGTGATGGTTCCCGTCTTGTCGGTTTCTCCGATCACCTTCAAATCAAAACTCGGTATGCCTTTTTCAAACTTCTGATAGTGAATTTTCCCGTCCCGGTGGACATGCACTTCAAGTTCTGTTGAAAGGGCGTTGACGACAGACGCACCGACACCGTGGAGTCCTCCGGATACCTTGTATCCTCCGCCGCCGAATTTACCGCCTGCGTGAAGCACGGTCATGATGACCTCTACAGCCGGGCGTCCCATCTTTTCATGAATCCCGACCGGAATTCCGCGACCGTTATCGGTAACGGTGATGCTGTTGTCTTCTTCAATGATGACTTCGATTTCATCACAATATCCGGCAAGTGCTTCGTCGATACTGTTATCCACGATTTCCCACACCAAGTGATGCAGACCTCTTCCGCTCGTTGAACCAATATACATTCCTGGTCGTTTACGTACGGCTTCCAATCCTTCTAAAACCTGAATCTGATTTTCATCATAGGATTGACCTTGTGCTTGTTTTTGTTCCATAGCCATGCCGATTCACCTACACTTTCTAACCTTTCGGGCTTGTATTCCTATAATAAATTCTCATAGTTTGAGTATTTCTTTGATCGTTTCTTAAGCGTGCTGGATGCCAGCGGGGAAAGATACAATTGATTTTTCGTGATAACGAGAGATTTATATGAACCCTTTGCAAGATTACAAAGGTGATTATCTTTATTTTTTAAAAAGAGCTGTAATTCTTCTGAAAACTGTACGGTGTCCCGATCGATGATTGCGATGATATCGTCGGTCCGGACCATGACATCTTCTCCGACATGAATGTACAATGCAGCACCTCATTTCAGTCTTTTCATAGTTCCCGCTTCCACTTCGAACTGTGCCGCCTCGTTAAGCGTCTGATGGTCGATCCCGTCAACATTGGTGGTCGTGACAAAGGTCTGTACCTTGCCTTGTATGGTGTTGAGCAAATGGGACTGACGGTAATCATCGAGCTCCGACAGCACATCATCCAAAAGGAGGATGGGATATTCTTTTATTTCAGAATGGATGAGTTCGATTTCTGCCAGTTTCACAGAAAGGGCCGTTGTCCGCTGCTGCCCCTGCGATCCGAAGGTCTGGACGTCGCGTCCGTTCACGATGAATTGCAGGTCATCACGGTGCGGGCCTGCCAGGGTGACGCCGCGATCAATTTCCCGCTCGCGTATCCCTTCGAATTTCCGTTCGTATACCTCTACCATTTTTGACCATTCTTGATCATCTGATACATCCAAAGACGGTTTATAAAGGATTTCCAGCGTTTCGAGGTTCCTTGAGATCCCTGAATGGATCGGCTTTGCCCAACTTTCGAGCAGCTGGACGAATTCAAACCGCTTCTTGACGATCTTGACGGCGACTTCGATGAATTGTTCCGTCAGGACCTCGAGCATCGTCTGATCGGTCTGTTTCCTCGTCTGCAGCAATTTCAAATAATGGTTCCGCTGTTGTAATATTTTTTGATATAGGCTGATATCATGTAAATAAACAGGCGAAACCTGCCCGATTTCCATATCAATAAAACGACGCCTAACTTGAGGGCTCCCTTTTACCAAATGGAGATCTTCAGGCGCAAACATGACAACATTCATATTACCGACATATTGACTCAGCTTCTGCTGTTCAAGATGATTGCACTTTGCTTTCTTGCCCTTTTTTGAGAGGACAAGTTCCAAAGGCAGCGGTCCGTTATATTTTTGAATCCTGCCTTTTATTTTAGCATATTCCTCGTCCCAGCGGATTAAATCTTTATCATTCGACGTCCGGTGGGATTTCGCCATCGCAAGCACATAAATGGACTCCATGATATTCGTCTTCCCCTGGGCATTCTCCCCGAGGATGACATTCACCTTATTCTCGAAATCCACTTCAATCGAATCGTAGTTCCGATAATTTTTCAGTTCCAATTGTTCAATAAACATGGACATAACATCCTTTTTTATTCTGCGGCAACCACAAAAACCCCTACTTCCGGAATCTCGACTTTATCGCCGACCGCAAGCTTTCGTCCTCTTCTCTGGTCCTGTTCGCCATTTATGTATACCTCGTATTCACTCAAAAACCATTTAGCCATGCCTCCGGATTGAATCACATCGGCAAGTTTCAGGAACTGCCCGAGCGTGATGATCTCCGTTGAAATCGTGACTTCTTTCTCCACTAAAATCACTACTTTCCGTATAAAGTCTCTAATATCTTATTTTACTCTAAATCTCCTTAAGTCACAACTAACGAAAGATAGAAGGGCTATAAGCTTACTGGGAGACGAAAATGAAGATGGAATAGTATCAGGGAATAAGCACTCGGAAATTTTTCGGGGAATGCGGACGAAAAATGGGATTTGCGGACAATTTTTTTGATATACGGACAAACATCAGCGGATTCGGACAATTTTCAAGAGTTTACCGACAATTCGACAAGAATCACCATTTTTCACAACACAATTTCATAAAAGAAAAAACCGATACCTATTCAGGGGGTATCGGCTTTTACACTATTAATACGTTCTAACCGGCAGGATCAGTTGAAGGATCGAATCGTCATGAAGCGGTTTTAAGACGAACGGTCTCATCGCTCCAGTGAAATTCACGTAGATCTCGGTTCCTTCGATCGCTTTCAGTGCATCCATCATGTATTTCGCACTGAAGGAAATCTTTAGTTCTTCCCCTTCCACAGATTGACTTTGAACCTGCTCAATGACTTTTCCGATTTCAGGTGTATTGGAGGAAATCTCGATCATTCCGGCATCCAGGGTCGAAAGTTTCACAACATTATTGCGCCCTTCCCTTGCCAAAAGCGAAGCACGGTCGATCGCCTGCAAGAATTCCTTCGTTGTCAGCGTCAGTTCCGTCTTGGTATCGGACGGGATCAAACGGCTCGTATCAGGATAGTTCCCTTCAAGAAGTCTTGAGAAGAATAAAAGATGTTTCGCTTTGAACAGCACCTGGTTTTCAGTAATGACGATTTCAACCGGCTCGTCCGTGTCATCAAGAATCTTGTTCAACTCATTCAAGCTCTTACCCGGGATGACGATGTTATAAGACGCATCATGGTTCGTTTCGATCGGAGCCTTTCTCATTGCCAGCCTGTGACTATCTGTTGCAATACAGCTCAGCTCGCCGTTTTCGATCTGACAGTTTACACCTGTCAAGATGGGGCGTGTTTCTGAGGTGGACACTGCGAACACAGTCTGTCTGATCATCGTCTTTAGAAGGTCTGTGGAAACTTTGATTCCATTTCCTTCTTCAATCTGAGGCAGATGAGGATATTCTTCAGGATCCAATCCATTCAGGTTGAATTCAGCTTTGCCGGAACGGATGACCGTCTGGAAGTGATTCAAGACTTCGATTTCCACCGTGTCTTTAGGCAGCTTCTTTACGATTTCACTGAAAAACTTAGCCTGGAGGACGATTCCGCCTGTTTCCTGGATTTCTACAATCTCTGAACCATCTTCTTCAGCAGGGATGAAGGATTCAATGGAAATATCGGAGTCGCTTCCTGTAAGGGTTACGCCGTCTTCGGTTGCTACGATTTTGATTCCTGTAAGGATAGGGATCGTGGTTCTGGACGTTACGGCTTTCATGACATCTTGAACGCTTTGAACAAGATCGTCCCTCTGAATAACAAATTTCATGATTATTTCCTCCAATTTGCACATAATTTTTTGGACTGAATCATATATTAATAATTTATTTAAAAAAGTAATAGTACTAGTAGGGCCTGTTGATATGTGGATAAGTGTGTGAATTGAACGGAAACACAGCCTATCCACATGTGGACAGACTGTGTGCTAGTTGGTCTCGGTTATCAACAGTATTCAGTTTTGATATTTACGATTATCAGAAAAAGACTCTTGAATACCGCAGTTGATTTCCGTGCAGGACTTCGCTTTCCGCGGGCGAGCGGTGAGCCTCCTCGGCTGCGCCTGCGGGGTCTCACCTAACTCGCTTCTCCCGCAGGAGTCTGCGTCCTGCACTCCAATCAACTGCTGGAACCAGCCAATATCACTAAAATCTATTAATGTCAGCTATCCTACTAATTCATTGAAAACCCTTCTGATAGCTAATGATTGAACAGTTTCCCTCCGGCCAATCTAATACTCTTAATTATTTCAACGAATCCCTGATGTCTTTCAGCTGCTGCTGGAGGAGGGCGTCTGCTCCGAGCAGGGTGCTGATTTTTTCGTGGGCGTGGATGACGGTTGTGTGATCGCGGCCGCCGAATTCTTCGCCAATTTTAGGCAGGGAGGAATCTGTCATTTCCCTGGATAGATACATGGCGATTTGACGCGGGAATGCGATGGATTTTGTTCGTTTCTTTGCTTTGAAATCCTCGATTTTCACGTTGAAATGCTCGCCGACTACGCGCTGGATCTCCTGGATCGTGATGGCCTTCGGCTTTGAACTAGGAATGATATCCTTCAATGCCTCTGCCGCGAGATCTGCGTTGATATCTTTATTGATAAGCGATGAGTAGGCAACGACCCGGATCAGGGCGCCTTCAAGCTCTCGGATGTTCGTGTCGATTTGATTGGCAATATAAAGCATGGCTTCATTCGGGATATCCAGGCCTTCCGCTTTTGCCTTTTTCCTTAAAATCGCGATTCTCGTTTCCAGATCAGGTGGAGTGATATCGGTGATAAGGCCCCATTCAAAGCGGGAACGCAGACGGTCCTCGAGTGTCGGGATTTCTTTAGGAGGCCGGTCACTTGAGATGACGATCTGCTTGCTTTCTTCATGCAGTGTATTGAATGTATGGAAAAATTCCTCTTGTGTCTGTTCTTTACCGGCCAAGAATTGAATATCGTCAATTAACAGCACATCGACGCTCCGGTATTTGTTGCGAAAATCGACCGCTTTGTTGTCACGTATGGAGTTGATGAACTCATTCGTGAACTTTTCGGAAGATAAATAGACCACTTTTGCAGCAGGATTATGTTCGAGCACATAATGACCGATCGCATGCATCAAGTGAGTCTTCCCCAGGCCGACACCCCCGTAGATAAATAACGGGTTGTAGGCTTTTGCAGGTGCTTCCGCCACTGCCAATGATGCAGCATGGGCGAAGCGGTTGCCTGAGCCGATGACAAACGTATCGAATGTATATTTGGGATTCAGCATGTTCTGGTTCAGATCATACTGATCATCGTCTTTTGATGCCTTTTTCGGCGGGACTGGAATATCAAACTCTTCCGGCTCCTGATTCTGGGGAATAATGAATTTGACGACCAGTTCTTCGCCGGTTATGTCATACAGCACTCCTGAGATTAACTGAGAATAACGACCTTCCAGCCAATCTCTCGCAAACTCATTCGGAGCGGTAATCACAAGAGTATCCCCTTGGATGGAGTGAGCCTTCGTCGATTTCAGCCATGTGTCGAAGCTTGGCTTACTGATTTTCTTTTCGATATTTTCCAAGGCTTTGCTCCAAAGATCCCCGATATTCTCCAAACCTGATCCCTCCTTTTCTTTATCTTTGTCCGGCAGAAATGCCAGTTTTTCGTGCGTGTACAACCTCTGTATAACTTGTAAACGATGTAAATCTCGTCATCTTATAAAAATACAATGTACTGAATGTGGAGAATATATATAATAAGGAAAGAAAATGGTTAGTCGACAATATCCACCACCTGTGGACAAGGTTTTACAAACCATCTGAATAAGTTACCCACATGATATCCACATTTTGTGGATAAGTAAATTTCGTAATTGCAGTTATCAAGAGTGAAAACACAATAATCATATCAAAATATCCTTAGGGGTGCAATGGTTTTTAAATTTTATCCACAACCCCTGTCAGCTGTGGAATTAAATTGTCCACAAGGAGTTAACTTGTGAAAAACCTGTCAATACCTGCTGTGGATAAATAAAAATCATGTCGAAATCTATCCACAGGGTGATTTTTTTGGAGTTGGGAGAAATTTTGTAGAAGGAATTAAGAGAGGGAAAAAATTATTGAGGAGTTTTATTACCGCTTATGATTTCCGTGCAAGACTTCGCTTTCCGCGGGTAGCCCGTGAACCTCCTCGTCACATTCGTTCCTGCGGGGTCTCACTTGTCCAGCTGCAGGGCTCTAAGCAAAGCTCTTCCGCTTTTCTAATAAGCTACTCTTCCCGCAGGAGTCTTCGTCTTGCACTCCAATCAACGCTAGATCCACTAGATATATAGACACCACTTATCCCCCCCAGTAAAAAATTAATCTGTCTACTTTAATAAGTTATATTTCTATATTAGAAAAGATATAATTCATCTATAAATAAGAGAAAGGCATTTCCCGCTGACTACTAGTGATTTTTATTACAATCTATATTAAAAAGACAGAGTGGATTGGAGCTGGAGGCATTTGACTCCTGCGGGAAGAGAGAAAAGGTCGAGACCCCGGAGGCGGAACGGTCGACGATTTAGCTGTCCACTCCGGAAATCATAAGCGGCAATTGGAGCATTAAAAAAAGATTCAATAATCCATTAGTAAATTTTACATAACCAAAAATAAAATGATATGAGTGTTGACTTTTTATGGTTGTCGTCTTTATAATAGTGGAGAATGTCTTTAACATATGAAGATGAACCCTTCAGGGAGGTGCAATAGATGAAAAGAACGTTTCAACCAAATAGACGTAAAAGAAGTAAAGTACACGGTTTCCGTGCGCGTATGAGCTCTAAAAACGGACGCAGAGTATTAGCTCGCCGCCGTGCTAAAGGAAGAAAAGTATTATCTGCTTAGACCACTGAACTGACTCAGTGGTCTTTTTTTCTAGTAAATGGGCAAAAATGATTAAGATCTTCTATTAAATGAAAGACTTAAGAAAAACAAAAAAACAGGTGTGGGTTATGAGGAAAGAACAGCGAGTTAAGAAAAACAAAGAATTTCAAGAGATATTTAAAAAAGGGACATCGTTTGCAAACAGGCAATTTGTTCTTTATTCCTTAAAACAGGAAGAAGCCCAGCCTTTCCGGATCGGGATTTCCGTGAGCAAGAAAATCGGGAATGCTGTGTGCCGGAACAGAATCAAGCGGTACATCAGGCAGGCTTTCTTAGAATTGCGTGAAGACGTTCAAGATAACCACGATTATTTAATCATCGCCAGGAAACCGGCGGCCGACATGGATTTTCATGAAGTGAAAAGCAGCATCACGCATGTTTTAAAGCGTGGAAAAGTTTTGAAAAAGACTTCTTATGGCAAAAATGATAGAAAAAAGTAAAAAAGTATTTACTATTTAGACAAGTTTCAGCATCACAAGCCTTTGAAAAGATGTTACAATACGAAGGATTGTACTTTTTAAGAACGGGTTGGGGTAATCGTGTCCCCGGCTATTGAAAGAAGGCTGTTTTCTGCTAGATTGCACTTGTTCTTGCACCGGATAGCTTGATTGGTTTGGGAGAGTGTGAAAGCTATAATGGGTGCACGGATTAGCAATGTGCTGAAAACATAATACGCTGAGTACGCCTTGCAGAAACATATTAGTTGGGAGGAAAATAAGGGTGAAAAAGAGACTGATAGCCCTGATGGCAATTATCGGGCTAATGACTGTTTTATCCGGCTGTTCAGAATATAATCAGCCAATCACACCTGAGAGTACAGGTTTTTGGAATGAATATATTGTATGGCCATTATCACAATTAATTACGATGGTAGCGGATTGGTTCAATGGTTCTTATGGTCTGGCGATCATCATCGTCACATTGATCATTCGTTTAGCCATCTTACCGTTAATGATCAAACAAACGAAGAACTCAAAAGCGATGCAGGCACTTCAGCCTGAAATGAAAAAGCTTCGTGAAAAATACAGTTCTAAAGATGCACAGACTCAACAAAAACTTCAACAGGAAACAATGGCATTATTCCAGTCACACGGAGTCAATCCTCTGGCAGGGTGTTTCCCATTAATCGTCCAAATGCCGATCCTGATCGGATTTTATCACTCAATCGTTCGTACAAGAGAAATTGCAGAACATAATTTCCTTTGGTTCGACCTTGGTGAACGGGATATCATCCTTGCGGTCGTAGCCGGTATCACAACATTCATCCAGCAAAAGCTGATGATGGCGGGTACAGCGGATCAAAATCCTCAAATGGCGATGATGCTTTACATCATGCCGGTGATGATCGTGATCTTTGCAATCAACTTCCCATCAGCACTTGCCCTGTACTGGGTAATCGGTAATATCTTCATGATTGTTCAAACGTACTTCATCAAAGGTCCGGATATCAGAGAAGTACAAGCTGCGAAAGCAAAAGCCGGTGGTTCGGGAGGAAAGAAAAAGTGAGAGAAGTGAAAGCGACTGGTCAAACGGTGGAAGAAGCCATTGAATCAGCCTTGTCTCAACTGAACATCACCAAAGAACAAGCAGAAATTGAAGTGTTAGATCAAGGTAAAAAAAGTCTTTTCGGACTGTTCGGGGGCAGACCCGCATCCGTCCAGGTAAGGAAAGCAATTGATCCGGTGGAGACAGCGAAAGAATTCTTATTATCTGTTGCCCGTGAGATGGGAGTGGAGGCTTCCATCGATGTGGAGGTAAACGGAAGAGATGTAGAATTCCGTTTAGCCGGTGAAAAAATGGCCCTTCTGATCGGAAAACGGGGGCAGACATTAAATGCACTTCAGCATTTGACCCAATTGGCAGCGAACAAGGAGTCCGACCAGTTTTTAACCATACTTTTGGATGCCGAAAACTATCGTGAGCGCCGACGCCAGACCCTGACGAACCTCGCAGAAAGGCTTGCGGATAAAGCACTGCGCACAAACCGCGCTGTTTCGCTTGAACCGATGCCTTCCTATGAACGCAAAGTGATCCATACCGCATTGGTCAATGCGAAAAAAGTGGACACCTATTCAGAAGGCCGGGAACCCAACAGATATATCGTGATCGCACCTAAATAAATTGAGAGAGACGATTCCTTTTTTGAGGGGTCGTCTTTTTTATTGTTTTTTATGGGTGGATGATAAATTGCCGCATGAATTGCAGCCGGTAGTTGAAGCAAGCGGCGAAATTTGTCGTTTTTTGGTAGGTGTGTGGCTGAAACCAGGGGTATGGGGCGTTTTGATAATAAAATCGTTTTTTTTGATAATAAATCCTCTGTTTTTATAATATAATTGGATTTTTGATAATAAACACTCCGTTTTTGATAATATAATCATCATTGCGGCTTCTCGCCCTATCAAAAAATGTTTAAAAGAATGGAGATCCCCCTTTTTTTTAATAGAATCCACAAAAAACTGCCGTTCATTGCCGTTTATTATCTTAAAAAGTCAAAAAAACTCTTCCTCAACTCACTCTCCCTACACCTACACAGATCCCATCTCTCTCTAGCGACAACCCAAAATCTAGTCCCGCTGCGGAAATAACCCCACACTAAAATCCTCCCTCCAGCCAAATCATTATTTCCGTCTCACCCGCCCTGTGGATATCGCTTTTTGACCCGCTTTATTGTTATTCACATGTGGATAAGTTAAAATAATAGAGATAAGATAAAATGATCTGTGGATAACGTGACGGCAAGGGAAATTAGTTTCTTTTGTATTAAATAGGTTTGTGATATTCTAATAATTTGGGGAAACTTTGCTCTCTGAATTTCATTCGTTCATATAGATTCAAAAACAACATTTAAAGAGAGGTGATAAGAATGGAACTGGATACAATTGCAGCCATCTCGACACCGATGGGGGAAGGTGCGATCGCCATCGTGCGTTTGAGCGGGGATGAAGCCTTTGACATCGGAGCGAAAGTGTTCCGCGGGATGAAGGGGACGTCCATGAAGGAGTTTGCTTCCCATACGATCCATTACGGACATATCATTGATCCGGCCACAGAGCAGGTGGTGGAAGAGGTGATGGTCTCTGTAATGAGGGGGCCGAAAACCTTCACACGTGAAGACATCATCGAAATCAACTGCCACGGCGGATTGGTTTCGGTCAACAAAGTGCTTCAGCTTGTATTAAAGCATGGAGCGCGTTTGGCCGAGCCTGGTGAATTTACGAAGCGCGCTTTCTTGAACGGGCGCATCGACTTGTCCCAGGCAGAAGCGGTCATGGATCTAATCCGGGCGAAAACGGACCGGGCGATGAATGTGGCGCTAAATCAGATGGAGGGACGCCTTTCCAATCTGATCCGGAAACTGCGGCAGGAAATCCTCGAGACCCTGGCACACGTCGAAGTGAACATCGACTATCCGGAATATGACGATGTCGAAGAAATGACGCATACCGTCCTTCTTGAAAAATCAAGGCATGTACGGGACGAAATTGATAAATTGATCACAACATCCGAACAAGGGAAGATCCTTCGCGAAGGACTTTCCACTGTCATCATCGGACGTCCGAATGTCGGTAAATCTTCCTTATTGAACAGCCTTGTGCATGAAAATAAAGCGATAGTCACCGACATTCCGGGTACGACCCGCGACGTGATAGAGGAATATGTAAATGTACGCGGGGTGCCGCTCCGTCTTGTCGATACGGCGGGAATCCGCGAAACGGAGGACATCGTCGAGCGAATCGGTGTCGAACGTTCGAGACAGGTTTTGAAGGAAGCAGACCTGATTCTTCTCGTCCTCAATTATGCAGACGAACTGACACATGAGGATGAACAGCTTTTTGAAGCGGTGAAAGGGATGGACGTCATCGTCATCGTAAATAAGACGGACCTTCCTCAAAAGATCGACTTGGACCGGGTCCGCGAACTGGCGAAGGAACATCCGCTTGTGACCACTGCCCTTCTTGAAGAAGAAGGAATCGATGAACTTGAAGAAGCGATTTCCTCGCTCTTCTTTGCAGGATCCATCGAAGCGGGGGATATCACATATGTATCGAACAGCCGGCACATCGCCTTATTGAATCAGGCATCGCAGGCAATCAACGAAGCAATCAACAGTGTGGAAATGGGAACACCGATCGATATCGCGCAGATCGATCTGACAAGGACGTGGGAGCTGCTCGGTGAAATCATCGGCGACAGCGTTCATGAAAGCCTGATCGACCAGCTGTTCTCTCAATTCTGCCTCGGAAAATAAATTATTTTACAGGGGTGGCCAGTCGGCTCACCCGCAAGGAGGAAAAAATAGACCATGCAATATGACGCAGGACAATATGATGTCATTGTCATTGGTGCTGGACATGCCGGTGTCGAAGCAGGACTTGCTTCAGCCCGGATGGGAGCGAAAACGTTAATGGTGACCATCAATTTGGATATGGTTGCCTTCATGCCGTGCAACCCTTCTGTTGGAGGTCCGGCAAAAGGGATCGTCGTCCGTGAAATCGACGCCCTCGGCGGAGAGATGGGGCGCAATATCGATAAAACGCATATTCAGATGCGGATGTTGAATACAGGGAAAGGTCCGGCTGTCCGCGCACTCAGGGCGCAGGCGGATAAATTTCTCTATCAGCATGAGATGAAGCGCACGCTTGAAAACGAACCGAATATGACCCTTCTTCAGGGAATGGTCGAAGAATTGATCGTCGAAGACGGAGAGTGCAAGGGTGTCGTGACCATGACCGGTGCTGCTTACCGTGCGAAAACGGTCGTCATCACGACCGGGACATTCCTACGCGGTGAAATCATCCTTGGGGATCTTAAATACTCCAGCGGCCCGAACAATCAGCAGCCATCCATCAGGCTGGCGGATCATCTAAGGGAGCTTGGATTCGATACAGTCCGTTTTAAAACGGGGACGCCTCCGCGCGTAAATTCATCATCAATCGATTATTCCAAAACGGAAATCCAGCCCGGTGATGATGTGCCGCGTGCATTCAGTTATGAAACGACAAAATATATCACGGATCAGCTTCCTTGCTGGCTGACGTACACAAATGAAGAAACTCATAAACTAATCGACGAAAATCTACATCGTTCTCCGATGTATTCAGGTATGATCAAAGGGACAGGCCCTCGTTATTGTCCGTCAATCGAAGATAAAGTGGTCCGTTTCCATGACAAGCCTCGTCACCAGATCTTCCTGGAACCTGAAGGGAGAAACACGCAGGAAGTATATGTACAAGGTTTATCAACGAGCCTTCCCGAAGACGTGCAGCAGAAAATCCTTTCCACGATCCCGGGTCTTGAAAAGGTACAGATGATGCGTGCAGGCTACGCGATCGAGTACGATTCCATCGTGCCGACACAATTATGGCCAACGCTTGAAACGAAAAAAATCAAGAATCTTTATACTGCAGGCCAGATCAACGGTACTTCCGGCTACGAGGAAGCTGCCGGACAGGGTCTGATGGCCGGCATCAATGCTGCCTGCCGCGCGCTTGATAAAGACGAAGTCATCCTCAGCCGTTCCGATGCCTATATCGGCGTATTGATCGATGACCTCGTGACCAAAGGGACAAATGAGCCTTACCGATTATTGACTTCCCGGGCGGAATACCGGTTATTATTACGTCATGACAACGCAGACCTGCGCCTGACGGATATCGGAAAGCGCATCGGCTTGATTTCCGATGAAAGATACGGACGTTTCACGGAAAAGAAAGAAGCGATCAATGCCGAAAAAGAGCGTCTAGAAAGCATTCGGATCAAGCCTGTCGAAGAGACGCAGGCGGTCATCCGTGAAGCCGGGGGCAGTGAATTGAAGGACGGCATCCTTGCAGCCGATCTATTGAAGCGTCCTGAAATGAATTACAGCCACATCAAACGCCTTGTCCCGAGCGAGGTCGAGCTTTCACCAGATGTGGAAGAACAAGTTGAGATCCAGGTGAAATATGAAGGATATATCGAGAAATCCCTTCAGCAAGTCGATAAGCTGAAAAAGATGGAAAACAAAAAAATCCCTGAAAACATTGATTATGAAGCGATCAGCGGACTGGCGTCAGAAGCAAGGCAGAAACTGATCGAAGTACGCCCGCTTTCCCTGGCACAGGCTTCAAGGATTTCAGGAGTCAATCCTGCCGACATCTCGATTCTGCTTGTGTATATCGAACAAGGGAAAATCGCGAAAGTTTCAGGCGATCAATAGGCAAAGGAAGGGTAATTTGAATGAATATAGACCAGTTCCAATCCAGCCTGGAGGAGAAGGGGATCTCCCTTTCTCCCGGGCAATTAGATCAATTCGAACGTTACTATGAAATCCTTGTCGAGTGGAATGAAAAGATGAATCTCACGGCCATCACGGACAAGGAAGAAGTGTATCTGAAACACTTCTATGATTCAATCAGTGCAGCATTCTATATCGACTTCTCAGATGTCGTATCCGTATGCGATGTGGGAGCGGGTGCAGGGTTTCCGAGCATCCCCTTGAAAATCTGCTTCCCCCACCTGCATATCACGATTGTAGACTCATTGAATAAGCGGATCTCGTTCCTGAATCACTTATCAAATGAACTGGGACTCGAGAATACCAACTTCTTTCACGACCGGGCAGAGACCTTCGGGAAAAAGAAGGAACACCGCGAATCCTATGATGTTGTGACGGCAAGGGCAGTCGCGAGAATGTCCGTACTGAGCGAACTTTGTCTCCCGCTCGTCAAAAAAGGCGGGTCATTCGTGGCAATGAAGGCTGCCAGTGCCGGTGAAGAAATGAACATAGGGAAAAAAGCGATTGCGACGCTTGGGGGCCAGACGGAAAAAGTCTTTTCATTTGTCCTTCCAGAAGAAGAAAGCGAACGGAATATCGTGAAAATAAACAAAGTGAAAGAAACACCTAATAAGTACCCGAGAAAACCGGGAACGCCGAATAAATTACCGTTGGAATAAGAACGGTCCCCATAGTGGTTCTGCTCTTATAGGAAAAATGGTATGCTTGAACTGTAATGATCCTGAGTGAATATGTCTAGAAGAGGCAGGAATTTGTCATATTTTAGAGAATCATAATATAGGGAGTTTCTTAAAGGTGGTGTAGGAAGATGAAGCATCCTTTCTCTCGTTTTTTTGGTCTGGGTGAAAAAGAGCAAGATGTTGAATCTGAAGAATCAAGTGTAGTGGAAGTGGAAGACCGCGATGAGGTGAAGAAGATCCCCGTCGCACAAATCGTTCCCAATCGCTTTCAACCAAGAACCGTTTTTAATGATGAAAAAATAGAAGAGCTGTCAAGAACCATCCACACGCATGGAATCATACAGCCGATCGTCGTCAGGCAGGCTGATGACGAACAATACGAAATTATCGCTGGTGAACGACGGTACAGGGCTGTTCAAAAGCTTGGCTGGGAAACCGTCCCGGCCATCGTCAAGAACCTCAGCGATACCGAAACGGCTTCAGTGGCTTTAATCGAAAACCTGCAAAGGGAAGAGCTTTCCCCGATTGAAGAAGCAATCGCCTACGGTAAATTGCTGGAGCTGCACAATTTGACTCAGGAAGCACTTGCTCAGCGCTTAGGAAAAGGACAGTCCACAGTGGCAAACAAGCTTCGTCTCCTAAAGCTTCCAGAAGAAATTCATCATGCATTATTGGATAAGAAAATTACGGAACGCCATGCGCGTGCATTGATTCCATTGAAAAAAACCGAAAAGCAGATCCAGCTCCTCGGCGAAGTCATCGAGAAGAACCTGAATGTCAAGCAGACAGAAGACCGGGTCGTGAAGATGCTGGAAGGCTCCGCCCCGAAACCGAAGCCGAAACGCAAGGCATTCTCAAAGGACATGCGTATAGCCGTCAATACAATCCGTCAGTCTCTCTCCATGGTGTCCGACAGCGGCATCAACCTCAACGCCGAGGAAGAAGAGCACGACGAATTCTATCAATTTACCATCCGCATTCCCAAAAAGAAATAGATTCATAAAAAGCGAGAAACAGAGATGTGTGTTTCTTGCTTTTTTATTTGCACCAACTTTAGTGGAATTGTAATTTAGTTCTTATTACCGCAGTGGGTTTCCATGAAAGAATTCGCTTTCCGCGGGTGACCCGTGATCCTCCTCGGTCGTACCTCCCTGCTGTGTATCACATTTGCCACTTCTCCGCAGAAGTCAGTCTTTCACTCCAACCAACAGCTGGTGCAGGGGTGAATCAAGTTCCCAGATTCAATTTAAAATGCTTACTAGTTCAAAAAAATTACGGTATCTATTTATTTAGTGAAAACAGGTACACGAATATCGCTCTGAGGGTTAATCATTGCTCGTTTAAAATGTATAGTAGCGTATGGTGGCAAAGTAAAGAACAGGGAGTGGATTGAAGCGGAAGGCACTTGACTCCGAGGGGCTATAGAGGAAAGGTCGACTTCCTCCCCGCGGAAAAGCAAGTGCCTGCAGCGGAAAGGAACGGTCACAGATATTATCACCTCCACCATAGAGATACATATAAAAAAATTTCCACGGAAATATGACAATTTACAACAGAAATCTACTTCCCTATTTAATAGATTTGATTTTTTCCAAATATTGAAAAAGAAGCTTTCAATATTTTCAAAAAAGAATCAGACATTTCTCTGCGAATTTTGATAGAATAGAAGAATACTGTGTAGAAAAAACGACCAATCTAGGACGTCAAAAGGTAGGTGACAACCTTGGGAAGAATAATAGCGGTGACCAACCAGAAAGGCGGCGTGGGAAAAACGACCACCTCCGTCAATTTGGGAGCATGCCTTGCATACATAGGACAAAAAGTCCTGCTTGTAGATATCGATCCCCAAGGAAACGCCACGAGTGGTGTTGGAGTGGAAAAAGGCGATGTGCATCAATGCATTTATGATGTGCTGGTGGATGATGTCGACGTAAAGGAAACAATCAAACAATCAAAAGTCGAAAATCTTTCCATCGTACCTGCTACCATTTCATTGGCAGGGGCAGAAATTGAACTCGTCCCGACCATTTCTCGTGAAGTTCGATTAAAGAAAGCATTAGAAAAAGTCAAAGGTGATTTTGACTATATTATTATTGACTGCCCTCCGTCTTTGGGTCTCTTGACGATCAATGCGCTGACAGCCTCTGATGCTGTCGTCATTCCTGTCCAATGTGAGTACTATGCCCTCGAAGGGCTGAGTCAGCTCTTGAGTACCGTCCGCCTCGTTCAAAAACACCTCAATCATGATCTGATGATCGACGGGGTGCTGCTGACCATGCTTGATGCCCGCACAAACCTGGGTATTCAAGTCATTGAAGAGGTGAAGAAGTACTTTCAAGATAAAGTGTACCGCACGATCATCCCTCGTAATGTCCGTTTGAGTGAAGCACCGAGTCACGGTGAACCGATCATTATTTATGATGCGAAGTCCAGGGGAGCGGAAGTTTATTTAGAACTGGCAAAGGAAGTGGTGACGAATGGCTAAAGGTTTAGGAAAGGGTATCAACGCCCTTTTTCAAAACGTACAAACGACTCAAAGTGAAGAAACCGTTCAAGAGGTAAAGCTGAAAGATATACGGCCGAATCCTTATCAGCCACGCAAGATTTTTGAGCCTGCTGCAATCGAGGAATTAAAGGAATCGATTTTGGAGCACGGAATCTTGCAGCCGATCATTGTCAGGAAATCAATCAAAGGATACGAAATCGTAGTCGGTGAAAGGCGTTACCGCGCAGCGACCGCTGCAAAATTGGACGTTGTACCTGTTGTCGTCCGGGAACTGAACGATCAGCAGATGATGGAGCTTGCCGTACTCGAGAATCTTCAGCGGGAGGATCTGACTCCGATCGAAGAGGGAGCAGCCTATCAGATGCTGATGGATAAGCTGAAGATCACCCAGGAAGAAGTGGCGAAGCGCCTTGGAAAAAGCCGTCCCCATATCGCTAACCACATCAGGCTTCTCTCCCTGCCCGCGCCCATTCAGGAATTGATTTCCGAAGGGAAATTAACGATGGGTCACGGACGTGCACTGCTCGGTTTGAAGAATAAAAAGAACCTGTCCGCACTGGTGAACCGCATTCTGAAAGAATCACTGAACGTACGGCAGCTTGAGAAACTTATAGGCGAGATGAACGGGAATGTTTCACGTGAAACAAAGCCTCCGGAGAAGAAAAAGGATGTCTTCATCAAAGAACAGGAAACGATGCTCCAGGAGCGATTCGGTACTACGGTAACGATCAAGCAATCCAAGAAGAAGGGGAAAATTGAACTTGAGTTCTTCTCGCAGGAAGATTTGAACCGGATTTTGGAACTGCTGCAGGATAAATAAGTTGTCATGACAAGAGAAAGGACTGGCCTTCAAAAATTGGAGGCCGGTCCTCTTCCCTTTTACTATTTCTATTTTGATTGAGGGGAACGAAAATGGTGCTTTTAGGAACGATCGTAAACGGAATTTGTATTATCATCGGAACACTGCTTGGGTTTTTTCTACACCGGATTCCTGAGAACATGAAAGGAACGGTGATGAAAGCGATCGGGTTGGCGGTCGTGGTACTTGGCCTGCAGATGGGCCTCAAAAGTGAGAACTTCCTCATCGTCATCATCAGCCTTGCACTGGGTGCTGCCTGGGGGGAATGGATGAACCTCGAGGACAAGCTGAATGCTGTCGGCACCTGGCTTGAAAAAAAGATGGGAAGCAAGAAAGAAACATCCATCTCACAAGGCTTCGTGACCGCTACATTGATCTTTGTGATCGGTGCGATGGCCGTCATCGGCGCGTTGGACAGCGGGATAAGGGGAGATCATGATGTCCTCTATACAAAGTCGATCATCGATGGCTTCACGTCGTTGATTTTGACGACCACTCTGGGGATCGGGGTCATGTTTTCAGCGATCCCAGTCGTTCTGTATCAGGGGCTGATCGCCTTATTTGCCACTCAGATTCATCAATGGGTGCCTCAGGAACTGATGGATACATACATTGTTGAAATGACTTCGACGGGTGGAATCATGATTTTTGCCATCGGCTTGAACCTGATCGGGATCACGAAAATACGTGTAGCCAATCTGCTGCCTGGAATCATCGTGGTCGCTCTTGTCGTAGGGGTAATACATGCTTATCAATTATATTTTTAAATAAAAAACGGGAGGCACCGCACGCCTCCCGTTTTTATTGTCCAGCTGCGGCGGCTAGAGACTCGAGGTCATAAGCCAAGAACCCCGAAAAGGCCAAGAACCCCGAAAAGAAAAAAAGTGCCTTTTCGGGGTTCCGTCTTATGCTTGTCGTCTCTGGGCGAGCCGCCTCCGCTTTTCGGTTAATGCAATTCTTCCCGCCAATTCTCGATGCTGATCGCATTTCTTCTCTCGATGACCTCTTCAGCGAGCACGATGGCTTCCACCATCGTCTTCGCCATTTTCATCACAAGATTTAACCGTGTATTCTGTAAAACAAAGAATTCCATGAATCCACTGACATTCACTATTCCGGTCAAATGCACGTTCCCGACTTCGGGGAGTTCTTTATTGACTCCTGCACCCGGCTTCAAAGGTCCGTCACACAATTGAATCGCACCCACGCTTTTCAGTCTTCCGAGGCAGGCATCGATGCCGATGATGAATGGATTGATGTACTTTGACTTGATCTCCCGCAGCTTTTCTTCAAGGTTAACGGCATGGATGGGATCATCGAGCGTACCGTATACATGAAAAATCCCCATTCCCTGCTCGGATAATAACGTTCCTGCCAACGGCCCCAGCGAATCGCCGGTCGAGCGGTCGGTGCCGATACACACAAATACAATCGGACGCGTCCGGTAAAGGGTGGGAAGGATGGATGCCAATTGAACGGAAAGATCCCTTGCCGCGTGTTCATCTTGATGATACACCCTGAAGGGTTCGGTTTTCCGTTCGAATAATCCTTTTTTAAGATTCATGACTTCCACTCCTTTGATTGGTAGGTTTCCGGGAAAGAGTTTTTAACAGTATACGGTCGATATTGTTTTTTCATACATAAAGGAGGATGATTTTTCATAAAATAAAAAATTTCGTCTAAATTTGAAAGTATAGGTTAGAACTACCCAAGGTTCGGGAAACTTGATAGAATATAACGTAACTTCATTACTGAAAAAGCAGGTGATTCATATATATGGCAGCCACTACTACTGATGATGTTAAAAAGACGGTTGATGACACCGTGGATAAAATAATCGACAATGATCTATGGGTCGCGCTGGGTACAAATGCGATTAAGATCGTCGCAATCATGCTGATTACATATATCGCGTTAAAACTTGGACGCTCAGCGATCCGGAATATATTCAGGGTGCGTTCGAAAGCCCCTCTCAAATTCTCGGAGCGGCGCGAGGCCACTTTGCTGAAACTACTGGAGAATGTATTGACCTATGTGGTTTACTTCATCAGTTTAATGACAATCCTGTCGACGCTTGGCATCGATATTAAAGGATTGATCGCCGGTGCCGGGATCGTCGGTCTTGCCATCGGTTTCGGTGCGCAGAACCTTGTTCGTGATATTATCACCGGCTTCTTCATCATCTTTGAAGATCAGTTTTCCGTTGGTGATTATGTCAGGATTGGATCCGCCGAAGGGACGGTTGAAGAAATCGGCCTTCGTACGACGAAGATCAAAAGCTGGACAGGCGAACTTCATATCTTCCCGAACGGTAATATTACGGAAGTGACGAACTACTCGATTCATAACAGCATTGCTGTCGTGGATGTCAGTATTGCCTACGAGGAAAACATAGAGGAGGCGGAAAAAGTCATACAGGATCTTCTTATCACCCTTCCTCAGAAATATGAAGACCTGGTGAATCCTCCGGAACTTCTCGGTGTCCAGACACTAGGGGCATCAGATGTTGTGATTCGGATCGTGGCTGAAACCGTGCCGATGAGACACTGGTATATTGCCAGGATGATCCGTAAAGATGTGAAAATCGTTCTGGATAATAATGGTATTGAAATTCCGTTCCCTCGTATGGTCATGTATTCGAGGAATGAGGATTTTCACGCCGATCCCCATCATGATAAAAAAAGACTTGGACAGGAGGAAGGCTGATGGAGCCAAAAACGTTCCAATTAAATGATGTAGTAGAGATGAAGAAGCCCCACCCTTGCGGAGTCAATCGCTGGAAAGTAATCCGTCTCGGCATGGATATCCGCATCAAATGCGAAGGCTGCGGCCACAGCGTCATGATCCCCCGGAGGGATTTTACGAAAAAAATGAAAAAAGTACTGGAAAGTGCCCAGGATTGATTACTCTTTTCATACCCCTAACCCCTTACGCTTAATCCTCTTGCCACAAGGGTTCGGCACACTATTGAAATATTCCGGACACCTGCCGTTTTGAACGGGGTGTCTTTTATTTTTTTGAATAAGCAGAGCCGTTGGTTGATTGACTTTTTTTGGGATTCCAGCAGTTGACTGGAGTTGGAATGCTAAGACTCCTGCGGCTGAGACCTGTCCAGCTGCGGGGCTTAGAGGCACATGTCATAAGCCAACTCGTCCAAGAAGGCAAAGAACGCCTTGACGGCCGATTTGTCTTATGACACACGCCCCTTTGCAAAGCCCCTCCGCTTTTCTGCCTACTTGTCTTTTCCTCCTATTATCTCTATAATTGTGAAGGGTTCGACCATTTGGAAGAGTTAACATCAATCACGATTTTTTCATAGATAAGAACAATAAGAGGAGTGACCGAAATGGCTTTAACAGCTGGTATTGTTGGGCTGCCGAATGTAGGTAAATCAACACTTTTTAACGCAATCACAAAAGCAGGCGCAGAATCTGCTAACTATCCTTTCTGTACAATCGATCCAAACGTGGGAATTGTAGAGGTGCCCGATCACCGTCTCGATAAATTGACTGAGCTTGTTCAGCCGAAGAAGACCGTTCCTACTGCTTTTGAATTCACCGATATCGCGGGAATCGTAAAAGGAGCGAGTAAAGGGGAAGGACTTGGAAACAAATTCTTATCCCATATTCGCCAGGTTGACGCAATCTGTCAGGTTGTCCGCTGTTTTGCCGATGACAACATCACGCACGTTTCCGGTAAAGTGGATCCAATCGCTGATATCGAAGTCATCAATCTTGAATTGATCCTTGCCGATCTTGAAACAGTTGACAAGCGTCTTGCGCGCGTCCAGAAGATGGCCAAGCAAAAAGATAAAGAAGCGGTATTCGAGCATGATATCCTTGTGAAGCTGAAAGAAGTTCTTGAAGCGGAACAGCCGGCACGTACGGTTGAATTCTCAGAAGAGCAGATGAAGCTTGTGAAGCAGCTTCACCTTCTGACTTCAAAGCCGGTATTGTATGTAGCGAATGTAAGCGAAGATGAAATCGCAGATCCATCAGATAATGAATACGTGCAAAAGGTCCGCGAATTTGCGAAAGAAGACAACGCAGAAGTTATCGTTGTCTGTGCAAAAATCGAGTCTGAGATCGCTGAACTTGATGATGAAGAGAAAGCGATGTTCCTTCAGGAGCTAGGAATCGAAGAATCCGGCCTTGATCAGCTGATCCGTGCAACTTATTCGCTTCTTGGCCTTGCTACTTATTTCACGGCAGGTGTACAGGAAGTCCGCGCTTGGACATTCCGCGAAGGCATGAAAGCCCCTCAATGTGCCGGAGTCATCCACTCCGACTTCGAAAGAGGCTTCATCCGCGCCGAAACCGTCTCCTATGCTGACCTGGTTGAAGCAGGAACAATGGGAGCAGCCAAGGAAGCCGGTAAAGTCCGCCTTGAAGGGAAAGAATATCTAGTAAAAGACGGAGACGTTATCCACTTCCGTTTTAATGTGTAAGAGATTGTTGAAAGGCCGGGGGCGACTCCGGTCTTTTTTATGCTTTTTTCAAGTTTTGAGCAGAAGTTTGATCGTTTTTGGTAAAAAAGCATTTAGATTCAGGCAATCTGCATAAAAAAATTAACGAAAATAGCTGGGTGGAAGTGTTTTTTAGTGAATTGAAGCAGTCTGACTGCTATGCAACTTGTCTTATTATCGAAAACGGAAAGTTTATTATCGAAATTCAAACATTTATTTTCAAATTTTAAGGATTTATTATCGAATCCTCTTTTTCTATTATCAGCAAGGCTTCAAAACGATCACGATTAACGTTTTATTATTGAGAATGAAATTTTATTATCAAAGGACGCCGAGTTTTATCGAAATTCCGCCTCCGCAGCGTGAATCACGCCTCCGCATCACTACCGAAAGATCTTCCCCCACGGAAAGCAAAATCTCTCACAAAAATTCAAAACCGCCTCCCTATAAAATCTATCAGTTTTTCTACGATATATTGCAATACTAGAAAAGCTGTGCTATAATTTTATTTCGTGAGTAATGAACGCATTGCTCCTTGTCCTTTCGTAATGAAAGGACCGCATAGTCCACGAGGAGGTGACATTCAGATGAGAAAGTACGAACTAATGTACATTGTCCGCCCAAACATTGACGATGAGTCAAAGAAAGCAGTAGTTGAGCGTTT
Organism: [Bacillus] enclensis; assembly: GCF_001456935.1. Lineage (GTDB taxonomy): Bacteria > Bacillota > Bacilli > Bacillales > Bacillaceae_B > Rossellomorea > Rossellomorea enclensis. Next base: position 75,959 of record NZ_KQ758488.1, on the reverse strand, counting down.
CGATAACGTTCTAACAACTAACGGTGCGGAGATCATCGAGTCAAAAGATTGGGGTAAACGTCGTTTAGCGTATGAAATCAACGATTTCCGTGATGGTTTCTACCAACTAGTGAAGATGAACGCTAACACTGAAGCTGTAAACGAATTCGATCGTTTGGCTAAGATCAGTGACGACATTATCCGTCATATCGTTGTTAAAGACGAAGAATAATCCGAACGTTTTTTAAGATATACTTCTGTGAATGTTTCATATGAAACAGGATTCTGGAAGGAAGGGGTTGATTCTGATGATGAACCGAGTTGTATTAGTAGGGCGTTTAACCAAAGACCCTGAATTAAAATACACTCCGAATGGAGTGGCTGTTGCATCGTTCACACTTGCCGTGAATCGTAGTTTTACGAATCAATCAGGAGAACGTGAAGCAGATTTTATTAATTGTGTTGTATGGCGTCGCCCTGCAGAGAATGTAGCAAACTTTCTTAAAAAAGGCAGCTTAGCTGGCGTTGACGGTCGCATCCAGACTCGTAATTTCGAAGGACAAGATGGACGCCGTGTGTTCATGACGGAAGTTGTGGCGGAAAGTGTTCAATTCTTGGAACCGCGAAATGCGAACCAAGGCGATCGTGGAGGAAGTCCGGGCTATTCGGGTGGAGGTCAGCGTGACCAGGGAAATCCTTATAGTCAGAATCAGAATCAACAGCGCAACAATAACAACAACAACAATAATAACTACACACGTGTAGATGAGGATCCATTTGCAAATGACGGTCAGCCGATCGACATTTCTGATGATGATCTGCCATTCTAAACGAACGATACGAATAATTTAAAATGATAGGAGGCGAATCACATGGCAGGAGGACGTAGAGGTGGACGTAGACGCCGTAAGGTATGCTACTTCACAGCAAACGGAATTACACATATCGATTTCAAAGATGTGGATCTTCTTAAGAAATTCATCTCTGAGCGTGGAAAAATTCTTCCACGTCGTGTAACTGGAACAAACGCTAAGTACCAACGTAAGTTGACTCGTGCGATCAAGCGCGCTCGTACAATGGCATTGCTTCCATACGTTAGCGGTGAATAATTGAACGGATAAAACAGCTGGGACGATTGTTCCTGCTGTTTTTTTGTGTTTTTATGTTGAAAAAGCGGTGTGATTTGTCAAAAACTTTTTTAAATGATGAAAATAGTTGTTATTTCGTTGAAAAGGGCAGCTATTTAGAGCGCTCCGAATGATATATTATCAAAAACAGCCATTATATTATCAAAAACCAAAATATTATCAAAAACAGCCATTATATTATCAAAAATCCAATTTTATTATCAAAAACCGGTTTTCCCCCAATCAAGTCCCAACCTCCCCCATCCTCAGATCCAACTTCAACACCAAGCAGCCAGCGAACCCAATCTCGATCCCATCCTCACCCCACATTCCAGGAAAAAAACATCCCCCACTCCCTAATTTCCAGCAAAAAACCAATCCACCAAAATCCCCACCCCCTGTTAAACCTTGACGAATCCTGTCGATAAACAACAGGAGAGACTTATAGGGATTTAGGGGGAAGACGAGTGGAAAAAAAGAAACAAAAGAAAAAGAGACAACAAAATAAAGACTCACTGAAGCTGTCCTCCATAAGGGCGAAACTCATCATGGTCTTCTCTGTCTTGTTCATTACATCGCTGGTCGCGATCATAGCGATTACGAGCTGGCAGACGCGGATGAAGACGGAGGATCAGGTGATTGGGCAGACGCAGGGAGTCGTGAAGGAGCTGAATAGCTCGGTGCAGCTGTTCCTTGAACAGTATGAGAAGAGCCTGAACCAGTATTCGGTTTCGAATGTATTGAAGAATTACTCGAAGGCGCAGATTGATCCCGAGGTGGATGCTGCCCAGGATACGGAACTGTATGCAGATATCCAGTCGGATTTTAACAATTATCTGAGCTTGTACCAGGAGGCGACGTCGGTTTATATCGCATCCCCGACCAAGCAGCTTAAAATCGTACCTGCTGTCGATCTGCCGGATGATTTCGATCCGACGAGCCGTGACTGGTATATGGATGCTGTGGAAGCGAAATCCGGCGTTGTGTGGAGTGAGCCTTATATCGATACGGCAACGGAAGAGTATATCATCACGGCATCGAAGGCGGTTGTGTCGGATAACCAAATCATCGGTGTCATTGGTGTCGATGTGAATCTGACGAAACTGACGGATCGTGTGTCCGATATGGAACTTGGCTATGAAGGTTACCCGTTCCTATTTGGACTCGACGGAACAGCGATTGTCCATCCTACATTGCGCGGGGAAAATCTATCTGACCGCCCATTCATTAAAGAGATGCTCGAGTCTGAAAACAAGCAGGGTACGATTCACTATGAATTGGACGGCGAGAAGAAGGTGCTCGTCTACAATACGGTTCCGAAGACGAATTGGAAGGTCGGATCCGCTTATGAGAAGGATGCTCTTTTAGAGTCATCGAAGGAAATTGACCGCCTATTGCTCATCACCGGGCTGGCGGCACTTGTTGTCATGCTGATCATGGTCGTATTTGTCTCAGACAAGATGACCAAGCCGATCAAAGCGTTGCAGAAGACGGTGACGGAGGTTGCCACCGGGGATCTGTCCATTCAGTCGTCGATCCATTCTAAAGATGAAACAGGTCTTCTTGCGGCTGATCTGAATAAGATGATTTCGAGTATGAGAGATACGATCAAAGTCGTCCAGGCGTCGGTCATGAACGTCCGCCAGTCGGCTGAAAGCTTGAGTGCGGTATCGGAAGAAACCAATGCGTCAAGCGAGGAAATGGCAACGGTCGTGAGTGAAATCGCACACGGTGCATCCCAGTCTGCGGCCGATTCCGAGAGCGCACATCAGAAGTCCGAGCTTCTCGGGACTCGCATCAATGAAGTGTATGACAACTCTAAAATCATGGCTGAAATGGCCGGTAAAGCGGATGAAATGAACAGGATCGGGATGGATCAGGTGGAAGAACTGATCGGAGCCTATCATTCTTCCAAAGAATATATCTCTTCTATGGAAAAAGTCATCATAAGCCTTGAATCCAAAGTGAAGACGATTGAATCCGTCATGGAGACGATCACCGATATATCCGCACAGACAAATCTTCTTGCCCTGAATGCGAGCATTGAAGCGGCAAGGGCAGGCGAGCACGGGAAAGGATTTGCGGTCGTTGCCGACGAAGTGAGGAAGCTTGCCGATCAGTCGGTTCAGGCAACCGAGCAGGTAAAAGGCACAATCAGCGAAATACAGCAGGGGTCGAATCAGGCGGTCGATGAGATGGCGAAGACAAAGGAAACCTTCGAGGTCCAGTTCGGGGTCATCCAGAAAACAAACGATGTCTTCGATCAAACGTCCGCTCTGATGAAAACGATGCAGACCGAGATTGAACAGATGTACAAGCAGGTTGGCCAGATCAACCTGGATAAAGATGAAGTCGTCAATGTCATCCAGCTGATGGCGGCCACGGCAGAGCAGACAGCGGCTTCCTGTGAAGAGATGAATGCTTCCTCAGAGGAACAACTGAGGGCCATCCACTCTGTTACAGAAGCAGCGGAACACCTGACAGATCTCAGTCAGGAACTGCAGGATTCCATTCAGAAGTTTAAAATTCAATAATACAGGCAGGTGCCTCAGCATCATCCAACTTATTGCCTCAGGAATACTCTTGTGCTAAGGGAGTATATACTAAGGAAAAAGAAGGATGTCATGCGGGGGCATCTTTTTTACGACTTAACAAATGCCCGTCAGATGAAATTCATCGGTAAAATTGATATGATTATTCTGTTATGGATGTTTCGTTTGAAAATAATGTTGGGAGAGTTAGCTGTTGAAAAATACTCGTGTTATAACGCAAGGGGCATTAATGCTCGCCATCTTCACCGTTTTATTACTTATGGTGCTGTACGTGCCTTTCCTCGGAACGGTGGCATTTTTCGTTTTGCCGCTGCCGCTGATCTTTTTCAGTGCAAGCCATTCATTCGCGAATTCCCTTTATGTCCTCTTGGGGGCGATGCTGCTCAGCTTTTTAGTCGGGGGACCGGTCGCGCTTCCGCTAGGACTGGCATTCGGATCATTGGCTCTTGTGATGGGCTGGGGGATCAGGAACAAATGGGATAAACTAAGAATATTCTTGTCATCCACGTTCATATTATTGATCAATATCGTCATCGGTTTTGTTTTATCGATTGCTTTTTTCAATATAAATATTGTGGAAGACAGTTTGAAAGAGTCTAAAACTACATATTATTCATTGCTCGAACAGGTGGGGCAGGAGCAGGATCAGAGGATTATCGAGAGCCTGAACAGTTCCATCCAGTTGATCCAGACACTGATGCCCGCTCTATTCCTGGGAATGGCAGCGATCGGTGCCCTCCTGATCATCGTGATTAACTTCCCAATCTTGAAAAGGCTGGGTATCCCGGTACCGGTCTTCAAGCCGTTCAGGGAATGGATGCTGCCTAAAAGCATCCTGTGGTACTATCTGCTCGTCCTGGTCGTATCGATGATCGCCCAGCCCGAAGAAGGCACCTATTTGTATACGGCAATCTTGAATGTGCTTTATGTCCTGCAGACACTGATGGCTGTGCAGGGCCTGTCATTCCTTTATTTCTTCGCCCATTACAAGGGCTGGTCGAAGGGGATTTTGGTAGGAATTACAATCATTTCGTTCCCACTCCTTTATATCGTGAGAATTTTAGGTATAATTGACTTAGGATTCAATCTGAGAGAACGACTGCAGCGTAAGTCATAAAATATATAATTTAAGTTCCAGGAGCTGAAATCATGCCATCTTATTTTAATAAGCGAATGATCCGTTACCCATTGTACGGTCTAGCTATATTAGCAGCTCTCTTGTTAGTAGCGGTCGCTTTTTACAAATGGATTATTTCGTTAATCGGGTTGATCGTCTTTGGATGCGCGTTTTTCCTCGCCTTTTATTTTGAAAAAAGGTCCCATGAGGAGACGGAAGAATATATCTCCACCCTATCCTACCGGGTGAAGCGTGTCGGTGAAGAGGCATTGATGGAAATGCCGATCGGGATCATGCTGATCAACGATGAGTACTACATCGAATGGACAAACCCATTCCTTGCATCTTGCTTTAATGAGGATACCGTCGTGGGCCGCTCGCTCTATGACGTGGCCGAGAATCTTGTGCCGCTCATCAAGCAGGAAGTGGACTCGGAGATCATTACGCTGAATGAACGGAAATATCATGTCATATTGAAGCTGAAAGAAAAGCTTCTTTACTTCTTTGATGTCACCGAGCAAAAGGAAATCGAGAAGCAATTCCATGAAGAACGGACTAATATTGCAATCATCTTCCTTGATAACTATGATGAATTGACACAGGGGATGGATGACCAGACCCGCAGCAGCCTGAACAGCCTGGTGACCTCCATCTTAAATAAATGGGCAAAAGAGTACGGCGTTTTCTTAAAGCGTGTTTCTTCCGAGCGTTTTGTTGCGGTCATCAATGAAAAGATCCTTCAGGTTCTGGAAAAAGAAAAGTTCGGGATTCTCGATGATGTCCGCGAAACGACATCGAAACAAAATGTCCCGCTTACTTTGAGCATCGGGGTCGGCACCGGGGTGCCTTCCCTTCCTGAACTGGGGACGCTTGCCCAGTCAAGCCTCGATCTTGCCCTTGGCCGCGGAGGCGATCAGGTCGCCATCAAGCAGACGAACGGAAAGGTCAAATTCTACGGGGGCAAGACGAACCCGATGGAAAAACGCACAAGGGTGCGTGCCCGCGTCATCTCGCATGCACTGCGTGAAACGATGATCGAAAGCGATAAAGTCATCATCATGGGGCACAGGCACCCTGATATGGATGCGATCGGAGCAGCGATCGGGATTCGCAAGGTCGCCCAGATGAACCAGCGCGAAGGGTATGTCGTCCTGAACTTCAATGAAATCGACAATGGAGTCAAACGGATGATGAGGGAAATCAAGAATAATTCCGATCTGTACTCACGCTTCATCACACCGGAAGAAGCGCTTGAAATGGCGACGGATGATACATTGCTCGTCGTCGTCGACACGCATAAGCCGTCGCTTGTCATCGAAGAAAAATTGTTGAATAAAATCGATAAGGTCGTCGTCATCGACCATCACAGACGCGGCGAGGATTTCATCAAGAATCCGCTGCTCGTCTATATGGAACCTTATGCTTCCTCGACTGCGGAGCTTGTGACCGAGCTCCTTGAATATCAGCCGAAGCACGAGAAGATCTCGATGCTTGAAGCCACGTCCCTTCTTGCCGGCATCATCGTCGACACGAAAAGCTTCACGCTCCGAACGGGATCAAGGACTTTCGACGCGGCTTCCTACTTAAGGGCACAGGGTGCGGACACCGTCCTCGTCCAGAAGTTTTTAAAAGAGGACGTCGAGACCTATATCAAACGGGCACGCCTGATCGAGTCGGTCGAGTTCCATCATAAAGGCGTGGCGATTGCGAAGGCATCCGAGGATGTCATCTATGATTCCGTCCTTATCGCCCAGGCGGCAGATACACTCCTCACAATGGATGAGGTCGTTGCTTCCTTTGTCATTTCAAAAAGGGATCCGGAAACGGTCGGGATCAGCGCACGTTCCCTCGGGGATGTGAACGTCCAGATCATCATGGAAAACCTGAACGGCGGCGGACATCTGACGAATGCTGCCACTCAATTAAAAGAAATATCTGTTGGGGAAGCGGAACAACAGTTAAAAGAAGCACTAGATGAATATTTCGAAGGGAGAAAAGAGACATGAAAGTAATTTTTCTGAAAGATGTTAAAGGTAAAGGGAAAAAAGGAGAAGTGAAAAATGTGGCGGACGGTTACGCCCACAACTTCCTTCTTAAAAAAGGACTTGCGGTAGAGGCGACAAACGCCAATGTCGGCCAGCTTGAAGGCCAGAAGAAAAAAGAAGAGAAGCTTGCCCAGGAAGAACTGGAAGAAGCAAAGAAACTAAAAGGGACGCTTGAGGAGCTTACAGTCGAAATGAAAGCGAAGTCCGGTGAAGGCGGCCGCCTGTTCGGTTCAATCACAAGCAAGCAAATCGCCGATGTCCTGAAAAAAGCACACGGTATCAAAGTGGACAAGCGCAAGATCGAAATGAACGATGCAATCCGTTCACTGGGCTTCACTAATGTACCTGTGAAGCTGCATACAGACGTGACGGCTACACTGAAAGTGCACGTAACCGAAGAATAATTTCCCGAACATACGAAATTTGGTAAATTCATTTAGCGAAAAACATGATAAAATGAATATAGTTTGATAAAAATGTGATCGGATTTTCTCCCGGTCACATTTTTTCGGTAGGAATAAAGTAATGAACGTTTTTATTATAAAAAGCTCTTCCACCTGTTTTTCGAAATGGAGGTAATGTATAAATGAATGAGATGCTGCAAGAACGGATCCCCCCTCAGAACATTGAAGCGGAACAAGCTGTGCTCGGTGCCATCTTCCTGGAACCGAGTGCATTGACGACGGCTTCTGAAGGACTGATCCCAGAAGATTTCTATCGTCACTCTCATCAGAAAATATTCAATGTCATGCTGAAGCTCGGGGATGGCGGTAAAGCGGTCGACCTCATCACCGTGACAGAAGAACTGGCAGCCGCCAAAGAACTTGAGGATGTCGGCGGGGTCGCTTATTTGAGTGAGCTTGCAGGGTCGGTACCGACTGCTGCCAATATCGAGTACTACGCGAAAATCGTAGAAGAAAAGTCCTTGCTGAGAAGACTCATCCGCACGGCGACCGACATTGCATCCGACGGCTATGCCCGAGAGGATGAAGTCGATGCCCTCCTCGGGGAAGCGGAAAAAAGCATCATGGAAGTTGCCCAGCGCAAGAATGCCGGTGCCTTCCACAACATCAAGGACGTGCTTGTCCGGACGTACGACAATATCGAAACACTCACCAACCGTAAAGGGGACGTCACCGGGATACCGACCGGCTTCGCGGACCTCGATCATATGACGGCCGGGTTCCAGCGAAACGACCTGATCATCGTCGGCGCCCGTCCATCGATGGGTAAAACCGCCTTCGCCCTGAACATCGCGCAGAACGTCGCGGTAAAGGCGAAGGAAAACGTTGCAATCTTCTCGCTGGAGATGGGAGCGGAGCAGCTCGTCATGCGTATGCTCTGCGCCGAAGGCAACATCAATGCCCAGAACCTCCGTACCGGTGACCTGACCGATGAGGACTGGAGAAAGCTGACGATGGCAATGGGAAGCCTCTCGAATGCCGGTATCTATATCGACGATACGCCGGGGATAAAAGTCGGGGAGATCCGTTCCAAATGCCGCCGTCTGGCACAGGAACACGGACTCGGCATGATCCTGATCGACTACCTGCAGCTGATCCAGGGGAATGGCCGCGGAGGCGAGAACCGTCAGCAGGAGGTTTCCGAAATTTCCCGTTCATTGAAAGGGCTCGCCCGTGAGCTTGAGGTGCCGGTCATCGCCCTGTCACAGCTTTCTCGTGGAGTCGAGCAGCGTCAGGACAAGCGTCCGATGATGTCCGATATCCGTGAATCAGGGAGTATCGAGCAGGATGCCGATATCGTAGCCTTCCTCTACCGTGAAGATTACTACGATCATGATGCCGAAAATAAAAACATCATCGAAATCATCATCGCCAAGCAGCGTAACGGCCCGGTCGGGAACGTCTCGCTCGCGTTCGTGAAAGAATACAACAAATTCGTCAATCTGGAACGGCGGTTTGATGATTCCGGGGTTCCGCCGGGGGCTTAGACCGGCCTCCGCTGTTTTATTAATAGAGTTAGAAGCAAAAAACCAAGCATGGAGTCATATGCTTGGTTTTTTTAGCTTGTTAAATTCTTTTTTTGAAAAAATCTTTTGAGTCATTGAAAGGGTGTGGGGCTGGATTTGTTGTTAGTGCCTGTTTTCTGGGCTGCTGTTCGGCTTTTTGACCAGAGGCGGGGGTATTTTAGCTGATATATTATCAAAACCGGCCTCTTTATTATCAAAAATCCAATTATATTATCAAAAACGGGCCATTTATTATCAAAAATCCCAATATATTATCAAAACCGATTTTAACCACGGCCGATACCTCTGAGATCAAGCCCACGGTCCATTTGTCAAAACGCACATCCAATAAAAACCACCATATCATTAACGACAATCAATATCTAGCCGCCATGGGCCAACAAAAAAACCAGGTGCAGCACAACCCCGCACCTGGACCCTAAACAATACTACAATATCGTCGCATGCTGATGAGCATGCAACTTCGTGAAAATCCCATCCTCAATCGAAAGAAGCTCTTCATGCGTCCCGTCCTCGGCAATGCCGTTTTCAGTGACAACGAGGATGCGGTCCGCTTTACGGATCGTGGCCAGACGGTGGGCGATGACCAGAGTGGTCCGGTCTTTCGCCAATTCGTTCAGCGCCTCCTGGATGATCGCTTCTGTCTCGGTATCAAGTGCCGAAGTCGCTTCATCGAGAATGAGGATCTGAGGGTTCTTCAGGAACATCCTTGCAATCGACAGCCGCTGCTTCTGACCGCCGGATAATTTCAAGCCTCGCTCACCGATCTGGGTATCGTACCCGTCAGGAAGGGATGCAATCAGATCGGTCAAATGGGCGCGCCTTGATGCTTCTTCGATCTCTTCCTGCGTCGCATCCAGTTTGCCGTACGCGATGTTCTCACGCAGTGTCCCTGTAAACAGGAATACATCCTGCTGGACGATCCCGATTTGGGAGCGGAGCGATTTTTTCGTCATATCCCTGACATCGATCCCGTCAATGGTGATGGCCCCTGACTCGATATCGTAGAAACGCGGGATAAGCGAGCAGATCGTCGTTTTCCCCGCACCTGAAGGACCGACGAAAGCGACGGTCTGCCCCGGTTCGATCCCGAATGACAGGTCGTTCAGGATCGGCCGGTCCGGCTCGTAGCCAAAACGGACGCGGTCGAACTCGATACGGCCTCTTAACGTGGACACTTCCACCGCGTGCGGACGGTCTTCGATATCCGGCTCCATATCCATCAGTTCCGTGAACCGCTTGAAGCCGGCCATCCCTTTAGGATACAGCTCAAGCAGGGCGGAAATTTTATCGATTGGCTTGAAAAGGACGTTGATGTAAAGGATGAACGCGACCAGCTCGCCGTAGGTAAGGGCACCCGAGAAGCTCAGCCAAGCCCCGTATACAAGGATTACAAGCGTCATCAAACGCGTGGTGATATAGATCCCAGAAAGGTTCACACTCATGACGTTGTACGCTTTAAGCTTCGATTTACGGAAGAACTGGTTGTTTTCATTGAAACGGTCCATCTCGAATTGTTCGTTGGTGAAGGACTGCACGACACGGGACCCGGACACGCTGTCCTCCACCCTGCTGTTCACGTCGGCGATGTTGCCGTACATTTTTGTCCATGCCCTATTCATTTTGATATTCGAAACCGAAATCAGCCAGACAAGGAACGGGACGATGATGATCGCGACAAGTGCGAGCTTCGCATTGATCGTCAGCATGATCCAGAAGGCCCCGATGAACGTCATGACGGCGATGAATAAATCCTCCGGCCCGTGGTGGGCAAGCTCGCCGATGTCCATCAGGTCATTCGTCACGCGGCTCATGATGTGCCCGGTCTTCGTGTTGTCGAAGAAGCGGAAGGACTGCCGCTGCACATGGTGGAAAAGCTCACGCCTCATATCGGTCTCGATGTTGATCCCGAGCTTATGCCCCCAATAGTTCACGACAAACTGCATGCTCGAACTGAGCAGATACAGGACCAGGAGACCCGCGCTCACGGCGATGATCGTACTCCAATTCCCTTCAGGCAGGAGGGTGTCAATGAACCAGGACACCGCAATCGGGAACCCGAGTTCAAGCAGTCCGACCAGCACGGCACAAAAGAAATCTATGTAAAACAGCCGCCTGTGGGGACGGTAATAACTGAAAAAACGCTTAATCATCTCACTCACCTCAATATCCAATTGTATGTAAAATTCAAAATGCTTATTTAAACATACCAAAAATAAAAATTTCGGGCTAATACTTTTTTATCATTTTATCTGCAGTGCTTTAAAGCGGTGCGGGACGGGCTTTCAGCGTGGGTGGGCGTGACCTTGTGCCGGTGATTCCGCGGTGTTGATTTTACGAACATAAAGATAAATACCTATAATAATGTTCGTGTTTTGATTGACTTTCCTCTATTCAGTTGATAAAATGAGTTTGTTTGAAAAAAGAGGGAATACTAATTCCCGTCGGAGGTGCTTATTATGTCTTCAGTAGTAGTAGTGGGAACACAATGGGGAGACGAAGGAAAAGGAAAGATCACTGACTTCCTTTCTGAACATGCAGAAGTAATCGCACGTTACCAGGGCGGTAATAACGCGGGACATACAATTAAATTTGACGGTGAAACATATAAGCTGCACTTAATTCCATCAGGTATCTTTTATAATGAAAAGATTTCTGTCATCGGGAACGGCATGGTCGTCGATCCGAAGGCATTGGTGAAGGAACTTAAATACTTACATGACCGTGACGTTACAACTGAGAACTTGCGAATCAGCAACCGCGCGCACGTCATCCTTCCTTACCACCTGAAGCTTGACGAAGTGGAAGAGGAGCGTAAAGGCGCCAACAAGATCGGTACAACGAAAAAAGGGATCGGACCTGCCTACATGGATAAAGCGGCACGTATCGGGATTCGTATCGCCGACCTTCTTGACCGTGCATCGTTCGAAGAAAAGCTTGCACGCAACCTTGAAGAAAAGAACCGCCTTCTAGAGCGTTTCTATGAAACAGAAGGATTCAAAATCGAGGATATCCTTGATGAATACTACGAGTACGGCCAGCAGATCAAGAAGTACGTCGTGGACACATCCGTTGTATTGAACGACGCGATCGACAACGGCCGCCGCGTTCTTTTTGAAGGAGCACAGGGTGTCATGCTCGATATCGACCAGGGTACATACCCGTTCGTAACGTCATCCAACCCGGTAGCAGGGGGAGTGACGATCGGTTCAGGTGTCGGACCTACAAAGATCAATCACGTTGTCGGTGTTTCAAAAGCATACACGACCCGTGTCGGAGACGGTCCATTCCCTACTGAACTGAACAACGAGATCGGCGATCAAATCCGTGAAGTCGGCCGTGAGTACGGTACGACGACTGGACGCGCACGCCGTGTCGGCTGGTTCGACAGCGTTGTTGTCCGCCATGCCCGCCGTGTCAGCGGACTGACTGACCTGTCCCTGAACTCAATCGACGTATTGACCGGCATCGAAACATTAAAAATCTGTGTCGCTTACAAATACAAAGGCGAAATCATGGAAGAGTTCCCTGCGAACCTCAACATCCTGGCTGAATGCGACCCGGTATACGAAGAGCTTCCAGGTTGGACGGAAGACATCACAGGCTGCAAGACGCTTTCCGAGCTTCCTGAAAATGCACGCCACTACCTTGAGCGCGTATCCCAGCTTACCGGCATCCCGCTTTCCATCTTCTCTGTAGGACCTGACCGTTCACAGACGAATGTGGTGCGCAGTGTGTGGAGCCCGAGATAATTTCAAAATAAGACACACAAAAAAGAAGCTGACCCCTCGGGTCAGCTTCTTTTCTTATATTCATTCACCAGCAGTAAGCTGTTCATACACCCTGTCGTGGCAGACGACGTACAGCGTATCCGATTCGAGCAGTTCGCGGTTGATTGCATCGGTGAAGTCCATGCTGTCATTGACGGCCAGCAGGATGGCCCCTTTTTGCAGAAGCTCCTCAGACGCCTGCTTGATGGTCTTCCACTCAGGGTTCGCCTTCAGCTCGTGGATGTTATTCCCGTACCGTTTGCTCAAGAGCTGCCTGAACAAGCTCGTCGTCCCGGGATGAATCGTCGCTTTTGCCATCAAGAAAGAGACGGAATCGGTGGACAGGATGAAGTCCTCGACCGCGATGTGTTTGAATTTAGGGATATGGCGGTCTTCGGAAATCTCTACAATCGTATGAATCTCTTTTTCGTACGTCTTCGACAGTCCCTCAACGGCAGACGCAATCAGGAGGGTCTTCCCGTCAATCAGCGACGGATCCTCTATCCGCGAATCGGAAAAGATCGCGACCCTTTTGGCATCCATGATATTGGCTCGCAGCAAGATGTCTTCATCGGACGGGTCCCCTTGTATGTAGTGGATCTGGGGATGGTCGACCGGCGATTCACCCAGCGTGTCGATCAGAACCATTTCCGCTTCAGGCGAGTGGGCCAGCACTTCCGCAATCGCCCTTTCCGTCTTCTTTGACCAGTTGATATAAATGAAATGATCGTTCATGGTATACTCAAGCTTCCCTTCCCGTTTGTATTTTTGAAACGTCGTGATGGCATCCACCGTCTTGCTGATCAGGACCCCTATGATCCCGATCCCGAAGATAAAGAGGAAGATCCCGAGCAGGCGTCCGCCGACCGTGACGGGATAATAATCCCCGTATCCGACCGTGGTCAGGGTGGTCATCGTCCACCAGAAACCGTCAAACAATGAAGGAAAGCCTTCGGGTTCCAGAAAATAAATCCCGAATGTCCCCAATAAAATGATAATAACGGATAACAATAAGATGAAACCGAAGTCCATCTTGGAAACTTGTTTCCAAAGCCTCATAAAAATGGCCATGCAATCGCTCCTCTTGAAGAAATCATAGTATAATCATACCAATAACCAAGTTTTGAGTGAAACCATTCTTTTTGTGAACCGTATACATAAAGAGCGAACCATTCGACCAAAGGAGGAATGCGAGGGATGTCACGCCCCTTACTTGAATACCGCCTGCTGAAAGGCATGGGCGGCTATGAACCGATCTTTCATTACCCGGAGATAGAACTCGGACAGATCCTTGCACGCAGGGAATGTGAGTTTTTTGTAAAAGAAGGCGTCACCTACAGACAGACATCGTCTGCGAAGGAAGGGAATCTTTTTCTTATATATGTAGACAAATATGAAGAAGAGCCTGTCACCGATCCGCTCTTCCCGCCGCAGGGACTGCTGCTGGAGATCCGTGAGCTGAATCCGAGGAAGAATCACCCGATCGTTAAACAGGAAACATACGATGATCATCTTGATATTCTGAGCGTCACCGGTTCAGTATATACCTATATAGATGGCAGGGAATATGAACGGGATTCCGCCGAAATCGACGAAGACCGGTCCGTATACATTTTATATGTAAAAGCAACCGGCGAAACGCTGAAGGAGGAAACGCAATGAACAAAACGAAAAAATTGATGGCAGGAGTGGCCGCCTCCGTGATGGCCATTTCCGTCACCGGCTGCGGGAACAACCAGGACCTCCCGCCGGAGCCGACAGACACCGACTGCGACGACTGGGATTGGGACGACGACAGCGGCACGTACTACTGTGATGACAGCCGCTCCTCTCATTTCGGCTACTTCTGGTTCGCCGGCAGAATGTTTAAAAACAAATCGAGCCTCCGCAATTATTCAGGCTACAAATCCTATTCAAAATCCTATAAATCAGGGATTGGAAGCGGCTCGAAAGGCGGATTCGGTGGATAGTACACATCGTGAACAAAGAGCGGATTTTTATGAAGGGATCCCGGATTTCTGGCACGACCTCTTCGGAATGGAATATGCCCTTTTGGATATAAAAAAAGAACCCATGGCCATGATCGAGGCGGTCCGTGATGCTTCGGAGAAAGCATATCACGTATTTGTGAAAACGGCCGGCCTCCTGCGCGAGCTCGGTGATGAATCACTGCTGGAACTGGGATTTCCCGAGGAATCGCTTCCTTACATACGGACTAAATCGATTCCCCAGGAGTGCATCGTCGGCCGATTCGATTTTGTTTTGGGCAGTGACGGACGAGTGAAACTATTGGAGTTTAATAGTGACACACCGACCTTCATGAAAGAGCTTTATAATGTGAACGGAAAAGTGTGCGATCATTTTTCGCTGAATGATCCGAATGCCGGTCTTGAGGAGAAGCTCGGCCTTGAGCTCCGTCGGGCACTGCTCGCATCCTGGCGGTCACTCGGACGGGACGGCTCGCCGAAGATCGTCTTTTCCTCGCACAGCGATCACGAAGAGGATTATCTGACCACGCGGTACCTGCAGTCATTGGCGGATGTCCCTTCTGAATTTGTCAGCCTCGATCAATTGCAGGTGAGGACCGGCCGGGAAGCAGGACTCTACACACCAAGCGGTGAGCGGATCGATGTGCTGTACCGCCCGACGTATCCAATCGAGCATTTGGTGGACGATGTGGATCCCGATACCGGTGAAAAATCGGGACTCGATTTGATCAAGCTGGTGATGGACGGAAAGCTTGCCATTTTGAACCCGCCTTCTGCATTCTTGATGCAGTCCAAAGGCGTGCAGGCCCTGATCTGGGGGCTTCATGAGTCGGGGAGCGATTTTTTCACAGAAGAAGAACATGAATGGATTTCAGCGTTCTTTTTACCGACGTATCTCGATCCGGATGTGTTCGAATCAAACGGTGCGACCTATGTGCAGAAGCCTGCCTTCGGGCGCGAGGGCGATACCGTCAAAATCATTGAAGCATCCGGCAGGGTCGTGCTGCAGGACCCGAAAGAAACATATAAGGAAACGCTGCCTGTCTATCAGGAATATATTGAGCTGCCGCGGCATGACATCCGGACTGATTCAGGTGTTGTAGAAGCGAGTCTAATGGTCGGCAGCTTCGTCATAAACGGTACAGCGGGTGCCGTCGGATACCGTGCCGGCAACGCCATCACCGATAACGAATCATACTTCCTCCCGATCGGTATCGGGGAAGATAAAAAGGAGAGTAATCCATGCAAATCATAACGAGTGAAGCACTCATCAGTTTTCTTGCCCACGTCGGCACAGGTCTCGGCCTCATGATCCTCGGGGTCATCGTATTCGCATTCACAACGAAATTCTCAGAAGCCACCCTCATCCGCGAAGGCAACCTCGCCGTCGCCTTGAAACTGTGGGGCAAAGCCATCGGGCTGGCCATCGTCATCTACACCGTCTGGGCTAACAGCGTCAACCTGTTCGATGCCTTCGTATGGGGGCTGATCGGGATCGCCACCCAGGTCATCGCGTACTGGATCATCGAATACGTTTTGACACCTAAAACGAATCTGGCAAAGAAAGTCGAAGAAGGCAACGTCGCCATCGGCTTCAGCTTGTTCTCGGTTTCAATTGTGGTTGGGTTGATTGTGGCGGCTAGTTTGACTTATTAGATTGGTTGTTGGTTAGTTGGATGTTGGTTGAGTTTGGGGGCTTTTATTGGAGGCTGCAGCCTGGTTCCGTGCGTTGGTTTGTGCGGGGCTGGGGTGTGGTTTTTTTGTTGGTTTGGATCTGGGGGTGGATTTGGGTTAGGTGGTGCAACAGGGATCGTGGCAGGGCGCCGCGGAATTGGATGCTGGCCCGAGGGTTGCGGCCGGGGAGTGTGGCAAGGTGCTGGTGATGGCTTAAATTTCGCGCGTAGTTTATACGGTATTGGGTATTAAAAACGACAAATTTAAGGTTTTCGGTTCGGTTTGATAATATATTACTAATTTTGAT
This sequence comes from [Bacillus] enclensis, assembly GCF_001456935.1. Lineage (GTDB taxonomy): Bacteria > Bacillota > Bacilli > Bacillales > Bacillaceae_B > Rossellomorea > Rossellomorea enclensis. The sequence continues at coordinate 59,410 of NZ_KQ758488.1, read as the reverse complement.
AATAAAGGGCTATTTTTAAAAACGAACCCTATTTTTTGATAATAAAATTTCTCAATATTACTTTTTCGATAATAAAACTTCGATTATCGATAATAAACTTTTAGAAGTCGATAATAAATCTTTCATTATCGATAATAAATCTTCTCATGGAAGTGCCAACACCTATTTATTATCCTAAAAAGCTAAAATCATCAAATTTTGCACTTCAAGCGCTCCTTTCATTAGTCAATCTCATAGAAAAAGCAGGATTTTAGTGAAAAACGTCGAATAATAACCAAGATAAACTTGATTGGAGTGGCGAAATGAACCTTAAAGAAAGACAAATCCCTGAAATAATCTTAAAGTTGCAGGCAGTTCTTGAACGATTGCCGAAAAGACACGAGAAAATAATCCTCTTGAAAAACGACCTTTCAAAATTTCAAGCCGGCTTTAATGGAGAAAAATCAATCGACTTCTACTTGCAAACCCTCCCGAACCAACACTTCTTAATCCTTCACGATGTAAGAATCCTTATTAATAATCAGTTCTTTCAAATCGATACCCTGATCCTCACTAAAAAATATATACTCATTCTAGAAATAAAGAATTTATCAGGCATCATCGATTTTGATGGTGAGTTTAATCAAGCAGTTCAAACTAAAAACGGGGAGCAGAAAGCATTTCCGGATCCCTTATTTCAATTAAATCGTCAGGAAACAATGCTGCGGCAATGGTTAGATCTAAATCAACTGCCTCCACTTCCCATTCATGGATTAGTCGTCATGAGCAATATTCATGCTGTAATACGGTCAAACCATGAGCAATTTACTCAAAAGATTATCAGACCAACAAGCCTCGCCCAAAAAATTAATGAACTGGAAGATTACTATGGCCAGGGTATCGAAGTTCAAGATAAAGAACTGAAAAAAATAACAAAGCGTATTCTAAAAGCTCATTCCCCATTAAAGAAATCCATACTTGAATCTTATGGCATTGCAAGGGATGAAGTAATAAGAGGCGTATGCTGTGATCAATGCCATAATTATGCCCTTAAAAGAAGACATGGGCGATGGAAGTGTGATTATTGCAACTGGACTTCAAAGGATGCACATAAAAATGCCTTAAACGATTATTGCTTGTTATTTGGAGAAAAGATAACAAGCAGAGAACTCCAACATTTTTTAATGATTGATTCCCCTTCGTTGGCCACAAGAATATTTAGAGAATTAAATGTTCAGAGGGAAGGAAATAAAAAAAGTACCGTCTATACATTGAAATTTCCCCAATAGAAAAGAGGGATCCAGCTCCTTTAAGGATGCTGAATCCCTCTTTTATTCCCCAGAAAATAATTTTCAACAAAATTCTACAAAAAACTATTGCCCCCGTCTCCCATACGTGATAATATTAATTTCGTTGTCACGAAAGACGTCGCGAAACTTTCGTGTTGATATATACTGTGAGCCATTAGCTCAGTTGGTAGAGCATCTGACTTTTAATCAGAGGGTCGAAGGTTCGAGTCCTTCATGGCTCACCAAAGATTTTTGCGGAAGCAAAACATCTATCATCCTGCATGGCCCGTTGGTCAAGCGGTTAAGACACCGCCCTTTCACGGCGGTAACACGGGTTCGAATCCCGTACGGGTCATATCTTTCTTTTAGTAGAATGATAGTTTGGTAGTTGGGTAGTTTGTTAGAGCAATTTAAGGAAATATATTTTGCTAAAGCAATTAATGAAAGTTATTTCGCTAAAGCGAAAAACTCTGGTCCGGTAGTTCAGTTGGTTAGAATGCCTGCCTGTCACGCAGGAGGTCGCGGGTTCGAGTCCCGTCCGGACCGCCATTTTATTTTTACATAATGAATCGTCATTCCCCTCGCTGGTCACTCAGCCCGAACCGGATGATCTTCATTACATAACTAAACACGGCTCAGTAGCTCAGTTGGTAGAGCAATGGACTGAAAATCCATGTGTCGGCGGTTCGATTCCGTCCTGAGCCATCTACAAAAAGTGCTGCGATGACTTTGTCTCTCGTAGTACTTTTTTATTATGTATTTGTAACATGTATGTAACAAAAAGTGACAAATAACCACATTTTCCCTCGGACGCAATATTTCTCCTATGCAACCTTATTCCTAGTTATATCAGTGATTTCAGCGGTAATATCATTAAAACGACTCATTGAAAATTCTATTAATTATACAGTTTTGTTACAATACTAATACTTTTCCCCGTATTTCGTCGAATTATGGTAAGTTAGTAAAGTACGAATTTACAAGAATATTTACTAAAATTAGGCATAATGAACGACCAACACAGTGATTTTTGCTTTTTAGTTTACAGGAGGCAAGACAATGAAGTTTGGAGAACGCTTATTACCGAAATTAGAAGAATATAGAGGCCGATCTTCTCAATTCATGAAGAAGGTTGCGGTCACGACGCTTGCACTTTCAACACTGACGTTTGCATCTGCTTCTGCGGATGATACAGATAAAGAGCTCAAGACGATTTATCATGTATACGTAAACAGTCATTATGTAGGGGCTGTTACGGATCAGGATGATGTGAAGGGCATGCTGGAAGAAAAGCTTCAAGATGCTGAAGAGAAGTTCAAGGATTACCAGGTAACCTGGAATAATGACATCACATACATACCTGAGAATGTTTTCTCTGCAAAAACGAATAACCAGGAAGTTTTGAATAATGTATCCAAGTCGATGGCTGTCGAAGCGAATGCTTATGCATTGGTTGTCGATGACAAGCCTGTGGCGTATGTAAAAGATAAAGAGACAGCGGACGAAGCGCTGAAAAAGATCAAGCTGAAATATGTTTCCGAAGACGAACTGAAAGATTTGGAAGCACGTGAAAATGACGCTGATTCTTCTTTACCCGCTTTGAAGGAAAATGAAACACGTTTATTGGATGTTTCTTTTAAAGAAGATGTAGCAGCTGAAAAATCACAGGTGGATCCAAAAGAAATCCTTTCTGCTGATGAAGCTGTAAACCTGCTTCTTAAAGGAAGTGTCGAAGAGAAGAAGTATAAGGTAGAAGAAGGCGATGTCCTTGGGGCAATCGCTGAGAAGCTTGATTTGACGACGGGCGAGCTTCTGAAATTGAACCCTGAACTGGATGAGGACGGGGCGTTGAAAATCGGATCAGAATTGAATGTGACGGTCAGCAAGCCGTTCGTTCATACAGTGGTTAAAAAGGAAGTCAATAAGATTGAAAAAATCGCCTATGATAAAGAAGTGATTGAAGATTCTTCAATGAATAAGGGCGATACGAAAGTGAAGCAGGAAGGTGTGGAAGGCGAGAAGTCCGTTACCTTTACTGCTACAGAAGTGAACGGTTCTCAAACCGAGAAGAATGTCACTGAAGAAAAGGATGTAAAAGAGCCTCAAAAATACATCGTCATTAAAGGAACGAAAGAAACTCCTTCAAGAGGTTCCGGCAGCTTTGCATGGCCGACAAACGGCGGGTATATCTCCTCCAAGCAGGGTCAGCGCTGGGGCAAGATGCATAAAGGAATCGACATCGCACGCCCAAGCGATAAGACGATCAAATCCGTTGATAACGGGGTTGTCGTTTCTGCAGGTTGGGACGACGGCGGCTACGGTAACAAAGTCGTGATCGACCATCAAAACGGCTACAAAACGACTTACGCACATCTTGATTCCATCTCCGTTTCAGCCGGCCAAAAGGTCGGCAAAGGCGATAAACTGGGAATCATGGGAACAACAGGTCAATCTACCGGTGTACACCTTCATATTGAGGTCCACAAAAACGGATCCCTGATTAATCCATTAGACGTACTTCATAAATAAATACAGCACAACCCGGGACTGACAACAACAATACCGTCAGTCCCCTTTCTTGTATTTTGGGTTTCTTCTTTTATATAGGGAGATTTCATTCGTAAAAAGCTGTTTACTATGTTAAAAAGAGGTAGATACATGTTAGGGACGCTTCCAGCCGTTGATTGGAGTGCTGACCGCGGAATGCGAAGTCTTGCACGGAAATCAACCGCGGGATAGAAAACCGGTGGGAAAATAGACATGAAATCCGCCAATCATTGAGTAAAAGATGAATTAAGACGCAGAAAGTGATAAATTTAAAGGAAGAATCCTATACTAAGCAAAATTACGATTAGACAGAATTTAATTGTCAAAGGAGATCAATTGATATGGATAAAAAGATTTTAGTTGTTGACGATGAAAAGCCGATTGCGGATATTTTGCAGTTTAACTTGAAGAAGGAAGGCTATGAGGTCCATTGTGCGTATGACGGCGATGAGGCGGTGAAGATGGCGGAGGAAGTGAAGCCTGACCTGGTACTTCTTGATATCATGCTTCCGAACCGTGACGGGATGGAAGTGTGCCGCGAGATCCGGAAGAAGTATGAAATGCCGATCATCATGCTGACGGCGAAGGACTCTGAGATCGACAAGGTCCTTGGACTTGAGCTGGGTGCGGATGATTATGTGACGAAGCCATTCAGTACACGTGAGCTGATTGCACGCGTGAAGGCGAATCTGCGCCGTCATCAGGCGGGGGCTGCGGCTGCCGGAGATGAGGATGAGAATAATGAAATCACTGTCGGTTCGCTGACGATCCATCCGGATGCGTATGTGGTATCGAAGCGCGGTGAAACGATTGAATTGACGCACCGTGAGTTTGAGCTTCTTCATTATCTGGCGAAGCATATCGGACAAGTCATGACCCGTGAGCATTTATTACAAACGGTATGGGGCTATGACTATTACGGGGATGTCCGGACGGTGGACGTGACCGTGAGACGTCTGCGTGAAAAAATTGAGGATAATCCCAGCCACCCTACTTGGATCGTAACACGTAGAGGAGTCGGTTATTACTTGCGAAATCCTGAACAGGAGTAAGGTTGAATGAAGAAAGTTGGTTTAACGCGTTCGATCCATCTTAAGTTTGTCATGATTTATGTGCTCCTGATTCTCCTGGCGATGCAGATCATCGGGGTTTATTTTGTCAGGGAATTGGAGAATAAGCTGGTGGATAACTTTCAATCCAGCATCAAGAGCCGGGTGGATCTGCTCGAATATTCGGTCCGTGAAGAAATGGTCAAGGAACGTGCCGAGGATGATCCATCGAAGGAAAATGAGATTAAGAATCTATTGGAAGACAGTGCCGAGCCCAACTCGGATATTTATGAAATACGCGTAGTGGATGACCGCAGCAGGATCATAGGCACCTCTGATGAAAATAACCAGGCGATGGTGGGGCGCCCGACCAATGAAATCTCGGTCAAACGGGTCCTCGCCGGCGGAGGAGCTTATGATAATATTCTGATCGATGAAAAGACCGGGGACCGGGTCTGGGTTTTGACATCCCCCATCATATCGTCAGATGAAGTGATCGGCGCCATTTATCTGGTTGCGAAGATTGAAAATGTGTACAACCAGATGAATGAAATCAACAAAATTTTCACAAATGGTACGTTGATCGCACTGGCCATCACTGCAATATTGGGTGTTTTGCTTGCACAGACCATCACAAGGCCGATTTCCGATATGAGGAAACATGCGCTTGCGATGGCCAAAGGGAATTTTTCGAGAAAAGTAAAAGTCTACGGCTATGACGAAATCGGTCAACTGGCCATGACCTTCAATAACCTCACTAAACGGCTGCAGGAAGCGCAGGCGACGACTGAAGGTGAAAGAAGGAAACTGTCCTCTGTCCTTTCCTATATGACGGACGGGGTGATTGCGACGGACCGGAAAGGCCGGGTCATCCTCATTAACGATCCGGCGGTCGAGATGCTGAATGTTTCACGTGAAACAGTTCTGTCGCAGCCAATCGTTGCGCTCCTTGGCTTGGACGAAGAATATACATTCGAGGACCTGTCGAATGAACAGGACTCGATCATCCTTGATTACAGCACGAAGGAAAAGCCCTACATCTTGAGGGCGAATTTCTCGATCATCCAAAAGGAAACCGGCTTTGTCAACGGATTGATCACGGTGCTCCATGATATCACGGAGCAGGAAAAAATCGATCTCGAGAGGCGGGAATTCGTGGCGAATGTATCCCATGAACTGCGGACTCCGCTGACGACGATGCGAAGTTATCTGGAGGCGCTGGCCGAAGGGGCATGGCAGGATGAAGAGATTGCGCCGCAGTTTTTAAATGTGACGCAGACCGAAACGGAGCGGATGATCCGCCTGGTCAATGATCTCCTCCAGCTCTCGAAGATGGACAGCAAGGATTATCGTTTCAATAAGGATTGGATAGATTTCATCCTGTTATTCCACCGCATCATCGACCGTTTTGAGATGACGAAGAATTTGAATGTCACCTTTGAACGTTACCTTCCTGATCAAGCGATGTTTGTGGAAATCGACACGGATAAGATTACTCAGGTTTTGGATAACATCATTTCGAATGCACTGAAGTACTCGCCGGAGGGCGGCACGATCACATTCAACGTAAAAGAAAACAACGGGTTCATCGAGATCAGCGTCTCGGATCAGGGTCTCGGCATTCCGAAAGAAAACCTTGATAAGGTCTTTGAACGATTCTACCGCGTGGATAAGGCCCGTTCCAGACAGATGGGCGGTACAGGTCTGGGGCTTGCGATCGCGAAGGAAATGATAACAGCACACGGCGGCGATATTTGGGCAACAAGTGTCGAGGGCAAAGGCACGACGATCACGTTCACGCTCCCATTTGATTCCGCACAAGAGGATGATTGGTCATGAATTATGAAAAAATAAAATCCATTCTATTGACGGTGCTTGTGGCGCTGAGCATCTTCCTGACGTGGAATCTATGGACCTATCAACCTGAATATGATGTGATTGAAAGTACAGAGACATTCGACGTATCCATCGGGGAGGAACGAAAAGAGCTAGAATTGATCCAGCCATACAAAGTCTTTTACCATGATGACGAGCAGATCATGGGTTCCCCGAATGAAACCGAGATTGATAAAGTATTGGAGCAAATGAGCAGCTGGCGGTTGACGGATGCAAAGGACATCAGCAGTCAATACTCTCAAAGTGAAATTGAGGAACTGGTTCACAGTCCCGGCAGGATCGAGCTTGTGTTTCCGGACAGCCTCCCTCTTTCCGTCTACAATAAAGTGATCAAGTTTGACGAAGAGAATCTGCCGAGAACCACTTTTAACCGCATCATCTTTGACCTTAATGCGAAAAAAGGAGATAAGGGGATGGTCTATTTTGTTCTGTACGGCGAAGAAGACAGGAAATATGTCGTGGAGAGCAAGGTCGATGAGGAAAAAATGGATTCCATGCAGACAATGTTTGTCCAAAGGGCACTCTATAATGAAAATTTCCGGAATTACTTCGCGTTTAAGGCGAATTCAAGAAAGACCCTTCTCTTACCTGTTAAGGATGAAGAGTATTACAGCTATAAATATTCAACCGAGTTATTGGAAGCAGAGGATTTCATGAAGGCGTTATTTAAAAACCCAATCAACGTCAGCAAGAATTCAACCGAGTCCGAAGAAATCTACCGCGATTCCTCCAGTTTGATGAAAGTGAACACGAATGTGAACTCGCTGTCATTCGTCAATCCGGGCGTGGATCCGGACCGGAATATTTCAGAGGATCTCCTCGTCCAAAACAGTATCGGGTTTGTGAATGAACATGGGGGATGGACCGATCGATTCAAATTATTTTCGGTCAGCCCTGAAGAAAGTAAAATCGAATATCGGATGTTCCTGATGAATTTCCCTGTATTCAGCGATACGGCAGGGACGACTGAAATCACCCAGATCTGGGGGATGGATACGATTCATAAGTATGAGCGTCCTTACTTCCGGATTGGTGATAACTATACAATGTTTTCTAAGCCAAATAAGATTCATATCCCATCAGGTTATACAGTCCAGCAGGCGCTCGAAGAGAATAAGATGATCAACATGGAATTTGTTGAAGATATCGCACTCGGCTATAAATTGACGCGGGATATGAATTTCCCGGACATGCTTTTATACGATCTGACACCTTCATGGTATTATAAATACAGCGGCAACTGGCTGCGCCTGCCTCTTGAAGAATTGGAGGGGGTCTAAATGGATTGGAATAAAACGAAAACGATTTTCATCGTCGTGTTCCTGATCCTGAATATTTTTCTTTTAACCATTTTCATCAAAAAGATCTCTGAACCGGAGATTCTTGCCGATACGGGCACCCAGCAATCGCTGGAGTCCGTTAACATCACGTATCCTGCGGATCTTGCACCGCCTAAGGAAGCAGTCACCGAAACGAATATAAGCGCCACATCTAAGAAATTCACCGATTCGGATAAAGGAAGCCTGAAGAATCAGGAAGTCAGCATCCTGAATGAGACGACGCTGTACTCGACACTCGATGAGCCATATGATTTAGGTGAAAAATTGACGGAAGATGATCTGAAGGAAAAATTGAAGAGTTTCTTGAAGGAGTATGCGATCGATGGGGATCAATACGCTTTCAGGGGCATCAACAATGAGAATCTGACCATCAGTTACAATCAGACGTACGAGGGAAGGCCGTTATTTCATAATGGCAGTGCAGAAATCGTGTTGGAGCTTAACAATGAGAACGAAATCGTGTCGTACAAACAGACAATGATGGAAGATATAAAGTCATTCGGAAAAGTATCGAGGGTCATCAACCCGCTTGAATCCCTGCAGATCCTTGCCGACAGCGGTAAAATCGAACCTGACAGCAAGGTGACCAGCTTCGAACAGGGGTATTCAACCGAGGTGCCGATCTCGGATTCCCAGGTACTTACCCCTACATGGCATTTTGTCGTAGAGAAGAAGGATAAGAAACAACATCTTTATTTCACTGCATTTGAAGGCGACGTCATCGAGTTTACAAAAAAAGAGAAAGAATTACTGGAGTGAGAGGTATGACCATGCATTTTAGTGTACTCGCGAGCGGCAGTACAGGAAATGCGATATTCGTTGAAACGGACGAGCATTCCTTCCTGGTCGACGCGGGTCTCAGCGGCAAGGCGATGGAAGGATTGTTCAGTCAAATCGACCGTAAAATCGAGGACCTGTCAGGCATCCTTGTCACACATGAGCACAGCGACCATATCAAGGGGCTTGGGGTTCTTGCCAGAAAGTACAAGCTCCCGGTCTATGCGAATGAAAAGACTTGGAACGCAATGGACGGGCTCGTGGGGAAAATCGATACAGAACAGAAATTCACATTCGATATGGAAACGGCCAAGCATTTCGGCGGAATGAGCATCGAGTCATTCGGCGTATCACACGATGCCGCCGAGCCGATGTTCTATGTTTTCCATCAGGGTGAAAAGAAGCTTGTTCTCGTCACCGATACAGGCTATGTCAGCGACCGGATGAAAGGCATCATCTCGAATGCCGATGCCTATGTGTTCGAAAGCAACCACGACGTCGGCATGCTGCGTATGTGCCGGTATCCATGGAACATCAAGCGCCGCATCCTGAGTGATGTCGGCCACGTTTCAAATGAGGATGCCGCCATCGCCATGAGCGAAGTCATCGGCGACAGGACCAAGGGCATCTATCTCGCCCACCTGAGCCTCGACAACAACATGAAAGACCTGGCACGCATGAGTGTGACGCAGACGCTCGAAACACAAGGAATCGGCGTCGGCGAACAAATCGATCTATTTGATACGGACCCAAAAGTCCCGACACCATTAGTAGCCATCTAACCCATTTATGTGTTTGAATGGGAGAACTTAGAGGAATATGATAGGCAAAGGCTGCAGGATGGCGGCCTTTGCCTTTTTGTATTGTTTCTTAAAAGAAAAATTATAAGTAATGGTGAGTATTAACCGTCTCCAGCAGGTGATTGGAGTGGAAAACGAAGACTCCTACCAGAAAATGCGGAAGGGCTTTGCTCAGAGGCTTATGACATGTGCCTCTAAGCCCTGCAGCTGGCCAGTTCCCCGCAGAAATTTTAAAGGAGGCTCACGGGTCACCCGCGGAAAGCAAAGTCTTCCACGGAAATCAACTGCGGTAATCGAGCCCACCCTCAGGTAATGTTCACCAATTCGACAACGTTTTCTTACTGGTTTTTCATCATTTTTTAATTTAACCTGACTATAATCAGGCATGAATAGATAAAATAACAAAAGGTATTATCTGATGAAAGGATGATGGCAGATGGGATACTATGATGATCAGGATTTCAACAGGGAAGGCAGGAAGAAGCAAAAAGGAAACCGCGGAGGCATGTTCCTTGCAGGGCTTCTTGGTGCGATTCTCGGTGCCATTCTGATACTGGTTGCGATTCCGCAATTACATAACTTAGACGTACTTCCTTATTCGATTCAGCCGGATCAGGATCTAAAGGCGACGGATGAGGAATATCATAACGGGACGACCAAGAATGTATCGGTGGACGTGACGACGGATGTGACGAAAGCAGTTGAAAAAGCAAGCGACGCTGTCGTCGGCATCTCGAATATCCAATCCCAAAGCTTCTGGGGACAGCAGGGTGATTCACAGGGGCAGGCGGCCGGCACAGGCTCGGGTGTCATTTACAAAAAGGCTGGGAACAAAGCGTATATCGCTACCAACAACCACGTAGTGGAAGGTGCGGATCAGCTTGAAGTAACACTGGCAGATGGAACTAAAGTACCTGCAAAGCTTAGAGGGACCGATATATGGACGGACCTTGCCGTCATTGAAATCGACGGCAGTAAAATTGGCAAGGACGCAGTCGCTGAATTCGGAAATTCCGATAAGCTAAAAGCAGGGGAACCGGTCATCGCAATCGGAAATCCGCTCGGCCTTCAATTCTCAGGCTCGGTCACTCAAGGTGTGGTTTCAGGTGTCGAGCGTACGATTCCAGTGGATATCAACCAGGACGGCGTCGAAGACTGGAATGCGGAAGTCCTTCAGACAGATGCAGCCATCAACCCGGGTAACAGCGGAGGCGCACTCATCAATATTTCCGGTCAGCTGATCGGGATCAACTCGATGAAAATCGCACAGGAAGCGGTGGAAGGAATCGGTCTAGCGATTCCGATCAATTCGGCACAGCCGATCATCGACGACCTTGAACAATACGGAGAAGTGAAGCGGCCGGCGATGGGAGTAGCCCTTGAAGACGTCAACCGCATTTCATCCTACCATCAGCAGGAAACATTGAAGCTACCGAAGGACGTTAATTACGGAGTCATGATCAGACAGGTCATCCCGAACTCCCCTGCAGCACAGGCAGGTCTCGAAGAACTTGACGTCATCGTAGCGCTTGATGGCGAAAAGGTTGAAGATATGATCGATCTTCGAAAACATCTCTATAACAAGAAAAAAGTCGGCGACCAAATGAACGTCACCATCTACCGGAACGGCAAAAAAGAAGACGTGACGATGAAATTGACGGATGAATCAAGAATGTAGTTGTGGATAAGTAAAAAGCAGGAGGGGGAAAGCACCTTTCCTGCTTTTTCTATACGTGATATGATTACCTGTGGATAATTAAAAACCATAAAAAAAAGGAGGTATGAGCTTTGATTTATTGCTGTTTAGAGCACGTGGAGCTTGCGATGGATATCATTGTAGACGAGCATGAAGTGGCCCCGGACCTGAAGGAACTGCCTAAAGAAGAACAGTTATCCACAACCTGTGAATATTGTGGGAATAACGCAGTATATATTGTGGCGAACTAATATTCTCATACAGTATGTGGACGACGGGTGTGGATATGTGGATAAGTTCTGTGGATAATGTGTTTGTAAATTGTTTGTAAAGTGAGGACGAACTGTGAATATCACGATTGTAACGGTTGGAAAGTTGAAAGAAAAGTACTTGAAGCAAGGAATAAGTGAATATGTAAAGCGGCTCGGTGCCTACGCCAAACTTGACATCATCGAGCTGCCAGACGAAAAAGCACCGGAAGTATTGAGCGATTCAGAAATGGTACAGGTCAAGGATAAAGAAGGAGAACGCATCCTATCCAAGATCTCACCCGACCACCATGTCATCGCCCTCGCCATCCAGGGCAAGATGAAATCATCTGAAGAACTGGCGGACAACCTGGACAAACTCGCCACCTATGGCAAAAGCAAAGTGGCCTTCGTCATCGGTGGATCACTCGGGTTAAGTGATGAGGTAATGAAGCGGGCAAATGATACTTTGTCCTTTTCGAAAATGACATTCCCTCATCAGTTGATGCGGCTGATCTTGGTGGAGCAGATTTATCGGGCGTTTCGGATTAATCGGGGGGAGCCTTATCATAAATAGTGGAAAAATGTAATAAATGCCTTGTCTTTTTGAATCTTAAGATTTCAAGAAAAAAGACCTTGGCTCGTTGAATAAAGAATTTTTTAGAATTTATAATTGGAAGATTGAGTAACTAAAATGAGTAATGAACGGTTGTACTGTTTTCTAATAACTGAAATCCCAGTGTAAAAGAGGAAGAACCTAATGTTATGCAATAGGGTACTTCCTGCCATTCTTCAAAACCTTCTCCTCTACAATCTCTTTAATATCCAAGTCAAGGTCAGAACACAACATCAAAGAGTAGATTAAGACATCCGCGATTTCTTCACGGATGTTTTCTTTATTAGTTTCTATTGCTTCCTCGCTACTGATCCATTGAAAGTCTTCAAGTAGTTCGGCTGCTTCAATAGAAATAGAGATAGCAAGGTCTTTGGGGTTGTGAAATTGTCTCCAGTTACGCTCATCTCGGAATTTGTTTATTTTATTGATTAAATTTTGAATATCGCTCAAACCTTTCTTCTCCTTTCTAAATCTAATAGATGTTTTCTTAGTTTTGAATCTGTAGCATAAATGTATAAACCGTGAATTCCTCTTTTCATTAAAACGTTAATGGAATTGAGGATAATTTCTTCCTTAATTTCTTGGTTCTTCTCTGGTGATAAGTCAGAGCGTGAAGCGAATGCCCCTGTGTCTTTATATCTTGAGGGGTCAATAACTAGCTTGTCTTCCTCTTCATTATAGCTAACGGAGGGGCCAAGAACTACACCGACAAAGTTAAGATCAAAGCCTTGCACTGTATAGATAGAGCCGACTTCTCTAATCGATTCCGGATTCTCAGCCCATGCTACATTATTCATGGTGTTATTCCAGGGCATGTTTATTCCTTCTTCATCTACAATATAGGATTTCTTATCTTTCTTATGTAAGTAGTCAAAGGTTGAGACAATACGCGATAGTCCAATTTCGTTATTCTTCCTTTCTATAGCTGTTTTAAACGACTCAGCATCTTTGAAAAACTTAAGCTCAAATGAAGAGTCTCTTTCTACTGGAAGTGGAAGTACTTCTTTGGAGACAAAGCGATCAATCCAATTTATTGTTTCAGGACTGGCGTTCATCCTCATTTGGTCTGTTAACTTTACAGTTTTGGCGGAATAGTGTTTTGTAATTTCCTCGAGCAAACTGTCGTTCCAATAGCTTTTAATTTTCAGAACTTGTTTAGGATCAAAGATAACAATAGTAATTTTACTTCGTTTTATGATTTCATCCAATTGATTTTTATAGTTGAAATTATTATAAGAATCTTCCTTTGTCAAAAGAAGATGGGCTTCATCTATAAGAACAATATCTGCTGAAGTTCCTGACTTGTTTTCTCATTAATGAATGGTGTTGGCTTCATTAGATTTTTTTTCTTAATATTCGGCAAGCTGTTAGCAATATTTTTATACGTCTTCAGCATCTCGCCATTATTCACTAGCATGTAATTATCGGTTCCTTGTAGAAGAGAGCTGCTATCCTTAGATAAATCCTGAAGAGTATTAAACAAAGAGCTTATGAGGACACTTTTACCTGTCCCAGCATCTCCTTCAACTGTAATCACATGGTTGCCTTCTAACTTGATATGTTCCTTACAGAAATCAAGAATTTCATTTTTAATATCCAGCTGAAGAGGTGACAATTCCTTATAAGGTGATAGTTTATAAATATCTTTGTTTCTAAGATTTTCAAGGGTATCACTCACAATTTTCTCTTCACGAAGCTTCTCCCAAATTGCTTGAAAAAGCTCTTCATTATAGAATGATTTCTCAAAATAATTGTGCGTTTCCCTTGAACTGGTCTGACTTACATTTTGCAATTGAAAGTGGTTATCGGCAATGAAATAATTAATCAAATTTGACTCAATATTGTACGTAGCAGACTGATTAAACTTCTCATGTCCAATCAAAATAGATCGGTTCAAATTCCTTCGCCTTTTATCCTCTAAATGGTTCTTTAACCTTCTTGTAGCCTGAACGGTTTGTCCGATATAAGCTGACGGCCTTTTTCTCTCGTTATAAAGAATATAGACGATAGGATAATTATTTAGATGAACTTGCTTAACGGTATAGTCAGAATCCAGTGTGAAATCTCTGTTATCAAATATTAATTCACTCATAATTGTAGCCTCATTGTGTCTTTTTACGATAATAGTATCATAAACTAGTATAATTATTTAACAGTTTTTGGATTTTAAAGAATTATCTAGTATAATTTATAAGTAATACAACTTCTCAGTTATAAGGTGAAAACCATTGATTAAATTAGGTACATCGTGTTTTTATCGAAAGTAAACCGTTAGAACCGTTCCAATGGTCACATTGGGAGGGGTCTTTAATAACATTTATCAAAGAGAAAATCTAGAAAATTAAAAGAGATTGTTTGTAATATAAAGTGTAAATGAAATAAAAGGAAGGGAGTTCCGGATATGAATTTAAATCCCTTTTATGATGAGTTGGAAACAGTTTTGAAAGAAAGTTTGACTCTTTTACCGGAGGGAGGAAATGTCCTCGATATTGGCTGCGGAAAAGGGTGGCTCACTAGGCTCTTATTTAATTATTTGGGAGCGAATATAATAGGAATAGACAAGAATGAAGTTAATATAGATGATTGTCGTGTTAAAGCAGGTAATCTTCCCATTGAGTATAAGTTGATGGATATGGTTGATTTATCTTCTGATACATTCCTAACATTTTATTCTTTAATTACTTGTCATAATGTCTTGGGGTATATTTCTAATCCGACAGATCAGCTTCACAAAATGTACTCATGGCTTAAACCAGGTGGATTGCTTTCTATTGTAGTGAGAACTCCTTCGGGTAGGTTTGCAGAGATTTATGAACGTTCAGAATCTATTAATCTTGCAATTAAACGTTATAAGGATATGAAAATGTATGGGAGTTTTGGAGATATTTTTAATTTTTATACCCAATCAAGTTTAACCAGTATGATTGAAGTTGCTGGTTTTTCTGTTCTAAAAAGTCAAGGACTCTACTCGCTTGAAAAATACCTACCTAAAGGTAACGAGATACTAAGAAGTACTTTGCCTGAGTTAAAGAATGACAACTATTTTTTTCATTGGGTACTGTGTAAAAAAGAAAATAATACAAGGATTAATTAAATCTTAAAAAAATTTCATTTATTGAAATGAATTGGAGGAAAAAACAAAGTGTTATTAAAAAAAGTAAAAATATATAATTACAAGAGCTACGAAGATTTTTCGTTAGATTTTGATAATAACTATTCAATAATAATTGGAAATAATGGGGCTGGTAAAACAACATTACTGGAAGCAATTCACTTAGCCTTAACAGGGACAATGAATGGAAGACCAGTTTTTTATGAATTATCTCCATATATATTTAACAGGTCAATTGTTAACCAGTTTATTGATGAAATAAAAGCTGGTAATAAGAAGAATCCCCCAGAAACAAAAATAGAATTATACTTCTCGGAGTCAGAAGATTCCGACCTTAATGAATTGATGGGTATAGAGAATAGTGAGAATGCCAATGTACCGGGGTTCGTATTTTCTATTAAATTTAATGAGCAATATCGAGAAGAATATCAACAGTATATTCAGAATGAAAATTTTATACATATCCCTACAGAGTACTATGCAGTAGAATGGAAAAGTTTCGCGGGAGTAACAATAACTACAAGATCAATCCCAATAAAATCCCACTTGATTGACTCTACAACTACAAGTCTAGCAGCTAGTTCTCAAAAATATATTATGAAGATTATATCAGATGTATTAGATGATAAACAAAAAGCTAACTTAGCAGTTCTTTACCGAAGCTATAAAGAGAAGTTTGGTGAAGATCCTAATATAGCTTCTATAAATGAAGTGTTGAACGAGAAGAAAAATCTCATGTTAGACGACTCTAGGAATTTATCAATATCGTTAGATGTGACTCAAAAGGCTACATGGGAATCTGCAATTGCTGCTTTCTTAGACAATATACCTTTCGATTATATTGGAAAAGGTGAACAAAATGTAATAAAGACTACACTCTCCATTGGTAATAGAAAGCCCCAAAGAAATTTAATTCTAATAGAGGAACCTGAGAGTCATCTTTCATTTTCAAATATGAGAATCTTGTTAGAGAAAATCATATCTGAATGTTCGGATCAACAATTACTTATTTCAACCCATAGTTCGTATGTATTGAATAAGATGGCAATGGATAATGTTATCCTTCTTGGTCAAAATAGAAGTGGAAAATTAAATGAATTATCGAAGAGTACAAGAGATTACTTTCATAAACTACCCAATTATGACACTTTAAGATTTATTTTATCTAAAAAGGTTATTCTGGTCGAAGGACCAGCAGATGATTTAATTATTCAAAAAGCCTATCATCAAAAATACAATAAACTCCCTATAGATGATGGGATAGATATAATCTCTGTAAACGGACTATCTTTTAAAAGATTTTTAGATATAGCCAAGTTGCTAAATATAGATACAGTAGTAGTTACAGATAATGATCATGATTATGAAAAGAACATCAATAATAAGTATAAGGACTATATGTGTGGTCCAATTAAGTTATGTTTTAGCACTAATAATGAGCTAAATACCTTAGAACCACAAGTGTTAAAATGTGATGCTGGTAACTACGATAAATTAAAAACAATTCTAGGGAAACCTGACAAGTCTGAAGGTGAGTTGTTAGAGTTCATGCTGAAAAATAAAACTGATTGGGCGTTAAAAGTATTTTTAAACAGTGATTTACAATTGAATTTTCCGGAGTATATAAATGATGCCATCCAATAAAAGAATTATTAAGGCTGCAGCGGGGACAGGTAAGACTACATTATTAATAGGAGAAGCAGTAAAAAACTATCAAGAAGGAAAAGTGCTATACCTTACATATACGAATGCCAATCTAAATTCTATGAAGTATGACCTTATGGATTCAGTAGGAATAATACCTAAGAACATTAAATGTAAGACATGGACGGAATTTTTGCTTAACGAATGCGCTAAGCCATATAGAAAGGTTATGGGAGGGCCGGAAATACAAGGGGTTAATTTTTGTTCATTAGGAGAAATCCCCCGCTTAAAAGGTATAACAGCCGATAATTGGAGATATTACTACGATTTTCAAGGAAGACTCTATTATCAAAGGTTGGCTCAATTTTGTAATTTAGTATTAGAAGCTTCTGAGGGAGCAATGATTAATAGGCTCGAAAAAATCTATTCCACAATTCTTATAGATGAGGTTCAAGATATGGGGGGATACGATTTAAAAATAATTGAGGCTATTTACCACTCTAACATTGATCTTGTAGTGGTAGGAGACCATCGGCAGGCAACATATTCCACAAATTCAGGTCCTTTTCTCAGCAGATACAGAGGGATCAATATATTTAATTTCTTTACTGAGGTACTAAAGCACGACGAGCTTGAAAGTTTAGATGTGTGCCACCGTTGTCCGCAGATAGTTTGCGATTTGGCAAATACATTATATAGTGACCTTAACATGAAATCTGTTAAGAAAGTGGACAATGAAGATGTAGGTACTTACTTGGTCGATATGGATAATGTATATAAGTTCATAGAACATTATAAGCCAACAGTACTTTATTATAATATAAGCTCCTTTAACAAATTTATATCTAAATTAGACGGAGATATTAACTTTGAATCAATAACCTTTGGCAAATCAAAAGGGTTAAGTTATGAAAACGTCTTAATTCTACCTACTAAAGAGATGGAAAACCATATTTTAAAAGGCAGACACAAAATGTCGGATTCAGTAATAGCACAGTTTTATGTAGCCATTACGAGAAGTAAAAATAATGTTGCAATCTTGTCAGATAAGAAGCAAGCTCACTTTGATATATTGTCAGGTTGGAATTTTGAGGTTGTAAAACAGTATCCCTAAGATTGTTGTTTGATTTTATTAAAAATTAAGAAAATTATGAAATTAGTGAATTAGCCAGTTTTAAACAAAGTGTAAACTTGATTTAATCATTAATATTAATATTTTTCAATAACCTCATTTAAGAAAAATAGTTTTGGGAAAATAACCTTTACTATGCGCTTAGAAAAAAACTCCTGATTAAAATTAGCGAAATAATATATAAAAAGAAAAAATAATAGTTGTATAATAGGTAAGTGGTTTAATTTACCATAAATCTAAAATTTAAGGAGTAAACTAATGACTAACCCAACTGCCGTATTTATAGATTATGATAATTTATATAGATCCATTAATGAGTCATATTCAATGTTTATAACAAGTGATGTTGTTAAGAAATTATTAGACTATTTATCAGATGAGCAATTAAATTCTGTACAACTAGTAAAAGCATTTTGCGATTTTAAGACTTCTTCAAATGAAATAAGTGATTTACAGGAAAATCTGGTTGAATTACGGCATGTAAACTCGATAGGAGATGGAAAAAGCAATGCATCTGATATAGCGTTAGCGATAGATGTAACAAAATCCTTATCTAATAACCGAAAGTTTGAACATTATGTCATTGTATCTTCAGATTCAGATATGTTACCACTTATCTTAGAGTTAAGGTATCAAGGAAAAGAGATAACCCTCCTATATCTAGAGTCGAAAATTAAGAATAATTACTTGGAAACATTAGAAAAGCAAATTAAAGTTAAAAAAATTGAAGAAATTTTGGGCGTTGAAACATATAAGCCATTTAATATTGAAAATTTAGAATTTAGCAATGAAGAAAAATTCAAGTATTTAAATTGTATTAACAAAGGTATGAATGACTTATACGTTAAGTATGGGTCAAAATCCCAAACCGTTGTTTATCAAAAAGACTTACTGGCTGCACTTAATAACCAATCTAGTTTTAATTTACAACCTAGTGACTCGTCGGCCATATTAGATTATTTTAAAAAAGAAAAAATTATTATTGCTGCAGAAGTTAAAGTAATTATTAAGGATGAAGACCAGAAAAGAACTGCATTTTTTATTAACGAAGATAAGCTTGAAGAATTTGATCTAACACTTGATGATGAAGTAATGGTTAAATACAGAGAAGCAGAACTTGTTTAAACCATTTTGTAGTTTGAATAAAAAATGTAATTAATGGGTTTAAAACTCATTTGGAAAAAATTAAACGAAATTGTTGTAAATGTTGAATATATTGCATATAATAATGAGGAAGCATTTCAAAAGAACGATTTTAAAAAGCGTCTGAAAAGAACGATTATAAAATGAACGAAAAAGATCCTTCTGTTTACGAAGGATCTTTTTTCATTTTTGAATGATTGAACTGACAAATTTTAGCTATGATTGATTTAAGAAAAACTAACCTTCACTGAGTTAAAAAAATTTAATTATTGGTTAAATTAATTATCTAATCATTATTTTTTGCCTCTTAAATAACTACGGTGAACCGTACCATAAATAGAGACAGTTTTATAGTATTATAACTGTGAAATATTACTGTTTGGTAAAATAAACAGGGTAATCTCCATTATAAAAAGATAAAATGCAGTGTCTTAAAGGATAGGTAAATAAATTCTACTGAAGTAAAATGGCCGCTCAGTTATGAATAGCCTTTCTTTATGCCTTATGATGATGAAGTGACTTTAAAAAAAAGTCTTGCCTATTTATCGAATAAAATACCGGCCTAGAAGATTTCCAACTAGAAAAATCAGGATGAAGATCATACTAACTGGTAGACTGGCAATTACCAAGTGCCAGTCTATTTGTCCATGTTCAACTAAAGTATTATATGAAAGGAGGCAGTAAGGGATAAGGAGGAACAGTGACGTTACGATGCCAGGAGTGTAACTTCTAAACATAATGGTTTGAACAATGTGCATGAATGCTTGAAAAACAAATAAATTAATCATGACTGTAAATAAAAGAAATCCCCCTCCATTAGAAGAATGATGGGCGGTCATCAAGGTAATGAAGGAGATAAACAGTAAAATCCATGTTGCCGAAATAGCAAGCTGGGCAGCCGTTGAACCTAGTTTCTCCCGGGCTTTTAATGCTTGTTTAACGAAGTTAGTTTTAGGATAGTTTGCAGTCATGGAAGATTCAATGGTTATGATCTCTTCTAAGTCATGGAAAATAAAAATGATGGGCAGCAACCAGATTATTGTTTGAAGATCGAAGAATTGGTGGAGAACTCCTTGCATATTTGGCCTCCCTCCTTTTTAAATGTTAAAATTTCTTTTTCAACAAGACTATCCTTCTAATGTAGTTGCTCCATTTTATTGGACAAGATACAAAAGTATACCAATAATCACTCAAGAAATTTTTCTTTGTCACAAATCTGTCAGAAGCTGCCCACCAGCTAATTTTTGATAATGGGCAAGGGAAAGCAATGGAAAAACATATTCATAACAATGATAATTGATATAAAAGGACCCTGCCATTCCCCTTCCTTTTGGATAAGCGGTCGTCCAATCCTTTTCTTTTTTATCCACTAAAAAAGCTGCACCGTTCTCCATTTCAGGTGTTACGCTGGTTGAGGCTAAGATGAGTGTATCAAGGGCCCAAGCGGTATGAGTGCGGGTACTTTCGCGGAGCGGCACATAACAGTTTTTGATATCACTTTTACAGGATTCTCCCCAACCACCGTCAGAATTCTGAATTTTCCGCAACCACGCTAGTGCCTTTTGAATAGCTGAATGATTTGCAGGAACCCCAACCGCAATCAATCCCGTTACAGCCGCCCAAGTACCATAAATATATACGCCCCATCTCCCTACCCAGGAGCCATCTGAATTTTGATGCCGCAACAGCCAACGAATTCCACGTTTCACCATAGGATGATGACGGTCTAAATGGGTATAGTTTCCGAAGAATTCTAAAGTCCTTCCCGTTAAATCAACCGTCGACGGATCAATCAATAAATCTTTTCCCCCTTCTATCGGTAACAAATTCAACACTTTTTTATCTACATTCTTTTCAAATGCAGGCCAACCGCCGTCATTGTTTTGCATGGAAATGAGCCATTTTAATCCACGATCCCATGCTTGCCGACAAGCCACTTGTTTTTTGGCCAAAGTACGTATCGCCCGGAGTGCAGCAGTTGTGTCGTCAATATCTGGGTGGAAAGTGTTCATATCCGCAAACCCCCAACCTCCCGGTAACAGGTTTGATTCATGAATGGCCCAATCCCCGTATTTGAGATGCTGACGGGAAAGAATGTAATCATTGGCCTTTTGTATAGTGTTGGACGAATAGGGGACTCCGGCTTCTTGTAGAGCATAATTGATTAACGTTGTATTCCAAACCGTAGCCGTCGTGTACTGGCAGTGAAGTTCTCCGTCAATTCGGCATGTCATTGCTTTTAAGCCTTGTACGGCACGAGTAATCACCGGATGTGTTTTTGGATACCCCCTCGCCAATAAGGCATAAATCATGAGAGAGGTCGTGCTGAAATAATTAACATAGGTGCCATCCGGTTCGATTCGGTCCAGCATATATTGTTCAGCACGAGATAATGCCAATTCACGAAGGTTTACATGAGGTTTTAGACCCTTAATCCCCTGTTTAATTGATTTGATCACCGAGCGGACCTCGTCCTCTTGATTCTCTGTAAAAAAACGAACCTCTTTTTTTTGAAACAAATCGGAGAGATTGGGCGAACGAGGCGTCCGCTTACGAAAATTCGTATTGGCGAGAATTAAAAAAGGGATAATGTTCGCCCTTCCGTACACGGAGAGGTCAAAAAGGTTAATTGGAAAGGAGTCTGGTAAAAGCATCACTTCAATATTAATGGGGAAGTGCGGCCACGCACATTGTCCTGTTAGGGCCAACAAGATTTTCAAAAACATATGGACATCCGCGGCCCCTCCGTTGGCCAAAATAAACCTTCTTGCTGCTTGCATTTCCTGGTCTTTTGGATTCCGATAACCAGAATAAAGAAGAGCATAATACGCTTCTACAGTCGATGTTAAATTCCCTTTTTCCTGATCATGAAACAGCCTCCAAGACCCATCTTTCTTTTGCTTTGCGGCGATACGTTCTACCAACTCTTTTATGAAATCCTCCTCATCCTTTATCTCCAATGTCCGTAATAAGATAATCATACTGCAGTCCGATGCAATTCCGGTTTCGAAAGGATAACGCCATGTCCCGTCCTCTAATTGGTCTTGGACCAACTGATGGGCGATTCTGTTCATTTCCTCATATACCCGAGTTCTCATTCTACGTACCCTCTCCCATCCTTTTTTAAAAATTCATATTCCGGGAGCAAGTTGAATATGCTCCTTTGATGGGGAGGATTGAAACAGTCAAAATGAACTTTAAAAGGATGATGCCGTTTTGCTGGACTCTTTATCCGATGTAAAAAAAGAATTGAAAAAAAAGATGAAGAAGAAATCTGACTGCCTTCTGCCATGTTTATCAGAAAATGATAGACAGTGTATTGACCTTATAAGAGAACAGACGAAACAACTTAACCAAAACAATGTAACAAGGACGCAAGCTTATTTTCAGTTTTATCTTCAGTACCCTGAGATACATTGGGCCCTTCTTGGACATTTGATATCGCGAAACGTAGGTTGGAACATGACGGATTTAAAAGGGGAATTGCTGACGAAACTTCTACCTGAAAAAGATCAAGAAGCCTTCTTTTCCTTTTTGGAGCGAGGTAGTTGGTTGGTTTTTCAAGATGTGTATCCTCAATTTTCGGTTTATGACCTGAGTGTGATAAGGGGTAAAGATATGTTCCACCTTTTACCTTTCTTTTACACTTCTACATTTATGGAGACGATGTGGCGTTATTTTTGGCGAAGTGGGGATAGCTATACGTTGGCAATTGCGATGATAATAAATGAACAAAGCCAATTGGAAAAGGAGTTGATCCAAAATAATCATTTCAAAAAAAACGTAACGAGTACAGTCAGCTTTAAAATGTATGAATTTTTACGAATGAATAACATTCTTTTTCCCTACAATGCGGAGGGAAAATCGGAAAAAGTATCACTTATCGGCGGCATCTCACAGCAATTCACTTCCCTTCACGAAAGAATATTATTTGGGAAAAATTTGTATGCCACTCTTTTTCAGTCTGAAGAGATTCTAGCGGGGGTTTTGAAATGGGCACATGAATGTCCTCATACCGGCTCAAGAAAGGATTATTGGCCTGATTTGTTTAATGATGTAAATGAATCTTTACCCCGATCCCTTTATAAACGCCGGGTCAAGAATTGCATGTTGAAAGAGGGCGCCAATCGCCTGTACAGTCCGCCTTTAAAATATGCATGGCCGGATGCGCCCCATGAAGATACGAAGAGCGGAGATTGGTTTAGGGATTGGCATGTCTTGGATTATATAAATAAAGAAGTAAGTTTAAATGGAGAGATATTAAAGAATTATTGCAAAACTCTTGAAAAAATTGAACTTGCGGTTATGGCAAAGGAAGCCCTGTTGTTACGAGAAGAAAAATAATCATTAATGAGCAGAAGCCCAGGCATTGTTCAAGTGCTGCCAGTAGAATATGGAATCATTAAAAGTAATTGTCAAAAAACCGCTGGTATATTAGGTGCAGTGAACCGTACCATAAGTAAATGAGGTTTTAGTTGTATGAAAATAATAACAAGACAAACATGCCAAGTTATGAATAGTAACTCGGCATGTTTGTCTTGTTGCTCGGATTTTGCACCTGAGTTTCACCAACCTACTATCTGGATCTTTCTAATTCTTTATATAGAATCTTAACAAAGAAAAGCGAAAGAATGGAACCTGCCAGTAAAAGTGCCATATCCCACTGTGCATCCCATATGTCTCCCTGCATACCTAAAAAATCTTTAGTCACTTTCCCTTTCTTCCCTATGGTTGCACTTGCCCATTCAATGATTTCGT
The DNA here is from genome assembly GCF_001456935.1 of [Bacillus] enclensis. Lineage (GTDB taxonomy): Bacteria > Bacillota > Bacilli > Bacillales > Bacillaceae_B > Rossellomorea > Rossellomorea enclensis. Next base: position 35,384 of record NZ_KQ758488.1, on the reverse strand, counting down.
AGAACGCCCCGATTGCCAATGTGATACAGAGAGCAATGAAGTTTGTGGTTTTACTTTTCGTTAAAGCTGTTTTTCTTACCAACACCTCTATTATGACGATCACAAGAGACCCCTTAAGAAAATGACCGAACCGGTCGTAGTGGTTTCTATGTAAATCAAAATAATCCTTGAACCATGTAAAGAGAGGAACTTTGGAGTAAGAGTAATGCCCTCCTATAAACGTTAAAATGACAAGAATGGTAATGATGACATAGGAAACAGTGGTAAGGCGAAATTTGTTGTATGTTGATACTAAAAATAGTAAAACCAATACTGAAGGTAAAACCTCCATCAACAAAACCATATAGCCTTCCTCAGGTTTAATCAGGGACCAAATAAGAACAATTAAAACAACAAATAAGAAGACAATATGCAGCGGACTTTTATGTGGCATTCAATTCACTCCCGCAAATAAACAAGATGTACTTAGTATTTGCTAAACATTTATATATTAGAACAAGGGATAGTTTTAAGTTCTAAACCTCATTATGTAGATGAACAATTACATAAAAACATCCATACCTTTTTCATCCAATAAATTCATTCAGGGTAATGACGATCCCCACCTGTTGACAAAACGTCAATATCCTACTAAAATAATCAACTATTCGAAGCAAAACGAGTAACCAAACAATTTAATTACATAGAAAGCTATGATTGCTATGGATCATACTATAGCAGGAGCAGCTTCTGGAGAGACCGCGAGAGTTTTCGCGGCGCCGAAGGGTTCATAATCTCAGGCAAAAGGACAGAAGAGTATCAGATATTTATTTTGACGTGCAGGCCGTTATGGCTGCTGGCATTCAAAATAGTATTTGTTATTCTTATGACCATGAGATTGGAGCGCATCCAGTCTCTTTTTTTATGCTCTAAATATTGCTTTCTGAATGTTTGTAAGGAGGAGTTAAGGTTGGAACAACGAGAATTAAAGAGAGATTTATCAAATCGCCATGTTCAGCTGATTGCGATTGGCGGAACGATCGGGACGGGGTTATTTTTAGGTTCCGGGAAAGCGATACAGCTTGCGGGTCCCTCGATCATCTTTGCTTATTTAATCGTAGGTATCGCCCTGTTTTTTGTGATGAGGGCGCTTGGGGAATTGTTGTTGTCAAAAGCGGGTTATCAATCGTTGACGGATATTGCGGAAGAGTATCTTGGAGCTTCTGCTGCATTTGTGACGGGATGGACCTATTGGTTCTGCTGGATCATGACGGCGATGGCGGATGTGATCGCTGTGGGGGTGTACGTGAATTATTGGTTCGATATCCCGCAGTGGATTCCCGCACTCATCTGCGTGATTATTTTATTAGGGTTCAACCTGATGACTGTAAAGCTATTCGGGGAAATGGAATTTTGGTTTGCGTTAATCAAGGTCATGACGATTCTTGCATTGATCGTTGCCGGCGTTGTGCTGCTGGTGATTGGATTCAAGACGGATGCAGGTACTGTTTCGATGACCAATCTGTGGGAGCATGGAGGATTATTTCCAAACGGAGTATCAGGCTTCCTGCTGTCATTCCAGATGGTCATCTTTGCGTATGTCGGCGTGGAATTAGTGGCCGTATCAGCAGCGGAAACGTCTGATCCGAAAAAGAATATTCCATCGGCCATCAACAAGATTCCTCTAAGGATATTATTTTTCTACGTTGGCGCGCTGATCGTGCTCTTGTGCATCAATCCGTGGACAGGCCTCAATGCAGCGGAAAGTCCGTTTGTGAAAACATTCAGCTTAATCGGGATTCCCCTGGCGGCAGGAATCATCAATTTCGTGGTGCTGACGTCAGCGGCTTCTGCCTGCAACAGCGGAATGTTCTCTACAAGCAGGATTCTATATAATTTAAGCAACACGAAACAGGGGCCGTCTATTTTTGCCAGACTGAATAAAAACCATGTGCCAAGCAATGGGCTGTTCATCTCCACACTGGTTATTTCCGCGGGAGCACTTTTAAGTAAACTGCTGCCGGAGCAGGCCTTCGGGATCGTGACAACGATAAGTGCCATTTGCTTCATCTGGGTGTGGGGCGTAATTCTGATCTGTCATCTGAAGTATAAGAAAACACGTCGCGATTTACACTTGAAATCAACATTCAAAGCACCATTCACGCCATTTATCAATTACGCTGTGCTGACCATGTTCGCCGTGATCCTGGTGATCATGATGGTTTCTGAGGCAACTCGTCCAGCCTTATTGCTGACACCTATATGGTTCATTCTTTTATTTACCCTATACGGAATGAGGAGAAAAAAGGAAAAACATCAAACGCTGATGCATCAATCATAGTCATTGTTCAGAAAAATCAGGTATGATGGTTACTAACGAAACCAATAGGGGGAACGTAACCATGAAATTTGATAAGGTCCGGTGGGGAATCATCGGCTGCGGAGATGTGACGGAAAAGAAAAGCGGCCCTGCTTTTCAAAAGGTTGAAAACTCGGAACTTGTTGCAGTCATGAGGAGAACGGGTGAGCTGGCCAGGGATTATGCGGAAAGACATCAGGTCCCTAAGTGGTACGATGACGCGGAAGCATTGATTAACGACCCTGAGGTGGATGCGGTTTATATCGCGACACCGCCTGGTTCTCATAAGGAATATACGCTGAAGGCAGCCGCTGCGGGGAAACCTGTTTATGTGGAGAAGCCGATGGCCCGTAACGCAGAGGAATGCAATGAAATGGTGGCTGCCTGCAAAGAAGCCGGGGTTCCTCTATATGTGGCTTACTACCGCCGGGCGCAGGAGCGCTTTTTGAAAATAAAAGAATTGCTGGATCAAAAGGCGATTGGGGACGTTCGTTTTGTCTCTACTACCCAGTATCAAAAAGCGGGGGACGACGTGAAGGATTCGGACAACCTTCCATGGCGGGTGAAGCCTGAACTAGCCGGAGGCGGCCTGTTCTTTGATCTGGCAAGCCATACCCTCGATATTCTCGACTTCCTGCTCGGACCGATCCAGGAAGCAAAAGGCTTCTCTTCGAATCAAGCAGGCTATTATGAGGCTGAGGATATTGTGACGGGTACATATCAGTTTGCTTCAGGAGTTCATGGAATTGGAAAATGGTGTTTCACGGCTTTTGAAAATGTAGATATGAATGAGATTGTCGGAAGTGAAGGAAAGATTAGCTTTTCTACCTTTGGGGATGATCCTGTCGTACTGACGACCAGTGAAGGGCAGCAGCATTGGAGCTTCGAACGACCGGAGCATGTCCACCAGCCGCTTGTAACGACGATTGTCAAAGAGTTAACCGACGGTGGCCATTGGTGTCCAAGCACAGGAGAATCGGGTGCGAGAACCAATCGCGTGATGGATGAGATTGTCGGGAAGTGAAAAATGATGAGAAATGTGGTGGGTAGATAATGAAAACCCGTAACCTTGGGAATACAGGAATCAGCGTGTCAGAAGTGGGGTTTGGGGCATGGCAATTAGGCAATCAGAGGGATTGGGGAAGCATGACCGATGAGGAAGCCATCTATTTAGTACATCAAGCGATGGATATGGGATGCAATTTCTTTGATACTGCACCTAATTATGGATCGGGTAAAAGTGAAGAACTCCTTGGAAAAGCCTTCAAGGGAAAAAGAGATCGAGTGGTCATCAGCAGTAAATGTGGACATCAATCCAATGATGAACAAAGCTTCGAGCCTGAGAAATTGATTTTGTCAGTGGAAGACAGTTTACGAAGATTACAAACTGAATATCTTGATAGTCTTCTGCTCCATAATCCTCCTTTCTCAACCCTTAATGGAGACTCCCCGCAATTTGAAGTACTGGAGATATTGAAAGAACAGGGAAAAATCAGAGCTTATGGAGCTTCGGTGGATACTGGAAAAGAGATGGATGAATTAATCAGTAAGACAGACAGTCAGATTATTGAGGTTATGTTCAACCTTTTCCATCAGGAACCATCCGCTGCCATGAAATCAGCTCACAAACAGGGTATCGGTGTTATCGTCAAGGTTCCGCTCGATTCGGGCTGGCTTACCGGAAAGTATGATGCCACAAGTACATTCAGTGGAATCAGGAGCAGATGGAGTGAAAAAGAAATCCAGAGAAGAGGGAAGCTGGTAGAGAAAGTCCGTCATATCCTGAGAGATGACACTTCCATGGTACAAGCAGCCTTGCAATATATCCTTTCACACGATGCGGTGTCTACCGTGATCCCCGGAGCAAGAAATATTCAGCAATTAAATCAGAATATCTCTTCCTCGGAAGGAAGCTTACCATTAAAAGTAATAAAAGAATTAGAGAGTATGTGGGACGAAGAAATAAAGAATTCTAAGTTAACATGGTAGTTGTTCAAAGTGAATAGAGATCGCTAGTGTCAATGCAGCGAGTCTCCCCGGCAAAGAAAAAAGAAGTTTATCCATATGCAGATAAACTTCTTTTTTCTTTCTATTAACGCACTTCAGCAGACACCAGCACATCCTTCTCCACTTCCAGCTTCCGATACCCAAGCGCAATGAACATCGCCGGCAAGCTGCAGGCAAGCATTCCGATGAAGGCAAATCTTGGCTCGATTTCATATAAGAACCCTCCGAATCTCGTAAACACCGCCGTGCTCCAACTGAGTGCAAAGGCTGAATACATGCCCTGAGCTTTCGGGATGTGTGTATGCGGAATGTTTGTGGTTAAGTATTTCATGAAAGCATAGTGCCCCATCGCAAACGAAAAGGCATGCAGGGTTTGAGCAATGCAGAACACCACCACATTTGGGAACGCAAACACCAAGACCCACCGCAGTGAAGAACCGGCTGCAGCCAGCGCCAATAAGGTCCCTGGTGAAAAGCGGTTAAAGCGTTTATCAGCCATCGAAAAAAAGATAATTTCTGCAATGACGGCAATGTTAATGATGACACCGATGAGATAGATCGGTGCGTGTATCTCCTGTAAAAAGATGTAGCCATAGTTGTAATAGGCAGCGTGGGCTGCTTGAAGAAGCACCACAATAATCAGGACGACCAGGAAATGTTTCGTCTTGAATAAATCAAGAATATTGACCTTCACGGACTGACTTATCTGCGGTTTCTTCGATAAAATCTCAGGGCCGTTCGTTAAGCTGAGAGCGACAAAGCAGCTGATTCCAAGCAGCAGTGCCCAAAAAATCATGTCATCCCCGAACATCCCTGTAAAGACCGTTAACAGGATTCCTACCGATACAAATCCGATCGATCCCCACTGTCGGCTTTTTCCATAGTGCTTCAATTGCTTGCTTTGCACAAGGACGCCGGCAACGCTGTCTAAAGCCGGCATCAAGGTAGGGTAAAAGATGTGCAGGATGACGGTTACGATCAGTAAGGCAGTGAACGAGTCAGCCGGGATATAGCTGAGAAGCGCGGCCAGTGTACCAATTCCAGCTATGTTTAACAGAGCCTTATTACTGACCCTTTCCAGTAAATAAGGAAAGGCAAACAGTGTTGAAAGACCCCTTGCCACCAAGCCTATGCTCATGATTAAACTGGCTTCTGAAACTGAAATGCCTTTGGTTTGTATCATCCATCCTGACCAATAAGGCAGAAAGATTCCCCATGTCAGAAAGAAACTAAAAAAATGAGTGCTCATCCAACGTTGTGTATTCATTGTGTATCCTCCTTATCAAACGCATGATATCATGGGATCAAGGAAGATTAATATGAGATATCTCATATTTTCGAGGTGGAAGATGGAAATATATAGAGGTGAGAAAAAGCGGATTTATTTAGAAAATCACTCAATCGCTCATCGATTTTCTTTTCAGATTGAAGAATTTCTTGAGGTAAGGGAATATAAGCGGGATGAATGGATCATCCAAGAAGGGAATAGACCCGATTACTTATTTTATGTGACAGAAGGAAAAGCAAAAATATACGTCACGCATCAAAATGGTAAAGTGTCACTTATCAACTTTATCAATGCGCATGATTATATCGGTGAGATGGAATTACTGAACGATGTGTACTATACAAAAGGAATTCAGGCATCCACGAAAACCGTCTGTTTTGCTTTGCCTTTTTCCAGGTACCGCACCAAATTGCTTGAAGATACAAAATTCCTTCGGGAACTGACAACATTCCTGAGTCTGAAGGCAACCTTGATGGCAGCAAAGTATTCACAGAGCCTTGCTTTTCCGCTTGAGAACAGGCTGGCAGACTTTATTTTACAGACGTCCGATAAAGGAGTTTACCTGGAGAAGCACGTCATCGTCTGTGATTATCTAGGCGTCTCTTACCGCCACCTGCTGCATGTCCTGACGCAGTTTTGTGAGAAGGGATATTTGCAAAAAGAAGGCAGGAACTATTCTATAAGAGATCAGCGGGCTTTGTATGAGCTTGCAGAAGCGATAAAGAATAAATAAATGGTTGTCTCAATGAGTTCATGAGATGTCCAAGTATTGGAGTGCTCCATGGGGGAAAGCATGGCGGCAAGCTTCCCTAGCATGCCTGGATTTCTGGACCCCCGCCTATTACCTGGATTTTTCTATTTCTTTATAAAGAAACCTTTCTTTTGAATCGTTCCAGACCTGTCACAGTACAAAAAATTCTAATTATAATTAGCAGCTAAAAAGGCCAAGATGGGACTAAGAACTGGTTTGAACGGGGTGAGAGAATGCCTGAACATTTCGAAGTCATCATTAGGTCCATTATTTCCTTCAGTCTTTTATTAATTGGAACCAGAATGTTAGGGAAGCAAACGATTTCGCAAATGACGATGTTTGATTTTGTGGCATCAATTTCATTGGGGGCCATTTCAGCGAATTTGGCCTTCAATACAACGATTAAAATTCATCATACGATCATAGCATTTGTGATGTATGTAGCGATTATTTTTTTGATCGCGATTATTTCATTGAAAAATAGAAAAGGAAGAAAGTTTCTGGCAGGTGATCCCACCATTGTGATGCAAAACGGCAAAGTATTGGAAGGGAATATGAAAAAGATGCGCTATACGCTGGATTATTTGAATCAGCAGCTCAGGGAAAGGGATGTTTTTAACATCGAGGAAGTCCTCTTCGCAATCGTAGAGACGAATGGGACTTTGACGGTATTAAAGAAGCCCCAATTTAGAAATGTAACCAGGCAGGACTTGATGATTGCCGTAAACGGTGAGCAGAAATTGCCTATAGAGCTTATAATGGATGGTGAAATAATCAACAATAATTTAGAGCAGAATAATTTATCGTTTTCATGGCTGGAATCAGAATTGAGAAAACGGAATTTAACACATCATGATGTTGTTTATGCCGTCATGGCCGCCAATGGTAATTTGTACGTTGATACATATAACGATTACATTCAAACGCCGATTGATAAAGAATAAAAAGAAAAAAAGAGCCAGTCCAGGTAACTATATACCATTGGAGTCTGACTCTTTTTTTCATTCAGACGTTATCCTTCTATGCAATCGTCGGAAAGTAGAGTGGGAACTGCCCCCCTCTGCCGCGGTACGGTTATTTTCTTAACATACCGTGTAATTTCACCATTTTAAGTAAAACATATTTACATATAAACAAAGTTGGTGACTGTAATGATTTCGGTTTGGCTTTTCCTGATTTTAGCACTACTATCTTTTCTTTCGCTCTATGTATTGACGAAGAAAATGAATGTCATTCATGTCATAGGAGGTTATTTGTTATCCAATATCCTTCTTACGAATACAGGTGTGATCATAAACTTAAATTTAAAGTTAACATGGCAGGATCCCTACAGTGAATTGATTTTTTGGACGCAGAAGATCCCTGAGTTGTCCCTTAAGCCGGCTTTACTTTTATGGATCATCTATATTTTGTTCTCAGGAAGGACGGTTTTAGAAAAACTGGTCTCTGTGTTCATCCTCTTAACAGCACTCGTTTCAATTGAAGTCTATTTCGTATCCATTCACTATTTGGAATGGGTAAACTGGAATGTGTTTTATTCCTATTTGCGATACATCTTTATTCTTCTTCTAATGGCTGTTTACGCATTTTATTTAGAAAAGGGTATGGATAGAAACAAAGAGGTGAATACGATATGATTTTCCCTCTCCCCCGGGAATTTGATGAAAATGAACTGTTTATTATCATTTCCACCATCATTACCTGGGCGCTTTTGTTTATGCTGCCAAAACGCCTGTCGGCTGTTACGGTCACGATCATTTGGACGTTTAATGTGTTTCTTGCGCTGCTCGCTGATATTACTCTTACGGTGAAGCCATATGAACTTTACTTTACGATCGATCATAAAACCCATGAGTTATTTGATGTGGTACTGCACTTTATCACATACCCAACCCTTCCTTATTTTGTAGTGAACTCGTATCAGCATTATAAGCCTGAAGGGTTGAAACGTATATTCTTTTTGTTGTTTTGGGGTGTCGCAGCGATCGCTTTAGAATGGACATCCGTGCAATTTCATGTTTTCACCTATACCGGCTGGAAATTGTCTATTTCCTTTCTTGTTTATCTGATTGTGTTTGCCGCTGCCATTTGGCTTTCGGATTTTGTTGAAAAGAAATACCCTTCCAAATGGAACTCGAAGGCTCTGAATATGAAAAAAGGGTCAGCCTCCCAGTAAGTGAAATTCACTGGGGACTGACCCTTTTTTATTTTACTTAGAAACCGAAAACCCTTCATCTTCCTTCACTGCACTTGCATACTCATCAAGCAGAGCGCGAACTTGATCCGTGGTTTCTGTCTCCATCAGACGATTCCTGAGCTCGCTTGCGCCGCGGAATCCGCGTACGTAAATCTTGAAGAAGCGGCGGAGCGGTTTGAACGGACGAGGCTCGAGTTCATCGTTGTACTGATCATGAAGATCCAGCTGCAAACGCAGAAGGTCGAGGAGCTCCTCGCTCGTATGCTCTTTCTTTTCTTTTTCGAATGCGAATGGATTATGGAAGATCCCGCGTCCGATCATGACGCCGTCGATGCCGTATTTCTCGGCGAGTTCCAGTCCCTGCTGGCGGTCAGCGATGTCCCCGTTGATTGTCAGCAAGGTATGAGGCGCGATTTCGTCACGGAGTTTCTTGATCTCAGGGATCAGTTCCCAGTGCGCATCGACTTCACTCATTTCTTTTCTTGTACGGAGGTGGATGGACAGGTTGACGATATCCTGCTCCAGCAGGTGCTTCAGCCAGTCGTGCCATTCCTCGACTTTCGTATAACCGAGGCGCGTCTTCACGCTGACGGGAAGTCCTCCCGCTTTGGCAGCCTGGATCAGTTCCGCAGCGACTTCCGGACGGTTGATCAGGCCGGAGCCTTTTCCGTTCGCTGCAACGTTATGCACAGGGCAGCCCATATTGATATCGATTCCTTTGAAGCCCATCTCAGCCATCCCGATACTCATTTGGCGGAAGTATTCAGGCTTGTCCCCCCATATATGGGCGACGATCGGCTGTTCATCTTCCGTGAACGTCAGACGCCCGCGCACACTGTCTTTTCCTTTCGGATGACAGTAGCTTTCTGTATTTGTGAACTCTGTAAAAAACACGTCGGGTCTCGCCGCTTCACTCACGACATGGCGGAACACGACATCGGTCACGGCTTCCATCGGTGCCAAAACAAAAAACGGCCGAGGCAACTCATGCCAAAAATTATTCTTCATAATATATAAAACCCTTTCCTTCAGGGAAACCATGTTCCCAAAATTAAAAAGTAAGATGATGCAGTTGCATCCAATCCCGGTCAGGATGGATTTGTACCAGTATATACTTTAATAGTATTGACGGAAAAGTGCAAGGGTACGCGCTTGGGCCAATTAATGGCAAAAGGAGACTGAGACAAAACTAAACTAAACGGTTCTTTATACCGCTAAAGATTTCCGTGCAAGACTTCGCTTTCCGCGGGTAGCCCGTGAGCCTCCTCGGCTTCGCACTAGGGTCTCACTTGTCTAGCTGCAGGGCTTAGAGGCACATGTCATAAGTCAAACCGGCCAAGAAGGCAAAGAACGCCTTCGTGGCCGATTCGTCTTATGCCACACGCCTCTGAGCAAAGCCCTTCCGCTTTTCTGATAGGAGTCTTCGTCTTGCACTCCAATCAACCGCTGGAAAGAGTTAAATCTAAATATTCTTTTGAACAGAGAAAAACCCGGACTAATTTGCCTCTTAATCCGGGTTTTACTTAAACTATAACAGCCTCTTTGTTCCTTATCCTTGCTCCTCACTCATGAATGCATGTGTATTTCCTTCTGTGTCTTTGAAAAAGACCATCCACGTCTCTGTCTGCTCCATTTTTGCGACCATATGCGGTTCGCCGATAAATTGGATTTCCTTCCCCGATAAGCGCTCGTACGTTTCTTTTATGTTCTTTACCTGGAAATAAAGAACCGAGCTGGAATGGGCGAATTCGTCTTTTTCGGGAAGGGATAACATAAGCCGCAGCCTGCCTGACTCAAGAAAAGCCATGCGGTCAGTGTTAAACAGGAGGGGGAGTCCAAGCGTTTCCTTATAAAATCTCAATGCTCTGTCCAGATCCTTCACCGGTATTCCGATTTGTCCCACTTTCTCAATCAGTGCTGTTTCCATACAACATCAATCTCCTTTCGACTGTCCTTACTTTATAAGAATAAAAAATTCCTATTATCTTGTCTTATCCATTCTCACCTTTTTTCGATAGTCTGCCGGAGAAATGCCTGCAAATTGTTTAAACAACTTACTGAAGGATGCCGGGTTTTGAAGACCCAATAAAAAAGTGATCTCTGTCATCGTGTAATCTGTTTCCGATAGGAGCTGCCTGGCTTTTTGAATCCTGAATTCGGTTATATGCTGATGGGGGGTCCTTTTGTATAGCTGCTTATACGTGCGTAATAAGTGGTTTGGAGATAGACAGGCTGCCGCTGCAATATCATCGAGCTTTACGGGCCGGTCAAAATATGCCCGTATATACTCATTGGCTGTGTTCACTCTTCTATACAATTCTTCCCGGGTTGATTTACGCACTGCTTTAAGTAATTCAACCTCTTGGCAGATCTGCAGCTGATCCTCTAAGAGTGCCTGCATGATCTGATGAAATTGTTCTTCATAGCCGATGGACATGCGTTCTGTGCCTGACAGTGTCCGTTTAAAATCATGCAGCACGGCATTTAAAGCCGCATTTTGAGGATAGGTTTTTTCAAAAAAGCCGAGGGGACTCTTATCCTTGAATGGATCGCTCAAAAGCCTGTCATTTGTTTCTGATAAGGAGTGAAAGACTTCTTCTGCAAATCCGTCTTGAAAGAAGATACAGAATGACTCGACCTCTCTTGGCTCGTCAATGGAAATGGTGTAAGGGCCGGCGTTCAGCAGGAGGTACCTGTCTTCTTCGATGGCATAAAAACCCCGCTTTGTCTTATAACGGGCTTTGCCGTTCGAGAACGTTTTGATGGATAATTGCCCGTTCCCTTCCCAATAAAACTCATCACTTTTGGCATGCAATACGTAATTAGCAGAATCATTTTTTGTCATCTTCATATCTCCGAGTGATTAACTTATTTTTCCATAGTATCATTATACATAATAATAGGCGGGGGAACCGGCCCTACATAAAAAAAGCACGCCTGCTACTGAGGCGTGCTTTCTAACTTATTTGTCTTCTATGTGTTTCTTATAAGGTGGTGTGTTCGAAGAAAGGCCGGATATATAGCCGACACCGCCCGTTTCCTGAATGCCGATGGTTTTCTTCATTTCGTTTGTTAGTTCTTCTTTATCAACAGCGGTGATTTCTTTGTCGCTGATGTCTTCACCCGGGTGCTGGTAGTTGCTCAGTACGTAGCGGGAGTCTTTCAGGTTTTCGACTGCACGGAGTCCCGTTGCTTCTGCACCGACCGGGACAGACAGGATTCGTGATAGTTTTTTCGTTTTGACATTATAGGCCCAGACGAAGTTGTTTGTGTGTAAAGAGCTGTCTTCCCCGATGAATAGAGTATCCATATCGTTTGAGAAGCTTAAGTTGTCCGGGTTTGCGACCTTTTCAGGATCGGCTGTGTTTCCGTATGCGTCCGCTTTTTCAAGGTCTTGTCCGATGACCAGTCCTTCCATGCTGGCAGGAACATAGCGGCTTTTGATTTTACCGTTGTCTTGATCTTTTTGGTGCGCTGTTAGATTAAGCTGGTAGGTTACGCCTGATTTCAGTTCTGGCAGCTGGATGTCATCCTGTACCGCGCCAGGCTCTTTTAACATCGCTTTTTCTTGATAAGAGATGGCGATATAGGCTTTATTGTCTTCTTCATTTACTGCGATGCCTTCCATTTTGTTGAATTCGGAAGTGGCCCCAAGGATGGCTCCGTAGCGGCGGGATTCAAGGAACGCGGCCGCTTTTTCCATGCCTGGTTTTACTTTCAGATATTCAACGTTCTTGCTAGCCGCTGTTTTGACGGCCGTGAATCCTTCTGCAGGCTTGTCGGATGTTTCAAAGATGTCGCTGAAAGTCGTTCCATTATCGATGATTTCTTTCACTTCATCATCCGAAGCATGTCCGAGTTTGATCCACTGCAGATCGCCTTTACCGCCATTGTCCGTACCTGTTTGGTTGAATTTTGCGGCATAAAGCGTCCCTGCTGAGAAATCCTTCGCTTTGTCGGCTACGTACATGAACATCATCGTATTCTTGCCGTCGTCCCCGAATAAAGCTGTTTTATTATCAGGGAGAACCTGCATCGTTTCATGTGAGAAACGTCCCGTGCTGTAGTGCTTTTCGACTGATGCTTCCCCGTTTTTATCGATGGAGATTTCAGGGATCCATCCATAGAAATAAGGGTTGGCTTTCGTTTCATCGCCAAAGTAGTGCTTGGCAAAGTTCGTTACATCTTTATAGGCACTGGAAGTTGGATCTTCGAATGCGCGTGCATCAGGCTCGTATTCTTCGGAACCTAGGTGAGTGCCCCATTCGGTAGTGGATCCGTTACATGGAGTCCACAAGCCGTTTACGTTTGCGAAATCGATTTTCTTGGCATGGTTTACGCTCAGTTCGCCTGTTTCGGGGTCTTTATCAACCTGTGTAAGTGTCATGGATGCCGGAAGGCCCGAGACTTCATTTCCTGCATTATCGACTGAGTCATACTCATAATGAGAGATGATATAGGATTTCCCGTTGATCTCGATGAAGCTGTTAGAATCAGGGGCATCCGAAATATAAGGGGAAGGCTGATCCGGGATGCTCCGGTCGATGATCGGGTTCCCTTCTGCATCGATCGGTGTACCGGCAGGGATGAGCTCCCCTTTATTCTCTGCAATTTTATCTTTGGATAGGAACAGCTGATTATAATGAAGAGGCGTTTCCTCAACACTTCCATCTTTGTACGTCACTTTCACTGACGCTTCTGAGTATGTTTTTACCATGTTCTCAATGGTGGATGGTGCTTTCATGGATTGGAATTCCACGCTTTTGATTTGCTTCTGGTTATGATGGCCATGATTTTGAGCTGGTCCGTCTGCAAATGCAGAAGCAGCACTTGAAGCTAAAAGTGTAAGAGATAATCCGAGAGTGACGCGTTTCTTCATAATGTTGACCTCCAATGAATATGTCTTGCCTCTATTAGAACATGTGAATGTTGAGGAAAGATGAAGTTTAGAAGCTGATCTGTTGAGACCTTGTAAAAAGTCAGCAACATTTTTGTTACAGAGGAGGTCATTGTGCTGTCGTCACCAAATCCCGCATGTTGAAATCAACCTCTCGCAAGTCCTCTCTCAAAAGCCGCCAGATGGTTCACAGAAGCATTCCGCACCTGCGTGAAGACCATTCGCACATCACTCGGGATGTTCAGTGACAGAAACCGGTCATACATCGCGATATTATCGATTTCCCCCTGCACCCCTGCAGCGTAGGCCCCCTTGATATCCCCGGGAGTGGTGACCAAAGACTGGGATGTATCTGCCGGAACCGGTACCTGGTAACGCTGGAATAAAGGCAGCAGAGCATTGATATGCCTCAGTTCCGCTTCTTTAATCTGTACGAATGTACGTATGTTTCCGAACGTGCCGATGATGTTGTTATATCTTGCCTGGGCCAGATATTCATCCTGAAGGGCATAGGTGAGTATCTGCGGCAGGGTCAATGAAGCCGCGCTCAACGCCCCTTTGGCACCGAAATCAACGTTCTGTCTGCGGCTATTTGTGTTCCTGGCATTCTTTTGTATAAATGATAAGAACCAGACGGCGTGATTCTGTTCATCGGATGCAGCACGCCGGAATCGTTCTTTGATGACGGGATCCTGCGCCTTATCTGCTATATCCAAATAGGTGTCCACGGCTCCCTGTTCGTCATTGAAAGCAAATTCAATTCCTGCTTTGTAGTTATCAGGGCAGGTTTCAGTGATTTTGTATGAAGGCTTGCTTCCTGTCAGGGCGGTATAAATGTTGCTGAATTCCTTCAAATGTCTCTTTTCATCCTTCTGGATCTCAAGGATCCTGTCCTTCTCCTGCTGTGTCGGTGCGTTCCCGGCTAACTTCTCGTAGCATGCGATTGCGCTGTACTCGGCGTTTATTGCTTTCTTGATATCTTTGATCAACCGGGTATCAGCGGCGGGCCGATGTTCAGCCGTCCATTGTTGATTGAAATACATGGGTATCCTCCTTCTCGGTAACATATCCATTTATCTTATGCACAGGGTATGGGCAGATGTGCAGGAAGGTCAAGGCAGGGAGCAGTCAGCTCATTTCAATACTTTAAAAGCTTGAGCCACCTTGTGGGCAAACTGCAGCGGCGGTTCAACCGATTGAAAATGAACATAAAGAATGACGGGCTTGGTGAACAGCCAATGATTATGGATGGCGCTGACGATGATGCCGTTCTGGGTAAGGCTTCTTGTGAAAGCAGGCACTTCTTCCTCAAGGATGACGGTTTCCCCGAGGTTAAGGGCATTGCCCCCATGATCCAAGGATTCAAAAGATGCTTTTGAATGAAGCTCACTGCGGCTGGGCCGGCCCTGAATGGTTACCTGAAGGTCGCGGTGGAAATTCACTGAGCAAACCCCATTCTTCATCTTCGTTTTTTTGTTAAGAATCTGACCGAACTGCTGGCAAAGTGTGTGAATATCGTTCATAAGGAGCCCCCATTTAAAATAATTATTTTAATGTATGAATGGTACAGGGGATGCGTCACTTCTATTATGGGGTGATGATTTCTCTTGCTCAGGAACATCAAAGGAAAATGAGTGGAATATAGTAAGCAGGAACGACCACGTATGGAAAAAAATTAAAATTAATACAATAAGAGTAAACAACATATGTAAAATATTGCTATAATGAGTCTGATAACAGCACTTATATTCTATGACAGTAAAGGGGAGCGGCGAATGTCTGATTTCAATGAGAATCCATTAGTGAAGAACGATGACAAGAAACCGAAGATCAAAGTGGAAAGAAAAGAAGGGGAACCGACTTCCGCTTTTAAAGGAGCAAGCTGGGCAGCATTGGTGATCGGGGTAGCCGCTTATCTGATCGGCCTGTTCAATGCGGGAATGGAGCTGAATGAGAAAGGCTATTACTTCGCTGTACTCGTATTCGGACTGTATGCAGCGGTTTCCCTGCAAAAAGCGGTCAGGGACAAGGAAGAGGATATACCGGTGTCAGGCATCTATTACGGCCTCAGCTGGTTTGCCGTCATCGTCGCCATTGCCTTGATGGCGATCGGGCTTTATAATGCCGGCAGTATCATCCTGAGTGAAAAAGGGTTTTATGCCATGGCATTTGTGCTCAGCCTGTTTTCGGCCATCACGATTCAAAAGAATATCCGTGATACGCAGGTGACAAGGGACAGGGATTGATTGAAAGGGCGGTGCTGGGTGCAGTACTGCCCTTTGACGTTCTATTCAGCTTTTTCCGGTTTCAGGAAAGAACTGTGGAATAAAAAGAGTGTGCAGATAGTCAGGAGGATGGCATTGATATTTACCTCAGAATAACGAATAGCGGCCCCGTATAGGGCGGAACCGCCTGAGATGAGTCGTACCGTCCATTTTTGCCTTCGTGTAACAAACAAATTATTCAGCTTCATTTCTCTAATCGGCCATCACCTTTTCAACCGGCACAGGATACTTCCTCGCATTCTTCACCATTTTCTCTTCGATGATCTCTTTCACGTCCAAATCAAGTTTAGAGCAGAGCATTAGAGAATAAATCAGGACATCCGCGATTTCTTCCCGGATGTTTTCTTCGTTCTTTTCAAGCGCTTCTTCGCTGCTGATCCATTGGAAGTCTTCGAGCAGTTCGGCGGCTTCGATGGAAATGGAGATAGCGAGGTCTTTAGGGGTTTGGGAGGGTCCCCAGTTTCGTTCGTCTATGAATTGGTTTAGTTTTTTTGTTAGGTGTTGGATTTCGCTCATGTAAGTTATCCCCTTTCTAATTTGAGAGAGCAGTATTAATACCGCTAATGATTTCCGTGCAAGACTTCGCTTTCCGCGGGTAGCCCGTGAGCCTCCTCGTCGCGTTCGCTCCTGCGGGGTCTCACATTAGCTACTCTTCCCGCAGGAGTCTTCGTCTTGCACTCCAATCAACCGCTTGATCCCGTTGTAATCTAGAGTAATCTTATCACACGGTTAATACTTACCTCGTTCCTCGGCAGCAATCGATGTTCCAGGTGATAAGTTCTCATAAACACCCGATTTATTCAGGCGTTCTCTGAAGTACTCATTCAGTTCCGGATCTGTACAGAAGATGAAACATCCCTTCTGGCCTCTTGTCATAAGAGTGCGGTAAGTATTGCGGATAATTTGATCGGCGAGTGCCTGCGCTTTTTCCGGGTTTTCTTTTGCCATTGTTTTGATTCCCCTTAGGGATTGATCAGTTTTGGCCCGCTTGGTGTAATCAGTGACTACTCGGCCGTCTTGATAGGCGAGGTCTGGTCCGATTATGACGCCGACGTAATCAAATTCAAGTCCCTGGGATGTGTGTATGCATCCTGCTTCAGTGACCGAATCCGGCTCGATGGCCCAGATGCTGTCCGAAAGATTCCAACTGATTTGAAAGTTGTGTTCCGGTATGACGATGTCCTTGTGAAGCGTATCTGTCCTGCCCTTTTTCGGCCATTCCCAGCAGTATCCTGCCAGCATACGTGATTTGTTGTTTTTCTTATTTAGCTCTTCGATTTCTTTCAGCATATCATTCGGGTTATCGAATACCCTGAAGTCATAATCCAATCCGCGGTCGTTTGCATTGGCGGTTTCCCTGATGTGAAGCACATCATCCAGCCAGGCGATATATGCATCGGAGCCGTCACATCGGAATTGTGAAACGAGCTTACCATGTATCAGTTCGGCACCAGCCTCAGTAGCATACTTTCTGATTAAATCGATGCTGCCTATGTCTTTTAACGTTACCTTCTGATTTTCATCAATAAAGAAAATCGTGAATTTAGACGAGTGGATCACTTCTTTAATCTGGTTTTCACCTAAATTGCTGAAGAGACCCGATTTTTCATTTAGGCGGTGTGCCTCATCTATAATGAGGACGTCAAATTCATCCTTTTCGGATTCAGTGAAGCTTCCAGACCCCTTAAACAAGTTATCAATCTGCGTTTTCTTGATCGTCCCTTTCAGCTTGGAAGCATATACATTACGCGGAGCCGAATTTTTAGATACATAAAGAGCCGTCAGCTCCTGATTGATTAAATTCACTAGCAGGTTCACAGCCATCACCGATTTGCCTGTACCAGGGCCGCCCTCGATAATCATGACCGTTTTCTGGTTGTTCTTGATACTCTCAAGAGCTAAATGGTAGGCATCTTCATAAAAAACCTTCTGCTCATCAATCAGCACGAACTCCTGATTCCCTCTCAAAAGACTTGCCAGTGAATCCTGCAGTGACTTGGACGGGCGTATTTTGCCGTGTTCGATTTGATAGATTAATTGATTACGGTCGCCATAACGGACGTATCTTTTAATAAAATCTCTTAATTTCTGAATCTCTCCTTTCGCAAAAACAGGAGCCTTAGCCAGATGATCCGCATAGTGAGAATCCATCAATGGGTCATTCTCTGACTTTCGGTAATTATGTAAATAGGCGCAGGGATTCAACAAGATATGCTGATCCTGGACATTTTGGTTGAAGTCATGAATCAAAGCCGCATAGGACCATGCCTGATATGAAGGGTGCGTGACCGTCCTCATCCCTCCACCGAGAAAGGTGGACACTAGTGCATCCTTGGACGTAACCTTCTCTACCTCCGACCACTGCTTCAATTCCACAATGACCACATGATCCTGAAAACCATCATGGCCCGCCACCAGGAAATCCACCCGCTTCGACGTATTGGGAATCTTAAACTCAATCGCAACCGACGTATCATCAGGAATCTCCTTATCCTGCATTACATTCGACATCCGCTGAAGTGAATGCTCCCAGGAATTGATTTCACTTTTTGAGGTGCGACCAATTTTCTGTTTGTAGGAGTCGTAGAGGCGTTCTACTAGGAGTTCGTTAGTGACGTCGGAGATGAATTCGGTTTTGGTTGCTTGGTAAATGATCAAGAGGTTCACCTCAATTCTGGAACTTATTAGGTTTATTTTATCATTTTTTATATAAAGAAATATTATAGTTATTTGAAAATATTACATTAAATAACATTATTTCTGTGAATTTTAGGTAGAATAAGAATTGGTATACTTTTGTATACAAATTTTTCAGCTTTATATTTAAGTATTGAAAGGGGTTCCTTAAATGAAAGATTTAAAAGCAATCAATTATGGTCCGGTATATATTAAAGAAGGAGATTACAAGGGCGTCATAGGAAACTATGATGATGATGAGATAGGCCAAGATGGAATAGAATATGCAATAGTTTATATTGGATTAAATCTACTATCCGGAGACTCCATTATAGTTCCTATATCCCATTTAGCAGAGATATCTACATCACATATTATATTAAGGCAGAAAGAAATTTTTGATAAAATTACTAAATTTCATTCAATAAGACCAAATGATCGAACAAAAGAGCTTTGTTTAAATCAAGTGAATCTATTAAATGAGTTTATTTTATCCGAGGCTATTTTAAATGAATCATTTATAAAGGCTAGATTCTTAAATTCAAATAGTGGAAAGAAAGTTTTTATTTCCCATGCGTCTAAAGACAAAACATTTGCTAAAACCCTAGCAACCGACCTTTCAGAAGCAGGGCATATTCCTTGGCTTGATGAATGGGATATAGGAGTGGGTGATTCTATTCCTGGAAGTATATCAAAGGCATTAAAAAACAGCGATTTTGTATTAGTGATTCTTTCGGATAATGCAACCAAATCTTCTTGGGTACAAGCTGAATGGGAGAATAAATATTGGGATGAAATTAATGAAGGCAGAGTAATAGTATTACCTGTTTTATATGAAAATTGTGAGCTACCCAATTTATTAAAGACGAAAAAATATGCTGATTTCTCAAAAGATTATAGTTACGGGTTAGAGAGTCTATTACTAGCTTTAAGCAAATGAAAATAAAATAATAAATTAAAATTTATTACAAGTAAGTATATCTATGAGAAATGGCACTTTAAACTGGCTGAAACAAAGAAAGGAGGAAAATATTGAAGTATAAAGAGATATGGATAAAAGAAAATATATTTGATTGGGAAGGTTTCCGTAGTAGTTGGACATTAAATGATTCTATGTATTTAGAAAGGCCTTATCAAATATGGGGGCATTCATTAGATCTATTTAATATCAAGGAAGATAATAGCTTCCATCGAGCAGATGGGATATCAAATTTAAAAAGAAGTATTAATCATAGGTTACAGTCTATCGAACAAATCTATCAATTTAAGACTTTGGGAATTTTGAATAAACCTAAAGGATATCTAGAGTTATTAGAAACTTTAGGGTTAGTGCGTCCATACATTATGAAACAATTATTTGAAATAAGAAACGATATTGAACATAGAGATATTTTACCTCCAAATAAAGAAAGATGTAATGAATTATTAGATATTGTTTGGTATTTTTTGAAATCAACAGATAACCTGGTCCAAATTCTTAAATCCGAGGGTGAATACACCCTCTATACTCACAATGAAGCAGAAACTAACTATTCATTTTCTATTGAACTAAATTACGGAGAAATTAATAAGAGCAGTATTAGAGGATGGTTTCCAAATAATTATATCAATTATGAGAAGGGAGATGGGTATTTGAAAGTTTTGTTAGAAGATATACATGGAAAGGAAAAGTGGGAAGACAACGAGAATAGCTATCATAAAAATAAGCTAGACAGTGATAAATGGATTAATGGTTATATCAATTTCGAACCCAACAACATCGTTAAACCAATAAAATCAGTATTATCATTACTTTAGCGCTAAAATAGCTGCTTTGACTATCTACTTGACTAGCACAGGATTGGATAGACTTTTCCTTGCGCGCCGAATTGAAATGTGTTTACGAGGTCTTTGTGTGTGCCACTAAAGAGCGATGATTTTGATGCCTTCGAGGATCAATCTTGGAATGTTCAGGCCTACCCTTTCTGATGGTAATCTGACCGCTACCACCGTGGAGCGGGTGAATGCAGCTTTGAAAACGGCCGTTCCGCCTGTAACTTTGGCTCCGCAGAGTGGTTCTTAGGTGATGGTATTGGCATCTCCCACTCCTATTAGTTTGTTGGTCATTCTGCCCTTATTTCTTTGGCGAGTGCAAGTTTTTCATAGTTGATATCGACTGCAAAGTTTGTTCAACGGGAATATTCGATAGGTGAGCTTGAAGCACATGCAGTACTTTTGCAAAAGCCTGCTAAAGGTTCTATTAATGCATCGGTCTCCTTTTATCTATTCCAATGGAGGGGAAATTAGTAGCAGAAGAAAAAGGACACGGCTTTCTTCTACAGGGATGCAAGGTGGTACCACATGGGCATTAAGTAAGTATGGACGGAAGTTTATGACGCTGGCGAGAACCAAGAATGGTGAGCGGGGATATTGAGTATATCAAAAGCGGGTCGTAGTTGAACTTCCTGGTGAACAGGAAGCTCGATCCACGAAATGTGTTTAGGTTTCCGCTATATTCACAGGTTTTACCCCCCTCTGAGCCCTAGATCTTGCAGGTCCGCTATTATAAAGAAGTTGTCCGATAATCTACCTCAATATTACCACTAGTGGCTTTGGAATATGGGCAGACACCATGTGCTTTTTCAACAAGCAGTTCCGCTTCGGTGAGTTCAACTCCCCCAACTGCAACGGATAGAAGGACACCCAGCTTGAAGCCGCCGTCAGCAGGATCTTTTCCGATCGAGACTTCAGCAGTCACTTTGGATTCGATTTTTTTCTTTGCTTGTCTTGCGACCAGGTTCAGTGCGCTGTCAAAGCATGCTGCATAGCCGGCTGCGAAAAGCTGCTCAGGATTCGTCGCTCCTTCGTCACCGTTGCCTCCAAGTGATTTCGGCATGGCCAAACCAAGGTCCAATACCCCGTCGCTGCTCTTTACTTTACCTGCGCGGCCGCCTTCAGCCGTCGCTTTTGCTGTATAGATTGCATCCATTTTCGAACACTCCCTTTAAAAGATTTATTTATATTGTGCACAATTAAATAGTAGAACATCGTATATTAATTGTCAACAATTAAGTTGTGCACAATTTAATTTGATAATCAGTAATGGATTTTGTATGATTATCTCAACAAACAGTATGTACAGGAAGGACATAATAATATGGATGATGTACTTTTATTGGAGAATCAAATTTGTTTTAAGATCTACACAGCGGAAAGGGAAATCACGAAATTATACCGGGGCCTCCTTGAGGAAATCGGGGTGACCTATCCCCAGTATCTAGCGCTGCTGGTCCTTTGGGAGAAGGCGCAGATCACGGTAAAAGAATTGGGGAAAAAGCTGTTCCTGGATTCAGGGACACTCACCCCCATGCTGAAAAGAATGGAGGGCAACGGCCTGTTGATCCGGGAGCGCTCTAAAGAAGACGAGCGGAGCGTCATCATCAGCCTGACGGACAAAGGAGCCCGTTTGAAGGAAAAAGCAAGCTGCATCCCGACGCGTTTGTTGGAGAATCTCGACATGGAAGGCAATGAGCTTGAGCAGCTGAACGACACATTGACTACGATATTGAGTAAATTGAAGGATAGGGAATAGCGGCTTGCGGGCCGCTGTTTTTTATTTGGGGAGAAAAAGTCCTGGAGATGCTTTTTTATGAGTGGGTGACCCGGGGTTTTTACTTATTTTCCCAAGTGACGGAATTATCCTCGAAATTAAAAGATTACTTGTCAAAATTAAAAGATTAATAGTCCGAATTCAAAGATTAACGGCCCGAATTCGAAGATTATCAACCAAAATTCAAAGATTCGCTAAATGATGAAACTACATTAGGGTAAAATAACCCTCACAAATACAGTTAAATACATAAATATAGCCTCGCTTGGTTCCTATACACCATTTAATTCAGTCTCCCCGGTGGTTTCCGGCTGTTTTCGAAGATTTCAGCATATATTATTGAGTTCCCGGCTGTATCCTCGGGCCGCCACATACATTTTTTACAAAAATTGTTCCTTTTCTGCACGTCCATAGTGTATGATACATAGTATAAACCATATAGTGTACGACACACAGTAAATGACGTACAGTATTATTCAAGCAAAGAGGTGAAGGTATGGATAAGTCACTGCTGACCTCCTTGACGACGGAGCTCCGGAGGGGGACGCTGACCCTGGCGGTATTGAGTCAGTTGCGGACGCCTCAGTACGGGTATTCACTTGTCCAATTGCTGGAGAAGAGTGGGATTTCGATGGAGCAGAGTACACTCTATCCGCTGTTGCGAAGGTTGGAGAAGCAGGAGCTGGTCACAAGCAGCTGGGACCGGACGGAGAGCAGGCCGAGGAGGTATTATGTGCTGAGCGAATACGGAGATGAGATTCTGAAGCAGTTGAAAGCGGAGTGGGAGAAAATGTCCGGTGAATTGGCGATTTTATTAAGGGAGGAAGAGAACAAATGAAGCTTGTTGAACTTTATATTCAAGAAGTGATGAGAAGGCTGCCTGAGAAGAAACGTGAAGACATCGCACTAGAATTAAAATCCACCATTGAAGATATGCTGCCGGATGATTATACAGAGGATGATGTGAGAGAGGTGCTGATGTCACTGGGAGACCCCGCTGTTTTGGCCTCAAACTATCGGGACAAACCGATGCATCTGATCGGACCGCGGTATTATGATTTGTATATTACGCTGTTGAAGTTGATCGTGCCGATTGCCGCTGCCATCACGTTCCTCGTAGTGGCTGTATCGTCCGTATTAAACTATTCAGGTGAGTCCAATCCCGTTGAAATATTCCTGTCCATTGCAGGAAATGGGGTTGTCGAGGCTATAAGCGCTGGGATGCAGGTGTTCTTCTGGCTTACCGTGACATTTGCCGTCATTGAACGGACCGTTACACCGGAAAGCCAGCAGCCGCTCACGATGAAGGGTAAAGAGTGGTCACCTGACGATTTGAAGGATGTCCCATATATCCCGAAGGAAAAGCGGATCAGCAAGCTGGAGATATTCGGCGGTCTCGTATGGACGGTGATTTGGTCCACCTGCTATTTTAAAGCTTCAGACTTACTTGGATTGTATGAAAAGATTGACGGCGGCAAGGTGTTCACGCCTCTTTTCGACCAGGATATTCTCCACGGTTACTGGCCATTGATCGTGATTCTGATTGGTTTGGAGCTGATCCTCCTCCTCCGGAAATGGCGAGCGGGTGTCTGGACGAAAAGGCTCGCGGTCGAAAATGCCGTTTATCAATTTATTCCTGTAGCTATCTTCCTGTTTATCTTCAGAAACATGGACGTGATGGACCCGACATTCATCGAGAGGATCCAGGTGCTCTTCAACAACTCCTTCAACTTTCAGTGGTTTTACCTGACCGGCGCGGTCGGGCTGCTGGTCGCTGCGGTGATTAACAGCTATGATGGTTTGAAGAAAGTATATAAATGATCATACCCAAAATGGGGTCGGACTCCGTAAGAAACTGTAACAGTTTCCCCGGTGTCTGACCCCATTTTCTCTGTGCGGGCATACATACTAGCGCCCCATGTTTTTACTTTGCTGAAGCAGTTTCGATTCCCCGGTCCGCTCCCATTCTTCTACTGTTTTGTACGCATCTTCAGGTGTGTAGCCTTTCCCTACAAGTACTCCCATGAGAATGAATTCCTGAAGGATATGCGTGGCATTGATGCCTCGTTTCACGTCCTCCAAGCCTTCATTTACAAGAAATTCCGTGTGCTTTACCCATTCATCCGGGGTCTTGCCATATACTTTATTATTGCCGTTTCCGCTTTCCATCGCCATCGCATCCGCTTTGGTCGGGTGGACCGTCCCGAATGGATGGTTCGGCGGGGCGTATATGGAATACAGTTTCAGCGGGGTGCTGCCTGTGTTGGTGACATCATGCCACGTCCCGGCGGGTATAAATATGGCCGAATCATCGGCAACATTTTGTTGGAAGGTTAAATTGTTCTTGTCTTTCCCCATCTGGACGACTCCCTGACCTTGTTCAATCCTTAGGAACTGATCAACATCAGGATGGACCTCGAGCCCGATGTCATCGCCAACGTCGATGCTCATCAGCGTGACCTGCAAATGTTCCCCTGTCCACAGGGCGGTACGGTACGTATTGTTCTGCTTGGATGCTTCGTTGATATTCAACGCAAGCGGATTTGGACCGTAGTCTTTTAATGGAATAGCACGGTTATCATATAAAAATCTCGGATCATAATATTGATTTGCATAAGCGGGGTGAACAGGCTGTCTAACATACTGGCCATTTGCATAGTAAGGGTAGTGCTGCTGCCATGAATTCACATTCGGGTCATTATACATTTTCCTCAATCCCTTCATAAGGCATTTTCTTTTTATCCTATGCAGGGGTGTTGGTTATGTACCTAAAAAAAACCGCCTCATCACGAGACGGTCTTGCGGTGATACCACTCATAAAAACTCCCAGCTTCCTTCTTCGGCACTCCGTACAGCAGGCTTTCATGCGCGGGGTCTGCCCTGTTCGAGAACATGATGGTGGCAACCCCGAATTTCCGCTGCAGCCAGTTGTGTTTGACTGTCACCTGCTGGATGCGGTGGAGGTGGGTGACGAAGGTTTCGTTCATCCATCCTCCCTTCCGGATCTGGACGGTGTGTCCGTGGCGGATGTAGCTTGTGAAATAGTAGTCAAGGACCCTCAGGAATACGGAGAATCCGAAGATGATCGCCGCGGCCCAGAGCCTTTCTTTATTGAAAAACCATAATCCGATCAGGGATGCGATCGTCAGGTAATAGGGCTGAATCAGTTTCAGCCACAGCACCTTGACCGGGAAGCGCTCCATCTCTTCCCGGATGTGATACTGGGGCAGGATGGAGTGCAGCATGCTGTATGCATCGTGCTTTGGCATGAACGGATAGAGGGAACTGATATCCTCTTCCCCGTCTGACGTGCCGGCACTGATCAATTTGATCGAAACGAGTCCGAACAACCGCTTCACCAGGGTCTGTTCGACTTTTACGGCCTGCACTTTATCCTTTGCAATCGAGAAACTGATTTCATTGCCGACCCCCTTCTCGATATAAATCCGATCTTTATCGTCGCTGATGACGTAATTCCCATATTTAATCGTGGTCTTCACAAAACCGATCACAATCGAGATAATCATGGCTGCAATAAAGAGAATGACGAGAATCCACACATGATCCAACAAATAAGACCAGGCGTTTTCCGCTGATTTCTCAATGGAAAAGAAATCGGCCAGGTTGAAATAAATGGCACTCAGGAGCGGGAAGATGGCAAGGAAACTGAGTGACGTGAAGGATGCCTTCATCAGGTCCTTTTTGGTTGCCCGGAAGCGGACGATCCGGTCAGATTTCGTTTGTTCAACCGGTTCTCCAACCTTTTTTTTCACTTCAATATGGGAGAGGATACGCTCTTTCTCCGTCTGGGTGATGACCGGGAAATTAAATTCGGCATTTTCCCCGCCCGTGCCGGTCTCGAGGGTCAGGGATGTCAGCCCGAACCAGCGGTGAATGAAGGTCGTGCTGGATCGGTGACTGTGGATCCGGTCCCAGGCAACGGTTTTTTGCTTTTTGACGAACATGCCTTCCTTGAAGACGATGGAGGTTGCGCCGAGTTCATAGCGATTGAACATCCACCTTGAAAGGATGAACAGGATGGACGCGGCGGTGGCAGTAAGCAGGGCGTAGCGCCCCCATATGACCCATCCTGCTGTGGAGTTCGCCTTCAGAAGGAACAGAAGCAGGTAGAAACCTGCGAGGCCCTTTAGGGATGAGAACACTTCAACGGCGATATACGCCGGATGGTAACGCTTGGGTGAATGATTCATGCCTCGACCTCTCCTTCTTCTGGATTGCTGTCTTTAATTTTCGCGTAGGTGGCAATCTCGGCTTTTAAAGTTTTTGCAGTGTCAGCCGGAATGGCAGGGATTTTATGATTCGAGGCCGTTGTGCCGATTTCAAGTTCGTATAGACCATAGCGCCTCATGAGCGGGCCCTGCTCGGTGCGGACGTATTCGACTTTTTCCATCGGGATGAGGATATGCTGCTGCTCCCATCTCCCGAACTTTAGCTGGACGAAATCCTTATCCACCTGATAGCGCCATGTCTTCTGCAGGTATACGGGCTCAATGAAGATCGAAAACACGGCAGAAATAATGAACAGTCCTCCAATTACGTAAAGCGTGATGCCGACCCAGTTATACCAGTCGAATTTCTCCGTGCAAAGCAGCAGGATCGCGATGATGATCAGGACGATCGTGTGTCCGATGGTGTTGGAGATCCGCCACACTTTTACGGCGTTTTTTGATATGGTTTGCGTTGGTTCATCTATGTGTATGTACATGCTTTTTCACCTCTGCCTTACATACGCTTAAAACGAAAGAAAAGTTTCAGTTCTATACTTTTTTGTAAAAATTTATCAAATATATCTTGCAATACAAGATAGCGGTGAATATACTAAAGATATATCTTGCATTACAAGGTACTGAAAGGAGAACGTCGATGGCGGATACAACTCAGATGTTAAAAGGGATCCTGGACGGCTGCCTGTTGTCCATCATCAAGGACGGGGAAATCTATGGATACGAACTGGCTGCGAGACTCGAGTCCTACGGGTTCACTTCTTTCAGCGAGGGAACCATTTATCCTTTGCTGCTGCGGATGCAGAAGGAGGGACTGGTCACTGCCACGCTTCGGAAGTCGACGGCCGGACCGAAGAGGAAATATTATTCCCTGACTGAAAAAGGGGAAGAAGAGCTGGAGTCATTTATCAAACGCTGGGAACAGCTGAGTTCCTCGGTGGACAATGTGTTGAATAAAAGGGGGAGATGAAGAGATGCTTTCTAAAAAGTCGGAACAGTTTTTGATCGAACTTCGCATGCACTTGATGTCAAAAGGGAAGAACGACAGCGAAATCAATGAAATCACGGAAGAGTTGGAAGATCACCTGCTTCAAGCCGAGGCAGAGGGAAAAGATGTCACGCACATCGTCGGGGAAAGCCCGAAGCAGTATATGAAAAGCATAGGGGAATCGATGAAGACGGATTACCGTCAGATAATGGGTCTGGTACCGCTGTTTCTCTTGCTGCTGGCTGCTTATTTCAGTCTCGGGCCGGCCATTGAGGGGAAGTTCTCGCTGACGGGAGGCATGATCCTGATCATCTCAATCGGTTCGATCATAGGTACGCTGATCTATGGAGCATTATTATTCAAGGTGCTGCCAAAGTACTTCCATTCAAAATGGAGTTATGTCCTGTTGATCGGTACCATGTTTATTTCCACCGGAATAGGTGTGGCCGTCCTGCTATGGTACAACACCCAGGATTTCCAGCCAGTCTTTACAGCGACGCCTCTGCAAAATAATCTGATTCTCGCAGCGTGTATCGTGATCTTCATTGCGGCGGCTATCTACACAAAAACGTGGTTCACGATCATCATCCCGCTGTTCCTATCGCTCGGACCGATTGCGAGCCGCTTCATTCCAGAGGATGTAAACGAGGATCCGACTATGATTCTATTTACAATAATCCTGCTTGCAGTGGTTTCAGTCATTGCGATTTTTGTTTTAATCAGAAGGAAGAAGAAGCAGAAGCAGCCTACATTATAATGTATTGAGCCCAGGTATTGAACCTGAGCTTTTTTTTGTATGTAGACCATAAGAGCAAGAATCAGGAGGTATCCCGTGCTTCAGTCTTGATACAATAGAAAGCAAAGAATGATTTCTTTCGGAGAGCTGATGATGGTCGGCTGTTTCATAAAATACTGCTGAAAGGGGGTGCGCCAATGTCAGCCATCAACCTGACATTCGAAGAGATGTGGGAGAAGATTATGGCGTGTGACCGGAAGTATGACGGACTGTTCTTTACGGCCGTGAAGACGACAAAGATTTATTGCCGTCCTTCCTGCAGGTCACGGAAACCGAAAAAAGTGAATGTGGAATTTTATATGGAGCGGCATGATGCGGAGGATGCCGGTTATCGGGCGTGTAAAAGATGCCAGCCGGAACTGGAGCATTCCCCGAATATCGAGGTGGTCAGGAGGGTGACCGCCTATCTCGTCAATCATGCCAATAAGCCGCTTGAGCTAAAAGATATTGCAGATCATGCGGGACTCAGCCCTTATTATCTTGAGCGCGTTTTTAAGCAGGAAACGGGGGAGACGCCGCGCACCTATCTGGAAAAGATCCGCGTTGATAAAGCGGCGTATTTGCTGGTGACGACAGGCCTCACAAACATTGAAATCGGCTATGAGGCCGGGTTCCAGAGCTCATCCAATTTCTATAAAGTGTTTAAACAGCTGAAAGGATGTTCACCGAGCGAATACCGGAGACAGATGACTGGAGGTGCCGGGAATGAATTGGACTGACGGACAATCCTTCATCACGATCCATCCTCCTGACCCGTTCAGCTTTGATGAGTGTCTGATATTCCTTGGGAGGAACGACCGGGAAATCCTTCATACCATTAGTGATGGTTGTTTAATGAAATTGGTCAGGCTGAATGGGGAGTTGATTTTGATTAAGGTGCAGTCTGTGAACGACTCCCTGAAGGTTGAATTTCTGAATGGCATCCCTTCTGAAGCGGCACGGGAAAAGGCGGTGGAATACATCTGGGAGTGGTTTGATTTGGACACGGACCTCAGTCATTTTTATAAATGGGGAAGTGACGATCCCGTCCTGTCGGAACTCATTAGGAGATATACCGGTTTGCGGATGATTGCCATCCATGATCTGTTCGAAGCCCTCGTCTGGGCGGTCCTCGGCCAGCAGATCAACCTGACCTTTGCCTATACATTGAAAAAGCGGTTGGTCGAAGCGTATGGTGAAAAGTTGACGATTCATGGTGAGACCTATTGGTTATTTCCGCCGTTTGAGGAGATTGCTCTGCTGGGGGAGGCAGATCTCCGGAAGCTGCAGATCACCGGCAGAAAGGCAGCATACATCATTGGAATTGCGGCAGCAATGAAGGACGGCAGATTGACGAAAGAATCATTGAGGAAATTGGACGAGCAGCAAGCGAGGAAAGCGCTCCTGCAGTACAAAGGCATTGGTGCCTGGACTGCCGACTATGTCATGATGAAATGTTTTCATGTCAAAACTTCATTTCCGATTGCTGATGTCGGCCTTCAAAATGCGCTGAAGGCAGCAATGGGGTACGAGCGTAAACCAAAGCTTGAGGAAATGGAGTCATTTTCACATAAATGGGAGGGCTGGCAGGGATATGCCGCCTTTTATCTTTGGAGGTCTTTGTATGATGAAGCTATATAACAAACTCTACCGGTCACCGATCGGCATGATAGAAATACAAGGAACGGATGAACAGATTACGTCCATCCTGTTCAATGAAGAGTCTGAGTCAGACGACTGCGGGGATGAATGTCCTGGAGTATTGAACGAGTGTGCCATGCAGCTCGACGAATACTTCGGAGGAAAACGACGTACGTTCACGTTTCCATATCAGCTTGATGGCACGATTTTTCAACAGAAGGTTTGGGAAGCATTAACGGAAATCTCGTACGCGGAAACCTCTACCTATAAAGAAATCGCCGTTCATATCGAGAATGAGAAGGCGGTCAGGGGAGTGGGCAGCGCCAATGGACGGAACCGGCTGAGCATCGTCGTCCCCTGCCACCGGATCATTGGATCGAACGGGAAGCTGACAGGTTATGCAGGCGGTTTGTGGAGGAAGGAGTGGCTTTTGAGGCATGAGCGGGGTTTTAAGGACAGGAAATAAATGTCCCTACCCAACTAATGGAAGCCCGGGATGGATCCTGGGCTTCTTTTCGTTCAATCGAGATTATGCCCCTTCGTGAATGATTTTAGAGAATTTGTCGAAAAATCGGTAGTTCGCTCTTATATCCAGGATTTCGCCCTTATATTGAAAATTTCGCCCTTAAACCCAGGGATTTCGCTCTTAAATTAAAAGTTCCGCCCTTAAATCCAGCCAGATACCCCCGCCATGCCGAAACCTCATAGGGATTTTCGAGCTGGAGAGTCGAAACGCAGCGGAAATCAAGCATTCTTTTCCTCCCACCACAAAAAAAGGAGCAGTACATGATGATTTCCCGTAATAACCATGTGCTGCTGCCTTATTAATCAGGGAAGTCCGTCCCTAACCGCGAATCAGCGCCCCCTGCCTAAGCTTCTTTCCTCTTCTTCACAAAATATATAACCGTCTCAACAATAAAAATCACCAACACCGACAACCCGAACAGCGGCATGAGGATCCCGAGAACCGCCAGCGTGACTACGACACCGATTGACCATGGTTTGTTGATCCTTTTCGGACCCTTCGCTTCACCCGATTTCATCCGCTTCATCCAGGACATGAAGCCCATCGTGATGGCTGAAAGGAAGGCGATGCAGACGAGCAGGTTCAGGATTTTGTTGGCCACCCCGAACAGATGCCCTTCATGAAGCGGGATCCCCCATGTGAACCACTTGCCGATGATGCCGTAATCCTCGAAATCAATTTGGGCGATCAACTCCCCGGAGTACTGGTCGAAATAAGAAGTGGTTTCTTCGTAGGGGCTGACGTCGAGTCCGGTGACGCCTGTGTTGCTTCCCTTTGAAACCGTGAAGACGCCTTTTTCATTGGAAGGATAGACGATGGAGAACGGCCTTGAAATATTGTTTTCCGCGGACAAGGTAATGATTTCCTCAACAGATTTCTGACCTTCAATCATGTCGCTGGCACTGCTTTCGGAGTGATGCCCCGCGTGCCGCTTATGCTCTGAAGCAGGCTGATCCATGCTTCTTGTAGCCCACGGGATTTCATCGACATCCGATTGAGGCGGATTATAGCGAAGCTCCGTCCTGCCCCACTCAGGATGATCGGCTGCGAACTGGGCAATTTTACTTCCTGTAAATACAGACCACGGAATCCCGGTCACCACAATGATAATCAGGGGTATGGCAAGAACCAGTCCCAAGACGGCATGAATCTTTTGGAAGCGCAGCTTGCTGGAACGGTTCTGAAGCAGCTTCTTTTTGAATGTCATATATGTCCCCGAAACAATCAGGAAAATCGCCCAGCAAGCCGTGAGTTCGACCAGATAGCGGACAAAGGTATGATCAGTCAACAGGGAGCTGTGAAACGTCCTCATGAAATTGGAATAGGTGCTTTTTGAATCCAGGGTGGAAACGATTTGATTGTTTTCGTCGAGGAACACATACTGCGATTCCCCCTGATCATTGCTGATCGTCACCCTGTTGTTATAAGGCTCTTCCATCATGCTGATCTTACTGACAGAGTAGCCGTTGTATGTTTCTTTTATTTCTTCAATCGCTGCACCCATGCTCTGCATGTCGCCGGCATCACTCTGGCCGAAAAATTCATGTTCATACATCATGTTTTCGACTTCTGGATAGAAGAGGAATCCGATCCCTGAGAGTGTCAGGGTCAATAATAAAGGTGTGATGAACCAGGCAGCATAAAAATGAAGCCTCCTGAATGGATTGAAAGTGTTCCTGTTCATATGAATCTCCTTCTCTTGCTTTATTCGGACAGAATCGTCTGTACCATTCAGTTTAGTAAGAAAATGTGTTGAAAGAATGAAATAAAGATAGATACCTTTCAATACGAGAAGCTTCCTTCCCTTGCACTGATAAACACGCTAAAAAGCCGCTGGCAATTAATCGCCAGCGGCTTCCCGAATCCCAGACATGCCTATTTCAAAAATCTCTTCAGAAGCTGTACTTCCTCATACGTAAATGGTTTCCCTCCGTAACGTACTTTTTCATAGATCGGAATGATTTCAATCGGGCCATTTATCCGTCTGAACCACTCGTGGAGGGTTTCATTGCTTCGTTTTCTGTTAGAAGTGTTTAACTGCTTCTCCCAATCCATCATCATTTTGCGGATTTCGTTCAATTTTTCTTCCGTCAGGAGAAAAGTCCTGTCCTCTGGATTTCGGAAGTCAACGGATTTATCAGAATGCCGGGCGTGTTCTGAGGCTCGCGCAACTACTTCAATGCCTTTTCGCTTTTTCTTTTTGCGGCGCAAATACCAGAAAAGAAAAACAACACCGAGAATCACAAAGATCCCATATTTCTTCGCTGTATTTACAAATCCACTACCACGTCCAAATCCACCTGAAAAAGGTTCCGAAAACGATCGTAAATATTCCTCCACCACGATTGGTTCTTTGAGACGCTTCTCTGAGATTGTCCTCCCATCAAGCGGGGCAGTGGGATCATTGTCAAAACTCTCTTCGCCGGGGGGCTCTGCCTGATAAAAATCCTTGACCTTTCCAGCCGCCTCATTAAAAACATTCATCAACACCAGGCTTGCACCTGCACAGATAAGAATAAAAAGGAATGTTATCCCTGCTTTTTTCAACTCAGTCACCTCCACTCATTCTTCCGTCATCTCTTGATATGCAGCAAATGTTCACGTCCGGACGGCTCAGGCGGAGTCCCGATGACCAAGCCGAGTGACTTATCGTCTTTTGCCCTCAGTGAGTGTCGATAAAACCGGTCGGTGGGAAAAAATCTGCCATTGGGGTTGATGAGCGCAAGCGTCTCGATCAATTTCCTGAGTTGTGAGCGGTCGAGGTCGTTCCTGAGCCGCATGATGTCATGCTGTTCGGTGGCATAATTCACCCAGAGTTCAACCTTGCAGCCCTCTTTTATCAGGTAGAGGCAGACCGACACGGTGTATTCAATCAGTTCCTCCATGTCCTTCCTTAGGTGAAACTGTCCGGCTCCGACCATGTTGAGGAAGATGGAATAAAGGTCCCCGTGGACTTTTTGATATTTTTTCGCAAGGAGTTTGTTCTCTTTTGCTGTCGCAAGCCAGTGGATATGCCTGAAGCTCTCATTCTCGTAATCCTTCGTGCCGATGATGCTCGTCTCATCCATAAACAGGGAGTAGTTCGTCTGTTTGTATCCCTGAAGCAGGGATTTCAGTTTCAGATCATGGAGCTTCCCGATACGGGGAAGAACTTTGAATGAAGGGAGGTCATCCGTTCTACTTTCCACCCGGTATGTTTGGAGAGACAGCGGGTCTTTCACTAAAAACTCCAGGTTGCTCCACCGGTGTATTCCCCGGCCTTTCCCCCTGAGGGTGACGGTGATCGTTTTTTGTGATGTAGCAGGGAGGTCCAGGGATATGGAGATCATGCTGCTTTCTTCATCCCCGCCTGTAAACACGAGTTCACGGTCGCTCCTGCTCTCTATGTTCATTTTCAGGCGATACATGGGAAGGGCGGAATCGTTGCGAATCTCGATTTGGCAGGTGACGAACTCATCGATGCTTGACGCGTCATGGTATTTCTTGATCTTCCAGGCAATCTTCTTAACCTGCATGTTTAGATAAATTTTTGAGAAAAGTGCCAGGGCCAGAACTGCAGAGAAGAGAAAGGCAAGAATGGAATACCCTGCGAAACTGCTGATGATGAGCAGGATCACGGTCAAGATCAAGACCAGCGGCATAAAGAGGAAGGGTGGTTCCTTATGGATCTTCATGGTGTTTCGACCGGAACGGAAATGCTGTCCAGAATCTCATGGATCACTGCTTCCTTGGAGGTTTTCACTTCCCCTTCCACATTCAGTGTGATTCTGTGCGCCAAGATCGGAAGCGCGAGCTCTTTCACATCATCCGGTGTACTGAAATCCCTGCCGTACAAAAAAGCCCTTGATTGGGCAGCTCTCATATATGCAAGCGATCCGCGGGGGCTCACCCCGACATCCACATACTGGTGCTGTCTCGTTGCCTGTACAATTTCCATCAAATAATCCTCTACTTCTTCTGAAACAACAACATCCTTTACCTTCTGCTTCAACTGGATGACGTCTTCGATTGAAATCACGCTCTCGATGGTGGCGAGCGGATTGGCTGAACGGAATCTCCTCAGCATCATTTTTTCTTTTTCTGGTGACGGGTACCCCTGCCTGATTGTGAGCAGAAAGCGGTCAAGCTGCGCGTCCGGCAATGGGAAGGTTCCGATGGAGTCATAGGGATTCTGTGTCGCGATGACACAGAACGGCTTGGGCAGGTGATAGGTCACGCCGCCGAGAGTGACATGCTTCTCCTCCATCAGCTCCAGAAGGGCGGACTGGGTCCTCGGGACGGCACGATTGATTTCATCGATGAGGAGGACATTGTTAAAAACTGGCCCCTTCCTGACTTTGAAGTCACTCGTTTTCACGTCAAAATATTCCTGTCCAACAATATCCGATGGAAGCGTATCGGGGGTGAACTGGAGCCGATTGAACGTCCCGTCTATGCTTCTCGAAAAACACTTCGCCATCGTTGTTTTCCCTGTACCGGGCACGTCTTCGAGCAAGATATGACCGTCACTCAACAGCGCTATGATCATCAACTCAATTTCTTTCTCCTTGTCGATCATGACTTTCGCTACATTTTCTTTTATATGCTGCAGCATTTCCCCACCCCTTTTATTTTAGTCTGAACATTCCAATTATAACATTTTTTAACATTTAAGGATGTTTTCCTAAAAAACGGTTCCGGAAGTAGCCAATTTACAAACAAATCTATATATAAAATGGTGAAGGAATCTAAAGGAGGGGATTGGATGATGGCAGAATGCATGAAATGGACGAGAAGGAAAAAATTCGAGGCTGTATTTTTTTGTGAATCAGACATGAATCAGCATTGCAGCAAGTTTGGTCCAGAATCGAAAACAGAAAGAAGAATGTAAAGAAAGAAGAGAACGAAAAGAAAAAACACTCACCACCCTAATATACACTGTGGCGGTTTGACCCCCTAATTCCTGACGAATTCTTTAAAAAACTAAATGATTCTTAGTTTTTCATTTTTATCATTTCCTTCTTCACTTTTACCAAGGGTAGATGACTCTACTTCAGCGTCAAGCCAAAACCGCTTGACCCTTTCGTTCCGCCATCTGGGGGGTTAGTAAGTGAAGAAGGAGTATTCCTGCCTTTTTAAAGGCTCAAGGCCATTTCTTCAGGGAAGCCAATATCCTTGTATTTCTCATTGAACTTTACTGGAG
>NZ_KQ758487.1 GCF_001456935.1 [Bacillus] enclensis | reverse complement strand
AGTTATCCGGTATTAGCCCCGGTTTCCCGGAGTTATCCCAGTCTTACAGGCAGGTTACCCACGTGTTACTCACCCGTCCGCCGCTGATCTCAGGGAGCAAGCTCCCATCGATCCGCTCGACTTGCATGTATTAGGCACGCCGCCAGCGTTCGTCCTGAGCCAGGATCAAACTCTCCGATAAAAGTTTGAATAGCTCTTGTTTTGCAACGATTAAATCGTTGCGGTAAATCTAGAATTAACGTTGACGTATTGTCTTGTTTTGTTCAGTTTTCAAGGTTCAATTTGTTGCACACGCTCCGTTTGAAGCGACTTTATTAATATAACACATCTTTCGTTTTCGCGTCAACAACTTTTTTAATTTCTTTTTCCGAAATGTTGTTTGCTGTATCAGCGACGTTTATTAATATATCACGCTCTAAAAATTATTGCAATATATTTTTACAAAAAAATTATTCTCTGTCCATTTTTTTCTTGTTCTTCCTTTTGGACAAGCTTCATATATTTGAAAGTAGACTTTCCTGAAAGGAGTTTCAGTTAATGACAGTTATGGATGCAGCCCAGTACCTCTCTTACTTTATGGCCATTTATCTGTTTGCGTACTCATATGTAACCGGACTGAAAATCTGTGAAAGCACAAAACCAGTCAGAGGTTTGACTTTTATTTTGTCAGTAGTCATGGCATTTGTCTTTTCGTGTTTCACTTACACGTTCTCATAATAAAATAGGAAGAGCGGACTTTTAACACCGCTATTGATTTCCGTGCAAGACTTCGCTTTCCGCGGGTGACCCGTGAGCCTCCTCGGCTTCGCCTTGCACTCCAATCAAACGCTTGAAAGGACTAATAATATCTAACATAACGTGCAAACTGAAAACCCTAATGAATTTGCCTGATAAAAAGCAATTTCATTAGGGTCTCACGTAGGCATAATAATATACGTCCCTTCCTGACTTTTGGCATTTCATTACGATCTATAATCCAAACAGCAAGCCTTCTTCATCATATTCGTTTCCGCCGATTGATATTTTTTGCTCTTTGACGATCTCAGGACGGAATTGGTAATAAAAATGTTTAGATGGATTTTCTTTTAATACCCAGACGAGCATATTGGAATGACCCTGTGCTTTTAACTCGGCCATCGCAAAACGAAAAATGGCGCTTCCGATTCCAGTCCGCTGATTTTCTTTTAATAGATAGATGGCATAAAGTTCACCTTCATACTGTTTATCACGTTCCCGGCCTATGGAAACGAACCCTGCAATTTTGCCGGTATCCAGTACGCATACATAGGTTTGATGAGGGCCGCTTAGAATGCCTTCCCACCTGACCTTTCTCTCCTCCACATTTAAGGAATCAAGGTAATCATCTGAGACGATTCCTTTATACGTCGTTTTCCAGCTGTTTATATGAACGTCCGCAATCCCTTCTGCATCTTCAGGTACCGCTTTTCTAATATGGTACTCCTTCATTGTTTTTCACCTCATTCACTTGTTGAACCATTTTCTTCACCTTTCTTTCTTCTATTAGAAAGAGCGTTACTCCAAGAATGATGATCAAACCGCCCACTACCTGAGTAAGAAGTATTTTTTCAGCCAACAGCCAATAGGCTAGTAAAGAGGCCCCGATGGGTTCGAACAAAATCGCCATCGATATGGTCGACGTACTTAACCACTTCAGTGACCAATTAAAGAGGGTATGACCAAGAAGCGTTGGGACAATTGCCAGGAGCAGGAAGTAAAGCCAGTCTTCTCTGGGATAAGGTCCGAGACTCTCACCACGGCTTAGAGCATAAAATAAAAGAACAATGGCACTTATTGTATAGACCAGGTACGTATAGGTAATCAGCGAAAGCCTTTTACGGATGGTCTGTCCGAAAAGGAGATAGCCTGTCACCAAAGCGCAGGCAAGCAAGGCTAAGATATCCCCCCACAGTGCTTCCCCGCTGATCCTGAAATCCCCCCAGCTGATGATGAAGCTTCCTGCCACAGCCAGGAGTGCACTAATGACTGCTTTTCCGGTCAGCTTTTCCTGAAAGAATAGATACGCACCTATAAATGCGAACAGCGGCTGAAGGGTAACAAGTACAGTTGAACTGGCAACCGAAGTGTAGTTCAGAGATTCAAACCAAAGAATAAAATGAAATGCCAGAAAAATACCGGCTATGATGGAAAATGCCCAATCTCTCAAAGTAATAAGTTTGAGTTCCCTCACATATTTTAAGAAAAATACCGGGGTCATTAATAAAATTGTGAAGAAGAGCCTGTAAAATGCCAAAATCCCGGCAGGAGCACTCGATACCTTCACTAAGATGGCTGAGGTTGATACGGAAATCACCCCGATCGCAAGTATAAGATAAGGATTTACTTTTGTATCTGACATGGAAACACCCCCCGTGCTTTTTGAATGTAATACTAGGCGTGCAGCCTTCATATTCAATTGTTCTCATTTTAATAAATTAAGAGAAAGAATACTATAACCAAATTCATCATTTTTTACAATAGTTGAAAGGGAGATGGAGGGGGTCAAGTGGACTTCATAGACACGGCACTATATATGAAGCTGGGAATCTCTGCAGTACTCGGGCTGGTTATCGGACTTGAAAGAGAATTAAAAAGGAAGCCGGTCGGTCTTAAGACTTCACTTGTCATTTGTATCGTAAGCTGCCTTTTGACGGTCGTATCCATTGAATCGGCGTATATTTCCGAAGGCTCTGAAAAAGTGAATATCACCATGGATCCGCTCCGGCTCGCAGCTCAAATTGTATCTGGAATCGGATTTCTTGGCGCAGGTGTCATTCTGCGGAAGGGAAATGACAGTATATCCGGGCTTACAACAGCAGCGATGATCTGGGGGGCGGCGGGCATCGGAATTGCTGTGGGGGCGGGCTTCTATATGGAAGCAACTGCAGGAGTCATCCTTATCATCGTTTCTGTGGAAGTCGTACCTACGATCATTACGTTCATAGGACCGAAACGACTTCGCGAAAAGGAATTATTCCTTCGGGCTACCATCAAGGAAAAGCATGAGATCAGAGCAATCATCGATCAAATCAAACAAGAGGATATTGCAATTGAAAACATCCGTATTAAAGATTTGAAAAATAATTTACATCTGCTTGAGTTGAAGATCATTGTTGATTTTAGAAAGAAGACAACGGATATTTATTACAGGATATCCGAGATTGAAGGGATCAAGGATGTTGAAATTGAAAGTTTGTAAAAGTAAAATGACCCCCTGGCAGCCATGGGGGTCATTTTTTATGAAGCTGGATCTTTTCAATGCAATGAAGTTTTTTCACCACTTCAAGTACACCATTGAAGTTCACAATGTCAGGGGTAAGGATAAGCAGGGAATATTTAAAACTATCCAGCCCTTTAAGGTCATCGTCGTCCTCGATTTGATACTGTGTGATTTCAATGCCGTGGCTGGTGATCGCCTCATTGATGGCAGTGATATTCCCTTCACCTTTTTTCACAACAAGGCTTAGAAGCAGGAGTTTCTTATGCCTGACTCTTTCTTTATAGAACATTTCAAATTTATTTAAGAAAAATAAGGTCATGACGATAATCAAAGTTGTAAATATCGCTTCATAATACATACCGATCCCTACAACTAGTCCGAGTCCCGCCACAACCCAGATGCTCGCTGCGGTAGTCAGTCCCCTGACCGTCACCCCTCCATGCACCATGATTGTTCCTGCACCGAGGAAACCGATCCCTGAGATAACATAAGACGGGATACGGCTTGGATCGAACCCCACCAGTTCCGGGTGCTCCTCCAGGAAAGGTTCAAAACCATATAATGAAACCAGCATCAATAAACAAGACCCTACACCAACAAGGATATGCGTCCGCAGTCCGGCCGGGTGATTCTTCGATTCCCTCTCAATCCCGATCAGACCGCTCAGAATCACAATAAGCATGATGCGGATCAAGGAAGTTTCATACTCGTCCGGAAGTTCCGGCACCCATTCGAAATAGTCCATAAGCGTCCCCTTTTCACTTTCTTCTATTACGTATACTTTTAACCTGAAACGCAAATTTTAAAACCCTTCATTTTGGAGGCGGCGCTGAATCGTCTTTCAAAAACAAAAACCAGGCGACAAACGTCACCTGGCACATGTTCATATTATTTTACAGGCTTCTTCAAGAAACCAACCATCAAGGCCGTAATGACTGAACCAACCAGCACAGCCACCAGGTAAAGGAACGGATTACCTTCTACGACCGGGAAGACGAATAGTCCTCCGTGCGGGGCAGGCAGTCCGATGCCAAAGGCCATCGTCAGGGCTCCGGCAACTGCGGAACCAGTCACAATCGAAGGGATGACCCTGAAAGGATCTGCCGCTGCAAACGGGATCGCCCCTTCCGTGATAAAGGATGCTCCCATGAAGTAGGCTGCAATCCCTGCTTTTCTTTCATTATCTTTAAATTTGCCTTTAAAGAATGTAGTGGCAAGCGCCAATCCAAGCGGAGGAACCATACCGCCCGCCATAATCGCTGCGTGTGGTGCAAGGTTTCCTCCTTCGATCATCGCGATTCCGAATGTGAATGCGGCCTTATTGATTGGTCCACCCATATCAACCGCCATCATTCCGCCAAGGATCAAACCAAGTAATACCAGGTTTCCTGTGCCCAGTCCATCCAGCCAGTTCTGGATCCCGCTGTTCACTGTACTCAGCGGCTCAACAAGGAACTGGAGCATAATGAAACCGGTAATGAAAATCCCGAACAACGGATAAATCAAAACGGGTTTAATGCCTTCAAGCGCGGCTGGGAAATTCTTCGTTAATCGCTTGATTCCAACGACAACATAACCTGCAAGGAAACCGGCAATGATTCCTCCCAGAAATCCACTCTGACCAGTCGCGGCAATCAGACCCCCGACCATACCCGGCGCGAAGCCAGGACGGTCTGCAATGCTCATGGCAATGAACCCTGCTAGAACCGGAACCATCAGGTAAAATGCATTCTCTCCGCCTATTTTATTTAAAATGGCTGCAAATTCATTGTATTGTGGAGAATCCGGATTCGCAGATTGAATGCCGAAAAGGAACGAAATCGCGATCAGAATTCCTCCGCCGACAACAAACGGAAGCATATTGGATACACCGTTCATCAAATGCTTATAGAAGAAGCCTGTGCGTTTCTTTTTCTCAGCACCCTGCTCCTCTTGATCTTCTGAGCCCTTGCTTCCACTGTATAATGGTGCATCTTTTTCCACTGCTTTTTCCAGCAGGTCTTTCGGTTTTCTGATTGCTTCTGCCACAGGGACTTCGATGACAGGCTTACCTTTAAACCGATTCATCTCAACTTTCGTATCTGCTGCGACAATGATGGCTGCAGCGCTTTCAATTTCGGCTGCAGTCAGCACATTCTTTGCTCCGCCTGAACCATTTGTTTCAACCTTGAGTTTGATACCAAGTTCTTTCGCCTTTGCTTTCAGGGCATCCGCTGCCATGTAGGTGTGGGCGATGCCGGTAGGGCACGCAGTTACAGCGAGCACCTGCCCTTCCTCTGAGGAAGACTCTTCCGACACAGTTTCCTCTTCATCCTCTTTATCATGCAAGTTGATAATTTCCAATACTTCTTCCTCTGAAGAAGCATTCACCAGTGATTTCCGTACGTCCTCGTCCATCAACATGGATGACAGGCGGCTTAGCGCTTCCAAGTGAGTCTGATTGGCTCCCTCGGTTGCAGCAATCATGAAGAACAGATGTGCCGGTGCCCCGTCCAGGGACTCATAATCGACTCCGTCAGCCGATTTCCCGAAGGCAATAGCCGGCGACTTTACTGCAGATGTTTTCGCATGGGGGATGGCGATCCCTTCCCCGATCCCTGTCGTACTTTGTGATTCCCGATTGAGAATCGCTTTTTTGAATTCCTCCGCATCCTGTAGTT
Source organism: [Bacillus] enclensis (assembly GCF_001456935.1). GTDB lineage: Bacteria > Bacillota > Bacilli > Bacillales > Bacillaceae_B > Rossellomorea > Rossellomorea enclensis. The sequence goes on along the minus strand of NZ_KQ758487.1, from coordinate 109,171 downwards.
TCCCACTCTTATCCAGGACGGAAACAAGTTCATCAATGACGGTCCCTTTGGATGATGCTTTCAGATTCAATGCGATTGTCTCTTTTCTTAAAAGCTCTGTTATACGCATTGTACTTCCTCCCTTTTATCTTTTACTGATTTCAATTTGTTTGTATAAGTCGTTAACTTTATTTGCATCACAAAGACCTATGGAAAAAGCCGTCGCAGAACCAGCCGCCGTCCCAAGCCGGAATGAGTCCTCCATACTGTATCCCTTCGAAAGTCCAGCGAGGAATCCTGCTACGGTTGAGTCCCCTGCCCCTACTGAACTTTTTAGCTCTCCGTCCGGGACGGACGCTTGATATACGTCCTTCCCGGATAACAGGAGGGCACCTTTTTCCGCCATGGATACAATCACATTTTCCGGTCCTTTTTCTTTCAGTTTCTTTCCGTAAAAGACTGCATCCTCAACAGAATTGATCTCTACTCCGAACATTTCCCCCAATTCATGATGATTAGGCTTGATCAAGAACGGTTTCAAGGAAAGGACAGGTGCGATCAATTTCTTTTCAGCATCGATGACAATCCGCGCTTCCCGCTTCCCGCAGAGTGAAGCAGCTTCCTGATAAAAGGATTCAGGGACGGAAGCAGGAATACTCCCGGCAAGTACGAGGGTATCATCCTTTGATAAAGTCGAAATCCTACTGAGAAGACGGTTCAGCTGCTCCTTTGTAATGGACGGGCCGTTTCCGTTTATTTCCGTTTCATCTTCAGCCTTCACCTTCACATTGATCCTGGAGGTTTCATCCACTTCCACAAATTCAGCTTCAATCTGCTCATTTTTTAAAAACTGCTTGATGAATTCCCCAGTGAATCCCCCAGCAAATCCTAATGCCGTGCTTTTCACATCCAGGACATGGAGGACCCGTGAGACATTTATTCCTTTTCCGCCGGGAAGAGCATTTTCTTTCGTCGACCGGTTCAATCCTCCTTTAGTGAACTGGTCAAGCTCCATAATATAATCAACTGATGGATTCAGGGTTAATGTGTATATCATGTTGTCACAACCTTTACTGTCGTTTTTTCCATATAAGCCGGGTCTGGTTCGTCTCCGCTCCTATTTGTGATGACAACCGCTTCATTTAAATCAGCTATTTTGCTGAACGCGATTTCACCTAATTTAGAATCGTCAGCCAGCACAAACGCTTCTCTCGAAAGTTCGATGGCCGTCTTCTTCACTTGCGCTTCTTCAGGGTCAGGTGTAGTAAATCCGTATTGCGGATGGATCCCATTCGTTCCAAGAAACGCTTTATCAAAACGGTACTTCTGAAGAGCTTCAATGGCTCCGCTTCCTATCATCGCTTTCGTTGTCGGCTTCACGTTCCCTCCGATGAGGTACGTCTTGAATCCTTTTTGGAGCAGGGCATCCACATGAGTCAACCCGTTTGTCACAATCACGATGTCAACCTGAGGAAGAAATTCAATCATACCGAGTGTCGTGGTTCCTGCATCAAGAAATATGCAATCCCCTTCTTCCGCAAGTCCTGCAGCAAAACGTCCGATCACGTTTTTTTCATGAAGGCTTTTGGATGTTTTCTCAGAAACAGTCAGCTCCTTCAACTTTCCTTGCAGCCTTGAAGCTCCCCCGTGAACCCTTTTTAAATACTTTTCTTGTTCAAGCTGGGTCAGATCCCGGCGGATCGTTGATTCGGATGCTTCTGTCAATTCAGCGATCTCATAAATTTTTACGGTTTCCTTGTCTTTCAGCAAGTCTATAATGATTCGATGCCGTTCTTCAGTAAGCATAAGCTCCTCCTGCAACTCTTTGTTACCCTTATTATAATGAGAACGTTTTCAGAAATCAATCATTATCTATCATTTTCATTCAAAAACAATCACAAAACACTCAAAAACATCCACAATGGATTACTGCGGTTCAGGACGAACCATCATCCACTAACACTAAAAAAGCCAGCCCCGGGAACAACCCGGAACTGGCTTTATATCAAACACTATTATTCGTGATTTTCTTCATGCTGCTGTGCTTCAGGATTTTCTGAGCTTTTCGGATTAGGATTGACATACTGATAATCTTTACGATCGATCGGTGTATATCCTTCCGGTTCATAGAAGCGCAATAAATCTTCATAGATTACTTTGTCTGATAGCTCGAGACGCTTCTGAGCATCTTTACTCATAGCTTCACAAGCCTTTTTGGCTTCTTCATTACCTTCTTCAACCGGCTTGCCTGTTTCGTTATCATAGCAGACACCTTTGATGTTTGAATACTTGTCAGAAATGACATCACCATTACGGAAAGGAACGATTTGCTTGCGTTCTTTAGAAAGCAGGTCCTGACCAAAGCTTAGATAGTCCTTCGTGTCCACTCCAAGAAGGTGCATAACCGTTGGGCGAATATCGATTTGGCCGCCGTAGGTATGGTTGACTCCACCTTTTGCACCGGAGTTCAGGATGAACAACGGCACTCGTTGAAGCTGTGCACTTTCATAAGGACCGACTTCTTTGCCAAGTATTTCAGACATCGCTTTATTATGATTATCAGAAATACCATAGTGGTCTCCGTATAGGACTATCATTGTATTATCATAAAGACCTTTTTCTTTCAGGTCGTTCACAAAGTTCTCCAACTGTTTATCCATGTAGTGAGCAGTTTGGAAATAACGGTTCACTACACCATCATGCGTGTCAGCTGTACCAAAGTTGGCATCTTCTTCATGACGGTCGAATGGGAAGTGGTTGGATAACGAAATGAACTTCGCATAGAACGGCTGTTTCAGACTTTCCAGCATAGGCATTGATTCCTTGAAGAACGGGCCATCCTTTAGACCGTAAGGAAGCTGTTCTTCCGGATTGTTCATATCATAGTATGTTGCATCAAAGAATTTATCATATCCCATAGAGCGGTACATCTCTGAACGGTTCCAGAACGTCTTGTAATTACCGTGGAACGTCGCAGAAGTGTACCCTTTATCCTTTAATAAAGCAGGGGCAGATTGATACGTGTTGTTTGCGTGTGTCATGAACACTGCTCCCTGAGGAAGTGGATATAATGAATTTTCAAGGATAAATTCCGCATCGGATGTTTTTCCCTGTCCTGTTTGATGGAAGAAATTATCAAAATACATGGCATTTTGATCTTCAACCAATGAGTTCAGGAATGGAGTGACCTCTTCGCCATTCAGCTCTCTTCCAATCATGAACGACTGCAGGGATTCCATTGAAATATAGATAACGTTTTTCCCTTCGGCTTTTCCAAATGCCTCTGGGTTTGGAGCGACTTTATTCGCTTTTACGAAGTTTTCCACTTCTGATACTTCATTGCTGTCGGCCATGGCACGCTTGGCATGTGTCTTAGAGTTCTGGACGACATCATAAATCGTGAAGTTAGTTGTACCTAAATATTTTACAAGATAGTTACGGTCAAAGCTGCGTGTCAATAACTCCGGGCGGTCAATATTCGCAAGTCCAAGGTTCAACAGGAACACAAGCACCGCTGATGTCATGACTGCAAACACTGCACGGAAGCGCAATTTTTCCTGAGGCTTCACTTTCTTGGCGATCACAAGTCCAATGATGATGAACAGATCAAGGAAGTAAAGGATATCAAGAGGATTGATCAGCTCGAGTGCACTGCCTCCAAGTCCGTTATTCGTTTTCGCCTGCAAAAGAACCGGCACTGTAATGAAATCATTAAAGAAACGATAATACACGACGTTTGCATATAGAATGAAAGACATCAATAAATTAATGACGATAAATGCAATGTATCGCCCTCTGCCTTTCCAAAAGAGTGCTATACCAAAGAAAAATAGTGCTGAACTCAGCGGATTAAAGAATAACAAAAATTGCTGCATGGCATTTTGGATGCCAAGATTGAATTCCGCTAAATAGACAGCATACGTTTTTAACCAGAATAGAATGACGACTGTAAAGAAGAAAGTCAACTTCCCAGCACGCATCTCACTGCGCATGTCATTGAAACGGTTCTTAAAGAAGTTCATGCTTCATCACCTTTATTATTAAAATTTAGTAAAGTTAATTTGTAGTTTTTGTAAATCAGATTGAGTCAACAGAAAGTATTATAACAGAAATTAATTTCAGCTGTATAACATTTTGGTGTGATTCGTAACAAAAAGATTTCACCGTGATTCGACAAAAATAGTTGGCTTCTATAGGGGAATACGATAATGACAAGGGTTGTTACGTAATTTCGAAATGAAATACAATTTAGATACGTGGCTGCAGTTACATGAATTGTAAATAAATACAAGAAAGATGTTTCTTTTGTTTTTATCCTTTATCTCTTTCCCTCATCTATACCGCCTGTAAACCTGGAATGTAAATGTAAAATTAACCAAATGTAAAGCTTTTTACAAAAAAAGATTGAAGACTTCACACTTCAATCTTTCATCGTACACTTAAACCCGGGTCAATTCCTTCAACACAAATTTTTCCACAACTTCAGCTACGCCGTCTTCCATATTGGAAGATGTGACATGATCGGCTTTCTTCTTTATGTCTTCCGGCGCATTGCCCATCGCGACACCCAGCCCGGCGAATTCAATCATAGCCAGATCATTATAGCTGTCTCCGATTGCGATGACTTCTTCCCTGGTGATACCAAGGGGTTTGATCAGATAATCCAGGCTAGCGCCTTTTGTCACTCCAAGCTGCGTAAACTCGAGAAAGAATGGTTTTGAGCGCATGACACAAAGTTGGCCGTCCAATTCCTCCTGAAGCTTCTTCTCCACTTCCACCAGTCGTTCCGCTTCTTTCAGCATAAGGGCCTTGACGACCGGTCCGGCAACCGCTTCTTTGAAATCAGGTACCACCTGCACCGGAAGCCCGGTCAGCCTGCTTTCGATCTCTGCAAATTCATTCGGTTCCTCTACAAGGATCGCATCATCAGAATACGTCAGGATCCCGACGCCTTCACGTTTGCTTAAATCATATAAACGGTGGGCTGTTTCAGCAGATAATGAGCGGCTGTAAATTTCGTCATCCGTACTGCAATTGATGATCACGGATCCATTAAAGGATAAAATATAGCTTCCAAACTCATTCAGTTTCAGTTCTTCCGCCACCCTGCGCATACCATAGGTCGGCCTGCCAGATGCGAGGACCACCTTCACACCGTTCTCCTGAGCTGTCATCAGTGCTTTTTTGGTGCGTCCGGAAATCGTCTGGTCATCCCGAAGCAGTGTATCATCTAAATCAAGAACGATCATTTTATAATTCATTAATAGAAACCCCTTCTATAGTAGAAAATATATTTTCCTACTATAACATCAAACGGATTTTTAATAAAAGGAAATCTTTGTGAACAATATCCGGTGCACCATAAAAGAAGACAGCTGAGATCAGCTGCCTTTTTTCAATGCTTGATGTTTTTGATCATGTGACTTGGACCTTAATTCCGATCGTATGTCTTTGTAAAAAGAGACTCCCATCAGGATGATGACCAGGGCAAAAGGAAGAGCTGCGATGATCAGCATATTCTGCAGTCCCTGGGTGCCCCCAAAGTAAACGACAGCTGCCGCCATCATCGATTGAATCAATCCCCAAGAAATCTTGACCTGATTTCCCGGATTCAAACGGCCGTCGGTACTGAGCATGCCCAATACAAAGGTAGCGGAATCCGCGGAAGTGATGAAGAAAATGGCGATGACAAAAATCGTAATGATGGACATAAAGGTTCCGAGCGGATATTCAGCAAGCGTCCCGAATGTCGAGGTCTCAAGGCTTAACTTAGAGATGGTCGCGATCCCAAGATTCTCTAAACGTAGGGCGGAAACCCCGAATACAGAGAAGAAAATGAAGCATACGAGGGAAGGGAGCAATAGAACGCCGAATAAAAACTCTTTGATTGTCCGGCCCCTTGATATCCGCGCAATGAATATGCCGACGAAAGGCGCCCAGGAGATCCACCAGGCCCAGTAGAAAATGGTCCAGCCATTGATCCACGTCCGTCCTTCGGCATCCATCGGTGCGATGCGCAGGCTCATTTTGAAGAAATCGGCAGCGTAATTGCCCAGCGTATTCGTAAACATGTTCAAAATCAGCATGGTCGGTCCGACGATGAATAATAGAACTAGCAGGAATGCAGCAAGGCCCATATTGATATTACTCAAATATTTGATCCCTTTCCCGATGCCTGACCATGCAGACCAGATGAATAAAACGGTGGAAACCGCCAATACAATCAGCTGTACAGTGAAATTGTTGGGGGTGCCGAATAAAAAGGAAAGCCCTCCTGTTATCTGTGCGGATCCGAACCCAAGGGTAGCGGCAACACCGACAACCGTCGCAAATACAGCAAGCACATCAATCCCTTTCCCCAATGGACCCCTCATACGTTTCTCGCCGAATAAAGGGGTGAGCGTGGCACTGATTAATCCAGGTGCCCCGCGGTTGAATTTAAAGTAGGCCAATACCAGCGCAACAATGCCGTAGACCGCCCAGGCGTGGATTCCCCAGTGAAAAAAGGAATATTTAAGCGCGTCCCTAACCGCAGCATCCGTCCCCAGCTCTGCTGCCGGACTGCTTTTGAACGCATGGGATATTGGTTCTGCCGTCGTCCAGAAGACAAGCCCCATCCCCATTCCTGCACTGAACAGCATGGCAAACCATGAAGAGTTGCTGAACTCAGGTTTTTCTCCATGCTTGCCGAGCCTGATTTTCCCGTAACGCGAAAACATTAAATATACGCAGAAAAGTAAAATGGCAATGACAATAAGCAAATAAAACCAGCCGAATTTATCCAGGATTCCCTGTGTGAATGCAGCCGTGATTTTTTCCAGATGTTTTGGAGCAACAGATCCCCAAATGACAACGATCAAAGTAATAAATAGTGAATACCAAAATACTCGTGTAGCCTGTTTCATGTGTCACCTCTCAAAATTATGTACCGTACCATGTTAACATACCTCTTATGGATAGCCAGAAAACCGGTATGGTTAATTAATTTTTATTATCCTCGCGGCAGACTTTCCTATACGGTGAATAGTGATGACCCATTTAAATAAGAAAGAAAGTAAAAAAATCAATTCTATTTACAATTTTTATTGACAACAAAACAGCCTATCCATTAAACTATTTTCATAGCCGTTAACGAGGCATACATATTGAAACACGGGGCATTAGCTCAGCTGGGAGAGCGTTTGGCTGGCAGCCAAAAGGTCAGCGGTTCGATCCCGCTATGCTCCATACCGAAAACAGGGAAAACCTTAATGGTTTTCCCTGTTTTTTTATTTATAGAAAAAACCGCCAGATTACGTAAGCTGACGGTTTTTCTTCCTTATTTAATGATTGTCGACCCCTGAAGCAGTTCCGGCTTGGCGCCAAGAATCAGTAAAAACAGTTTTGAATCACTGATGTTGCGGTGTTTCTTCATAAGTTCCTTCAATTGAATGACTTGCGGATGATCCTTTAATTTTCTCACTTCCTGCTGATACAAAGTAAGAATCGATCCCCTTACGAAGCGCGGCTCGTAATCCGGCAGTTCCTTATCCCTCAATAAAGATCCCATATACCCATATTTCAATTGAAGCTGTCTTGTCAGGCTGACCACATGAACAATCTGCTCGTTCAATTCCGGATATTCATGCTTCAGAGATTCCACATCTTTTTTTGCATCGTTCAGATCGTGTAAACTTTCAAGCATAGTTGTCATGAAGCTTCACCTCCCAAGTTCCAAGGCTTCTCAAGCCCGATGATTTGAGTCAGTGTTTTACTGTGCTTGCGGCGGATCCTTCTTCTTTCGGCACGTTCTTTGCCTGATTCATAAAGGAACTTCTCTTCTTCTGTTTCCGGGATGATTTCCGGCACCTTGACCGGCTTTTTATTTTCATCCAGTGCCACAAAGGTCAAAAAGGCTGTTGCGGCCATCCTTCTTTCCCCTGTCATCATGTCTTCAGCGATCACCTTGCAGAAAATCTCCATTGATTTATTTCCAACGTAAGAGACATATGACTCCACGCATACGGAATCGGATTGCTGTATCGGATAAAGAAAATCGATGGAGTCTGTTGATGCCGTCACGCATTCTTTCACTCTTGCATGACGCCTCGCCGATAATGTTGCATTATTATCAAGCTTCTTCATCAATACACCCCCGAACAATGTATTGTAGTTATTCAGATCATTGATCATAACCTGGTCCGTACTGACGACCAGGCTTTCTTTAGGATGCTTGGCTTCTTTCATGGTGAACAATCCCTTCTGTGTGAATTCGTATTTCAAACGTTTGATACCCAAAGTGTACGCCTGAGTGTCCCATAAGTGAAATGAATGTTCTTTATCCGTGTCATAGATATCATCAATGAGAATGCTTTCAACCAAATGGTATCAGCGTATGATTTTGGAAAATCCTAATGAATTTTTTTACTATTTAAACTAAAAAAGAGCATCCCTTTTAATCAGAGATGCTCCCCATCAGCCTGTCCTGGGTGAACTTCAGCCACTCGGAAGTCGCATAAGATAAATATTGATTTTTTCTCCAAATAATTGCAAGATCCCATTCAATGACAGGTTTCACCACTTTGATTGCGGTGAGATCCTCCTTGAGAAGACTGTATACGCTCGCAGGCAAAATGGAAATCCCCAGCTCCGCCTCGATCATCTTCCCGATAAAATCCCACTGAGAGCTTTCGGAAACGACCTGCGGCATAAAACCGGCTTCTTTACACGCTGCTTTAATCCGGTCATTCAGTGCAAAATCTTTATTGAAAAGAATGAATGATTCTTCCTCCAATTCTTCCATCTTGATCTGTTTTCTGCGGGCGAACTTATGGCTTGGCGGAATGACTGCCAGGAGTTCTTCTTTCATGAAGGAAAAATGATGAAAATCATCGCCGCTCACAGGAAGGACGGCAATCCCGACATCCAACTGGTCTGACATGATGTCTTCTTCTATTCTTTTCGTCCCGTTTTCAATAAGCTGAAACGTGATGCGTGGATACAGCTTGTGAAATTCCCCAAGTACACGGATAAAATGACCGGCATCCATGATCGGCGGCAGCCCGATCCTGATATGCCCCCTCTGCAGCCCGATAAGGTCATCGAGTTCATGCTGGATGTTCTCGAATGCTTTATCGATTGTTTGTGCCTGCTGCAGGATTGCCCTTCCGGCATCGGTCAGCACAAGCTGCCTCCGCGAGCGGTCAAACAGTTCCACCCCGAGTTCTTCTTCAAGGTTTCTGATCATTTTACTGATGGTAGGCTGAGTCACAAATAAGTGATCCGCTGCCCTGGTGAAACTTTTAAATCGAGTTACTTCGATGAAATATTTTAAGTGACGTATATCCATGCCTACACCTCTCTTTTTCATTCTTCGGTCCACATATTATAGCATCCCGGCGACTCAAGAATACAGTTAATCCGAAACCTGCTCCCCGATATGCATCATGGCAGCTGTTCCTTGTTTCAGATCTTTGACCAAATCCCTGTTAGTTCTTATACTGATTAGTAAGTTCTTGAAGGGCAGTGATACAAAATGCTATACATATGGAATATAGAGAAGATCATCCAGCAAACACTATCTCAGCACAACTTGAAGATCAACTATGAATCAAGCAACAGTCTCACTGTGCCAATGAGTTATAACGTATCCCATAATACAATCAGATTTAATTATTTGAAGATCAATGGATATATAGCAAAGTTGAATATCAGGCAGCCAAAGGAGGATCTTGTACGGATTGTCCTTTACCGGGTTCTCGGTTATTATCTGGACTTTAAGAAAAATAAGCATGATACAAGAATATTGATGTACGGCGATGACAAAGAGAAAACAGACCTTAAGAATCTGATTGAGAAAAATGCGTGGATATATGGGCGGACGTTGGTGCCTGGAGAGCTGATAAGCGCTTATGACCGAATGTATGAATTGGATAAAGTTCTCCTGTGAAAAATGAGGCTGGGACAAATGTGTTTTAGTCTATGTAAAACCCGAACTAATTTGCAAAAGATAGGACAAATTAGTTCGGGTTTTTAATTTGTTCGAAGTACATTTAGAGTTTGGAGTGCAAGACGAAGGCGTTCTTTGCCTTCTTGGTCGGTTTGGCTTATGACGTGTGCCTCTAAGCCCTGCAGCTGGACAAGTGAGACCCCGCAGGCTTGCCGAGGAGGCTCACAGGCTACCCGCGAAAAGCGAAGTCTTGCACGGAAATCATTAGCGGTAAAAAGAACCTATACTAATATTGTTCATCTTTGTATGGTAGCTCATTAGTTTTGTCTCCACCTCGATTCTGATTGTCTATCTAGTTTTGAATATACTTATTGAAAACCTCTCCAAAGTCTTTTCTTGTATTGGCATTATAATGGTCATTGAACCATTCAAACGCAAAACTGGTCGTTTGTTTGAATTCGTCTGATATGTCATTATCATGGAATCGGTTATTGGCTATGAGTTCCCTTGCCGTAGACAGACTCTTCTCTGCAGAGTCGATGATCCGCTTCCCTTCATCCTGGATGTGGGAGATAGCAAGAAGTGATTTGTAAAGGTCGGCGATTGCCTCTCCTTCTTTTTTATCGATATCGACTGAGAATGCCTTGCTGCCCATGGTGAATTTGATTTCAAGGTCCAGGTCGATGGTGCCAGCCGTTTCAATGGATACATTGCTGATCGGATGTTTGTAATAGTCATAGCGGTAAAGGTTGCGCTTGCTGCTTGAGGCCTTTTCACCATCTAAATGAATGAGCGCACGATTGGTGAAGCAGTATTCGTCGGTTTTGGACTTGATGAGGAAGTGGATTTTTTCTCCGTCTTCGCTTAGGACATAATCGTCTGATTGTGTTTTGTCGAAGTCTTCACGTTTGATGATTTTTCCGATGTCGCTGATACCCAATGCATCACTTGCGAATTTCTTTAGCATGATTGATAACCTCTTTTCAATTATTAATTTGCAGGTTAAACAATACACTACAAAAAAACATCCGTGGTTAATCACCCTAAATACCGCTGTTGATTTCCGTGCAAGACTTCGCTTTCCGCGGGCGGTTGATGAGCCTCCTCGTCGCTGCGCTCCTGCGGGGTCTCACCTAACGCGCTTCTCCCGCAGGAGTCTTCGTCTTGCACTCCAATCAACAGCTGGGGCCGGTTGTGCATTGTTTTCCTTAGCTATTGTTTAACCATTCTCTTACACTACCATGCTATCAAGAAATGACTGAGAATGTAAGTATCTTTGCAGGGGGCAATGTCATCAATCTACTGTTAATAGTAATGAAAAGAAAAGAACCCAAGGCTGATAAAGCCTTGGGTTCTTTTGGGGTTTGGATCAGTATAGCAGGTATTGTTTTCGTACTTTGTTGAATTCTTTTAGTTCTGGCTGCCATTGGGCTGTCATATCTTCTATGCTTCTTCCTTCTTCGATTCCTTGACGGATCCAGCCGTTTCCGATGAGGTTGTCGAAGAATGAGACGCCGGCGCTGTTTTCTGCACGGAACTGGAAGTCTTCAGGATACATGTCATGAATTGTTTTCACGATGTGAAGTCCCGTTTCGACAGGTTTGAATGTTTTTCTGTCAGTGACATGAATCTCGATTCCGTGTGACAGTTTGCCTGCGTGCTTGGACGATGCCGGAGTGAAAGATGCCGCCCTGAACGTGACCCCTTCAAGCTTAAGCCCATTCAGTTCATCTGCAAGGTCGGCAGCGTTGATGAACGGTGCTCCGATCAGTTCGAACGGCTTCGTTGTGCCGCGCCCTTCAGAGACATTAGTCCCTTCAATGAGTGCAGCTCCAGGATATACTAAAGCTGTATCAAGGGTCGGCATGTTCGGTGAAGGCATGACGAACTCGAGCGGTGTTTCATCGTAATACTTGTCGCGTTTCCAGCCTTCCATTTCCACAACGGTCAGGTCGGCACCGATATCAAATTCTGTATTGAACAATTTTGCAAGTTCCCCGACTGTCATTCCATGACGGAGCGGGATGCTGTAGTTTCCGACGAATGAAGAATATTCCATATCAAGTACAGGACCTTCGACTTTTGATCCGCTCAGCGGATTCGGACGGTCGAGCACGATGATCGGGATATCATTTTCTTTTGCAGCTTCCATCGCATATGCCATGGTGTAAATATACGTGTAAAAACGAGTTCCCACATCCTGGATATCAAAGAGAAGGACTTCTACATTTTCAAGCATTTCAGGTGTCGGTTTCTTTGTCGCCCCGTAAAGGCTGTATACCGGAAGACCTGTGCGTTCATCGATGTAGAAATCGACATACTGTCCTGCCTGTGCGTCTCCACGCACACCATGTTCAGGCCCGTAAAGAGCAGTCAATTCCACATCCGGATCATTATGCAATGTATCCACGATACTGTTCAGCTCTTGATCCACCCCGGTAGGGTTCGTGATCAGGCCGACTTTCTTCCCTTCAATCAGATCTTTTTCCTCTTTTAAGAGCTGCTCAACACCAAGTGAGAATTCTTTATGTTTTCCTTTCCCTTTTCCGTGTCCATTGCCTTTGCCGTTATCATGCGCAGAGCCCGCAGACATCGTCGAAAAAATGAGTATCAGTGTGAGCACTGCAATCATCCACTTTTTCAAATTCTTCCCCTCCCGTTAACTGAAATTTAATACGTCAAACCGTGTCCGAATTCATACAGGGTGCCTTCATCCACTCCCGGTATGGATACCGGAAGCTTTCCGCCTGGTGCGTTCGCTCCGAAAATCGTCGCGGCGGATGCCTTAAAGCTTGCCGTGCGGAAACCGTATTGAGCAAGATAAGCGTCAACCTCTTCGTTATACGCCATGATGTCGTATGGGTTGCGTATGCCGACAGTGATTACAGGGGCGTCTGTTTCGTCTTGTAAAGCTTTGACCATCTGCATCTGGGCACTCTCAGGAGATCTGCCCGAGACATTGTAGGTGTAAGTACCGGCGATGACAGCCGAAGCACCTCTGATTTCGGCTTTCTGTTCTTCAGTTAATTGGTAATTCGATGAAACCTTGATGACTGTTGTATTTTCATGCTGTTCCTGTACAGCTTCTCCAAGATCCTCGATAAACGTATTACCGATCACAACGACCTTTTCATCTTCAGTAGTATTTAATGGAAGCGCCTGCTCATTTTTCACAAGAGTGATGGAACGCTCTGCCGCTTCTTTTTCCACTTGTTTATGTTCTTCAGATCCGACGATTACATTTGCTTCAGCGATTTTTTCTTCCAGTGGAAGCGGGGTTTCTTCCTTGATGACTCCCCGTTTGATTTTAAGGGTAAGGATTCGTTCAACAGATGCTTCGATTCGATCAACTGTCAGTTCACCGCTGTCGACCGCATCAAGAAGCCCTTGTCTCACTTCGCTCAGTCCAACCGGCATAAGGACGATGTCCGTGCCCGCTTTTACTGCGCGGACTGCCGCATCGACTGAACCGAAATGGTCGGCGATCGCTTTCATGTTCATGGCATCTGTCGTGATGATGCCCTCATATCCCATTTCTTCACGCATCAATTCTGTCAGGACTTTATGAGAAAGAGTGGCAGGGACCGCAATTTCTTCTCCTGTTTTTTTCGAAATGGCCTTGGAGTCGTCGATTTTAGGGAACGTGACGTGAGCCGTCATGATTGCATCAATCCCAGCATCCATTGCTTTCTGGAATGGATACAGCTCCACTTCCTTCAACCGTTCCTTATCGTGAGGAACTTCCGGCAGCCCAAGGTGTGAATCAACAGCAGTATCACCGTGGCCTGGGAAATGCTTGGCAGTCGCTGCTACACCGGCGGACTGAAGTCCTTCCGTATAGGCAACTCCCATTTCGGCGACCAATTCGGGATCACCGCCGAAAGAACGGACTCCGATCACCGGGTTGTCAGGGTTGATATTAACGTCCATAACCGGCGCAAAGTTCACATTGATTCCAAGGGAATGAAGTTCTTCCCCGATCGCTTTCCCGACATTACGGGCAATTTCAGGTGATCTTGTCGCCCCCAATGCCATATTACCTGGGAAGTCAGTTCCAGATTGAAGACGTGTGACGATCCCGCCTTCCTGGTCGATTGTCATCAGCAGGCCATATTTCTCTGAAGCATCCTGATAATCTGCTACCAGCTTCGTTGTTTGTTCGGTCGTGACCACATTCTCACGGAATAAAATAACCCCGCCGAGATGATAGTCCTTCACAAGCTGCTCGATTTCAGGAAGCATTTCCGTTACGTTCTCGCCGTCCCAGTTCCTGAAGTCGGGCATGAGCATCTGACCGATTTTCTCTTCGATCGTCATGTTTTCGATCGCTTCATCAACCAGATTGTAGCGCTCTCCTTTTTGTTTAATAATTTTCGCTTCCGATGCAGGTTTGCCTTTTTCACCCTTGTTATCGACAGGCTTCACATGCACGGCAATGCGGTCGGAATAGGTTCCGTTTGACACTTTGATAAACGTTTTCCCGTTCTTGCCGGTCAAAGTGACTTTTCCATCTTCATCCACTGAGGCCACTGTTTTGTTCGAAGAACTCCAGTTCAATCCTTCGGACACAAGCGTAAAGTGCCCGTCGTTATAGATATTCAATGCCTTCATGCCAATTTCTTCACCTGCCTCCGCCTCCACTTGCGGTGCATTTTGATAAATGATCAAATCTTTCAGGACGCTTTCCGCCTTCACATTGTTCAGCGGCAGTCCGGAAATGATGAGCGCAAGTACCAGGACGGTTAATGAAAAGATTTTATTAAAGTGTTTCATGCGTGTTCCTCCCCTGCTTTTTAATAACTGCGTTTAGTCCAGCCTTGGAAATGCGTCTTCAGCTCATGACCGTTATCTGCTTTCAGTTCGATATCTTTCACATACCACCCTCGGTAGTTAACGGATGCATCTGTTTCATAGCTGAAACGGATGAACCTTGTCCCTGCAGGTATTTTCACTTCCTCTTCTGTCCAGCCTTCACTGTTTCCTGTAAAAGAAGTTGCCGCCGCTGTCCAGGTCTCCCCGTCCATTGAGGTTTCTACATGACCGAAATCGGAATCCTTCTCGATCCGGTACCAGGTATCAAAGGATAAAACTGCCTCCTTATCAACGTTCACTTCCGCCGCCAGGCTTCGTTCCATTTTATCTCCGTACCCAGCGAACCAGGCTTGTTCCTTCTTTTTTCCTTCCATATCCACAGGGATTGAATCTGCAACCAACTGTGCAAACGGACGTCTGACCGTATTGGTCGAAACTGTGGTCCGTGAAGGATGCACACGATTTGTCAGGAGGATGGCGATCGTATCGTTATCCTTATCCACTACGATTGAAGTTCCTGTGTACCCTGTATGACCCAGTGAATTCTCTCCTGCAAGACCGTCCATGAACCACCCCTGGTTCAATTCCCAGCCAAGTCCGTGGTCATCACCCGGGAATTCGGGGATTTGATTTTCTGAGAGCAGTTTGACCGTTTCCGGTTTCAGGATCTGTTTGTTTCCATAACGTCCGTCTTTTACAAACATGTGGGCAAATTTTGCCAGATCCTCTGCTGTTGAAAATACTCCGGCGTGGCCGGCAACTCCGTCGAGTGACCAGGCATTTTCATCATGTACTTCTCCCCACACGAGCCCGCGTCCGATCGCAGGCTGATATTCAGTTGCCGCAATCCTTTCTTTTAAGGATGCAGGCGGGTTGTACATTGTATCTTTCATTCCGATAGGTTCCGTTATATTCTCTTTCACGAATTCATCAAGACGCTGGCCGGACAATCTTTCGATAATGGCACCCAGGGTAATCATGTTTAAGTCGCTGTATGTATAGGCGGTGCCGGGTTCATTCGCCAGCGGCTGGTTGAATACCAGCTGCAGCCTGTCTTCTCTATCATTCCCTTTACTGTAAAGCGGAATCCAGGCCGTGAATCCGGACGTATGCGTCATAAGCTGACGAATCGTCACATCTTCTTTCCCATTCGCTGCAAACTCGGGGATATACTCAGCCACCGGATCGTCGAGCCCGAATGCCCCGTCTTCATAAAGGATCATCGCGGCAGTGGTGGTAAATATTTTACTGATGGAGGCGAGATCGAAAATCGTATCTTTCTGCATCGCAATCGGAGAGTCTGCTTCTGTGAAATCCCCGTCTGTATAACGATAAGCATCCCCATAAGCTTCATGCTTCACGATTTGGCCGCTTCTCGCGACAAGCGCTACTGCCCCGGGCATGACACCCTCTTCAATCTTCTCTTCCATCATTGGATCGATCCGGTCCAAAGTAGACTGAATCATTCCTGCACCCCGTGCAGAGCCCGGATGGAGAACAGGCGATGATGGTGCGGGGTTCCCCCATGTGAATGCAGGATGCGCCCGTACCTGTTCCGCTTTTGATACCGGTCTGTCTTTATCCCCACCTTCCGCAAATACTGCGGGACTAAATAACGACGTACACATCAAAGCGGTCAAAGCGATCGAAACTGGTTTCTTTTTCATCCATCTTTCCCTCCTTTTAGTTATAAATGTAAGGGTTTCCAATTACTTTACTATTCTAGTTTATGGAATTAAAAGTATAGATGTCTATACCACTTAAGTCCTGTTAGTGCGCAGAATGTCGTAATTATGTATGACATATGGACTGTTTTGAAAATTTAGACTATTTTTGTTGAAATTTCCGGAGGTATGCTGTCTTCGCAAAGTAATATAGCGGGTTTCTTTTACCAATTAATAGGTTTTGATAATATAATTGATTTTTTGATAATATAATCACAGTTTTTGATAATATATTTGGATTTTTGATAATATCATCCCTGTTTTTGAAAATATATCAGGCGGGGTACAGTCAAATGGCTATAAGAAATATACAAACAGGCCCCAATCATGTCTTTTTTTAATCTAAATTCTAAAAACCCATCCATTTTTGAACCATGACCCCTAATTTTTATATAATTTTCATAACAACTTGAACAAGAAAGCGAGGGGGCAGCCATGACAAAAACGACGATCGTCCTAATCAGGCAGGACCTCCGTCTCCATGACCATCCCGCTCTTTATCACGCGTCCAAAGAGGGACTCGTCATCCCGCTTTATATTCATGATGAGAGCATGTCACCGCCGGGCGAAGCCAGGAAATGGTGGCTCCACAGGAATCTCGAACAGTATGAAAAATCCCTCGAAGCGATTGGCGGATGCCTGCTGTTCGACAAAGGCAAATTGGAAGAAGTGCTTCCCAAATGGGTAAAGAAGACAGAGGCGGCAGCGGTATACTGGAATCGCTTGTACGCCCCTGACATATTTGAAAGGGATAAGAAACTTGCAGAGGAACTGGCCGCGGATGGAATCGAGGTCAAAACGTTTGAAGGGACCCTCCTTCTTCCTCCCTGGAAGATTACAAAAGCAGACGGATCCCCTTACAAAGTGTATACCTCCTACTACAAGGCCATTAGGAAAGTGGAGGTGCCGAAACCTGTTCCGACCGTTAAATCATTGTCTGCACCTGAAATTGCTGAAAATGAAATGCAGCTTGAGGATTTCCGGTTGCTGCCCCAAATCAGATGGTACAAGATAATGGAGAAAGTCTGGGATCCCGGAGAAAAGGCAGCAATAAAACGGATGAAGCGATTCAGCAAACAAGTCCAGGATTATGATGAAGGCAGGGATTATCCGGCAGCAGGAATCCATTCCACTCTTTCCCCTTATCTGGCAATCGGGGCAGTTTCAGTAAGAAGCCTGTTCCATCACTTCACAGAAAAAATCGAGAAACAGACCGAACCGTTCATCAAGCAGTTGATTTGGAGGGATTTTTCCTATTCCGTCCTCATGCACTTCCCGCAGTCCCCGGAAGAGCCTCTGCACGAGAAATTCAAGGCGTTTCAGTGGGAAGAAAATGCCGCACATTGGGAGAGCTGGATCAAAGGCAGAACCGGCTATCCAATTGTAGATGCGGGCATGAGGGAGCTATGGGCAACAGGCTTCATGCATAACCGCGTCCGAATGATCGCGGCTTCCTTTTTAACAAAGCATCTGTTGATTCCATGGCAAAAAGGAGCGGACTGGTTCATGGATACGCTGATCGATGCCGACACCGCCAACAATTCGATGGGGTGGCAGTGGGTGGCCGGAAGCGGCTTTGATTCTTCGCCTTACTTCCGCATCTTCAACCCAACCCTTCAAAGCGAGAAGTTCGACGGGGAAGGCGAGTACATTCGGATGTGGGTTCCAGAACTGAAGGACATACCGTCCAAATACATCCACTCCCCTTCCACGGCTCCCACTGATGTATTAGAAGAATCCGGTGTGAAACTTGGTGTGGATTACCCATACCCCGTTGTCGACCATAAAGCTGCCAGGCAGCGGGCCCTGGACCGTTTCGAAGAAATAAAATAGCAGGGGAACCGCCATTGTGCGGTTCTCCTGCTATTTTTTCACACCCTCTTGCGGGAGGACTTTTCTTAATAGGATAGCTGTACCGAATGTCATGATAATTAATAGCAGCGCGCTGACAATCGGAGCGAGCCCCCTGCTTTCTTCAAAAACATCCAATATCCCTGAATATACCCCTGCCATGATGGCTGTTAATATAATGCTCCCTGTCCTCATCAGGTATCTCCTCTCCCTTCAGCCCGTATATTCATAAGAATGCCGCAGCAAATGCCACTGTCCAGCTCCCGGCAAGAAAAATCAGGCTGGCTAGGAAATAGAGACTCATCCGGTATGTACCGGCTGCTTCATATTGATGTTTATAGGCATTGTTCGTGATGAATTTTGCCGTCGTCCCAGCCGCATTCCTGCTTGCCCGATTCGTGATATTGGTGATCCAGCCCAGTCCGAAGAAACAGAGGCTCGTTACAAAGATCGTATCGATGAATCTCCAGTCTCCGAGCGTGCTCAACGCAAAAGAAGCGCCTGCCATTAATAAAAGAAGCATAAAAATGATTGTACTTTTAAGATATTTAGGTTTGATCGACTTTTGCAGTACTTTGCCTATGTAGTCAATTGCAAAGGCCCCCATCGTCAAGACAATCAAAAGAACGATTGTAAACCCGACATTCACATAATAATTCATGCTTCCCTCCCCCTCCCTCTTTTCAGCGTTCATCTATTTCTACGATTTTAATTGGAAAAAGTTTCATAATCCTTCACATTTTTCACAAATTCCACAACTTTTTTCCAACCGCGTACGTCAAATTGTTAGAATGGAGAGGACGAAAGCAGGTGATTTTTTGCTGAAAAATCAAGAAGAAGCCTTTCCTGATTCATCAAGGGACCTCATTCTGGAAAGAGCGATGAGTGAGTATGGCAACGATATTTATTACATAGTGTATTCGTATGTGAAAGACCACAGCCTGGCTGAAGACCTGACCCAGGAAGTTTTCGTGAAGGTCTATAAGAAACTCGATTCCTTTCGGGAAGAGTCCTCCTTAAAGACATGGATTGTCCGGATGGCAATCAACCACTGCAAGGACTACCTCAGGCGGTGGGATACGAGGATGATTTCGTTCACCAACTCCATCAATGAAATGGTGAAGGGTAAATTCGGAACACCCGAACAAAGCCTCATCCAGGAAGAAACCAAAAGCGAGCTGGTAAAAAATCTATTATCCCTCCCGGTAAAATACCGGGAAATCATATTTTTGTTTTATTTTGAAGAAATGAAGCTCGCAGAGATTGCAGAGTGTATGGATCTGAACCTGAATACTGTCAAGACGCGTCTGGCAAAAGGGCGTAAGCTTCTTGGTGCCGCATATCAAAACAGTGAGGTGTATGACAATGGATGAATTGAGCCGCCTTCGGGGACTGATGAAAGAAGAAACATTTAAGCATCACGGCTTCACTGACAAAATGAGAAGAAACATATTAAATGAAATCCATTCCGGTAAAAGCAAATCCTCCTATCAAAGGAGACCGGTACTTGCACCAATGTTGTCGGCCGTCTTTATGCTGGCCTGCCTGTCACTATTTGTATATTTTGGCGGGAGCCAGCTTGGGATTTTCGAAGATGGACAGAATGCGAGTCAGGCTGAATTTCAGCAGCTCGACCTTCAAGTGGTTGAAGATGATATAAACTTGGATAATATCAAGCTGCCGACCGTGGTCCCCTTTGAAGTAGTTGACCGAACCTACAAAAAGACCCGGGAAGATGGAATTGATTCGGTTTCAATCAAACTGACGGGACCTGAGAAACAAAAACTGACGATCAATATGGATATTGGCCTTGAATCCGCAATACCGGCCATGAATGATCCGGTGGAAATCTGGGGTGTGAAAGGCAGCTACAGGGAAAACCGGGAGTTTGGAGTGAGCCACGTGACTTGGTATAAAGATGGTACCTTGTACTACGTCGGCTATAAACGCCGTTCTTCAAACATCTTATTGGGGAAGCGAGACCTGAAGATGATCGCCGAATCTTTCAAATAATGAGTGAAAAAAGATTATGTCATCGGACATAATCTTTTTTTGCTAATTTATGCCAAACGTTGATTTTACATATTGATTGTTTTTATCATAATATACTTTTTTCCAGTATTGCTGGGTCGTATCGAGGTATTCTTTGATGGTGTAATAGGTCGTGCTGCTTTGCCCATGATACACCCATGATAGACTGCCGTATCCCCCCGGCGGCCCTTCTATCGCCCGGTTAAAGTCCCCTGCTGCCGAAGCAGAAGTCACGCTGATTGCCGCTGCACCCGGTACAATCATACCCAGTGCGAGTAAACATTTCAAACCTGTCCTTACCGCTTTCTTCATACCACTGTCCCCTCACTTCCAAAATATATCATATAGTTATACTCTACTAGTTTAATTCCATTTATTGTATTTTTCAACAGAAAGCTAAGATACATCTTCCAAACGCTTCACTTTTTCGAAATTTTCCTTATTTTCTAATTCACTCATGATATACTCTTTTAAAAGAGAGCTGTTTTATATAAACAGAGTGCCTGAAGGAGAGATGAAGATGACGACGACAACGTATCCAATCTTTGAAACAGAGCGCCTTATTTTAAGGCAGATCACAAAAGAAGATGTCAATTTTTTATTTGAACATTATACTTCGAGGGAGGTCCTGCAATACTTCGGCATGAGCCCCATCTCTTCTAAAGAAGTGGCTGAAAACATGGTCGATAATTTCGAAAAACAGTTCGAAGCAGGGGGCCCGATGCGCTGGGCGATCGTGGATAAAAGCACAGATCAGATGATGGGAACATGCGGATTTCATGGGATTGCAAAGTCTTATAAACGCTGTGAAATCGGATATGACCTTCATCCTGATTACTGGGGAAACGGCATAATGGGTGAAGCATTGAAACCGCTTATCACGTACCTGTTCATAGAAAGGGAGATGAACCGCATCGGAGCGGTGATCGTGCCTAATAATATGGCCTCCTCAAGGGTTGTCGAGAAACTCGGATTCCGTCGTGAGGGACTGCTGCGTGATTATATCCTGCAGGATGACACCATGTATGATGCATATATGTACAGCCTGTTAAAGAAAGAATGGCTGGATTAGTTATGAAATAAGGCTTAATAGGCAATAATGGTCAGTGCAGAAGAAAAAGGAGGCTGGATGAAATGGTTCAGCAAGTGTTTCATCAATTCCTGCGCTGGCCTTTATTAGTGCGGATTTTTTTAATCGCGATAAGCCTAATGACCGTTTTTGGGATCCTTATCCACTATGTCGAACCCGATACGTTCCCTTCCTATTTTGATGGGATATGGTGGGCGGTCATCACGATGTCGACAGTCGGTTACGGAGACTTTGTCCCGGCCACTACCGAAGGAAGGCTGTTCGGCGTCTTGCTCATCCTTGTAGGTGCGGGTTTCCTATCCACCTATTTCATCACGCTTGCTACAAATACGGTCATGTCCCAAAATGCATATATCGAAGGGAAAGCGACATTCAAAGGAAAGGATCATGTCGTGATCATCGGCTGGAATGAACGTGCCAGGGAAATCATCAACCAGTTAAATTCCCTCCACTTCCGCGGGGATATCATCCTGATAGATGAAACATTGCAGCAAAACCCCTATCGCAACCATCATATCCATTTTATCAAGGGAGAACCTTTTAAAGATAAAGTACTGGAAAAGGCAAGCATGCACGAAGCATCGATTGCCCTCATCACAGCCGATCAGAACCGAAATGAAATCGAAGCTGATATGCATTCCATCCTCACACTCCTCGCAGTGAAAGGAAATCACCCCAATGTGTATACCGTGGTTGAAATCCTCCAGAAGGATCAGGTCTTAAATGCTGAACGGGCGGGCGCCGATGAAGTGATCCAGACTAATTTGCAGTCAAGCTATGTGATGATCAACAGCATCATATCAAAAGGAATGTCAAAGGCGATCCTGAAACTGTTGAACCATCTTAAAGGGAATCATCTGCAGCTCGTTCCCGTTACAGAGGACTGCCTCAACCAAACCTTTCAATCTTTAAGCGAGAGGCTGCTGGAGCATAACATCATCCTGCTCGGGATTAAAAAGGGCGAAGAAACATTAGTGAACCCTCCGTTGACGACAACTGCAGACTCTTCAGACGAACTGCTCGTCATCACAAATTAACAAACAAGAAGCTGTCCCCATGTAATGGAGTCAGCTTCTTTTTATTCATCGTATAATTTAATTGGTCATCATAATATCTTCAAGTTCCTTTACCAGCTCCCGGCCGATATCGACGTACTTGTCAGGTATACTCGCATCCGGATCCTGAGGCTCTGAGAATTGATTGACCGTCCCCGAAAAATCACCTGCAGCGGCGTAGTCATCCAGTCCCCTTTGATATTTGTGCCCAAGCAGGAATGGTTTGCCGAATGCAACCGTCGCACCCCTCGAATCTAGCTGGCCGTCAACCGCTTTGAACGGTACCCTTAAAAATTGATAGCCGACCTCATCGTCTATCTTATAATCAAAATATCCGTGGTCGTAATCCCAATTACCGCCGATCGTATAACCGAGAGGCTTCAGAAGCTGTTCAAGTTTGTATAATTGATAATGTTTACCTTCAATACTGGATGAAAGCTCAATCACTCAAATCAATCCCCTTTCTTTAGGAGTAGTTTTTCCAAAAGAGGGGGAAAGATGTATAAAAAAGAAGCACGTGAAATAGATTTCCACGTGCTCTTTACGATGCAGTTTTATTTCAAACGCTTTTCCAGTTCAGCTTTTTTCTCTTCGAATCCAGGCTTTCCGAGAAGGGCGAACATGTTGACTTTGTATGCTTCCACACCAGGCTGGTCAAATGGATTGACGCCGAGAAGGTATCCGCTCATGGCACATGCTTTCTCGAAGAAATAGACGAGATAGCCGAATGTATAAGCATCCATCGCCGGAATCTCAACGATCAGGTTAGGTACTCCTCCGTCCGTATGAGCAAGAAGGGTCCCTTCGAATGCTTTGTTATTCACAAAGTCGACTGTTTCTCCTGCAAGATAGTTCAAACCGTCAAGGTCACTGTCAGCCTTTTCGATTTTCAGCTCATGACGCGGCTCCTGTACTTTGATAACTGTTTCAAACAAGTCGCGGCGCCCTTCCTGAACATATTGTCCAAGAGAATGAAGATCGGTTGAGAAGTTCGCAGATGAAGGGAAGATTCCTTTCTGGTCTTTCCCTTCACTTTCGCCGAACAACTGCTTCCACCATTCAGAAAAATATTGAAGGCCAGGCTCATAGTTGATCAGCATTTCAATTGTCTTGCCTTTGTTGTAAAGAACATTCCTCACTGCTGCGTATTGATACGCCGGGTTCTCAGTCAATTCAGACTTGCTGAAGTCTTCACGTGCTTCGGCAGCACCCTTCATCATCTGCTCGATTTCAACACCGCTCACCGCAATCGGAAGCAGCCCTACAGCTGTAAGAACAGAGTAGCGTCCGCCGACGTCATCTGGTACGACAAACGTTTCATAACCTTCATCGTTCGCAAGTGTTTTTAATGCACCTTTCGCCTTATCCGTTGTTGCATAGATACGCTTCTGTGCTTCTTCAACACCATACTTCTCTTCCAGCATCTTGCGGAAAATACGGAATGCAATCGCAGGCTCGGTCGTAGTACCTGATTTTGAGATCACATTGATCGAGAAGTCTTTTCCTTCTAAAAGATCCATAAGATCCTTCATATAAGTGGAGCTGATGTTCTGTCCGAGGAAAAGGACCTGCGGAGTCGAACGCTTTTCTTTTGGAAGGGCATTATAGAAGCTGTGGTTCAGCATTTCGATGGCTGCACGTGCTCCAAGATAAGAACCCCCGATTCCAATCACAAGAAGGATATCGGAATCATTTTTAATTTTTTCTGCAGACTTCTGGATGCGGGAGAATTCTTCTTTATCATAATCGACAGGAAGATCGATCCATCCAAGGAAATCGCTGCCTGCCCCTGTTTGTTCGTGTAAAGAATGATGCGCAACTTTCACTGCATCACTTAAATATGTAAGTTCATGTTCTCCAAAAAACGATAGCGCTTTTGAATAATCAAAACGAATGTGTGTCATAACCATCCTCCGATTAAATTATTTTATTCTATCTCACTTTATCGAATGCTGAGACGATAATCAAGAACGCGCCATTTATGAAAGCGCAGTCATGATGAAATTTTTCTTTACTTGATGATTTTCCCCTGTTTTTGGTGATTTAAAACGGATTTTAATCGCCGCTTTTGATTTCCGTGCAAGGCTTCGCTTTCCGCGGGTGACCTGTGAGCTTCATGTTATTGAAGAAACCGGCGCCCTAATTAGAGAAGCAATCTTAACTTCCCAACTTATTTGATTCCATTCATCACCGCTATTGATTTCCGTGCAAAACTTCGCTTTCCGCGGGCGGTTGGTGAGCCTCCTCGGCTTCGCCTCCGGGGTCTCACCTAACACGCTTTTCCCGCAGGAGTCTACGTTTTGCACTCCAATCAAACGCTGGAACCGTTTTTAACTTGGATAATACTCCCCAAAAACACACAAAAATGTGATGGTAGCTTTCATTAGATCGATCGAGATCCTGAGTTTCCTTGCTGGAACAGAAGATACTCTGATTGGCTGTTATTTTCGCCGTAGTCTTCTTCCTCTCCAATCACCCTAACATTTATAATGGCGGATACTTAAAAAAACAAATATGCTGGAATTTTCTCATGAAGCAACTTTCGTTCATATCCGATTAGTTATTATATTATCAGCCTAAAAAAAGAGCAGCCATAAAGGCTGCTCTTTTTGATGGGTATTATAAAGATGCTCTCAGGATTGCAAGGACGTCTTCTTTGTTTAGTTTGTTGAAGTTGCCGAATTCTCCGTTTGCCATTGCTTTGTCGGCCATGAGGTCGAGTTTGCTGTCATCGATATCATAGTCGGCAAGGCTGGATGGTGCTCCGATTGAACTCCAGAATTCACGAAGCTTAGAGATTCCTTCAAGCGCCGTTTCTTCTTCTGTTTTTCCTGTTGGATCCACATCGAATACGCGCTCAGCCATTTGTGCGAAACGTGAAGGGTTGACCTTCAGGTTGTGCTTCATCCAGTTCGGGAATAGAATCGCAAGTCCTCCGGCATGTGGAATGTCATATACCGCAGAAACCGCATGCTCGATGTTATGGCTTGCCCAGTCGCCGCGATAGCCCATTTGAAGCATTCCGTTCAGCGCGATTGTTCCTGAATAAAGGATCGTTTCACGCAGTTCATAATTTTCAAGGTCATTGATCAGCTTCGGAGCCGTTTCAATGACTGTTCTCAAAGTGCTCTCACACATACGATCCTGTAAAGGAGTGTTTGTTGCGTCATTGAAATACTGCTCGAACACGTGAGACATCATATCCACCATTCCATAGATCGTATGATTCTTCGGTACAGTGAATGTGTTTACCGGATCAAGGATGGAGAACTGAGGGAATGTGACAGGGCTGCCCCAGCCATATTTCTCTTGAGTTTCCCAATTCGTGATGACGGAGCCTGCATTCATTTCAGAACCAGTCGCCGCAAGCGTCAACACTGTTCCAAATGGAAGGGCTTCATGTGCGAAAGCCTTCTTCGTCACAAGATCCCAGGCGTCGCCGTCATATTTCGCTCCCGCTGCGATTGCTTTTGTACAGTCGATGACACTGCCTCCGCCTACCGCAAGAAGGAAATCGATATCGTTTTCCTTACAAATCTTAACGCCTTCCCTTACAGAGGACAGACGCGGGTTCGGATCTACACCCGAAAGCTCATGTACTTCTGCATCAATGCTATTTAAAATGGAGATCACCTGATCATAAAGTCCATTTCGTTTAATGCTTCCGCCGCCATACACGACAAGTACTTTCTTTCCATATTGAGGTACCAGTTCTTTCAATTGCTCCACTTGCCCCTTACCGAAAATCAACTTGGTCGGGTTATAAAAAGTAAAAGTATTCATATTGCGTTACCTCCTTTATTCATGACGGGCTTTCATTACAGCCTCGTTCATCCACATTTCTATTATCGAATATATCTTTCCCAAAATGCAAAGAAACTGCACACAGAAAAACTTTCTTTTCAGGAATAAGAATGCTGCGGGTGGACATCTTATAAATGAGCCATTGTTTAAGGAGGAAAATAACATGAGTGCAATTCAACGTATTGCTTTGGTTCTAACGATCATCGGTGCCATCAACTGGGGTTTGATCGGATTCTTCCAATTTGATCTGGTAGCGGCAATCTTCGGTGGACAAGATTCTGCCCTGTCCCGTATCATTTACGGATTAGTGGGAATCGCAGGTCTCATAAATCTCGGATTATTATTCAAGCCAACAGAAGAGATCGAAAGAGAACCACACACAGAACCTACGCGCTAACATTTACAGATTATACCCGTCCCTCTCTTTTAACACATGGGGGCGGGTTTTTCGTTTTTTAAAAAAAGTGACTCATCAGCCTCTGCGATGAGTCACTTCCGTATCATTTCATCAGTTTTTTTATTATTTTCAATCCCCATTTCGAATTGGGATACTTAAAACTGGCGTCAAATTTTGTTGTTTGCTTCAAAATGCTTTTGTAATGCGAAAATGCTGAAAAACTCGATTCCCCGTGGTAACTGCCGATCCCGCTTTCCCCAACTCCCCCGAATGGAAGGTAGGGAGTAGCCAGATGCATGAGCGTGTCGTTCACGCAGCCCCCGCCGTAAGATACAGATTCATTCACCTTATCCGCAACATGGTCGTCACTCGTGAACAGATAAAGAGCAAGCGGTTTGGGGCGGTCGTTGATAAAATCAATCACTTCATTCAAATCTTCGTAGCCCAATACAGGAAATATCGGTCCGAAAATTTCATCCTGCATGACAGGTACAGTCTGGTCTTTCGGAACCATGAGAGTCGGCTCTATCTTCAGTGAGGCATGGTCCACCCGTCCGCCGGTCAGGATTTCGCCGTCCTGCAAATAATCGGTCAGCCTGTTGAAATGCCGTTCATTCACGATTTTGCCGTAAGAGTCATTGGTAAGCGGATTTTTCCCATAAAAATCCCGGACCGCTTTTTGGAATTCAGTGATGAACCGTTCTTTTACATTTTCATGAACGAAAAGATAATCAGGGGCCACACAAGTCTGGCCAGCATTAGTCACCTTGCCGAATGCGATTCGTTTGGCTGCAAGGGGGATATTGGCCGTATAGTCTACAATACACGGGCTTTTCCCTCCGAGCTCTAAAGTGACGGGTATCAGCTGTTTCGCTGCTGCTTCCATGATAACCTTCCCGACCGGCACACTTCCTGTAAAGAAAATATAGTCAAAGGGCTGCTCCAAGAGATGCTGTGTCGTTTCCACCCCTCCTTCGATGACCGCTAAATATTCCGGATCGAAATGGGAATGGAAGATACGCGAAATCAGGTTCGATGTGTGCGGTGTGAGCTCGGACGGTTTTATGACAACTGTATTTCCAGCAGCAATCGCTCCGATGACAGGGGCAAGTGCCAGCTGAAAAGGATAATTCCACGGTGCAATGATAAGGGCGCTTCCGTATGGCTCCGGTATTTTATATGCTTTCGATCCAACATGCGTCTTTGCCGTCTTCACCTTGACAGGAGCCGCCCAATCATCGATGTGCTTCAGGGTGAACCTGATCTCTTCAAGGAGAAAACCTATCTCTGTTGTGTAGCTCTCCATTTCGGATTTATTCAAATCCTGTTTCAGCGCAACAATAATTTCTTTTTCGTGCTTTGAGATAATATCTGCCAGTTTCTGCAGCGTTTGTTTCCTCATATCCAGAGACTTCGTACTGCCTTCTTTAAAAAACTGCTTCTGCTTTATAATTGCGTCATGTATGATTTCACGGGATGTTTCTTCAATTGCTGTCGTCAATGAGATCCCTCCTCGTTCTGCATAAATTCATATATAAGTTAATATAGCATGAATCACCATTATAATTCTTATGTAATATGCTGAAAAAACAAAAAGAACCTGTTCCGAACGAATCGGGAACAGGTTCTTTTTATTTGATGGGTTACACCCAACCTCTGAATCTTGAGGCCTCTGCCATCTTGCGAGCGCCGACCATGTATGCAGCCAGGCGCATATTGACCCGGCGGTTCTGGGATGTTTCGTATACATTATTAAATGCATCGACAAGTTTAGCTTCAAGCTTCTCGTTTACTTCATCTTCGGACCAGTAGTACCCCTGATTGTTCTGAACCCATTCGAAGTAGGATACCGTCACACCGCCGGCACTTGCCAGTACATCGGGTACTAGCAGGATCCCTCTTTCTGAAAGGATGCGAGTCGCTTCAAGAGTAGTCGGTCCATTTGCAGCTTCTACCACAATGGATGCCTTGATATCATGAGCATTCTTTTCCGTGATTTGGTTGGATATCGCTGCCGGGACGAGGATATCACATTCAAGTTCCAGCAGTTCTTTATTCGAGATCGTATTCTCGAATAAAGTCGTTACCGTACCGAAACTATCGCGCCGATCCAGCAGGTAATCAATATCCAGACCGGCAGGATCATGAAGTGCCCCATGTGCATCGGAAATGGCGATCACTTTCGCTCCGGCGTCATGCATGAACTTGGCAAGGAAACTTCCTGCATTACCGAATCCCTGGATGACAACCTTTGCACCTTTAATATCGATGCCGCGTTTCTTCGCTGCCTGATCGATACAGATTGTGACCCCTTGAGCAGTTGCTTTTTCACGGCCCTGCGAACCGCCGAGAACGATCGGTTTACCCGTGATGAAGCCGGGTGAATCATTTTCTCGGAGACGGCTGTATTCATCCATCATCCAAGCCATGATCTGCGAGTTTGTGTACACATCAGGGGCAGGAATATCTTTAGTCGGTCCTACAATCTGACTGATCGCCCTCACATATCCGCGGCTTAACTTTTCAAGTTCTGTGAAAGACATTGTACGCGGATCACATACAATACCGCCTTTTCCTCCGCCATACGGCAGATCGACGATTCCGCACTTCAGACTCATCCACATGGACAAAGCTTTCACTTCTTCTTCATCCACTTCCGGGTGAAAACGAACGCCCCCCTTGGTAGGTCCGACTGCATCATTATGCTGTGCACGGTAACCAGTGAATACCTTGATGCTGCCGTCATCCATGCGCACAGGGATACGGACAGTCAGCATACGGATCGGTTCTTTCAGGAGTTCATACATTTCCTCTGAGTAACCTAATTTTGATAAAGCATCATTAATGACATGCTGTGTAGAAGTAAACAGATTAAGGTTTTCTCCCATTTTAAACATTCGCCTCTTTATTATGTGATCTGAAACGTAGATATTGTAACATATTACCTTGTACTAAACCATTGGCTTTTCAAAAATAAATACAATCTTTCGTACGCGCTTTAAAGGGACACTACTTATCTATTCAAGGCGTAAGAAAAACGTGAAAGCTCGGGCTCTATCCAATCCGCTTTTTTCTTATTTGGAAAGGACTTTCTTGATGCGTTCGATTGCCCAGTCGAGCTCTTCCTGTGAAATCACAAGCGGAGGAGCGAAACGGATCACAGTGTCATGCGTTTCTTTACAAAGCAGCCCTTCCTCTTTCAATTGTTCACAATATTTACGTGCAGGTTCATGCAGTTCAACCCCTATGAACAATCCTCTTCCTCGGACTTCCTTAATCATAGGATTGTCTATCTCACGGAGTTTACTCATAAAGTATTCACCGAGTTCAAGTGAACGGTCTGCAAGCTTTTCATCAAGGAGGACATCAAGGGATGCGACCGATACTGCGCAAGCCATCGGATTTCCGCCGAAAGTCGAGCCATGTGAACCTGGATTGAATACACCAAGGACTTCTTTGCTTGCAACAACGCAGGAGATCGGGAATACTCCGCCGCCGAGTGCTTTTCCAAGGATGTACATATCCGGATCCACATCTTCCCATTCACATGCGAACATTTTACCTGAACGTGCAAGGCCGGCCTGGATTTCATCAGCGATAAACAACACATTGTTTTCTTTACAAAGCTCGTAAGCTGCTTTCAGGAACCCTTCAGGAGGGATGACGATTCCCGCTTCGCCCTGGATCGGTTCGATCAGGAATGCAGCAGTGTTCGGCGTAATCGCTTCTTTCAATGCATCAAGGTCACCATAGTTGATGAGGTTGATGCCCGGGAGCATCGGACCGAATCCGCGCTTGTATTCTTCTTCTGAAGAAAGGGAAACCGCCGTCATCGTCCTTCCATGGAAGTTTCCGTTACAAGCGATGATTTCCGCTCTGTCTTCTTCCACGCCTTTCACATCATAAGCCCAGCGGCGAGCCGTCTTGATGGCCGTTTCCACCGCTTCTGCACCTGTATTCATCGGAAGGGCCATATCCTTACCAGTCAGTTTACAGATCTTTTCATACCATGGAGCCAGCTGATCGTTATGGAATGCACGTGATGTCAAAGTCACGCGGTCTGCCTGATCCTTAAGCGCCTGAATGACCTTCGGGTGACGGTGCCCCTGATTGACCGCTGAATAGGCACTCAGCATATCCATGTACTTATTGCCTTCCGGATCCTTCACCCAGACACCTTCTGCATGTGAGATGACAATTGGAAGCGGATGATAGTTTTTCGCACCATACTTTTCTGTTTGTTCGATAATTGAATGAGTACTTACTGACATAACAAAATTCCTCCTTACTTAAAATGACGGATGCCTTTTATAAAAATTACTGCTTGCGGAATCTTTTTTTAAGGTTAAATAACAGACATGCAAAAAAAATTTGCATTTAGAAAACCCTTACATTTATAATAATGCAAAAGATGGTTGCATTTTTCAAGAGTTTTTTTAAAATTTTATCATTAAGCGCTTACAAATAAATTTGTTCTGCTGGAATAATTATTTTATTGGATTTACACCGCCATAAAAAGAATCCGGAACATCAATATTGAGGAGAGGGACATCATGCAGGAATCCGAAAAACGCTTGTATATGTATGAAAAAGTAGCTGAACATCTCGAAACGGGTGTCCATGTCATCGACTCACGGGCCAGGACGATCATCTACAACCGCAAAATGCGGGAAATAGAAGGAATGGAAATAGAAGACGTATTGGACAAGAATCTGCTTGATGTATTCCAATTCCGCGGCGAAGAGGAAAGCACCCTTCTTAAAGTCCTGAAAACCAGGGAGCCGGCGCTCAATGTCAAACAAACCTACTTTAATATAAATGGAATCGAAATCACGACCATCAATGATACGTTTCCGATCTTCCATGACAGTGTATTGATCGGCGCAATTGAAATCGCACGGGATATCACCATGCTGGAAAAGATGATGCGGGACAATCCGCACAAACGCATGAATCCCCTCTATACATTCGACAGTATCGTCGGAAAGAACGTCCGGCTGAAGGAAGCCGTCGAAACCGGCAAAAAAGCGGCAATGACCTCTTCCCCAGTCTTGATCTGCGGAGAAGCAGGGACCGGTAAAGAGCTGTTCGCCCAGAGCATCCATAACGGAAGCGCCCGCTCTGACCATCCATTCATCGCACAGAATTGCGCCTCCCTGCCGGAAGACATGCTTGAAAGCATGCTGGTCGATGGACACACCGCAGCATCCGGCCTAAGTGAAACGGTAAATCACCAAAACCTTTTTCAGCAGGCGCATGGCGGTACGCTGCTTCTCGATGAAATCAACCTATTAACCCCTTCCCTTCAGAAAAAGCTGTTAAACATCTTGGAAGGGGAATCAAATCTCCCTTATGATGTGCGGGTGATCGCCACCGTAAATGAAGACCCGATCGATGCGATTGCAGAAGGACGCCTGTTGAAAGAACTGTATTATCGATTAAGCGTTATTTCCATCTTCATCCCTTCCCTACGCGAGCGGAAAGAAGATTTGAAAGAACTGCTGTCATTTTTCATCAAGCAGTTCAATCATCATTTCTCCTTGAACATCAGGGGGCTGACGAGGAAAGTCGAAGATACTTTCCTGGAATACGACTGGCCCGGGAATGTTCGCGAGATGGAGCATGTGATCGAAGGTGCTTTCAACCTGGCCGGCCTCGAAGAAATGATCGATTTCTATCATCTGCCCATCGGTTTCAGACAGCGTCTGCACCACGGTTTTTACAGCCAGGGAGTCAAAGAACAATCTGACTTTCTCTACCAGACGGGGAGCGATATAAAACCACTGGAAAAGTTTGTGGAGGAAGCCGAAACTTATTATATTCAAAAAGCTTTAAAACACCATGATTACAATATCACCCAGACTGCAAAATCACTTGGCATGAGCCGTCAGAATCTGCAGTACCGGATCAGAAAGTATGGGATTGAGCGCGGGGCAGGGTATTGAAGTGAGGTTTGGTATTGTGGTGGAGTGGCCATGCCCCGGGGTTGGGGTGTGGCTTTTTTGTATTGGGATGGGGATGGAATTTGAGGTTGGAGATTGGGGGCGCAAAACACCACCCTCCAGCTCCGATATGGGATTGGTGAGTGGCACAGCGAGGGGGAGGCGAAATTTGTCGATTTTTAAAGAATCGTCGATATCTTGTTGATTTGGTCGATATAAGATTAATTTGGACGATATATTTAAAAATCGGGCGAAAACTTGAGTAAATGGGCGATATATTTAAATTCCGGACGTTAAAACGGATGAAAAAAGTTTGCCCATCTCTCCTGCAATTTGTCATCTGGCAGGCAGCATTTCCATGCAATAGAGCGCGGGTGAAATTTGTCGATTTTTGAAGAATTGTCGGTAAGTGATTGATTTTTGTTGGTAAATCGGAAAAATTGTTGGTAATTCTAAATTTTTGTCGGCAAATCCCAATAATTGTTGGCAAGCCCCTATTTTTTGTCGGCAAATCCCAATAAGCAACAGACACCATCCGAATATCAGCCCAAAACCCCCACACAGCCCCCGCCCCAAACCAGCACCCACAAAAAAGCACCAGCCACTCCCGGAAAACACCGAAAAGTGACTGGCACTCCAACAATAATAGCTATCCTTAGCAACGATTCCAAAACTCCCAATAATGGAGTCGACTCCGCAACAAACCTCTATTTCACATATTCCAAATACGGAGTCAGATCCACTCCCACACCTTCTGCAATCCTCTTCCCAAGTTCCTCATCGGCGCGGTAGAAATTACAGATTGCACGGAGAGCGATGCGTTCGCTGACAGCACTCAACTCTGCAGTAAGGTTTTTCACCAGCTGCGCCTTCACTTCAGGTGAATAGCTTCTGTACACACGTCCTGCCTGGCCGAAGTCATCAGTCTTCTCGATCTTCTGCCGGCCCCTTTCGCCATTCACAGGCTGATTCACTTCTGTGTAGCCTTCCACTTCCTTCGGCTCGCCGGAGAAGCTGTTTGGTTCATAATTGATCGGGCTCGTTTGCTGTTTGAATGGCATTGCACCGTCTCTTTGATAATTATTGACTTTTGCAAACGGGCAGTTGATCGGCAGCTGCTGATAGTTCGCCCCGATACGGTAGCGCTGCGTATCGGAATAGGAGAATAGCCGTCCCTGCAGCAGTTTGTCTTCTGAAGGAAGCATGCCGTTTACGAGCACTCCCGGATTGAAGCCGACAGATTCCGTCTCCGCAAACACGTTCTCAGGATTCCGATTTAAAATCATCGT
This sequence comes from [Bacillus] enclensis, assembly GCF_001456935.1. Lineage (GTDB taxonomy): Bacteria > Bacillota > Bacilli > Bacillales > Bacillaceae_B > Rossellomorea > Rossellomorea enclensis. Next base: position 75,269 of record NZ_KQ758487.1, on the reverse strand, counting down.
GCCAACGAAATGGGACGGGATTTCTTCTTCCGGCCAGTCCTTCGTTGCGTCGAGCGGGTCGAAATCGAATGAATCCATATCCATCGGATCGAGGATCTGTACATATAGATCCCACTCAGGGTAATTTCCTTTTTCAATTGATTCGTATAAGTCGCGGCTTGAATGGTTGAAGTCATGAGCCTGGATTTCAGCCGCTTCTTCAGCCGAGAGATTCACGATTCCCTCTTTCGGCTTCCAATTCAATTTGATATAAACCGTGTTTCCTGCTTCATTCACCCATTTGAAAGAATGAACACTTGAACCCCTCATCTGGCGGTAGCCGGCTGGAATCCCTTCATCGGTGAAAAGATGGACGAGCATATTGGTCGATTCCGGAGACAAGGACATGAAATCCCAATAGCGCTCCCCGTCCTGGATATTTGTCCGCGGATCCGGCTTTAAGGAATGTACCATGTCCGGGAACTTCATGGCATCGCGGATGAAGAAGACAGGGAGGTTATTCCCTACGAAGTCCCAGTTTCCTTCTTCCGTGTAAAATTTCACGGCAAACCCTCGTGGATCCCTTAACGTTTCAGGAGAATGCTGTCCGTGGATGACAGTTGAAAAACGTGCAAATACCGGCGTTTCAGTCCCGGGGTTTTGCAGAAATTGTGCTTTCGTATATTTCTTCATGCTTTTTTTTGTGATGAATACACCGTGGGCACCCGCTCCCCTTGCATGCACGACTCGTTCAGGTACTCGCTCCCTGTCGAAGTGTGCCAGTTTTTCAATCAATTGATAATCCTCCAACAAGGACGGTCCCCTGCGTCCCGCTGTCATCGAGTTCTGATTATCGCCGATTGGCGCACCTTGGTTTGTCGTTAATTTATTTCTATCCATATTGAACTCTCCTTTAATTAGAATAATTATTAAGTAAGTATATTTTTATTTTAATCAATTGAGAATGAAAGTCAATAATAAATTATAATAATTATAAATTAATAACTATTAAAAAAAGACAACTTAATGAAATAAGTTGTCTTTTTACACTATTATTCTGTTAATAAGATTAGAACTTCCCCAGAAGACTAAGACTTAATCAATTCGGAATCCGTGATGAATCTCATGCCTTCGGTGGATTCCAAAGAGAACACGCCTCCCCTCCCTGGCTTCACATCCAATATGATCTTAAAATGCTTCCAGTATTCATATTGCTGTGAGTTCATATAGAAAGGACAATCAGCCACAGTACCCACCAATACATCGCTGTCACCAATGATCAAATCATCCTGGCTCAAACACATCGGGGAACTACCGTCACAGCAGCCTCCTGATTGATGGAAAAGGAGAGGTCCGTGCTTGCTCTTAACCTTTTCAATCAATTGGACGGCCTGCTCTGTCGCCTCCAGTCTATTTTCCATTTTAGAAGAATCCTAACTTCTTAGGGCTGTAGCTGACCAATAGATTCTTCGTTTGTTGATAGTGTGACAGCATCATCTTATGATTTTCACGGCCGATACCGGACATTTTGTATCCGCCGAATGCTGCATGTGCAGGGTATTGGTGGTAACAGTTTGTCCATACGCGTCCCGCCTGGATTTCCCTGCCGAAACGGTAAGCAGTATTCATATCACGGGTCCAGACTCCCGCTCCCAGGCCGTAAAGTGTGTCATTGGCAATTTCAAGTGCCTCTTCCTTCGTTTTGAAGGTTGTAACTGAGACAACCGGGCCAAATATCTCTTCTTGGAAGATACGCATGCTATTGTCGCCTTTAAATACAGTAGGCTTCACGTAGAAACCTGTTTCATGATCACCGTCTAATTTGTTTTGCTCTCCGCCGATTAGACATTCTGCTCCTTCTTGTTTACCGATTTCGATGTAAGAAAGGATTTTATCCAATTGTTCCTGAGAAGCTTGTGCGCCAAGCATCGTATCTGTATCCAGCGGGTTGCCCTGCTTGATTTGCTTCACACGCTCAATCGCTCTTTCCATGAACTTGTCATAGATCGATTCCTGGATAAGCGCCCTTGAAGGACATGTACATACTTCCCCTTGGTTCAGCGCGAACATAACGAAGCCTTCTACCGCTTTATCAAGGAAATCATCATCTTCATTCATGATATCTTCAAAGAAGATGTTCGGTGATTTACCGCCGAGCTCAAGCGTCACAGGAATGATGTTTTGAGACGCATATTGCATGATCAGGCGTCCGGTCGTTGTTTCCCCTGTGAAGGCAACCTTGCCGATGCGCTTACTTTGTGCAAGCGGCTTACCTGCTTCAACACCAAACCCTTGAACGACGTTTAATACCCCTTTTGGAAGCAGATCCTGGATTAATTCCACAAGAACCATGATGGAAGCAGGTGTTTGTTCTGCCGGCTTCAGGATAACACAGTTTCCGGCAGCCAGGGCAGGAGCAAGCTTCCAAGTAGCCATCAGAATCGGGAAGTTCCAAGGGATGATTTGTCCCACTACCCCGATCGGTTCATGGAAATGGTAAGATACCGTGTCTTGATCAAGCTCGCCGACGGACCCCTCCTGCGCTCTGATGCAGCCTGCAAAATAACGGAAGTGATCGACCGCTAACGGCAAATCTGCAGCTAATGTCTCACGGACGGGTTTTCCGTTATCCCATGTTTCGGCCACTGCAAGCATTTCCAGGTTTTCTTCAATACGATCGGCGATTTTATTTAAAATGGACGATCTTTCAGCTACGGACGTTTTCCCCCAGGCATCCTTCGCTGCATGCGCTGCATCCAGGGCCTTTTCCACATCCGCTTCGTTTGAGCGTGCGATTTTCGTAAATACTTTTCCGGTTACAGGTGAAACATTCTCGAAGTACTCTCCACTTGCCGGCGGAACAAATTCACCGCCGATGAAGTTATCATATGTGTCTTTGAATTGAACCAGTGAACCTTCTGTATTCGGATTGTTATAAAGCATTGTATTCCCTCCCGATTGTTATGTACCCCTATCTATTAAAGCGCTTTCATTTATCATTATAGTAGATAAGAGTTGTACGGACAAGTATATTGTTTGAAAATTATTTATTTTTCGCCAAATTATTTGCTGCACATAAAACAAGCGGCGGATTCCTCTTTTGGAATTCGCCGCTTTTCCTGTTTACAGCTTGATTTTATTGTGTAAAGTTGATTCGATAAGGTCTTCGTCAGTCATGATATGAGGATGACTTTGTTCTAGTATCGCCTGCATATCTGCCGGCATTTTTTCTGCTTCATATGCACACACAAGAGTAAGCTGCTGTTCATTAACCAATTTATCCGTTTCTTTTTCGAACCAATCCACGATGTGTGCGGGGTTCTCAAGCGCTCCCCACTCTACATTTGTCCAGGTTCTGAACGGGGTATCACCGTTGAAATATAGTGTGTAGATCTTCATTAATTGCTCATAGATGGCCGGCGGATGATAACTTCCGCTTGACAGGTAAAAATCGAAATTACTGATTATATGTACCCGTTTCATTTGATCATCCGTCAAATCAGCTTTTAAACGCTCGTTCATAGCATTCAGGTTTTTTTCACTCTCGATCAGGATGACCGTCTCCCCAGACTTCACCCCATCCACAAGATAGGCAGTCACCTTTTTTATATACATATCTATGTTGTGGTAACAGTAAAGGATGTGTGTACAAGGTTTTGTTTTTACAAAACCATTTAATTCTTCTTCCATCATCATTACTTGACACTCTCCTTTCGTTTCCCCTTAATACACCTATTCGGTATAAATCTTTTATTTCCTTTATATTGTAAAAAAAGACCGCCTCGGCTTGGACAGCCGGGCGGTCTTCAATCTATTACTTCTTGATTAGATCTTCACGTTCAGATTGCTCGATCCACTCTTCAAGCTTGTCTTTAAGTGTGTTGAAGCCAGCTGGAGTTGTTTCTTCAGCTGCCGGTTTCACACTTCCTTGACGGCGTGCTTTTTTAGCTGCCGCAGGCTTTGCTTGTGGTGCAGGAGCTTCTTCTGTAGCACGGATTGAAAGGCTGATTTTACCAGCTGCTTCGTCCACTGATAATACTTTAACCTTTACTTCGTCTCCTACTGAAAGGTGCTCATTTACATCCTTTACGAAACCGTGTGTGATTTCAGAGATATGAACAAGTCCTTGTGTTTCTTCGTCTAGTGCAACAAATGCTCCGTATGGCTGGATGCCTGTAACTTTACCTGTTACAACAGATCCTGTTTCGAATTTTGTAGTCATGGTAACACTCCTAGTATATATATTATTTTTCTCTTTTACACGCAATTTTAGATTATACCATAGATTATGGTTTTCGGCAAAAAGGAATTATACAGGAGCATCGATTATTCCTTTCATTCATCTAAAAAATGCGTATCTCACTAGTTATGTTTCCCTATTTTCCTCATTATTAAAACAATTGGCTATATTTGCTTTTTACTGACTTTCGTATATATCTTCCGTTTCGGAGGATATAATGACCGGCGGATTCTGGACCCAGCGCTCAGGTTCCATATAATCTGATTCACTCAGTTCCTCCAGCACTTCTTTTACTTTGCCTCCGGTTTCATATGAAGGATATGTTTTTGCTACATATTCATACGCTTCCTGCACTTCGGGTTTCAGCCTGCCATTTTCTGAAAAAATCGGCTGATCGACACCCCCGTTCACAAAATAATGATAGAGCAAATCAAAATCCCTGCTTACTTCATTTCTGAATGCGGAATCCTCGGGAAGTTCCTTCAACAATTGTTCCAAAAGAATGAGGCGGTCCCCCGCTTCCTTCCATGAGGTTGTAAACTCCCCGGCTTTCAGGATTGACTGCCGCGTTTTCATATAGGATACGTACACATCCGGAAGGGCGCTGCCTGATATCATATCCAAATACTCAAAGTTTATTGATGTTTCCAGTATGTCTTCCTTTTCATTGTAAGTCAGTTGAACGGCATTGTTCGTGATTCCGTCGAGCATCTTTCTGAATTCACCTGGATACGGTTGAGGGGCATTCAGGCTCTTCATATTGATTTCCCCATTCTCTATATGCGGTTCCCACGCTTCTTTGTATTCATTCAATTTGACCTCATAGATGGGCAGCAGATCAGTCTGTTTTTCCATGAACTCTTTGGTCCACACTTCAGCTTCCGTCATTGGGATCCCGTCCTTGAGGCTTCTTATCATCATATCCGGGGTCCTCAGTGACTCTTCGATCCAGTCCTTCCCCCGATCCACCCAGTCAAGTTTCTCTCCAAGCGGATAATCACGCTTGGGAATCGATTCCACATAAACCAAGTGGCCTTTTGCATCCTTATCGAGCTGTGTGGTGCTGAAGGTTGCCTCATTAAAGCCGAGCCGCTCCATCGCCTGTGTTTTCCTGAGGTCATAGAGAGCTTCTGCATCCTTCATTTCTGCCTGAAGCGTTTCGTTTTTATGCGGCTGCTTGGCCGCCTGACGGCTTTGTCCTTCTCCATCACCAGGTTTATCGCCGCCCATCGTCAATTGAAGCGCCAAAACGGTCCCTATCAGAAGGACACCCAAGAAGCTGGCGGCATAAGGCCAGTGAATGAGGGGTCTGCGCTTTTTGACAGATTGGTTTTGTTCCTCCCTGATGGCTTTGATGATGTCACTTGCATCCGTCTGAACTGGCATTTTCTTATATGACCTGTCAAGCAGTTCCATCCTTTTATCAAACCTTTTATCATCCATTGATTGTCCCCTCCCCGTTTTCCGCTTCTTCAAGCAATTTTTTCAACAAACCTTTCCCTCTCAGGATCCTTGTTTTTATGGTGGAAAGATTGACAGAGAGAATGTCTGCGATCTCTTCATATTTTCTTTCGTGGAAATAATAAAGGATGATCGGTGCCCTGTATTTGTCGTCGAGTTCCTGGATGCACTCATGGAGAACACGATCCTCTTCTTCCCTTATTAATTGTACATTCTCTTGGACTGCACCTTCACCCGGTTCGTTCAATACTTTTTGAAGCCGCTTTGCATGTTGATTCTCTTTTCTTTTGAAATCCCTCGATACATTCAGTGTTATTTTATATAACCAGGTAGTGAACTTCGCATGGGTGAACCCGTCGATGAACCGGTAGACCCTGATGAAAACCTCCTGGCTGATGTCCGGTATGTCATCAATGTGATTTCCCATCTGATAAGCGAACCGTTCCACAACGGGGGAATAAATAGTGATCAGTTTGCTGTAGGCGGACAGATCGCCTTGTTTCGCTCTCTTGATGAGCTCTAGATCATCCACTTCGGTAAACTCTCCTTCCATACTGCTCTTCTTAACTATGTAACGCTTCAGGATTGGATATTGTTTCATAAAAGAGGAAATTTTTTAAATCTTATACGCACTTTCCATTCTACCATTGGGGATTGGAGGCAAAAAAAATAAACCCCCATGAGCCGAGGGTTTATTTTTCAGTGTTAAATTTGCGCATTTCCATCATTTTCTTCCTGTGCTTTCTCATGTACGGAGCAGCATATAACCAGAACGCTGCGAAATGAGCGAAAGCAAAGTTAAAGACAAACAGGCTCCAGAATGTAACGTGGCCCCACCCTCCCATTTCAGGAACAGCTACGTAATAAATGAAGATCGCCCATAATGCGAGTAAAAATGGAATGTGGATCAATGCCCACTTCCGGTGCTCGATCCATAAAAATAAAGGAGTGGCCGTGGCAACGAATAAATACACCATAAACATATCCATAATTGATCCCTCCTGATTTAAGCGCTTACAATTTTGACTAATTAATGTCGAATTTTTGTCCAATTTGTGAACGTGTTGTTACCATTAGTATACTATACTTTTCTAACTTTTCCAGCCCGTTTTTAAATTTTCAATAAAATAGGAGTTTTTTCATGATTTAAAGTGCTTTCAACCATACTATTTCTGAAGGGATCCCGATCTTTTTGAAAAATCCATGAAATCATTACATTTACAACCATTTTTAAAATATATTGAACATTTAAAACTCCTGTGTACACTCCTTGTAAAACATAGTAGTATGGAAAAATCGTTTTGTTTTTAATCCTTAAAAAATAGTTTTCTGAAAGGAGCATCGACATGTCAAAGAAACAACAATGGTCTTCGAAAATTGGATTTATTTTGGCTGCTGCGGGGTCTGCGATCGGCCTCGGGGCCATTTGGAAATTCCCATATATGGCCGGGGCAAACGGCGGAGGGGTCTTCTTTCTCCTTTTCATCATTTTCACCATTTTGATCGGCACACCGATTTTGCTTGCTGAGTTTGTGATCGGCAGACGGACCGGGGCCGATGCCATTACTTCTTATAAGAAGCTGGCACCCGGAACAGCCTGGCATTTGATCGGCTATCTCGGTACGATTGTTTCCTTTATCATCCTTTCTTTTTATAGTGTCGTGGGTGGATGGATCCTTTCTTACCTTGTTAGAAGCTTTACAGGGGGACTTTCCGGTAAAACCCAGGAACAATACGGAGCCTTATTTGAAAACATCATTGCAAACCCGTGGGAAATCTTGATCACACAAGCAATATTCATCGTCCTGACAGTCATGGTCGTGCAGGGCGGGATCCAAAAAGGGATAGAACGTGCCAGCCGCTATATGATGCCGTCTTTATTCATTTTATTTCTTATTCTTATGGCTCGCTCGCTCACCCTTGAAGGTGCAATGGAAGGGGTCAGGTTCCTGCTGGTCCCCGACTGGAGCTACCTGACGGGTGAAACAGCCCTGCTTGCGCTTGGACAGGCCTTCTTCTCGTTGACGGTGGGATTGTCCGTCATGGTGACCTATGCGTCCTACCTTTCAAAGGAGGACAGTATGCCGCGTTCGGCGATTTCCGTAACTGGATTGAATATTTTCATTTCCCTGCTGGCAGGACTGGTGATCTTCCCGTCTGTCTATGCACTGGGATTCCAGCCTGACGAAGGGCCCGGGATCGCCTTTGTCGTTCTGCCTGCCGTCTTTAATGAAATAGCTTTCGGCGGGATCTTTCTGACCGTATTTTTAATCCTCCTGCTGTTTGCAACGCTGACATCTGCATTTTCAATACTTGAAATCGGTGTCGCCGCCATTACAAAAGGAAATCAAAAAAAGAGGATGCCATATACGTGGCTGATGGGATTCCTCGTATTCACCGCTGGAATTCCAAGTGCCCTGTCATTCGGGGTATTGGGTGACTTCACCCTGCTCGGCCGGAATTTCTTTGATTTCGCAGACTATATCACGAGCAGCTTCGGCCTTCCGATCGGCGCACTCCTCATCAGCATTTTTGTCTCTTACCGCTTGAAAAGGGAGGACGTCCGGCACGAAATTCAGCAGGGTTCCTCCATATCAAGTGGCATGTTCAACGCCTGGATCATCCTGCTTCGCTACATCGTTCCAGTGGCGATTGTATTGGTATTCTTATCCTGAACCAATGAAATCCCGTCCTGCACTGTAAGGTGTGCAGGACGGGATTTTTTTAACACAATGTTCAAGGATCCAACGTCTAATTATTTCCAGCCGGTGATAAAATAGAAGTAAGAAGAAACTATGATCATTGGGAGGGATCCAGGATGTCACACTTTGGTGAGAATTTAAAGAGAGTCAGGGAAGATCGCAATATCTCTCAGCGCGAGTTAGCCTTTAAGGCGCGTTTGGGCGCAAGTACTATCGAGAAGTATGAGAACAATGAACAGATTCCCGATACACAGACCATCCTGAAGCTGTCGACGGTTCTTGACATTCCCGCTTCTGAACTTCTGGAGCGCGAAGAAGTCAATCATCATCCTTCAGGAATCGATTCTGAAATCGAGCAGCTGATTAAAGAAATCGGTCCAAAACGGACCAAGCTCATCCTAAGAAAAGCGAAGGAATTCTCAGAAGAAGATTTTCTCCGCGTCATGCAAATGCTGTACGAAGTGAAATATGAATAAGAAAAGCGGAAGCGGCTTATTGTCTACATCCGCCGGGGCTGGACAAATTCAAAATTAATTTCAAACTTTATGTATATAAGTCTTCAAAACGGTTCATACTGAAACTAAGCTTTCTAAGTATTCCCCCTTTTGTTTTCATTTGTTGGACGATTATTGAATCGTCCTATTTTTTTTGCCCGGAATCTTCCATAACGAAAAAACCAGGCACCAAAAAATTGGCACCTGGTTCTCCTTTAACTATGATTCTCAACAAACCTCTTCATCCGCTTCACCGCTTCCTGCAGCTGTTCCATCGAAGACGCATAGGAGCACCTGATGTGTCCTTCCCCGCCTTTGCCGAACACATTGCCGGGAACGACTGCCACCTTTTCTTCCATTAAAAGTTTTTCTGCAAATTCTTCTGATGACAGTCCGGTTTTGGCTACTGACGGGAATGCATAAAATGCCCCTCCCGGAAGATGACACCCGAGTCCCATTTCATTCAGGGAATCAACAAAATAATGTCTGCGATGGCGGTAGCTTCGCTTCATTTCAAGCACTTCTTCCATTCCTTTATCAAGCGCCTCGACTGCAGCATATTGTGCAGGGGTCGAAGCACACATCATCGCATACTGATGGATTTTCAACAGCGGGGCAGCAATTTCAACCGGTGCGCAAATAAAACCGAGTCTCCATCCGGTCATTGCAAATCCTTTTGAGAATCCGTTGATGACGATTGACCTGTCCCTCATGCCGGAGAGGGACGCAATTGAAACATGCCCTTCGTCATAGGCAAGCTCTGAATAAATTTCATCAGACAGCACGACAAGGTCATGATGTCGGATGACTTCTGCTATCTCCTCAAGATTTTCCCGTTCCAACACGGTACCTGTCGGATTATTCGGCGAGCACAGAAGAACAGCCTTCGTCCTTTCGGTAATCGCTTCCTCCAGTTCTTCGGCAGTGAGTTTAAATCCATTTTCAGGTTTTGTTTCAACCGTGACGGGTGTTCCGCCTGCGAGCTGCACAAGCGGGACATACGATACGAATCCAGGCTCGACGACCACCACTTCATCACCCGGATCGATGATGGCGCGCATGCTGATATCCAGTGCCTGACTCGCCCCTGTTGTCACAATGATTTCAGTGTTGGGATCATACTCGACTCCATAGCCATTCTTCATATATCCACTTATTTTTTCACGCAGTTCCAGCAGCCCGGCATTCGCCGTATAAGATGTGAAACCCTGCTCCAATGAAAGGATGGCCGCTTCCCTCACCGTCCAGGATGTTATGAAATCCGGTTCCCCCACCCCAAGTGAGATGACACCTTCCATATTGGCTGCCAGATCAAAGAATCGGCGGATGCCTGACGGCTTAAGGTTCTCCACCGACTTCGCTATATAGGATGTCTTGGTCGTCATGGCGACACCACAATCCGCTTGTCTTCTTGGGCATCACCGAAGATGGTGCCGTCATGCTTATATTTTTTCAGCTGAAAATGAGTCGTGGTGGAAATGACTGAATCCAGCGTAGAGAGTTTCTCTGACACAAATTTCGCTACTTCATTCATGGACCGCCCTTCCACCGTCACCGACAGATCATAGGCACCCGACATGAGATACACGCTTTTAACCTCTTTGTATCGATATATCCTCTGGGCCACTTCATCGAAGCCGACGCCCCGCTTGGGAGTCACCTTGACGTCGATCATCGCGGTTACACCTTCATGCCCCTCGACCTTTGACCAATCCACAATCGAGCTGTATCGGACCAAAATGTTTTCCTTCTCAAGCTTTTCGAGGGTGTTTTCCACTTCTTCAGATGATACTTGAAGCATCTTTCCCAGACTCTCTGATGAAATTCTGGCATCCTTCTGTAATATCCTAAGTAAATCAAGCTCCAATCCGCTAAGCTGCATAATGCTCCTCCTTCATATCACCTAAATGGTACCATTATAGCAGAAGCTGCAGAAATAAAAAGAGATCCTGCCGGTTTTTGCTATTCTGAAATCAAATTGTAAAAAGGTGTTAAATAGCTGAAAAAGGGTAAAATACGATAAAACCACTTTCAGGGGAGTGACGAATCATGCAGGAAAACGATTTTGCAAGAACGGTAAATGTGAATGGAGCCCAAGTTTATTATGAATACCACCAGCACCCGACAGCCTCCGAAACCTTCGTTCTTCTACATGGATTTCTATCTTCATCTTTCAGTTTCAGACGGCTGACTCCTCTTTTGAAAGAAACGTATAATGTCGTTTCGATTGATCTACCCCCATTCGGAAGCAGCGACAAATCCAAGCGTTTCATCTATTCCTATGACAATCTTGCCACTACTGTCATTTCACTGCTCGACCACCTTAACGTACGTAATATCCACCTGACCGGACATTCAATGGGTGGACAGATTGCACTGAATGTTATGAAGAAAGAACCTTCGCTCGTCGATAAAGGCATTCTCCTGTGCAGTTCAGGATATCTGAAAAAAATGAAATGGCCCGTCATGATGGCAAGCCGCATTCCTCTTTTCCACCTGTATGTAAAGCTCTGGCTGACCCGTTCCGGGATCCGCAAAAACCTTGAGAATGTCGTTCACAACAGAGATCTCATCGATGATGAAATGATGTTCGGCTATATGAAGCCATTCCTTGAAGATGACATATTTAAAGCACTGACCCGCATGATACGGGACCGGGAAGGAGACCTGTCCATCCGGGAATTGAAGAAAATAGAGACCCCCTGCCTGCTCGTCTGGGGTGAGCATGACAGGGTGGTGCCGCTCTCGACCGGCCACAGGCTTGCGGGGGACCTTCCTCAATCAAAGCTTGTCGTATTGAATGATACAGGACATCTGGTTCCCGAAGAAAAGCCTGAAGAAGTGCTGGGACATATCCGGCAATTCATCAACTCTGAAGCAGAAGGCTACGTAAGGCAGGAACGTCAGCAGTTTGAAAAGGGAATCCCCTCTGCCCTCCTGAGTGAAACGTAAAGGGAAGACCTTGCATCTATTATGTTAAGTATAGGATCCGCGCCGCTTAGTGCAACATTCAATCATGCGCGGCTCCTTCATAAACTGACAAACAAATCATTTTCAACTTTTCGAATTACATAATAAGATGAAACTAGTATATGTGTGATCCAGAAGCTGCCGGTGATTTGAACCGCTTGAAAGCTTCAGGTGTTTATTAATTTTTCAGCCGGAAAGGGGTTAATGATGTTGAGTGGATTTGAAAAAATAATTGATCGAAAAGGGACCTCCTCTGTCAAATGGGATATGACCAAGACGGTATTCGGAAAAGAAGATGTACTCCCGATGTGGGTGGCGGATATGGATTTCCTTCCCCCTGCAGAGGTGACGGATGCCCTCAAGAACCGATTGGAACATGGAATTTTCGGTTATACCTTTGTTGGGGAAGGACCAGCGGAAGCGATTACCGGGTGGGTCAAGAAGAGGCACGGCTGGGATATACATAAGAACTGGCTGCAGTACAGTCCGGGTGTTGTACCGGCTATCGGAACAATCATTCAGGCATTGACGGAACCCGGTGACAAAGTATTGGTGCAATCCCCTGTCTATACGCCGTTCTTCAACATGACCGAGGAAAACGGCCGCGTCATCGAAAATGCTCCGCTCACCTATGAAAACGGCACATACAGCATTTCATTCGAGGACTTTGAAGAATCATTGAAAAAAGGGGTTAAAGTCTTCCTGCTCTGTAACCCGCACAATCCGAGCGGGCGTGTATGGACACGCGGGGAATTGACCAAGATGTCAGAACTCTGTAAGAAATACAATGTCATTATCGTTTCGGATGAAATACATTCCGATCTCGTTTACAAAGAGCATACCCATATCCCGATTGCATCCCTCGATGAAAGCGATGCGGATAAGACCATCACCCTCATCGCACCAAGCAAAACCTTTAACCTGGCAGGTCTGCAGGCATCAGCCATGATCACACCGAACAAGGACTTCCGAGAAAAAATCGCAGGCGTCCATAAAAAGCAGGGCTTCTTCACCCTGAACACATTCGGTATCACCGGCATGGAAGCCGCCTACCGCCACGGAGAAAAATGGCTTGAAAACATCCTGGATTATTTGGCCGAAAATGCCGCCATCACAAAATCATTTATCGATGAACATCTGCCTGACCTGCACCTTGTTGAACCACAGGGAACCTATCTCCTATGGATCGATTGCAGCAAGCTTGGCCTCACAGACGATGAACTGAAGGAGCGTTTGCTTGAAAAAGGCAGATTGGGGCTCGAATCCGGACCTAAATACGGAAAAGGCGGCGAAGGCTTTGTGAGGATGAACATCGCCTGTCCGCGTGAAATATTGATGGATGGACTGGAAAGACTGCGAAAGGCACTTGGATGATCGGCTCTATTGCCCCAGTCGGACTGATTTAGTTGCACAGAAAAAAGCCCTCTGCACCGAAACATCGGTCCAGAGGGCTTTTCTCATTTCTAATTTTTACTTCTTCTCTTTTTCCTTCGCGATTTCACCACAGGCGATCCTTGCCCCGGAATCCCCTGACGGCTGCGTCATACCGTCATCTTTGTTCTCGGTGATGATCAGGGAGGTGCCGTCTTTCGTAAACAAAGAGGTCTTTCCTTTCGTCATCGTCACGATAGGCGCCATCAGTTTCACCTTCGCAACCCCGTCATCTTCCACGATGATATTCGGCAGATCGCCGGCATGGGCTCCTTCGGGATGAAGCAGGCCGTGCTTTTTATCATCCGGATTGAAATGATTGCCCGCAGTTACGAAATCCGGACGCTTGCACACTCCTTTTTCATGAAAATGGATGCCGTGTTCTCCCGGCGGCAGCCCTTCAAGATCAAGGTCCACTTCCACCCCTTCCGCCACCTCCTGCAGGATCACCTTCCCGAGCGAATCACCCGTTTCATTTTTCATATCGACTTCCATCTTCTTCGGATTTTCAATGGCACATGCCCCGAGAAGCACCGACGCCATGGATATGTATAATAACATATTCTTTTTCATCTCAGATTCCTCCAAATGTACATACTCATTCTCCATTTTTGACTAGTTGGAGGGAAAGTATTCTTACAGGAAGAGGATTTTCAGGGAGGGGGTTATAAATGGTTTAGGGAGTTTAGGAGGGATTTATGTTAATCAACGTTTTTGAAAGTTTATCAGCAATTTTTGAAGAGATATCAACGAAATTTGATTTCACCTGCAAAAATCAGCCACTTACCGACAATTCTACATATATCGACACAAACTCGAAACTTTGCCCCCGCCCACCACATCCTGACCCCGACAATAAAAAAACACACCGGCATCACATCCCGGTGTGCTCTCACTGCTATTCAGTTCCCCGATTCTTCTGCCTGATTTCGTCTTCGATTGCTTTCGTCTTAAGCTCTTCCTTCTTTGAAACCTTTTTAATCAAACGGAATGTCAATATTGTTAATATGAAAAAGATCGCCATCCAAATTGCGGCCGGGATATATTCTGTCTTATCTTCTGGAAAGTACAAAAACAAATTCAATACAAATGAAGAAAGCATAACAAGCTCCTTTCGTCTATCCACAAACTCTTTCACCATTATACCAAGATAAAATTGCAGAAACCAATATCATATAAGATTAATTTAACGATTCTATGAACGGCCCACCGCTCGTCAGATGCCGAATAAAACGCAGGCTCCACCACGATTAGGAGGAATCCGGGCTCCCCCCTCTCCCTATACCTGAAACTCCTATCTCCCCAATTCCGACAATTTCCGAGGAAATAAGCGACAACCCGCCATAAAAAATCCCCTTATCCGGATTTCGAATAAGGGGGGTTCTTATCAAATTATTTCTCTACAGTGATTTTCTCAATGATCACGTCTTCCTTCGGAGCGTCATTTTCTCCCACTTCGACGTTTGCGATTTTATCGACGACATCCATGCCTTCGATGACTTGACCGAATACCGTGTGTTTGAAGTCAAGATGCGGGGTCCCTCCGCGTTCCATATAGGCATCGATGATTTCCTGCGGGAATCCCGCTTCCTTCATCTTCTCTTCGAAACCGGGGTTCATTTCATCGTTCTGGACGATGAAGAACTGGCTTCCATTTGTATCGGGACCTGCGTTCGCCATTGAAAGTGCTCCGCGGATGTTGAAAAGCTGCTTGGAGAATTCGTCTTCGAAAGGCTCTTTCCAGATACTTTCTCCTCCCATTCCATTACCGTTCGGGTCTCCGCCCTGGATCATGAAATCTTTGATGACCCGGTGGAACTTCAATCCGTCATAGTAGCCGTTCTCGCTGTGGGTGATGAAGTTTTCAACCGTTTTCGGAGCCTGTTCAGGGAATAATTTTATTTTTATATTGCCCATCGATGTCTTCATATCTACTACTTTTTCATTTTCAGCCACTTCTGTTGTCAATTGCGGGTATGTCATTTCTTGATCTCCTCCAGTTTCTTCTCCAGATGTTTTTTCTTCTGTTTCAGCAGGTTTGCTTTTGCTGCTTTCATCTTTCTCTGTTTGTCCACATCCGGCCAGGATTAAACCTATCAGACACAAGGATAATAGTGCCAATCGCTTCATTTATGTACCTCCACATGCTACTTTTATTGTAAGTGCCATCAAAATCACTTTGTGTTCCATTATAATAGACTTAGACAATGAAGAGGAGGGGTTTTTTTGCAAAATTTTGAAATAGGGGATAAAGTCACGGCTTTTTATAAGACAGGAAAATACATCGGTGAGGTGACGGGTGAGCGTCCAGGCGCTTATGTGGTAAGAATCCTTGCCGTACTCAAGCATCCACGGCAAGGTGACTTGCACAATCCGGCCGATGTGGAGGTACCGTTGTTTCATGAAAGGAAGGCACTCGCTCATCGGGAACAGGCCAATATGCCTGAAAAGATGGTGAAGCCTTATGAAGGGGATATCCCGGATTATAATGAGACCCTTCTCACTGCATTCGGCGACCTGAAAAAGCAACTGGAAACTGATGGTTCCCCGCATGCGCTGAAAAGTCTTGAAGCCCTGGCGGGAGTGCAGCGGGAGTACGAATTGATGTATGGATTGACGTTTCAATCTTAAACTCTGAACCTACGAAAAAACGTGCCGCATTATATGAGCGGCACGTTTTTTATATTAAGCGAGCTGATTATAAAGCTTGCTCAAATCAATCCGGTCGCCGATGGTGGTCGGTTCGGCTTTATCCAGATATTTTTTATCTTTTTCCACCAGGTTGTAGATATGATGGGTGGTCATCGCGTCATCAAGCGCCTTGTGATGCTTGCCGACCCCTTCCCTTCCATACTCCTGGACAGCTTTCCAAAGCCCTGTTTGATTCTGGTCTCCGAAGAATCGTTTATATTCCATCGATAAATCGACAAATTGGGCTTGAAATGGAAATACGATACCCGACTGGGCGCAATTATCCCTCAGCACTTTCATATCCATATTGCCCCAGGTGACAACTTTTTCAATGCCTTTTGAGTTCAGCTGATTGAAATAATCAATGAGGGTCTGAAAGGAGATACCTCCGTCCACTTCATTTTGCGTGATCGATAAGAATCGTTTGCATCGATTGGTTAGTCTGGGAAAGGCAGATGGTTTTACATAAGTTGAAAACGTATCTGTCACCTTCCCATTCTGAACCACCACAACACCTGTTTCGATGATTTCAGGGAAAAAGCCTTTGGGGACTCTATTTCGTTCAGGCATTGAAAACTCAAAGTCAATGAACACAAGCTGCTTTGCTTTTACCACGTAACTCCCTCCTCAATCTTGTACAGACCCCAATTTTCTTGCTGGTAGATTACTATAGTGTATACGAACGTGTTTATGTCCACTTATACCGCTGTGCCTGTATGACCAGTGAACATAATTCTTATTCTTATATTATATCATGTTCCCCTTGAAAATTATGACTAAATCCTTTTAAACAAACAGAAAAGATTCCATTCAGTGGACTCATGCGGGAATCTTTTATAAAATAGATATTTAGTAATCCGAAATAAATAATAATTGAGAAGGTGTTCATCATTTCAATAGAAAAAAAGAATCTTGTCATCATGGTCACGGCGAATTTCTTAGTGGCTGCCAGCGCCACGATGATCTTGCCTTTTTTGTCCCTGTATATTGAGACATTCGGCGATTATAGTGCTGAATATGTCCAGCAGTGGTCCGGCTTTGTTTTTGGCGTCACGTTTTTGACGGCATTCTTCGTTTCTCCTTTATGGGGAAGATTCGGGGACCGTTACGGTTATAAGCCCATCCTCCTGATCACAGGATATGGGATTGCCGCGTCGATTTTCTTTATGGGCTTTATGGAGTCCGTTCATGGTTTGTTCATTCTGAGGATGCTGATGGGGGCGGTCACCGGGTTCATTCCTACATCGATGGCACTCATCTCTTCACAGACATCGAAAAGGGAAGCGGGGAAAATACTGGGCACCTTGCAGATGGGAACGGTATCCGGAGGTTTGTTCGGTCCTGTCATCGGCGGGATCCTTGCTGATAATGTTGGTTTTTCTTATACCTTTATCTTCACGGCGATTTCAATCGCCATTGCGGCCACTGTGGTCCTGTTCGGCATAAACGAACAGAGGGATAAGGAACAGAGGAATAAGCAAAACAAATATTCAAGCAGGCAGGTGCTGAGTCACATATTCAGTCACAAACTTCTTGTGACTGTGATCATTCTGTCGCTGCTCATCCAAGTCGCGAATTTCAGCATACAGCCGCTGCTCGCCCTGTATGTAAGTGAACTTACTTCATCTTCAAACCTTGCTTTCTTAGCGGGTCTTGCGTTTTCGGCAACCGGCTTCGGGAACTTCATCGCTACACGTAAATGGGGAAAGCTCGGAGACCAGATCGGGTATGAGAAGGTCCTATCCATCCTGCTCGTGCTTGCCTCCATATTGATCGTGCCGCAGGCGCTTGTGACCGAGCTTTGGCAGCTCGTTTTCCTCCGTTTCTTATTCGGTATTGCGATCGGCGGCATGATCCCATGTGTCACAGCCTATATACGCCAGGAGGCACCGCTCAGCATGCAGGGGGAAGTATTGGGCTATAACCAGAGCTTCCGGTTCCTCGGGAATGTGATTGGACCTGCCTTCGGCGGCACAGTTTCCGGATATATTGGAATTTCTTCCGTTTTTTATGTAACTGGTGCTTTATTCTTGGGGGCATTTGGATTATTATGGTGGAGTATAAGACATTCAGAAGTTGACGGTCACGTGAATCAAGATTACTAGAAAAGTAGAGTGGAAGTATGAGAGTGTTTGCAGGATTTCTGACAGTGATTTGTTTTATGGCTTTGTTCTTCACCTCACTGTTCTTTACGACCGAAGAAGTCGCCAAAGTCCAGGGGTTTCAGGATGAACTTGAAGACACCGTGAATACGGATCAGTTGAACCTTAATAAAACAAGTCTTCTGCTGGACAAAGACGGAAATGTAGTTTCGGAAGTGAACCGCCCCTTTCGGTTATATGCGGAAGATGAGAAAATCCCCCCTTTTGTAAAAGAGATCCTGGTCGCTTCAGAAGACCAGCACTTTTATGAACATGTCGGCTTCGATGCCGGGGCCATCTTAAGGGCGGTCGTGAAGAATCTGGTCTTCACCCATATTCAGCAGGGGGGAAGCACGATTACCCAGCAGCTTGCGCGAAACCTGTATTTAGGACAGGAAAAGACGTACAACCGTAAGTTGACTGAACTTTTTTATGCGCACGAAATTGAAAGCTCCATGTCGAAAGATGAAATTCTTGAGCTGTATCTTAATGTGATTTATTTCAGTAATGGCGTATACGGGATCGAAACGGCGTCACAGTACTATTTTCAAAAAAGTGTCTCTGAATTAAATAAAGCAGAAATGGCATTCCTTGCTTCCATCCCAAATAACCCGGGCAAATACGATCCGGTCGATCATTTCGATCAGACGAAAATCCGTCAGGAACGCCTGCTTGATATTCTTGTGGATGGAAAAAAGCTTTCAAAAGAGGAATCAGACAAGCTGAAGGATGTACCGATCAAGCTCAACATCCGCAAAAAAATCGACCGCTTTCCTGACTATGCCTTTTATGTGGAGGAAGAATTACGGGAGCTGATCTCTCTTCATGAAGGCTATAAAACAAAGATCGAAAAAGCCTCTTCCCCGCAGGAAAAGGAACAGATCATTCAAAAGCTCAATCAACGGGTTGAAAGCGTGGTTGCTTCCGGCGTCAGGATCCAGACTGCCCTGGATCCTGCACTTCAGAAGAAAAGCGTCAATGCCTTGAACAACGGTCTGAACCTTGACAAACTCCAGGGAGCCTCCGTCACGATTGATAATGAGACGAGAAGGATCGCTGCATTAACAGGCGGTAAAGAGTATCAAAAATATAACTTCAATCATGCATTTCAAGCATATAGACAGCCCGGTTCTTCCATTAAACCGCTCCTTGTCTATGCTCCGTACCTGGAGAAGACCGGAGCGTCCATTTATGAAAAGGTGAGCGCTGATAATTATTGTATCGGAGAGTATTGCCCAATCAATTATGGCGGTGTACAGGCAGGGACTGTCACGCTGACTCAATCTCTCGCCCAGTCCTACAACACCTCCGCTCTCCGCTTGATGGAAAAAGTCGGTGTCAAAGAAGCTTTCAACAAGCTTTCAGCCTTTTCATTCGAACGCCTGAGTGGAAAAGACCGCACATATGCGGCTGCAATCGGAGGATTCACCAATGGCTTAAGCCCGCTCGAAATGACGGATGCCTACACTTCCTTCATAGATGGAAGTTACACAAGAAGCCATGCAATAGTGAATGTAACGGATGGAAATGGAAAGCTACTTTATAAGTGGAAGAACGAACCTAAGCAGGTCTGGTCAAAGGATACCACGAAAAAAATGAGACAGATGCTCGCAGGTGCCGCATTGAACGGCACAGGAAAGGCAGCATACGTCTCCAAGCCGTATGTCGGCATCAAAACAGGCACTACCAATAATTATCATGATTACTGGGTGATGGGCCTGACAAGCGACTACACAACCGGCGTCTGGGTCGGCCATGACATCCCCCAGAACATGAGCCGGATCGAACAATTGCGCCCAAGCCATAAGATATGGCAGAATATCATGAAATAACGCCCGGAGAGCATCTCCGGGCGCTTTTTTTGAATCAGGCTCGGCGCTTGAACTGGCCTATTGCAGGCCAATCAGTGTGTCACTGGGCCTGTCCCCATGGTCCGACATGGCCCGATAAAGGAAATTCGACATGAGGGGCATAATTATTGAATTGAAGGGTGCAATTAGTGTGATGAGGGGCACAATTATTTTTTTATGGGGTGTAATAGGCCCGGGGAAAGGCACAATTATTTTTTATGGGGTCTAATTATTCCGGGAAGAGGCTCAATCAGCTCAATGAAAGGCACAAATTCTCGACGAGACTGCTTTTTTCCATAAAAAATACGCCCCAAATAGCAGATGTGCACTCCACTTCAATCCACTCTCCATAACAACAAAGAAAAAAACGATCGACCAGCAAGATCAGAATCAAATCCATTTATGGAGAAGGGTATAGAATACCTGGCAGGTTTCAAATTGGAGCCGTCATTCATTCAAAAAAGCTCGCTCTGTTCCAAAGAAGCTCCAACCCCATAAAAAAAGAGTACAAAACCACTGTTTCATACTCCTCAAGCACCAGTCACAACTTCACCTTCGACATAATCGGCAGGCTCGCCATGACACCGTTATATAATTTTAAAATCACTAGAAAAACCGTCATGAACAAAGAGGACCAAGTGAATAATTGCAGGGTGATGACACCGATGATCCCTGCTTTCGAGACCGTCACACTGATTTTATAAACAAAGTACACAAAATACACAATCGAGGTGGCGGCAAAAATGATGAGCAGTCCCATAAAAGACTTCAGGCTTACGCTTGAGACGAGACCGCCGATAAAATAAATCATCGAGCCGGACCTGACGCGGTTATATAGTTGTCCCTCCGAATCTTTTGAGAAGAAAAGCATGGAGACGCCGTTAATCGTTTCCGCAATCAGTTTCAGTGCTGCAAATATCATGAAAAAGACGATCATGAGCAGGATCAGCAAAACAAATTTCAGTTGAATATCAGACAGGAATTCCCGCATCCCGGGATAAACACCGATTTTTTTAAATAGTTCGACCAGCACATCCACCCCGTAAACGGAAAAAGTCAAACTGAACAACAGGATGGCAAACAGCGGCAGATAGCTTGTTAAATATGTATTCTTCAATTGATAACTCTCCTAAAGATTATTCCATGCAGCACTTTCATCATAATCGTTTATGAGAATCTTGAAAAGGGTATTGATAAGAAAATCCTGGGTACTTTGTCTTAACGTATAAAGTCAAAACATAAAAAATGACTGCCTCTCCCACGCGGACATGAAAAGACAGTCAATCCAGTGCTTCGTTTGTGTAAGGTGTCCTGCTCGGCACAATCCGGATGTACTCCCTCGACCTGAACGGCTGGCGGATCCTCTGATTATTCGCCGGTACTTCCTCCATCTCCCCTGTTCCGTCGTAACGGACAGGCTGTAAATTGGCGGTTGACGGATCATCTGTTTCGATGATGCCCCGGTTAAACCGATCCTGTGATTCAACCATCCACCCAACACCGATAAATGTAAAAAGAATCGTAGTAAAGGCCACTGCTTTCCTTTTCAATTTTACCACCACCTTATGGATAGGATTCTCCAAAATGACCAAAACTATTCTTTATTACCCGTAAATCCAACAGGAAAATCTTAAAAATTTTCGAGGTAATCCGCCGCGTTTCTACATATTTAATACTTCGGGAAAGTTTCGGATGAGGCCGATGGCTGAGTAATGCAAGCATTGTTTTTTTACGTTATAATGCTCTTTAGGTTAGGATTTCCGGGCATACTGGAAGAACGGATAAAAATCTCCAGAAGACGACACTACCTACATAAGAAACATTGAAAAATACATGACACGATTTTTTACTAGAGGGGGGTTTTTTATGACATTGTTACATTGGGCTATTCTATCGCCCTTTTTATTTGCTGTTCTTATCCCATTCCTGTATAAGGCATTTCGACCGATTCACACCGGATGGTTCGTACTGCTTCTGCCGGTTGCTTTATTCAGTTATTTCATTCAATTCATGCCGATTACAAGGGATGGTAAAGTAATAAAGGAAACTGCAGAGTGGATGCCTTCATTCGGCATCGACTTTATTGCGTATATTGACGGTCTCGGGCTGCTGTTCGCACTGCTCATCACCGGGATCGGTTCGCTCGTCGTCCTTTATTCGATTTATTATCTTGATAAGAAAAAGGAACAGTTACATAACTTTTATGTGTATTTGATGATGTTCATGGGTGCCATGCTCGGGGTGGTCCTGTCTGATAACCTGATCGTCCTTTATATGTTCTGGGAATTTACGTCCATTTCATCTTTCCTATTGATCGGTTATTGGTATCACCGTGAACGCTCAAGGTATGGTGCCTTGAAATCCATGCTGATCACCGTCTTCGGAGGGTTGTCCATGCTTGGGGGCTTCATTCTTCTATACCTCATGGGCGGTACGTTCAGTATCCGTGAATTGATTGCCCAATCAGACCAGCTGATGACGAGCGCCCTTTTCGTACCGGCGTTGATTCTCGTCCTGCTCGGTGCCTTTACGAAGTCTGCTCAGTTCCCATTCCATATCTGGCTTCCTGATGCAATGGAAGCCCCTACCCCTGTCAGTGCGTACCTGCACTCGGCTACGATGGTAAAAGCGGGGATCTATCTTGTTGCCCGCATGAGTCCGGTGTTTGCCGAGACAAGCTTATGGTTATGGCTCGTAGGCGGTTTCGGGATCTTTACTTTATTCTGGGGCTCGTTTAACGCCGTCAGGCAGACAGATTTAAAAGGAATCCTGGCCTTCTCGACCGTCAGCCAGCTTGGTTTGATCATGTCGCTCCTCGGGGTGGGTGCAGCAGCCCTTCACTACACACACTTGGACGACAATATTTATATGGTGGCAACACTTGCCGCCGTTTTCCACTTGATCAATCACGCGACTTTCAAGGGAAGCCTGTTCATGGTAGTCGGAATCATCGACCATGAAACGGGGACAAGGGATATCCGCAAACTCGGAGGCCTGATGAGCTTTATGCCGATCACATTCACCGTGGCGGTCATCGGTGCATTTTCAATGGCTGGACTTCCTCCGTTCAACGGATTCTTAAGTAAGGAAATGTTCTTTACAGGAATGGTCCGGGTGCTTGAGATGGATATTTTCAGCCTTGACACAATCGGCATCCTCTTCCCTGTCCTTGCCTGGGTGGGAAGCGTATTTACATTCATTTACAGCATGATCCTCGTGTTCAAAACATTCACGGGTGAACACCAGCCTGAAAAATTGGAGAAAAAACCGCATGAAGCCCCGTTCGGCATGCTGATCTCGCCGATCATCCTGGCGTCGCTTGTGATTGTATTCGGGTTCTTCCCGAACATCCTGTCTGAGCGGATCATCGCTCCGGCTGTTGCCGCGATCACGCCGAGCCTGGTTGAAGAAGGTCATGCTATTGAAACGCATATTACCTTCTGGCACGGTTTCACACCGGAGCTCTTCATGACATTGGGCGTCATCCTGTTTGGGATCCTTCTCTATCAGCTGCTTCCAAAGTGGAGGAAAATTTACTCGTGGATCCCTGAGCGTTTAACGCTTAATTCCATATATGACGGCGGATTGGTCCGTGGTGAACGGGCCGCATTCTCTTTTACAAGGGGATACATGACCGGATTCATCCGCAGCTATCTCGTCTATATTTTCTCGTTCTTCATCGTGATATTGCTGTTCAGTTTGTGGTTCAAGGGAGCATTCACAATCAATACTGAAGAACTGGCACCGATCGGCGTCTATGAGATTGCAATCGCCCTTCTGCTAGTCATCAGTTCGGTGACGATCCTTTTTGCGAAATCGAGACTGACTTCGATCATTGCACTGGGGGCTGCAGGCTATACGGTTTCCCTTTTCTTTGTTCTATTCCGGGCACCTGACCTTGCGCTGACCCAGCTAGTCATCGAGACGGTGTCTGTTGCACTGTTCCTTCTTTGCTTCTATCACCTGCCGAAGCTGAGCAGGCATGAAGAAAGAATGAAGTTCAAGCTGGAAAACGCCTTGATATCGATCGGGGTCGGTATCGTGGTGACACTATTCGCGATTTCTTCATACAGTACAAAGCTGTTTGATTCGATATCAAGCTACTATATTGAAAATGTATATGAAGAAGCAGGCGGTAAAAATATGGTCAACGTCATCCTCGTTGACTTCCGCGGATTCGATACATTGTTTGAAATCTGTGTACTTGCCATTGCTTCACTTGGAATTTATTCAATGATTAAACTGCGTCTGACAAGGAGGAAAGAAGGATGAAGACAAAAACAAATGACGTCATCTTACAGACCGTAACGAACGTTGTCGCCTTCTTGATCATCTTGTTTTCCCTTCGGATCTTCTTCGTCGGGCATTACACTCCGGGGGGAGGATTCATCGGGGGCTTGATGACTTCAGCAGCAATCGTCTTACTGCTTCTTGCCTATGATATCAAGACAGTGGCCAACATTCTGCCAGTGGATTATAAGATCCTGACGGCCATCGGCTTGCTGTTTGCAGTCGGGACTTCTGCGGGCGCATTGTTATTCAATGTCCCATTCCTGACTCATGCATATGATTATTTCCACCTGCCCCTATTAGGGAAAACCTCCCTTCACACCGCAGTCTTGTTTGATACAGGAGTGTATCTTGTCGTAATCGGTGTAACGATGACCATTATTCAGACAATAGGGGTGAGTGAATAATGGAAATACTTATGGCAATTGTTGTTGGAATCTTGTTCACAAGCGCTGTATACCTGATGCTCTCTAAGAGCCTGCTCAGGATCATCATAGGGACCGCGTTGCTGAGCCACGGTGCTCATCTGCTTATCCTGACCGTCAGCGGCCTGAAAGGCGGAGATGCCCCGCTGTTGGGCGAACACGCTGAGTCTTATGTCGATCCGCTGCCGCAGGCATTGATTTTGACAGCCATCGTCATCAGCTTCGGGGTCACGGCTTTCTTCCTTGTCCTTGCTTATCGGGCATATCAGGAGCTTGGAACGGATAATGTGGATCAGATGAGAGGAACTGAAGGCAATGACTAACTTATTGATTCTACCGATTTTAATCCCGCTTTTCACAGCGGTCATCTTAATGTTTATCAGCAAATTTATAAAAGTTCAGAGAGGGATCTCAGTCATTTCAACACTGGCGACTGTTGGAGCATCCCTGGTACTCATCAATAAAGTTCACCGGGACGGCATCCAGACGATCGAGCTCGGAAGCTGGAAAGCCCCGTTCGGCATCATACTTGTATCAGACATGCTGTCGGCACTGCTCGTGACGACTACGAGTATCATCACGCTGGTCGTCCTTCTCTATTCGATCAAGTCGATCGGGATCGACAGGGAGCGTTTCTATTTTTACCCTGTCGTGCAATTCCTGCTTGTCGGGGTGAACGGCGCCTTCACGACAGGTGATATATTCAACTTATTCGTCTTCTTCGAGGTCATGCTGATGAGTTCCTACGTTCTCCTTGTCCTTGGCGGAACGAAGGCACAGCTTCGCGAAGGGATCAAATACATCCTGGTGAACGTGATTTCGTCAGCGCTTTTCGTCATCACGGTCGCCTATCTTTATTCTGTGTTAGGCACATTGAATATGGCGGATATTTCAAGGAAGATCTCGGAAGTGAACCAGCCGGGTATCATCACGGCGATTGCCGTACTGTTCCTTGTCGTCTTCGGATTGAAGGGTGCTATATTCCCGCTGTACTTCTGGCTGCCGGGTTCTTATTATGCACCGCCGACACCTGTACTGGCTTTATTCGGCGCCCTTCTCACCAAAGTGGGGATCTACTCGATCACAAGGACCTATACGCTGTTCTTCCCTCATGATATCGGCTACACGCATGAGATCCTCGGGGTACTTGCCATCCTGACAATCGTGTTCGGATGCATCGGTGCCATAGCGTATTGGGACGTAAAGAAAATCATCATTTACAATATCATCATTGCAGTCGGGGTCATTTTGTTCGGAGTTTCCACAATGAACCCGGACGCACTTGAAGGTTCGGTGTATTACCTTGTGCATGACATGATCATCAAAGCTGCCCTGTTCCTGCTTGTCGGGGTCATGATAAAAATCACCGGCACAACGGACCTGAAAAAAATGGGCGGACTCATCAAGGAGTATCCTTGGCTCGGCTGGACCTTTTTAGTGGCAGCCTTCTCCCTTGCCGGAATCCCTCCATTAAGCGGATTCATCGGAAAGTTGATGATCCTGAGGGGAAGTTTCAGTGATGGAGCGTATCTCGGAGCGGCTGTCATCCTTGCATCCAGCCTTCTGGTCCTTTATTCCGTCATTAAAATTTTCCTGAATGGAATTTGGGGCACACCGAGGGAATACAACGGTATCACAAAAGGACACGCCCGATACTTATGGATGACGTCAGCCGTACTTGTTGTACTTGCCGTCTTCTACGGCTTAGGGGCAGAAGCCCTGCGGCCGTTGTTCTCACAGGCTGCAGATGTCCTGATGGACCCCGATCTCTATATAGACGCAGTGTTAAAGGAGTAATGTAGAATGGCCTTTCAAATTTTATTAAACTTTTTCTTAGCCTTTGTCTGGATGTTTCTCTCAGTGTCCTTTACTGCACAGTCATTTTTGATCGGCTTCATATTGGGATTGCTCGTGATTTTTGCATTCAGAAGATTTTTCAGCTCCCGCTTCTATCTATTGAGGGTGGGGGCGGTGGTCAGCTTATTGTTCTTATTTATCAAAGAGCTGATCATGGCGAATATTTCGGTGTTAAAAGTGGTGCTGAGGCCCAAGCTTGATTTCAAACCCGGCATTTTCGCCCTTCCGACTGAATTAAAAACAGATTGGGAGATTACGTTGCTTGCAAACCTCATTACCTTGACTCCAGGGACATTGGTAGTGGATGTATCGTTCGATAATAAAATTCTCTACATCCACGCAATCGATATTGAGGATGTTAATGAATCGATTGATGAAATCAAGAATTCATTTGAAAAAGCAATCATGGAGGTGAGCCGCTGATGCTGCATACAGTCATTCAAATCACCCTGCTTCTCGTCTCCCTGTCCATGCTTGGCCTTATCTATCGGGTCATCAAGGGCCCGACAATCCCCGACCGGGTCGTCGCGCTTGATGCAATCGGCATCAATCTGATCGCGATCGTCGCCCTTATTTCGATGATTATCGATACGTATGCATTCTTATCGGTGATTCTTCTCCTCGGAATTCTCGCATTCCTTGGGACGGTAGCCTTTTCAAAGTTTTTGGAGAAAGGGGAGATAATCGAACGTGAGCGTAATCATTAGTTGGATCATCGCACTATTATTACTGATTGGGGCATTTCTCAGCCTTGTCGCTACTTTCGGGGTGATACGCCTTCCGGATATCTATACGAGGAACCACGCAGCCTCAAAAGGGGCGACACTCGGGATCATGGCGATTCTGATTGGAACATTCCTTTACTTCTATCAGGAGCACGGCCATTTCAATTCTAACTTGATCCTGGCCATCGTCTTCATCTTTGTGACTGCACCTGTAGCGGGTCATCTCATTGCACGTGCCGCTTATAATTCCGGCGTTGGATTGTCGGAAAACAGCGTCCGGGATGACCTAAAGGGAAAAGAGGAATATGAAAAACAGAACTCTTCGATTTAGATCCGTGAAAAACGATATGAAAAAAGCTTGACCTGGCGGGTTATCCCCGTCCAGGTCAAGCTTTTTTATTGGTCATATAATTCCTGCTCTACACTCCCATCCTGTTTATGAATGACGAGCGTCCCCGAGTGGTCCGTCACATAGTCCTTCGCTTTTGAAAGAAGATCCCCTTTTGTGTCTTCCACCATAATGGCACGGCTGCTGCCTTCTTTTATCAATTGCCATCCATCGTCATGGGGTTTCACATGATATTCGGTCTTATCCGTTTCCGTTCCTTCCTCGGATTTATGGGCTCGGTCAGTCGCAATCGCAATTGCTCTTCCTTCCTCATACCCTTCATCCAAGAGGGCGTTGCCGATCTCGATCGCTTTATTCCGGACATCTGCCGGGAGATTCTTTAAGGAAGCGGGATAATCATTTTTGCTCCAGGGCATTGTGTAAACCTCCTTCAATTGGTTACTTATTGATTTCCCAATGTGAAGATTTTTAAACGTTTACTATGTAGCGTGAGAGGGGAAGACTAGCGTTTTGGCACGACTGCCATCGTACAGCGTGACACACAGATCAATTGCTCTTCCTCATCGGTGATTTTGATGTCCCACACCATCGTCGTTTTCCCTTGGTGCATCACCGTTGCTGTCGCAGTAACCTGCCCATCCCGTTTTGCCTTGATATGATTGGCATTGATTTCAAGTCCGAAACAAATCTCCTTATCAAGATCGATCAATTCCACCGCCCCTACACTCGCCACCGTCTCAGCAAGTGCGACCGAGGCTCCGCCGTGGAGGAAACCGAACGGCTGCCGTGTCGCCTCGTTGACGGGCATGGTCGCGATCACCTTTCCCTTCCCTAATTCCACAAATTCAATTCCTAGTGCACTGATCAATGTATTTTCCAGTTTCATTCTGTTCACCTCATTATGTCATTATATAGTAGGATTTCGCCAAAAAGGTGTAAAAACCTTTAATGAATTAGCGGGTGCCTCCCTCCGGACTGACGTGGTTAAGAATAATCTCATCTGCAGCTGAATACATTTCCTTAGAGCCTATAAGCAAGGATATAAGGAGGTATTCCATGAATCGCTACCATCCATTTTACCATGGAGTCCAGAGCCCCTATCAGCAGCACCGCATGAGAATGAATTATCCACAGTACCCGGCCCATCCTTATCGCAATAACTTCCCCCCGGTAGAAACAAAAACCTTTATGGCCTCTGCAGACAAAACATTGACATTAATGGACAGCGCCCATTTCGTGTTAACGAAAATAAAGACTGATACATCCTTTGCCCATAAGCTGATGGATCTTGCCCAGCAGTCAAATACCGCCGAGGTCCTGAAGCTTATCCGCCAAACCGGCGTAAAAGTCGTACCGGTCGTTTCATTCAATCCTGACGGGATCCACATGGTGTTCGATGAAAAACTTGGGGAGATCGACTGCTGTCATCTGATTGTAGAGGTGAGATGGAGGGAGATGTAAAATACGGTCCTTTTGCTTCATCAGGGACAATGACATGTGGGCTTAAAAGAAAAAAGGGACTTCAAGGCAGTAACCTTGAAGCCCCTTTTTATCTATGATTAATAATACGGGTAATATCCCGGATATCCATACCCATAGCCGTACCCATACGGTTGATAATACGGATAAGACCCTTGAGATAACAGCGCCGATCCCACCAGTCCGCCTAATACACCGCCGACAAATGGAGCGCCAAAAAATCCACCGCCGTAGAACGGCCTTCTGCCGATTCCTCCGTAAGGTCTTCTTCTATACAAAAACTGATTGTTCATCCCAGCTTCCTCCTCTTCGTCCATTTTCTTATAAACAGCCGTCTATTTTTTATAGGCTTCCCTATTGTTTTATGCGAGTGGAGGCGGTTTTGAGTGGGCGGACGGTTCTGGGGGGCTGGCGGCTTCTTGGTTGCAGGTCCTCTGGGGTCCCTTGTCCGGGCATGGGCAGTGCGGCTGGGGACGGGTTGGGGCAGAGGTTGGAACAGGTTCATGGACAGGTTTGGGGACGCGGGTTGGGGCATAATCCCGCTGCAAAGATTTTTCGACAAGTTGCTTGTATTTTAGAGAAAGTGGGACGTATTTTTAAAAAGTGGATCGCAAATCTCAAATGTGGATCGTATTTTTGAAAAGTGGCACGTAAATCTGAAAAGTGGCACGTATTTTCCAAAACCGGGTGGATAACCGGCTTTCAACATTCACTACATTCAATGATCCTGCCCCAAAAGCTGAGTCTCGAGGCTTAATCGCTAAATATTAATCTATTTTAGTTCATATTCAAGTCAAAAACCCTTCCTCCAAGCCACTCCATAAAAAAACAGAGGACCCGTAGATCCCCTGATTCATTCAACCTATTAAAATATCAGCGCCGCAATCCATCCAAAGATGATAAGCGGGATATTATAGTGCAGGAATGTCGGTACACACGTATCCCAGATGTGATTGTGCTGACCGTCTGCATTCAATCCGGCTGTCGGGCCGAGCGTACTGTCTGAAGCTGGAGATCCTGCATCACCCAGGGCACCGGCTGTTCCAACGATGACGATTGTCGACATAGGGCTGAAGCCGAGTTCCATGCAAAGAGGTACGAATATCGCTGCAATGATCGGAATCGTCGCGAATGATGACCCAATCCCCATTGTGACAAGGAGACCAACAACAAGCATGATGAGTGCCGCCATCGCCTTGTTTCCACCGATCGCATCCGCAGTTGCCTCAACAAGCGTTTCAACGTGTCCTGTCGCTGTCATGACTTCGGCAAATCCTGAAGCAGCAATCATGACAAATCCGATGAACGCCATCATTTTCATTCCTTCATTCAACAGGCCGTCAGCTTCCTTCCACTTCACAGAGCCGGAAAGGTAAAGAACGGCAATCCCGGCAAGTGCACCAAAGATCATGGATTCGAGCTGAAGCTGTACAAACAATGCAACGATGATAGAAATAAAAGCAAAGACCATTGCTTTTTTGTTGTACACCATTTTTTCTTCTGAAATGACTTCCTTTGCTGCACTGTACTTTCTTGGTTTGCGGTAGCTCACAAATACAGCAATCAACAATCCGATGAACATTCCTCCCACAGGAATCAGCATGGCTTTAGGGATGTCCCCCATTGCAACGTCCATTCCGCTGCTTGCCATGTTTTGTGCAATGATTTCGTGGAACTGCAGGCCGAATCCCACTGGCAGCAGGATATATGGCGCAGTCAATCCGAATGTGATGACTGAAGCGATCAATCGTCTATCCAATTCAAGTTCCGTCATGACTTTCAATAACGGCGGAATCAAGATCGGGATAAATGCGATATGGATAGGAATCAGGTTTTGTGAAAAAACAGCCATGATTAAAATAGAGAAAACAATAAGTGCTTTGGAAAGAGCTGTTTTTCTTGAATCCCCTTTTTTCCCGACAACCTTCAATACCCAATCGACGAGCAGATTCGGAATCCCTGTGTAGGAAATCGCCACGGCGAATCCCCCAAGTAATGCGTAGCTTAAAGCGATATTGGCCCCTCCTGATAATCCTTCGGAAAAGACAGAAATCGTCTCGCTCATGCCCATGCCGCCGACAAGTCCGCCGACAAGCGCACCCGTGATGAGTGCAAACACGACGTTGACGCGCACAAGACTCAATATGAGCATAACCAGAACAGCAATGACAACTGCGTTCATCGTTCATTCCTCCTTAAAAAATGTCTTCAGTACAGCCTCGTTCAATATGGCTGAACTGTTTATGTTTGATTGTTCAATAGAGTTACTTTAGTTCGCTAAATTGGTAGAGTGGTAAAACAACGTTTTTAACTTTAACAAGATAAAGAGAGGTTGTCAATACTTTAGTCTGATGAATCGTTAAAATGATAGTTGGTAAGTTTTTGTATGGTCCGAATACAAGGGGTGATGGCTTTATATACCGCTGCCCGATTCCGTGGAAGACTTCGCTTTCCGCGGGTGACCCGTGAGCCTCCTCGGCTTCGCCTGCGGGAAGAAAAGCGAAGGGGCTTTGCTCAGAAGCGTGTGGCATAAGGCGAATCGGCCACGAAGGCGTTCTTTGCCTTCTTGGTCGATTTGACTTATGACATTTGCCTCTAAGCCCTGCAGCTGGACAGGTCTCACATTGGCCACATCTCCCGCAGGAGTCTTCGTCTTCCACTCCAATCAACAGCTGAAACGGCCAATGTATTCAGAACTTTATTTACTCCAAGACGTCCATGCCCTAATTTCTTTTTAAGATTGACAATATCATTTAAAAGTAAATTAATTAAAAAAGCCCTTCCTGATCCAATTCTCTGGATTAGGAAGAGCTTTAACAATCCTTTTAATCAAACTTATTTTTCCAACGGCTCGAACCGTTCCACCAGCAGTGCCAGTGTGCGGGCCATGACGCCTGTTGCTCCGGAAGGACCAAGGTCATAACTGCTCTTGGTCGTTGCGGTTCCCGCGATGTCGAGATGGACCCACGGAAGACCTTCGGCAAATTCGCCTACGAAGGCACCGCCCATGATGGCGTGTCCTGCACGGCCAGGTGAGTTATTGAGATCTGCGATTTTGCTGCTCCGCACACGTTTTTTATCATGTTCCGTGTAAGGAAGCTGCCAGATGAATTCACCTGATTCGCCCGAAGCTTCAAGCACTTGCTCAAAGAATGCTTCATTATTAGTCAGCGCACCCGTTTTATCCTCACCCAGGGCCACGATGACTCCGCCGGTCAGCGTCGCCACATCCACGAGGTAATTCGCTCCGTGATGCTTTGCATACGACATACCGTCTGCAAGCGCAAGGCGGCCTTCAGCATCCGTGTTCAGCACCTCGATCGTTTTGCCGCTCATCGCCGTGATGACGTCATCCGGCTTGAATGCGGATCCGCTTACCATGTTGTCCGTTGACGGAATGACAGCTACCACATTCTGTTCGGGCTTTGTTTCACCGATGATTTCCATCGCTCCGAGAACTGCCGCTGCGCCTCCCATATCCGTTTTCATGCCGACAATACCGTCCTTCGGCTTGATGGAGTAGCCGCCGGTATCAAATGTGATCCCTTTTCCGACTAATCCGATGACGTCTTTCCACTCATCTTTTCCGCTGTATTTCAATACAATCATCTTAGGCGGCTCAACCGACCCCTGATTGACAGCAAGCAGGGCGCCCATTCCGAGGTTTTCCATTTCTTCTTTATCAAGAATTTCCGCCTCGAAATCATAGCGCTCCGCAAGCTCCAGTGCGTATTCTGCCATCTTAGTGGATGTAAGCAGGTTTCCAGGTGTATTCACGAGCGTACGTGCTGAATTGACTCCTCTTCCAAAAGCCGCTCCGACTTCAAGTGCCGTTTTGACTTCTTTTTCGTCTTCGCCTGTCAGGAATTCAATGCTGTCCACATAAATTTCAGGTTCGTTCGATTTTTGCTTGTAGCCCTCAAACTGATAGGTAGCCATCGTGAACGCTTCCGTGAAAGCATGTGCCGAATCTGCAGCAGGCAGTTCTTCTGATGAAAATGTATCAAGTGCGACTGAAAATGAAGAGACCTTCATGTTTTTCAATTCTTTTGATGCCAGTCCCATCGCTTCTTTCAGAAGGTCGAAAGTCAGCTCCTTTTTTTTGCCGAGGCCGACAAACAGGATCCGTTTGCTGCTGATCTTACCGAATGTATGTATTTTTGATAGTTTCTTAGATTTGGATGAAATATCCCCATCCTTTACCAGTGAAGTAAGATACCCTTCAAACGAGTGATCAAGCTCTTTAAGCTCACCGTCGAATTGCGGCTGATGATAAACACCGACCACCAGGCATTCTTTAGCTGCTTCTGTTATGTGTTTCTGATTGATTGTAAAATTCATTTCCCCTGACACCTCCACCATCCATTATACCGGAGATATCAGTTAATTTCGACATGGGGGCATCGGGTCCGTGTAAGTTAGTTCTGAATTCATTCGGGTATGATATAATAAGAACATTATTTTATTTTCAGACTTTTAAAAAAAGATGGCAGGTGACAGCATGGAAGTATTCTTGAATTTTCCTTTGTGGGCCTCTTTATTTGCAATCTTCTTTGCACAGTTCGTTAAGGTGCCCATACAATTTATTGCAACGAGGGAATTGAACTGGTCATTGATCACTTCTACAGGCGGAATGCCGAGCTCCCACTCTGCCGCAGTGACGGCTTTATCAACAGGCGTTGCATTGGAAACCGGTCTTTCCTCCCCCATTTTTGCCGTTTCGGCGATCTTTGCCATCATCACGATGTTTGATGCGACAGGGGTCAGAAGGCAGGCAGGCGAACAAGCCATCGTGTTGAACCGGCTGACGGTGGACTTCCAGCGGTTCATGACCGAAGCCAAAGGATGGCAGAATAAACCCGAGCAGGAAAAAAGGAAAGAGTTAAAGGAACTGCTTGGACACAAACCGATCGAAGTTTTTTTCGGCGGACTTTCAGGAATCGTCCTGACCCTTATTCTGCACTATTTATTATTTATGTAGGAGTGATTCGGTGAGGATTGTCTCTATTTGCCCCAGCAATACTGAAATCATTGATTATCTCGGCCTTACATCCAGTCTGGTCGGGGTGGACGATTTTTCCGATTATCCCGGGGAGGTCCGCTCTCTTCCAAAGCTCGGCCCCGACTTGTCCATTGACATGGATAAGCTGCAGTCGCTGAAACCGGATCTTGTCTTATCCTCAATAAGCGTACCCGGCATGGAAAAGAATATCGAAGAATTGGATAGAAGGGAAATCCCCCATATCACTCTGAACCCTCAAAGCTTCAATGATATTGCGGAGGACCTTTTAACGGTCGGAAAAGCATGCGGAATAGAAGAGACCGCGGGTGAAAAGCATCATACCTTCTTACATACGGTCGAAGAACTGAAGCGGTTGAGCAGGACTGTGGACAGCATTCCGACCCTGTACTGGGAATGGTGGCCAAAGCCCGTTTTCACTCCGGGTAAAATAAACTGGCTTACGGAACTGAGTGAGATGGCAGGGGCTGAGAATGTTTTCAACGATGTGGATCTTGCCAGCGTCCAGACCGATTGGGAAGACGTCAGGAACCGTGAGCCCGATTATATCTGCCTTGCCTGGGTCGGCGTACAGCAGAAACGGGTTAACCCCGGAATCGTGAAGAAGCGCCCGAAGTGGGATACGATGAAAGCGGTAAAAGAAAATCGGATTCTCATACTTGAAGAAGCACTCTACTGCAGGCCGTCCCCCCTTTTATTAAAAGGGGCCCTGAAGCTTGCGATAGAACTCCATCCTGAAGTATACAAAGGTTTGGATATTCAATATGACACATAAGAAAAAAGCTCGTACTCAGAAGTTTCACTGAATACGAGCTTTTTATTATTCCTTTGTTGATAATATCTGTTGCCTGAACACCTGCATGGATTCGTTGCTGTTCAGTTTCACCAGTTCCTCTTCGGTCAGTTTTCCCGATCCCACTTGAACGAGATACACATTGAGGGTTTGTTTTCCCCATTCGTTATAAACCTGGTCCACGGTATCGTAATACAAATCGAGACGGTTCCCTTTGATCGCGCTGCCTGTATCCGCCACAACCCCGTACCCATAGTTAGGGATGAATAGGATCGTCCCGATCGGATAGACGGATGTATCTGCTGCAATCGTTGAATAGAGGTCCCGTTTCACTTTTACTCCCGAATATGTAATTCCATACGAGGGGTGTCCCGGATTTTTCCCAGTGGACTCCACCCCGGCAGTATAGCCTGTTGCCACTACCCGGTTCTTCGGATACTGTTCCCAGTTAACCGATTCTTCAAGCGTTGGAACCTTCCCCACAACAGGTTTCGAAGAGATCAAGGTCTTTGCACCTGCCAGTCTCTTCAAAAATTTAAATGACAAAGATATATGATTTGTTTTATGATTTTCCGAATAGCTTTCTGACTGATGCCCATGATTCTCATTCAGCCATGATTTAAATGTCTGGGCTTCCACCCCCGATACCGATTGAAAGGTGGTGCCTAAAGCCAGTGTGAATAAACCAGCCATTATGATTCGTTTCGTCCATTTTCTTACCAAATTCATGAATTCACTCCTCCCACCCTTATTCCTTCCCCAAGGGTTTGGTATTTATTCATAAATTGATAAAAAAATCGAATAGTTTCATTTTTTGGAAAATAATAGGTTGTTTGTTCCCGAGGTAAAATCGCGGTGATGAAAACTCCTTCTAGAGATTGCAAAGCCTTTAACACACACAAAAAACCGTTCAACCCGGTAGCTCGGTTAAACGGCAGATAATTAAAACATTCTGTATCCTTTTGCTCTCAATATCCTCATTACAATCCCCGACAGGACCGCCCCAGTCAGGCCGCTCCCCAAGATCAAAAGATCAGCCAAAGCCAAATTGCCTAACTTCGTTCCCAAGTCAGAAAATGATTCACCGGCGTTCCGGAAATATTCTATAAAACGGACATCGTCTACAATAAAGATGACAACAAGCGGATAGATGACCGCCATGATCCATGTCATACGCAATAACATATTAAGCAAAAAACCGATTCCAAAAAACAGAACCAGGAACAGAAGCATCGAAATGATCATTACATGTATAGGCATTTACCGTCTGCACCTCCATAAACACTAAAGTTTAGTGTACTCAATGTTTATGAAAGCGTCAATCTTTTGGCAGAGGTATTCACAAAATCAACAAAATTCCAGATCATTTCAGTAAAAAGATTAGTGAAATATCTAGAATCAGACTCTATACACCGCTAATGATTTCCGTGCAAGATTTCGCTTTCCGCGGGTAGCCCGTGAGCCTCCTGGTTCTGGCGGCAGATCCTCTCCAGCTCCGGCGTCTGGTCCCTAGAACTCCTGATCAATTTTTTTGAGGGTGACGAAGGTTAGAGGTGTTTTTGGCGCAGTATACGAATGGTTGCACTCACTTTATTAGGTGTATTCAGCGTTTTGGCTCAAGGAGCCCTATAATGCAGCCTGCGGAACGGAGTGAATTGGGGGAATCTTTTAATATTGCCCCGTAATCTTTCGAAAACTGGACTTTTTCTTTCAATTCCTGGCAATAATCTTTGAATTCTGCGGAATAATCTTCGAATTTCATGATTTATTCCGTCACTTACCAAAAAAATCCAATATTGACCTAAAAAAAGCACTTTTCCGGTCCATTTCTTTTGTGCTTGTAGGCAAGACGAAGACTTCTGCGGGAAGAGTAGCTTATTAAAAAAGCGGAAGGCCTTTGATCAAAGGCTTATGTCATGTGCCTCTAAGCCCTGCAAACTTCAATCAACCGCTGGGGAGAACCTACATACCAGATTAAGTCCAAACAAAAACCCCAATTTATTTGCCTGCTAAGACAAATAAATTGGGGTTTATTTATTCTAAAATTTCTGTTCCAGCCTCTTTATAAGTTAATCGTATAGTTCTATTTCTGTTTCCCGCTGCCTCCGCAGCAAGGGCAAGTTTCAGAACCACCCAACACTAACTGAAAGTATCCTTTTCCTGAACAGTATAGACAAAATTTTGTTTTCGTACTTGCAGTAGCTCTCATGATTCCCTCTCCTTTGGGTTTGTTTTTATAATTTTCTGATAATATATCATCTATCCTTTCCAATGAAAAGGGACATATTAGGGGATGTACCTCTAAGAAAGCGAATACATTGCTTGTTATCTTTTATTATCTCTCTTTTTCATATAATTTACTGAATTTTTAAATAAATCACACTAACGTGTTTTCTTGCCTGAATGTTAAGGCTTTCCCAGTGGTCCAATCCCCTCTTTCTCCATTTCGTTTTACATTTT
This sequence comes from [Bacillus] enclensis, assembly GCF_001456935.1. GTDB lineage: Bacteria > Bacillota > Bacilli > Bacillales > Bacillaceae_B > Rossellomorea > Rossellomorea enclensis. Next base: position 37,912 of record NZ_KQ758487.1, on the reverse strand, counting down.
TCTTGTTTGTTATATACTTGTATTAGAAATACTTGTATAAATCGCAGAAACAAGGTGGCGTACCAAAATGAACTGTTCCATTCCTATCAATATTACAAGTACTGATGCCTTAAACAGCATCGGAGAAAATATCATTATTGCCGACAAGGATTATAACGTCACATGGATGAATGCAACAGCCGTCAAGTCCATGACAGTCATTGCCCCGCTATTCGGCCTGGAGGGTGCTGATCAAATCATCGGAATGAATATGGACGAGTTTCACAGGATGCCGCAGTATCAGCGCAGGATCATGTCAGAACTTAAAGAAACGCATCGGGCAAGGATCAATATCAGGAACAAGTTTGCTGCAGACATTGTCATCAGCCCGATCACGAGTTTAGCACACTCGGGTGAAGTAGAAGGCTATATGGTCATGCTTATGGATGTTACCACTAAGGCTGAAGAAGAAAAGAAAAGGGAAACCATGATTGAGGAGCTGTCTGTGCCCATCTTGCATATATGGGACAAGACAATCGCGCTGCCGCTCAAAGGTGAGCTCGACCATGAGCGGGGAGAAAAGGTAATCAGCACGGTACTTGAGGAGTGTGTCTCGGGAGGCGTCGAATTTGTGATGATCAGTCTCAGCGGGATCAACAGGTTTGATGACAGCATCAGGCAAAATCTTCAAAACCTATACGATTGCCTGAAATTGATCGGGGTCGAATGCATCATCGTTGGTATCACTCCCGAACTTGCCATCCGGATCGGTGAGTTTAAAGATATTGTTACGTTCAGTCATTCAAATGTCGGACTCAAATATATCATGTCCAAATTGGACAGCGAAACCAATGAGAAAAGGTGATGGAAGCACCAAAATGCCTCCATCACCTTTTTACATAAACAGTTTATAACTTGTATACCCAAACTGTTCGCCTGGATCCAGTCCTTCTATAGCCTGGTGACGCTGCAGTAAGTCACCCTGTTTCAACATCTCATGAATCATCACCGACGTTTTCCCGTCAACCATTAAAGCATTCGGTGATTTCCACTGCACATCGAACAATTCATTTTTTTCTATTTCTATTTGATCAGTTTCGATATGGTTCAAATGAAAGATGATCATATTGTCACTGATTTCATTGCCGATTACACCCGTACGCACCCCGATGATGCCGTTCACGGTCGTTGTGAGGCCCGTCTCCTCTTTGACCTCGCGGATGACAGCTTCATCCACTGTCTCTCCTTCATTGACGAACCCGGCCGGCAATGACCACATGCCTTTCAATCCGCCGTATCTCTTCTTAACAACAAGCCAATTTCCTTCTTTATCTATAACGAGTCCGGCAACAGCCAGCCATACTTTTCCCCTTTTCATCTGCTCCTCCTCTTCCTGTAGCTTTCTCTTTCTTTTAAGGTACTACAGGATGGGAAGATAGAAAAGTCATGAGTGGATATTCAGGAAGGAAGGTCTATATAATGATGCCCCGTGAACTTGTCTCAGAATGCCTATTTCGAGCCAGGCCCGGGTTCAAGTATTGGCTTTGATGCAGCTGAAGGGCAGCACGCTGGAAGCGCGAGGGATTAGTCGATTTTTTAGAATTGTCGGTAACATCTATGAAATCTGTTGAGAAACTTGATTTTTTGTGGATAAAAATGAATTTTCGTTGATAAAACCTCTTTTTGTTGATAACCAACCAAAAAACGTTGATAAACCCAGTATCGTAACAACGAAACGAAAAAAAGCAGAGCGGGTTTCCGCTCTGCTTTTACTCACTTGATATTAAAAGAACTTGAATTTACCCTTTTTGAATACGAGTGAAGGTCCGCCAACCATGTACAATGCACGGTTGTCTACTACCTTCTTCATGAATGATGCTTTCGTACCTGTAAGTTTCTTGCCGTACACAACGCCGATTGCGTCATTTTCACCAAGTGAACATACTGTACCTTTGATATCCGGAGTGAATTCTTCAAGATCATTTTTACCGTGAAGAAGGGCTGCGATATTACGGGCACACACTTCTCCTTGCTGCATCGCGATTTGTGCAGTCGGAGGATATGGGCGTTCCGTTTCTTCATTGATCATCAATGAGCAGTCTCCAACGATGAAGATATTGTCATGTCCAGGCGCACGAAGATCCTTGTTGATCTTGACGCGTGCACGCATGTTTTCAATACCCGCTTTTTCAATGACGCGATTACCGCGGACACCTGCTGCCCATACGATTGTTCCGGCTTTGATTTCTTCCACTTCATCTTCGCCTTTAGCAATCAGGACGCTGCCTGCTTTTGCTTCCTTAAGCGGTGTTCCGATATGGAATTCAACGCCTTTTTTCTCAAGTGTGGCACGTGCATATTTTACAAGCTCCGGATCGAATCCAGGAAGGATCATAGGAGCTGCCTCAACACATACGATGCGCACTTTGGAACGGTCGATATCGTACTCTTTGCAAAGCTCAGGAACGCGGTTACCAAGTTCACCAAGGAATTCGATACCAGTGAAGCCTGCGCCGCCGACAACGATTGTCAGGCGCTCGTCTTTAGGCACCTCTTCATTCTTATATGTGGCAAATTGAAGTTCGATATGCTCACGGATCTGACGGGCAGAATTGACGTTCGCAATCATGAAAGCATGCTCATGCAAGCCCTGGATGCCGAACGTTTCAGATTCTGCACCTAGTGCAACGACCAGGTAATCGAATTCCACTTCACCTTCGCTTGTAAGGACTTTCTTTTCTTCAACTTTGATGTCATCAACAGTTGCCTGTAAAAAATTCACTTTGCTTGTATTCACAACGTCCTTGACGTCATAGCGTACACGGTCATGATGAAGAGTCCCTGCAGAAGCTTCATGCAGCCATGTTGTTTCATAATGGTAGTCATTTTTATTAATAAGGATGACTTCCGCTTCGTTCGTACCCAATTGCTTCTGAAGACGAGTTACTGTCATAAGCCCGCCGTAACCTGCACCTAAAACAACGATTCTTGGCTTTCTCAACTGAATCACATCCACCTTTTTGATTGTATTTGCGTAGGATACTCTTAGAGTCCTCCACATCAGTCTTTTTTATCCCGTCAATCTGCTGCTACTATCTCTTTCCCCTTTTGAAGGAACCAAAAACAAATGGAACGGGATTTTTCTGTAGAACAGAAAGTAATGAATAAAGAAAAAATAAAAACAAAAAATAAGTTTGTGACATCCTTCACGTACTATTTCAGACCGCGAGAATTGTCATAAATTCTTAACAATATGTCTACATTACATAATATTCTTTTTACCCCATCTTTTCAAGGTATTACGGATAAATAATCATTCTTGGGAAAATTGCGACAATACCTCCCTCGTTAATAACTGAACATTCCAAAAAACAATCTAAATTTTGGGAAGGATTGATATCTCTATGATAGAATAAATTAAAGAGATGTAACTTAATTTGGGAGGGATCTACTTGAAGGAAGACCAAAAGGTTTACGATATAACAATCATAGGAGGAGGCCCTACAGGGTTATTCACTGCCTTCTATGGCGGGATGAGAAAAGCTTCAGTGAAGATCATCGAGAGTCTGCCCCAACTGGGCGGTCAGCTATCCACCCTTTATCCCGAAAAATACATATATGATGTGGCCGGTTTCCCGAAGGTAAAAGCACAGGACCTTGTGAACAACCTAAAGGAACAGATGGCCAAGTTCGAAACCACGATCTGTCTGGAGCAGGCAGTTGAAAGTGTGGAAAAACAGGGAGACGGCTGCTTCAAGCTCTCAACTGATAAAGAAGTTCACTATTCAAAAACCATTATCATCACGGCCGGAAATGGTGCTTTTCAACCGAGACGCCTTGAGCTGGAAAATGCCATGCAATATGAAGGAAAGAATCTTCATTATTTCGTGGATAATATGGAAAGATTCAAAGGAAAGAAAGTCGCGATCTGCGGCGGCGGGGATTCCGCGGTCGATTGGGCACTCATGCTTGAACCGATTGCAGAAAAGGTCTATCTCATCCACAGAAGGGATAAATTCCGTGCCCATGAACACAGTGTGGAGAATCTGCACAATTCATCTGTCGAACTCAAGACTCCATTTGTCCCTGCTGAAATCGTGGGGGACGAATCAAGAATCCATCAGCTCATCCTTGAAGAAGTCCGCGGGGATGAAAAGGAAATCCTGGATATCGACGAGCTGATCGTCAACTTCGGATTCGTTTCTTCTCTCGGTCCCATCAAGGACTGGGGGCTCGAAATCGAGAAAAACTCCATCGTCGTCAATTCCCGGATGGAAACAAATATAGAAGGAATTTACGCAGCCGGGGATATCTCGACGTATGATGGAAAAGTAAAACTGATCGCAAGCGGCTTTGGTGAAGCCCCTACCGCCGTCAACAATGCAAAAGCCTACATGGATCCAAAAGCACGGGTACAGCCAATGCACAGTACATCTATGTTTACGGATTGATGAGCAATGAAGATCCAGGTATCAGGCCTGGATCTTTTTTCATTTATAAAAAATATTATAAGGAGGTAAATGATATGTTTATAGGACGGACACTCTATATTTTAGGAATGCTTACAGCAGCATTATGCTTTATTGGATTTATGATGATTGTATTTACTTCAGGTTCGGGCGGGAATGAGCTTATTTATACTTTTTTCGGCTTTCTCAATGGACTGATGGCAATGGGAGTCGGAGAGCTGGTGATCGACTCAAATCATCGACAGAAAATAGAGAATCCAGATGGGTAACCTACCCGTTTGTTTATTTTAGCAAGGAATGGGTAGACCAATAATAAAGGCAAAAATCTTACAAAGGATGTTGAATAAAGATGAATGTACTTGTTATTGGAGCAAACGGCCATACAGGCCGACTGGTATTGAAAGAACTGAAGAACAGCACACAACACTTTTCCAAAGCGATGATCCGTAAATCGGAACAGACGAAAGATATGGAGGAGCTCGGTGCCAGACCGATTGTTGCCGATCTTGAACAGGACTTTTCTTATGCGCTTGAAAACGTGAATGCGGTGATCTTCGCTGCAGGAAGCGGAAGTAAAACCGGAGAAGACAAAACCATCGCAATCGATCAGGAAGGTGCAAAAAAAGCGGTCGACTACGCAAAGGAAAAAGGCATCGAACGTTTCATCATGCTCAGTTCGATGGGTGCCGACCAGCCGGAAAACGCACCTGAAGGCATGGGCGTATACTTAAATGCGAAGCATGATGCAGACGTACACCTTAAAGAAAGCGGACTGAACTATACGATCGTCCGTCCCGGTGCCCTGACCCATGATGAGGCAAAAGGAAAAATAATCGCACAGTCTTCAATAGAAGACAAAAGCGGTGACATTCCCCGTGCAGATGTTGCAAAAGTTCTGGTGGAATCGTTAACTGCGCCAGAGACGAACCATAAGGTAATTGAAATATTGAGCGGTGACACACCGGTTGAAGAAGCTTTAAAGAAGTTATAAAAACAAAAAGAAGGACCCTCCCGTAATAAAGTGTACCCTTTGTAAAGGACATTTTAAAAAAGCCTAAGCTGCAACTAAAAGATGATTTCTGTATTGAACAGGGGTCATCTTTTTTCTGTTCCATTGATACCTATAGTGATTATAGTAAGTCATGTATTGCTTAATTTCCTTTTGTACTTCCTCTAGTGTCAGGCAGGATTTAATAGAGGTTTCATCTTTTAGGTGTCCAAAGAATGATTCAATGGGGGCGTTATCCCAACAGTTGCCCCTTCGGGACATTGATTGCCGGATTCCAAGTTTTTTAACCATTTTCTGAAATTGGGGATGGGTATAGTGAACCCCTTGATCCGAATGGATGAGTGAATCTTTATGTTTTTTAAACCTTCTGTTTTTCTTTAGTTTTTTGAGGGTATCTGTGGCTAATTCCATAGTCATTCTGTCAGACACATGGTAAGCAAGAGCTTCACCACTGGAGCCATCCAATATCATGGATAAATAAGCTCTGGAACTTTTACCATAGTTCAAGTAAGTGATGTCTGTTAACAGCACTTTGCCTGGTTTACCCTGATTGAATTGGCGCTCCAGTAGGTTAGGGACCACTGAATGTTCCTGGGTGGCCTTCATTAGACGCCTATATGGATTCGCCCTCCGGAAGGGGCAAACGATGTTATATTTCTTCATGATTCTTCGAATTCTTTTCAAGTTAAAGACAATCTTAAATTGACCCGCCAAAGTCATTTTGATTTGACGCGCCCCTTTCTTGCGCTTCTTATGACGGAACGCTTTTAAGATGATTTCTTTCAGTTCTTCATCCCTTGCTTCCCGTTGTTTTCTACGCTCTTGAGACTCGTGAGAGTAGTATTTATAGTAGGCACTTCTGGAAACTCCTGCGACCCCACAAAGGTATCTCACCATTTTTTGAGTTTATATTTCTCTATTACGGAACGAATGAGAATGAACTTTTGACTTGGGGAGAGGACTACTTCTTTAGCCCCCTTTCCGCGAATCGAATCTTTTTTAGAAGTTCATTTTCCGCTTTAAGCAGGTTGATTTGAGCTTCTAGTCGAGCATTCTTATCCTCAAGGGAAACTCCCGTTGTCTAGGTCTCCCAGAATGGCCTTTCCTTGTGTCACTGAGCCCCAAAACTCCGTTCCTTTTATAAGCAGCATTCCACCTCTTACTAGCGGAATGAATACGTGCCATACCAATTATATCTGTATCAAATCCAGCATCTTCAAAGATCTGTCTAGAGAACTTGCCTTTCTTCTTCTCAGAGATAAAAAGGCGTTTAAATTCATCTGTGTAGGTAATTCCCTTAGAGCTAACAGCTTTGACAAAAGGATTAATGGATAATAGTTGGATTTCTTTCTCTGTGAATGTTTTTTTACTCATGATGTTTTCCCCAATTTCTACTAGTTGTCTATTTGTCATTATACAAAAAAAATACCCTATAGGTAGACTTTTTCAAGTGTCTACTCTATAGGGTACATTTTAGAAATCGGGAGGGTCCTCTTTATTTATCTTCTAGCAGTTCTCAGGCGTTCCTTTATTCGTTGCCGTCACGAACGATGATACGGCATCCTAATGAATATAAGTTCATTAAAATTAGTCCTTCATCTATACTCATAGGTTCAGTAAATATCATTCTAGATATATGAAAAGAGGGGACTGGGAATTTTTGTCGAATTTAATTACAAAGAACAAATTGGAGGAATATTAAAATGGCTGAACTATTTTTAAAAGATGAAGAAATAAAAGAAATCTTTAAAACACATATTAAAATTGAATCAAAAGTAATGTCAATTGAAACATTGTTTGCAAATGAAAGAAGGACAAAGAATACAGTATACGATCCTTATTATCAACGAAATTATGTATGGGATAATGATAAGGCTAGTTATTTTATTGAAAGCATATTACTTGGTACAGAAATTCCACCTTTAGTCTTTTTTAATACAGGAAAAAACATAGAAGTTATAGACGGGCGGCAAAGATTTGAGACTATAAAAAGATTTAAAGAAAACAAATTCCATTTAACTAATAAAGGACTGAGTGTCTTTCCTGATTTGAAAAAGAAAAGTTTTGATGATTTCGATATGGGTTTGCAAGATGTATTTTGGGATACAAAAATTAGAATTATAGAGTTTAGTGTAGTCAACGAACCTAGATTAGATGAAAGAAAAGAAGATCAAATAAAAAAAGAAATTTTCCGCCGATACAATTCTGGTATAACACCTTTAAAGAACGCTGAAATTGAAAAGGCCATTTACATTAATGATGATACTACAACTTATTTCAAAAAGAGATTTAAAGAGAATAAGGGAAATTATTTAGACTTCCTAGATTTATTCTTTTCTGAAAGAGAGAGGGAAACCAGTAAAAAAGGGATAAAGCTAGAGAAAGCAATGCAAAAAATAAGATTATTTCTCGTATTACACAATCTCCCTATTAATTATTACAGTACCTCACAAAGCAGAAAAGAATTGATTCAGCGTTTCTTTGAAAACCTTAGTAATACCACTACTGATGTTGAGAGGCTTTATGAAAGTTTTTTTAGAAAAGTTGAGTTTACTAAGGAAATGAAGAATAGGTTAGAAGTTGATGGTGTAGAGCATAACAAATTGGTTTTCGAATGCCTTTTTTGGGCTTGCACAGTCCTTGAACAGGAAAAAATAAGTTTAGACACACTACACGACGAAACTATTAAACAAAAGTTAGTTGATTTCATTTCAAATAACTTCAAGTTGTACACGCTTGAAAATAGTCATTTTTATAAGGAAATGAAGGAAAGATACACTGGAACTGCTTCATTCTTTGAGGAGCTATTAGGTGTGAATCTAGAAGTCTACATTAAGAATAATATGGCTACTCAACGAAAGTTAAAAAAAGTTATGAACAATACTCCAGATACAAATGAACTAATAGAGGAGTTTGAGACTCTTAGATTAAATAAACCTGATGCAAGCACGACTACAATTGATGACATTTGCAGATTAATGAATAGAAAACGCTTCTTGCTTAGACCATCATATCAAAGAGGTGAATCCATTAACCAAATGAAATCCTCCGCAATTATAGAAAGTATATTGTTAGGGATTAAATTACCACCAATTTTTATTTTCAAAAGACAAGATGGAATTCTAGAAGTAGTCGATGGTCAACAGCGTCTTCTCTCAATACTTGGATTTATTGGTGAAGAGTTCTTAGACGAAGAAGGCAACAGAATTCTTTCAGATAAACACAAGTATAAATTAAATAAACTTAGAATTTTAGACGAATTTAAAGGGCGAGGTTATGATGACTTAGATGATGATTCAAAGGAAAAGATTCTTGATTTTAATCTGTCACTTGTGACAATTGATTCTAAAATTAACCCTCAATTCGATCCGATAGACCTTTTTATAAGATTAAACAATAAACCGTATCCAATAAGAGAAAATACTTTTGAGATGTGGAATTCTTACATCGATGTGGAAATCACTAAAAAGATCAGAACTCTCGCAGAAAAGTATAACAGTTGGTTTTATTCAAGACTAAAAAATACAAGAATGGAAAATGAAGAATTAATCACTACATTGGCGTATTTTGACTATAAATCGGAAAATCCTGATGCTCACAATGATTTAGATATTTACCAAAGGAACGATAAAATCAACTTCAGAGTAAGAGCTAAAACCGAAATAACAAAATTATTAAATACTGCTTCAGAACAAGACTCAGTAAAGAATGCATATTTAAAATCGATTACTTCGGTAGATACATTTATAAGAAAGTTAAAGTTGTTATTAGTAGAAAAAGATGTTTCGGAGAATCTTGATGAATATTTAAAAAAAGAACTAGATGAATTATTTTATTTGTCCCAATCCAGAACAGCAAGAAGAACATTACAAAGCTTTTATGCATTATGGTATGTCCTGTCTAAAATTCCATATCAAATGGTAAGAACTCATAGGTTAAAAATCAAAGAAGATATTACTAACTTATTTAGATTCACAAAATCTCTCCCCTTTGAAGATCAAAATGGGATGGGATTAACTAAATACAAACTTATGATGGACGAATTTTGGGAGAAATATAAAGTTGATGACCGGAAAATCAAGCTAGAAGTGGATGAAAAAAAGGAACTTTTAAAAAAGCAAAATAATATTTGTCCATTATGTAACTCGTTATTATTTATTTCTGATGATATTGAAGTCGATCACAGAGTCCCTCTAAGTGTGGGTGGCAGTGATAAGTTCCTTAATCTTCAATTAACACATAAGGATTGTAACAGAAAAAAGGGAAATAGAATATTAAATTAACACTTAAGGAGAGAACCAAATAACTGGCTCTCTCTTTTATAATCCTCTAAATACCACTACCCTAACGTTTTTGGAGTAGAATGAATCTGTGAGTGATTCTACTTCATTTAGTAATACTTTTATTTAATAGACCTTTACAATATGAGCAGATATAGAAAAAATACATCAACAAAATAAAATGCTTATGGTCGCTATATCTGAAATAATCTCATTAATTTGGTTGTTTAGTAGTTAAAAATTGCTTTATGTAACTCTAAGGCCACTGTTAGTCGTTATCTCAGATAAACCAATGCCTTGTTCATCATTGTTTATTTACCTGTGCCCATCATATTTTTTGCAGCATAATTCAAGTAATTAATATAATTCCTGATGCGCTGTGATGTGAGTGCGTCTATAAACTCTACTTTATAATGTTAATTTAACCACTTTTTAAGTCTATTGGATAATTCCCCAGCGTCTTTTCACGTAAGCGTTACTTCTTTTTTCCTATTTGTGTTCTTTTCTTTATTTTATTTAAAGGCCTAAAAAAGTCCTCCTCAGATAGTTAGTCTCTAACATTAACTATCGAGAAGGACTGTAGTTAACAACCCTAAATTCTTCATTTATCTTCTAGCAGTTCTCAGGCGTTCCTTTATTCGTTGCCGTCACGAACGAAGATCCGCACCCGCATGAAGCAATGGCATTTGGATTATCGATCGTAAAGCCTCCGCCCATCATGGACTGCTTATAATCAATTTTTGTACCATTTAAAATGGGAGCATCTTCCTTGGAAACGACAAGCTTCAGTTCGAACTGTTCCAGGACTTCATCGCCTTCCTGCACCTCGTGTTCGAAACCCATTCCGTAAGAAAGGCCGCTGCAGCCTCCACCTTTAACCGATACGCGAAGCATGGCATCTGCCTCATCATGTTCCTTCATCATATCTTTAATCTGAAGGGCAGCAGCTTCCGTAAGAATTACAACTTCACTCATTCACTACACCTCCAACCTTTTCTCTTCTTACTTATTAGTATACTCCTTTCTATTTTACTACTCAACCGATGGGAACTATGTGAATGACATCTGCCCCTTCTGAAAAAATTTCATTTGTTGGTGGTTCCCGGGATGTGGTGCCTGGCTCAAATCACCCCTTTAGGCCTGGCTCAAAAACGCCTGATCGTGCCAGGCACCGAGTCCCCGTCCTCTCACTAAGTAAAAATACCCAACAATCAGCCACTTCCCTGAAGAAAAGACTAGTCCTCTCCACCTAAAACAAGGTATAATAAGGAAAATAGTCCCTTTCCTGAGGTGAGATTGATGACTGAATTAACTCCTTACTACGATAAAAAAATCCAGTGCCTTGCATGCAGGCATTCCTATTCCACCACCAAAATCCGCTCCCGTTTCGTCAAAGTGAAAGGTCATGAAAGTGACTTCTGCCCTGTATACGGTTCAGATGAAATCAACCCTTTACTCTACAATGTATCCGTATGCCCCCCCGATGCGGCTTCTCTTTTACCGATGAATTCAGCAAATATATCGTTCCGGTTTTAAAAACAGACCTCGAGAAAAAAATCAGCCGTCACTGGCAGCCCCAGGACTACGGCGATATCCGTACCATCGATGAGGCAATCAAAACGTACAAGCTCGCTGCGTATTGTGCCTTGATCAAAAAGGAAAAGAAACTCACGATCGCCGGACTCTATTTGCGTACGGCGTGGCTGTACCGAAAAATCAATCAATCAGACCAGGAAAGAAGATTCATCAATCTTGCCACCCATGAATATATCGAGTCCTATTTAAGCGATGATTTCAAAGGAACGTCCATGTCCGAAACGAAACTTCTCTATCTGATTGCAGAACTCCTCCGCCGTCAGGATAAAGTTGATGAAGCTGTAAAATACCTTTCAAAAGTAATAGAAAAACAGCATCTTTCAACTGAACCGAAGATTGTGGAAATGGCCAAGGAACGGTGGTATGAAATGAGGGAAAGCTTCAAGGAGCAGAAGCGGAACAACCCAGCTTAACAAATTCAGGAGCGACAAAAAAAGAAAGCTGGAGCAGCCGCTCTAGCTTTCTTCATATATGCCCGGACTGTATGCCTCGAGCATGTTTCCATCGGGATCAAAAAACTTAAAGTGGCTTTGGTGAGCCGGTGCCTCTTCTACTTTGACCTCTTTTTCACGAAGCTTTTCATAAAGAGTATCTTTGTATTTCCGAGAAATTTGCAATACAGGATAAGTTGAATGGTTTCTACCTGCTGCTTCTTTGTCTTGAATTAAACAAAGGGTCCCTAAGGGAGAACCCCCTCCAAATGAAAGTACGACCGTCGTACCGTAATCTTTTTCTATTTTACACTGCAGTATTTCACTGTACCAATTCTTCGCTGCCACGATATCTGTCACCATTACGTTGGTTTGCATGACACCCAGGAAAACACTCATATCCTCACCCTTTCTTATCATACTTTTCTAATTCACCACAACTCTTCCAATTCCTTCCTCAAAACAAAAAAAGCCGACCCAAAGGATCAGCTTCTGCATATTAAAACATCGGATTTTCTTCCAGGTGCTTATAGATATTTTCCACCAATTCTTCTGGTGTATCCCCCTCAACGGGCTCTCCATTCACTAATGCGTAAAAAGATGACGCACATTTCCCGCAGTAGCCCAGGCAGCCGTATTCAATGACGTCGAGGTTTGGATCTCTTTCTAATATTTCAAGCGCTTTTTGCGCTCCGCTCGCTAAATTACTGATACAAAATTCGATAATAGGCAGCAATTTCATCACCTCTCTACTCTCTGTAATGCTACCTTTTTTTAATTCGCCCGTCAATCATTGCGCATGGTATATCTGTATAACAGATTGTGAACTATTTCCCTTATTTCTGTTGTGAAAACGAGGTTATTTCGATATACTTTTAATGTTAATAGGTTTATTTATTGAAAAAACGATGCAATTATGAATCATATTGAAAATGCTTACTTTTCAGGACAGCCGTCCTTTCGCCTCTATCAAGGTGGAGCTTTTGCTTCTGTCCCGGTAGAGAATCTTACATAAAATTTTATTCCAACAAAATTGCTGAGTGCCAAAAAGGGGAAATGATCATGAAACAACTAGTGCTGCTTGGCGGAGGATATGGCAATATGCGAGTCCTTCTCCGCTTGTTACCGAACCAACTCCCGGAAGATGTATCCATTACGTTAATTGACCGCAATCCATACCACAGCTTGAAAACGGAGTACTATGCTCTGGCAGCAGGCACGATATCCGATCATCATGTACGCGTATCATTCCCGGAGCATGATCGTTTATCCTATGTGTACGGAGAAATTTCAAAGATTGATACGAAAAATAAGCTTGTTCATCTTCAGGATCAGGAGGCTGTCCCTTACGATGACCTTGTCGTCGGCCTTGGCTGTGAAGATAAATACCATAACGTTCCTGGTGCTGACGAATTCACATACAGCATCCAGACGATCGACAAGTCGCGAAGAACTTATCAAACACTCAATAATCTTCCGGCCGGCTCCATTGTCGGGATTGTCGGAGCTGGACTCAGCGGCATCGAGCTGGCCAGTGAACTGCGAGAAAGCCGTTCCGATCTTAAGATCAAGCTTTTTGACCGCGGAACCCGTATCCTGAATGCGTTCCCGGAACGCTTGAGCTCTTATGTACACGGCTGGTTCGAAGAAAACAATGTAGAAATCGTGAATAATTCAAATATCACAAAAGTGGAGCCCAACACGCTTCATAACCACGAAGAGCAGATTTACTGCGATGCCATCGTATGGACTGCCGGGATTCAACCGACACGTGTCGTCCGTGAAATGGAAGTTGAAAAAGACTCAAGCGGGCGCGTTGTGATTTCCAAATATCATAATCTCCCGGACGATGAACATGTCTATGTTGTCGGGGACTGCGCGAGTCTCCCGCAAGCTCCGAGTGCACAGCTGGCAGAAGGACAGGCAGAGCAGATCGTCCAGATCCTGCTGAAACGCTGGAAAGATGAACCCCTGCCGGATGAACTGCCTAAGATCAAATTAAAGGGGATCCTGGGCTCACTTGGTAAGAAGCACGGATTCGGACTGGTGAACGAGCGCTCCATCACAGGACGCGTCGCCCGCCTGTTGAAATCAGGTGTTTTATGGATGTACAAGTATCATAATGGATGAATGGACGAAGAAATCGCCTGTGACCGGCGGTTTCTTTTTTTAAAAAAAGACCTTCCTTAAAGGAAAGTCTTCCATACTCTTATTTAAACAGCCTTATACCCATACTTCTCAAGCTCCGTGTAAATTGTCTTTAAACGGGGATTCCCTTCCCCGACCACGTTGCCTTCCAGGAGGACAACCGGATAGAACATATCCTCTTCAATCACTCTTTCGGCGAAGCTTCTGGCGGCTTCATCCTCCGGCGGGTTGTAGATGTCTATATATTTTATGATGAATGGCTGATCAGGATACTTGCGGCCCACCGCAGCTTCAAGCCACTCATACGTTTCCTTCGATGACGGCATATTCACACAACTTGGACAAATAATCTCAGCCCCATACACATGAATCTCAACCGGTTTACGTTCCATACTCTCATCTCCCCTTCATTCCCCTCATACCATCATTCTACAAAAAAATCAGCAAAGTGGGAATACAAATGCTGTTTCACAGCAAATATTTGATAAGATGACGATAATGGACCGAACCTTTATACGGAAAGATAAAATGTTTGTTCCACCAAAGAAAGGGAGGATCAAGAACAATAAAAATTGGATAATCCATCTTTTCAGTATGAAATTGGCTGCACTTATCCATCTTCAAAACCGGTTCCAGCGATTGATTGGAGTGCAAGACGCAGACTCCTGCGGGAAAAGCGAGACAGATAAGACCCCGCAGGAGCGCATGCGACGAGGAGGCTTATGGTCCGCCCGCGGAAAGCGAAGTTTTGCACGGAAATCAATAGCGGTATTAATTGAATCAAATAAGTTGAGATTGTCCAAATGAGCCTCACTATACTTGGTTGCTTAAAAATACAACCAAATCAACAAGGGTTCCGTTAATATGAAGAAGATCACGGGCTAACCGCGGAAAGCGAAGTCTTCCACGGAATCGGGCAGCGGTGTTAAGAACTGTATCCCCAAAAAAGAAATTCCCAATTGTTTGCGGGTTGATAGATTTTTTACAGATATGTCATTATAATAGAGAGTAAGGAAAGGAGTAGATAAAGATGGCTGATCAAGCACAATTTGATTCCGTACAGGAAGTACTAGATAAATTACGTCCGTTCCTACTTCGCGATGGCGGGGACTGTGAACTGGTTGACGTGGAAGACGGCATTGTGAAGCTGCGTCTGTTAGGCGCATGCGGAAGCTGCCCAAGTTCAACAATTACACTTAAAGCTGGTATTGAACGTGCACTAGTCGAAGAAGTACCTGGAATTGTTGAAGTAGAACAAGTTTTCTAATTTTGAACTTACGGATGACTCAAGTAATGTTGAGTCATCTTTTTTATGCCCGCAAAGCTCTATCCCCCGGCGAATGCCCGGCCCTTAAACCAAGCTAAAAACCAATTAATTCCACTTATTCCAACATCTTTTTATAGCATGCCGTTTTCTTTTTTTCATATACATCTTATAATGATTCAGATTTGTTTTTTAAGGGGAGAAAGTGAGAAATTGACTAAAGAGAGATATCAACAGATTGTAGATGAGTTGTTAGCCCGTTTGGATTCTAGAATGAATGTGATATTGGAGTGTACCTTTCCCGGAAAGCGCCTTGTAGGCGGGAAGTACAGTATGAACACCCACTCGATTACGATGTACACTGATAATGTCACCGAGCAATGCCTCAGGATGTATGGGGAAGCTGAATGCCTGCCTGAATATTTTAAAGTAGTCCTTGCACATGAAATGGGGCATGCGCATGACAATGGACTTGAAGTACTTGCCGGCAGACTGGATGAAGCTGATAAAGAAGAAAGAAGCCGCCTGATGCTCCGGATTGAAGAAAATGCATGGAAGTTTGCCCGCACAATTCTATATGATGTGGCACCGGCTTTCCTCGAAGAGATTGAGCGGCAGTCGCTCGCTCCTTATTATAAGGCTGTTGAAGAAGAGGCAGTTCCTGTATAAGGAAGAAAAAACACGCATGGCGTCATGCGTGTTTTTTGTATGTCATTCCACCCGGGTACGGGGCTCGTCCCCTTTTAAAACAGCCATTACATTCTGTACGCACAGATTCATCATAGCAGTCCTGGTTTCAATCGACGAGCTGGCGATGTGCGGCAGTGCGACCACATTGTCAAGCTGCAGGAGCGGGTGATTGGAATCGATCGGCTCTTCAACGAACACATCGAGTCCCGCTCCTGCGATTTCACCTTTTTTAAGCGCTTCTGTCAATGCCTCTTCATTCACGATCGGCCCGCGTGCCGCATTGATGAAGAAGGCAGATTTTTTCATGGCCTGGAATTGTTCTTTTTGGAACAGGCCTTCCGTTTCCGGGGTCAGCGGTGCAAGGACGACGACAAAGTCAGATTGGGCCAGGAGTTCATCCATTGATACGTAAACAGCGCCCAGCCCTTCTTCAGCTTTCGGCTTTCTTGAACGGTTATGATACAGGATATTCATATCAAATCCTTTTGCCCTTTTTGCCACGGTTTCCCCTATGCTCCCCATACCGACGATCCCGATCGTTTTATGATGGATGTCCGCTCCGGCAAGAAGGAGCGGGGACCAGCTTTTCCACCTGCCCTCTTTTATGTAACGATCAGCCTCCACGATCCTCCGGGCGGCCGCCATTAATAATCCAAAGGTCAAATCAGCGGTTGTATCAGTCAATACATCGGGTGTGTTGCAGATGATGACGCCTTTTTCTTTTGCTGCTTGCAGATCGATATTATCGTACCCGACTGCCAGGTTCGCAACAACCTTCAATGAGGACGCATGTTCAAGCAGCTCCCCGTCCATTTGATCAGACAGCATGGTGATCAAAGCAGAGGCACTCCCTGCTTTCTTTAACAAGACGTCCCTGGGAACCGGCACGTCTTCTTTTTCCCACATTTCTACCTGGTATTCCGCATTCAAAGGCTCAATTACAGCCTGGGGCAGTTTCCTCGTGATAAAGATAGATGGCTTCATCCTGCTTCCCTTCTTTCACTCATGTTTCTTTTTAGTGTATCATAAAAGGGTTTTCATGAAGGGGATCATGACTTAAAGCCAGCCTACCAATGGGATCCCCCATTTTTTCACCGGAACCTCTGACAGGTGATAAAAGTCAGATAAAAAGGCTTCATAATGATTGGAGTTTTTTAAATAGCGATCAAGCTTATCCTCTGCGGCTTTCTTCTGCCCGTCGGACTGTGAAATATAGTACTCTTCTATGCATTCAAAATAATGGAGGGGGAAAAGGATCCTTGAATACAACAGACGCCATCCAAAAGGCGAGAGCGGTGCCACTGATCCATATTCCCTTAAGAATTCCTGCAGACCGGGATGGAATGTCTGATTCTTCAAGTGATATTGTTCCCTGACCCATTCAGCCAGATCGCGGCTGGCATGATCAAATACCCAGTGAAACGGGAAATGGATGCAGCTTTCGGTTCCCCAGGTCGAGTTCTGGAAACGTTCATGGCAGATTGTGCCGGCATCTTCAGGCTTTGGGTCTTCATCCAGCTCTGTGTCGACCAGATACTGAATGGCATTTTCCGATAACGAATTGTAATAGGGATAGCTTTCTACAAATCTCCTTTCAAACTCATCTGCCGGCTGATTCTCAATCACCGAATAGTAGGCTTTTTCCAGCTGTGAGAGCCTCCTTTCCCATAACGTCTTCCACTGTCCCATCCTGCTGATCTTCTCCACTTTTTCATCGAAAAGCCGGCCGCGAAAGTGGAATTTCCCCAGCTTCCTTCCCACTTTGCCGCCAGCAACAGGAGGCAGATTTTCATTACTGACCACCACATAATCCTGGTTTTTTTCCGTTACAAGAAAACGCCCTTCCTTACTCTGGACAAACGAAGAAACATAGCGGTCCCCCTGGGTCTTCATATGCTCCGTCAATTTATACATTTCGACCAGTGTTTCCTGTTCCACATCTGAAACACTGACAATACTATATAATAATCCGCCCGCCATGTAGCGGTCCATCACACCGTCAAAGAATGCGCGCTCGGGTGTCAAACCGAAATGTTTTGCTAAAAGGTCTTGTGACATAATACCCTCTCCTATCTTGATAAAAGCGGCCATCTCCATGGCACCTCTGCCTTCGTATCGATATTTTTATATGAAATCGAACCTTTCAAGGAATATCACCTTGTACTGATGGGCATGAATGGGGATAGAAGCTATTATTATGTCTATTTTCCAAAATGGAATCATATGAGTAAAAAACAAGGCTCTGATGCTTGAATACTATTTATAAACAGAAAAGGTGAATAGGATGAAGGACAAAAAATCAATGGACATATTAAAAGAGACCTCAAGGAGATGGCTCCATGAAAGAGGGGTCGAAATAGAAGACATCGCCAATTTAGTTATGTACCTTCAGCAGAAATACCATCCTGACCTGGAACTGGAAGAATGCATTTATAACGTGGAAAGGGTCCTGACCAAGCGGGAAGTCCAAAATGCCATTCTAACAGGTATACAATTGGACCGGCTGGCAGAAAAGAAAATGCTTGAAGAACCGCTGCAGGCGATTGTGGAAGTGGATGAAGGCTTATATGGAGTTGATGAAATCCTTGCCTTCTCGATCGTGAATGTCTATGGATCAATCGGCTTTACGAATTACGGTTTCATCGATAAACAAAAACCTGGTATTTTGAAAAAGCTGAATGATAAATCTTCCGGCATGTGCCATACTTTCCTGGATGATATCGTCGGTGCCATTGCTGCAGCAGCCTCAAGTCGTCTTGCCCATCGGAATGAAGGACAGCAATAGGCATACCAAAAAACAGACACTCATTTGAAGAGGTCTGTTTTTATTTGGTAAATTTTTCTTTTTTTAACACTTTAAAGTTGCACACGCAAAAATTATCCGATATAATTACAAATATAGTTGTAATTACTAAAAATATAATTGTAATATTATGACTTCTTTCCTCTTTATAAAGGCTATCACGAGTACGGCTAATTTCGCCTGTTCATTGGTCGCAACAATGAATGGGACTGAGGTGAATGTAAGATAAAACTACTCAGTGATCAAACCTTGGTAGAAGCGTTCAAAAAAGCAAATGCATTACAATTGGACAAAGAATTCATTCAAATGATCAAGCTGGAAATGTCTCATAGAAACCTCATTCTGTCAACTCGTCAGAAGAAGTAGCCCTAAGCGTCATCTCTTCTTCGCGAGTGGGAATGATATCCTCCCACTTCAGCTGCAATCCTTGTATCAGCGCATGAATTTTGTTTATGGATGCATTTGCATCTCCTTTTTCAATCAGGGAGATATAATTTACGGTCAACCCGCTTCTCTTGCTAAGCTCTTGAATCGTGATATCTTTTGCGCGCCTGTGCCTTCTGATGTTCTTTCCAATCAACTCAGTAATACTCATATTTCACACTACCTTTTTCAAATTCCCCAACTAACAGAGTCAATAGGATCGGATATGCATACATATCCTTCTTACCCTTCTACCCTGCATAGCATGATTAAAACATTCCCCGGCAATTTATTTTACGTTCCCCTCCTTTTGATCATATTTCAGGAAATAACTTTCATTTCCCTGTTCTATTTTACCTAGATAAAAAAGAGATGTCTAACCTGGAAATGCTGGAATCTCATTTTTAAAAATCAAAAAAGGGCGATAGACTAAGTGTCCATCTCCCTCCCCCTTTCTATACATCCCACTCCTCCAGCGTGTCGGCCACATAAGTAGGCTGGTCATCCTTCTTCTCCAAAATTTCTTTCGTTGTCACTCCTGTATGAACTAACAGAGTATCCATGCCTGCATTCATACCTGCTTTGATATCCGTATCGTAATTATCGCCGACCATTAATGTATCCTCTTTTGAAACCCCAAGCACCTCCAGTGCCTGCTCCATGATGATGGATTCGGGTTTTCCGATGAAAATCGGCTGAGTTTGAGTGGAAACCGTTACAACGGAAGTCAGCGACCCGTTTCCAGGCAGCAGACCTCTTTCTGTGGGGATGGCGATATCCCCATTTGTTGAAATGAATGTTGCTCCATTCCGTACTCCGAGACAGGCAAGGGAAAGTTTTTCATAATTGATATCGCGGTCAATTCCTACAACGACAAAGTCCGGATTCTTGTCCTGAAGCGTGATGCCTTTTTCCTGAAGAGCAGACCGGATCCCCTCCTCACCGATGACATAAGCTGTGCTGCCTGGCTTTCTGCCGGCAATGAACTGAGCAGTGGCCATCGAGGTGGTAAAAACCTGTTCTTTGGCTGCCTGGATCCCGAATGCCTGGAGCTTTTCAGCCACCTGTTCAGGGCGGCGCGAGGAATTATTGGTCACAAACAGATACGGCAGCCCCTTTTCCTGCAGGCGGCGCACAAAGTCCCCGGCTTCTTTTATGACTTCGGTTCCCCGGTACATAGTTCCGTCCAAATCGATTAAATACCCTTTATATTGTTTCATGATGTACCTCCATTTAATTATTATAGTATGTATTGTTTTCAGTAAAAAAATCTCATTATAAGCAGAAAGCGCTTTCCATATAGGAAGCGCTTTTGAATGTATTAATTTTTGAAAGCTGATACAGGTCCGAGTTCGTTTTCCAGGTAGCGGCGGATATGAACCGGAAACTGTTCAAGTGTAGGCTTTACTTCAGTCAGGATTTCATTGAGTTCATTTCGATCGACTTTTGTATACTCCTGTACAAGTATTTTTCGCTGATCGATCAGACGTTTCAGGTCCTTGCTCATACCCTCGTCGATCACCTTTTCATCCAGCAGGATATCGATAATATCCTCGTAACTGCCGGGATCCCTCATGATGAACCCGTCGATCATGCTGTTTCCAACATCCAGGACCGATTCAATCAAGGTATGCCCGATTCTTTCAAGGGCGAGCGTTTCAACGGTTGATTCCCATGTGGAGCCAGCGTTGAATACACTTAACTGATCATTCATATACACTAATCGTTCTTCAATTTTGTCTCTGTCCACGAAATACATTTTGTTCACCTCTTCTGAATAACATCCACATATAGTTTAACATAATTTGCGTGCGGTCTATATAGCGGCTTCTTCTCTGCAAACCCGGCCCTAAGTTTGTTATGATGATGAAAGGCAAAGAATTTAAGGAGGAAATCATGATGACAGAACGCTTTTATTTATATGATGATACAGAGCAGACCAAGACGAGGTTTGTGAGTTTCATGGGGGAGAATCAGCGCTATGATTTAGCCATCACCCAAACTGAAAGATATTATGGAAAGTCACTTGTACTCGACCTTCAGGGAAGCAGTTTCGCCATCATCGGTCGTGACGACCTTGATGAGCCGGGCTACCTGGAAAGCGTGTATAAGCTCACCGAAGAAGAAGCAGCCGAGCTGAGGGAATTCTTGAGCGAAACGATTCTTTAACATCCCGGGAATGAACATCTCCCTCCCCTCACATACTATTTCTAAGAAAGGTGGGAGATAAGATGAATGAAGAAGACCGCGACAAAGAAGAAGAAGTATACAGTGATTTCTCGAATGTAGAGACGCAGAGAAACTTCCTTGTACCGGAGACACTTCCTGAAGGACCTTACGGATCACCCCGGGGTAAATACACTCCTGTTGAGAACAAAAGCACGGAATGGGAAGAAGGACAGCGCTATTACAGTGCATTCAACTATGAAAATAAAACCCTGCACCAGGATATCCCCCGTCAGGAGCCTGGCGCACACCCCGTTCATGCCGACCCCGAACGTAATGAAGAACCGCCATACACGGAGAATGAAAATAAATAATAAAAGGGACATCTCTTCACGAGAGATGTCCCCTTCCCTTCTTACTTTTTTACTTTCTTCAAAAGAAAATAAGCGCAGCCAAAGTTACAGTACTCATAAAGATAATCCTTGTGGGTGCTTACTTTTGTGTCAAATGAAGATTTTTGATTTTGATCATCAAAAAAACCTTTCAGGCGCAATTGCCCGTATCCCCAGTCGCCGAGGATATAGTCATATTTATTTAAAATGTCACTGTACCGCTCCTTGAATGCCTCTTCATTGAATCCGTCCCTGAATTCCTCGACGATTTCATAGCATATGTTTTGTACACAGATCATTCCATCCACCTCTTTCATGCTTATCCTTACTTAAATTATAACGGATTGTCCATTAATTACTATGAAAAATTGTAATTTGAGTTGGCTACCCTAATAAATAGGGGGGTGCTTCAATTGAACAAATATATTCTGGGCACGACTGTATTAACCTTTTCATTGTTTGGTGCTGCCTGCAGCGGGATCGACACTGCGAACGAAGAAATGTTCCATGATAATGGCAATACCATCAATGTAAATGACCAGGAAGAGCTTTATAATGAGAATGTCAGCAACAATGCCAAGAAAAACGGCGAAGATTTCGGTTTTGTAAGACAGCAGAAAAGTCCTGTACAGGGACAGGCCATTTCAAATAAAAATATGTACCGCTTAGACAGGGAGAAGGTTGCCGACAGCATCAGCAGAATGAGCGTGGCTATACCGAATGTAGATGATTGTGCAACACTTGTTACGGATGAAGAAGTATTGATTTCCTATAAAACGGATAAAAAAGGCAAGGATGAACGTTTCAATATAGCCGATCAGGTAAAGAAAACCGCTTTATCAGTCGTACCGCGCTGGTACCATGTGTATGTAACGGATGACCCTAACTTGATGCAGAATGTCGAGAACCTGGCAAAAATGGACAGCGACAGCAAAAACGTCAATACATCCATTGATGATACAATCGATCAGATGCTTAAGGCTTCTCCACAGGGGAAAAACGTCAGTACCGGCGAAAATGCCAACGGCGAGATGATGGACGAACAATATATGGGTGAAGATGACGTCCATCAAATCAATAAAACCAATCAAAAACGCATCGATAAATCCGAGACAATGACGGACTAGATGCAATGAACAAGGTTTGAAAAAGGACTGACTAAAAAGTCAGTCCTTTCTTTTTATACCTCTTGTTTAAGCTCTTCTTCCCCTGCTGCCTGTTTCGCTTTTGCGGCTGCATTAACTTGCTCATCCGCGTGATAAGATGAACGCACAAGCGGCCCGGCTTCACAGTGGCTGAACCCTTTTTCCATCGCTGCATCACGAAGCTCTGCAAATTCATCAGGATGATAGTACTTCTGTACTTTCAAATGTTTCTTCGTCGGCTGCAGATATTGACCGAGTGTCACGATATCCACATTGTTGGCACGAAGATCATCGAATGTCTCAAGAATTTCTTCCTTCGTTTCCCCAAGACCCACCATGATGCTGGACTTCGTCGGGATGTCTGGATTCAATTCTTTAGCACGGCGAAGGAATTCGAGCGTACGGTCATATGTTGCACGGGCGCGGACTCTTGGAGTCAATCGGCGTACCGTTTCGATATTGTAGTTCATGATATCCGGCTTGGCATCCATCAATGTCTTGATGTTATCAAACACACCGCCCATGTCTGAAGGCAGTACTTCAATGGAAGTGAAAGGACTCTTACGGCGGATGGCACGCACCGTTTCGGCGAATACCTGAGACCCGCCGTCTTTCAGATCATCACGGGCAACGGCAGTGATGACCACGTGCTTCAGATTCATTAATTGGACTGAATCGGCTACGCGTTCAGGTTCTTTAAGATCCAGTTCATTCGGCAGCCCTGTTTTGACCGCACAGAAACGGCAGGCACGTGTACAAACGTCTCCCAGGATCATGAATGTGGCGGTTCTTCTGGTTCCCCAGCATTCGTGGATATTCGGGCATTTTGCCTCTTCACATACCGTGTGAAGATTTTTTTCACGCATCATTTTTTTCAAGCCCATATAGTTATCATTCGTATTCAGCTTGATTTTAAGCCAATCCGGTTTACGAATATATTCGTCTTTCTTCGTCATACCCCTCATCTCCAATCCTAACAATTTCTGATTTAGGCAAAGCCCTTTTCGCATTCACTGTTGCTTACAGACAGGAAAATACAGGCACATGGATATTTTCCAATGTACGTCCCTTTTTCTTTTTAGCTTAAGGTCGAAAAGAGCACGTAAACACGCACTATTCAGTCCCCGCAATCATGAACGAGATGCAACAGTAATTAGAAAACAGCCCTATGTAAGAGTGAAACGCTTACTGATCGTTCCTTCTATGTAAAAAAAGCCATCATCAATATACTCCTTTTGTCACTTTATCATACTAAAAATGTGAAAACAAGCATGTTACCCTTTTACCATTTATTGATGATTATGAATCCTAAATGCTCGTCGCAAACTAATGATAGAACTCTAAGTTGGGGTGATTGACCTTGTATATACGATTAGCCCTGGCACTGATCCTGCTCTTTTGTTTCACGAGTCCAGTAAAGACAAAGGCAGAAGAAAAGTTGTCAGAAGAACAAATCCACACAAAAAGAATGGAATTATTTCAAAAAAGTGAAGCACTCACTCATATACCCTGGTATTATCTTGCTGCAGTCGATCAGTATGAACGGAGCCTGCGCTTTGCGCGAAAAGATAGAGAAAAGCCCACTTCTTTCATTTCCATCTATATTGACCCTGAAAGATGGGCAGGTCCCTTGAATCCTAAGCCTGGAGATGACAATCCGAGGACGATCACGTTATTCAATGGCTTTGGCAGGGACGGGGATATGGACGGTAAGGCAAGTATCAAAAGCGATGAAGATATCCTTGCCGCCTTTACGGATTATGTATTGCAGTACGGAATTGACCGCGATAATTTCAAGTTGGCCTTATGGGATTATTACAAACGCGATAAGACAGTCAGCATCATTATGGGAAAAGCCAAAATCTATAAGCATTTCGGCACGATTCACCTCAATGATAAAGCATTTCCCCTGCCGCTCCGGTTCAACTACAGCTATAAGAATACATGGGGTGATGCACGCGGGTGGGGAGGACGCCGTATCCATGAAGGAACGGACCTTTTTGCAGACTATGGGGTACCGGTAAGAGCGACATCCTATGGGATTATCGAGATGAAAGGCTGGAACCGCTATGGCGGATGGAGAATAGGAATCAGGGATATCAACAATACCTATCATTACTTTGCCCATTTAAGCGGTTTTTCTGAAAATCTTAAAGTCGGCCAGGTCGTTGAACCGGGTATGATGATCGGCGGAGTGGGCAGCTCGGGATACGGACCGCCGGGAACATCCGGTAAATTCCCGCCTCACCTCCATTACGGTATGTATAAGGATAACGGATTGACAGAATGGTCGTTTGATCCTTATCCGCATCTGCGTCAATGGGAGAGACAGGACCGGATGAAAAGCAGGAAGAGGTAACATTCTTTTCTCAACAACGCTAATGATTTCCGTGCAAGACTTCGCTTTCTGATGGGTAGCCCGTGAGCCTCCTCGGCAAGCCTGCGGAAAAAAAAGCGGAGGGGCTTTGAAGAGAGGCGGTTTGCATAAGGCGAATCGACCACGAAGGCGCTCTTTGCCTTCGGACGATTTGACTTATGACCTCGAGCCTCTAGCCGCTGGAGCTGGACTAGTCTCACATTAGCTACACTTGGCAGGAGTCTTCGTCTTGCACTCCAATCAACCGCTGAAAAGGACTAAGATAAAATGTGCAATCAATACGCTCTGAACAAGAAAGTGAATTAGATCGTTGGATCAAGTATTCTTGTCACAAAATTTAATGTTACAAAAAAAGCAGCCGATTGACATTTCAACCGGCTGCTTTTTCTTAAAATCAGGATGCTTTTTTTGATTTGGACACCGCGTTCGCGATACTTGCCGCAAGGCCTCCCCATATGATGACGACACCGACAACCAACATTACAATTGCACTACCGCTCATGTCAGCTTACCTCCTTATAGCTTTCAGCTTCTGTCTTTGAATGCCAGCGCTTAAAGGTGAATGCCACACCGACGATCAATGCGAATGCTGCTACGAACCACCCGCTGTAGAGGATGAAAGCATTTGAGTAACCTTCATAGTTTCCGGTATCCGTATCGAATTCTTTAAGAAGATTCATCTTGAATAATCCGAACATCATCCAGCCGAGCACGATCGGAGTGATGACGCCGAGGCATACTTTCCACCATCCGCCAAGCTGGATATCGGAAATGCCGTTAGAATGATCTCTGAATGTATTGATCTTGCGCAGGAACCATGCCACGACAACCACTTCTACCAATCCGATGAACGCCACTCCGAATTGATTGATGAAGTAATCTGCAACGTCGAGGAAATACAATCCGCCCTGCGTTGCAAATAAGATCGAGATTACAGCTGAAAGTCCTCCGCCGAACGCTACGGCTTTTGTACGTGATAAGCCGAATTTTTCCTGTACTGCAGCCACATATGTTTCAGAAATCGAAATCAGTGACGACAGCCCTGCAAGAACGAGGGATGCAAAGAATAAAAATCCAAACAACCCATTCAATGCCGGGAATTCATTGATGATCTGAGGGAAGACAACGAATGCCAAGCCCACTCCGCCGCTCACGACATCTTCCACTGCGACTCCCTGGGACTGAGCCATGAATCCGAGTGCCGCGAATACACCGATTCCGGCAAGAAGCTCGAAACCTGAGTTACTGAACCCTGTGATAAAGGCGTTATTTGTGATATCCGATTTCTTTGGAAGATAACTTGAATACGTAATCATGATGGCAAATGCAATCGACAAGCTGAAGAAGATCTGGCCGTATGCCGCCACCCAAACACCAGGGTCTGCGATCTTACTGAAATCCGGTTTGAAGAATGCATCAAGTCCATCAAGTGCCCCAGGTAAAGTCAATGCGCGAACCACAATGATCAAGAATAAAATGACAAGTGCGGGAATAAAGATCTTGTTCGCCACTTCGATACCTTTCTTTACACCTTTGAACAGAATTCCGAGAGTGATGATCCATACAAGCACAAGCGGGATGAATACTCCGCCCACGATGCTGCCGGTTTGTCCAGGATCGACAGAAAGCTTAAGATACTCCCCGAACAGGAATCCTTCCGTGTCGTCCCCCCAGCCCTTGTTAAAGGCAAAGACACTGTAAGACATTGCCCAAGCGATGATGACGGCATAATAGGTCGAGATGACAAATGCCACGAGTACCTGCCACCATCCAAGCCATTCCGTCTTTTTGTTCATACGGAAATAAGATAATGGTGCTGATCCGCGGTACTTATGACCTATCGTGAACTCTAATACTAATAATGGAATACCGGCAGTCAAGAGAGCAAAAAGATAAGGAATGAAGAATGCTCCTCCGCCATTTTCATACGCTACGGCCGGAAAACGCCAAATATTCCCCAACCCGATTGCAGATCCTACTGCTGCCAGGATAAATCCTGCACGTGTTCCAAACTGGGCACGTTTTTCCATGTTGGTCCCCCCAAGCTTTTCAACTACCAATAATAAGGTAATTGAAATTTTTTTATTTTCAGATTATTTAATCTAAAGTCAGTATAGCTAGTTCTAGGACAATTGTCAAAGCAAAATTTTGCTGTTTTAACTGTAAAGTCCGCTTGGATGGTTCAAAACGACTATATACCGCGGTTTTTGTCGAATATTTTTTCAGCTTGCAATTTATACATCCTCCCTATGCTGGATTTCATAAGCAGTCCTTACCCCTGATTCAATCGCCCCCTCCATCCAGCCATGGAATGAAGAAGTATGTTCCCCTGCAAAATGAAGCCTTCCCTCCGGTTCCCGGGAGATTTTATCGAAGTTCTTCTGCTGCTGCGGTGTAAATAGTGTGAAGCACCCGGCTGAGTATGGATTTTGTCCCCAATTGAACCAGACAGCCTGAATAAATTCAGAATAGACGATGTTTCCATATATTTTGGCTAAATCTTTCAAGGTAACCCTCACCAGTTCTTCATCGGGCAGACTATTCCATAATACGGCATCATTACCCCAGCTGTAGCTTGCAAGCATCACCCCCGGGCCGCTTGAACCGATGCCATGGCTCGGAATATAACTGAACTTCAAAGGGCTGTCGGTGACTGCATTTCCAAACCCGGATTTCTCCCAGAACCTGGTCTTGAATTCGATGCCGATCTTTACTGCCTGGACATTATTCACTTCCCTTATCGCCTTCCATTTATTGAATGAAATCGATTCATGAGGGACTACGTCCACGAACTGAAAGACCGTAAAGGGCATCGTGACAATGGCATAGTCCGCCGTGTAACTCGACCTCTTGCCTGAATGGGGATTCAACGTCCGTACACAGACACCATCTTCTTTCTGAATGATCTTCACCACTTTCCGATTGAGCTTGATCTCATTTTGCAGCTCACTGATGAAAGAACGCGGCAGCTGATCATTGCCTCCCGTTATTTCATAAAAGGATATTTCCTCACTGAAAATCGGATAAATGATATCGGTCAAAATATCAATGAACGAAAAACCGGGGAATCCTTCGATGCCCAGCATGACACCGATCTTTCTTATGGCACTGTCTGAAAGGGGTTTTCCCAGCGGGTTGGAAGTCAGGTAGTCGCCCATCGAGTAGATTGAATACTCCTCTCTTAAACCCTTCTGTTCTTCAGGTGTACTGCTCATATACAGATCTAAGAATGGTCTCGTCGCCTCTAGGAAAAGCTCTGCGGCAGTTTTCCCTTTTTCATGTTCTTCAACCGGATAACCCAGGATATCAGGATTTCTTTTATATTCATCTTTAGTGGTAAGGACATTATTCGCAAAGATCAAATCCTGCGGAGATGAGTTGATGAAGCGGTTTACGGGCAGGTTAAAGCGTTTGATGTATTCAAAAACCAAAGCGTGGTTCTCAGGAATTCTCATCGCTCCAAAATCAATGTAATTACCTGAAGTAAAAGGTTTCCTTACTGTATAAACCCTACCTCCCACCCTGTTATTCCCCTCCAGGACAGTGACTTCATGCCCGGCCCTCTTAAGCAGGGATGCAGCCGTCAAACCAGCGAGTCCAGCTCCGAGTATCAGCACCTTCTTCGGCTTGGACGAATGTTTAAAACCATTTCGGATGATCGATAACAAATCATCGGGATAGATCAAATCGTTAAAGCCTTCCACCTCTGTCAGCATATCTCTGCCCCCTTTTCTCCTATTCTTATGAAAAAAGAATCTCTGGTAGAATATGGGCGAAAGGCTTATTTTCTTTAGGAGAGGACAAAAAAAACCAGAAGCATTCTGCCTCTGGTTTCTTTTTCTTACATTATGAAACGGCTGATTCCGTATTCTTTCCTTTCAGTAAACCAAGTCCCACGATGATCACAACCACTACGATCAGACCAAGCAGTGTGCTTCCCGTGAATCCTAATACCAGATATCCGATGGAAGCCGCCAGTGCTCCGATAAGAGCATATGGAAGCTGTGTCAATACGTGGTCTATGTGATTGCTTCCGGCTCCTGTCGAGGACAGGATCGTCGTATCGGAAATCGGTGAACAGTGATCTCCGAGTACAGCACCTGCCAATACGGCTGCCATCGCAGGAAGTAATACACTTACGTCTGTCGCCGCTGCAATTTCGCCAGCGATCGGAAGCAGGATCCCGAAGGAGCCCCAAGAAGTACCCGTAGAGAAGGCCATTATACCGGCGACCAAGAACAACAGTACTGGAAGCAGCTCGACTGGCATGTTTGATTTTTCAACCAGCCCTGCAAGGTACGTGCCTGTTTGAAGCTCATCGATCAGCGCAACGATGGCCCATGCAAAAATAAGGATATACACGGCAGGAAGCATCGATTTGATTCCTTCCACTACCGCTGTCCCGACTGCACTCCCTTCCACACCCTTCAAGCTTACTTGACGGAAGAAAAGAATAAGTGCAATCGCCAGTGCAAATAAACTGCCGTATAATAGTGACTTTGTTACATCCGTGTTTTCAAACACCGGGATGATGTCAAAGGCTCCGACTGCCTTATACCCTGTCCATAGCATCATGCCGACGGTTCCGGCGACAAGCGCAATGATCGGCCATGCCAGATCACCGACTGTCCCTTTGGAGCTGACTGGAAGATCATTTTTCAGTTCTCCCGGGATTTCCTTGTCTGGATCATACAGATTCCCTGTCGTGACTGCCCTGTCTTCATGCTCTTTCATTTTACCGAAATCAAAGCCTTTAAACGCTACTACCAATACGAGCAGAAGCGCTGCCCAAACATACAGATTCATTGGGATCATTTGAATAAATGCAGAGAATGCCGTGTACTCGGTGATGCTGTGAGTCGCAAGGATCGAACCGATGATTCCGATGATATATGCTCCCCAGCTTGATACCGGTGATACGACACAGACCGGAGCTGATGTCGAATCGATGATATAAGCAAGTTTCGCACGTGAAATTTTGTGACGGTCCGTGATGGGCCTTGCAACCTGTCCGACCGCAAGCGCATTGAAATAATCATCAATAAAAATAATGATACCTAAAACGGCTGCGAGCAGCTGCGCGCCTCTTCTGGTCTTCACGCGTTTCATCGCCCATTCACCGAATGCGCGGCTTCCGCCTGAGATGTTGACGAATGCAGTGATGATGCCAAGAATCAATAAGAAAAAGATGATGTACACATTCCATGTGTTCAATCCGCCGTCTGCGACGAAAATACCTTTGACGGCCTCCCATATCTTAGCGGCTGTACCTGTGATAGAGAAATTTGTAATAAGAAGTGCTGAAGCGATGATCCCTACACCCAGCGAGAGCAGTACGCGTCTCGTCAGAATAACCATCAGGATGGCTAAAAGGGGCGGGATGATTGAATAAATCGTGTTTTCCATAATGTCCTCCTCCTACTTGATAGGGGGGAACCATTAGCATGACAGAGGAATATAAAAAAGGTAATGATAGAGGATCCTATCATTACCTTTAATGAGTAATGTAAGTGCTCCATCACGATCTGTAGCTCCCCATTATAGAGTGTCCCCCATAATGACAGTGTTACCCTTCTTCAAGATAACCCCAGCATATATGCTTTTGACGAACATATCTGCTTCGGCAAAGGTTCCCTTTCATCTGTTGTCTCAGTTGTCATCCTCAAACAGCTTACTCTTGAACCCTGCACCTCTACCCCATCGGATTGATGATGTGGTTATAATATTAAAATTTCCTTTTTAAATATATCAAACTATCACTTTTTTGACAACTTTTAATTCGAGATGGGGTGAGGGCAGTTTTTTCCATTCTTGATTGTCGCAATTGATTTCCGTGCAAGATTTCGCTTTCCGCGGGCAGCATCAATTCGTCGCGTTCGCTCCTGCGGGTGGAAAAGCGGAGGGGCTTTGAAGAGAGCTGGATGGCATAAGGCGAGCATGCCGGAAAGGCGTTCTTTGCCTTTTTGGCTTGCTTGACTTATGATCTCGAGCCTCTAGCCGCCGTAGCTGGACACGTCTCACATTAGCCGCTCTACCCGCAGGAGTCTTCGTCTTGCACTCCAATCAATTACTGGATCCAGCTGAAGTTTTTTGTATAGTCCTTCAACAAGTTTTCTTAAGATAAATAATACTCCTTATGATAAAAGCAAATATTTATCCCAGAAGTACTTCCTGAATCAATTCGTCGGCATTTCGATTGATGGGGATGTGCCGTCGCCGCTGTTGTTGAAGAATTGCGGTACATCCAGGTGGACGGTATCCATGGCAATCAGTACATCCTGCTTGATGGTTTCGGTTTTAGTTGCAAACGGGATGATGATCTGGACGTTGACGGTAAGGGTAACATAGACTTTGACGAGGGCATTGTTGATGCCGAACTCTTCGACCGTGTGTTTGATATCCGATCGCACGTCCCCGATTGAATGGAACCTTATAGGAACTTTTGGTCCCAGGTTCCCTAGTAATGCATTGTTTGTAGCCTGACCCAGAGGGACAGAATAGACAATTCCTTCATCGGCTTTCGTCCCATCCTCGTCTATTTCAATATCCGTGATGTATTCGAGATTTTCGATATTCCCTTTTTCCGCATCTTTTAAATATAACTGCACCAAATTAGTGATTTCTCCCTGAACCCTGTTGATATTCTGTGTATTGAACCTGAGGGAGACCACCTCCCCTTCTGCATTTTTCACTTCTTCCGTTATTTCCTCCAGTTCAATTGATCCGGCCACCTTTTTGTTGATCGCTTTATTGATAACCATCGTCCCGATTCTGCTCGTCTGCGTTTCGGCATAGGCAAGCAGGGTCGGCTTCAAGCCCAGGTTTACGATCCAGAGACCAGCCCCTGTGGAAAACATGAAGAAAATGATGGTGATGATCATCACATGGCGAAAAGGCAAGGGCCCTCCTCTTCGGGGTTTGTGTGTTTTGAACTTAGACAAAAAAATCCCCCCTTACAAGCTATTCTTATGCTTCCTAAGGAGGGTTTAACGCAAAAAAATTATTTAATTTTACTAGGTGACGGCTCATAATCGACATCAAAACCTGTGATGACTTTATCAAGCTCCGTGCTTAAGTCCAATTCATAAGGAGCATACAATTCTTCCCCTTTTTCTTCGATCACGCGGATGACCGGCCTGTCTGTCACCCCTCTGTTTTGACTCGTTACAATCCCTTTTTTCCCATCATTCAATTCAACGATCATCCCGTTCGGATAAATCGCGACCGATCTCCTGAACGCTTCGATCACATTCGGATCGAATAATGAACCTGAACCTGCGTAAAGGATCTCGAGCGCTTCATGAGGGAGCATTGCTTCCCTATACACCCGGTTGGAGGTCATCGCATCAAAGACATCAGCGACTGCGATGATCTTGGCATAAGGATGGATGTCCTCACCCTTAAGCCCACGGGGATAACCCGATCCATCCAGCCTCTCATGATGCTGATATGCACAGTGGGCCACCAGCAGGGAGATCGTCTGCAGCTTTCTTAATATGTCAAAACCGTGCTCGGTATGTTTCTGGACTTCCACGAATTCTTCTTCTGTCAATCTGCCGGGCTTCATGAGAACCTCTTCCGATACAAGCATCTTTCCAACATCATGAAGAATCGCACCGATGCCGAGCTCTTCAAGCTGTTTTTGGGAAAGATTCAGTTCGATCCCGATTGATAAAGTATATAACGTTACATTGAATGAATGATGAAATACGTAGGAATCATAGGAAAAGACGTCTGTAAGGACAGTCAGCAGCTCATCATTTCCTTTAACTTCCTTCAACACAACATCGATTATACTCTTCAGCTGTCTTGCACTTTCCTCTATGACATTCAAACTCCTGGGCATCTTCGCCTCATTGATCCGGCTGAGTACACTTTCTATATTGGCGACCGCTTCCTGCCTTACTTTTCCAGGTACGGATTCAGTCACTTTAATCCCATTGGATAAAGCATCTTCAATATAGACATACCTGATGTTAAGCTCCTGCAGCCTGCGAATCATCCGCTCTGTGATTGCCACGTTCTGCTGGATCAGTGCATGACCCCTTACATTATATACAGTTGTCGCCATAACCATTCCAGGCCTCAAAGCCCTAGTTGATATCAGCCTCATAGAATTCTCCTATGTAATTCTTTCAATTTTCGACATTTTTTACTAGTACCTCCATTATAAAGGATAAAAAGGGCGTTGCAACCTGAATTTATGCAAAAAACAGGAAATATTCATGAAAGAATATTAAGGGAATTATTTTTGGGGTGGAGTTTATAGGGTGGAGATTGCAGCTATTTGGTTTTGGGGCTTACCGGGGGAGCGGGTAGGAAATGTGGATTATGGGTAGTGAATATGGATGGTGAGGAGTGTGGATTGGGGTGGATGGTAAGCAGAGAATGGTTGGTGGCGCGGGATGATACAGTGACGGGTATTAAACGCGGCAACATAATGGTTTTGATAATATATTTCTATTTTTGATAATATATCCTGATTATTGATAATTACCGGGCTGTTTTTGATAATATAATTTTCCAATGTCCGATAATACCCCTCCCCCGGCCGTAATTCCACCATGAAAAGTCTCCCGCCGGACCCTAAAACACAAAAAAGCCCCCATGCACCCGGCACAGAAGCTTTATCCAAACAAAATCATAACATTTTCAACAGCGCATCGCGGCCGACGGTACCTGGAATGATTCCTCGGTTTTCCGCTTCGATTGTGACTGATTCAAGCGGTGCATCGAGAAGCTGATCAATCGTTTTGACCCCTACCGCCCTGCCGGCAATGATTCCCCGGTCACTCAGTTTTTCATTGAGCAGTCCCACATCCAGCGCACCGCACATGATATATCCCTTATCGCTCGTGACTACGAGCAGGTTGGTTTTAGGCAGCTCCACTGATATGGCTAAAAAGGTATGTCCTTCTATCGTAACTGGAGAAAGATTCATCATTCTGCATCACTCCTCTCAACTCATATGTATGAGAGGAGCCGCAGAACGGTGAACCATTCACCCGCCTAATTTCCAGGCAAGGACATCCCTCAGGAACTCAGGCATGAAGTATTTCTTATCCAGCCTCGCAAGGTCTGGGAAAAAATGACCGAATGTAAACATGTCGGGGATGGCAAGTTTATATGTTTCCTTCGGTAGGATTTCACTCCCATTTATATAAATCTTTTGTTTCTCTTCTTCAAACGCAATCCCGCTGTATACGAACTCACCCATGATTTTCCCCCGGAAGCCGAGACCTTTCAGCTGAAGATGCGGCCATTCTTCATTAAAGGTCATTTTAATGAGCTCTTTCAATTCTGCTCCTGACAGTTCAATCAGGCAGGGGTTGATCGGGTGAGGGAGAATATGATGAAGATCCCTTTTCGTCACAGCCCCTTCATTCAACCCCTCGATGAGAAGTCCCGCGTTCAAGAAGGAACAATCCGCAGAGCACCATTCTTTCAGGGCATCGCACAAAAGTCCTGGAAGCGGTGATGGTTTAAACCATTCAGCTTGCAAAGGTTCCTGTAAATGGGCTACTTCTGTCTCTAGTAAATGTTCTCCCTCTCTGTACCATTGCTCCATTTCTTCCTCTTCATTAACTGACTTCGGCAGGTCTTCGTGTGCGTATAGACGCGCTTTCTTGGACAGCACTGTTTTTTTATCGGGATCCACTTCAATCATCATATGGCCGACATAATGACCGAACTTCCCTGCAGCCCCGAGCATCACCCCATTTATTTCTTTCCCTTCATGCAGGATATGATGGGTGTGGGCGCCTAAAACTACATCAATCTCAGGGAAGGATGAGGCGATGAGTTCATCGTCCCTGATTCCAAGGTGCGACAGGAGCACAAGCACATCAGCTTCATCTTGCACGAGCTCCACCTGCTTTTTGAGCTCCTCAAGCGGAGGGGTGATATTCCAGCCAAGTGCCTTGTAAAAAGGAAGGAAGTAAGCGGTCAGTCCGAGGACTGCAACCTTCAACCCCGAACTCGTTTCATAGATATGATGAGTTTTCACCCAGTGGGGAACCTTATTGTCCCTGCTTAACAGATTCCCGACAATCACATCAAATTCAGCGTTTTTATACAGGCTTTCCAAATCCTCGTAATCGAGGGTGATCCCTTCATTATTCCCAATCGTGACGGCATCGTACCCCGCTTCATTGAGAAGGCCGACATTTCCCTTTCCCAATGTAGCTTCCGAATAAGGATGCCAGCGGTCTGCATGATCTCCGATATCGAAGAGAAATACCTCTTCTCCTTCGGTGACATGCCATTCTTTTCTTTTTTTCAAAAAATCCCTTATCCTTGACCAATGTTCAAAATGACTGTGAAGGTCATTCGTATGGTAGATATGAATAGTTTCTTTCATGTTACTCTCACTCTCCCGATGGAGGTTATCCCGTTATGCTCTGATAAATCAAACGTAATCCTATAAGTATCAAAATGATCCGCAGCACTCTCACAAGGACCTTGGATTCCAGTTTGGTGTTCACAAATGAGCCGATTTTCGCCCCGAACCAAGCCCCCGGGATCAGCGCTAGTGCATACAGCCACTTAACATTCCCAAGGGCGACATGTGTGCCCGAACTGACGAGCGCTGATAGAAACACCATGAACATCGATGTCGCCACAGCTACATGAGGCGGGAACAGGAAGATCAAAATCATGGCAGGCACCATTAAAGATCCCCCGCCGATCCCGAATAATCCTGAAGTGAATCCCACCAGGAGTGCGATCAACGCGCCGATCACCGGCGGGTAACCGTAATGAAAGGTGTTACCTGACGGATCGGTGAACTCCCTTTGAAAAGAAGCATTCTTAAACGTTTCAATTGGCTTCAGTTTATCCCTGACCATCAAGATGACAGCCATCACGATCATGAATATCCCAAAATAAAGATTGAAGTCTTCCATTTTCAAATATTTGTTCACCCAAGCACCGATGATCGAACCCGGACCTGCTCCAGCAAAGAAAATCAATCCGCTTTTATAATCGACGGTCTTATGCTTGAGATAGGAAAGGGTTGAAGAAAGCCCGGTGAAGATCATGACCAGCAGCGAAGTGCCCACTGCAGTCTGCGGGGTGATATTATCAAGCAAGCCTGTATATGTACCAAAATAAATCAATGCAGGAACAACGATGACTCCTCCGCCAAGGCCGACAAGTGAGCCCAGTGTCCCCGCAAATAAACCGATGCCTATCAATACGATCCATTCCACTGTGTTTCATCTCCAATTCTCATTTTAATAACAATCCTCGGGTTCTTCTTACTCCTGGAATAAATCAAGCTGCTTCGGTGCAAGCCCTTCATATTCTATTCCGAGCATGTCGATCAGCTGCTTGGCATTGTCCGCCGCGTCCCCTCCGGAATTGTTATTAAAGAGGATATACACATCCTTCGACTCTTCATGAAGCTTATGGATATGGGGAATCCACTCTTTTAATTCTGATTCATTGTACCGATATAAATACCTGACTTCACGCCATTCATCACCGCTTCCGGTTTTATTCCATCCATGAACGTTGCGTCCGTGGAACCGGATAAGCGTGGCATCTTCCTGGGTCGCCTCCGTCACTCTCGGAATTGACCCTTCCCCTGCCTGCGGTTCATCACAGACGCTGTGAATCCAGCCTTGGTCCTTCATGAAGTCAAGTGTCTTTTCCTTGAACTGAGGGTAGTACCAGCTTTGATGGCGGAATTCTAGTGCCAGCGGCAGATCGTCGAGTTGTTCTTTACAGTATCTGATGTAGGCGACATTGTCCCGGTTGCAGTCAAACCAAGGAGGAAACTGCAGAAGAACCATCGCCAGTTTTTCAGCTTCAAGATATGGAGTAAGGGAATCCCTGAATGCACGGAACATCTCCTCTTTCGTTTCAAAAGGGATATCACCGCGCTGATGCCCGGTCATGCCCTGATATGCCTTTACTATAAATTTAAAATCTTCAGGCGTCTCCCTCACCCACTTCTCGGCATTGCGTATCGGCTGGACGGCATAGAAACTCGCATCCACTTCCACAACCGGAAAGTGTGCACCATATTCTTTCAACTTATCCCGCGGGGAAACGTGATCATACAACGTATCATGATCTCCCCAGCCGGTCACTCCAATATAAATCATCCGTATTCACCTTCTTTTACAGTGATGAACTTCTTTCAGTTTGTTTTTCATTTTATCATAAGAAATATGTGGATTCGTAGTGATTGGAACTATTTTCGAAAACAATCTTTCAATATACAATCACTTCCCCTTAACAGTCTGAAATAAACAGATGCAGCGTCTTCCGGCTTTTGTGAAAGGCTTATGAAAAGAAGGGGACCTGTCCCTGTAGTAACACCAGTCTTCCACAGACACGCTACTATTTTGGATATATTTAACAATTGACGGAATTATTCACAAAATCGAAAGAATAATCAGCTAAATTCGAAGAATATAGGGGGAATTGGACTTCTGTCAAGAAAATGGACACCTAAAAATGAGAATGTTTTAGCTGAAATCCCTACCGCACTTTCGTTTGGTGGGGCATTAGAAACAATCAATCTAAAACCAAGATTGATTGCCTCTAACGCCTAAGATGAATTTATGAGATTGAGTCCAGGTTTGAACGCTGATAATTTCTCTCAAAATTGTTTGGGGAAAGATACCCCAGCTTTGAATGTTTTCTTCTCTCGTTGTACCGGTTTGAAATATAGTGGTTAATGACTTTTGTCGCTTCATCCCTTGTTTTAAATCTAGAACGATAGATAAGTT
>NZ_KQ758486.1 GCF_001456935.1 [Bacillus] enclensis | reverse complement strand
ATGTGCATCGCTTTTTTTAGGATTTCGTTTTCCTCTTTCAGGGCCTTGAGTTCCTTGTCGTGTGCTTTTTTCAACTTTTCCAATTCGGAAGGAGTGATGTGCTCACCGGATTGTTCAGCAGCCTTTTTCTCATTGTAAAGTTTGACCCAGCGCATCATGGTAGCATAAGGAATCTCTAACTCATAAGCCACTTCAGTCCCTTTTCTACCTTCTTCAGCAACCATTTTAGCTACGTATTCTTTATATTCGTTTGTATAGTACTTTCCCATGGATACACGTCCTTATTAATAATAGTTATAGTTATGCCCTATTATCATCTTTGTGTGTCCACTTTTTAGACTAACTTTAAAATGGTCGGGAATCTTCGAATTTTGGGTTGGAATCTTCGAATTTCGTACCCTAATCTTCGAATTCTGCCCGATAATCTTTTAATTTCACGATCAATTCCGTCACTTACCATAATATAACAAATAGCAGCCAGTATACAAGCTATATTTATCGGATTAAGGCAAGCATCTCATCTCAATCATAGCAGAAAAAGCCCGCCCCCACACTTCCTATAAACAGTGTGGGACGGCCTTTCGAGTTATCATTCATCTGTCTCAATAATCATTCTTCTTATCAATCGTTTCATTTATTTTGTCGTTTCCTTCTTCCACATAATTGTTCCATTCTTCATTGCCGTTTTTCACCGATTCATTCCAGAGTTCGTTACCTCTATCAACAACGTACCGCCACATCTCATTGTTTCGATCGACGATAAGGGAAAAGGTGTCATTGATTGGGTGGTCATAGTCATCATACTTCTCATCCAGGTATGCCTGAGCGTCTTTTAATCTGTCTTTTTCCCTTGTTACCTTCTCTTTCATGTCCTCTTTCGTTTCATAGGCTAGTTTCTTCTTTTCTTCTTTTTGGGCATAAGCCTGTTCCTTACCGGCTTCCTTCCATTCGTACCACTCTTTCTGGAGTTCCTCGTACTGTTTCCTCATATAATCTTTGAGCTCCCGTTCCGAATCGACGTATTTGAATTCTCCGTTACCTGCATCAGCCACGTCTTTCAGTAAAGCCTGGCCCTCGTTGTCCACATCGAATCCGATGATGTTGACGACGGTTTTCACCTTGTCATTCGACCCGCTCAGTTTCTTGGCGGCGGCAACCGGGTCTCCATCACATGTTTCAATTCCGTCGCTCACAACATAGACCACTACTTCCTGAGCATCGGCTGGTATATCTTTTTCAACGGAATTCAACGCATTGGCAATCGGAGTCCAGCCGGCTGGCTTAAAGGTATTTAATGCATCTTTGAACTTGGCATCATCATAAGGTCCGTTATACACGGTTTCCGTGCTGCTGCATGAGAGCTTTTTATCGGCATCTTCTCCGGTTCCCTTATGGCCGTAAACACCAAGTGATACGGTCGATTGCTTCGGAACCAGTTTGGCAAAATCCATGACCGCTTCTTTTGCAGCCTGCATCTTTGTTTTCCCGCCGACTTTGCCATTCATACTTCCGCTTGAGTCCATTAAAATAGCTACATGGGTCTTCTTCAGTTTCGGGTCGTCAATTTCTCCATCCGGCCTGTCTATATTTACATCTACGCTTGAATCGAACGTAAAGAATGTATCCATTCCCTCATGATAATCTTCTCCAAGTAAAAAGATCATTTCCTGTAAATATTGCTCAGCCGTTAAATCTTTGGGCAGTTTATCAAGCTCTGCCTGCACTTTTTTCTCATCATACTTGTCGCCGCTGAATTTCCCCGGCTTTCTTAACAGTTCCTTCTCCGTGTCGGTCAGCTCCCGGCCGGCCGCCGAGCCCAGTTCAACATACTCCACTTTCTTTTCCTGATAGCCTTCTTCTTTCTTTTCCGTTTTTTCAGCCGAGGCTTTGCTGCTTTCCTCTTTCTTTTCGCTTTCCCCTGCCCCGCATCCGGCAAGAAAAATGACTGCAATCACGATCATCAGCTTTTTCATTGGTTTCCTCCTCATATTCCTTCCATCTATTCATACCCTGTTAATAAATGTAAATAAACACCTTTACTATTAAAACATGACCTGCCCGTCTAGGGGAGGAGGGAAAAAGAAAACGAGAAGAAAGACCCAGCGGTTTATAGGTT
Source organism: [Bacillus] enclensis (assembly GCF_001456935.1). Taxonomy (GTDB): domain Bacteria; phylum Bacillota; class Bacilli; order Bacillales; family Bacillaceae_B; genus Rossellomorea; species Rossellomorea enclensis. Next base: position 190,113 of record NZ_KQ758486.1, on the reverse strand, counting down.
AATAGTATTGGTTTTTTAAAGGAACAAATGCTTGGGCCTGTCTGGAGGGGGAAGGGCCGGCATTAGAGAGAAGTGTCTCGTTTTCTTATTGGAATTGACCAATTTTGATTGGGAGAGCTTGGATTTGTCTTGATCACTTTTCATAATGGGGCTTTGGGGTGGGGATTGCCTATTTTTATGGGGGTGTCGAGCGGAAACTGATGTGGAATCTTTCGAAAATGGCTGGGAATCTTCGAATTTCGGGTCGGAATCTTTGAATTTCGCAGCTTAATCTTCGAATTCTGCCCATTAATCTTTTAATTTCACGATTAATTCCGTCACTTACCAAATTATTACAGATACCTGTCCCAAATAGATCTCCTCAAACCACACAGGGCCTTTTCCTCATTTTGAAAACGCTTTTACAACTCCTGAATAAAGTAATCAGTAGAAAGGAGTGAATTCAAAATGGATAGTCCAATCTGGTTATACCTGTTCGGCATTCTTTCAGGCTTTGCCCTCTTGAGGGTCCCGCTTACCGGCTTCCTCTCGCCGATCAATCCGATTGTCGATGTGATCGGAGTTCTTGCAGTTTTATTATTCTCTATCGTACTGATTTTCAAAGGTGTCATGCACCTCATTGACAGCCGAAGAAGAAGATAACAGTAAAGGCCCGTCCCTCGCTGCTTTAACGCAGTACAGGGCCGGGCCTTTTTCATCCATACTTCTTCTGGTGTTCCTTCTTCCTTGAAAGATAGTCTTCATCTTCCCTTGCAAGCTTCCATTTTTCTTCAAAGATAGCTGCCGATTCAGCTTTCTCCGAATCAATCTGCCTTTCCTTCACATCGCCTTCTTCATCATACTTCTTGCCGCCTTTGTAGTTGGCGTACCTGCGCGATCTGGTGTAGCCCATCTGCAGGAATTTCCGGGCCATGTCCATTCCGACGAAATCGTCCTTCTTTTCGTAATCGAGGAACATCTCATAAATTTTCTCCGAGGATTCCTTCGCGATATCGGGTGTCTTGAAGCGCCAATGAGGGAGGATTTCACTTTTATACGGTTCGACGAGCAGGACACCCTGCTCCCCCCTGCCGACCCGGTACAGTTCCGGCTGTTCCCGGAAGTCGGTCGAGTCGAAATCCAGTGAGTAATCGAATGGCATCGTATCATCCTTTACACGTTTTCGGCTTGTTTACCCGATTGCTCCCGTGCTTAACCTTAGCCCCTTAATCACGATAAAAAGACCTGTATAGAAACAGGTCCAAGATTTCGTTCTAAATCATTCAGTTTTACTTCCCCTGCTCATCCAGCGCCTGGTACTTAGCCTGATACTTTCCGCCGTCTGCCACTTCTGAGTGATACAACGCCTTCATGGCAAAACTTCTCTCCAAGCCCTGCTCATCCATCAATTTCTTAAGACGGTCCTGCAATGCTTTCTCATCCTTCATCAACCGTTTCATTTGTGAACGTATATATTTCAAAGGTTTCATCTCCTTTTATCTTTAACAATGAAGTACCATTATAACAACCTTTCAGGAATATACAAAGTTTCGCTGGAAAGCCCTGTGAATGCTTGATAGAATCATAGATAACGAGTAGAAAATTTTGTAAGAAACTTATAAACATGGTGAATCGCAAATACATATTAACAGAGACATCCTTAGACCGGCATTTCCGTCATGCTTATTTTTAAAAAAGAGAGAGGGATTGTCATGTATAAACTGTATTGCAGGGCCTACCAAACCGCTTATCGGGGGGCATTGTATTTCCTGCCGTGGCGGAAACCCCGGTTGATTGAGGGGGAAAACAGCCTCGCCGAATTGCCTGGTATTTTAAAAGAAAGCGGGATTTCGAGCGTACTGGTCATTACAGATGAAGGAATTTCTTCACTCGGATTGATGGATGCTCTCCTTCAAGATTTGAAAAACAACAATATTCGTTACTCCGTCTATGACAAGACCGTCCCAAACCCGACCATCGATAATATTGAAGACGCCTTGAAAATGTACCACTCCAAAGAGTGCGAGGGAATCATTGCGTTTGGCGGCGGGTCGCCGATCGACTGTGCCAAAGCGGTGGGGGCGCGGGTGGCGAGGCCGGACAAGACCATACCGGAGATGAAGGGGCAGCTGAAAGTGAGAAGGAAGCTCCCCCTCCTCGCCGCCGTCCCGACGACTGCCGGAACGGGAAGCGAGGCGACAATCGCAGCAGTGATTTCAAACCCGGAGACCCATGAAAAATATGCAATCAACGACTTGTCGCTGATTCCGCAGATAGCGGTCCTCGATCCCCTGCTTACGGTAAAACTTCCGCCTCACATCACATCGACGACCGGAATGGATGCATTGACGCATGCGGTCGAGGCCTATATCGGCAGGAGCAGGACGCGTGAGACGATGGAGTGCAGCAAACAGGCAGTAAACCTGATTTTCAGCAATCTTTACGAAGCCTATTCCAACGGGGAAAACATCACAGCCCGTACCAATATGCAAAAAGCATCGTATCTTGCCGGAGTTGCGTTCACACGCGCATATGTGGGGTACGTCCATGCAATCGCCCATACCCTCGGCGGATTCTATTCGGTTCCGCACGGGCTCGCGAATGCCGTCATCCTCCCTTATGTACTCGAGTACTACGGAGAGTCGGTCCATCAGCCGCTTGCGGAATTGGCCGATGCAGCGGGGATCGGGTCGCCAACGGATCCGGCCTCCGAAAAAGCTGCTGCCTTTATTGCTGCAATCAAGAAGCTCAATACAGATATGAAAATCCCTGACAAGGTGGACGGCATATCCGAAACCGATATCCCGCTGATGGTCAAGCGGGCCCTGATGGAAGCGAATCCGTTTTATCCGGTGCCGAAAATCCTTGCAGATGCTGACTTATCCAAGCTCTATTTTTTAATAAAGCAATAAAAATGCAAAAGGTGCCCGTCCTTTATGGATAAGCACCTTTTTTCAATCAATTTATTTCAGCTTCGCTACGATCTTCCCTTTTACATGGCGTTCGGACAAACGGTTGAGCGCATCGGGAACTTCCTCCAGTGAGATGACTTCTTTCAGCATGGCGTCCAGTTTTCCTTTTGCAAGAAGGGAAAGCATGTGATCGCCGATGACCGCAAAGTCCTTTTGAGCCTGGACATCGTCTGATTGATGGGCAGCCGCCAGCGCGATTTCGTGGTAGGATACCACTTTGGTGAATGGTTTTATCACAGTAAAGTCAGGTGCGCCTGCGATGTAAACGATATGCCCCATATAGGCGAGCATATCGAGTGCATCCGTTGCACTTTGTCTGCTTACCGCGTCGATGACTGCGTCCACTCCGCGTCCATCCGTGATTCCCATTACTCTCTCTTTCACGTTTTCTTCACGATAATCGATGACATAGTCGGCACCGAGCGATTTCACATACTCATGATTATGTGAAGAAGCCGTTGAGATGACGGTTTTCCCTGCAAGCTTTGCAAGCTGGACGCCGAATCCGCCTACTCCCCCGGCACCGCCGTGGATGAGGATGGTGTCGATTTGATCCAATGGCAATTTGCGGTGAAGTGCCTGATACGCTGTATATCCGGCTGTAGGAAGTGCAGCTGCCTCTTCAAAAGAAATGCTGTCAGGCAATTTTGATGCTGTATGGGCGGTGATCAAAGCAAATTCTGCATACCCGCCTTTTTTCGAAAAATCTCCATGATAGACGATACGGTCGCCTCTTTTCCAACCGGTTACACCATCTCCGACTTCTGCGACTACCCCGGCAACATCAAGACCCAGAATATGAGGGTATGTCCAGTTTGGCATTCCATTTGTGGCCGTCTTATAATCGACCGGATTCAAGCCGACTGCATGCACCTCGACTAATAACTCACCATTACCCGGCGCCGGTTTTTCCGTTTCCTCCAGTTTCATGTCTTTCCATAACCCTTTATCTTTAAGAAGCAATGCTTTCATTTATCTTCACTCCTGACAAATCTTTATTTATTTCTCATGTGGTATATAATATATACTGTTGAATCGAATGACAAGTAGGCACTATTTTGTATCCTAGTTACCGTTTGGGTACCTTAGGATGATGATAGTTCATTAGAGAGGAGCGCTGTCATACTATGAAGGAACTCAACCCCGAATATCAATGCGCCATCGACCTCGTGATCGATGTCATCGGCGGAAAATGGAAAGTGCTGATCCTCTGGAATCTGAATGAAGGGGTGAAAAGGTTTAATGAGCTGAAGCGATCATTACCGAACATCACCCAGAAAATGCTGACCCAGCAGCTCAGGGAACTGGAGGAACACGGACTTGTAGCAAGAAGGGTCTATCAGGAGGTTCCGCCCCGGGTTGAGTATTCCACGACCGAAATGGGAAAAAAACTGCAGTCGACCTTATTTGAAATGTGCAAATGGGGAGACGAATATGCCGAACAGAAAGGCATCGCGATGAACCGGTGCTGGACTTCGTATGATTTTATGGAAAAGTGATGGAAATGGACCTGCCCTTTTATCGGGGAGGTCCATTATTTTGTTAGACGGCTATTGACGTCAGTGTGGTTCAGCTGGTGAATTCTTCCCATATTTTCACCTGCTGAACTTCAGTTGAAATTAACCTGCTGAATAAGGTCCGTTTTTCAGCAGGTGATTCAGGCTGTTCACCTGCGTTCAAGCGGCAGCGTCATGCAGCGGATGCCGCCTCCGCCTTTTTCCAGTTCATTCACATCGATCTCGATGAGCTTTTTATTCTTCAATTTAGGATGGTCATGAAGGATGCTCTTGTTGATTTTGGTACTGACCAGAAGCGTTTCCGGATTCAGGTTCAGGAAATTGATATCCGCGACTGTATGCTTCACTTTGTCCGTCCACAGAACTTCAAACCCGTGACGTTGAAGGAAGTCGCCTGTCATGGTGTAGGAGGAGTCTTTTTCAGTGACGACTTGCACAGGGAATAATCGCATATAGCTTTTCGCCACAATGAGGTCACGGCCTGCGACATTGCAGTTCATGTCCAGATGCATCGTCTCCCCTGTCCGGGGCAGATCGATGAGGCCGATCTCTGAAAATCCTGCCGCAAAGATTCTCTTTTGGATGGCTTCAAGGCTTTCAATGCTTGTCCTGAGACCGGTGTTGATGAATACTGCATTTTTATCAAGGACGAATACGTCCCCGTTTTCGAGTGCTTTCATCTCGTTATTGGCTTTTATGTTGAAAATCTCTTCATCAAACCATTCCTTAAAAAGTCCGTGCGCATGTATATATTCCGGTGCCCGCATCGTCGCGCCGGCATCCCCCGGGATCACCGTGTTACCGTAGACACAGGCAAGGTCCCGCACAAACACCCTGTTCAGCAGATGTGGATTCAGTTCGGCATTCACGCCTTTTAAGTAATGGGAGTAGTCGATGACCTGAATACCCTCATCTTCCATCGCTTTTATCATATTCTCATGGTTTTCCTGCGCCTTTTCATGGTGAACGGGCTTTTCCCAGCCGACATAATCGGCGGTGCGCTGGTCGGGCACGTCTATTATAGTCGGGGAACAGACCACGACTGTCTTCAGTTCATCATGTTCGCTCCAGCAGTTCGGTTGAATCTTACGCATCCTCTGGCCTCCTTCTATATACCTCTTTTACTTTTTCCTTTCTAGCTGGAAAACATTCCGGTGATGTAAGATTGCAGCATGAGGGTGAGCCCCAGGCTGGATTATGTCCGGAATTTCTGTTATATGAGAGGTATCCGGCCTGGATTATGTGAGATCTCTGTTTTATGAGAGGTGTATCCTGCCTGGATTATGTGGGATCTCTGTTTTATGAGAGATCTTGCCTGAGATAGCGGAACTCCTGTTTTATGAGCGAAATCCGTGATATATGGGCGAAATTGTGATTTTATGGGCGAAATTCACAATATATGGGCGAACTAAAGATTATTCGACAAATCCGCTTCCTCATCGCCACCCAAATACCCGGCCCTGTACAACCCCCCAAAAAAACCAAGCACTAAAAAAGAGCCAAAGCACCACGACCGCGCCTCAACTCTTAATCTTCTTCTGGCTATTCATAAACGGACACTTGGACAGTGACGAATCGTCATCCCTGAGGAAATACTGCTGCCACTCGTGGTTATCCTCCTGGCCGTACCATTTCAGACTCGGATGAGCATCGATTCCATCGTATTCCACTAGGCGCTTCCGGATGACTTTTTTCAGTTTTTGCCCGAATGCGGTGGATGAGTTGATCTCGTCAAATACCCAGCGCGGCTGAAAGGCGATCATGAAACAGGGAAAATGCCGGCTTTTCCGGCTAATATGGGCAGGGGTGGCACAGAAAGCGAAGTAAGGCTCCCCGCCGAAACAAAACTCCCAGCTGTGATGATGGGGGTCTTCCGCGATTCCTTCCGGCCAAGGGGTTTCATCGTGTTCATGAAGTTTATTCAATACGGACCAGAACAGGTCCTGATAATCATCGATGTCTGCAGATTCCAGCTCTTCTGATTGAAAGAAGACGACCAGTGAAGCATAATTCCCTGTATCCCGGGAGATTTCTCCGTACTCTTTCAGCAGGGAAGCGAGCTGTTCAATTGATCGATCCGTCCTTGGGTCATCGGCAAATCCAAAGCGGAGCATATCTTTCTGAAATCCCTGTATACCAGGCACGCAGGGATATGGATGCTCTTCACCATGCATCATTTGTGCAAATTGGGTATAGGCTGACTGCTCCCATTGGGGCATGTCATTGAAATGAAGGTCAATCCAGCTTTTGGAACGTAACATGGGCGAATACCTCCTATCGGACTACACACTATCCTATTAGGAGGCACTGTTCTGGGTGTCTGTCTATGACAGCAAAATTCCCGCTGCCTTCACACCGAAATAAATCCCGAACCCGATGAGTACGAGACCGGAAATGATCGAGATCCATCTGATGATTCGCCCGCTGAACCACTTGCCGGTTCCGGCGGCGACTGAAGCCATCGCAAAATCCCAGAGTGTAATGCCTAGGAAGATTCCCATGCTGCAAATCAGGACCTGGCCGCCTTGGTAGGTCTCAGTTGTCTCTGCCAGGATCGATCCGTAAATGCCGAGCCAGAACAGGATGCTCAGGGGATTGGAAATGGCCATGAAAAACCCTGTGCGGAATGACTTCGCTTTCGTCTCTCCCCCACTTTGCCGAGAGTCCCGGGCAGGGGCACCTGCTTTTACGACACTTTCAATGCCTGTATAGACGAGTACAAAAAATCCGAACATCCATAAAAACAGTTGAACAATAGGCGTGTCCACAAACTGTGCTAGCCCGAAGTAGATGAGAAGCATGAAGACTGCATCCGCAGCCATTCCGCCAACGCCCACCAGCCAGGCATGCCAGAATCCAAGCCGGATCCCCTTGTCCAATTGCAGGGCATTGATCGGTCCCATCGGTGCGGACAGCGATAACCCCAGTACGATATAACTTATAAATACGCTCATCTTTGAAATCACCTCTGATAAAACTTCTTCCTAGTATATTCGGACAGGCCGCCTTGTAGTAGCCGCTTGCCTGTTTTTCATCAAAACCATACATGATTATCTGTATCCGAGGGAAATCTAATGAGGATGTCTACTACGATTCAGGAGGGAAACATCATGTTAAATCAACAAAATCAGCAAAACCAGACTAATATGAATCCGACTCCCAAGCAGGGAATGGGAATGAATAATCAAACCATGAACCAGCCGAATAAAAACCACGGCGGCCACGAATTATTTGATGCCCACGAGGTGATTGCAGGGATCATCAGCATGCTTGATCAATATCAAATGTATGATCAGCATATCCAGGATCCCGAGCTGAACGAGATCGTCAAACGCCAATCCACATTCGTTACGACGATGTACAACACAATCGTAGGCAGCTTTTCAACGGGGCGCGACCCTCAGGTTCCTACCCAGCAATATAAAATGACCCAAACCAACGACACGGTTTACGGCATCAAGCCGGGGCAGCCAAAGAAACCGAACCAGTCGGTTAATGAACTGTCCGATAAAGGACTGTCTGCCTATATGCTCGGACAGACCAAATCGCTTGCGACCCTGCTTGCAATGACGGCCCTTGAGATGACCAATCCGGTACTTCGCCGCGTCGTTGCGGACAGTGTGCCGAACTTCATTGAAATGAGCTATGAGATTTTCTTGTATCAGAACAAACACGGCTACTATCAGGTGCCGCAGCTGAACGACCAGGATATGGCCCAGATGCTGCAGAGCTATACAACCGCTCCCCAGCAGCCGGGGAATATGCCCCATTAACATCGGGACAGGTTCACTGTCCCAGTTGAATCGGCAGCACTTTTAGGATGTGGATAAAATTCCGTGTCCAGCTTGAAGCGACTGCGCATTAAGGACACGGATAAAACTCCGTGTCCTTTTTTCATGTCAAGAAGGAACGGACGACTTCAGTTCCTCGGTGACCGCTTCCCGCCCTTCAAGCGACCTCGTGATGAAATAATAGAGGCAAGTTCCTGTTAAGCCGAGAATGAGCAGTATACCGCCCATCATCACCGGACTGATCCATTCGCCGACGATGATTAAAAGCGACGCGATGATCATCGCACCGTAAAAGGTCAGGCTGTAAAATGCCATGTACGTACTTCGTGCGTTGGACGGGGCAAGTTCGCCGATCATGGCCTGTTTCACCGGTACATACATGAGCTCGCCGATCGTACCCACGAAGATGAGGATGAAGAGAATCCATATATTGCTGATGAAGGCCAGTGCGCTGAAACTGACGGAAAAGATGAACATGCCCGTCACGAGATTCCACTTGTCTTTCCATTTTTTAAAAAGGTATAAAACAACCGCGGACAACAGGACGACGAGCAGGGTATTTTCGGTTTTAAGGAATCCGAGTACCTTTGTGCCGTCGATTGTGAAGTCAAGGCCGAATAGTGTTGCCCCCTGCTCGGGGATATCCCGCTCAAGGCGGATCCCGATATAGTTGGTCAATGACTGTTCAAGGGTAAAAATGAACACGGCACCAACGATGTAAAACATGAACAGTCTGTCTTTTATAACGGCAGAATAGCTTTTTAAAAAATCGAAGGGTGAAGATTTTCTTTTTCCTGTTGAAGGCTTGACGGGAGCTGGTGTGTAGGTTTCTGAGATGAAGAAAAAAGTGATGACGACGGATAAAAGCGAGATGGCCGATATCCCGATGAACAGTTCGAATAAATAGCTTTTAAACAGGAAGGCACCCATGATGCCCCCAAGTGCGGTGGCAAGGTTCCCCAGCCAGTAGCTGATCGTGAACACGAGCTTCCTGGACTCGGTATCCGTCACATCGATGATCATCGCCTGGGCAGCCGGCTGCAGCATCCCGCCTGCAAACATATTGAAGACGAAAAACACCGCGGATACATACGGCAGATCATACCAGGGGGAGTTGCAGAAAGCGATCAAGAGATAGGTGACGAGCACGCCGATTTCCGAATAGATCATGATGCTCCGGCGGCCGATCTTGTCGGACACATGCCCGCCGATGAATCCTCCGATCACGCCGCTGATGACAGTCAGGATGAGGATGATCCCGGTTTCGGCTGCCCCGATTTTCTTAGAAAAATAAATGGCCAGGAACGGGATGACGGCCATGGATACAAGCCCGCCCAGGAACTGAATGCCCAGCCTCAATTTAATGTTGGGATGGATGTCCCTCAGTTTCATTGCATTTCCTCCCTTGCGTTCGAGACCGGTCCAAACAGCCGCAGCGCCTGGATCTTCATATCGTTCCAAACGAGGTTTGTATAGTCATCGATGAAGGTCAATCGCATCCCGTTGATCAGGGAAAGATACGACTGGGCGATCAGAGGCGGGGCATCTTTATAGAAGAATCCCATCTCCTGGCCTTCGGCGATGACCGGATAGATTTTATCGATAAACACATTTACAAAATCATCAAGTTCCTTGAAGAGCTCGGGATATCTGTCCGGCCTCGCCAGCACCTGCTGGATCAGACGCAGATAATCCATGCTCCTTGAAAACAGATCGACCTGACAATGGATCATTTCTTTTATCATCTCCTTCGGGTTCCCGCTATAGCGTTCTTCTATTTCATAAAAATAAGGCTTTATCTCTTCCAGCGGCTCAAGCACCGATGCCTCGAACAGCACATCCTTTGTTTCGAAGTACGTAAAAACGGTGCCAAAACTGACGCCAGCCTCCTTAGCAACCGCCGCGATCGGGGTCTCGGCGAAGCCGTTTTCGCTGAACAATTTCACAGCAGCCTGAAGGATCAACGCCCTTTTACGTTTCTTTTTTTCTTCGAGTGAAAGTGATGCGGACATGTGAAATCTCTCCCTTTTAAAAATTGATTGATCAATCAATCATTATATTATTGTAAGAAGATTCCAATGTCAACATCTTTTCACAAGAAAAAATCGGAATTAACCAAATATTTATTCCCGTGTAATCTTCTGTTATTAAATCTCCCCTAGCATTATGGTGAATCAAAAAAATGTATGGAGGTTATATCATGTATGGACCTATTGTAAAAACAGCCATTGTCTCTGCTCTATCACTTTCTGCTATTTTTTCGTTTGGGATAGAAGAAAAAGAAACACAGGCAACGACATCTAAAGAGACTCTTTCGATCGGAATATCCAATTTGCCAGAATCACGAAATACAAAGCAATTAGCCAAAGGAGTTACGTATACCGACATTAGTAGAGGTTACTCTTCAAAAAAAGACTATTATACGGTGGATGTAGCATTTCTTGAAACAAAGGAACAAGCAGACTCACTTTTAAAAGAGGTAAATGAAAAAGGGTTCAATGCAATGCTCCATAAGGTGAAGAATAAACATTCAAAATATACGGATGTAGAAGTAAAAGATGTTGGTTATGTGGTTCGTTCGGGTGAATTTGAAAAAGAAAGTAACGCAAAAGAGCACGCTGACCAATTGAAATCGAGTGGTTATGAAAAAGCAAAGGTCACATTCTCGGAATATGACGGAACCACAAAAACAACTGGCCCGTGGAAGGTTGATGTGCTTGAAATCGACCCTGAAGAATTTGAAGGTGAACTGACGAATGTCCTTGCAAATGATAGTATAACCGGGCGTGAAACGGTTTCTTCCATGGCTGCTCGGACTCAAGCATTAGCCGGGATGAATGGCGGCTACTTCGTAGTAGGTTCAACTGATGGTGTACCAGGGGATCCAGCTGGCATTTCAGTAGTCAACGGCCAATTGGTAAGTGAAGCGATTGGGAATCGCACAAGCCTTCTTCTTTCAGATAATGCTGCAGAGATAGCAGAAACGTCCACCTCATCACAATTAAAAACCGAAAGCGGTGAAACGGCTGTGATTGACGGCATCAACCGAAAACCTGGATTGATCAGGAGCTGCGGCGGGGTCGGTGACATCGAAACCATTGAGCCAAAGCATGATGTGACCTGTACCGATCAAGAAGAAATCATTGAATACAACTCTTATTTTGGGGAGGTTACTCCAAAAGGAGACGGTTTTGAAGCTGTTTTGAATTCGAAAGGAGAAGTTGTGGAGACCTTCAATCAGCGAGGTCACAAAATCCCTGAAAGCGGAATCGTCCTTTCAGCAACAGGCGGCCAGGCAGAATGGCTTAAAAACACTGTTTCAAAAGGGGAAACATTGACGATTACCAAAAGCATAACAGCAGATGGGAAGCAGATTCAGACACCATCCAGTTTAGATATCATTGGAGGAGCACCCCAACTGATGGATGAAGGCAAGATTGATATTCCGGCACGTGAAGAGGGTTTTGCCTGGAGCAAGGATTTCTACTATCACTTTGCACAATATCGTCACCCAAGATCATTTGCCGGCATTAAAGAAAACGGAAATATCCTGCTTGTCACAGTTGAAGGCCGCAATCCCGAAGAAAGCATCGGTGTAAATTTCTTTGAAAGTGCTCAAATTCTCCAGTCCCTCGGGGCGGTTAAAGGGTTGAACCTTGATGGCGGAGGGTCTTCTGCAATGGTCGTTGGCGGAACACTAGTAAACAAACCATCAGATACCACTGGTGAGCGTCCGGTTTCTGATGGAATCTTCCTTTTAAAGTAATGAACAATGATGGTCAGGCATAAGATAGTGCCTGACCATTTTTTGTTTAAAATTTTTCGTCAGTGCCTTCTCTCATCACGGTGTGAAAAAAATCATCTCTCTAAAAATATAAAAAAAGGAAGCCTCTGATAACAGAAGCTTCCTTTTTCATTTTTGGGACAGGGTACCTGTCCCCACTGACCCATTTTAGTGCATGCTGTTCATGACCCAGACGGATCCTGCTACGATGACGATGGCGATGAAGGCTGCTGACAGCATTTTGCCGACCTGCCATCTTCCTTCTCCTTCGGTTACGTGCATGAACATGAACAGCTGGATTGCCGCCTGGAGGAAGGCCAGGACAAAGACGATGGCCACGATGGTTCCGCGGGCAAGGTCAGTGTATAGTCCCCACCAGACTGCGAGGAATGTCAATCCGACTGACAAGAAGAATCCAATGATTTGAGTCCAAGGTATACGGCCGTGGTTTGATGTGTTGTTTGACATATTATCCCACCATCCCTAACAAGTATACGCTTGTAAACACGAAGATCCATACGAAATCAAGGAAGTGCCAGTACAAGCTGGATACAAATAGTTTTTTAGCAGTATCAGGGTTGAGCCCCTGCTTCTTCACCTGGAACATGACAAGGGTGATCCAGAGGATACCCAATGTTACGTGAAGTCCGTGCGTTCCGGTCAACAGATAGAATGAAGACCAGTATGCATTGGTTCCCATGGCAGCTCCTTCATGGATCAGATGGATGAACTCCGAAATCTCCATGTAAAGGAACCCGGCGCCGAAGAGTAGTGTGATGATCAGCCAGACCATCATGCCCTTGACGTTTCTTCTTCTTAATTCATTTATCGATAATCCTGACGTGAAACTACTGATCAACAGAAGCATCGTCATGATGATTGTATTCTTAAGATCAAACACTTCACCAGGAAGCGGACCGCCAACCGTTCCACTTTCAAGGGCAAAGAACGTCGCGAAAATCGTGGCGAAGAGCGCCATTTCCGCTCCGAGGAAAATCCAGAAACCGAAGATATTCAGTTTCCCGATTTCCGATTGATATTCCAGTGGCGTGTTTGGATCTACATTTGTACTATGTGCCATACTCACGCCTCCCTCTTGAACCGATTTTCAGTTTTTTCTATCTCATCCACGCTTACATAATAGCCTTTATCATACTTGTGTGAAGTAAGTGAACGGTGTGCCATCGTTCCAAAGATCCCGACGAGCGCAATGATCGCAAGCCAGAATAGTTCGAACACAAGTCCGAATCCTGCAACAAAGAAGAGACCGGACATGATGAACGGCACGCCTGCATTGTTCGGCATGTGGATCGGTTTGTATTCAGGTTCTTCAGGCTTTCCTCTTTCTTTCCATTCCTGCTTCATGTAGTGGAATGCATCGACATTCTTCACTTCCGGTACATGAGCAAAGTTGTAGTGAGGAGGGATTGCTGAGCTTGTCGCCCACTCAAGTGTGCGGCCGTCCCAGGCATCGCCCGTCATTTCACGTTTTGCATAACGGTAGCTGTAATATACGTTGTACACGATGATCATGAAGCCGACACCCATGCCGAATGCACCTACAGAAGAGATGACATTCAATGCTGTCCAGCCGTCTTCAGGTCCGTATGTGTACACACGTCTAGGCATACCGGCAAATCCAAGTACGAATTGCGGTAAGAAACATACGTTGAATCCGATCGAGAAGAACCAGAAAGCCCATTTCCCGATTCGTTCGTTCATCTTGATGCCGAACATCTTCGGATACCAGTAAACAAGTCCCGCGAAGCAGGCAAATACGACACCGGCGATCAATGTGTAGTGGAAGTGGGCTACCAGGAAGTAGTTGTTGTGATACTGGAAGTCAGCTGCAGCCATACCGAGCATGACACCAGTCACCCCGCCGATCAGGAATGTCGGGATGAACGCGACAGACCACATCATCGGAGTCGTAAACTCTATCCTTCCCTTATAAAGGGTCCCAAGCCAGTTGAATATTTTGATCCCGGTCGGAATGGCGATTGCCATCGTGGTGATCGAGAATACACTGTTCACTGCCGCACTTCCGCCCATTGTAAAGAAGTGATGGACCCACACGATGAAGCTGAGCAGTGAAATGGCAGCAAGTGAGATAATCATAGATCGATAGCCAAACAATGTTTTTCTTGCAAATGTCGCAATGATTTCCGAGAAGATACCGAAAGCAGGCAGGATAACGATATATACTTCCGGATGTCCCCATAACCAGAACAGGTTAGACCAAAGCATCGGGTTCCCGCCGTCCGCAAGCGTGAAGAAATGTGTACCGAACAAACGGTCAAATGTCATCAGCGCAAGTGTGACAGTCAAGATCGGGAATGCAAACACGATGATGAATGCAGTAATCAAAGTCGTCCAGGTGAACATCGGCATGCGAAGCAGGGTCATGCCCGGCGCACGCATCTTGATGATCGTCACCACGAAGTTGATACCTGTCAGCAATGTACCGATACCTGAAATCTGAAGCCCGAGCAGGTAATAGTTGATGCCCGGTCCGTGACTTCCCTCGATCGCAAGCGGTGCATAGTTCGTCCAGCCCGCATCCGGCGATCCTCCGAATACGAATGACATATTGAACAGGATCGCCCCGAACATGAATGACCAGAAACTCAGGTTATTCAAGTATGGGAACGCAACGTCCCTCGCACCGATCTGAAGCGGTACGACAACGTTCATCAATCCAAGTAAAAATGGCATCGCCATGAACAGGATCATGATCGTACCATGAGTCGTAAAGATTTCGTTATAGTGCTGTGAAGATAAAAACTCGTTATTAGGCACCGTCAACTGGGCCCTCATCAATAATGCATCGACCCCTCCGCGGAAGAGCATGATCAATGCGGCAAGGATATACATGATACCTATCTTTTTATGATCAACACTCGTGATCCAGTCGTTCCAAAGCCACTTCCACTTTTTGAAATACGTCAGTGTAGCGACAATCGCGATGACAGTGAACACAATGGAGATATTGGCTCCAAGGATCAACGGATCATTGAGGATTAAATTATCTTTTATAAAATCAATCATCTAGAGTGGTCCTCCTTTCTTAATGCTCGTGTCCTTCGTTGGATTCGTGCTGCATATCTTCCATGTCATCGTCACTTTTTTTGTGACCCTCTTGGCTTTCGTCATTGCCATGGCCTCCGTGTCCGCTGTGGGAGGATTCAGCATCCTCGCTCGCACCGTACGATTTATCAGTCACACCGTATTTTTCACGGATGGCAAATGCATATTCCGAATTCTTGCCATGATCAACAATGGATAAGTGAGTGGAAGAGAACGTCATTTCATCAACCGTACCAGGAAGCATGAGCTTTTCATACGTCTTTTTATCCAGCTTCGGTTCGCTGTCCTGGACCTCTTTCACCCAGTCTTCGTACTTTCCTTCTTTCATCGCCACAAAATCGAACGTCTGGTGGGTCATGCCTTCACCCGTGAAGTTCGAGTTGCGGCCGTCATATGTTCCAGGCTCATCCGCCTGTAAGTATAAGTCATTCACCATTCCCGGCATCCCGTAAATCTGGCCTCCGATTTGCGGCACCCAGAATGAAGCCATGGAGTCCGCAGCGGTCACCTTGAACAGGATTGGGTGATCTTCGGGAACATTCACATAGTTCACCGTCTCGATCCCCTCTTCCGGATAACTGAAGATCCATTTCCAGTCGACAGCAGTCGCATGGATTACGATCGGATCCTTGTGCGCGGTCGCTTTCGGTGCTTCTTTCAGTTCATATAAAGCCTTTGTGTTCGGGATCGACAAAGCGATGACGATCAACACAGGAATCAGCGTCCAGATGATCTCAAGCTTCGTGCTTCCATGCATCTCAGGCCTGTAATCACCTTTCCGGCTGCTTCTATATCTTAATAGAATAAATGTAAAGAATGATAGAACAACGACCATGATGCCAAGCATGTAGTAAATCGACAGCATGATCAAATCTTTTTGAACAGCCCCGACAGGCCCTTTCGGATCGAGAACGATCATCTCGCTTCCCGAACTGAATATGATGATAAAAAATAATGAAACCAGACTGATCAGCACAATCAGGTATGGCTTGAATTTATCAAACAAAGGGTTCACCTTCCTTTACTTCGTATTTAACAGATGTAGCATCATATTATCAAATTCTTTTAAGAAGGTACCCCCCTTTAACCGAACTGTAACCTGATTTTCGAAATTTAGACGAAAGTTATTCACAAAACGGTAACAATGTTGGAAAGAATTGCTCAAGAGGCAAAAAAATGACTCCCAACACTATTTTTAAATAGCATTGAGAGCGTTTTATGGATTGATTATTCAGAATTATACTGATATTCGAGGACTATTTGTGACAGTTATTTTATAGTTTTGTCATTGAGGTACCCCAAAAAATTAACTCAGCTATTTTTATATTCCTAAAATATATAAATGGATGGTTCACACACTAAAAAGAAGCTGGGACATAAGTAAAAATCATCCCATAAAGGCGAACATTTTAAGTAAAGGCTTGCAACTACCGCTTATGATTTCCGTGCAAGACTCCGCTTTCCGCGGGCGGCTGGTGAGCCTCCTCCTATTAACGGATAGAGGAACTGTCCAGTTCCAGGGCTTAGAGGCACATGCCATAAGCCTCTGAGCAAAGCCCTTCCACTTTTCTGATAGGAGTCTCCGTCTTGCACTCCAATCAACCGCTGGAAGAAGCTAAATTCAGATGTCCATTTGAACAAATTAGTACCCGGACAAAATTGCCTCTTAAAATGCAAATTTGTCCGGGTACTTTTGTCTCTCCATCCCTTTCACAAATATGAAGCCCTCTTCAAAGAGCATTGTCCCGCGGCTTCTTTCAGCTTTGGTGAAAAATAACTGAGTCTTTTGATGAAGTAACAGGTTTCGGGAAAGTGGTGCTCCAGGAAACGGAGGGTGGTTTTGTTGAGGAGTTTCTTCTTTTTATATTTTTCCACCATCCCGGATATATATTGGCTCATCTCCAATGTCGTCTGTCCTACCTCGAGTGCGAATTCCCTCTGCCGGGCAAAGCCGGGCTGCTTGAATCTCAGATATCCTTTCAGATGCCGGTTTTGAATGATAAATACCTGATATTGATCGATATACGCTTCTGCACGCCTGTTCGCCCCGATTTCGATGGGATCGAGCATGTTCTGGAATAACAATGCGTGGCCGAGCTGATCCTCGAGCCACAGGTCCATCAATTCGACCAGATGAAGCGGCTCGGGTTCCTTCCCCTCCACAAGAAACCCGAGAAACCGCAGGTACTCCTGATTTTCAGCCAGCGTTCCGTTCAGATAGGTCGGTGACAGATTGAGATTCACTTTATTATCGATCCTCAATGACTGAAGCATCCCTTCAAACTCAAAGTACCCTTTTGCCACCGGCCACACGTCCCTTGAAAATCGGATCATGGCTTCATCCCCAGGACCTGCGCCACGGGGAACAGAATTCAATTGTTCAATCAGCCCTCCAAACTTCTGAATGTACCGCTCTGCAACTTTTACATACTCCGTTTCCGCCGGAGAAAGATTATCCCGGATGAAATATGCGTGGTCCTGCAGCACTTCCAGCCAGAATAAGTGCTCCTCCCACAACGTGATCATTTGTTTTGCCACATCTTAACCCCCTTTTTATATGTATATATTTTGAGGGGAAGTAAAAAAGAAGGCACTCTTTCAAAATCAACTGTAAAGACACATAAAATCTTCATGGAAAAGGAAAAATAAAACCACCACTATTATGTAAAGGGTGTCTGTTATGAAAAAAAGAAACCTGTTGATCCTGCTGATGGCCCTGCTCCCCTGGTTGTCCCTCCCGTTTATCGGCAGCAAAACATTTAAGCGTTTTTTGCCTGGTACATTTTTTATGAGCATCTATCTATTGGTGGAAGGCAGTGTGGCTGAGAAAAGGAATTGGTGGTCGTTCTCTTCATCTCTTAAACCGAATGTCCTGGCTGAACTGCCTTTAATCTTTGGGCCTTTCTTTATCGGGTCACTATGGATTTTTAAATTCACATATGGAAAATTCATGTCCTATTTCGTCACCAATTTAATCGTAGACGCCTTTTTCACCATTGTCATGCTGAATTGGTTCAAGAAAATCAAGTATGTAACATTAAGAAAATTCACCAGATTACAGCTTTCATTGCTCTTTTTAGCTAAGTCCATTTCCATGTACGGGTTTCAATTCTTATACGAAAAAGTTTTTTCCGGCCGGTTCAAGCCTGATCATCAACCCGAAAGAGTACAAAAAACCTCTCTTCGCAGTTAAACGATGAGAGGTTTTTTGTATTTTTCTTATTTCCGGATATTATATTTCCATGCCTGATCTTCATCCATCATCTTTTTGGCAGCATAAATCAAAATAAATTGGACCACGATGATCGGCAGGCCCATGAGCCCCGAGATCACTTCGAGCGGCGCCAGTCCGCCTATGCGCATAAGTAATAGAGCAAGACCTGCAATAACCCCTGCGATCACGATGCGGAGAAGTTTGGCCGGCTCATGTTGACTCATATCCCTGGTACTTGTATATGCCGCTACGGTATAGGTAGTAGAATCAAGTGTTGTAGTGAGGAATATGAGTGCGACGATGATAAAGATAACAATCATGATGCCGCCGATAGGCAGTGTATTTAGAATTTCCGGGATCGCAGCCATCCTTTCATCCTGCCTGACAAGCTTCAGGATGGACAGTTCCCCAGTCAGATAGCGGTGCACTCCGAGTCCACCCAGAACACCTGTGGCGATCCAGGAGATCATAGTCGGTGCCAGGAGGTAGGTAAGGATCATCTCTTTGATCGTCCGTCCCTTTGATATTTTAGCTGCAAATACACTGTGAAGCATCGCCCAAGTCGCGCTGTAGGCGAACCAGAATACAGTATTGCTCTGGACATGGGATGGCTCACCTCCGTGAACGGAATCCGTATTTAAAGAAAAGGTAAGATAATGACTCAATAAAAATGAAACACTGTCGGTAAAATAATTCAAAATAAAGACACCGGGTCCTGCAATGAGGATCAAAACGGCAAATAGTCCAGCCAAATACATATTAAGTGTACTTAAGCGTTTAATGCCCTTCTCGATCCCCAGGTACGCACTCAGCGAAAATAAAAATACCCAGACAGCAGTGACGATGATCGTCATACCAAAGGTGACTTCCATATTTAACAGACTCGATAAATTATATGTAATAATCGGAGCACCAAGCCCAAGCGTCACGGCGGCACCTGTCAATATACTGATAAGGAATAAGATATCGAGGACCTTTCCGCCCCATCCATCTGTAAACCTGTCACCAAACAGGACCCTGCATGCTTCTGAAATTCTCATTAATGGGCGTTTTTGCACGTGAAGGACATATCCCATTGCCGGCGCGATCATCACAAAGATCGCGAACACCTGAAAGCCCCACAGGAACATGCTGTAGGAATTACCCCAAAGTAATGACTCTGCAGATCCGGGATCCACTCCCGCAGGCGGATCGTTTGCAACGGAAGTCCATTGTAGCATCCCCGTCCTCATGATCGTGGATCCTATCCCCATCGCAATCAAAATCGATGCATATTCGAATAAAGTAAATCTGGGCTTCTCGGCCGGATCCCCGAGGACGACCTTTCCATATTTTGAAAAAGAAAAATATAATGCCGCTGCCACGAGGATCACCCCATACCAGAGATAGCCCCAGCTGAATACATCCACAATCGTATTAAAGATGGAGTTCAACAGCTCCAAAGACTCTGCCTCATAAAAGGCAAATGGAATACTGATCCCCATTACAATCAGTAATGAGGGAAGAAAAATTCTGTAATCGATCAAACGCTTCTTACTCATGTAAACCCCAGTCCTCCTCTTCCTTTAAAACTTTGTCTTATTTCCCCATATTCCATTACCCTTTCTATAAAGAAGAAAACAAGCCAGAGGCCATAGAGTGCAGAAAAGATTTCCAACACGCTGAACTAAAGGAGGTTACATTGCCCGGAATGATTTGCTCCCCGGCCCTGAATAATACCCATCAAAGCAAAAAAACTTGCAGACTAGATCCGATTTACGGATTTTGTCTGCAAGCTTTTTTCCTGTAAAAAGACAGGCAATATCATTTATTCCCGATCAAACAAGACACGGCCTGCGATCCCGGGATTCGTCATTTCATAAGGGTTCAAGATCAAATCAAGTTCTTCCTCTGTCAGAACATCGTATTCCAGGCAAAGTTCCCGTACCGATTTCCCTTTCAGGATCGCTTCCCTTGCAATCCTGGAAACGACTTCGTAACCGAGATGCGGATTCACCGCGGTGATGATTCCGACGCTGTTTTCCACATATTCCTTCATGCGTGTCTCATTTGCTTCGATGCCGCTCAGGCAGTTGTCGGTGAAGCTTCTGAACGCGTTATTCATGATGCTGATGGATTGAAGAAGGTTGAATACAAGGACCGGTTCCATCACATTCAGTTCAAGCTGCCCTGCTTCAGAAGCAAGGGAAATGGTCTGGTCATTCCCCATCACCTGGAATGCCACTTGATTGATGAGCTCCGGCATGACCGGATTCACTTTTCCAGGCATGATCGACGAACCCGGCTGCCTCGCAGGAAGGGAGATCTCACCCAGGCCTGCACGCGGTCCTGAAGCCATCAGGCGCAGATCATTTGCGATCTTGGACATATTCGTCATACATACCTTCAATGTAGAAGATACCTCTGTATAGGCATCCGTATTCTGTGTCGCATCGACAAGGTGCTCGGCACCAGTCAAAGGCAGCCCGCTGATGTCAGCCAGATGCTTCACGACACTTTGAATATATTCAGGGTCGGCATTCAATCCTGTTCCCACTGCCGTCGCACCCATATTCACTTCGTACAGATGCTCGCGCGTACGTCCGATGCGCTTGATATCACGCTCAACAACGCGGCTGTACGCCTCGAACTCCTGACCGAGACGGACAGGAACGGCATCCTGAAGATGGGTCCTGCCCATCTTGATGACATGGTCGAATTCCTGTGCCTTCTTTTTAAAGACGGCCAGCATATCCTCCATCGTGATCAGGAGCTTGTCCAACAGTTTCAATGTGGAGATATGGATGACCGTCGGGAAGACGTCATTGGTCGACTGTGCCATATTCACGTGACTGTTCGGGCTTACTTTCCCGTATTCCCCTTTATGGTGGGAAAGCAGTTCAAGTGCACGATTGGCGATGACTTCATTCGCATTCATATTGATGGACGTACCGGCGCCTCCCTGAATCGGGTCGACGATGAAATGCTCATGCAGCTTCCCTGCGAGAATATCATCACAAGCCTGGACGATAGCGTCGCCGATTCCTTTATAAAGGCGTGTCGTCTCCATATTCGCAAGCGCCGCCGCTTTCTTGACAACGGCGAGCGCGTCAATCATTTCTTTATGAATTCTATAACCTGTCACAGGGAAGTTCTCCACCGCCCTGAGCGTCTGTATTCCATAATATACATTCTCAGGCACTTCTTTTTGCCCGAGGAAATCTTTTTCTATTCTGTATCCGCTAGTAGCAGTCGTCATGTCTCTACCCCTTTTGTGTGCGTTTTCAGTACCACCAACGAGATTCTATCAATATTTGAGTAAGGAAGCAACGCTTTTTACTCTTTGCCATAAACTGACTGACAAAATAAAGCAAGAGGGTGAGGCAAAACTTTAAAGACATGGTTTACAGGGAAACCTTTTAGAATGAACACTAAATAACGCTAATGATTTCCGTGCAAGACTTCGCTTTCCGCGGGTAGCCCGTGAGCCTCCTCGGCTTCGCCTCCGGGGTCTCACATAAGCTACTCTTCCCGCAGGAGTCTTCGTCTTGCACTCCAATCAACCGCTGGAAAGAACTAAATCCTAAATGGACAATGAACAAATTAAAAACCCGGACTAATTTGCCTCATCTCATGCAAGTTAGTTCGGGTTTTACTAGACTAAATTACTTTTGTTCCAGTCTCCTAAAGATAAAATCTACTTTAAAAAAGTGAGCTCCCAGTCATTACCGGGGGTCTGCTGCAGAGGGTCATCCTTTTTTCCAAAAACAAGGCTCCTGTCGCAAATGGCCTGTACGTCTTCTTTGTCATGCGAGACCATGATACAGGTCATGTTTGCCTTCTTCAATATGGTTCGGAGTTCATCCCTGATGGCACCCTTCAGGCTTGCATCCAGATTGCTGAATGGCTCATCCATCAGCAGCAGTTCCGGCTTGGGGGCAAGTGCCCTGGCCAGCGCGATCCGCTGCTGCTGTCCACCGCTCAGCTGATGGGGATATCTTTTCTCGAACTCTGTCATCTGTATAAGCTCAAGCATCTCCCTCACACGGGGATTCCTTTCTTTCCTTGGAAGCCGGGACAATCCGAAAAGGAGGTTATCCCTTACCGACATATGAGGGAAAAGGGCATAATCCTGAAACACCATGCCCACTCCCCGGTTTTCAGGCTGAACGAACGTCTTCTCGCCGGCCACTTCCCTGCCTGCGATTTCGATGGTGCCTCCTCGAGGGATTTCCAGGCCGGAAATCAAGCGGAGGAGCGTACTTTTTCCGCTTCCGCTTTCACCGAGGATCCCAACGATTTCTCCCTCATTCATGGAAAAAGAAAACTCTTCTATCACGGGGTTACGTGACTTTGGAAAAGAAAAGGTCAGATTATTGATCGTAAGGATGTTCATTTCTTCACCTTCCTATCAATCATTTGGAATACCGCCACTGATACGACACTTAACAGAATGATCATCAGGGACGGGATGGCTGCTTCATGTATCATTTCATCTTTTGCATATTGGTATGTTTTCGTAGCAAGTGTGTCAAAATTAAACGGCCTGAGCAAGAGAGCCAGGGGCAGTTCTTTAATGATCTCAACGAAAGTCAGGATGAATCCGCTGAATAAAGCTCCTTTGATCAAAGGCAGATCCACTTTGAAAAAGGTTTTCGTCACCCCGAAACCGAGCATTCTTGACGCTTCCGTATATTTTGGCCCGATTTTCTCAAACCCGACTTCCACCGCATTATAACCCGTTGCCATAAAGCGGATCGTATATCCGATCACGAGCATGGAAAGGGACAGGCTCAGAATGAGGGGGGCATTGCCCCACCCCATATAAGAGTAAAATGGTGCAAGCAGTGAATCAAGTTCTATGAACAGGGCAAGGATCCCGATCGCTATGATCGCACCGGGGATCGAATAGCCAGCGGTAGCCAGTTTCGATAAGATGTACGTCCCGGATGATTGAGTGCGCGTCACATTCGCAAGGATCACTGCAAATAATAGAATGAGTACCGTCGCTATCAGTGCGACATAAACCGTCTGATTCAATAAGGTGAAAAATGAATCATCCCATACTTTCGCAAATGTAAGCTTGGACCACGCCAAGAGCTGGATTACGGGGATGAGGAAGCCGAGTAGGAAGATCAAGAGACAATAAGCGAAAGCAGCTGCAGCAGGCAGCCCTCTCAGCCGCTGACGTGCAAGCGGCCTTGCTTTACTGCCGATACTATATCTTCTCCCCTGCCTGAGCCATTTTTCGATGAAAAATAACCCAACCACAATGACCATCAGCCAGGCAGCAAGCCTCATTGCCGAGTCTGCGTCATACATCCCGAACCATGTCTGAAATATCGCCGTTGTGATCGTGTGAATGCCAAAGTAACTTGTCACACCATAGTCACTCAGCACTTCATACACCACGAGCACAGCGCCTGCCACCATTGCCGGCCTTGACAGCGGGAGTACGATCCTTACAAATATCGAGAACGGTTTCCTCCCCAGAAGCCTGGCATTTTCAAGGAAAGAAGCGCTCTGGTTTTCGAGGAATGCCCTGCACATGATATAAACATATGGAAATAGGAAAATTGTAAAGATGAAGACGGCGCCTCTCAGGGAGGAGATTGCCAGCCACTCCGGATCAATCTGATAATCAAACTGATTCCTTAATGTCACCTGAACGACTCCCGTGTAACTCAGCATCGTCCGGTAGGTATAAGCTGCAATATATGGCGGGATCGCCAGCGGAAGAAGGAGCCCCCAGCTGAAAAAGCGTCTCATCGGAAAATCATAAGCGGCAACGATCCAAGCGAGGCTGACTCCCAGAACCGCTGTAAATAACCCCGTCAACAAAACGAGGATAATCGAATTGGCGGCATAATTTTTCAAGAGATATTCTTTTATTTGATACCAGTTTTCATTCGGTTCCTGGAAAATAGAAAAAAAGATAAACAAGATGGGCAGCAATATGATTGCTGCCCCGATCAAGCTTACCAGCCACCATCCGTTAAAATCTTTTCGAAAAAAATGTTTAACAGATTGTATTCTCATGATTATTTCCAGCCTGTTTTATTAAAGATTTCAATGGCTTTTTGATTATGTTTCCCCAGAGTATCAAAGTCCAGATCCTGAATTCTGAACTTGCCCCATGACTCAAGGATTTCAGGTTTTTTCGCTTCGGCATTTACCGGGAATTCATAGTTGTTTGCAGCCAAATATTCCTGAGCATCTTTACTTGTCATATATTCAATCAGCTTCACGGCATTTTCAGGATGCTTACTGTGCTTCGTCAGACCGATTCCGCTGACATTGACATGAGTGCCGTTAGTCTCCTGGTTAGGGAAGAATACGCCCAGGCCTTCTGCTACTTTCTTTTCCTCAGGATCTTCGGAATTAGCCATCAGGCCTACATAGTAGGTATTCATGATTCCTACATCACCTACACCGGCTGCAATGGCTTTCGCCTGATCGCGGTCACCGCCGTCCGGCTGGCGGGCGAAGTTTTTCACGATGCCTTCTGACCATTTTACAGCCTCTTTTTCACCATTCAATTCGATGAAAGAAGCAAGCAGCGACTGATTGTAAAGGCTTGTCGATGAACGGGCAAGCACTTTGCCTTTCCATTTGTCACTTGTCAGGTCTTCGTAAGTCGATAATTGATCTTCTGACACACGGTCTTTTGAATAGACGATGACGCGGGCCCTTGTCGCCATCCCGATCCATTTGTTTTCCTTATCACGGAACGTTTCAGGGACGTTTTCGTTCACAACATCGGATTCAACCGCCTGAAGAATATCATTGTCTTTTGCGTGGGCAAGCACACCGCCGTCGACAGTGATGAATAAGTCCGCTTCCGTACTTTCCCCTTCGCGCTTCAGACGCTCGATAAGTTCTTCCGCTTCACCTTTGACGACGTTGACCTTGATGCCTGTCTCTTCTGTGAAGTCTTTATATACTTGATCGTCAGCTTCATAATGTCTGGCAGTGTATACATTGACTACCTTTTCTTCTTTTTTGGAAGCGTTGTCTTTTGCGCCCTCAGAATTGTCTTGTCCGCCGCACCCGGCAAGTGCAAGAGTTAATGCCGTTGTTGCAATAAAAGGCTTTAGCAGTTTTGATATGTTCATCTCTTGTTTCCACCCTTATGTATGTATTTGAAAATGATAATTATTCTCACTTATTGATTTTACATAGCCCTTCATGTTCCGTCAATAAAATTTTGCTTCTTAATCGGTTCCCCCGGATTATTATGACATTTCCGTGACAAAATACATTGATTCTAAAAAAGAAGTTGGGAGCAGACTAAAAATCCAATGTCTAAAGACGAACATTTTAGAGTGGATTATAAACAACGCTAATGATTTACGTGCAAGACTTCGCTTTCCGCGGGTAGCCCGTGAGCCTCCTCGGCAAGCCTGCGGGGTCTCACATAAGCTACTCTTCCCGCAGGAGTCTTCGTCTTCCACTCCAATCAACCGCTGGAACAAACTACAAACTTTAGACAAGCTCAAACAAAATCACACTAAAAAAAGCTGGACTTATTCAAATTCTGCCATTGAATGATAGTCCAGCTTTTTTCAATTCATATGCTAGTCGATCAGTTTCTTTCTTCTAAGCTGCACCTCTTTTTTCTCCGATCATAATCGTGAGACTGATCAATGTCACCAGGATGGTAGCACCCATGTCTGAAAGGATGGCAATCCATAGTGTCAGCAGCCCCGGAATGGTCAGTAACAGTGCAATCAGCTTCAATCCGAGCGCAAGTGAAATGTTCAGCTTGATGATCTTGTTGACGCGTTTTGAAATCGTGATGGCAGACGGCAGCTTGCCGAGGTGGTCCTGCATCAGGACGATATCTGCGGTTTCAATAACGCTGTCCGTTCCTTTCCCCATTGCGATACCGAGATCCGCCGTGGCAAGTGCCGGCGCATCATTGATGCCGTCCCCAACCATCGCAGTCTTTCCTTTTGCCGTCAGCTCCTTCACCTTGGCAACTTTTTCGTCAGGCAGAAGATTCGCGTAGTAGTCAGTCAAACCTACTTGCTTTGCCACCTTTTCAGCGGTCTTATGGTGATCACCTGTCAGCATGACGGCATTGTTGATGCCTGCTGAATAAAGTTCGGAAATGATTCCCTTGCTTTCTTCGCGGATCTCATCAGTGATGCCAAAGACCCCTAATACCTTCTCTTCATCTGAAACGATCACTAAGGTATAGCCGGCATCCTTCAATGAATTGATATCCGTTTCCGTCTGTTGAGATAAAGTAAAGCCGAGGCTTTTCTCATTTCCCACCTTATAGGTAGTTCCCTCGATCACTGCGGAAACCCCTTGGCCTGATATCGTATTGATTTCTTCGGGTTCTGAGTATGTGATGTTTTCCCGGCTGATTTTTTCAATGACCGCTTTAGCAATCGGGTGGGACGATGTCTTTTCAATCGAACCGGCAATCCGGTAAAAATTCTCTACATCATATACGATTGTTTTTTCCACATACGGATGGCCTTTTGTCAGCGTTCCTGTTTTGTCAAAAGCGATCGTATCGATCTTACCGAGCTGCTCAAGGAATACGCCGCCTTTTACAAGGATGCCGTTTTTGGCATTACGGGCAATTCCCGAGACAATCGCGATTGGAGATGAAAGGATCAAAGCACATGGGCAGCCGACGATCAGTACGGCAAGGCCCTGATAAAACCATGCCCCCCAATCGCCGTTCATGAACAGCGGCGGGACGACCATCACGAGAGCCGCAATGATCATGATGAGCGGTGTATAATAGCGTGCAAACCGATTGATGAACTGTTCTGTCGGCGTCTTCGTTTCATGAGCCTCTTCGACCAAATGAAGGATTTTTGCAAGGGAAGAATCTTTGTATTCCTTCGTGATTTTCACTTTCAGTACACCTTCATTGTTGATGCTTCCCCCGAAGACCTTCTCATCCGGCTCTTTTTCAACCGGCATGGCTTCCCCGGTGATGGCCGCTTCATTGACCGAGCTCTTCCCGGCTGCGACGATTCCATCCGACGGGATTTTCTGTCCGGATTTCACAAGGACAAGGTCGCCGGTTTTAAGGGTTTCGATCGGGACGACCCTTTCTATGTCACCCTCTATAAGGATCGCTTCCTTAGGTGCTACCTTCAAGAGTTCCTCCATCGATTTCCTTGCCTTTTCCATCCCCATGCCTTCCAACAGTTCATTGACTCCGAACAGGATCGCAACAAGTGTACCTTCCTTCCACTCGCCGATGGAAAATGCACCGATCAGGGCGATGGTCATGAGTGTGTCGATGTTGAACTTAAACTTTAGTAAGTTCTTGGCCCCTTTAATGAACGTAGGGTACCCGCTCGTAGCGGCCGCAGTAAGATACATGAAGACCGGGACAAGATTATTCCACTGGGTATCGACATAAATGGCAGACAAAAAGATGATGGCTGAAATCCCCAGCAGGATCTTGATTTTTGAGCTGCTATCATGCGTATGAGCATGAGCGTGGTCATGTTCATGGCCGCCGGCTTCACTGTCATCATGACTTCTGATAATGGCTGCACCATCCGAGGAAAGGATCTTTTCGACTTTTTGCATGTCGACTCCCTTGGCGAGCACCAGTTTGCTGCTGTTATACAGGATCCTTGATCCTTCCCCGTTTTCAAGCTTATTGATTTCTTCTTCCATTTCCCTCGCGCAATTTCCGCACGAAAGTCCCTGAAGTTTATATTCGTCCATCTTGAACTCCCCCATGATACTTAGTGGTGTCTGGCATGGTGCATGGTTTGCTGGAGCATGTTCATCACATGATCGTCATCAGCTGAATAATACAATGTCGTGCCTTCCCGTCGATATTTCACCAGGCGCAGATTTTTCAGGAAGCGCAGCTGATGGGAAACCGTGGTTTGAAGCAATGACAGCTTCTCGGCAATCTCATTCACTGAATGCTCTTTTTGAGCCAATAAGTGCAGAATCCGCACCCGTGTTGGTTCAGATAAAGCTTTGAACGTCTGGGTCACGATGAACAGTGTTTCTTCATCGATTTCCACGCAAGTTTCTTTTGTATCTTCTATTTCATCATGATGCTGTGTGTCCAACTCATGCTTCTTATCCTTATCTTTTCCCATGTTGACACTCCCATTCTATTCTTATATATGATAATGTGTTCATATATTATAATTAAATGATAAAAAAATATACTTCCTGTGTCAATGCGTTCCTTTGATTTTGGAAAAAAGTGAGGATGACCGCTTGCCTTATTTTTTGATAAATGATGAACGTTATGTGAACTCTATACCTATCTTTTGTAGGAAGCCGGCCAAGCTGATAGTATATGAACAGACATCAATATAGGCGATTCAAATATGAAAGGACTTTTATGAAATGAAAAATAAATTCTCATTATTTACGGTCTTCCTGACGATTGCAGCCCTGGTTCTCGGCAATCTGGTCGTGGCGACCAACTCAGGCGACGCCTGCGGTACGGATTGGCCGATCTGCAATGGTAAAGTCATTCCGGATATCACGGACTACCATATCATAATTGAATATTCCCACCGGTTATTCACGACCCTGCTTGGTCTGTTCATCTTAATCAACGCCATCCTGGCCTGGAAGAAAACGTCGGTGAAGCAGGTGAAATTCATCTCGATCCTTTCCTTGCTGCTCCTGTTTACGCAGGCGATGATCGGCGGGATGAATGTGCTGCTCGGGACACCAACCGGATTCACGACGCTCGATGTGATGTTCAGTCTGTTTCTATTGATTTCCCTGGTCTTCCTTTATGCAGGATTAAGCGATCGAACCTATGACATTAAATACAAGGAAATAAAAAAACCACTGATCATCGGCTTTGCCGCCCTGATGAGTGAAATACTGATCGGTGCAATCTTTAAGCATTTCCGGCTCAGCGAACAGATCTTTGAGGTGAATCACACGGAATTCGCGCTTGCAAACGTTGTCTATCTGGTCCACGGAATATTGGGATTGCTGACTCTTTTCTATATCGGCTATGCCCTTTTCTTATCCATAAGGTTCAATGTGATGAAGAAATCAGCTTTACTGCTGATTTTGCTGGCTGCACTTGCCACGTTCGGAGGATTTGTAGTTAAAACGGAGGAACTCAGCCCTATCACATCTTCCTTACACATGATTTTGTCCATCCTTACCGTCGCGCTGCTGAGCTATATGACAGCGAGGAGTTATTTTAAATCGAAGAGGAACTAGGCAATTGCTGCCTGGTTCTTTTTTGTTGAATGATTATTCTCAACTTATGATAAACTTCTTTCCCCGGCTCCC
This sequence comes from [Bacillus] enclensis, assembly GCF_001456935.1. GTDB lineage: Bacteria > Bacillota > Bacilli > Bacillales > Bacillaceae_B > Rossellomorea > Rossellomorea enclensis. Next base: position 160,522 of record NZ_KQ758486.1, on the reverse strand, counting down.
ATATCGCATAATAAACAGGCCGTTTCCTCATACTAATCTCGATTGCATCCATGAAATCGAGGTGTTACCTAATGGAACCAGCTGGATTAACGACTCCCGAACTATACACCATCACCAGTGCGATTGTGATTGGAACCATCGCCAGGATCATAACGATAAAAGAAGATTTCAGGCAATATCCGAGCTACCCGAATGGATATCTGATACAAATCATTACCGGTTTTGTGGCAGCGGCCCTCGGGGCAGTGGCCATCCCTGCCTTATTAAGTAAAAATTTTGTGGCAGTGACGTTTCTTACGCTGGCACTCCAGCAATTCAGGGATGTCCGGAAAATGGAGAAGGAAAGCTTGAGCGACTTGGAGGAAACGGAATTCACCTACCGGGGAAAAGCATACATAGATGGGATCGCCAAAACATTCGAAGCCAGGAATTATCTTGCATTCATCACGGCACTCGTCACGTCGCTCGTGATTTCTCTTCTTCATAACGCATTCGATGTGAAAAATCTTTGGGTATGCATTGCAGGCGGCGCGCTTGCTGGTTTCGCACTGCTTTATTATTTGCAGAGATTTACAAAAGGCAAAACGATCGGGGATATTGCGGAAGTGAAAGAAGGAAAAGTGACCGTGAAACAGTCTTCCCTGTACGTAGATGATATGTATGTCAGCAATCTGCTCGGAACGGACAACGCCGAAAAGCTGTTTTCTGAAGAAGGAATGGCCGTCGTCATCTATCCTAAAGAAAATCATTTCAGGATCAGCCTCGATAACTTCGGACAGCGGCAGGCAGCTTTATTCGAAGCGTGCAGGGCACTAGGTGTCAAACGCTATCAGTTCACCAGAAAAGATTATGTGGACGGGAAAGTCATGATCACCTTGGTTCCAATCAAGCGCGATATGGATGCCTTCATCGAAGCCGTAAAAAAATGTCCATTGCTCGAAAGCACAAAGAAATCTCATGCTGTGATGAAAACCAACTTGAAAGGATGATTCTGCATGGGCAGGGAAAATTCAATGAAGCCGCCTTATCAAATATTGGCATACTTAACCTCAGACCGTGACCGGGTCATAAGCGGCGGACCGCTTCTTCTATACAGCGAGGACCTTGAAGAATTAAAACAGATGACCGTAGATATAGCGAAAGGGTTAAAAGCTGATGTTGTGCAGATGACGAATGGGGATTATTTGGTGATCAGGATATAAAACTACTTATGCCAGAGAGTTAATACTATAGAAAACAGGCAGGTTCATCCGATTCCCCTGGAGGATGCTATTTTGAATCATCTTTTAATTTTATCTTACCCGCCATTAATCCGGCGATTTTCTTTTTCTTTTCAATCTTTTCTATTAATGGTTTTATATTTCCAGCCGATATTTCTTCAATCAAGAGTTCTCTAAGAATCTCACCTTTTCGGCTGCCTCCTATGATAGAGGAATATATTATTGTAGTATTCCCAAACGTCATTAGTTTACATATGAAAATTTTCTGAAATATATTGCATTATGCATATCAGGGGAGTATGATAGTTTCCAGTGATATATTGCATATCGAAATTATTATTCTTAAATATTTCATCATAGGAGGCATACTTCATGAAGGGAAAATTGACTTTTTCATCATACGCAACCATTGGTGTCATGCTTTTCGCATTATTTTTCGGCGCTGGAAACCTGATCTTCCCGGCACAGCTGGGTCAAAATGCAGGAACCAATCTCTGGCCGTCCATCATTGGGTTTTTAATTACAGGAGTGGGACTTCCGCTGCTCGGAATCATCGCAATGAGTTTCTCTGGGAGCCGTAACCTTCAGGAACTTTCAAGCCGTGTACACCCGGTTTATGCGGTGGGTTTCACGTCACTGCTTTATCTGACCATCGGGCCGTTCTTCGCATCTCCTCGCACGGGTACCGTTGCGTACGAGGTGGGAATAGCTCCTTTTATAAATGAGTCTTCACAGCAAATGGGACTCTTTATTTTCACCTTACTATTTTTTGGTGTGGTTCTCTTGTTCTCACTGAAACCAGCCAAACTTGTTGATAATGTCGGCAAGTTTTTGGCACCCGGACTTGTGGTCATGCTTGCCGTTCTTCTTACGGCTGCAATAGCCAATCCGATGGGAGGCATGGAAGCACCGCAGGAAGCTGCTTATACGAATGGCTCATTTATCACTGGTTTTCTGGAAGGTTATAATACCATGGATGCTCTTGCATCATTGGTATTTGGTATTATCGTGATAAACGCGATCCGTGCAATGGGCGTAACTTCGAATACCGATATTCTCAGAGCAACTGTTAAAGCAGGCAGTATTGCCATATTCCTGCTCGCTGTAATTTATGTTGGAATTGCTTATCTAGGGGCAACAAGTACACAGGTTTATGGAACCTTTGAAACCGGCGGACCGATTTTGAGTAACGCTGCCTCCCACTACTTCGGCATACTTGGTTCTGTTATGCTTGCGATTGCCATCATATTGGCATGTCTGACAACGGCGATCGGATTGACAGTGGCCAATGCCGAATATTTTCATACGTTGTTCCCGAAGATCAGTTATCAGAAACTTGTAGTCTTTTTTGCCACAATTACCTTCGTGATTGCGAACTTTGGATTGGCAAATATCATCTCCTACTCTATACCGGTCCTGATGTTCTTATATCCACTGGCGATTGTGCTGATCATCCTGACATTTCTGTCTCCATTGTTTAGTCACGCAACGATTGTTTACAGTTCCACCATCGCGGTTACATTTTTAATCAGTATCTTTGATGGTCTCAAGTCGTTCTGCGACTCATTTGGAATTGAGTATTTCAGCTGGATGCAGCCAATTGTCGTTTTCTATGAACAGACATTGCCACTGTACAATCAAGGGCTTGGGTGGCTATTGCCGGCTATTGCCGTGATTATCGTTACCGGTTTCATCAGTCACTTCCAAAGAAAAGCCCCGGTTCATGCTTAAAGAACATAGGAAAAAGCCGGCCTCCACATGTGCGGGGCCGGCTTTTCATTTGTCTATGCTTGAAAGTCCTCCAGTGTACCGAGCCAGTTATCTTTCATGATGGCTGCTGCCTTATCCTTTTCACCATTTTTCATGGCGGTAATAATGGCTTTATGTTCCTCGATGGATCTTTCGGTTAAAATAATGGAATCATGGAAAAAATGCCTTCGAACATGTGCCTGCAAGGATTTTACCATGTTTTTGATATATGTATTTTTGGTTATTTCAATAATGACCTGGTGAAATTCTTCATCCACTTTTAAGGCAGCGTAGGCATTATTTGAATGAATCAACTTTGCGAAATGTTCATTGATATCTTCGAGCTGTTTCAGCTGCTCCTCTGTTATCTGACCGATTGCCAGTTCAGCGGACAAAGCCTGCAAGGCTGCCAAAGGAGGGAGCAGATCCTTGATTGCTTCACGTTCGATTTCTGTGACTTCCGTACTCTTACCAGGGTACATTTTGACAAACCCCTGCACTTCCAGAAGTTGCAGCGATTCACGTATCGGCGTCCTGCTGCTTCCTAATGCATTCGCAAGTTCAGTATCATTCAATTTTTCGCCAGGACTCAAAGTTCCATCAATGATCCACTCCTGGATCTGGTTGAACGCATTTTCCTTGGCAGATTGGCGCACGGGTTTTGAATGGTTTGTTGGTATGGGCATAGAAATCAGCCTTTCTGGAAATTCATTTGGTATGAAAAATTATACAGGAAAAAAGACTTTATTGAAATATGCAATATATTATTAGGTCATTTCCTTTAAAAAATGAGTGCCAGACCTTCACGATATTGGTGAAGGGGGACTTGTAAAAATTTTAGAGTTTCACATCGATTTACCTCTGCAAGCTAAAGTAATCAAAAAAATAAACCTGTCCCAAAATAGGTTCACTATCTTCTATTTTAGGGAAAAGTGATGTAAGTAGAGAAGACAGGGGATGATAAATTTGAAGGATTGGGAAGCTGCCTATTTAGCAGGTATTATCGATGGAGAAGGATCCATAACACTTACCCGCATCCATGAAAATGAACATAGGAGACCGTGTATTTCGATTGCGTCCACAGATTTAGAACTTCTTGAATACATCCAAAAATTAACCACCGGTCATATCTCCAAAAAGAAGAACTATAACCCTTCCAGACATTTAAACTCATACTCGTTTACAATAAAGAATAAAAATAATGTCCTAAATATTCTAAAAGAAGTGACACCCTATTTAAGGGTAGAAAAAAAGAAAAAGCGGGCAGCCTGGATTCTTGAGCACTATAACAAAGTTACAAAGCGAAATGGAAAGTACAGTAAGGAGTGTTTAAAACGCAAAATGGATTTTGAAGAAGGGTTTTTCAATTTATAAGTATTTATAAGTTGGTGTTTTTAAAAAAAGACCAACCTCAAGAGAGCCTGATTAGAATTTTATTAATCATAACTTATAAAAATTAAGACAAAATAAAAACCACCAAATATGTATTTGGTGGAGACGGTGGGACGTGCACTTCCATGCTTTCGACATGGCACTGACTATATCTTGAACCTGTGTAGCAGAGGTCCTTTGGCGTATTATGCGGAATATAGATTTTATCTGATGTCAGACAGGATCCCGCATCCTAGTACTGCCAGGATGGCAGCCTATAAGTCGATACACGGCTGTTGGATTACTCCACATACCGCTCGGCATTGCCATATCACACTGTGTGTGACTTAGGTTTCACCGATAAAGCCAAATTTTCACTTATGTGTTGCCACATAAGGCGACTAATTACTAATCGAACCCACGTCCAGAAACATCGGCACTTAGGCGTCTACGAGCGTAGTCGATATATTCGCGAGTTCACTGCAATTTCTGCCTATCGACGGGCGTCCATGCAGCTAGTCTGATTAATCTCTTCCTTCATCCTCAGACGGTGGAATCCGGCGTAGCCTACTAAGAGTGAGTCCCTTACCCTACCACATAGGCGATGGAGGGAGGAACAGCTAAAGCGCTATTACGCTGCTAAAGCTAGGTTATTGTTTGATTTGCCAGTTATTATTGGCTTTGACGTTTTAACGTAGACGATCCCTACGGCTCGCGACCCAAGCTCGAACTATCCCTGTCGAATCCGTAACGTCCCCAAAGGGAAGAACGGGAGAGAATAAGTTCAATCTGGTCACTTATTCAATTGTTCTTGCAGTCGCTTGATTACCTTGCGACATCTATTATTATAACAAATCTACAGCAGAATGCAATTGTAAGATTTCGGAAATCAGTACATTCCCTTTTGTCTTTGTGCCAATTCACGCTGGATAGAACGATTTGCTTCTTTGCGTTTCAGATCTTCACGCTTATCATACTTCTTCTTACCTTTGGCAAGGCCGATAAGAAGTTTTGCTACACCATTTTTAATATAGAGTTTCAATGGTACGAGCGAGTAGCCTGCTTCCTTCGTTTCGCCGATCAGCTTACTGATTTGCTTTTTGTGCAGAAGGAGCTTGCGTGTCCTAAGCGGTTCGTGGTTGTAGCGGTTTCCCTGTTCATACGGGCTGATGTGCATGTGGTGAACGAAGACTTCGCCGTTTCTGATGCGTGCGAATGAATCCTTCAGGTTCACGCGTCCGGCACGGATGGCTTTGATTTCGGTTCCCTGGAGGACGAGTCCCGCTTCGTATGTTTCTTCGACTGTGAAGTCATGGCGTGCTTTTTTGTTTTGGGCAATGAGTTTGCCTTCTCCCTTTGGCATGTGGATCCCCTCTTTTCTCTTTCTGTCGTGCTTTTTATTATCTCATATTTTAGTGAGGATTTGTATGAAAAGGAAAGGAGCAAAGGATTAGCTTTGCTCCCAGCTATGCGAAATATATAATTCTGTCCTAAATACCGCTAATGATTTCCGTGCAAGCCTTCGCTTTCCGCGGGCGGTGAGCCTCCTCGGCTTTGCCTGCGGGGTCTCACCAGCACCGCTTTTCCCGCAGGAGTCTTCGGCTTGCACTCCAATCAATCGCTGGAACGGACAGCTATCTTAATATCCCAAATCTGCATTGGCTAAACCTTTTCATTTAAAAATAGAAAAGCATATCTATTACAAAAACAGCCTATTTCTTCTTTTTACGTTTGCTTCTTGGGGCGTTTTCGTAGTGTTTTTTGTTTTTCTTTTTCTTTTTGTTGTTTTTGGGTGGTCGGGTTGACCATTCTCCGTCGTCTTTTTTGCGTGACGGGGATTTTCCTTTTCCGCTGTCTGAGCGGAAGGTGCGGGATTCGGCCGGCCGTTCCCTGCGGTTGTTTTTCATGCCGACGATTTCGAAGTCGATGGCGCGTTCGTCTTTGTTGACGCTGACGACGCGGATCGTGATTTCGTCACCTATGCGGAAGACGTTGCCTGTCCGCTCGCCGATCATGGCAAGGTGCCGTTCGTCGAATCGGTAGTAATCGTCTGTCATGTAGCTGACATGGACCAGACCTTCGATCGTGTTAGGCAGTTCGACGAACATACCGAAGTTCGTGACAGAAGAGATGATCCCGTCGTACTCTTCCCCTACCTTGTCTTCCATGTACTCTGCTTTTTTCAGTTCATCCGTTTCGCGCTCTGCGTCAACGGCACGGCGCTCGCGGCTTGAAGTATGCTGAGCGATATTGCCCATTTGAGCTCCCCATTTATCGCGGGTCGCTTGATCAATTTTCCCTTCAATCAGGTACGTTCTGATCAGACGATGGACGATCAGGTCAGGGTAACGGCGGATCGGCGATGTGAAATGAGTGTAGAACTCTGTCGCCAGTCCAAAGTGACCAAGGCTCTCAGGATCGTATTTCGCCTGTTGCATCGAACGAAGCATCATCGTGGAAACAACCATTTCTTCCGATTTACCCTGTACGTCTTCAATGATTTCCTGAAGGGCACGAGGGTGTACGGTATTGGCTGTGCCTTTTACAATCAATCCGAAGTTCGTGATGAACTCGAAGAAACGCTGCAGCTTGTCTTCTTTCGGATCTTCGTGGATTCGGTAAATGAACGGTACTTCCATCCAGTGGAAATGTTCCGCCACCGTTTCGTTGGCGACGAGCATGAATTCTTCGATCAGCTTTTCCGCAACTGAACGTTCACGAAGGACGACATCCGTCGGTTCACCTTCATCATCGACAAGGACTTTTGCTTCTTTAAAATCAAAGTCGATCGCGCCCCGCTTCATCCGTTTTGTACGGAGGATCTGGGCAAGGTCTTCCATCTGCTCGAACATCGGCACTAGCGGCTCATAATGCTTGCGGAGCTCTTCGTCTTTGTCGACAAGAATTTTATTTACATCAGAGTACGTCATTCTTTCCGTCGTCTTGATCACACTCTGGAAGATTTCGTGTTTGACGACATCCCCATCCGGTGAGATTTCCATGTCACAGGAAAGTGTCAAACGGTCCACCTGCGGATTCAATGAACAGATTCCGTTTGAGAGTCGGTGCGGGATCATCGGGATGACCCGGTCTACCAGGTATACACTCGTTCCGCGGTCAAATGCTTCCTGATCGATAGGAGAGCTTTCTTTTACATAGTAGGTGACATCGGCGATATGTACTCCAAGCTTGTAGTTGCCGTTGTCGAGCTTTGTCACCGTGACCGCATCATCAAGGTCCTTTGCATCCGCTCCGTCAATCGTAACGATCGTCTGGTCACGCAGGTCCCTTCTATTCGGAATCTCGGATTCGTCGATCGTATCGGGTACATTATTTGCCTGTTCCATCACTTCTTCAGGAAACTCGACCGTGATGCCGTGTTTATGAATGATCGACAGGATATCGACGCCGGGATCATTTTTATGACCGAGGATTTCAACTACTTCCCCTTCTGCACTCTTCCGGCCTTCAGGATAAGCCGTTAGCTTCACGACAACCTTATGTCCCTCGATAGCTCCCTTTTGGGCGGACTTAGGGATAAAGACGTCGCTTGCAAACTTCTTATCATCAGGGATGACGAATCCAAAGTGTTTGCTTTGAGTGAACGTACCGACCATCTGATCGACACCGCGTTCCACGATCCGGACGATGGTCCCTTCCCGTCTTGAACCCGACGAGTTCGATGACACACGTACAAGGACGATGTCCCCGTGCATCGCGTTGTTTGTTTCATTCGGAGGGATGAAGATATCATCCATGCCCGATTCCTCAGGTATGACGAAAGCGAATCCTTTCGCATGGGCGGAAACCTTTCCTCTTACCAGATTCATTTTTTCCGGCAGCCCATACCGGTTGCTGCGGGTACGCACCACAAGACCCTTCTCTTCCATCACGACAAGCGCCTTTACAAAATCCTTGAAATTGGTGGAGCCCTCGATTCCGAATGCTTCCTCCAACTCCTGTACCGTCAGCGGCTTATAGGCCTCATCTCTCATGTAGGAAAGGAGTTTATCCACATGCTCTTTAATATTTTCGTCCATGACATTCCCTCCTGCTCTTGCTATTCATTAAACAGTCCAATCCAATTTTTCAAGGAAATTGTACACATCTTCATGAAGCTGCTCTTTTTCCTTATCCAGTGTAATGACATGACCCGATTCTTCGTACCATTTTAAGTCCTTTTCGTCCGATTCAACGTTATCATAAATAATGTTGGCAGAATCGGTATTAATCATATGATCATGTCTTGCCTGTACGACAAATGTCGGTGAATAGATCATGTCGACATTCCCGCGTACATCGGCAATCAGTTCCTGTAGAGCTTTCAACGTATTCATCGGTGTCTTCTTGAACTCTTCTATTTCCTTTTCAATTTGATCTTCCTGTTTTCCTTCAAATTTCTTAAATTCGCGGGCGTATTCCACGACCCCTTTATACATGACTTCTTCACTTTTTATATACATAGGCGCACACATTGGTACAATACCCTTTACAGGTACAGTGTAACCTAATTTCAAGGAAAATACCCCACCCAATGACAGTCCGGCAACGGCGATTTCTTCGTAGCCTTTATCCTTCAGATGCTGATATCCGTTCATGACATCCTGCCACCAGTCTTCAGGGCCTGTATGAACCAGCTCTTCAGGCGGTACACCATGTCCTTTATAATGAGGTGCGTGTGAAGAGTATCCTTTCTTTTCAAGATAGCGGCCGAGCATCCTCACATCTGCCGAGTTGCCGGTGAATCCGTGCAGCAGCAAAACGGCTCTCGGGCCGGCTTCGAATGTAAATGGCTTTGGTAAAACGGTCTTCATATAGTGTGACTCCTTTTCTCTGAATTTAAACAAACGTTTGATTAACTCCATCCAGTGTTGATGAGGCGGGCTACAACGGTTTAAACGATTGTTTAAAAGATTTGTTTATGTAATGGGATTTCGGTTTGTTTTTTTAAACAAACGTTTGATTAAGATTGGCGAACCCTTGATGCGTATGGGTTCAATGAGTTAAACGATCGTTTAAATGGTTTACTCTTTATTTTTAGCAAAGATTGTGGTTACAATCCAATATTTCGCTTTTTATTTTAGCGCGTTATCAGCGGTTGATTGGAGTGCAAGACGAAGACTCCTGCGGGAAATGTAGCTTATGTGAGACCCCGGAGGCGAAGCCGAGGAGGCTCACGGGCTACCCGCGGAAAGCGAAGTCTTGCACGGAAATCAATAGCGGCATTATAGGGATAAAAATAAAAAAACCTGACCCTATTAGAGATCAGGTTTTGTATTATATCGCAACGATTGCAGTTGTTAAAATAAAGAATAATACCGCCAGCACGATGGTGATCCGGTGTAATACCAAGTCGATACCGCGTGCTTTCTGTTTTCCGAAAAGCTGTTCTGCACCACCAGAGATGGCCCCTGAAAGTCCAGCACTCTTACCTGATTGAAGTAAAACCAAAGCGATAAGGGCAATTGAATCAATGATAAGCAAAGTGACTAATAAAGCGTGCATGAGTCCCACCTCCTGATACGAACATTACAACATTCTTAGTTTACCATAGGGACATGGTACGGACAAGGTAATATTCGCATAATTGTGGAAAGTGTTGGGTTTGGGAGGAGTGGGATTTTTTTCGGGCCGGAATGAAACATATATCTGTTAGAATCGGGACAGTTAAAAACAGACAAATAAAGGTTTTGGACATTTCGGGTATGGTACTTCGCTGGCAGATTAGAATGATTCTAAGTGGTGCATAAAAATGAAAAGTTGCACGTATTTTAGAAAACTGGAACGTATTTTGTAAAAGTTGCACGTAAATTCAAAATGTGGAATGCAAAGTTGGATAAGTTGCATGAAAACCGTTGCAGAAGGAGATTCCATCAAATATATGACCTCTGTATTGCACCTTGGCAACTCTTTTAAAGACTAATTTGTCTATTTTTAATAAAAAACAGGTAAAACGAACGCATTCAGAAGATAAACTGCTTCTACAGCCGCTGATCAGTCTCCCCCCTGCCCGACCGAGCGCTCAGTCCGGCAGCACACACCACGCGACACCCCATAACAGAAAAAAACAGCCCCGTCACCAACGGGGCTGCCCTCACTAATTAAAACTTCAATTAGCGCTTAACGTTATAAAAAGTTTTCACACCAAGGTATTGTGCAGTGTGTGCCAATTGGTCTTCGATACGAAGCAATTGGTTGTATTTCGCTACACGGTCTGTACGTGATGGTGCACCTGTTTTGATTTGGCCGGCATTTGTCGCAACTGCAATGTCAGCGATTGTGCTGTCTTCTGTTTCACCAGAACGGTGGGAGATAACTGCAGTGTAGCCTGCGCGCTTCGCCATTTCGATTGCATCGAATGTTTCAGTAAGTGTACCGATTTGGTTCACTTTGATCAGGATGGAGTTACCGATACCCTGCTCGATACCTTGCTCAAGCTTCGTTGTGTTTGTTACGAACAAGTCGTCTCCAACAAGCTGAACTTTGTTTCCGATGCGGTCAGTAAGAAGTTTGAAACCTTCCCAGTCGTTTTCGTCAAGACCGTCTTCGATTGAGATGATTGGGTATTTGTCGCACATTTCAGCATACCAGTCAACCATTTCAGCAGACGTACGAACAACGCCTTCACCAGAAAGATGGTATTTACCGTCTTCTTTGTTGTAGATTTCAGAAGCTGCTACGTCCATTGCAAGAAGAACTTCTTCGCCTGGCTTGTAGCCTGCATTTTCGATTGCTTCGATGATTGTAGAAAGTGCTTCTTCGTTGGACTTAAGGTTAGGAGCGAATCCGCCTTCGTCACCTACAGCCGTGTTGTAGCCTTTAGATTTAAGAACTGACTTCAGGCTGTGGAAGATTTCAGCACCCATGCGAAGTCCTTCTTTGAAAGTAGGAGCTCCTACAGGCATGATCATGAATTCCTGGATGTCAACGTTGTTGTCAGCGTGCTCTCCGCCGTTGACAATGTTCATCATTGGAACTGGAAGCTGCTTGGAGTTGAATCCTCCAAGGTATTGGTAAAGTTCCACTCCGAAGAAGTCAGCAGCTGCGCGTGCAACAGCCATGGAAACACCAAGGATTGCGTTCGCACCCAGTTTACCTTTGTTTTCTGTACCGTCAAGCGCGATCATCGCCTGGTCGATCGCCACTTGTTCAGTTACGTCGTAACCGATGATTTCTTCAGCGATTTCGTTGTTTACGTTGTCGACTGCTTTTTGAACACCTTTACCAAGGTAGCGGCCTTTGTCGCCGTCGCGAAGTTCTACTGCTTCGTATTCACCAGTAGATGCTCCGGATGGAACAAGTGCGCGTCCGAAAGCGCCTGATTGAGTGTAAACTTCTACTTCGATTGTTGGGTTACCGCGTGAATCTAGTACTTCACGTGCGTATACGTCTGTAATAAATGGCATAAAAATAACTCTCCTTTATAGTTGGGTTTTTATCATACTCTTCGAAAAAGGGCCGTTGATTTACGCTTCAAGCACTCGCTTTCCGCGGGGCGGGCGGTGAGCCTCCTTGGCTTCGCCTGCGGGGTCTCACCTGTCCCGCATATCCCGCAATAGTCGAGTGCCTTCCGCTCCAATCAACTCTGGATATGAACCCGCTGGCCCCTGCAAAGTACTGTTTCTACAATTTATTTTTTAATCAAAGATTTCCCCGTCATTTCCTTCGGAAGATCCACATTCAGCAGATCAAGCATCGTCGGAGCAAGATCCCCAAGGATACCGCCGTCGCGGAGTTCGATTCCTTCTTTGGTGACGATGACAGGAACCGGGTTGGTTGTGTGGGCGGTCATCGGCTTGCCTTCTTCGGTAAGGACTTCGTCCGCGTTACCGTGATCGGCTGTGATGATGGCCGTTCCGCCTTTTTTCTCGATCAGGTCGATGATTTTGCCGAGGCATTCATCGACTGTTTCGACTGCCTTGATCGTCGGTTCAAGCATTCCGGAGTGGCCGACCATGTCAGGGTTTGCAAAGTTCAGGATGATCGCATCGTGATTGTCTGCTTCGATTTCGGCAAGCAGAGCATCTGTCACTTCATAGGCGCTCATCTCTGGCTGAAGGTCATAGGTTGCCACTTTCGGTGAATCGATCAGGATCCGCTTTTCGCCCGGGAATTCATTCTCACGGCCGCCGCTCATGAAGAACGTGACGTGAGGATATTTTTCCGTTTCGGCGATGCGAAGCTGTTTCAAACCGTTTTGAGACAGAACTTCACCCAGCGTGTTATCCAGATTCGTCGGTTTGAAGGCAACGAAGCCGTCCACCGTTTCACTGAATTTTGTCAGGCATACGAAGTGAAGATTCTTAGGATGCTTATCGCCGCGTACGAAGTAGCGGAAATCTTCGTTCGTGAATGTATTTGAAATCTGGATGGCACGGTCCGGACGGAAGTTGTAGAAGATGACTGCATCTTCGTCCTTGATTGTTGCAACCGGCTCTCCATTTTCTTTTGTAATGACAGAAGGAAGAACGAATTCATCGTAGATTCCTTTTTCATATGAGTCGTTGATCAACTGCATCGGATCTGTGTAATCAGGTCCTTCACCGTACACCATCGCACGGTAGGACTTTTCTACACGCTCCCAGCGTTTGTCACGGTCCATTGAGTAATAGCGTCCGGAAATCGTGGCGAATTCGCCGACGCCGATTTCCTTCATTTTCGCTTCTGCCTCTTCGATGTATTTCGGTGCTGTCTGCGGACCGACGTCGCGTCCGTCAAGGAACGCATGCACATAGACTTTCTCTACGCCTTCCTGTGCCGCTAAGCCAAGGAGTGCGTATAAGTGTTCGATGTGGCTGTGTACGCCGCCGTCTGACAGAAGACCGAAGATATGAAGGGCTGTCCCTTTTTCTTTCACGTGGTTGATGGCATCAAGGAAGGTTGCATTCGTTTCGAATTCCCCTTCACGGATCGCCAGGTTCACGCGTGTCAGACTTTGATAGACGATGCGGCCTGCACCGATGTTCAGGTGGCCGACTTCGGAGTTACCCATCTGTCCTTCAGGGAGACCGACCGCTTCACCGGAAGCCGTCAACTGGTTATGCGGGTACTTTTTCCACAAGCGGTCGAAGTTCGGTTTCTTTGCCTGTGCAACAGCATTTCCTTCGTTTGTGTCACGGCATGCGAAGCCGTCTAAGATGATTAAAGCTGTTGGTGACTTACTCATGAGAACCTGCCTCCAGTAGCTGAAGGAACGATTGAGGTTCCAGGCTTGCGCCGCCTACCAGAGCCCCATCGATGTCGGATTGAGCCATATATTCTTTAATGTTGTTCGGCTTTACGCTTCCGCCGTACTGTACGCGTACAGAATCTGCTGCAGCTTGTGAGAATTCACTTGCCACAACTTGACGGATATGGGCGCATACTTCGTTGGCATCTTCTGAAGTAGAAGATTTGCCAGTTCCGATTGCCCAGATTGGTTCGTAAGCGATGACTGTCTTCTTGACTTGATCTTCAGTAAGACCGGAAAGCGCCTTTTTCACCTGAGATCCGACAAGATCCTTCGTTTCATTGTTCTCACGCTGTTCCAATGTTTCACCGACACACACGATCGGAGTCAGGTTGTGTTTGAATGCAGCAAGAGTTTTCTTGTTTACGGACTCGTCTGTTTCATTGAACATTTCACGGCGCTCTGAGTGGCCGATGATCACATATTCAACACCTATGTCTGCTAGAGCCACAGGGCTCACTTCGCCAGTGAAAGCTCCGTTTTCTTCGAAGTGCATGGTTTGTGCACCGATTGCCACCTTGCTGTCTTTTGTCTGTTCAACCAGGTTTTCTAAAAATAGAGCTGGTGCACAGATGACAGAGTCGACTTTATCTGTATCAGGAACCAATCCTTTTACTTCTTCAGTGAAAGTCTTTGCTTCTGATGCCGTTTTGTTCATTTTCCAGTTTCCTGCAATGATCGGCTTACGCATAGTGCTCATCCTTTCTTGGCTATCATAATGTTTTTGCTGAATTATTTATCGTTAAGGGCTGTAACACCTGGAAGTTCTTTGCCTTCCATGAACTCAAGTGATGCGCCTCCGCCTGTAGAGATATGACTCATCTTGTCAGCATAGCCGAATTTTTCGACAGCTGCTGCAGAGTCACCGCCACCGATGACAGAGTATGTATCTGTCGCATCGGCCAACGCCTCAGCTACGGCTTTTGTTCCGTTTGCAAATGCATCGAGTTCGAATACACCCATAGGTCCGTTCCAGATGACAAGCTTACTATCCTGGATTGTCGCTTGGAATAATTCCCTTGTCTTAGGACCGATATCAAGTGCTTCCCAATCAGACGGGATCGAATCGATATCCACTTCTTTTGTATTTGCGTCGTTTGAGAAGTCATCAGCAACGACTACATCGACAGGCATAAGGAATTTAACGCCTTTTTCTTCAGCTTTTTTCATGAATTGCTTTGCAAGGTCTATTTTATCTTCTTCTAAAAGGGATTTCCCTACTTCGTGGCCCTGTGCTTTCACGAATGTGTAAGCAAGTCCGCCTCCGATGATCAGGTTGTCCACTTTATCTAACAGGTTATCGATGACACCGATTTTATCTTTGACTTTCGCTCCGCCGATGATCGCAGTGAATGGACGCTCAGGAGTTGAAAGTGCTTTGCCAAGTACTTCAAGCTCTTTTTCCATCAATAATCCTGCGACAGCCGGAATATGCTTTGCCACACCTTCAGTTGAAGCGTGCGCGCGGTGGGCTGCACCGAATGCATCGTTCACATAAAGATCTGCAAGCTCCGCGAATTCTTTTGCAAGTTCAGGGTCATTCTTTGTTTCGCCGGCATAGAAACGCACGTTTTCGAGAACGAGTACATCACCATCAGCCATTTCGCTGATTTTGGCTTGTACGTTTTCTCCGTATGCTTCGTCCGCTTTAGCTACGTTCTTTCCAAGCAGCTCTGAAAGTCTTTCCGCTACCGGAGTCAAACGAAGTTCTTCTACCACTTCACCCTTAGGACGGCCCAAGTGACTCGCCAGGATGACTTTCGCTCCGCCTTCCACAAGATACTTGATTGTTGGAAGTGCAGCCTGGATACGGGTTTCATCCGTGATTTTGCCTTCTGACATTGGTACGTTGAAGTCGACACGGCAAAATACGCGTTTCCCTTTTACATCAACATCTTTGATTGATTTTTTATTCATCGTAAAAGGCCTCCTTTTGTGTTTCTTTTCATAATGAAAAGAAAATTCAGTATAGGAACAAGAAAAAGGGAGTGGGGAATCTTCCCCGCTCCCCTTCATCCCTTTCCATTATAGAGGGTGGGACAGAATTTATCCATCCTCACCGTGCTGATAATGTCAATTTACATTAATGTCGGATTAAAGACCTTTAGAAGCGATGTAATCAACAAGGTCAACTACGCGGTTAGAGTATCCGCTCTCGTTGTCATACCAAGAGATGACTTTCACCATGTTGTCTTCCATTACCATAGTAGATAATGCATCGATTGTTGAAGAAGCAGGGCTTCCGTTGTAGTCAGTTGATACTAACGGCTCTTCGCTGTAAGCAAGAACTCCTTTAAGATCGCCTTCAGCAGCTTCTTTGAATGCTGCGTTTACATCTTCAGCAGTAACGTTCTTGTCTAGTTCAGCAACAAGGTCAACAAGAGAAACGTTTGGAGTCGGTACACGTACTGCTCCACCGTTCAATTTGCCTTTTAGTTCAGGAAGAACTAGTGATACAGCCTTCGCAGCACCCGTAGTTGTAGGGATGATGTTCTCAGCTGCCGCACGCGCACGACGGTAGTCTTTATGCGGAAGATCAA
The DNA here is from genome assembly GCF_001456935.1 of [Bacillus] enclensis. Classification (GTDB taxonomy): domain Bacteria; phylum Bacillota; class Bacilli; order Bacillales; family Bacillaceae_B; genus Rossellomorea; species Rossellomorea enclensis. The sequence continues at coordinate 144,413 of NZ_KQ758486.1, read as the reverse complement.
GGATTTGCTGATCGTTTGTGTAAGAGTGGATTGTAGTCATCATACCACGCTTGATTCCGAACTTGTCGTTAAGGACTTTCGCGAATGGAGCAAGGCAGTTAGTTGTACAAGATGCGTTAGAGATCACGTTGTGGTTCTCTGCATCGTACTTGTCTTCGTTAACACCCATAACAACTGTGATGTCTTCATCTGTTGCAGGAGCAGAGATGATGACTTTCTTCGCACCAGCTTCAAGGTGTTTCGCAGCGTCTGCACGCTTTGTGAAACGGCCAGTTGATTCAACAACCACTTCTACACCAAGGTCGCCCCAGCCAAGTTGAGCAGGATCGCGCTCAGCAAGTACTTTTACTTTTTTATCGCCGATAACAAGAGTGTCACCGTCAACAGTTACTTTCTCTTCAAGAGTTCCGTGAACTGTATCATATTGTAAAAGGTGAGCAAGCATGTTTGCATCAGTCAAGTCGTTGACTGCCACTACCTCTACGTTATCGTTTTTAAGTGCTGCACGGAATACGTTACGTCCAATACGTCCAAATCCGTTAATACCAATTTTAGTTGCCATAATATTATTTCCTCCTTTAGTGTGTGTAAGGATGATTTTTATATTTCAAAAGGCTTCAGCCTTTTAAAAGCTCTTTCGCTGCTCCTTCATCCGTGATCAGGATGGTTGAAGAGGGAGCACTCTTTAAATATGCCCGGATCGCTTTCGCTTTCGAGCTGCCGCCGGCAACCGCAAACACATGATTGATATGCTTCAGGTCTTCAAGCTGGAGTCCGATGGTCGGCACTTTATGTACCACTTCCCCCGACTCATCGAAATAGTAGCCGAACGCTTCACCGACAGCGTGACCCGCCGTGATTTTTTCAAAATCATCCGGTGACGTCTTGCGTCTTTCAGCCATTGTAATAGCATCTCCAATTCCATGAAGAACCATGTTCGCCGACTTGATTAAATTCAAGACCTCTTTGATCATCGGTTCCTTCAAAAAGGATTTGTAGACTTCTTTACTCACCTGATCGGGAACATACAATACGCGGTGGCGCATCCCTGTATGCTCTGCCATCTTTGCACAGATCGTGTTGGCCTGGTTCTTTACATCTTCCCCGATTCCGCCGCGCGCAGGAACAAACAGCGTGTCGGATCCGGAAAAGTCGGGTGTCAGCATTTCTGCGACAGCCGCCATGGTCGAACCGCCGGTCACAGCGATGATATTATTCCCCTCAAGGCGCTGTTTCATACTAAAAGCAGACGCACGCCCCAATTCTTCTTTTACCCAGGGAGACTCATCACTATTCCCAGGAACGATGACAGTTTCATTAAGATTGAGTAAAGACTGTAATCTTTTCTCCATTTCATTGATTCCTGAAATCTCTCTCATCATGTTTTCAATCCTGTCGAGGAGCTTCATGCCGTCTTCGGTCATGATCATCCCGGACGTCTTGATCGAGATGAGATCCTGATTCTTCAGGAATTCCACTTCACTTCTCAACACCCGTTCCGTCAGCCCGAGGTTCTGCGCTAAGCTCCTGCGGCCGACCGGCTGTAAGAATTGAATCGAACGGAGAATCTGATGCCTCTTTTGCATAACTTCAAGCAGGTCGGGTAATAATCGCTTTTGTATATCTATAATGGATTCCATCGGTAAAAGCTCCTTACATGGAGTGAGTGACTGCCACTTTATAGTAATTCCACAATGGATATGCATTAAACGCAGCCTTCCATTGTTGTTGATAAAAATGTGGCTTATGTCCGGTTGGACTCTAAAAGTCCCGCATAGACATATTATGTCCCACTGCCTCCAAAAAAAATTCATCCCTGCTTTCAACGTCAATTCTATCAGTATGGAAATCGCATTTCAACTAGAAACTACTGAGTTTTTTCATGTAAACGTTTACTCAGTGTAAAATAGTCAATTTGCCCGTACTGAATGATTTCACCGTCATATTCCACCACAGGGATCATGAGTCCGAACCGCTCCGTCAGCTCGTCACTCTCGTCGATATCCTTCTCGATGATCTCGAATTCCAAGTCGTCCTGGACGAGTTTCAGGTTCAGTTTCGCATCGGTGCAGAGATGGCATTGGTTTCTGGTGTAGAAGATGACTGGGTTCATTGGTTTGGTCCTCCGTTTAGTGATTTGCGAATGATTTAAGGGGTGGTACTTTTGTTGGTCAGTTGTACCAGTTACAAAACATGTTCTTTATACCTGGTACAACTGATATTACTATATATGATGGTAAGGTCCAAATGGCTTGGGCGGTTGACCAAGCCAACGGATTTTGTCGGTTTTGGTAAGATTGTCGGCAAATTTGATTTTTCGTCCGAATATAAGAAAAAATGTCCGTATTTTAAACTTTTTTTCCGTATTCTCAAAAGATTGTCCGTTTTCATCATACTATCCGAATCCCAACAAAATTCACCAGCCTATTACGACAATGTCTATACGCAAGGTTCATTTCATTCTATTCATACCGCTTCCTCATCGTAGACGAAGAAATCCCCAGCTGGTCACGGTATTTGGCGATCGTCCGGCGCGAGACATCAAAGCCTTTGTCGATGAGCATATTGACGATTTTCTGATCGGAAAGCGGTTTTTTCTTATCTTCCTCATCCACCAGGCGCTGTAATTCATTTTTGATGGCAGTGGATGAAGCCGCTCCGGAGTCTTCTGAGCTCAGCGTTTTGATGGCGGCACTGAAGAAGTACTTCATTTCATAGATTCCATAGGGGGTCTGCATATACTTACCCTTGACCGCGCGGCTTACCGTCGATTCATGGACTCCCGCTTCATCGGCCACTTCCTTCAGTGTAAGCGGCTGCAGACCGGCCGGCCCTTCGAGGAAGAATGATTTCTGCTTTTCGACAATCAATTTACCCACTTTTAGAATCGTCTGTTTCCTCTGCTGCAGGTTTTGAAGTAGCCATTGGAATTCCTGGTCCTTCTCCCTCAGGTAACGTACGGTTTCCTTATCGGGGTGATGCTCGAGGAAATCTTTGTATTCTTCATTATAGATCACCTTGACAGTCGTCCCGTCAAAAAGGGAAACAGAGACTTCATTCCCACCCGATGTTTTCACGACCAATTCAGGGACGATGTAATGAGAAGGTCCGTCGTTGTATAGTGCACCGGGACGTGGATTGCACTCCCGGATGAGATCTGCGGCCTTCTGGATTTCCTTCAGGTCGACATCCAAATCCTTCGCAATCCCCTTCCATTTTTTCGCGGCAAAATCATCGAAATGTTCTTCTACGATCGTTCGGGCAAGCTCTGCGGCCTCTCTTCGCTTTAACTGGAGGGAAATGCACTCCTGCAGGGAACGGGCCCCTATGCCTGCAGGATCCAATTCTTGCAGACTGTCAATATAGTATTGGAGCTGGTCGGTTTGCAGATCATGCCGGAAAAGGAAGTCTTCCGTTTCAATATGCAGATATCCGTTTTCATCCAGGCTGTAAAACAAGTCTTTCATGATTTTCAGCTCATGACATGAAAACGATTTCAAATTCAATTGAAGAAAAAGATGCTCCTCCAGCGTTTTCTTTGAGACTGATAGAAACTCGGTAAAATCGGTCTCATGTTTACTTTTATATTGATAAGACTCTCCCCGGACGGGAATGTCTGTGATGGGGTCTTCTATTTGTATGAGGGGATTCTCCAATGCCTTTGTTTCGAGGAAAGCATTCAGTTCCAACGTGGAATACTGGAGGATGGTGATGGCCTGCTTTAGCTCTTGGGTCATCTGAAGCTTTAGTTGTTGTTTCTGCCATAATCCTGTGTTCAAATTCATCCTTCTAACCTCCTCCCCTCATTTTACATGAAATCGGGGGTTTCGTTAATGGGAATTGTTTGGTAACGGTTTCTTCACATTCATTTTATGTGGTAGAAGTATGAAAGATGAATCGCCACTGCGTGGATGCTTCAGATGCTAAGAATTCTTGTCATTTACATAAACTACAATTCTACCAATTATGCAGAGAATCCTCAGTGTTGCTAAAATGGAATCATCTCTGGCTCAATATATTTTAATATGTTTGACTCTCTTCAATGAAGGATGTACGAGAACACAACAAACAATATTTCCCTCAATTGTTTCCCTCAATTCTCTCTTTTCACAACGATTCCTAGGATCATAATTGAAATCCATTCTTTTCACAAATTTTGGATATTTTGAAGGTTTATGGGATTCTCTGTCGAATTTTAATTCTTAGAATATTAGGAGGGATACAATGAGGATAAAAGATTTTACAATCAAAAATTTCAAGAATCTTGGTCATGATGAGGCATCTACCATAACTTTTCCAAGAGTAGATGGGGAAGGGGCTTCTGATTTTGTCACAATTATTGGAGAAAACAACATAGGTAAGTCATCACTTCTAGAGGCTTTAAAGTTATTTTTACCTGAAACAGATACTCCTAATACACCTTCTATCGATATGTTTCCTTTTAAAAACGAGCCAACGAATCCATCTATGAATATGGAAGTATTATTGGTTTTTGATGACTTTAATCATGCTGATAGAAATAATAGGTTTATTAAACCGTATATTTATAATAATGAATTACGGATACGGCGGATTTGGTCTTCCCCTAACCTCAAAGATAGTGAAATTCCCTTTGAAGTTTTCATTCCCAATCGATATATATCCGAGCTTGACATGGAAAGGACTTGGAATACGGGTATGTTTAACGGTGTTCCAACACCATTATATAATCAATATGAGAGTTATTGTCGTGAACAGCAAATAACGACAGGAACTATCCCCAAATCTAAAAAAGAGGATTTTATACAATATGTTTACCTAAATAATCCAACCCTTGTTTCTGAAGGTGAAGTTGATTGGATGAGAAATCCTAACGGTTTTTCTTCGAACATTAGGTCAATTATGCCAAAAGTTATTTATGTTCCTGCTGTAAAATTGATAGATGAAGAAGCAGACGCAAACAAGAGTAAATCAGCAGCAAATCAAATAACTTCTGCCTTATTTGAACACCATTTAAACCAGACTCAGGAGATTCGAGAATTTAGGGCATCTCTCGCTTCCCTCAAGAACATTTTCAATGAAGGTACACGCCATACAGAAGTACTAAATCTCGAGGATAAACTGAGTAGAAAACTTAAACGATTAATGGATATTGAAGCAAATGTAGACTTTGACGTACCAGAGGTAATGGAAAAATTACATTTAAATTCAAACATTTATCTTAAGCATAATGATCTACTAACTCTTCCTAGCCAACAAGGCAACGGAGTGCAAAGGATGCTTATACTTTCCCTATTAGAACTCATGGCAGAACAACTAACCCAAAACACCCTAGAGGAAGTAGCAGCGGATGCAACTACTGATGTTTGGAAAAGAAGTTTTTTATTTTTAGTGGAAGAACCTGAAATTTACCTTCATCCACATCTCCAACGTAAAATGCGTGATTCTTTAGTCCAAATCTCAAAACATCCTTTAGCACAAGTCGTTTGCACATCACATTCAGAAAACTTTATAGACTTAGCGGACAGACATCAAGGAATAGTAGTCATGCAAAGAGATGAAAACCTCTCAACAAGGGTTAGACAGGTTACTGAAAACATATTCAATGGGCAAACTGCTAGAGAGAAACGAAGTAGAATGAGGATGCTTTTGAACTTCAACACTACTACACTCGAAGCATTCTTCGCCAAGAGGGTAATTCTAGTCGAGGGAGATTGTGAAGTTGCGAGTATTACAGCCATTAAGGATAAAATACAGGAACTTCGCCCAGAGATTTCGGATGAACTTGAGAAGATACTGAGGGAAGTTTCAGTAATTCCATGCAATGGTAAACTAACTCAGAAAGCTTACCATGAAGTATTACTTCACTTTGGTATACAATCCTACCTGATACACGACCTTGATAACCAAGATTTAAATGAAGGAAACAACTTAAATATTATAAACGCAATCGGGGACGAAACATTCCGTCTTACCCATCAACCGAATTTTGAAGGTGATATTTTCGAGCAAGAATGGAATGATGATAAACCTTGGAAGGCTACTAAACTTATCACAGATGATTTCGAGAACTACCAAGAAAAACTATTAAGGTTCTTTAAATTTGTTATTGGAGAAGAAAAGTTTAATTCCTTAGGTTTAAACACTTTATTCCAAGCAGTATAATTTACTTAATGAAGAGATTTTAACAGCTGATTGCTATTTACCTTTATTCATGTTTCTTTGAATAAGGGTATTTTATTTCTCTCCCCAATAAATTGAATTTCCCACCCGAATATAGATTTAAGGTAGTAGGATCTTCTAAAAATAACTTTTTTTGATGTGTGGATGAAAACCTTACAAAGAAATTAGTAAATACGTGGAAATAGACCCCCTTAGTTAAAATCAAATAAAGAGACCCTTGGGGAGTCCCTTTATTAGCTTAATTGTTGATGTTCTTTTATTAACTTATTTAATGTAGGTCTGGATACTCCTAGTTCTTTAGCAAGTCGAGATTTCGATAGTTCTCGATTCATATATCATTGATAATGCTTGTCAAAGGCTGGGATGATACTTTTTTTCGTCCTTTATACTTTCCTTCTGCTTTGGCAATTGCGATTCCTTCACGTTGTCTTTCGAGCATATTTTCAGGTTCAAAATCGTTTATCGCACTCATCATTTTAGCATTAGTCTGCCTGTTGCAGTTGAATTGACGATATTATTTAATTGAAACTAGTTGAACTCTTTTTGATTCTAAAATTTCTACTAGTTCTAGTTAAATCGTTAGGAATACAGCGTCTTGAGATACCCATTTTTGTAATGCTAAACCCATTTTTTTACACGTTATATAGAGGTAAACTCTCTTAAACTCTATTTTCTATTAACACTTATCTTCGCTACTACTTCCTAATTGAAAGTAAATTAGACTAATTCTAAGTCTAATTGTTCCTCAAGCTAGAATCATAGTAACCAACTTTGGGATAGAAAGAGATGACATCACTTGATTTTTCCGAATCAATTGCAAACTCTCGCTCTAAAATGTATTCGATCTCGTCAAACTTAGTATACTTAATTCTGATTAATCTAATATTGTTTTCTAAGCAATAGTTATTCTTTAATTTATCTTTCATTTGAATTTCTTTAAAATAATCTTCTCCACCCATATGATCAACTAATGTGAAGTGTTGTCTGCCATCAAATTCTATTAAAGAATACAACTCTTTATCTTTATAAACAGCGAAATCAAATCTTAACTTACCTTTATATACCAAGTCACCAAATGTAAACTGTGGCTTAAATCTTAACTTATTCTTCTTTAGATAACCCTTAATTACAATTTCGCCTCTACTATTTACCTTGTTGCATTGCTGACACTTTTGACCATTCTTATAGCGATGTGGATATACCCAGCTTGGATTATGTCCGCAATTAAAGTTTATTAATACTTTAGTATTAGTATCTATGTACTTACTAAGCAGCTTATGGTTATTTTTCTTCACCTTCTCTAATAAACTTTTTAAAGATTCTTCGCTCTGCTTATACCAGTCTTTATTTAAGTTACATTTCTTACATAACCCATTCCCACTTTTATAAGACTTTGGTGTTACAGTAGATGGTTTATGACTACACTTAAAATCAATTAAAACTATTGTCGTGTTGTCGATATATTTACTTAGCAACCTATGACCATTACTTTTTAATAATGCCAAGAAATCTTCTTTCGCTACTTTAGTGTCGCTGTTATTTCCACACCTCGGACACACTCTCCCACTTTTATATTCCTTTGGTGTTCTCATGTATGGCTTGTGATCACATTTAAAATCTATTAACACCTCATGAGTGTTATTGACATAATCACTTAGTAATTCATGACCATTATCCACTAACATTTTAATGAAATCTTCTTTGGCTTGTACTGGACTATGACCGCTACACCTTACACACTCTTGTCTAACCTTGTATGCCTTAGGTGTTTTCTTAGATGGTTCGTGACCACATTTAAAATCTATTAATACTTCTTCTGTATTATTAATATATTCACTTAATAATTCATGTCCTTTGTCTTCCAGATGCTTAAAGAAATCCTCTCTTGCTTGCTCTGAACTGTGACCACTACATCTTACACACTCTTGTCCAAGCTTGTATGCCTTAGGTGTTTTCTTAGATGGTTCGTGACCACATTTAAAATCTATTAATACTTCTTCTGTATTATTAATATATTCACTTAATAATTCATGTCCTTTGTCTTCCAGATGCTTAAAGAAATCCTCTCTTGCTTGCTCTGAACTGTGACCACTACATCTTACACACTCTTGTCCAAGCTTGTATGCCTTAGGCGTTTTTTTTGATGGTTTGTGACCACATTTAAAATCTATTAATACTTCTTCTGTATTATTAATATATCCACTTAATAATTTATGTCCTTTGTCTTCCAGTCGCTTAAAGAAATCCTCTCTTGCTTGCTCTGAACTATGACCACTACATCTGTCACATCCTACCCCATTCTTCTTTTTGTAATCTTTCGGTGTAACCCTTCTTGGTTCATGCCCACACTTGAAATCAATCAACACTGCTGTTTTATTCCCTTTATAAGAACTTAACAACTTATGTCCTCTTGACTCTATGCATTCTGCCAGTTTGTCTATAGAGTCCTTTATCCTCTTATTGTAGTTACCATCAGCGTTAATCAATTTAACACAATCGTCAACTGCTATTTCTCTGTATTTCAATATGCATCAACTCCCCAGGAGAAAATTAGACATTATTAAGATTGTTTTCTTGTAAAATTGTGTGCAAATCGATAAAAAAGAGCAGACAATTGACCGCTCCCTTATCTTCCATACTTATACTCTATAATTTAAAGCCCGTTAGTATTTTATGTTAGCATATTCAAACCCTTTCTCAATTGCCTCCTTCAGATCCTTCCCATATATCTGTACATATAGTTAAAGCGTTTCAAGCTCTCGATGACCAGTTAGTCATTGCAGCACAAACAAATTCACCCCTGCTTCAACTTTTAATCTACAGAACGTCCTTCTAAAAGCGTGTGGCCACACCTAAACCTCTTTTTCTACGCTTGAAAGGACTCCATAGTACTATTCAACCTTCCTAGAACAGTTCGAGGGCTTATAGGGCATTCTCGACACTTACAAACAAAGCATCGTTCTCAAGTATTCCCCGCTCCTCACAATAAGCTTTTAAAACAGTTTTCAGCCTCTTCGTCATCGATTTTCGTCTTGCATAATGATTCTTGTCTGTTGGATGATGACCTCTCCATTACCGTCGAATATAACGTCTGGTACCTTTAAAGTGCATAGTTCCTTTAAACGGAGCCCCACATGTGCAAAGGTTAGCATTATAGCAAGATCATGAAGTCCAACAAATTGAGTTATATCTGGAGCGCTTAATAACTTTTCTAATTGCTTTTTTGTGAATGTTGCCCCAATGATATGACATTTCCTAAGTTGAGGAACACCCCCAAATGGGTTCTTATCAACGTAACTCTTCTTCATACAAAAACTAAAGAACGTTCTACCTGTTCTCATACGAGCATTCATCGAGGAGGTTGCTCTTTTATTTTTCATGTAATCTATTCAGTTCTCAATGTTGGTGTCTGTACCGCTTTTAGATCGACTGGTGCTAGTCGTTGCTTTTCTTCTTGCACGTTTATTCCTCCCATTGCGTGTTATTCGTTGCGTGGTATAAACATTTGAAAAGCACCCAAACATCAGAAACAAAAAAAGACCCCATGTCCGCTGATAAACTCAACAAACACAAGGTCTTTAGTACGCCCTCGGAGGGAATCGAACCCCCATTTTAAGAACCGGAATCTTACGTGCTATCCGTTGCACCACGAGGGCATGTAAATGATCTTGTAAAACTATCGTACGAAAGTATATTATAATGTACTTTTTTCAGGAATGCAATACGTTTTCTCTGTTTAAAAAAGGAATGGATGGGTATGATGTAGAAAGGATTACATAGTGTAAGAATCACTGATGCGTCAGGTTTGACCTTTATTGACCAACAGTGTATGATTACAGTACAAAGTGAATATGTATTAAATACAAATAAAAAAGTGTACTTTAAGGAGGAACGAAGGATGAACTTAATTCCTACAGTTATTGAACAAACGAACCGCGGCGAACGTGCATATGACATTTATTCCCGTCTTCTGAAAGACCGTGTCATCATGCTTGGAAGCGCCATCGATGATAATGTGGCGAACTCCATTGTAGCACAACTTCTATTCCTGGAGTCTGAAAATCCGGAGAAAGATATCTCCATCTATATCAACTCACCTGGCGGAAGCATCACGGCAGGTATGGCGATCTATGATACGATCCAATACATCAAGCCTGATGTACAAACAATCTGTATCGGTATGGCCGCTTCAATGGGTGCATTCCTTCTTGCAGCAGGTGCTGAAGGCAAGCGACTTGCCCTTCCGAATGCAGAAGTCATGATCCATCAGCCGCTTGGAGGAGCACAAGGTCAGGCGACGGAAATCGAAATCGCTGCGAAGCGCATTCTATTCCTTCGTGAAAAACTGAACCAGATCCTCGCAGACCGCACTGGCCAGCCGCTTGAAGTCATTGCGAAAGATACGGACCGCGACAACTTCATGACTGCCGAGCGCGCGAAGGAGTATGGTTTGATCGACCGCATCATCACACGCAACGATATGAACAATAAATAATACTCTTATCAAGAGTCTGCCCCGACGAATTATGCCGTCGGGGTTTTTTTCATAAGGCTGTTTTCTAATAGATTGTTGCTTTTCGTATTAATACTGTAGACTATTTAGACTGTCTACAACAACGAATACTTGTTACGAGAAAATCCCTTACAAAAAAATGACCCCGCAGCAACTACGAAATCATTTTACAGAATGGTGATGTGGTGCACTTGTCTAAGTTTAAGTGAGGTTCCTAAAATAGCGAATGCCTTTGTTTATTCCTCATCTATACCTGTCTCATAAATGACAAGCGACGCTTCGTCATCATCAGGTACAGCAAAAAGTTGAAGTCTGCCATCAGATTCTTCTAGAAAGACTGGATTACGAGTGATGACATGCCCTTCGGAAGAAAACTCAGCAAGAGGGACTTCATGTTCAACAGAAAAGTCTTTCATATCCAGCAGCGCTAAACCGCCAAGTTCGTATTTTCCTGTTTCGGATGCCGGATTGTTCAATTCTGCGATACCACTGCAAATCATTTTCCCTCCGCCTGCATTCTCACAGTCTTGATAATCGATGAAGTGGCTGTCATTCTTTTCTTTCTTCAACTTTTTACCCTGTTTTCCCCATTCATAGAATTCACGGGATCCCCAGCTGACACCGAGATTTTTCCCCGTTTTATCGTCATGAACGACGCCGCCGATATGGTCATTCACACGGAATGCTTCTTTGCTTTTAAGTGTATCTGTATCAACTTTATAGATAATCGACTCACTATCTGGACGATATTCTGCAACAGGGACCCAAATATTTTCCCCATCAAAGTCAATTCCGCCCGGGTGATACATATCAGCTTCGCCCAGCTTAATATCTTTCAATAATTCCCCCTGCTCATCGAAAATGAATAAGTGGCCGATACCTTTCCCGGCAGACCGGTCATATCCATTTTTAGGAGTCTCATATTTCTCGGGTTTTTCAAGGATTTCTACAGAAGACATATAGTATGTATCCCCAACCTTTGTCATTCCTTGAGGATGATAGGCATTGAATTGAAGCTCAATCCGATTTGTTTTTTTCCATTCAGTATTACGTGAAAGCTCTTTGAATGAACCTTCCAGATTCTGATTATCTTCCGCAACTACTGCCGTTGATATCATACTGATGAACAAAACACCTGTAAGTAATGCCATGACGTTTCTCATACGATTCCTCCTAATGACTATCTGTGATAAAGAAATAATTTGGCATTATCCCTTTTCACTAGCATTTTAAAAGCAAATTAGAAGGAATGATAGCTTCCTACAAAGATTTTACACGGAAATTACATCAGCTTTAAATAATTTACAAGACTCTTTTCGTAATGATTGTTGCTGTTAATTAATATAAGGAATAATTTACTTTTTATGGTATTATATAAAGAGAGGCTTTATTCAGCTAACGGCCAGGAAAGTTGAATATGGTAATAAAAGGGGGAATACCATACCAATGAATATTGAAACAGTTTTTGTTGACCCCGTGATGGAACTATGGCAATGGACAATTTATACATCCAAAAGATTTCTCCCTATATTCGTTCAGTAGAGATGCATTACAAATTTTAAAGGAAAATAATATTAAAACTTTTGCCTGTACTAATCAACATAGAATTAGTAGAGGTGAAGCTACTCTCGATGAATTTTACAAGGAATTTCAATCATATGAATTAAAGCATTCCTGTTTTCGGCTTATGACAATTGCAGTTACCATCTGAACTATGAGGACAAATAAAGGCATTATCTGAGTATTTTATCACCTCTTATAAGGAATATGCGAAAAGAGGCTTCCATAAACACAAAAGGCCCGTCCCAGACTGCGATAACGCAGTCTGGGACGGGCCTTCAAAAGTGGTCTTCAATTTTTAAAAGGTATCAGCACTTCCCCATTCCTCCCGCTTTTCAGGAGCAGATGAAGAATGGTCTTGGACAGTTCACTTGGGTGATAGGGTTTCACAAGGTAATCAACTGCCCCGAGTGTGATGCCTTTTTCTTTTTCATCGAGTGCGGATGAGATGATGATCGGGATGTCGCACAGCTCTTCATTTGCTTTCAGGGCTTCGAGAACGTCCCATCCCGACATGGTTCCTTCGAGCATGATATCGAGGACGACCGCATCCGGTTTAAACTCAGTGATTTTTTCAATCGCGGCTTCTCCGGATTTCGCATGCTGCACCTGGAATCCGCTTCCGGAAAGCTCTGTAGTCAGCAGCGATGCGAGGTTTATGTCATCCTCTATGACCGTGATCGACATGCCATCGCCGCTTGATTCTTCCTCCTTGAAGGTCTGGAGTGTCACCATCGGGAGGCAGACCGTGAACGTACTTCCCTTCCCTATTTCAGAAGCGACCCTGATACTGCCGTCATGATTCTCGATGATTTCCTTTACGATTGTAAGACCCAGCCCTGTGCCGCCGATCCTTCTGCGGTCTGAATTGTCGACCCGGTAGAATTTCGTGAACAGCTTAGGGAAGGCATCATCCGGGATGCCGAGTCCTTCATCGATGATATTGATGAACACCATATCCTGTTTTTCATAAACCCGGGCGGTGATGGTTCCCCCGTCAGGTGAATATTTGATGGCATTGCTGATCAGGTTAGTGAACGCCTGTGATAATTTATCTTTATCGCCGAGGACCATCGTACAATCCGTGTCTTTCTCAATAGTGAATGTATGATGGGGGGCATTGACTTTCTGGGTGTTGATGGCATGCTGGATGATCGGGACGATGTCCTCATACCGTTTATCAAAGGTCTGCCTGCCGGACTCCATCCGCTGGACATCAAGAAAATCATTGATCAGCGACGTCAATCGTTTGGCTTCCTGATAAATGGTGGTCAGATACTTCTTCGTTCTTTCCGGCTTCAAGTCTTTCGTCAGCATCAATTCGGTGAAGCCGAGTACACTCGAAAGCGGAGTTCGCAGTTCATGGCTGACCGTCGAGACGAATTCCGATTTCATCTGATCGACTTCGAATTCCTTTGTGATGTCCCGGTGGACGAAGATGGTGCCGACTTTCTCATCACCTCGGTAGAGAGACTCCGAGTACACCTGATAGACGGTCCTGCCGTCTTCGAGATGGTACGTATGGAGATGCCTGCCGGCTTTTTCCGCTTCAATGACCATCTCATAATACCGGTTAAGCATTTTCGGATCTTCAACCCGGCTTGCAAGCGCCTGTTTCCATTCTTGATAAGGTGCCTGCTGCAGGGCACACAGCTCCCCTTGGATGATTTTCGCCAGTTTCGTATTCATCAGCATGCTGTTCCCGCTGTTATCGACCAGCTGGATGCCTTCCTGGATGTTATTCAGTATATCCTGGTTCATATGGCGGTCTTTTTCCGACTCCTCAAACAGATGGATCTTTTGAAGGGAAATCGATATCTGTTTGCTGAGACTCTTATATTCTTTCAGTTCCTCCGGGCTGAAGTCATGACCGAAGCGGCTGAAGACCATGATGGCTTCCACCTCTTTGCTCAGCGATAATATCGGGATGAAAAGATCATAAGAATACATCGTTTCAAGATGATAGCTCTTCTCCGCCTCCACAAGCTCACGTTTAACCGAAAAAGCTTTCTTCTGTTGAACTAAACGTTGATGAAGTCCGTTATCCATATAGTTGATAAACTGCTCCACTCCCTTTTCGGAAATCCCGCATGATGCACGCGACTTCTTCTCATCAAGGAGGACAATCATTCCGCGCGAAGCGTCCATGACCCCGCACATCGTGTCTACGATGCTATCCAGCACTTCCTGTTTGTTAAGGGAATAGGAAATCCCGTTGATGAATTCATTGCGCCGCTCGAGCTGCTGCTCGCGAAGTTTGGCAACCGTAAGCAGATGCTCAAGCTTCGACTGCTGTGATTCAAGTTCATCCTGCTGGGCGACCAGCTCCTCATTCTGGGCAAGCAAATCTTCTTCCTTCAATTGAATCCGGTGGATCATTTTTTCAAAAGCCCTCGAGACCTTCCCGATTTCATCTTTCCGATTGTTTTCAAAAGACCAGCGCTGATTCGTTTCATCCTCGGCAATCTGCTCGGCTGCCGTTGCTACCAGATTGAGCGGGGTGCCGATTTGTCTTGCCAGCATCCTCATGATTCGCATCAAGACCAGGAGCATAAGGAAAATGAATAAAACAAAGGCCCCCTGGCTGAGGGATTGCTTGCGTTTCACCTCTTCATATGCCTCATCACTCTTTTGCTCGATTGAATCCTTATAGTCGTTCATCTGATTTTGAAAAGTGTCAACAGTGGCAGTTCCGCCGTCTGCAGATGCTTTTTTTACCGCTTCGAGATCTCCGTTATCGTAATTTGTAATGGCATTCGCGACGATTTGGTTAAAATAGTATGCAGAGAATTCTTCTACATCTTTGATGAACGATTGATCCTCCGGTTCGATCGCAAGCGTCCTGAATTTCTCGATGGTATTTTCGATTACGATTTCCTGACGGTAAATGCTTTCCTTCAGCTCCAGCCGTCCAAATGCAACGTAGCCCCTGGCATCAAAGAAGGCTTTGCTGAATGCCCTGTTCAGCTGTTCAGCCACTGCTTCTTTTTCATTGAGCTTTTCTCGTTCCGCTTGATATTCATCCGTAATGTATTGATTGTAGAGAAACAAACAGGCAGCCCCTATCAGGAAAATAAAGATGAAGCTGCTCATCACACCGATGAATTGATTGCGCAGGCTTGTTTGGAAAAACCCACTAATTTTCTTCATTCAAGATTTCCTCGATCCGCTGGACAAGTTCCATTGGGCTGTATGGTTTCGCAATGAAGTAGTCGGCACCTGATTTCAGCACGCGTTCTTTATCCGCCTGCTGGCTTTTGGCCGAAACCATCATGATTTTCACGTCTTTTTTCTCCGGTGTGTTCCTTACCTTTTCGATGACTTCAAGTCCTGTGAATAATGGCATCATATAGTCGAGGAGGATCAGGTCATAGTCATGTTCCATGATGCTTACGACGGCTTCCCGGCCGTCCGCCGCTTCATGAAGTTCGTGACCCTCATCCTCCAAGGTATCAACCACCAGCATTCTAAGTACTTCTTCATCTTCCGCCACTAAAATTTTGGCCACCTTTTATTCCTCCTCTTTTTCGAAAGCTTTCTTCATTTCAAAATAGGACTCTTTCAGCCTCTCATGATAAGAAGGCTCGTTCCATGTTTCCCAAGAGTAATGATAAAATCCGGCAGGTTCCAGATTGTTTGATTTTACTTCCGGATAAGAAAATTCAGATCCTCCAACCGATTCATACAGCCCTATGTTTATGCCGTCAATCGTTTGTCCTGCCTCCAGACCATTTTCCCAGACATCCCCAATCGCTTCTTTCTGGCTCGGATCCTTTATATTCAAGAGCTGCCATGGAATCCTGATTTCATAACGGTCCTTTGAAGGGCTGACACTGATATCCGTGAGAGAGTCATAGTCCTGATCTTCAGGATTGGCCGTCCCGAATGCCAATTTCCCGGTTTCATAAGAATCAAACGGAAGCACCTTTCCGCCTATGTTCAGTTCCTTGTTCAGCGTAAGTCTGATCCCGTGATACATTCCATTATCCTTCTGATCCGCATATTTTTCGCGCGGGATCATGCCGAGGACCTCACCGTAATGGTAATGAAACGTATCATAATAGCTGTCCACAAGCAGGCGGGCTTTTTTCCCGCCTTCGATATGCAGGGCAAAATCCACGCCGGAAGTGTTCACCCCCGACACCCCGGGAATGGAAGACTGTCCCTGTCCGTACAGGGTATCAAATAGAACGTAGGTGTCTGTTTCGTCCTTGATAGGCTCCGTATCAACCCTCACATAGAGGTAGCGTTCATCACTGGTTACATACATGGCGCGGCCGCTATTTGAAAAGGCAGGCTGAATCCCCTTCAGCTCCCAGTCCTCGGGACGGCCGTCCACTTTGATCATCGAAGCCCTGTCCGGTCCGGGATCGAAACTCAGGAGCCCGAACTGCTGCTCGTTCGTCTGGGCATTAGACCAGTAAGGACGCCTGTCGGGGTTGTCGTAGTCCATCGTGTTCCACGTCCGCTTGAACCATTCATCCTGCCAGGCAAAGACGAGTCCGCCGGCCGCTCCTTCTTCGACGATATCGTCGAACAGGCGGCTGTTGATCTCTCCCTGTTCCTTTTCAGAATGATGGCCCTGGTCCAGTCCCTGGACATTGCGGTGCGTGAGTCCCCTTGAACCCGGCACCCCGAATTCTGCCACCAAAAGCGGCATCGAATGGGCCTTTTTCATATCATTCAGATAGCCGGCGTAGTTATTCTTCTCACCGCGGTGATCCACGTAGTTCACGTATTCGGGCTCATAATTCAGGAAGTCCGGATAGTAAGGGTAAATATGATAAGAGGCAAATAAGCCTGTGTGCAAGCTGCCGGTCCCCTTCATCACGTTCGGATCCACCGACACCATGTCTTCCGTTTCGGATGGTTCGCTTGGATGGTGAAGCAAGTCTGTCGTCACCCAGTTCGTGAAGCTGACCGGGCGCTGCCATCTATACTTATCGGTTTCATAGGCGATCCCTTCGTCTATCATTTCGGACAGCCATATTTCGAACGGCTCCGCTTGTTCCGTCGTCAAATATTTCCCCTTGAAGTCTTCAAGACCCTTATGCTTTTCGTTTGTGGCAAGGACCACCCCAGGATCCCACTCTACACCGAAGATCCAGCCAAGCACATAAGGTGAGATATCCTTGTCGTACACACCGGATGCGTGCCCTTTTCTTTCCGGTAGCTCTGCATTCCCGTGAACGAGATCGATCGTACGCTTGATTTCTTCGCGGAATTCGTCCGTATTCTCCCTGGCAAAGGCATCATTCGTTTCCAGGAAGATTTCCTCGTTCACCCACACACCATGGAACAGATAAAGGGGTTCTTCCGCCATTTGGTTATATTCGTAAAAAGCTTCATAGAAAGCAGGCGGATGAATCGTGTAGACTCGCAGTGCATTGGCATTCATGGCGCCGATCTGCTTGAACCATCTTAAATATTCTTCTTTCGTAATGGCCGTCTCACCAGGGAATGAACCGGGCTTAGAAATCCCCATATTCACTCCTTTAATGAGAAGGTCTTCCCATTTGCCGTCTTTATTGACCTGGATGTAGTCGGCACCTGCTTTTCCGGCCATTTTTATACCGTTTTCAGATTTGATTTTCGGTTTTTTCGGCGTCACCCGGTCTTTTCCGTTCTCGATACGCTCAAGGATTCTTGTCATCATAGGGACATAAGCCTTCCAGTAAAAAGCAGACAAGTTATCCGGGTTTGACGCTTCGGTCCACTTTCTCCACTTTTGAAGTCCGGCCGTTTGATAGAGATCGGGAACATCCGGATGGTCGGCGTAATCGCCGCTGAAATAATACGTGTCGTAGCGCTTATTTTCACTGTGAACGACTGCCGGGAATGTCTCGGGCAAACTAAGGGCCCTCAGCGTTTCCTTTCCGGTTTCTGATAGGGATAATGTGTAATTGGCCAGCACATCGCCCCCTGCGACCGGATTAACGATATCGAACCAGTAGGAGTACGGTACTTTTAATTTTTGACCGAACTGTTTTTCACCTTCTGAAGTCGTGGAAAAGACGACGCCTTCTTTCCCGATGTCATCCTGATCAAGGATGACCAGCTTGTCGTCTTTGCCGACAAGGACATATCCCGGTCCGCTGAACGTATAGGATTCCCCGTACTGTTCCTTATAGTTTCCACGGACCCACTCAGGGACCTCACTGCCGTCCAATTCTGGGAAGTAGCGGCCGATCCAGCCCGACCATTCCAAGTTGAACAGGGAATAAAAGGACTGCCGGGTTTCTTCCGTCGTCGGATGTGCCATCGAGTTGAATTCTGCCATGAGCGTTTTCCCGTCATTCACCGCCATTTGCTTCAGTGCATCCACGTCTTCATCGGTCATACCTCCGTATACTTTGGACGAACGCTCCCCCGATACATTTTCGTTATCGAGGTCTTCCTCGTACACACCGTACGTATCCGTCACATAGACAGCGTCATAGTCTTCAAGAGTAGAAGGCAGTTCTTTCACCGATCCTCCTCCCGCACCAGGAACGAAGCCAGCGTAATCTTCTTCAAGCTTATAAGGATTTCCGTCCTCCTTCCTATATTTCTGCTGATTCAGAATCCACATCAATCCCTTATGTTCCCGGTACGTCGCGTCCGGCACGGTCTTATCGATGATCAGGACCTCAAGCTCCCGATCGCCCTTCAACTGCCAGAGCCAGAATGGTGAGGAGATAACGAGCACGATTCCAAAAATGAACAGCAGGAATCCATAGAGTTTTAGTTTTGTCATTTTGATACTCCTTTTCTGGCCATCTCTCCCCAGCCTGTCTTTCTGCGCAGCACGTCAAGGATCCCTTCACAGCGCCAGAGGACAGTCAATGGGCGGTACCAGAGTGTTTCCGTCAAAGAATAGAAGAACAGGCGGATGATATCGGACGCCTTCGGATACTTCCGGATGGTCCACTCCTCGAGGAGGACGGAAGCCATCGAAAGGATGGAGCCGTAAAGAACCGACAGCAAGAATAATAGAATCGCAAATTCGAGGTAGACCCCTCCGAAGAAAATGGACAGGAGCATCACCAAATACCCCATCAGCTCCACCACGGGTCCCAGGAATTCAATAATGAGAAAGTAAGGGATCGACACCATTCCGATGGATCCGTATTTCGGATTGAAAATGAGCCGGCGGTGGATCCAGAGGCTTTCAAACAGCCCCCTGTGCCATCTCCTCCGTTGTCTGCGCAGATACTTCAGCGATTCCGGTGCTTCTGTCCAGCTGACAGGATCCGGGACGTATACGATTTTCTTATTTGCTTTCTGCTCTTTTACATAGCGGTGCAGACGCACGACAAGCTCCATATCCTCGCCGACTGTATGAGAGTAGCCCCCGGCTTCCACGACCCAGCGCTTCGAGAAGACGCCGAACGCCCCGGAAACGATGAGAAGGAGGTTATGACGGCTCAGGCCGATCCTTCCCATCAGGAAGGCCCGCAAATACTCGATCACCTGCATGACGACAATCGGTGACCGTGACAACCCGACCTTGACGATTTCACCGCTTTCGATCTCACAGCCATTGGCGATTCGTATGCTGCCGCCTGAAGCAATGACTTCGCCGTCTGATTCGATGATCGGCTTCATCACCTTCAGGAATGCCGTTCTTTCGAGGACCGAGTCTCCGTCGATCGAACAGAAATAAGGATAGTTGGAGACGTTGATGCCGGCATTCAAGGCATCTGCCTTCCCGCCATTTTCCTTATCGACGACGAGGAGATTTTTATAAATCCTGGATTGATAGACCCCCTTCACCTGCTTCGTATCCAACTGACGACGGATGACCCATTTTATTTTCACCAGTTGAAAAGACTCGATGAGCTTCTCAAGGGAATCATCGGTCGACCCGTCATTGACTATGATGATTTCATATTCCGGGTATTCAATACTGAGCAGGGACCGGACAGTGGCCATGATCCCGACTGATTCATTATAGGCAGGAACCAGGATTGAAACCGGTTTGGTCTGATGCAGATGCAGCAGTTCCTCATAAGGTTCCCTTTCATCCAGCTGATAGGTCTTCCTTAATTGGACGAAGGAGATCAAGAGTAAAAGAGAATAAAAGGATATGACGAGGACCATATAGCCGAGGACCATCCATCCGATGGCCATCAGGACCCCGCCCCATTGTAATGTCAGCTCCATCATACCGATCCCCTTTCCAGCCATTGTTCAGCCATATTCCTTGCGTAGTGATCTTCATTGGAGGCAGCGACCTGTCTTAGTACCTCTTTGCCTGCTTCCAGCCTTAATAAGCTTTTAGCTGCCTGTGACCGGACGTAAAAGGAATGGTCGGACATAAGGTCTTCAAGATACGGGAGGAGTTCATGGCTTCTGATATACTCGCACGCTTTAATGGCCATCAGGCGCTCCTGCCAGGAAGGCGACAGAAGATGTTTTATCAGAGCTGAAGGCGCAAGGAAATACTCCATTTCGACCATTGCTTTCAAGGCGCGGATACGGATTTCCTCCGCTGGATCTTCCAGGAGATTTTCGAGGAACAGGCTGTCCCCCTGCCTGCCCCTGACGCCGATTGAATCGACCAGCGCATAGGCCATCTCTGCGGGTAACTGATTAAACATCGCGATGAATCGATCGAGCTGTTCCCCGGTGAAGGATGTAAAGAGCAGGCTGTAATCAAATTCCGTCAACGGATGTTTGGGTCTGGTCATTTTCCCCATCACCGTTTCATCCTCATTCAGAATATAAATCTTAAGGAGCTGAATCTCTTCACTCTTGGTCAATTTTCTTGAATCATATAATCGATCCAACTCTATGAACATATTTTTCATGTTGAATTCCTCGATCCAGTAGAAGGCATTCATCCTCATGCTCCAGCGCCTATGAGTCAAGCGCGATCGGATATAGGTTCCGAAATAGGTTTCTGCAAATTCCCTGATCCGCTCACCGATCTCGTCACCGCCAAGTACCTTGGCAAAGCCGGCCGTCAATTCTATGAATGCTTTTACCTCGAGCGGTGATTGAAGGCTCAGTGCCTCTTCACCGGCTTTATTGTTGAGATACTGGAAAAGGGGCAGACGGTACTCTTCCTTGTACTGCTCCACCTTTGTCCGTCTGTCATTTTCGAGTACCTTCGTTATGACCAGGTAGCCGAACAATAGAAATAAAATGATCAGTGAGCTGACCAGCACGATAGAGAAATAAAAAATCTCGTTAGCAAACACGTTCTTTACCCCATCCTTTTCAAGATTTGCCTCAGGCGCGCTTCCAGCTCAAGCAGTTTAAATGGCTTTGTCATATAATCATCCGCGCCCAATTGGAGAGATCTTGATATATCTTTTTCACTGCTGCGAGAGGTCAGCATAAGAACTTTATAGCGATCGGCATCATTCCGGCTGCGGAGCCTCTCCAGGACTTCAAGTCCATCCATCTTGGGCATCACCCCGTCCAGGATCACGAGACAAAGGGATTCAAGGTGCCAATCAGATTCCATAAAAGAAGCTCCGTCATTGAAGCTTTGGATATCATACTGAACATCCTGCTCTGACGGCAGTTTGGAAACGATATCCCTCATAACCGTCCGGATGATCGGATCATCATCGACGATCGCAACCTTGATCGTCTTCATATGTTGTATATCGGTGGATTCCGAATCGAGTTTCACACTATTCCTTCCGTTTTCTTTCACTTCATAAAGAGCTTGATCGGCTAATCTGAGCCATTCATCCATCGGCTTGGACGGATCGGTGATTTCAGCGATGCCTGCAGAAAACGTGCAAGTGAATGCGTCAGGTTCATTAAAAATGTGCCTGCTGAATTCCTGGCGGCACCGATCAAGGAAGGTATGGGCATCTTGCCCAGTGGTGCTCAGGCAAAGGACGACAAATTCCTCGCCTCCATATCGGACGATTACATCCTGTCCCCTGGTGTTCTTTTTTAAAAATGAAGCAAATTCCGTTAACACTTTATCTCCGGCCAAGTGGCCATATTGATCATTCACCTGCTTGAAATGATCGATATCAAGCACCGCAATGGAAGAGGTTTCTTTTCTCCGCTGCCAGATGCTCTTGACCTGGTCATACGCCTGCGTCAGGTATTTACGATTGTACACATGGGTCAATTCATCGATTAATACCAGTTCTTCGATCTGTTTCTTCCGCTCGATCTGCCTTTTTACCCGAACGATGAATTCATCGATATCAAAGGGTTTTGGGATGAAATCATCCGCTCCCAGTTCATAACATTTCATCCTGGTTTCCTTCCGGTCATCCACACTGACCATGACAGTTGGGATGAACTGCTGCTTCAGTTTTTGTTTAAAGAAGTCAAGCACCTCGAACCCATCCGTTTCATCCATATAAATATCGATGATGGCACAATCCGGCCTTACATCATAAAAGGACATCACGGCTTTTTGCGGGTTGGCAACAGGGACGACATACCATCCAATGTTCTCAAGCTGTTCTTTCATATACATCAGAAAAGAGGTATCATCATCGACCAAAAGGAGGACTGGCTTATCCCCGTCTTTTTCTCGCATTCCAAGGCGTGCATCTGCCTCCCCTTCCTCCAGCTGGTAATACGCCTCAATGATGTCAAACAGCATGGTTCTCCATTCAGCGATGGCCAGCATCCGGTCATCTCTTTCATCCATCGTGTCCATCAGTTTCCTGGCAAGACCTCCGATGTGATCGAGGCCGAGGGTTGAAGCTGTTCCTGCCAGGGAATGGACAAACCGATAAAGTTCCGTATGGGAAACTTCCGGCTCCGCTTCCCATTTCTCTAATTTCTTTCTGAAGTTATTTAAAAAATGCTTCTGGTATTTTTCCATATCTCATCTTCTGCCTTTTTATTGGAGTACTTTCGGGTGGTGGTCAGTTCACAAGTTTTTACTAGTATACTGCCGTCTTTAATTGTTTAATAGTTTTATTGAAGGTTTGTGCAGTGGGGGTAAGCCAACTGGTTTTCAGTCATGTGCGAATTCCCCTAAAACCTTAATGTAACAAAAAATACCATACACTTCCATGATCTTTTCCCCCTAAAAATGTCAGATTGATGAATCAATATATCCAATCTTCTCCCTTGTCTTGGGACAAGGAGACCTGGGTCCCAGTTGAAAAGTAAGCACAGAAAAAGCCGGCAGCCCCTATTGGGCTGCCGGCTTATCTCATGTGAAGCCGATCCTATCCTTCTTTTCCAACAAACTTCTCAAGCGCCGCGATGGCTTCTTCTTCGTCGCTTCCGTCCGCTGCCAGTGTAATCTCGGAGCCGGTGCTGATCGCGAGGCTCATGAGGCCCATGATGCTTTTGGCGTTCACTTTTTTCCCGTCTTTCTCTAGAAAGATTTCGGATGAGAAGCGGTTTGCTTCCTGGACAAATAGTGCTGCCGGGCGTGCTTGAAGACCCGTTTTCAGTTTGACTTCGACTTGTTTTTCTACCATGATCATTTCTCCCCTTTGTTCGGATTACTTGCTTATTTTCTCACCCGCTCTGATTTTCTCGGCAATTTGATCGATCTTCCGTAAGCGGTGGTTGATTCCGGATTTGCTGATGGTACCGCCTGATACCATTTCCCCCAGTTCTTTCAATGTCACGTCCTGATAGGTTACCCTCAGTTCCGCGATTTCACGCAGTTTGTCAGGAAGGACCCCCAGGCCGACATGCTTTTCAATGAATTTAATGTTCTCTACCTGCCTCAATGCGGCACCGATCGTTTTGTTCAGATTAGCCGTCTCGCAGTTGACAAGGCGGTTCACCGAATTACGCATATCTCGTACGATCCGTACATCCTCAAATCGCAGGAGGGAGTTGTGCGCCCCGACGATGTTGAGGAATTCGGTGATTTTTTCCGCCTCTTTCAAGTAGGTGATGAATCCTTTTTTTCGTTCGAGCGTCTTGCTGTTCAGTCCGAAGGTATTCATCAGTTCTGACAACGCTTCGTTGTGTTCTGAATAAAGAGAAAAGATTTCAAGATGGTAGGAGGATGTTTCCGGGTTGTTCACCGATCCCCCTGCCAGGAACGCCCCTCTCAGATAGGACCTCCTGCAGCATTTCTTCTTGATCAGATCTTCTGAGATATTATGGATGAATGTAAATCCTTCGCCGAGTATTTTCAGGTCCTCAAGGATTTTCTTTGTATCTTCTTTGATCCGGACGATGTAGACGTTGTTCTTCTTGAGACGCATCTTCTTCCGCACCAGAAGTTCCACCGGGGTGTCGTATCCCTTTTTTATCAGTGTGTAGATCCTTCTGGCGATTGCGGCGTTCTCAGTCTGAATATTGACGACCAGCGTCTGATTCGAGAAGGAAAGTGAGCCGTTCATCCGGATGAGAGCGGATAATTCAGCATTGGCACAGCAGTCCTTGACCTCGATGTTAGTTAATTCTTTCTTTGTTTCTGACGCAAACGACATCCCCATCACCTCCTAGCAAACGCTTGCACAAGCTACTGTAACAGAAATTTTCTTCTGTCATTATTTGGATTCCATATAGGAATGAATGATTTTCGCTACTGATTCTGTATTGTGGCGTACCAGTCCATTATTATATGACAGGATGTCCTGTGCAAGAACCTCCATCCCCATCGAGTTCAACCGTTCGATATCGAAATGGACGGGACTCGCCTGCTCCTTGTCATAGCGTGCCTGGACTTCACCCGGCACCTGTTTGTTATTAACGAGGATCGCATCGATGCATGAAGAGTCCAAATGCTTTGAAAGAGCTTCTACATGATCGCTTGCCGTGTATCCCAATGTTTCACCCATCTGGGTCATGATGTTGCATATATACAGCTTCTTGGCTTTTGAGCGGCAGACTGCTTCGCCGATCCCCGGCACGAGCAGATTCGGTATGATGCTGGTATAAAGACTGCCTGGTCCCATGACGATCAGATCCGCTTCCGCGATGACCCTCAGCGTTTCAGCAAGCGGCTTGATGTTGTCAGGTTTTAAAAAGACGCGCTTGATCTTTTTGCCCGCCTTCGGGATCGCCGATTCACCCGTCACGATGGTGCCGTCTTCCATCTCGGCATTCAGGATGACGCTTTGATTGGCGGAAGGCAGCACTTTGCCTTTTACATTCAGGACCCTGCTCATCTCCTGGATGGCGTGGACAAAATCACCCGTGATCGAAGCCAGTGCGGCAATGATCAGGTTTCCAAGGGCATGCCCCGAGAGCTCATTCTCTGTTTCAAATCGATGCTGGAACATCTGCTCCACGAGGGGTTCGACCTCTGAAAGTGCCGCAAGCACATTCCGGATGTCGCCCGGCGGAGGGATGTCAAGTGAATCCCGCAGCCTTCCCGAACTGCCACCGTCATCCGCCACGGTCACAATCGCAGAGAGATCGAGCGGGTGGCGTTTCAGTCCGCGCAGGAGCACGGGGAGACCCGTCCCCCCTCCGATGACGACAACCTTTGGCAATGTGGTCATGGTGTCTGAACAGCCTTTCTTTTTTCGATATCACGATGAGAGATTTTCGTATGATAATCCTCTTCGAAATGATGCCCGATGTATTCCGCGAGTGCCACGGAACGATGCTGGCCGCCCGTGCAGCCGATCGCCACGACAAGCTGGCTCTTCCCTTCTCGTTTGTAGTGAGGAAGCATGAAGGAAAGCAAATCGGTTACTTTATCAAGGAACTTGTGGGTTTCATTCCATTTCAGCACATAGGTTGAAACCTCTTGATCCAGCCCGGTTTTCGGACGCATGTGGTCGATATAATGCGGATTCGGCAGGAATCTCACATCGAATACAAGATCGGCATCAATCGGAAGTCCGTGCTTGAAGCCGAATGAAATCACGTTGACCGTGAAAATCGATTTCTTGTTCACCGAAAACTCGGTCAGGATTTTCTCGCGCAATTCCCTTGGCTTCATTTTCGACGTCGTATAAATCAGCTGTGCACGGCCTTTTAATTCTTCGAGCAGCTCGCGTTCCTGCTTGATCCCTTCAAGGGGTAGACCTGACGGGGCAAGCGGATGGGAGCGGCGAGTTTCCTTGTAACGTCTCACGAGGGCTGAATCATCCGCATCCAGATACAGGATCTGCGGCGTCACCCAGGAGGTTTCCGCCAGCTCATCCAGCGCCTTGAAGAGATGGTCGAAAAATTCGCGTCCGCGAAGATCCATCACAAGTGCGACCTTATTCATTTTATTGCCGGACTCTTTCATGAGTTCGAGGAACTTAGGCAGAAGAGTCGGCGGCAAATTATCTACGCAGAAAAAACCTAAATCTTCGAAGCTTTGGATGGCGACCGTTTTACCGGCTCCGCTCATCCCGGTGATGATCACTAATTGTACGTCATTCGTAGAACCTGTACTCATACTCTTCCCCCGCTTTATTTTAAAATTTGTGTTTCGCTTCTAAATACCGCAGTTGATTTCCGTGGAAGACTTCGCTTTCCGCGGGTAGCCCGTGAGCCTCCTGTTAGGAGAGTCTATTGTCTAGCTGCAGGGCTTAGAGGCACATGTCATAAGCCAAACCGACCGAGAAGGCAAAGAACGCCTTCCAGGTCGATTCGTCTTATGCCACACGCCTCTGGGCAAAGCCCTTCCGCTTTTCTGATAGGAGTCTTCATCTTCCACTCCAATCAACTGCTGGAACCGCCCAAGATCAAATCACATGTACATATTCTTTTATTTTATCAGCTCGGATCCAAGCGGTATGAAAGCAGCTTGAAATCCGGTGTGTACGTGAACGTTCCGTAGATGGTTTTCTTTCCGTGCAGCAGGTAGTCGAGGATATGGTAATCCCCTTCGGCCATCGGCAGGTCCTTGATGTCTTCGAACTTATGCCATTTGATCTTGCCTTCCTCTGATTCCTGAAGGTTCACGCCGTCTGCTTCGGTTGCAAAAAAGGAAAACATCATCCATTCTGAGACGACTTTTTCGCCGTCTTTGATGATAAAGGTGAACACACCTTTCAAATCCGGATTTTTTAAATAGATCCCTGTCTCTTCACGGTACTCGCGTATGACGGCATCGCGGATCGACTCGCCCGGCTCCATTTTGCCTCCGGGTGCCACCCACCAATTGCGGCGGGGTTTTTGGAGAAGGAGTACTTTGTCTCCATCCAGATATAAGCAATTTGTGACACGCTGCACATCCTTCACCTCTAGTCTGGTTCATTTGGACATTTTCCGTCCTTTTTCATTCCTTTTATTATACTATGATTGCGGACAGGCTACAATGTCTCAGCCTGTGTTGGAGGAAAGGAAGTTCCATTTGGAGGCTCATTCAGGAAAAAATGTCGATTTCTTTATAAAAATATAGGGACAAGCTTCCGCAAATTTCGAGTGATACAGCTATAGTTGAACCACTATAACAGGAAAAAATGGCAAAAAAAATAGACACAGGCGAGTCCTGTGTCGTCAAAGGGATTTATTACTTAAAAAGGGGGTCAATTTCTTACTTTCTATAATACCCGATAATTGTTTCATTCATGTTACAACAGATTTAAAACGGTATTACGGAATTGTTAATTTTGACGAATTTTTATTAAACAAGCGTCGATTTTTGTGAGAATTTGTATAACTTTTGATGAATGAACATTCATTTTTCTGGATGTTTATTCTTAGAAGTCATACTTCTTCATGATCTGATCTGCCATGAGTTCATATCCTTTTCCATTTGGATGGAGGGAATCATGGAAGTATTTCTTCTTATTTTTACCCTTGAATAAAGGATTTGAAGAAACATATTTCACTTTACCATGCTTCTTCACTTCTTTCACGATTGTCTGGTTCCACTCATCCACATATGCTTCGATTTTATCACTGTCCCTGTCCGGGTATGGGTTATAGAGCCCGATTACAAGGATCTCTGCATCTTCATTCGTTTTTTCAAGCGTATCAAGAATGAAATTCAAGTTATCCACATATTCTTTCTTCGCTTCCATGATCTTATCATGATGCAGCGGGACCAGTTTGCCTCCGTTGCTTTTGATGAGATCATTCGTCCCGATGTTGACGATGAAGACATCCGCTTCAGTCAGGTCTTCGCTCACGCTCGGTTTCATCATCTGCTTTTGAAGGCCGGATGACTTCTGACCGGGAATCCCGAGGTTCTGGAATGTGTAGAGTTCGTCCGTCTCCTTCTTATTCACTTTTTCTTCGAGGCGGCCGATATAGCCTGTATCTTTGTCATCCCCGTATCCGTACGTCAGGGAATCGCCAAGGGCAATGACTCGTTTCTTCGATTCCGATTTGCTTTCATCGGCAAAATAAATGAAATAAATAATTGGAACTAGTGCAATTACGATAATGGGTATGATGATTTTCCATTTTGACATTGATAATCCTACCTTCCTGATCTTGGCTGCTTTTACATGATGAAGTTATTCCCGATTACAGTGGGAAGTAACCTGTATATTTTTGGTATCGCCAAGTTCAGGAGATGGCCGTTCTTTTTTCACACAACAAAAAAGACAAACTCTCCCCCATTTGAGTCTGTCTTTTTAGAAGGCCGATCAGTTTTTCTGAATACCGAACCGTGCGTTTATCTGGCCCTTGATCATTTTCTGCTTCGCTTCTTTTCTCTCTTTTTTAGTCAGCTCGTACTTGATTTCCTTGGTCGTGACACCTTCTTCTCTATGGTCCGCAATTTCCATCAATCGCTCTACGTCGTTGAAAGAGTATTTCCGGTAACCCCGGTTGGTCCGTTCCGGGTAGATGAGATTCTTTTCCTCGTAATACCTGATCTTTCTCTCTGTCAGGCCTGTCAATTCACTGACGACACCGATTGAAATCACTTTTTTGTCCTTATAGGAAGATTCCTGTCCCACACTACCCTCCCCCTCTTACCCCTATTATACATGGGCGGGCGGCGGCCCCCGACAAATATGTCAGAAAGTCTGACAAAGTTTTCTTCCGTTGGCAGGAAACCTGACAAAGTTGCAGAAACCAGGCGCGGAAGGCTTTACAATACATTCAAAAGGAGTGGATGACATGCCATTTTTAAGAGAAGCCGTCCAAAAGCAGCGCGAGCATTTTATTCGTCTTCTGGTGAAGAATGGGATTGCAGAAGGACCGGATGTAGAAAAATGGACGCTCACTGAACTTGTGGCTTTGTATGATAAATATCTTAGGAAATCTTGAAGGGAACCCGTTAAAATGGCAGATGTCCTGCTGCAGCCGCTTTTCTTGCAAAAAAAGCCCCGGGATCCGAGTCCCGGGGCTTTTTCCATTAACCGTTTTTAACTTTTTCTTTCAATTCTTCTACATAATGCTGAGCCGCCTGAGCCGCGATGCTTCCATCGCCAGTAGCCGTAACGATCTGGCGCAGTTCTTTCTCGCGTACGTCGCCC
Organism: [Bacillus] enclensis; assembly: GCF_001456935.1. GTDB lineage: Bacteria > Bacillota > Bacilli > Bacillales > Bacillaceae_B > Rossellomorea > Rossellomorea enclensis. The sequence goes on along the minus strand of NZ_KQ758486.1, from coordinate 114,914 downwards.
GCTGCGAAGATGCCAGGGACTTTCGTTTCCATTTGTTCGTTGGTCACGATGTAGCCCATGTCGTTTGTGATTCCAAGGTTTTGGAATGGCTTCGTCAGAGGAATCATTCCGATGTAGATGAAGACACCGTCTGCTTGGAATTCTGTCTCTTCGCCGTTTTCAGTGGAAACCAGGGTGACGCTTCCTACCTTGCCGTCCTTGTCATTGATTTCTTTGATTGTATGATTCCAGATGAAATCAACTTTTTCGTTATCGAATGCACGCTGCTGAAGGATCTTCTGCGCACGAAGCTCATCGCGGCGGTGAACGATCGTCACCTTGTTCGCGAAACGGGTCAGGTACACGCCTTCTTCCACGGCAGAATCCCCGCCGCCTACAACGACAAGATCTTTCCCTTTGAAGAATGCGCCGTCACATACGGCACAGTAGGATACTCCGCGTCCGCCGAGTTCTTTTTCACCAGGGACGCCGATCTTCTTGTATTCGGCACCGGTCGAAAGGATGATGGCACGTGCTTTGTATTCCTTCGATCCCGCTTTGACAAGCTTGTAATCGCCCTCGTCGACAATTTCCTTGATGTCTCCGTATGCGTATTCCGCGCCGAATTTCTTCGCGTGATCAAACATTTTATTCGACAGGTCCGGACCAAGGATATGGTCGAAACCAGGATAGTTTTCCACTTCTTCCGTGTTGGCCATCTGGCCGCCCGGCACACCTCTTTCAAGCATCAGCGTTGAAAGGCTTGCACGGGATGTATAAACAGCCGCTGTCATACCGGCAGGACCGGCCCCGGCAATGATTACATCATAAATTTTTTCTTCAGACATACTGATATTCTCCTTCCGCAAACGTTCTTGTAAGCATGCTTTATCGTATTCCCCATATAGTATTTACTTGCTATCATTATCCTATAAAAATCAGGGTTGTATCGTCCAAAAATATGCTCATGGAAGGTAGTTTTCCACGACGGTGATGTATTTAGTCAGCGTACTCGCAGAAACACTGTAGCTGTCGCAAACCTGCTTCTTCGTCACCTTCTCATTTCTGAGGCGGTTCCACACATAATAGGCAGCCGCCGCGAACGCTTTCGTATTCTTGAAAGTTTCGCGCTCTTTAAGACCGCGGTAGGCAACCGTGAACCACGTCAGGAACAGGCCGGAATCCACACTCGAAATCGGGTGGTTGGATTTATAGAGGTGCAGCGCGACCTCATGCATATTCTTGATTTCCTGATTCACTTTGATCGAGCTGTTGACATTTCTGTTCAATACGTGGGCGAGGTATACCTTTTCCACGATCGAGAGCTCCTCGACGTCGCAGAAATCGGCATGAGTCAGCACGGATTTCTGGTGCTCCGAAACGGATGTGAGGAAAAGTCCGAACAGCTTCTCTTCTGTATACTCACTTTGCAGCTTCTTCAGAATAGACGTCACGTGATTCTCGAAGCCAGCCGGACGATCTTCATTCCAAGGCTCGCTGCCCTCTTTTTCAGGATTGATCTCGACGACTTTCTTCCACGCATTGCGCGCGGTCTGAATGCGGCCGGTTTCATAAGCGGAATGTGCAAGCCAGTAATAATAGCTCGCATCCCCTTCAAAGCCGATCTTCTGCAGCGACTTAAGCCATTCAAAGGCTTTCTCGGAATGTCCAATCAGTGCAAACGTCGCCCCAAGCTTGAATCTGTGCTCATGAAGGAGCGGGCGGACCTTTTCAAGACCCATAATCAGCTCATCCAGTTCATCCTGTCTCTTTTGATAGTAATAAAACACAGCCGTGTTGCAGAGTGCATGCAGATTCCCCGGATTCTTCTCCAGCACCTCTTCAAGCGTGGCAGAAGCTTCTTCCACCTCACCGAGATAAAAATAGGCCAGGGCCAGATTGTTGTAGGCCGACCAGAATTCCGGGTATTCTTCGATCACTTTTTTCAATGTATCAACAGCCTTCTGGAAATGGCCGGACTCAAGCAGGTCCTTCGCCTTCTCCTGCTGGACGATCAAATCATCGTGTTCGTAAAGATCTTCCACCGTAAGATCCGAATCGAGCTCGAGCAGTTCGAGAAGATCTTCGGCATCCTCAGCGAACTCGCCGTGCTCCGCTTTATCCATGTAGATGCTCACATGATCATACGCTTCCTTGAACAAACCGAGATGCGCGTAGTTGTTGGCGAGGAAGTAATGACACTCCACCATATACGGATCAAGGTTCTTCAGGATCTCATGCAGCAATTCATTCGCACGCTTGAACTCTCCAAGCTCTGTATACACAATCGACAATTGACACGCAATCATCGGTTCAAGCGGTTCCAGTTGAAACGCTCTATTAAAATATTTTAACGACCGCTTTAGCTCGCGGCGCTGATAAGCTTTCATTCCCTTGTTGTAGTAATACTCACCAGTAGGGACAAAAGACAATACCTTGGCTTGCTCACTTCTTAATTTTGACCCTTTTCTCATCAAAGTCCTCCGAAACGTTCATAGTATATCCAGGCTCTTTCCTGCAGACTTTCAGCGGGGCCGGCCGGCTGGGAGTTCCGTTCGTTTGCCGGGGCCGCTTAGTAGTACCTTTGCGGATAGAGCACGATTATTTAAAGTATTAATCCTATAACTAAGATAGTATAACACACAACAAAGTTGGACTAAACTACCATATTTTGAGGGGATGGGAGTTTGGTATGGGGGTGGCGGTGTGGATTGAGGTTTGTCCGGATGCGCTCCGGGTGGAGATTTTTCCACATGAAGGGCGCAATTATTTTTTTGAAAGGGTGAATTAATTGGTTGAAGGGTAGAATCGGGTAGCGGAAGGGTGTAATTGTTTTAGGGAAGGGTAGAATTGTTTGGATGAAAGGCAGAATTAGTAAATAAGATAGTAAGTTGACACGGGAATCATGCCTGCTGCCAGTGGGGTTGGCGCAATAATCGTGAAAGTGGCGCAATTATGATGAAACAGGCGCAATAATTTGGAAAGTTGCGCGATTATCTGGATTCCGGCGCAATTATTTAATAGGGGCCCTACCGCAATCTTTAACTCAATCCCACTAATCACGAAGGATCCAGCCCAGCCTGATTTCCAAATCGAAATCTTGTCTTTTTTAAAAAAAACAAACAAAAAGGGACGGGCCTTTAACCAACTAAAGGCCCGTCCCTCCATCTATCAACATCACTTATTATGACGCTCCACCAATACACCGAGGACTTCCTCAAGCGGCAGTTCCTGTTCGCGCAGCAGTACGAGTACGTGGTAGAACAGGTCGGCGACTTCCCATTTCAGTTCTTCGGCATCTCTGTTTTTTGCGGCGATGATGACTTCTGACGCTTCTTCGCCGACCTTCTTCAGGATTTTGTCGACTCCCTCTTCAAACAGATAAGTCGTATAGGCGCCTTCCGGCCGCTGTTTCTCGCGGTCGGCGATCAGCTTCTCCAGGGTCAGGAGGATGTTTTCCTTTGAAGGGGACGCATGATCCGTACTTGCACCCGGCTCCTCGCCGAACACCTTCTCATGAAAACAGCTCTCCTCCCCCTTATGGCACGCCGGTCCTTTTTTATCGACAAGGACAAGCAGCGCGTCTTTGTCGCAGTCCCACACGATGCTTTTCACCGTCTGCGTGTTACCGCTTGTCCCGCCTTTATGCCAGAGTTCCTGGCGGGAGCGTGAGTAGAACCAGGTTTCCCCCGTTTCAAGGGTACGCGCCAGGGATGTTTCGTTCATGTAGGCAAGGGTTAGGACTTCCTTCGTTTCGGCATCCTGTACGATTGCCGGCACGAGTCCTTTTTCGTCGTATTTCACGTCACTTATCCAATCGTTGTTCGTCATCGTACATGCACCTCCTGCTCTTTCAAATAGCTCTTCACTTCTTCGACACTTGTTTCTTTATAGTGGAAAATCGACGCTGCGAGGGCGGCATCTGCTTTTCCATCGGTGAATACTTCTTTAAAATGGTCTGCGTTGCCGGCTCCGCCCGATGCGATCACCGGAATCGAGACAGCTTCGCTTACCGCGCGGGTCAACGCCACATTGAAGCCTTTTTTCTCACCGTCGCTGTCCATCGATGTCAGCAGGATCTCGCCTGCTCCCAGTTCTTCAACCTGCTTGGCCCATTCGACTGCATCGAGGTCTCGGAGCTTCCGGCCGCCGTGCGTGTAGACCTTCCAGCCGCCGCTTTCTTCATCGTACTTCGCGTCAATCGCAACAACGATGCACTGTGAGCCGAAATACTGCGCGCCTTCGCGCACAAGTTCGGGACGCAGGACGGCTGCCGTGTTCAGGGAAACCTTGTCGGCCCCGGCTCTTAGGATGGCTTTCATATCTCCGACGGCATTGATCCCGCCGCCGACCGTGAACGGGATGGCGAGTTCCGCCGCTACATGGCGCACGACCTCGACCATCGTTTTCCGGCCCTCATGGGAGGCTGATATATCTAAAAAAACAAGCTCGTCCGCGCCTTGTTCATCGTACACTTTTGCCAGTTCGACGGGATCTCCGGCATCTCTAAGTTCAACAAATTGAACACCTTTTACGACGCGGCCGTCTTTTACATCGAGGCAGGGGATGATCCGTTTTGTCAGCATGATCCCTTCACCTCTTCCAGCGCCTCGGTAACGGTGAACTTTCCGGTATAAAGGGACTTGCCGCAAATCGCACCGGACACTCCCTGATCACAGTATTTTTTCAGGGCAGCGAGATCTTCCAACGAACTCACGCCGCCGGATGCGATCACTGATTTCCCTGTTTCCCTCGCAAGCTCGGCTACCGCTTCGATGTTCGGTCCGGAAAGCATGCCGTCTGTTGCAATGTCGGTGAAAATGAATGTCTCCGCACCGGCTTCGACCAATTCTTTTCCTAGATCCACCGCCTTCAGGGAAGACGTTTCGATCCAGCCGTGCGTCGCTACATAGCCATCTTTTGCGTCCAGTCCGATTGCGATCTTTTCGCCGCCGTACTTAGCAAGCCATTCCTTCACAAGCTCTGTGTTCGACACAGCGATGCTGCCGATGATCACGCGGTCCACGCCGCGGTCCAGATAGTGTTCGATGTCTTTCGCGGAACGGATCCCGCCGCCGATCTGAACTTTCGCGTCAAGCTTTTCGGCCACAGCGAGGACGTATTCATCATTGATGCGGGAACCTTCCTTGGCTCCGTCGAGGTCGACCATGTGGATCCACTCCGCACCTTCATCCGCGAATTTTTTTGCCATATCGAAAGGAGAATCACCGTACACCGTCTCCTGATTGTAATCGCCCTGGATCAACCGTACACATTTTCCGCCGCGCATATCGATTGCGGGATAGATTGTAAAACTCATGATACTGCCTCCGATTCTTTCACTTTCCGTGTGAAGTTTTCCAGCAGCTGCATGCCAAGCTGCCCGCTTTTCTCAGGATGGAACTGCATGCCGTATATGTTTTCCCTGCTGACCACCGCCGGGATTTCAACCCCTGCATAGTCCGCCGTCGCTGTCAGGACCTCTTCGGAACCCTCTACATAATAGGAATGGACAAAGTAAACGTATCCCTCCTCCAAGCCTTGAAGAAGGGCAGAGTCTTTTTTAAACGATAGATGATTCCAGCCCATATGGGGAACCTTGTATTCGTTCCCTTCCGAGTCCTTTTTCGGGATATGGACGACTTCCCCCGGAAGCAGTGCGAGCCCCGGTGTGTTGCCGTTCTCTTCACTTTTTTCAAAAAGAAGCTGCATGCCGAGGCAGATGCCGAGCAATGGCTTTCCGCTTTCGGCAAAGGTCAGGATCGTTTCTTTCAGATGCGTCGACTCAAGGAGATTCATCGCATCCTTATATGCGCCGACCCCCGGCAGGATCAGACCGTCCGCCGCCAGCAGCTTCTCGCGGTCGTCGCTGATAAAATAAGGGACGTTCAGCCGCTCGAGCGCTTTGCTGACTGAAAACAGATTTCCCATTCCGTAATCTGCGATGCCAATCATGATCTACAACATCCCCTTCGTAGAAGGAATCCCTTTGACCCGCGGGTCGATGGTGGTCGCTTCATCGAGTGCACGGCCGAGTGCCTTGAAGATTGCCTCGATGATGTGGTGCGTGTTGTGTCCGTAGTGAACGATGACGTGCAGGTTCATCCTTGCTTCAAGCGCCAGCTTCCAGAGGAATTCGTGGACGTTTTCCGTATCGAATGTCCCGACCTTCTGGCTCGGAACCTCTGCCCTGAATTCAAGATGCGGACGGTTGCTGAGGTCGACGACGACGGTTGCGAGCGCCTCATCCATCGGCACCATCGCAGAACCGTATCGCTTGATGCCTTTTTTGTCGCCAAGTGCCTTCACGAGTGCCTGTCCAAGGCAGATCCCGATATCCTCGGTCGTATGGTGGTCATCCACCTCCGTGTCGCCTTTCGCCTCGATTTTACAGTCGAACTGTCCATGCTTTGTGAACAGGTCGAGCATATGACTCATGAACGGAACACCCGTCTCAATCTCCGAATTTCCTTCCCCGTCAATCCCGAAACTCAAACGAATATCCGTTTCATTCGTCTTCCTCACAATCTCCGCTCTTCTTTCCATCGCTGCTTCACTCCTTTAATGTACAGAGGGACGGGCGTTTAGCGTGCTAAAGCATCAGCCCCTCTTATTGAATCGTATCTCGACTGCACGTGCGTGGGCTTCGAGTCCTTCGAGCCTTGCAAATGCCGCTATTTTATCTCCATTCTCCCTCAGCGCTTTTTCGCTGTAGGAGATGATGCTTGATTTTTTCATGAATTCATCCACGTTCAGGGGACTTGAGAATCGTGCCGTCCCGTTCGTCGGCAGGACGTGATTCGGCCCTGCAAAATAATCTCCGACCGGCTCCGAGCTGTAGCGGCCCAGGAATATCGCACCTGCGTGGCGGATGCCCGCCATTGTTTCGAATGGATCCGCTGTCAGGATCTCAAGATGCTCCGGTGCCAGATTGTTGACGAGATCCACGGCCTTCTCCAAATCCTCAGTGACATAGATGGCACCGTAGTCGTTGATTGATCGGCGGGCGATTTCTTCCCTCGGCAGCGTCGATAATTGACGCTCGACTTCCCTCGATACCTCTTCAGCCAGTTCTTCACTTGTCGTCACGAGGACCGCCGATGCGAGTGCATCATGCTCCGCCTGCGACAACAGATCCGCCGCGATTTCATCCGCATGCTGACTGCCGTCCGCGAGCACGACGATTTCGCTCGGTCCTGCGATCATATCGATATCGACGTCGCCGAACACTTCCCGTTTGGCAAGCGCGACGAAGATGTTACCGGGACCTGTTATTTTATCAACCGGAGAAATCGATTCCGTCCCGTATGCGAGAGCAGCTACCGCTTGCGCCCCGCCGACTTTGTAAATCTCTTCGACTCCGGCGATTTTTGCCGCGACGAGGACGCCTGCTGACAATTTGCCGTCTTTTCCCGGTGGCGAGACCATCGTGATCCGCCCGACCCCGGCGACTTTTGCCGGCAGCACGTTCATGAGCACCGATGACGGATAAGCGGCCGTCCCGCCGGGCACATAGACCCCGACTGAATCAAGCGGCGTCAGCTTCTGGCCGAGCATCGTACCGTCCGGCCTGGTGGTGAACCAGGAGGACTGCTTCTGCTTTTCGTGGAAGTCGCGGATATTGTCCGCCGCTTCCTGGATCACCTTGATCATCCCGGTGTCCATTTCGGCAAACGCATCTGCGATTTCCACTTCTGATACTTTAAGTTCTTCTATTGTAACTCCGTCAAATTTTTCCGTGTATTCTTTAAGGGAATCGTCCCCTTTCTCACGGACGGAGGCGATGATTTTTTTCACTGCTTTTCGCTGTTCTTCGGTTCCGCTGTCGACCGAGCGCTTAATCGACGCTTCTTCGACCTCTTTGATAATCTTCATGTATTCCACCAGCCTTTTTGAATAAAAAAGTTCTCCATCAACCTTCGATGATGCGTGTCAGCCTTGCCACCAAATCTTCTATTTTCTCATCCTTCATACGGTAGCTGACCGGGTTCACGATCAGGCGAGATGTGATATCAACGATCGTTTCGTATTCAACGAGCCCGTTTTCCTTCAGCGTCCTGCCGGTCGACACGATATCGACGATCCGGTCGGCGAGTCCGATGAGCGGGGCCAGTTCAATCGACCCGTTGAGTTTGATGATTTCCACCTGCTCACCCTGCTCCCGGAAGTAGGAAGAGGCAACGTTCGGATACTTGGTCGCGATCTTTGGCGCCACATCGCTCATCTTCGTACCGGGGAGCCCGGCAACGGCGAGGTAGCAGCCGCTGATTTTAAGATCAAGCAGTTCGTACACGTCCCGCTCTTCTTCAAGCATGACGTCTTTCCCTGCGATGCCGAGATCTGCGACACCGTGCTCGACGTATGTCGGGACATCCATCGGCTTTGCGAGGATGAAACGAAGATCTTCCTGCGGCACTTCGATGATCAGTTTTCTGGAGTCATCGAATTCCGGCGGCAGGTCGTAGTCCGCTTTTCGTAAAAGTTCGACTGCTTCTTCAAAAATCCTGCCTTTAGGCATGGCAATCGTCAAACTGCTCATCGTTTCTCACCGCCATTTCCGTTCGAGTCACGGCCCACCACAAAATGGACATTGCTGAAGCCTTTCGTAAATTCATCGACGTCCCCGACGCCTTTCCAGTTCTGCAGGACTACTTCCTTACCTTCACCCCTCAGCTCTGATGCGAGCATGATCGCTTCTTTCCTGCGTTCGTCGCTGAACAGAACGCACTCCTGCTCGGAGGACGTCAATTCGACCTTCATCGCTTCCAGTACATAGTCGAGTCGCAGGCCGAATCCGGTCGCACCGGATGTCTTGCCGAATTTTTCAAGAAGCTTGTCGTATCTGCCCCCGTTGCCGATCGCAAATCCGACATGCTCTCCGTACACTTCGAACAGGATGCCGGAGTAGTAGCTCATATGGCTGACGAGGCTGAGGTCGAATTTGATGTACTGTTCCACGCCGTAGTCTTTTAAAATGCTCCATAACTCCTTCAACTGTTCGAGGGCCTGAAGTCCTTTTTCACCTTCCAAAAGGGAATGGGCCTCGGCGAATACATTGTCCGATCCCCTCAGTTTCAGGAAGCTGAACAACCGCTGCTTGTCGATGGAGGATAACGTCAGCTCATTGACATGCTTGCGGTATCCCACATAATTTTTTTCATAAAGGAATCTTCTCAGCGTCTCGGCCCTTTCCTCTGTCCCGACGATCTGTTTGAAGAGTTCCTGTACAAAGCCGATATGGCCGATCGAAATCTTGAAATTGTCGAGCCCTGCTTCCTTCAAGACGGACACCATCAGGGCAATGACTTCGGCGTCCGCGCTGACGGAGTCATCCCCGATGCATTCGATGCCGACTTGTTCGAATTCCGCCGGCCGTCCGCCTTCGCGCTGCTGTGCGCGGAAGACGCTGTTCGAATAGGCGAGCCTCAGCGGCGCCTGGTCCTTGAGGAGTTTCGATGCTGCGATTCTGGCAATCGGAGCCGTCATATCAGGTCTGAGGACAAGCGTGTGACCCTGTTGATCAAGCAGTTTGAACAGCTGCTGATCGAGGATTGCAGACGCCTCCCCCACCGTTTCGTAGTATTCAAGCGACGGCGTCTCGATGAATTTGTAGCCCCATCGCTTCATCGCACCTTCCATTCTCTTTTTCGTGCGGTCTTTTATTTCATATAAGTCAGGGAATGTGTCCCTCATTCCCAACGGCTTTTCAAACATGAATAGCTTCGTCATAAGAACCACCTTCGGCAAATTGAATATTGATTTATTTTCCCCTATGCAATGGGGATTACTAATAGTTGATTATTCGGAAATCCTTTAGTTCGCTAATGTGCTAATAAAATAAAGTTATTAGTTAGTTTAGCCTTTCTTGTTTTATTCGTCAACAGTTAAAAGAGGATTTTGTCGATGTGGATTGAGTTCGTGATGATGGGTGACCGAGAAAATTCAACAAGTGGCATAATTACTGGGAACTCGGCAGAATTATGTTGGTTTCGGCCCAATCTCATGCGGGAGCGCTTCGAATTAAGAGCCGGTGGAGCAATCAACATAGGGTTTTCGTTAAAAACCCCCCTCCGGATCTAAAAAAAGACAAAAATGGATTGTCACTAATCCATTTTTGCCTTTTCCCTTATTCTTTCATTTTCAATCCTTGTTATTTCAAAGCCTGCCTGTTCTTACGGTGCTCAAGGACGGCATGGTTCATCCTTCTCAGTGCCATGTCGATCCGTTCTTTCGGGCAGGCGATATTCATGCGGACGAAGGAGCCGCTGCATTCACCGAATTTGAAGCCCTCGTCGAATTTCACCTTGGCTTTTTCGAGGAAAAATGTACAGAGCTCTTCACCCTCGATACCCAGCCCGCTGCAGTCGATCCAGATCAGGTGGGTAGCCTGGGGTGTGATTGCCTTCATTTCAGGCAGATGCTGCTCCAGATAATTGAAGACGTACTGCTTGTTGTCTTCGAGTACCATGAGAAGTTCATTCAGCCAAGGCTCGCCTTCTTCATAAGCTGCGATCGTCCCTTCGATCCCGAATACATTCGGTCTCATCAGGCCGAACCCTGTGAGTTTTTCATTGTACTTTTCCCTGAGCTCTTCGTTCGGGATCAGGAGGATCGATGTCTGGAGGCCCGCTATATTGAATGTTTTACTTGGCGCAGCACATAGAATGCTGTTCTCTATGATGCTTTCGTCTGCTTTAAAAAGTGGTTTGTGTTCGTGGCCGCTATAGACAAGGTCCCCATGCATTTCATCCGAAATGATCCATAGATTGTGGCGCTTGGCGATGTCTCCGATTCTGTTTAATTCCTCTGGGGTCCACACTCTCCCCACCGGGTTGTGCGGGCTGCAGAGGATCAGAAGTTTGGTACGGGGCTCGCTTGCCTTTTCTTCCAAATCATCAAAGTCGATCGAATACTTTCCTTCCATGTAAATCAAAGTGTTTTTCACGACGCTGCAGCCGTGGTTTTCAATCGTGCTGTAGAAAGGATAGTAGACTGGATCCTGGATGATCACCCCGTCCCCAGGTTCCGTCAGCACAGACAAGAGTACGTTGATACCGGGAATGATCCCAGGGCTGAAGCAGATCCAATCTTTATCGATCGGCATGTCGAACCGTTTTTTCCACCATGAGATGATCGATTTAAAATACCGGTCGCTGAAAGTCGTGTAACCGTATATTCCATGCCTGGCTTTCTGGTTAAGTGCGTCCGCGATGGCCGGTGCCACCTGAAAGTCCATGTCGGCGATGCACATCGGGATGACGTCTTCTTCTTCAGGAAACGACCATTTGACCGAGTGCGTGTTTGTTCTTTCGATGCAATCATTCCAATTCATGTCCATGCCCCCCAGTTAGTCTCTGTTCTTACTTTATAACAGATTGATGGGAGGGGGAATAGCTAATTTATGTTCAGGACTGTTAAACAACGCTATTGATTTCCGTGCATGACTTCGCTTTCCGCGGGTAGCCCGTGAGCCTCCTCGGCAAGCCTGCGGGGTCTCACATAGGCTACTCTTCCCGCAGGAGTCTTCGTCTTGCACTCCAATCAACCGCTGGATCCAGCTAATTTCGCAGAAGATCTGTTTTATTTTCTTATGCAAAATAAAAAGGCAAAGACAGAATCCGGTGATTTGTCTTTGCCTTAAATCTATTCTTCCGTTTTCACACCATAGATTTCATCATCCTGCCAGCGTTCGGCGAGCTGATCTTTGGTGTAGATGACTCGCATGGGGTTGCCGCCGACGAAGGCACCTGGCGGGACGTCTTTGTGGACGAGGGTGCCGGCGGAGACGATGGCGCCGTCGCCGATTTTTATGCCTGGCAGGATGGTGGTGTTCGCCCCGATCATGACTTCGGAGCCGATTTGCACTTCGCCGAGTCGGTATTCTTTGATCAGGTACTCGTGGGCTAGGATCGTGGTGTTGTAACCGATGACCGTGTTCCTGCCGACTGAGATTTTTTCCGGGAACATGACGTCCAGCATGACCATGAGGGCGAATGATGTCTGGTCGCCTATATTCATTTTCAGGAACGTCTTGTATAGCCAGTTTTTCAACCCGAGAAACGGGGTGTAGCGCGCCGCCTGGATGACGATGAAGTTCTTGACGACTTTAAAGAACGGCACGGTTTTGTAGACATGCCACAGGGAATTGGCTCCCGTCACCGGATAGCGGGTCGTCCGTCTCATGCTGTCGGTACCCCGACCACCTTCAACAGGTCAGTCATCGTATCGAGCATAAAATCCGGTTCATATTGCATGAGATGATCTCGGCCTTTCGCGCTCCATGCGACTCCTGCGGATAGACAGCCTGCATTTTTACCGGCCAGGATGTCATGGTGGTTATCGCCGACCATGACTGCTTCCTCAGGGGATGAGCCCAGTTCGAGGAGGGCTTTCTGGATCGGTTCCGGATGAGGCTTGGCGTTTTCCACTTCATCCAGGGTGATCACCACGTCGAAAAATTGACGCAGATTCATCAGGTCGAGACCTTTCAGGACGACGTCGCGCACTTTTGTCGAGACGATGGCAAGTTTGTATCCTTGCTTGTGCAGGGCTTCGACCGTTTCGTATACACCTTCGAACTCAGTTACAAGCTCGTCATGGTGTTCGTGATTGTACGCGCGGTAATGTGCGCACATTTCTTCTGTTTTTTCGGGATCCAGGCCGCCGAAGGATTCCTCGAGCGGCGGGCCCATGAACGGGAGTACGTCCGGTTCGGCGTACTGTCCCGGATAATAATGGTTCAAGGTGTGGAGGAAGGAAGAAATAATCAGATCATTTGTGTTGATCAGTGTTCCGTCCAGGTCAAATAATACTGTTGTAATTCTGCTCATAGTGATTCTTCCTTTCTTTTTTTGCATCGGCACGGTTCCAGAAGTACGCGACGATCATGGTCAGGACGATAGCCGTCACAAGACGGATGATCAGAAGCGGAAGGACCGGTATGCCGAGCGGGATGAAGATCAGCGTATCCTCGACGACTGCGTGACAGGAGACGAGGAAGATGAAGGCGATCGTGACGTCCTTCTTGCTCACGCCGTCTTCTTTCACCGCCTGGATCATGACGCCTGCGCCGTAAGCGAGCCCGATAACGAGCCCCGCGACCATCGTAGTCGATGTATTTGCGTTCATGCCGAGTGCGCGGGTTGCAGGTGCAAGCCAGCGTGAAAAGACTTCCATCCATCCGAGGTCTTTCATGATCTGGATGATGATCATCAGCGGAATGACGATCAGTGCGAGCTGAAGCACGCCATACCCTGCTTTTTCAAGTCCGAGGAGAAGGATTTCTCCCCAGTCGTTTGGCTCTGCCTGCTGCGGCGGCATCATGCCGTATTGGGCCATTTCAGATCCGCCTTTCCAAAACAGGTTGATGACGACCGCCGAGATGAGCGCGAGTCCGATCCGGACCGCGACGATCAGCCAGATCTTGACGCCGACTTTGGCGGCAACCGTCGACTCGATCAGCAGGTTATGTGAAAATGACAGCATGACGGCCACAATGAAAACTTCCTTGACGGTCAGGTCCAGGGACAGGATCCCTGCGATTCCAGCGTACAGGTTCAGGAAGTTCCCGAGAACAAGAGGAATGGCTGCGTCACCCGACAGTCCAAGCAGCTTCATGAACGGCGAGATTTTTTCCATCACCCATGGCAGCACGGGCGTATACTGCAGCACAAATACAATCAGCGTGATGGGGAAAATGACTTTTCCCAGGGACCATGTTGTCTTTAATCCAGTCTGACCGCCCTGCTTAATCGATGACATCCACATTCTCTCTTCTCCCCTTAACTATTTGTCTTTTTACTATTTTTAATTACATATTTACTTCTTCATTGCTTTTATCATTATAGGCATGGCACGCGAGACCTGATTTTCTTCTAAAGATGATCAGGGCGGCAGCAACGACGATCAGGACAAGCGAGATGACCTGCGCGATCCGCAGGAATTCCGTCAGCATGAGGCTGTCCGTCCTCATTCCTTCCACGAAGAAACGGCCGATCGAGTACCAGATGACATAGGACAGGAACAATTCCCCGCGGCGGAGGTTCGCTTTTCTCCTTAAAATCAGGAGAAGGATGAAGCCTGCGATGTTCCAGAGTGATTCATAGAGGAACGTCGGATGATAATAGGTCCCGTTTATGTACATCTGATCGATGATGAACTGGGGCAGATGCAGGTTCTCAAGGAATGAACGGGTGACTTCGCCGCCGTGGGCTTCCTGATTCATGAAGTTGCCCCAGCGTCCGATCGCCTGCCCGAGGATGATGCTCGGTGCTGCGATATCAGTTAGTTTCCAGAAAGAGATGCCTTTTATTTTTGCAAAAACGAGGGCTGTGATTACGGAACCGATGAGCGCTCCATGAATCGCGATGCCGCCGTTCCAGACTTTAATGATATCGCCGGGATTCTGGGAATAATAGTCCCATTCAAAAGCAACATAGTAGGCCCTTGCCGACAGGATGGCAATCGGGATCGCCCAGACAAGCAGGTCGACGAACGTATCGGGGTGAAGCCCGAGCCGCTTGCTTTCAGAAATTGCAAGATATAGTCCTAAAGCTATTCCAAGTCCGATGATGACGCCGTACCAGTGTACCTGCAAGGGTCCGAGCTGGAAGGCAATCGGATCGATGGGTGTGATCGTTTGGTCCATGATTTCGCTCCTTTAATTAGGCTCTTTCGCAGTCTTTTCTGCTTTAGATATGAAAAAATTCCGGTACTTGGGTATTTTCGTGATTTAAACCAAGCATTTTCGAAAAGAGCACGTGTACTTACTTCATTAAATTTCTATATGTTGTTCGAATTGCAGCAATCTTTTAAAAAACAGCCTTCTGTTAAAATTAAATGTCTTCGTTTTCCCCATCTTCAATGACTTCGGAGAGGCGGTTCGTGAATTGTTCGGCTGCGTTCACGCCCATCCGCTTCAGGCGGAAGTTCATCGCAGCGACTTCGATGATGACTGCCAGGTTCCGCCCGGGACGGACAGGGACCGTATATTTCGTGATGTCGGTGTCGATGATCTTCATCTTCTCTTCCTCGAGGCCGAGGCGGTCATACTGTTTCTTCTGGTCCCACAGCTCAAGGTTGATACAGAGGGTGATGCGCTTGTAATTGCGCACGGCACCTGCACCGAAGAGGGTCATGACGTTGATGATCCCGAGACCGCGGATTTCTAGAAGGTGCTCAATCAAGTCCGGGGAAGTTCCGATCAGGGTGTCGGTGTCTTCCTGTCGGATCTCGACGCAGTCGTCTGCGACAAGGCGGTGTCCGCGTTTAACAAGTTCGAGGGCGGTTTCACTTTTACCGACGCCGCTCTTACCAGTAATCAGCACACCTACTCCGTAAATGTCCACAAGGACGCCGTGCACAGCGGTCGTTGGAGCGAGCTTGCTTTCCAGGTAGTTGGTCAATCTGGAGGAAAAACGGGTCGTCTTCATATCCGATCGCATCACCGGGACGGCCGTGCGATTTGCCGCTTCCACCAGTTCATCCGGGATTTCAAGATCGCGGGAGATGATGATGCCTGGCGTGATATCCGTGCACAGTGCCTCCATGCGCCGCTTGCGCTCTGTTTCGTCGAGCAGTTCGAGGAATGAAAGCTCGGTTTTTCCGAGCAGCTGGATCCGCTCTGCGGGGTAGTAGTTGAAGTAGCCGGCCATTTCGAGCCCGGGGCGCGAGATATCGCTTGTGGTGATCGGTCTATGTAATCCGTCTTCTCCGCCTACGAGTTCCAGGTTGAATTTTTCTACTATATCTTTTGTTCGAACTTTTGCCAAAGCAAGCTCCTCCTTTGATTCTCTATGTCAATTGTTCGTTCTTCGAATCTTTATTGTGCTCTTTCCTATTTTAGCAATTATGAGGAAAAGCGCAAGCGCGTCGGTTGTTATGGGAGAGGCGCCGCATTAACATGGCATTGCCTTTAAATACCGCTTTTGATTTCCGTGGGAGACTTCGCTTTCCGCGGGCGAGCGTGGAGCCTCCTCGACGCGTTGCGTCTGCGGGGTCTCCACTGCTTCGCTTTTCCCGCAGGAGTCTTCGTCTCCCACTCCAATCAAAAGCTGGATTGTGCCTTTTATTGAGGATATGGCCATTCTCCATAACAATGACGCGCAGCTGGAGGGGGTGGAAAGAGAAAAGAAAAAACACAGCCGTGGGCTATGCTTCTTTTATGAAAGTTTGTATTGTTTCCATTATTTCTTTGTGGGTGTTGATGGATTCCAGCACTCTGAAGTTTTGTTCGAGGCTGTGGTTGGCTCCTGGGATTAGGTGGAGCTTGAGGTTTGGGTTTTTGGTTAGTTCGTTGAAGCGTTGCTGGTTGTAGTGGTGGTCTTGGTCTCCGATGAAGCAGATGGCTTTTTGGCGGCTGTTCATCATGGAGCCATGGACGGTTTGTTCGTTCAGGAGCGGTGTGAGCCAGATGGCCCGGGCGTCTTTGAAGGCAGGGCGCTGGAGTTCGGCGCTCATGGGGATGGTTCCGATTGATTTTGCCACCAGGAAATAGGAACCGTAGCCGCTGGTCTCTACCACGGTATCGATGACTTTATTACAATCATTTACCACCATCTTATCAAATTCCTCGTCAGTCAAATCCTTCACTTCCTCCGACTTGTATTCATAATTTATTTGAAGCACGTCCCATTCTTCATTCAGGAACATTCCTGTCGGGTAGTGGAGGAGCGGGCCCATGACGGTGTATCCCATTCCCGGAAAGAAAATGGCAAGGCCTTTTGGGTTGACCGAATTGCTTAATAATCGATATGGGACTTCGACTTTCATCCCTTTTATACTTGATGATGTTACGTTCATGCAGATTCCCCCTCTTCTTTCCAACTATTTCTAGTAATCGAAGGGAAAATCCTCTTTTCTCCCATAAGAAAAAACCCCAGCCGTGACCGGCCGGAGTCCTTTTCTACTTTTTAGGTTCAAACACAGCTTTTTGAATGACTAAATTGGCAAGGGAAAGGATGATCGATGCAAGGAAGGCCATTCCGAATCCTGATAACTCGAATGCATCCCCCATGATCCCGTCTGTCAGCAGCAGGGTGACCGCGTTGATGACGAACAGGAACAACCCGAGCGTCAGGATGGTCACCGGCAGTGTCAGGAGGATCAGGAGCGGGCGGATCAAAACGTTCAGAATCGATAAGACGATGCTTGCGATCACCGCCGACCCGAAACCTGATACATTGAACCCGTCAAAAAATCCTGCCAATGCGATAAAAATAACTGCGTTGATCAAAATACCAACTATCCATCTCATTCTCTGATGGCTTCCTCCTCATTCGGCAGCACAAAGGCCAATAAACCGTACACGACGACCAGCGGGAAGAAACCCGTCGGAATCAATAAAATAATGAAAATCACCCGAAGGATCGTCGCATCGATTCCTGTGAATCTGGATAAGCCGCCGATTACGCCGGCGAACTTGCGATTGGACCTTGAGCGTGCTAATTGTTTTTTCATACAGAACACTTCCTTCTCATCTTATGCGTTGTCCTTCTTAACATTCTTCTCCGCGTCCTTTTTTATGAGGGGAGAATGGGATGTTTTTGCGCAATGGATGATGTTTGATTTCAATACTACCTTTATTCCCTTCGAGCGGGAGCTTAAAACAGGTGGATGGGTCCTTGATCAGATGTTGTCCGCTTTCCTGTCTTCTGCCTTTTTAATTAGGACAGAACCTGTCTTTGTTTCTGCAAAGAGGTGAAGCTTATCTTCCGAATCCGTTTTGCGGTTGAATTTGATTTGCTTCTGGACAACATCATTTTTCTCTTCGACGACATCGATTCCTTCGAGTTCAATTTTGAAACTCCCAAGATTGGATTTTGCTTCGCCTGCGATGTTGATGGATCCCGGGACGTAAAGATCGACATTTCCAGTCACGGTTTTGGCGTGGACGGTATCTGCTTTTGCACCAGTTATGGCGCAGATGATGTTGCCGTTCAGGGACTGGGCATCAGTATAGTGGATATCCCCTTCGACCTGAACCTTGCCGTTGATCGATTCCGCTTCGACCTTTTCCGCTTTCGCGTTGAGGATCGTAATGGCCCCGTTCGACGTTTCAACTTCTGCTTTTTTACTAGTCAGATGGTCAATATTGATTTTTCCATTTGCCGATTTGGCGCGGAAATCCTCTGCCTCTATATGTTCAGCCTTCAGTCCGCCGTTGAACAGTCTCACGGATACTTTTTCATACTGATGCTTCGGTATATAAAGCTTCGAGTCTACTTTCATCCATTTCGTCTGGGTGGCAAAGTAGAGCGTATCCCTGTCGACGGCAAACGAGGTATTCTCCATGAACTGCCTGCGTGCTTCTTCGCGGTCTTCGGTGCGGTACACCTTCGCCTGGCACTCGACCCGCACTTCTTCCCCGTCCCATGGGATTAGTTCCACTTTTCCGTTCGCGACATCCACATCGACTTTCTTGAATGATATGTCCGGCTGCTGGAAGACGTGGGACACTTCGACCGACTGATTCCACTGGAAATCGAAGTCGAAGTTTTTGATTTTAGAGAAGGCGGTGTTCATGAAATCGAGGATTTTGTCCTTTGTTTTATCCGTTTTGTAGCCGCTGCCGTCACTCTTTTTATCATCAAAGATAGATACGAACTCATCCAGGAAGTCCTTTTCTTTTTCCTTTGCCGGTTCTGTCTTTTTGTCGAGCGCTTCTAACAGGGTCAATGCTTCCTGTGCCGTGAGTGTCCCTTTTTCCACCATATCGAGAATCCGTTTGCGTTCTTCATTCATGTTTCTTCATCCCCTTATCATTGAGTTATTACAAAAGGCTGATTACTGACAAAATATTGTTTTCGGACAGCATGCAACGTTCTAACGAAGTGAGTACACGTGCTCTTTTCGAACCCGATGCAAAATGAAGTGCAGTTTTTATTCAGGTACTTTCTAAAGCAACAACGTTTGCGAAAAGAGCCTTACAGAAGTACTTTGATTCCTTTGTACACATTCCAAATGACGATGACGATATTGACTATGATGAACAGGCCGATCATCAATAAGAAAAAGACCGGAATTCCGGAGCCTGTGGCAAAAATGCCTATGTCTAAAAACAATCCTGCAAATAACAGGGGTATCGCGATGATCGGTATGATATGAGAAATCAAGGCCGACTTGGCATCTTTTTTCACATGCGGGTTGTCTGTTACGAAATAGACGATGATCGGAAATATAAATCCTGCAAAAAATATACTGAAATAGCAAAGCGCTGATAAAATCTTGTTGGTCTCCACTTTCATCATCTCCTTTACTATTATCTACGATACGTTTTCAAAAAGGTTTCATTCTTATGGAATTCCTCTTATGATCATTTTCTCATGGGACATTCTTTTTACGGCTCCATCTTAGGTCTGAGATTAGGTGGGTATCTGGAGGTATTTTTGAGGGATTTTATATATGCAACTTTGAATTCCGCTATTGACTTCCGTGGAAGACTCCGCTTTCCATCAGAAAAGCGGAAGGGCTTTGAAGAGAGGCAGGTGGCATAAGACGAATCGGTCACGAAGGCGTACTTTGCCTTCTTGACCGGTTTGGCTTATGACATGTGCCTCTAAGCCCTGCAACTGGACAATTATCATCAGTAAGGAAAGGAGGAGTCTGCGTCCTGTACTCCAATCAATCGCTTGAACAAGTTAAAATAGATACACTAAAAAAACCGAACTAATTTGACTCCCTGATTCCAAATTAGTTCGGTTTTTGCTTAAGAAAGATATCTATTGCTCTCTTTTGTGGTGAGAAACATTTATTCGCTCTTGTCTTCTTCCATGTCCTTTTCTTTCAAATGATCCTCGACTTCTTTCATTGATTTGAAGTTTGAAACATCCGATACTTCAAGTCCGTCGGTTTCGACTGCGACAAATCCGTCTGAGGATTGGAGAACTTGTGCTTTGATTTCTTCATTCCCGGACAAGTTGTATTTTTTGAGGACGGTGGTTTCGCCTTTCTCTTCCATCGCTGTCAATTCAGCAGAATAGGCATCAAGGTCCATCCCCTTCTGGATCCGTTCCTGCAGCTTCTCACTGCCGAGCAGATCGGCTGCCGGCTCGTCCATATCCTGGGATTCCTGCTGGTCATTCATTTCTGCCGTATCGCTTGAGGAATTTTCTTCAGGTTCGGCATCTTCTGAACCGCATGCCCCCAGTATCGAGAGTGCGAAAATAAGGTTTCCTGCTATCATTAGTTTTTTCATGCTATTCTCCTTTCTTTGGTTGCTACGATACTTTCTCTCATTTATTCATTATCCTATGAGTGGTTTTGCTAAACATTGGAATATGTCAAGTTACCGAGGCTTTAACCTTTATCAGCTAAATTCCAACTAAAAAAAGCCGCAGCCCTAACCCCCCATAAGGGTCCGGGCTGCAGGCTTCAGCTCACTCTTCAGTATTAAGCCACTGATCCAAAAATTCTTTTTGATCCCCGTCAAAGCGGCGGTCGAAAAATTCGGCAAAGATCCGGGTGTCGACTTCGTTGAATTGAAAAGTTTGAAAATAGTCTGAAAGGAAACTGAGGGCATCGCCTCTCCCTCCATTATTTTCAAAATAATCACGTAAGAGGAGCGGTACGTTTCCGTATACAACGGAAATATAGTCCTTTCCGAATTCATTCAGCCCCCGGTTCACTTTCCCGTCACCGGTATTTTGGCCGGCCAGTCCTTCAGAGAAAGCATAGGCTTTGGCTTCATTACCATAGTATTCTTCCAAAAAGATGGAGGAAGCAAGTTCAGTAATGCCTTCATCAAGCCAGGCGTCCTGATAGGGGTCATTCGAAACCATATAGTAAAACCATTGGTGAGCGATCTCATGCGCAAGTGTGTGCTGGAATCCGCCGGCTTCGTTTGAGACCTCTATCACGTTTGAATATTCCATGTTCCCCATATTCGCGATGATATCCAATTGCTCAAAAGGGTAAACTCCTAAATTACTATTATAGAATTCGAATGCTTCTTTTGCGAAAGAGAGCATTTCACTGCTCATTTGCCCTTTCTCTTTCGGAAGGAATAATCGAAGATCTGATTTCGAAACGATTCCCGTACTTGCTTCGATGGATGTTTCCTCCCACTCAGCAGGATCCAGGAAAGAGAGATAAAAGTCCTTGATTGTAAATGCTTCTATTTCCCCTTCTTTAACCGGTTCAATCTTCATTTCCTTGCCGGAACTTGCGATTAAATAATCCCCTGGAAGTTGAAAATTAACCTTATAATTGCCGTATGAGGTATGATAGGATTCACCTTTCGGATCAAAGTCCTGGAGCTTCCATCCCCCATCATAAGGAGCAATCATCGGATACCACTGCGCCAGATGATAACTGTTCCCTTTCCTGGATAGCCTGAGGCCTTCTTCCGGAACCTTCAGCGTATAGCTGACAGTGATCCATTTCTTTTCGCCCGGCTTCAGTTTTTCATCAAGCGAGACTAGCAGCTTATCGTTTTCAAGTGAATAATCAAGTTCTTTATCTACACTCTTGACGGATAAGATGGTTGTTTCGGCTGCCCCCTTCACTGAAGACGGTTTTTCACCTTCAGTCAAGGCGTTGGGAATGAAGTAGAATCCGGCATCCTCCCAAACTTCATCCGATTGATTGCTGACAGCCGCGGTCGATTTTATCGTAAACATATCATCTGTTCCCAGTGAGACATCAATAGAATAGTTGGCTCTGGCATTCATCCGTTTTCCAAGATCAATCCCCGGTGTATATGCTTTTCTTTCTGCAGCAGTATCTTCTTTCGTTATTTCTATAGCAAAAGGACCCGGCTGACTAATCTTTCCGCCTTTGAAAATGAAGTGGTCGTATTTCTCCGGCACCTCAAATGTGAGAAGGGCACTGACCATTCCCGGAGGCGTTATGACGCCTGATTTGAAATTGATTGCGTCCAACGTTTGTGCATCTACGGTATAATACGTGTTATTATCTTCATCGATCAAATGGAACATATTTGGATTATAATCAATCTTTCCATTGAATGAATGAAGGAACTCTGCCTCGACCGGAACCGTGATATGCTTGTATCCTTTTTTGGCGGCTTTCACATTGTCCGGGGTTTTCACGAGCTTCCCGAAATGGTACTGTTCTTCATCATTCAAAATACTCTCCCCAAGCATGGCAGACCTGTAGGCGGAAGCTTTAATCCCGCTGAGCAAAGTTGAATCACTTTTGGAAGCTGAAGAATCATCTTTCTTCTCCCCGCCTGTTTTTTTCTTCTTCTCCTTGGAATCATCCGTGATTTCTCCTGCCGTCCCTTTCTCCTCTTCAGGAGAGGCCATGCCGGAGACGGGTTCCGCTTGTTTGATATTTGATACGGCATATGTGACAAGGGAGGCGACTCCAAGAAAAAGGAGAACCCCCGCGGCCGAAAGAATGAATTTAAACTGCTTCTCCACTTTCCTGCTGTTCTGCACCCCGCCGCTCAGTCCCTGATAAGGGGAAATCCTCGCTGCTTTTTGCGCAGGCAGGATACTGGCTAGGGTTCCGGTGATCATCGGGATCAACATCGTCAGGACGTAAAGCCAGATCTGTCCGAACGGTATCTCACCGTACATGGCCCAGATCAACAGGAAGGAGAACACAAGGCCAAGCAGTCCTGCAAACAGCCCGGAAATGGCGCCTTCAAGCATGACCAGCCTCCTAATCGTGCCGTTTCTCCAGCCGAGCGCTTTCAAAACAGCGATTTCGGGCTGTCTTTCGGATACGTTCTGCCAGATGATCTCTGCGGTTGTCAAAATGGCGATCATCAGTGCGATTCCCATCGCTACATAATGCATCGAGCTCACTTCCATCGCTACGTACTCTCCCAGCCACGTCGTAAACATGACACCCTTCAAACGG
This sequence comes from [Bacillus] enclensis, assembly GCF_001456935.1. Classification (GTDB taxonomy): domain Bacteria; phylum Bacillota; class Bacilli; order Bacillales; family Bacillaceae_B; genus Rossellomorea; species Rossellomorea enclensis. The sequence continues at coordinate 92,108 of NZ_KQ758486.1, read as the reverse complement.
AACGTGACAAAAAGGAAGAACAGGAGCATCCCTGTCGGAAGGCCGATCGAGAAGACCGAGAGCATCGTCCTCTTCCATTTCGAAAGCAGCCCGTTAAGCGCCATTCCCGTAACCGATCTGGATTTCACCATTCGCTTCCGTGCCGTTGACACCTCCCCGGTCTTCATCGTTTCATACGGTTTGATCTTCCTGACCAAAACTGCCGGTATGAGGGCCCCGAGCCAGTAGATCAACAATCCGAGGAGACCAATCAGGAAGATCCTCAGACCCGACGTCTCAATCGGGGAGGTATATAGGAACCACCCGAGGATCAGCCAACTGATGAGCGATACAGTCAGTCCGAGGAAGGTGGCTTCCAGCAGCAGTAGTTTCGACAGCTGCCCCGGCCTCCATCCGAGCGATAGAAAGACGGCAAATTCCTTCTTCCTTCCATACATCATGATCAGATTTGACGAGAATACATAGACGATCGCCACAGCCACCACACTGCCCACAACTCCGCTGATCCCCAGCTTCGCTTCCTTGAATATCGTCATGGACGATCCGATCTTGATCCATGGCTGCTCGATCCATCCTATGCTTTCTTCCCCTTCTATACCCGGAATGCGGGTCAGCGCCGGCTGGGGAGAAGAACCGAGCGTGACATCCGCAATCAATCCCGTCTCCTGTTCAATCTTATCCGCCGCCTCCTGAAGAAGTGCCTCGCTTTCTTCATTGAACTCTTCCACCCCGGCAACATTCACCCGGATGGCGGAAATGGGCTTATTCCCCATGACCTTTGAAGCTGCTTCAATTGTTGTCAGCATGAGCGGAGGCCTTGTCAGGAAGCCATAAGGATTATTGGCCGGTTTCATTTTTGAAGGAGGATTCACGGGCTCCCCGTTCTTATCGAGAACCCAGCTGGCCTTGGAAGGGAAGTACGTCTCCACCGGAAGTTCGGTCAGCGGATCTTTCGATATATTGAGCTTTGAAGGGTCGAATATCCCCTTGATATCAATATTCAGTCTCGGCCAGTCGGATGATTTTTCCCCATAAAGCTCGACCGGGCGAAATGCTTGCTCGAATGGCAGGATTGAATCTTCCGGTATATCATACGGAGTCACTTCGTAACTGTATGCCCACCTGTCCGGGAATGGACTGCTGACCGGCCGGTATTCCACCGCCGACGGTTTGGCAGCCAGCCAGTTCATGCCTCTGTCACCGTCCATATAGCTCGGGTTCATCACCCGGTTCACCATTTTCTTATGTGCTTCCTTAGCTGTGTAGGAATATTCTTTCACAACCGTGCCCTCAACGGTTTTAAGGAAATCCTCTCCGCCCTTCTTCTTTACCTCTTCCATCGTGCCAGAATGCTCTTCCGGTCCAAAAGGGAGATCGAGCTTTTCAAACACATACGTCATTTCACCATCTACAAATTCCTTGTTGCTCATGAGAGCCGGAATATTGGTTTCCACCAGCCCAGCTTCTATTTCAATTTGTTCCGATTTGTCGTCTTCCTCTAAATACCTGCTTGTCTTTCCTTCAAGTACGGCAGCATCCAATCCGACAAGTTTCGCTTCTTGCTCGGGATCGATACCGGCGACCATGATATCTGTCCCGTATTCCATTTCACCGTCATATACAAGCACACCATAATCCATACCGGCGCTCATCGCATCCCATCCACCGACGGTAAAGTAGAATTCGCCCTCCGAAATATCTTCGCTTGCCCCGTTGTCGACCGTTTCAATGTGTTTTACACGATAAACACCCGGATCAGTAATGTCTGCCTTCCCGAGTTCAACGTAGTTACCGATTGAGCCCATCATGGAAATAGGGGCGGCTATGTCAATGTTATCCATCCCTTTGATTGTTTCATACTGTTCCATGGATATACCTTCATGCAGCCCGCTTAAATAATTGGGTTCTAAAAGATGCAAATCCTCCGTCACACTCCGTGAATCGGGCGGCCTGACGACAATATGGTAGGACGACTTCCACCTTTTTTGCAGCTCATTCACGATGGTGCCATTATTCGATTGTGTCACACCGACCAGATAACTGAGGCCGACGCTGAGCAAAAGGACCCCGATGATCAGCAGGATGAACCTGTCCTTGTTCCTCCACCATGAGTTCCAAATAAACCGGATCATGGGTGCATACCCTCTCTGTCGGCAATGATGATCCCATCCTTCATCTCAATCATCCGGTCTGCCTTAGCCGCAAGGGCAGGATCATGCGTGACAAAAATGACACCGCACCCTTTTTCTTTATTCAATGCCGATAAGGTGGAGAAAATGATATCTCCCGTCGCCGTATCGAGATTCCCTGTAGGTTCATCCGCAAGCAGCCACTTCGGCTCATGAATCAGTGCCCGGGCGATGGCCACACGCTGCTGCTGGCCACCGGATAACTGGGAAGGCAGCGAGTTCAGCTTGTCCCCCAACCCTACCTTTTTCAATAATTCCTGTGCACGTTCCTTCTTATCATAAGGAACTTTCCTTGAAAACAGGGGAGCCATGACGTTCTCAAGGGATGTCATCGTCGGAATCAGATGAAATTGCTGAAAGATGAAACCAATATTGGCAAAACGGAAATCGGCCAGCTGCTTTTGACTGAGTTTATTGACGTTTACTGAGTCATACAGGATTTCCCCGCTGGTCGACTGGTCCAGCGTCCCTATGAGGCTGAGGAGCGTCGATTTTCCTGATCCTGATGAACCTGCGACCGATACAAACTCACCGGCCTTGAATTCTATGGATACGTTCGATAGGGCTTTGGTCTCCACCCCTTCTCCTTTAAATGATTTAGTCACCTGCTTCATGACAATCGATAGACTCATTTTACAACCTCATCTCAATTTTAAGAATATTTTTATAATTATAACAAAAACATTACAAATATGTGGGTTTAATGTAAAATATTTGTTTTCACTATTTTCATAATTTAAAAGCAGCAAAAAACATGCAGCCCTCTATTGGACTGCATGCTTTACCTTATTTATTCTGCTGCAACTTAAATTCATCCCAAATATTCGTTAATAGCCGGGCGTCCGTCAACAGTTCATACCCCGTCAGCGCCAATGCCTTTGCTCCGATCACAAGTGCACGGTCCCCCTCGGTGGACTTGGCCGCTTCCCTGAATTCGTTCGTATGGACGACGAGGGATTCGGGGCCGATTTTGATGTAGGGGTGGATGGTCGGGACCACCCGGCTGACGTTGCCGGCATCGGAGGAGCCGAGGCCTTTTCGTTCCGTATCGTCAAAGTATTCGCCGAGTGACTCGATGGACTGTTGGAATACTTGATCGAAACGGCTGTTGAGCTGGAAGTGGTCGACTTCGTTCTGGATTTTGATTACATTCAATTCCGTCCCGGTGGCAAGTGCCGATCCCTCAGCGATCGCTTTCACTTTCTTCGTGACTTCATTGCACGCTTCTCTGGTTGCGGCGCGTATATAGAAGCGGGCCTTTGCATAGTCCGGGACGATGTTCGGAGCGTCGCCGCCGTGGGTGATGATGCCGTGGATCCGCACATCATCCGTCACGTGCTGACGGAGGGCGTTGATGCCGTTGAACAGCTGAATCACACCGTCAAGTGCATTGATGCCGTCTTCGGGGGAGGCTGCTGCATGGGCAGACCTTCCTTTGAATTCGAAATCAAGTGGATCGACTGCGAGCGTTTTGCCTGTAGGTGTCGTCCGGTTGAACGGATGGACCATCATGCACGCATCCACTCCTTCGAACAGGCCTGCTTTTACAAAACTGCCCTTCGCACTTCCATTCGGGCCGCCTTCCTCTGCAGGAGTCCCGAACACCACCACTTCCCCTCCTGTTTCATCGAGTACGGACGACAGGGCGATGGCCGCCCCGCAGCTTGCCGTCCCGATGATATTGTGGCCGCAGGCGTGACCCAGGCCGGGCAGGGCATCGTATTCAGCCAGGTAGCCGATGACCGGCCCTTCTTTCCCTGAATGTTTACGTGCCACAAAGGAAGTCTCATGACCCGCCACTCCCCTTTCGATAGAGAACCCGTGGGCTGCAAGGAGGGTGGTCAAGGTCTCTGAAGCGAAGAATTCTTCGTTTCCGATTTCAGGTTGGTCGTGGATCTGGTGGCTGGTCGACACGAGTTTCACAGCCAATTGATCCACGGCCGAGACGATGTTGTTTTTACGATCGGCAACTGCTGCTGGTTGACTCATCTCTTCTCCCTCCTAATGTAATTCACTGACCGGCACGAATGTCGGGATCAGGGAATCTTTATATGTTTTCTTGATATGTTCCGCTACGTCATCTTCCTGATACAGCTCGACGATTTTTTTATAGGTCTTATTGTCTTTATCTTTTTCCTGTGCAGCGATGATATTGATATAAGGCTTGGATTCCGCCCCTTCGATGTAGATGCTGTCATCAACAGGTATGAGGCCCGCTTCGACAGCCACACCATTATTGATGATGGATGCCGCTACATCCGGCAGCACCCTTGGAGTCTGCGCTGCGACGACAGGTGTGAACTCAAGATTCTTCGGATTTTCTTTGATTGCATCAAGACCTTGTGACTGATCAAATCCTTCTTTCAGTTGGATCAAACCTGCTTCCTGTAAAAGAAGGAGTGCGCGCCCCATGTTGGTTGCTTCCTGAGGCAGGGCAACCTTGCTTCCATTCGGCAGATCATCCACCGATTTATATTTCTCTGAGTAAATTCCCATCGGCGCAATGATCGTCGAGCCGATCGGCACAAGGTCCAGGTTATGTTCTTCAACGAAAGAATCAAAATACGAAATCGTCTGGAAAGCATTGAGGTCGATATCCCCATCGGCAAGCGCCTGGTTCGGTCTCACGTAATCCGCGAACTCCACAATCTCGATTTCAATGCCTTCCTTCGCTGCTTTCTCTTTCATATACTCCCAGATCGGCACGCCCGATCCATTCACTCCGACTTTAACGGTTTCTTTTTCCCCTGAACCGGATGCACTGTCTCCCGAGCAGCCGCTCAAAATAAGGGTGAATAATAAAATAGCTATACTTGCCAGACTAATTGATTTTTTCATATTTTTCTCTCCTATCGTCTCCTGATGATTTTTGATAATGTGTTTCCTGCTGTCTGCAGTCCCTGCACCATCACCACTAAAATAATGACGGTTACGATCATGACGGACGTTTCAAATCGCTGATATCCGTACGCAATGGCGAGATCCCCGAGGCCTCCGCCTCCAACTGCCCCGGCCATGGCCGAAGCCCCGACAAGGCCGATGGTGGCAATCGTGATATTCAGGACCAGCGTACTCAGTGCTTCCGGGATAAGGATCCCGAAGATGATCTGCCACGGTCCCGCTCCCATGGACTCAGCCGCTTCGATGACCCCCGGTTCCACTTCAAGGAGTGAGCTCTCTACCAATCTCGCAATATAAGGAGCGGCAAATACGACAAGCGGTACCACTGCTGCCGCTGTCCCGATCGATGTCCCCACTACCAATCTTGTAAAAGGGATGATCGCTACCATCAAGATGATGAACGGGATTGAACGGAACACATTGATGATGCTGCTCAATACGGAAAAGACGGCTTTATTTTCAAGTAAGTGCCCTTTCCTCGTCACTACAACGATGATGCCGAGCGGAAGCCCGATCAACGTTGCAAACAGGAGGGAGAATGACACCATCGCCACGGTATCCCATGTAGCTTCTATGATTCTCGGCCAGAATAATTCCCAGTTAACTTGCACGCTTCTCCACCTCGCTTACGAATAATCTGTTCTTCCAATAATCCAGGATTTCTTCCGTTTCTTTCTTGCTGCCGATGATCTGTACGATGAGATTCCCGAACGGCTTTCCCTGGAGTTCCGTGATCTGGCCGAATAATACATTGATGTGGGCATTGAATTTCTTTGCCGTTTCGGACAGGATCGGCGTGCCGGTCGAATCTCCTTTGAAAATCAGGCGGCAGACGCGCCCTTCTTTGCTGTCATTCAATTTGTTGAGAACCGATGCCGGCAGCTGATCATTCATGACGCTCTTCACGAAGTTTTTCGTTGTAGAGGTCTGCGGGTTGGAAAAGATATCGAAGACACTGCCCTCTTCAACGATTTTCCCATTTTCCATGACGGCGACTTTGTCGCAGATTTCCCGGATGACCTGCATTTCATGGGTGATCATCACAATCGTAATGCCATACTCCGCGTTGATTCTCTTTAATAAGTTCAGGATAGACTCCGTCGTCTGTGGATCAAGTGCCGATGTTGCTTCGTCACAGAGCAGGATCGAAGGGGATGTCGCAAGGGCCCTTGCGATACCCACCCTTTGCTTCTGCCCTCCCGACAGTTCATCCGGATAATGCTTCGCTTTATCTTCAAGTCCGACAAACGCGAGCAATTCATCTACCCTCTCGTTGATTTTTTCTTTCGGCCATTTTGCCAGTTTCAGAGGATAAGCGATATTCCCTGCCACCGTCCGGGATTGGAACAGATTGAAGTGCTGAAAAATCATCCCTATGCGGTGCCGCTCTTTCCTCAGATCGATTGCCGACTGATCTTTCAGACTGCGCCCCTCTATGAAAATATCACCCGATGATGGTTTCTCTAAAAAATTGAGACAGCGGACAAGCGTGCTTTTTCCCGCTCCGCTGAACCCGATCACGCCGTATATTTCTCCCTTCTTCACTTCAAAAGAAACATCCTTCAATGCGGTGAACGGACCGTCTTTTGTCTCGAATACTTTCGTAACATTCTGAACTCTGATCATACAGGACTTGCTCCTTTCACTGTGTATTCTTCTTGATGCCGGTATTTGAAGGACATGGATGAAAAATAAAAAGTGCCCCCCTTCATAAGAAGAGAGGCACAAATATGTATATGTCCCGCTCTTCTCATCTCTCAAGTCATATGACTTGATGGAATTGGCACGGTATTCATAAGAACCCGTTGCCGAGGTTTCGCAGGGCCAGTCCCTCCACCTCTCTGGATAAGAAGATATCGCTTTATTAAGTTAAAGTTATGATGCGTTTAAGCATTAGGGTAATGGTAAAGGATTCTAATTGGTTTGTCAATCCTGTTTTTGAAGAATTTTGATTTTAATCACCGCAGTTGATTTCCGTGTAAACTTTGACCGTTCCTTTGCTCTCCAGGCATTTGCTTTCCGCGGGGAGGAAGGCGAGCCTCCTCGGCTTTGCCTGCGGGGTCTCGACATTTCCTCTAAATCCCGTCGGAGTCAAATGCCTTCCGCTCCAATCCACTCAGTGTACTAATTCAAGAGAAAATTCTTCATAACCAACAGCAAAAAAAAGAGAGCAGGATTTCTCCTAACTCTCTTTCATCAATCTAACTTGTTACTTCTTCTTTTTCGCGGATTTTCTTTTTCATGCGTTCGCGGTCGCGGTCGAGGATCGGTTTCAGGTATTTGCCTGTGTAGGATCCTTTGGCTTCCGCCACTTTTTCTGGGGTTCCGCTGGCGATGATGGTTCCGCCTTTGTCACCGCCTTCAGGTCCGAGGTCGACGATGTAGTCGGCCGCCTTGATGACGTCGAGGTTGTGCTCGATGACGAGCACGGTATCGCCGTTATCAACAAGGCGCTGAAGGACGGTGAGCAGACGTGAAATGTCATCGACATGGAGACCCGTTGTCGGTTCGTCCAGGATGTAAAGCGAACGGCCGGTTGAACGGCGGTGCAGCTCGGATGCCAGTTTTACACGCTGCGCTTCTCCTCCTGAAAGGGTCGTCGCAGGCTGGCCGAGTGTGATATAGCCTAACCCGACATCAAAGATCGTTTGAAGCTTCCGTTTGATTTTCGGGATGTTTTCGAAGAACTTCACCGCATCTTCCACTGTCATTTGAAGAACATCCGCAATATTCTTATCCTTGTATTTCACTTCAAGCGTTTCACGGTTGTATCGTTTTCCATGACATACTTCACATGGAACATACACGTCCGGCAGGAAGTGCATTTCGATTTTGATGATTCCGTCACCGCGACAGGCTTCGCATCTTCCGCCTTTTACGTTGAAGCTGAAGCGGCCTTTTTTATACCCGCGCACCTTTGCTTCATTGGTGGTTGCAAAGACATCACGGATATCATCGAATACCCCTGTGTAGGTTGCCGGATTCGATCTTGGGGTACGTCCGATCGGTGACTGATCGATATCGATGACTTTTTCGAGATGGTCGATCCCTTTCACTTCTTTGTGCTCACCAGGTTTGGTTTTGGCATTATGAAGTTTTTGCGCCAGGGATTTGTGAAGGATCTCATTGATCAGAGTACTTTTACCGGAACCGGAAACCCCGGTTACCGCGGTGAAGACGCCGAGCGGAAACTTCGCTTTCACATTGTTCAGGTTGTTCTCTTTTGCCCCGACAATTTCGATATATCTGCCGTCCGGCTTTCGTCTCTCCTGAGGCAGCGGGATGAATTTCTTCCCGGATAAATATTGTCCGGTCAATGAATTCTTGTCACTCATGACTTCATCAGGGGTCCCTGCAGAGATGACTTCCCCTCCGTGCACCCCTGCCCCGGGACCGATATCGATCAGATAATCGGCTGCAAGCATCGTATCCTCATCATGCTCGACGACAATCAGCGTGTTGCCGATATCACGCATATTCTTGAGTGTATCGATCAAGCGGTCGTTGTCCCGCTGATGAAGTCCGATGGATGGCTCATCCAGGATATACAGGACTCCCGTCAGGCGCGATCCAATCTGGGTCGCGAGACGGATCCGCTGTGCTTCCCCTCCGGAAAGGGTTCCTGCGGCACGGCTTAATGTCAGATAATCAAGCCCTACATTCACTAGGAAGCCGAGCCGCTCACGGATTTCCCTCAGGATCAGCCTTGCGATTTTCATGTCTTTTTCGGAAAGTTCAAGCTGTGCAAAGAAGTTGTCCGCTTCCTCGATCGAGAATGCAGTGACTTCCCCGATATGGAGAGCGTCCACCTTCACCGCCAGGCTTTCTTCCTTCAGGCGGTGGCCGTTACAAGTCGGGCAGTCCTGCTGCGCCATGTATTTCTCCATCTGCTCCCGGATATAGTCCGAGCTTGTTTCACGGTAGCGCCGCTCGATATTTTTCATGACTCCTTCAAAGCGGAGATAATTCTCGCGCACCTGGCCGAAGTCGTTTTCATAGCGGAAGTAGATTTCATCCCTGCCCGACCCCTTCAGGATTTTATCCATTTTATCTTTCGGGATATCCTTGACCGGCACATCCATCGGGATGCTGTAGTGATCGCAGACTGCCTTCAAAAGGGATGGATAGTATTGTGAACTGGTCGGCTCCCACGGGGCGATCGCGTGCTCGTTCAATGTGCGGTCCCAGTTCGGGATGACGAGGTCCTTGTCCACTTCAAGCTTCGTTCCAAGGCCGTCACAGCTGGGGCATGCCCCGAACGGACTGTTGAAAGAGAACATTCTCGGTTCAAGCTCCGTGATCGAGAATCCGCAATAAGGGCAGGCATGATGTTCACTGAACAGGAGCTCTTCCTCTCCGATCACATCGATGACGACCTGGCCGTCTGCCAGGCGGAGGGCCGTTTCCAATGAATCGGATAATCGCGCTGCCACACCGTCTTTCACGACGATCCGGTCAATGATGACTTCGATGGTATGCTTTTTATTCTTTTCAAGTTTGATCTCTTCCCCAAGATCCTGAACCTCGCCGTTTACACGGACACGGACGAACCCTTGCTTCTTGATGTCTTCAAGCGTCTTGACGTGGGTCCCTTTCCGCCCGGACACCACAGGTGCGAGAACCTGAAGCTTCGTGCGTTCGGGATACTCAAGGATCCGGTCGACCATCTGCTCAATCGTCTGGGAAGAAATTTCGATGCCGTGATTCGGACAGATCGGTTTCCCGACACGGGCAAATAACAGTCGCAGATAGTCATAGATTTCAGTGACCGTTCCAACCGTCGACCTCGGGTTTTTGCTTGTCGTTTTCTGGTCGATCGAAATCGCCGGGGATAATCCTTCGATGGAATCGACATCCGGCTTATCCATCTGTCCCAGGAATTGACGTGCATAAGCAGACAGTGACTCGACATAACGTCTCTGCCCTTCTGCGTAGATCGTGTCAAATGCAAGGGAGGACTTCCCGGATCCGGATAAACCGGTCAGGACGACCAGCTTATCCCTTGGGATTTTGATATCTATATTTTTTAAATTATGAGCTCTTGCTCCTTGTACGATAATTTGGTCTTTGGCCATTCCTGTTTCATCCTTCCGCCTTAAGCTCAAGAATGGTGTCGCGAAGCTGGGCTGCACGTTCAAAGTCGAGCGCCTTGGCTGCTTCTTTCATTTCCACTTCCAAGCTAGTAATAAGTTTTTGTCTCTCCGGTTTGGACATATTTGATACTTTTGTCTCTTTCCCCTCATAAACCCCTGCTTCTTCAGCAGCATGGGTCGCACGGATGACATCCCTGATTTCTTTTTGGATCGTCGTCGGCGTGATTCCATGCTTTTCGTTGTATTCAATCTGGATTTCACGGCGGCGTTTCGTTTCATCGATCGCCTTCTGCATCGAATCCGTCATCTTATCGGCGTACATGATGACTTTACCGTTTGAGTTACGCGCGGCGCGTCCGATCGTCTGGATGAGTGAACGTTCAGAGCGAAGGAATCCTTCCTTATCTGCGTCAAGGATCGATACCAGCGAAACTTCAGGGAGATCGAGTCCTTCACGAAGCAGGTTGATCCCGACGAGAACATCGAATTTCCCGAGGCGCAGGTCGCGGATGATTTCGATCCGCTCGAGCGTCTTGATTTCCGAGTGCAGGTATTGCACTTTGATGCCGATTTCTTTTAAATAAGCGGAAAGATCCTCTGACATTTTCTTTGTCAATGTCGTCACGAGGACGCGCTCATTTTTCTCGATCCGCTCATTGATTTCACCGAGAAGGTCATCGATCTGCCCTTCGATCGGGCGAACTTCGATGACGGGGTCAAGCAGACCTGTCGGACGGATGATCTGCTCGATCATTTCAGGGCTGTGTTCAAGTTCATAAGGGCCCGGCGTTGCGGAAACATAGAGAAGCTGCTGGACCTTTTCTTCGAATTCCTCGAACCTGAGCGGTCTGTTATCCATCGCTGAAGGCAGACGGAAGCCGTGGTCGACAAGCACTTTTTTCCGTGCCTGGTCCCCGTTGAACATCCCCCTGATCTGAGGCAGAGTCACGTGTGACTCATCCACGACGATCATGAAATCATCCGGAAAATAATCAAGGAGCGTATATGGTGTGGAACCCGGCGGCCTCAATGTAAGGTGACGGGAATAGTTTTCGATTCCTGAACAGAAGCCCATTTCCCTCATCATTTCAAGGTCATAGCGGGTCCGCTGTTCGAGACGCTGGGCTTCGAGAAGCTTGCCGTCTTCTTTCATGATCGCCAGCTGTTCTTCCAGTTCTTTTTCGATATTTTTGATCGCCACCTGCATCTTTTCTTCACGTGTTACGAAGTGGGATGCCGGGAAGATGGCGACGTGATCACGGTCTCCCATAATTTCGCCTGTCAGGGCATCGACTTCGCGGATGCGGTCGATCTCATCTCCGAAAAACTCCACGCGCATGCAGTGTTCATCACGAGAAGCGGGGAAGATTTCCACAACATCACCGCGTACGCGGAAGGTCCCGCGCTGAAAATCGATGTCGTTTCGTTCGTATTGGATATCCACAAGCTTGCGGAGAAGCTGATTCCGCTCGATTTCCATCCCTGTACGGAGGGATAAGACAAGCTCGCGGTATTCTTCCGGGTTACCCAACCCGTATATGCAGGAGACGGAAGCGATGATGATGACGTCCCTCCGCTCGAATAAAGAGGATGTAGCCGAGTGGCGGAGCTTATCGATTTCATCATTGATGCTTGCGTCTTTTTCTATAAATGTATCGGTCTGGGGAACATACGCCTCAGGTTGATAATAATCGTAATAGCTGACGAAATACTCGACAGCATTATCAGGGAAAAAATCCTTGAATTCACTGTATAGCTGACCGGCAAGTGTTTTATTGTGGGCAATAATCAATGTCGGTTTCTCCACTTTTTGAATCACGTTGGAAACGGTAAAGGTCTTACCGGTACCTGTCGCCCCGAGGAGCGTCTGATGACGTTTCCCTTCATTAACTCCCTGAACCAATCTGTCAATCGCCTTCGGCTGATCGCCCTCCGGCTTGTATTTGGACTTTAACTGAAATTGTTCCTTCACCGTGAAACCTCCTGTACAAAAGAATCCGTACCTTGTTATTTACCTATTTATTCACATAATAAACACAGTCCATTCATCTATACACATTCTACCACATATCGTACAGAAATAACCAACAAAAAGCGAACAAAAGTTCGTTTATTTAGTCAGGAGGTTCTTGGAAAGGGAAAGAGCGGTGTAGGGGATATGTGGATAACTATGGAGTATGAATTAATTGATTTTTTTACGCCTTCGGATCAGTTTCCAGGGCGGCGGGAGGGGATGGCGATCAATTTATATGGGGCTGTCCCAATTAATTCACGGAGGGGGATTGTTCTGAGGCGACAAGCATATGAGGAATGGGCCGTTGAAGCCGGAATCTTCGAATTTCAGGCTGGAATCTTTTAATTTTGACCCTTAATCTTTCAATATTAACCATTATTCTTCGAATTCAGCCCGATAATCTTTTAATTTCCAAGATAATTCCGTCAAATAGAAATAAATCCCAAAAATTCCACACCTCTGCACTAGCTGCTTTAATAGAACGACTGCGATCGATGACGAGCCCAAACAATACACACAACTTGTTAATAACTATGTGTATAACTACTCGTTATTTGTGGAAAAAACAATATTTATCCACAAATCTGACTGTAACCTGTGAATAATGTGTATGAATCCGGATTCACAGTGTGAATAACTTTAAAACAAACTTGTTTATTCACAATTCTCTAACAGTTATCCACAATCCCCTCAAAAAGAAAAACCCGGGCACCGGTTTGTCCACAGTGCTCAGGTTTTTTGTTTCGCTTTGTTCATCATTCGATTGCTGTACCAGAATCCGACGGTGAGGGATGCTGCGTCGACGACGATCAGTCCCCAGGAGTCGGTATATCCTTTTGATACGGATGCAGCGATCAGGGCTACGGTAAGTATGAGTCCGACGTAATGATTGTAGGTGACTCTGGCGAACAGAATCACGAGCAATCCCGGCAAAAAGATACCCAGTATGATTTTAGACACGGTCCACTCTCCTCAAATGACGGGAATAACCATATTTTAACGAATAACGTCTATATATGAAAGGTTTTTCTCGCTATTCGTCCGCTGACTGGATCAGCCGCTCCGTCCGTTCTTTCAATTCACTGTGGGGGATGAATTTTTCCGAGAGCATGTCGGGGAGGATGTAGTCGAGGAAATATCGGACGCACTCGAGCTCCCTGAATTTCATGATGGTCGACAGGGCTCCCTCGTAAATCTCCATGAATAACGGGTCTGGATTCCCTTTCTGAATTTCTCCGAATGATTCATAAAGAAGGTCGATTTTATCGGCGACCGACAGGATCTGGCCTTCGAGTGATGCATCCTTTCCTTCCTTAAACCGTTCCCTGTATACATCCTGAAACTGCGGCGGGATTTCGGTATCGATGAATTTCTTGACCATCTGATCTTCTACCTGGCTGAACAGTTCGCGGAGTTCTGCCGATGCATATTTCACAGGCGTTTTGATGTCGCCTGTGAATAACTCGGCATAGTCATGGTTCAGCGATTTTTCGTAAAGGGCCTTCCAGTCGACCTCTTGTCCATTCTGTTCCTCCACGGTCCCGAGGAATTGTGAGATCTTGGTCACCTTGAAGGAGTGGCTAGCCACGTTATGTTCGTGATATTTGAACCTCCCCGGACAGCGCACGAGCGTCTCGAGGTCGGACAGGCTTTTAAAATAGTGATGAATTCCCATAGTATTCTCCTCTCTCTTGTATCGTTCCGGGTTGTATCCTTACCCTTCTTTTATTTAAAAGAAACCAGCCCTTCCACTTCCCCGGCCAGGATGGCATTGAGTGCATCGTGATGCAGGGTCGGGATTTGGTGGGATGCCCCCGGTATGATATAGACTTTCTTCGGATGACAGTCTTTATAGCACTCCAGCTGATCATTGACCCAGTCCGATTTCTCCCCGTATATCAGCATAAGCGGCACCTTACAGCGGTTCATTTTTTCGATGCCGTCATAGCACAGTGACTGCTTGTAAAAATGATACCAGACTTCCGGATTCGCCTTGTTCATGTGAAGGACGAGTTCTTTGCGTTCCGACTTAACTTTCGTATGGGCCTTTGAAATGATTTTAGCGAGCCGTACCGGATTATGACGGACCATCTTCATCCCGATCAGATGCATCATTTTCAGCTTATTGTGGACAACCTTCGGGTAAGCCCCGATCAAGATCATGGCGCTTACTCTTTCATTATATGCCGCGGCGAATTCTTGTGCGATCACACCTCCGGCTGAATATCCGAGGAGTACACATGTGGATAACTGTAAATGATCAAGAAGGAAAAGAAGTTCATCCACAAAGGAATTTAGGCTGACGAACGGCTTCAGGGTCGGGGAATCTCCGTGTCCCGATAAGTCCGGGATGATCAGCCTGAAATGACTGGCAAGGGAGTGCTGTTTTGAAAACACTGCCCTCCCCATTCCGGGTGGATGAATGAATAGCAGCGGCGTCCCTTTTCCGATATCGTCGAAATATAGACTGGAGCCTTGATAAGGTATGCTTGGCATATATAAAAACCTCCCTTATTCCGAGTAGTGTCTCTTACACATTCTTCTCGGGATAAGGGAGTTCTAGTCATGCTATTTAGATGAGGCGCACCGATACGACGCCATCGATGGCTTTCAGTTTTGTTTTGACATCGTTCTGCTCTTCTTCGTTCAGCTTTTGGTCAAGGTCAATCATCGTGTAGGCCCATGTGTTTTTACTGCGGTTGATCATGTCGGCGATGTTGACGGCATAGCCGGATAAGGTCGTCGTGATGCCTCCGACCATGTTCGGGATGTTTTTGTGCATGACGGTCAGTCGCATCTTGCCGCTGTATGGAAGGTCTACATCTGGCAGGTTGACGGCATGCTTGATGTTCCCTGTCTCCAGATACGCTTTCAGCTGCTGCGCTGCCATCACCGCGCAGTTTTCTTCGGATTCGACGGTGGAAGCACCGAGATGCGGAACAGGGATGACATTTTTCAATCCCAGGACCGCTTCATTCGGAAAATCGGTGACGTATTTTTTGACGGTACCTGCGTTCAATGCATCACCGAGGGCATGCTCATCCACAAGTTCCCCGCGTGAGAAGTTGAGGAGGGTGATGCCTTTTTTCATGCGCAGGAAGCTGTCATTGTTCACGAAGTGCTTCGTTTTGTCCGTAAGCGGGATATGGAATGTGACAAAGTCGCACTGCGCCCAGACGTCTTCGATGTTATGAGCGCGTTTCACATCCTGTGAGAGTCTCCATGCGGCATCGACCGAAATGAACGGATCGTAGGCGACGACATCCATTCCGAGTGCGAGGGCGTCATTCGCGACAAGGACACCGATGGCGCCGAGACCGACGACCCCGAGCTTTTTCCCTTTGATTTCACTGCCTACGAATTCCTTTTTCTTTGCCTCGACGACCGAGGCTGCATCTTCTTCACCATGAAGCGTCTGTGCCCAGCCCACCGCTGAATAAAGATTGCGGGCAGAAGCGATCAGATTGGCAAGCACAAGTTCCTTCACGGCATTTGCATTCGCCCCCGGCGTGTTGAACACGACGATCCCCTTCTCGGTACAGTCATCGACCGGGATATTGTTCACACCCGCACCGGCACGCGCAATTGCTTTTAACGATGGAGGGAATGAGAAATCATGGAGATTCTTCGACCTGACGAGCAGTCCGTCGGGATCTCCCTCCCCATTCAGGAGATAGTTGAGATCATCCTCTATTAATGAAAGTCCGCTTTTGGCTATCGCATTGTACGTATTGATTGTCAGCATCATGATCCTCCTTCACTCAGTTCGCGTTCAAAGTTCTTCATGAAATCGACGAGCTCCTTCACACCCTGAAGCGGCATCGCGTTGTAAATGCTTGCGCGCATGCCCCCGACAGAACGGTGACCTTTCAGGAACTCAAAGCCTGCTTCCTTTGCTTCTTTTAAAAATCTTGCGTTCACTTCATCTTTTTCTACAGAAAAAGGGATGTTCATCAGGGACCTGTTTTCAGGTGAAACCGGGTTATGGAAGAGACCGGACTGATCGATCGCCGAGTACAAGAGCTCCGCTTTTTCCCGGTTGCGAGCTTCCATCCCCTCTAAACCGCCATTCTCTTTCACCCATTTAAGCACGAGCTTCAATACATAAATGGCAAAAGTCGGCGGGGTGTTGAACAGCGAGCCGTGCTTTACATAGGTTTCGTAATCCAGGAGCGCCGGACAATGTTCAGGCGCACGGCCGACAAGGTCCTTGCGGATGATCGCGACCGTGACTCCCGACGGCCCGAGATTTTTTTGAGCTCCGGCGTAAATGAGCCCGAACTTCGATACGTCCAGTTCCTCTGACAGGATATGCGAGGACATGTCGGCGATCAGCGGGATCTCCCCAGTGTCGGGATACCCGCTGAAGCGCGTTCCTTCTATTGTATTATTCGAGGTGATATGTACATACCGGGCGTCTTTTGAAAAATCATCACGGGAGAACTGCGGGATGCTGTGTTGACTATTTGGCAGATGCGTGCGCACCTCACCGACTTTTTCCGCTTCCTTCACCGCTTTTTTCGACCAGCTGCCGGTGACGATATAGTCGGCGGTCTGGCCCGGGCCGAGCAGATTCAGAGGAATCATCGAAAATTGAAGGGAAGCCCCGCCCTGCATGAACAGCACGTGAAAATCGTCCGGGATGCGGAGCAGTCCCCTGAGGAGCGCTTCAGCCCCGTCAATGATTTCCTGGAACGCACCAGAACGGTGACTGAGTTCCATCACGGACATCCCAGTCCCTTCGTAATCAAGCATTTCCTCCTGCACTTTCTCAAGCACCGGCTTCGGCAGCACCGCAGGACCCGCCGAGAAATTATAAACAGTTTTCATCTATGACACCACCCTCTCAGAAAGTTCCGAATTTTTTCAAATTATAGTGAAATCCCGCCTCTGCGTCAATCCCACTCTCCCCACATGTAAACGCTTAATCACCCCCTTTTTTGTCCATTTTCCTATTCATCGTATCGTTCTATGTGTTTTTGAAAATAGAGAGGCGGTCAACGAGCGAGGGACTTTTTAATTACGAATATACCGGGACTAGCTTCACCGTAATCGCCTTATTTGCCCCTAGCAATACGACTGATGATGCAAGTTTTCGATGGAGATTTAATATGATACCAAACCTAAAAGCCGCAATACCATTAAGATATGAGGTAAGAGGCTGGGGCCATCGTGTCTTGTTAAACCCGCTTATTTGTATTTAAAGAATCAATTAAGTGCGGGTTTGTATATTTTTTTCATCTTTTTATTTCAGCTTGTCCAAGCGGTTGATTGGAGTGGAAGACGAAGACTCCTGCGGGAAGAGCGTGTTAGGTGAGACCCCGCAGGCGAAGCTGAGGAGGCTCACCAACCGCCCGCGGAAAGCGAAGTCTTCCACGGAAATCAATAGCGGTATTTAGAGACCAACACTAAAATACACTTCCATTAGATAGAGGTTTTTTTGTTGTTCCGGTATGTTATTTCATCTTATTCTGTCTGTATTTCGATTGCCTCCTCAATGGGTCTATCAAGACATTGAAGGAATAAAGTGGAAATGATATAGTATAATAGGTAAATAGTTTGAAAATTTTGTAATATAATTGTAATCAAAAGCATCATTATTCAGGGAGGGATATTTATGAAAAAACAGCTCCTCCGGCTGCCCCTTCAATTCATCCTGACGTGTCTGGGTCTATTCCTATTCAGCGGGGCCGGGTCGCTGCTCATGTACGATCATGAACTTGTGATACATATCGCTAAATATATTCATACACTGCAACTGGTCGGAAAGGACCTGCTCGATCCGGGTTCCATATTTGTACAAGTTGAAGCGGACGGGAAGGAGTATCCGATATTCCCGATGATGCTGAAACTGTTCGGCTACTCATTCCTGCTGCTGGTGACGGCTTTTTTCATTGCGGCTGTGAGTGCTGCCCTATTAAGCTATCTGGCCATGCTGCTCCCCCGCAGGGCCCACCGGTTTTTTCTGAGGATCCTCGAGCTGCTGGATTCGCTGCCGGATGTGCTCGTAGTTGTGTTCCTGCAGTTGTTCATCATCTTTCTGTTTAAGAAGACCGGCATTCTTTTTTTCGATATCTATGCCCTCGGGGAAGAGAGGATCTATATGCTGCCGATCTTCTGTTTAGCGGTGATGCCGGTTGCGTTTCTCGTTAAAAATTTCTTGTTCCAGCTGCGGGAAGAAGGAGATAAACCGTACGTGGAATTTTCTTTTTCCAAAGGGTTCTCGAAGGCTTATACACTGTGGGTACATCTGTTCAGGAACGTGTGGGTCAGCTTCTATTATCATATCAAGCCGATATTCCTGCTGATGCTCTCGAATCTGTTAATCATTGAAATTCTGTTCAATATCAATGGTTTCATGGTGGCGATGCTGTCGACTGCAGTCAGCAAGCCGAGTGCATTTTTCATCGGGATGCTGATGGTGTATATCCCTTTCTTCATCTTATTCAGCCTTGGTCAGCTTTTATTGACAAAATATACGGGCATCCATGAGGAGGCGGAAGCATGAGTGTATTCAAACATATTCGATTTTGGATTCCGATCTTGATCCTGCTTGCCATGATCATCGGGAGTTACCTCGTCCCTGTGCTGAATCCTGACTTTCTCGAATCAGGACCGGCTTATATGAAAGATGAGGAAACTGGCAGGGTGACTGCGGCACCTGTTTATTCCATTTCCGAAATGCCGCCGCTCGGGAGTGACAAGCTTGGAAGGAATCTATTCATCATCCTGTTGGCAGGTGCTAAATACACGCTGTTATCGGCAATCGTCATCGCCTTATTAAGAATGACGGGCGGATTTATCACGGGTGTGCTGTATGCCTTTCTACCCCGCTGGATCCGGACAGGGGCAAAAGGACTGTTGGACACATTTAATTTCATCCCGCTTGCCATCGTTGTCTATATACTGCTGTATCCGCTCCAGCTTGCATTCGCGGGAGGGTCGCTTCCCTCCTTCAGGTTCCTGATGATCGAGGTGATCATGATCGCCCTGATAGTCATCCCATCTCTCGGGATGTATGTCGGACAGGGGATGCATGATTTCCTGAAGCAGGATTTCATATCGGCTTCGAGGACGATGGGAGCCGGGCGTTTTCATCTGATCCGGAAGCATTTGTGGCCGTATTTCAGCCGCCAGTCGATCGTGCTGTTCTCGGAACAGCTCGCTCAGACTCTCCTTCTTCTTGTGCAGCTAGGAATCCTGCATATTACATTGGGAGGATTGATCACGGAAAACTTCGGGGTCATGGAGTTCATCCCGCAGTATTTCTCGGTGACCAATGAATGGGCCGCCACGATGAGCATCAACATCCAGCAAGTCTTCAACAAGCCGATGCTCCTGCTCGCACCGCTGCTGTTTTTTGCGGTATCAATTTACTGCGTGAATCAAATCAGTTCCGTTCTGAGGCAGGTGCTGATCGAAGGGCAAGCGGTCAAAGCCGGGTCTGTTGAAAAAGGCGGCCGCGGGCAAGCTGCCCTTTCTAAGCAGAGTGTCGAGGATTTTCAATTCACTGCGGGGAGGGAGAGGGATCATCGTGAAACCGTATAGACTGCTGACTGCTTTGTCACTCTCCATCCTCTTTCTTCTGTCAGGCTGCCGGGTCGTCCTGGTCGATGAAACACTAAAACAAGCAGAAGGTGAACCCGAACCAAAAGGAAAAGAGCCGATTTCGCTGCAATCAAAAGTCCAGTTCAGCAAGGATAAACTGGTTTTCCGCGGAGAGACGGATCTCCCCCAGGGGGCGGTTATCGAAGCGAGCTTGACGGAATATCCTGACACGGTCACCTTGCAGCAGGTCATGAATGCGGAAGCGGAGCCACTTGGTGAGACGAAGGTCTCCGAAACGGGTGAAATCGGGGAAGACGGGACCTTTTTGATTGTCATGAAACGAAGCGCCCCTCAGAAGAGATATCAGGTATCCATCCAATTCAGGCCGGAGCTGCAGCCGCCGGCGGTGAAGGATCAGTACGGGGAAAAAGGTGAAAACATAGGCGGGAGCGAAGGTGTTTTCAACTATGAACTTGATCAATCGGAAATGACCGGAATCGCTTTATTCGCCCCCCTTCCGAACCTTAATGACGGAGGATTTTATCAAGGGAAATGGGATCTGAATGAAAGCCAGGAAAAAGCGCGTCCTTCCTTGTGATTCATGCAAAAAAGACCTGTGCGACGAAGCACAGGTCTTTTTTGTATAGATCATCCTGTCATGATATCCTCCTTCGGATATCGGATCTTCTCTTTGTCAGGTCTCGACAGCGAGAATGCAAGCGTCAGCGGCCCGAGTTTTCCGATGAACATGACGATGATGATGACACTCTTCCCTAAGTCTGTAAGAGATCCGGTAATCCCCATCGACAGGCCGACCGTGCCGAATGCAGAGACGATTTCAAAAAGGATCGGCAGGAATTCGGCGCTTTTTTCACTGATGTTCATCACGAACAGTGCGCTGAACACGAGGAATACACTCATCATCGATACAGCAAGGGCTTTGAAGATATGGAACTCACTGATCGTGCGGCGGAACAGCCGGATTTCACGTTTTTCTTTTAAAAATGCAAAGACACTCAGCGATATGACAATGAAGGTTGTAAGCTTGATGCCCCCTCCTGTGGACGCGCTCCCCGCCCCGATGAACATGAGGAGGATCGTAAGGAAAATCGAATCCCGCTCCATGACTCCATAGTCAAGCGTATTGAATCCGGCGGTCCGCGGTGTCACAGCTGAAAAATAAGCCGCCTGCACTTTATCGAACAGCGACAGATTCGCGAGCGTGTGGGGATTGTTGTATTCAAGGATGAAGAGAATGATCATCGCTGCCGTGTTGATGATCAGCGTTCCCCACAGCATGATTTTAGTGTGAAGAGACAACTTTTTCAGCGATCTCTTTTTATAAAGATCGACCAGAACAGTGAACCCGATACCGCCGATGATGAATAACAGCGAAATCACAAGATTCACGACCGGGTTCCCCGCGTATCCCATCAGACTGTCCGCCCAGATGGAGAATCCTGCGTTGTTAAATGCAGAGATGGAGTGGAACAAACTGACGTAAAGTCCCCTGCCCCATCCATATTCCGGCACCCACTGTGTCGCCAGCAGGACGACGGCGGCCGCCTCCACAGTAAAAGAAAAGTAAAATAAATATTTCACGAGTTTAATGACGCCGCCGACCGAAGTCTGATTTAACGCCTGCTGAATCAGCAGTCTCTCCTTGAAGCCGATTTTCTTGCCGATCATCATGAAGATCAGGACGGCAAACGACATGATCCCGAGCCCGCCGATCTGGATCAGGCACATGATGATGACTTCACCGAACGTGGTAAACACACTGCCCGTGTCCACAACAATCAGCCCGGTGACGGTCATGGCTGAAACCGATGTGAACAGTGCGTCGAGCATCGAAATGCCCTCCTCTGTCGCAAACGGCAGCTTCAAGAGGAACATCCCGAGGATACTGAAAAAAATGAACGTGACCACCAGCAGCTGCGGCGGGGTCCAGGGAGTGATCTTCCCCTTCATCTTTTATACACCTTCTTTTTCAAAGCGATTGATATCGCGGTTATGACCAATCACAATCAGGAGGTCCTCCTTTTGGATGACTTCATCCGCGGACGGCGAGACGATGACCTCGTCACCGCGGTGGATGGCGATGATATTGCAGCCGTACTTCGCGCGAACATCCAGCTCGATCAGATTCTTCCCGGCGACCTTCCTGGTTGCTAGCACTTCGACGATACTATGTTCTTTCGATACTTCGATATAATCGATGATTTTCTCAGACGTGATGTGATGGGCGATCCTTCTCGCCATATCTCGTTCCGGATGAATGACCTTATCCGCGCCGATGCGATCCAGCACTTTCTGATGGTAAGCATTCGATGCCTTGACCCACACCTCTTTGACGCCGATTTCCTTCAGCTGGAGCGTCGTCAGGATACTCGCCTCGATATTTTCACCAAATGAAACGATGACATGGTCAAAATTTCTAAGTCCAAGTGACTTCAGCACCGATTCATCCATCGCATTCGCCTGCACGGCATGTGTCGCAATATCCTGGAACTTCTGGACGACTTCGTGGTGGATATCGATCGCAAGCACCTCCACATTGAGCGCTGCCAGCTCCTGTACAAGATTTCCCCCGAACCGGCCCAAACCGATGACTGCAAATTGCTTCTTCATGATGTACACCCTCCAAAACCTTTTTATTAGCTTAACCAATAGATGTTATTCAACTCCGCTCCGAACAGAACAGCGGCAATCGAACTTAAAAAACAGCACAAAAAGACCACAAGGAATACACCCTGTGGTCATCATTTTTTGATCACGAGTATCATCCTCTCCCATTACGCTTACGAGGTTAGCTGACGGATTCGGGCGATGGAAGTAGCCCTACCTCAAGCCGCAAACAAGGATTCCCCTTTCAGCATGGGCGCACCGGCCTATGCCTTTCAGATCAAGAACCTTGCAGCGATGTGGATTCACCCCTGTGACTCGGGTCCCCCGCTTCAAATTGAATTAAGCGATAAAGAATATTTGTTTGATGTTAGTTATCATACTCCCCGTACCGTGAGTTGTAAATATGTTTTTTGTAAAAATTTCTGCCCTTCAATTGGAAGGGATTTTTCATACACCGGGAGGTTTCCAATTCATTTTTATGGGGAAAAGCCTACATAAGTAATGCTAGATAAGTACCAGAAGGGAAGTAGGAAAATGGCTGATCTTTCAACGATCATTTCTAACGATACAAATAAAAACAATCAAAGCTCGTCTGACATCAAGCCCTGGATACGTGGTTTTGCACGGGTAGGATATATCGCAAGGGGCAGTGTTTACCTGATGATCGGGGCGCTCGCACTGATGGCCGCGTTCGGGGCAGGCGGAAGCATGTCCGATTCCAGCGGGGCGTTCAGTGCGGTTGCACAGGCTCCTTTCGGTGAGGTACTTCTGTGGATCGTCGGATTCGGGATCATCGGCATCGTCATGTGGAGCTTCATCGAAGCAGTCAAAGACCCCGGACATTCCGACGGTTTGATGAAATCGGCATTCAGGAGGCTCACCCATGTCATTAGCGGAATCATCTACAGTGCACTTTCATATAATGCATTCATGATCGCGATGCATGCCAAGAGCGGATCGGGCTCCGGGTCCAAACAATCCATCTCTGCTAAGCTTTTATCACAGCCGTTCGGTCAGTGGATCGTCGGCATCGTCGGCGCCATCATCATCGGCTTCGCTCTTCATGAAATGTACATCGCCGTAACTGGAAAGTTTACAAAGCATTTTAAGCGGCATGAAATGTCTGACAAAGAATGGAAGTTAGGCAGTAACGCCGGAAGAATGGGATTATTCTCGCGTGGATTCGTCTTCCTATTTGTCGGTTATTTCTTCATCAAGACGGCCATCACCGCAGACCCCGATAAAACAAAAGGACTCGACGGCGCCCTCTCAAAAATCGCCCAGCAGCCATACGGCCAGTGGATACTGGCCGTGGTCGCGGCCGGATTGTTCCTTTACGGGGTGTATCAGATTTTAAAGGGGAAGAACCGGCATTTGAGTATGTATTGATAATATGGATTTTCACACAAAACAGAGCCCGGGCTTTCCCGGCTCTGTTTCTTTTTGGTCAAAATATAGTACAATGTGAAAGGAATTAAAACGCACCGGATTATTAGACCATGATGAAGGACTGAGGCAATTGGGCTGGCTGGCACTTACGATAAAAGAAATCATCGAGAATCATCTCAGCGGAAGTGCTGTCCTGATCGCCTTATTCAGCGTAGGGGTGAACATTGTCATCAGTGTTGCCGGCTTCCTGCCCAGTTTTTTCATCACGGCCTTGAATATTTCATATTTCGGCCTCGAAACAGGGATCCTCCTCTCCATCATCGGGGAATCCCTCGGTGCGGTCGTGAGTTTTGTCCTTTATCGGAAAGGGATGTCGGTGGCGAAACTCGATAAAATATCGGAAAACCGCTATTTTTTAAAACTCAAGCAGGCAGAAGGAAAGGAATGGATCTTCCTACTCTTTGTCTTTCGGATCTTCCCTTTTGTCCCTTCAGGGGTCGTGACGGTCGCCGCTGCATTCAGCAGCATCTCAGCTGCTGCTTTCACCGTGGTGAGCACTGCGGGGAAAATTCCTGCACTCCTGCTTGAAGCTCTGATCGTTGTAAATGTGATTGAATCATCAAGGGGAACGTGGATCCTATTGGGGGCGGCAGCATTGCTGGGGCTCGGTTATGCCGCTGTCCGGTATGGACATTTGAGGGGGGAAAAATGAATAATCGGCCGGACCCAGCTTGGGTGCGGCCGATTTTTTGTGTTGGTGGAGTGTACCTGGTACAGGGTGGTGGTTTTGGACGTGGTACACGGGGGCTTAATTGTACCTGGTACAAATCGGACACGATGTACCTGGTACACGAAGGCGACCGGTCCTGTGCTAGGCACAAAACGGGTGATTTGTGCCTGGCACCCAATCAATGGATCTTGCCCTGTAATCGAATAAAACACGCCCCCCTCTTTTCATCCTCCAAACGTTTCCCCCTCAGACCTCACCCTTTTAAAATCAGCAGCTTTTAACTCGTCCTTTTTCTCCACAGCTTCCCCATTATATTTCTCCCTGAACTTTTTATAAAAATGGGAGTGGCCAGACGTTGCACGAACGTATCCCTCGATCATGAGCGCGACGGCGAACATGGCGCTCGCAAAGAAGAGGATCGGGGTGAGCGGCACCCACGGGGCCCCCTGCAGGTAGCGGAACGAGTCACCGATCAGCCCTGACCACTCATTGGTGCTGGACTGCGGCGGATCGGGTACGAACGAGTAATCGACGTCCGTCCCCCCGACGAAGAGCTTCAGCAGTCCGAGGTGGATGAAGATGACCAGCGTCTGCATGATCTGCTGACCGAAAAGGACGACAAGCTTGTCTTTCAGTGATGGCAGGATATGTTTGAAGATGATCCTGAATTTACTTGCTCCCAGTACTTTCGCGCTGAGGATGAATTCTTCCTTGTACACCATCGATACTTCATTTCCAAGCAGTGACGAAAGGATCGGCACGATGAGGACGGTCAGGATAAGAATCTCAATGATAAAACGTTCCGTCATCGTGGTCGGAAAGCCATTGAACGGCTCCCACAACACCGGATGCAGCAGGAAGTAAGCGATGATGGACAACGGGATATAATGAAACGAATCGATCGTCCCGTTGATCGATTTTTTGAACCTTTGCAGATAGGTGCCGAGGACAAGTGCAATCGGCAGGGAAATGACGACTCTCAGGAAGGCGATGATGAAGGAAAGGATCAGCGTGTATTTCGCGCCGATGAGAATCTTCCCTAACATATCCAGGCCAAGCGGATCGGTGCCGAACGGATAATTCCATTTTGGCGAGATCGGCGCCGACTCCACCGGGAATCCATTTTCAGAAATAAAATAAAGCCGCCTTACCTCATCATCCCAGAGGATGGTATAGAGAAAGCTCGCCAGGATCAGCAGGAACAAATACAAAAAGCCGCTGAGGAACATGGGATTCTTCCATATACTTCGTTTCATCATAATTCCTCCCCTCTGTTTGCCTTACGGGACAGCACGAACTCCCCGATGTTGTAAAAAAGGAAAAGAGGGATGAAGATGCTGAATAAAGCGAGCGTGAATAATGTCGGCTGCAGCGTCGACATAAGGAACCGGGTGATGCCCGGAATATTGAACAGCAGCTCGATGACGAATAGATTCGACAGCATGAACCACACCGTTTTCTTAGACTGAAAGAATACGGAAATGACAGCATTCCGCAGGATATGTACGATCAAGATGAAAAATTTCCCCAACCCGATTGATTTGGCAAGCTGCACGTAATCCTTCTTCTCTTCCTTCTCAAACGTCATGATCGTCAAACGGTACAGCTGGATGGACGGCAGGATGGCGAGCACCAGGATCGGGAGAAGATAAATCCTTTCCTCATAAGTGGCGGCAATCCCCACGACGACCTGTCCGGATTGTTTATAGTAAGCAAGGATGGCAAGCTGCAGAATCAGGATGATGAGAAGATCGGGCAGTGACTCCAGAAGATAGAACCCGAATTTGATAGACTGTCTGATTTTCTCCGAGAACATCATGGTGAGGATCGTGAGGATGACGGCCATAAGCATGGCCAAAAAGAAGGACGAAAACAAGACGGTCAGTGAATACTGGATCGGCTCCCACAAAAATGGGAACAAATCGCGCTCTTTCTGCCCGCCGATCACTTTATATGTAAGCTCGGATGGGTGGATGATGGCATACAGAATCTCTTGGATCGTCGTCCAATAGGCGTGCCAGTGCACCTCCTTGGCAGCAAGTCCGGAGATGAGCACCGGCAGGCCGCCCATCAAGATGATTCCGGCTGCAGATAAAATAAAATTTTTGATTATATGTAGCAGTTTCATTGCAAACCTCCCTATTAACTCCATCATTAGTAAAATTATACCAAAAGATAGATTGATTGGAAGGAAAAATAAATAAGGCAGGCCGCCTGATGAGGCTGCCTGCCCGTTTTATTTTACACTGAACAGTTGTTGGGACCTGTCTCCATACTCTGCTTTTCATCAGGATCGGGGTGGGATTTCCCCATATTCGTCTTCCGGATTTCTTCGTGGCTGTTCGGCTGCTCAGGAAGATTATCCGTGACCATATGACGGAATTCCCCGGCATCATCCACGTTCAGTTTTTTATTTTTTTCGTAGAGAGCGTTCAATTTGTCCGACACACTCCCGTCCTCATTCAGCTCGCTCATCTCACCAAAGTGGGACGGAAGGACGGTCAAATCACCCGCCAGATTCTTGTAGCGGTCGTACAATGTTTCCCTCAGGTCTTCCACCCAGTCTTCAGCCTTCCCGGCAAGGTCCGGCCGGCCGATTGATTCGACAAACAGGATATCACCGGTGAGCAGGAATTCATCGTTCACGATGAGGCTCGTACTGCCGATCGTGTGGCCCGGTGAATAGAATGCCTTGAGAGCCGCCGCACCTGCTTTAATTTCGTCGCCGTCCTTCAGCGGATTGTACTCGAATTCCACCCCTTCATCATCTTTATCGGGAAAATAGTATTCGGCATCGTACTGCTTGGCAATTTCACGCCCTCCCGAAATATGGTCGGCATGAAGATGCGTATCGATGACTGCTTTGATTTTCAGACCCTGTTCCTCAACGAAGTCTGTGTAAAAATGCGTCATCCGGTTGGGATCCACGATGACCGCTTCCCCGTCAGATTCGATGATATAGGATAAGCATCCTTTCCCGAGACGGACAAATTGATAGAGTGCCCCGCCTTCCCCGGGCAGCTTGCTGATCTTGACCGGTTCGAGATGCTCGCTCCAGCCGTTCATCCCATCGACCACATGGGTTATTTCAGAGACGCCTGCTTCTTTCAGGATCTCCACTCCGTCCTGCGATGAAATCCCTTTCGCGCACACGGCATAAATCGGTCCTTCATCCGGCAGCTTCTCCTTCGCTTTTCCGGGATCCTGTTTGATCTCCTTCAAAGGGATATTCATGGTGGTGACAGACTTTCCTTCAATCTTCCAGTTTTCATAATCGTCTTCCCCGCGCACGTCCAGGATAAAGACTTCTTCATTTTTCATGATTTTTTTTACTAGATCTTTTACTTCAAGTGGTTGAAGTGACATGGTTGTAATCTCCTCCCAATGATATGTTTATATATCATATATACCCTGTTCCGTATTTACCAAACGTAAGATTGTAATGGAAAAACGATTCTTTTGACAGATGTGATAGTGTATTGTATCGTAATTGAATCCCGACTATTTCAATGTGCTTTAATATGAAATTGTTCCGGCCGCTTTTAAAGGAATGTGCGGAATGCTCTAAATAGAAGATTCTTATGGAATCCATTGGGGAAAACTAACATATAAAGGAGGAATTTTATGAAAGCGATATGGAAGGGATACCTCGAAACATCCCTTATTTTAAAAATCACCGTGGCTCTCGTGCTCGGTGTGATTGCCGGGCTCATTTTCGGAAAAGATGCGTCCGTCCTCACACCGCTTGGCGACGTCCTGCTAAGGCTCCTTAAGTTCGTCATCCTGCCGCTGATCCTGTTTACGCTGATTGTCGGGGTCAACCAGACAAACGTGAGCAGTCTCGGCCGCATGGGTGGAAAAATGTTCTTATACTATGTTCTTACTTCTGCACTGGCGATCATCGTCGGCATTGCCGTCGCCAGTCTGTTCAATCCGGGGACCGGGATGACGCTCAATACGGACGAATCGTTCAAAGTACCTGAAAACCCGGGACTCGTGAGTGTATTATTGAATATCATCCCGGAAAACATCGTGACTGCTTTTTCAGAGTTTAACCTCCTCGGGATCATCTTCACCGCCCTCACCTTTGGGATTGCGATCTCGTGGCTGCGATCGAGTGAACAGTTTCATGAATTGGGTGAGCATGTGTACAAGCTCGCTGAAGGATTGAATGAAGCGGTGCTTGTGATCATGAAAGCCGTCCTGCAATACGTTCCGATCGGGATTTTTGCCATCATGGCAAATACGGTCGGGAATCAAGGCTTGGACACACTCGTATCGCTGGGCAATATGGTGCTCGTCCTTTACGCGGCGATAGCCGTTCAGATTGGACTCTATATCCTGTTCATGATCTTCTTCAAGATCAGTCCGGGGAAATTTTTCAAACAGGCACGCACGCCAATGATCACTGCGTTTGTCACACAAAGCAGCTCAGGGACGCTTCCGCTGACGCTGGATGCCGCGAAAAATCTTGGCTTGTCAAAAAGCCTGTACGGCTTCAGCCTTCCGCTCGGGGCAACGATCAATATGGACGGGGCAGCGATACGCATTGCAGTCTCCGCCGTTTTTGCTGCAAATGTAATCGGTGAACCGCTGACGCTGACGGAGATGCTTGTCGTCGTGTTGATCGGGACACTCGCATCGATCGGGACTGCCGGGGTTCCGGGCGCCGGTATCGTCATGATCGCCACGGTCTTTGCACAGCTCGGCCTGCCGATGGAAACCGTGGCGCTGTTGACGGCCATCGACGCTCTTGTCGGCATGGGGGCAACGGCCCTGAATGTGACAGGTGACCTTGTCGGGACCGCGATCATTGATAAGACAGAGAAAAAAGAAGACCGTTCCACTTAAGTAAATGTAAAAAAGCTTGCAGAAATTGATTCTGCAAGCTTTTTTTATGAAACATGATGACGTTCCCAGCCTGAATCCTGATCGGCGAACAGGATCCCGAGTTCGTGGTGATCCCCTTCGTACAGCGCGCCCTGTTCAAACCGGTTTTCCCCGTTCGTGCCGAGGACCTCGAGTTTGCAGTAGGCACCGTTTTTCTGGAGGGCTTCATAGAATCCCCTTTCCGTATTCACGTCTGTTCCGTTCACTTTTAAAATGATTTCCCCGATACTGAGTGACAATTTTTCGGCCGGTGTACCTGGAAGGATTCCGAGGATCATGACGCCTTTCGACTGCCTTTTGTAATAATAAGGCTTGGAATCTTCGGCGGATCGGTGGCGATATATGAGCCAGGCTCGGCCCAGGATCGCGATCACTCCTGCTGCCACTGAAAACATCGGTGCCCAGAAGCCCGTGACTGCAAGTGTCAGGATGAAGGCTCCGAGCCAGAATACATGAGAGCCCATTTGCTTGATGGCGACCTCGGGCAGGGTGCTTTTCACAAGCTGCTGAAAACCGAGCAGGAATGGGACGCACAGCAGCGAATAACTCTCTGTGCCGAGTGTGAACACCGGCCACCAGTCGAATGGCAGTGTCAGATTGCCTGTCGGAAGCAGCACGAACATTGGCACCAGCCAAAGCTTCTTGCTTTTGTGGACCCCGACTTTCAGTCCCCTCTCACTTTTGATCAGGCGCGGGGAAGTATGTTTCCATCCGTTCAGTTTGATTAGGATCCCTTCAATAAGGGTAAGAACCCCCGCTAGGACCATGACCGAACTGAGGAGCCCTAGATTCAAATCTTCCAAATACGTATGTACAAAAGGTATTTCCAAGTCAAAATAATGGACCGTTACAAGAAGGAAATAAGAAAATCCGGTAGTGATCGCTGCAGACACAAGATGAAAATTCCTTGTGAGTGCAAAGAGCACACTCAAAGCACCAATGAGCGTCAGGGCAAACACCGGGATGACCAGCCCCGCTCCTATGGTGATCAATGAAAATACCAGCCCGACTGCGATTCCATACGATAAAAGGACACGCAGATCATTATATCCATCCAGAAGCCGCGTATGAAAATCCCTTCGTTCCCTTTTCACGCGAAAATAACCCGTCATAATTGCCAGCAGCACCGATAAAAATAATACCGGATGCAGAATGAATTTACCCAAAGCCTTCAAGACGTCCAGTAACCAAACCTCGACCAATGAAACGTCACCCCCTCTTTTAAACTGTTATCTATTATTTTATCAAAATCCCCCTCCAAAACCTATTGCAATTTTATTCTGATTCTATTACAACCGGAAATCCACGCGGGGAATTTCCCGGATATACGCAAAGCCTTCGGTTATTTCGACAGCAAACCCGATATTTTCCCGGGAAATGATGTCGGAATTTCTCCCCTATGTAAAAATCAGCCGGGAAGGAGAAATCTCCTCCGGCTCATTCTTCTACTGGATATATTGTGTCCAAAATTGTTTGAACACGACAAACGCAAAGCCCAGATAACCGTACGGGAAATCGTCCTCAATTTCTACGTGATACATGGCTTCCCTCCTTTATGCGCGTTCCCCAAGCCACTCTTTCAGATGTTGGGAAATGCTGTTTTTTATCAAGCTTGCATGCCCGCCTTCCACCAGTTCCAGGTGCGTGTCACGGCTGGAAACGAGAGTCATCAGCGGGGACGAAATATCGCTGGGGACCATTTGATCGTACCTTGATGAAATCATGTACATATTCGAAGTGATATTCTTCAAATCGACCGTTTCCCCGCCGAGCTCGAAGCCTCCATTCAAAAGGACATTCCTTTTCACAAAGTACTCGGTTATATCCAGTGCGAAAGCTCCTGTCATCGGGATATGGTCGTTGGTCCACTGATTGAAACGATACCAATAATAGGCATGCCCCGGATCATAGGATTTCGTCAACAGGGACAGATAGGGTGAAAAATAGACCGGGGAAGTCAACAGACGCATTCCTGCTTTCATTACGTGAGCCGGTATCGTCCCGCTCTGTTCAATCAGCGGTCTGAAATCCAGCTCCCCGCTTTTCAGCGCTTCAATCCATTCGCTGAATTCCGGCACCGACTGAAAATCGACCGGTGTGACGAAAAGGAGCAGGTTTTTCACGATGTCCGGCCGCAGGGATGCATAGATGGCTGCAAGCGTCCCACCCAGACAGAAACCGGCAAGGGACATCTTGGCTTGCCCGCTGTGCACCAGCATCTGTTTTATCGCCTGATCAATGTACTGAAACAAGTATTCTTCGAGACCGATGGAACGGTCCTCCTGCGACGGTGCTCCGAATTCAAAAAGGTATACATCATATCCTTCCTCGAGGAACCCTCCGACCATGCTGTAATCCTTAGTCAAATCGAGAATGCTCGGTTTGTTGATCGGTGAATACAGCAAGAACATCGGGATCTTGCCGTTGGGTTCTTCCTGCCGGTAGTGCCAGAGCGTGCATGTCCCCTTTTTCCAGATAGCCTCCCTAGGGAAGTTCGGTTTCCATTCCTCATTCATTGAGATCGTACTGAAAAACCCTTTCCACCGCTCTATTTCTTTTAGTAAGTCCAGATTATCTTCCATTCGCTTCACCCCCCTTAGCTGACATGTTCGATCAGCATTCTTTGATTGAGAAATTCGACAAACAGCAGCACAAAAGTCAGGATTTGAAGAATACTCATGATCGTTTCCGTCACCGTTTTGTATGCTTCAATGACTTCCCTCTGATTGATTTCGGCTTTGATTGCCTGATTGATCTCAAACTCGGCACGCGTCCCCGCAACCTTTAATTCTCTATACCATTCATCCATTCTTCATTTCTCCTTTTATGCCTGGGCGGATATTCCGCCGTCCACGATTAGAATATGGCCATTCACATACTGAGAGGCAGCCGATGAAAGAAAGACAGCAATCCCGCGCAGGTCTTCTCCTTCACCGAATCGTTTCGCTGGGATATGCTGCATGATCGCATTCCCCTGCTCTGCAAAAAGCTGTTTGGTGATTTTAGTAGGGAAGAAGCCCGGCGCAATCGCATTCACCTGGATATTATGAGAGGCAAGTTTAACGGCAAGATCCTTTGTAAGCGTGATGACCGCACCTTTACTAGCATTGTAAGGAACGGTGTCCATCAGCCTTGGATCCGTACCCCCAAAACCTGACACCGATGCGATATTGATGATCTTTCCCGACTTCTGCTTCACCATCACCTTCGCCGCTTCCTGCGAAAACAGGAACGTCCCCTTCACATTCACATCCATGACCTTGTCCCATTTATCAGCAGGCACATCCAAAAACGGACCCGCCCACGAAGTCCCGCTGTTATTGATCAAAATATCAATCCTGCCAAACTCTTTCACTGTTTCTTCTATTATATGGACGACATCTTCTTTTTTCGTGACATCACAGGAGAAAGCAAGAGACTTCACACCCAGTGCCATCAGGGAATCCCGCACTTCTTCGCAGGCTGCCAGATTCCTAGAGCACACTACAACATGCGCACCCGCTTCACCCAGGCCAAGCGCCATCTCTTTCCCGAGGCCCCTTCCGCCTCCCGTCACAACCGCCACTTTTCCTTTTATATCAAACATGTATTTGCCTCCTTTCTATTAAAATTGTTTCACTCTATATAATAGATTTTGGTTGAGAAATAGTGCATAGATTCACGGGTGGATGGGTAGAAATGATTGATTTGCCTGTGATGGGGAGAGGATGGGAATGAGTTGTGGGTGAGTTGGGGGTGCCTGGCTCGATTTGGGGGTTTTGAGCCTGGCTCAGATTGGGGTGTTTGAGCCTGGCTCGCGGGGGATGGAGCGGTTTTTTATTTGGTGCCAGGCACAATCGGGTGGTTTTGTTCCTGGCACAAATCACCGGTTTTGTGCCAGGAACAGCCGATGGCCACCGGTTTTACGGTTGTGTACCAGGGTACAGGATCCGCTTTTTTGTACCAGGTACAATCGGCGGGCAGTATACCAGGTACACGAAGCAGTCATTGTACCAGGTACAATCAAAGCTCCCTGTACCAGGTACACACAAAACGCACAAAAAAACCGCCTCCCCAAAGGAAGGCGATCATCCCAACTTACTATTCCGACCCTCTCGCTGCCTGGGCCTTTGCGATGCGGTTTACGTATTCGATGGCGGCTTGGAGCTGGAGGTCGTTCTTTTCGTTTTGGATTTGCTGGTAGATTTCGGCCTGCAGGTGTTCGGCTGTTTTGCTGTCGATGATGCCGTTAGAGTCGAGACCCTGCTGGATTTGGAATTCCTTGACGGCCTGTTCTGTTTTCTTGCTGTAGTAACCGTCGGAGCGGTCGAGCATGAATCCGAGGCCTTTCAGCATTTCCTGTGCATTTTTCACCTGCTCGTTGTTCATTTCGGGCTTCAGCGGTTTTTCGATTTGAAGCGGGTGGGCGTAGTAGTAAGCCGGCTGCTTCACTGCGACGTCTGGTCTGATCCCTTTTTTGTGGATCCAGTTTCCGTTCGGTGTGAGCCATTTGTACATTGTCAGCTTGATGTTGCTGCCGTCTCCCATCGGAACGGCCTGCTGGACGGTTCCTTTTCCGAAGCTCTTTGTCCCGATAAGCGGATAGCCTTCCGTTTCCTTGAGTGCCCCGGCAAGGATTTCGGAGGCGGATGCGCTTCCTTCATCGATGAGGACGACGACCGGATAGGCTTTCTTTTCTTTTTTATCAGAGAAGGATTTCATGACTTCGCCGTTTCGTTCCTGGATTTGGATATAAGGCTTCTTCCCTGTGACGAACTCCTGAAGGATCTGTTCGACGCTGGATAACAGTCCGCCCGGGTTGCCGCGAACGTCGATGACAAGTCCCTTCACCTTATCCTTTTCGAGTTCTGCCAGCTGCTTCTTGAAGTCTGCGGCGGTGTTTTCAGAGAAGGTGGTGATCTGGATATAGCCTGTTTTGGTTCCGTTCACTTTTTTCACATCCGAGTGGACGGTTTCGACCGGGATCTCATCGCGTTTGACGGAGACTTCGATCGGTTCGGAGACGCCTTCCCTCAGCAATTCCAATTTCACTTCGGTTCCTTTTTTCCCTCTTATCTTAAGAGTCGCCTCATATAAATCGAGGCCGTCGATGCTGCTGCCATCGATTTTGACAATGCGGTCATTAGGTTTCAGCCCAGCTTCTTCTGCAGGTGAATTTTTAAAAGGTGCAACGATGACCAGTTTCCCGTCCATCATCGTGACCTCCGCCCCGATCCCTTCGAAGGAAGAGTCGAGCGCATCGTTGAACTGTGAAGCCGTCTCGGCGTTCATGTAGACCGAGTAGG
Source organism: [Bacillus] enclensis (assembly GCF_001456935.1). Lineage (GTDB taxonomy): Bacteria > Bacillota > Bacilli > Bacillales > Bacillaceae_B > Rossellomorea > Rossellomorea enclensis. The sequence continues at coordinate 57,441 of NZ_KQ758486.1, read as the reverse complement.
GATCATTCAGGGTTTTCAGCATTCCCTGGATGGCCCCTTCCACTAGTTCCCCTTTATTCACGTCCTGAAAAAATTTCTCGCTGATGAGGTCATAGGCCACTTCCACTTTGTGGAGTTTGTCAGCGACATCCCCGTTACCGCTGTACTCTGTGAGCTCGTCCCCTGAATTGCCGAAATCAAACAGGGTGAATCCGCCGTACATTCCGCCTGCCCCGATCAGCATGCTGATCAGGATTGTGATGATAAGCTTTCTGCCTTTCAACTCCATATTTCCCCCTCCAACTTGTTGTCATGGCTGATACGAAAAGCGCCGGCATGCGCGAGGGATGGTTTGTCCTTTTATCAGCCGCGGGCTGACTGCCTGTCCGGGGCAAACACATCCTGAGTACCTTAATCGAGCCGGACACTCACCATTTTTTTATAAAAAAGACACCGCACAAAAACGCGCGATTCCGCGGTGCGATGTCTTTGCTTATTAAACTATATGCCGGAGGGGGACGGGTTATGATACGTCAGCCGTTCACAACCCGTTTTGTCTGAACATTTTTCAAATGGGAGGAAATCATGCTGCCCCATTTTTCGAATTCGACCAGAAACCCGTCGTGGCCGAAAGCTGTGGAAACGAAATAATGCCTCCCCGACCGCACCCGTTTTGTAAAACGTTCCATGTATTCCGGGGAGTAGATGAGGTCGCCCTCATAACTGATGGTGATCAGCTCGGTTGGATAGTGTTCGGCGATGTCATCGAGCGTGCAGCCGCGGCCCCTGCTCAAGTCATGCGAGTTCATGGCTTTCAGGAGGGTGAGGTAGCTGTTTGGATCGAATCGAGATGCAAGCTTCCTGCCCTGGTAGTTCAAATAGCTTTCCACTTGAAAACCGGACTGCGCTTCTTCACGCTTGAAACGGTCGTCGAAAAGGAGCGGCGTCCTGTATGTGACCATGCCGGCCATCCTCGCAATCTCCAAACCTTTTATATGTGCGCCTTCGGGGTATTGACCGTTTTGAAAATCGGGATCCGATTCGATCGCCTGGATGCCGATATGATTGAAGGCAAGGCCGTAGTCGCTGAGAGTCGGTGTGACGGCAAGGGCGAACACTTTATCGACGAAGGACGGGAACATCATCCCCCATTCGAGTGCCTGCATCCCGCCGAGTGAACCGCCGATGACTGCGTGAACGTGCGGGATGTTCAGTTCCTTCAACGCCAGGTATTGAGCTTTCACCATGTCCCTAACGGTGACGCCCGGAAACTCCCGGCCATACCGCCTGCCGGTCGGCGGGTCGATCGATGCCGGACCCGTGCTGCCGTCGTTGCCGCCAAGGACATTGAATGAAAGAATCGTATATTCATCGGTATCCAGGTACGAACCCGGGCCGATGAGTCCGTCCCACCAGCCTTTGGTGCCCGGCGTCCCTTTTACAATATGATTCCCTGTAAGGGCGTGGCAAATGAGGATGACCGGGCCGTTTGCTGATCCTGTTTTTTCATAGGCAAGCTCGACCCCCTTCAGGGTCTCCCCGCTTTCAAGCGTCAGGGTTGGGATCGTAATGGAGTTGACTTCGTATCGGGCCGCTCGGGTGTGGGGATTCTCCATTCCGCCGCCTCCTTTTTTCAGTAATTGAGGGAGACGGCTTTTCGGGCCGGATCTCCCTTTTTAAAAATATTGATTATACCGGTGACGCTGCAAGTGCCGCTTCGATTGCGTGATCCAGGTCTTCAATCAAATCTTTGGCTGATTCCAGTCCGACTGACAACCTCACCAATTCTTCGGTTACGCCGGTTGAGCGCAGTTCCTGTTCGTTCAGCTGCTGGTGTGTCGTCGAAGCCGGATGGATGATGAGTGATTTCGCATCGCCGACGTTCGCCACATGTGACCAGAGTGTGATGTTGTCGACCACTTTCCGGCCTGAGTCCCTGCCCCCTTTAATGCCGAAGACGACGATCGAGCCGGCACCTTTTTTCAGGTATTTCTGCGTCAGTGAGTGGGACGGGTGCTGAGCGAGGCCCGGGTAGGATACCCACGCCACTCCGCTGTGCTGATCGAGATGCTCGGCGATTTTCTGTGCGTTTTCCGTGTGTCTTTCGATCCGGAGATGCAGTGTTTCAAGCCCCTGCAGCAGCAGGAATGCGTTCTGCGGGCTCAGGCAGGCACCGAAATCACGCAGCAGCTGCACCCGCAGTTTGGTGATGAAGGCTGCTTCGCCGACATCGATTCCAAAGCGGATTCCGTTATAGCTCGGGTCTTCTTCCACGAAGCCCGGGAATTTTTTGTTGTTCCAATTGAATTTCCCTCCATCAACCACGAGTCCGCCGATCGCCGTGCCGTGGCCTCCGATCCATTTCGTGGCTGAGTGGATGACGATGTCAGCGCCCCATTCAATCGGCTTCGTCAGATACGGTGTAGCGAAGGTGTTGTCGATGATGAGCGGGATTTCATTGTCATGCGCGACTTTCGCCACCGCTTCGATGTCCAGCACGTGAAGACTTGGATTCCCGATCGTTTCGGCAAAAACGGCCTTCGTCTTCGGCGTGATCGCATTGCGGAAGTTCTCCGGATCTGTAGGGTCGACGAAATGCACCTTGATGCCGTATTTCGGAAGCGTCGTGGAGAACAGGTTGTACGTGCCTCCGTAAAGATTAGTCGCAGCTACGATTTCATCCCCCGCTCCTGCGATATTCAGGATGGACAGCGAGATTGCGGCCATTCCGGACGAAACGCCGAGCGCCCCGATTCCACCTTCCAAAAGGGCGATCCGTTTTTCAAGGACGTCCACCGTCGGATTCATGATACGGGAGTAGATGTTCCCTTCTTCCTCCAGCCCGAATAATTTTGCTGCATGCTCGCTGTTGTCGAAAACGTACGATGTTGTCTGGTAGATCGGGACGGCGCGTGAACCTGTCGACGGATCCGGTGCCTGGCCTCCGTGCAGTAATACTGTTTCGATATCGAATTGTTTTGTCATTGTTAATTCCTCCCTGGGTTTGGTTTTTGGATTCCATTGCTAATTTGGTTTTTAGGGTATTGGCTTGCGATGGACGCTGCCGGTTTCGTTTCAGCTGGTACTTTCAGCTGGCTTGACCGGGCCGGCCATCCTTCTAGGAGTGTTGAAAGAAGAGGAAAATGAAAAACCCCCTTCCTAAGAAGAGGGTCTAATTTAATAGGGTCCTCCTCTTATCTTTCAGACTTTCGTCTGCAGGAATTAGCACCTTTTCATGCAGCTGCGAGTTGTTCGCAGGCATGAAGGTTGCCGGGCTTCATCGGGCCTAGTCCCTCCGCCTCTCTGGATAAGAGCGATTTAGTTGTTTTTTAAGTAGTGCGTTGAGATGAATTATAAAGGCTGATTGTTTCATCGTCAAGAGTATTTTCTGATTTTTTTTATTATTTTGGTATTTTGATTATTTTCGTTTACTTGGATAGGGGGTTCTTTATACGCAGTTGATTTCCGTGCAGGACTACGCTTTCCGCGGGTAGCCCGTGAGCCTCCTCGTCACTTCGTTCCTGCGGGGTCTCACATCAGCTACTCTTCCCGCAGGAGTCTTCGTCTTGCACTCCAATCAACTGCTGGAAGCGGTGAAATATAGTTTTATGCTTCAAAAAAAATTATTAAAAAACAAATTTCCCTGCCACTCAGCAGCCTTAAAAAACCTCATAGAAAATTTCAAAAACATACTAACCAACAGATTTTTCGATTGCTTCGTTGAACTGGGCCACGATGTCTTCGGCGTCTTCTATTCCGAGGGAGATGCGGACGACGTGGGTGTTGATGCCGAGTTTTTGCTGGGCTTCTTTGGGCAGGGCCCGGTGGGAGGTGCCTAGTGGGTAGGAGACGGTGGTTTCGACTCCTGCCAGGGTCGGCACGATTTTGATCCAGCCGAGCGATTTGAAAAATGCGCTGATGTTGCAGGACGCGTCGAGTTCGATGGTGACGATGGCACCGTGTCCTTTTTCGGACAGATTGTCCGGATAGTATACGTGCTTGATATGCTGGTTCGATCGCAAGTTGTCTGCCAGGATGCCGGAATTGCGGGCCTGGGCTTCCATCCTGAGGCCGAGCGTCTTTGCTCCCCTAGCCGTGAGCCATGCTTCGAACGGGCTTAAGTTGGAGCCCATGTTTACCACTTTTTCCCGTGCTTTTTTTACCAGCTCTTCCTTTCCTGTCACCACGCCTGCGGTGATATCGCTGTGGCCGCCGATGTATTTGGTGGCGCTGTGGGCCACCAGATCTACACCTTCAAGATACGGCTGGCGAAGGTATGGTGTGGCGAAGGTGTTGTCGATGATCGTTTTGAGGTTATGTTTTTCAGCAAGTTCGACGAGCTGCTGGATATCCTCCACTCTCATGAACGGGTTGGTGACCGTTTCACTGTAGAGCAATTTGGTCCGGGGCGTGATGGCCTGTTCAATTTCCTCTCGGCTCGTGAAATCGACGAATGTCGTTTCAATTCCGAAGCCTTTCAGCTCTTCTTTCAGCATATGGAAGGTGCCTCCGTACAGGTCTTCCGCTGCGATGATGTGGTCGCCTGACTGGACGACGGCAAGCACGGCGGCAAGGATCGCCGACAAACCGGATGACGTGGCGACACCGGCCGGGGCCCCCTCGAGGGCAGCGACCATCCCGCCGAGCTCGTCCGTATTCGGATTTCCCGTCCGTGTATAAAGATAAGGGGATTTCCCTTCATAGAATCCTTCAAGTTCCTCCAACGATTTGAATGAAAACGCCGAAGTCTGGTAAATCGGTGTGGTCTTGCTGCGGATTTCTTCGGTGCCTTTCAGCTGGCTATGTACGACTTTCGTTGTGAATTTCATGTGTGTCATCCTTCCTCTTTGCGGTTGGTATTTTAAAGAGTGTACCATATTCAGAAGATTCGGAGGAAGAGAAATGTTTCGGGTGACGTATTATTTTTTATGGAAATTCAGATGTTAACAAATAAAAAACACCTGCCGCCGATGCAACAGATGCTCCTCATTCTTATACTTTTTCGATACAAGCAATCAATCGCTCTTCAATATCCAGCGCAATATTTTTCAATTCTTCATTATCGACCAGTTCAATCAGCTTGCTCGGCTTCGCCATTCCGACTTTGGTCGTGCCGTTTTCGGTATAGATGCTGATCTTGCAAGGCAGGAAATAGCTGACGAGCATGCTCTGCTCCAGTACTTTCTTCGCTTCCTTCGGATTGCATACTTCAAGGATGACCACTTCTTCGTTAAAATCGAGGCCTTTTTCCTCAAGCTTGCCGGCAAGATCCAGATTCCAAAGTACGCCGAAGCTTTCTTCCTTCAGGGATGCCTCCACCTTTTCAGACGCTTCCTTCACAGACATTGATACTTCTTTTGTGTAGTGAAACATTCAAGATTCCTCCTTCGATTTCTATCCAAACATAGTTTCTGCAAGATAATCGATTGCATACTTGTTACATACCTCAAGGCGTATATAGTTAAACACAGGGACGGGCCTTTAGCGAGCTAAAGGCCCGTCCCTCAGTGGATTAATGCGTCAGTCCATTCCGGAGACCATTTCAGCCATCATGTCTTCGTTCATCGGGCCGACGATTTTGTGCTGGATCAGCCCTTTGGTGTCGACCATATAGGTGGTCGGGATGGTGAAGGCCCGGTATTCTTCGCCGATTGCCCCGTCCACATCAAGCGGGATCGGGAATGTGAGTTCATAGCCATCCGCGAATTCCTGGACTTTGTCCTTGCCGTCATCCATGCTGGTGAGGTTCACCGCGAGGATCTCGACGTTTTCCTTTTCAGCATTTTTTTCGTAGTACTTCTGCATATGAGGCATTTCCGCCTTACACGGCGGGCACCATGTCGCCCAGAAGTTGAGGATCACTTTTTTGCCCTTGTAATCGGAAAGCTTCACTTTCTCGCCGTTCAGCGTCGTAAGCTCGAAATCCGGGGCACTTGCGCCTTTTGAAAGTCCTTCTTCAGCGGCCGCATTGGAAAGGTCCATCGATTCCTTGGCTAGCTGCGCTGCTTCTTCCTTTTCTTTCTTTTCCTGTTGATCCTGAAATAGGTTCACCAGGAAAATCCCGACCAGGAGTGCCACGATGGCCAAAGCAAAGTTACGTTTATTCACTGGATTTTCCTCCTTGTTTTATAAGTAGCAAAAGCAGAACGGCGGAAACCGTGATGTAGGTCAAAAGGTGCGTACCGATTTCAAAACCGCCGAATGCGTTCAATAACAGCTGGGCCAGGGTGAAAATGGTCAGAATTTGAATCGACCAAATCCGCTTATCCTCCCCGCCGATTTTTTTCAGTAAAAACAAAAACAGAATCAGGTTAACCGCCAGCTGAAGACCGCCTGTCATATAAGACCCATGCAGGAAGTCGAACACGCCTTCATATACAAGCACGGTCAACATCCAGGCAGCGGCCGCATGATAAGGATTTTCTTTTTTAACAAATGTATAAATCAAAACAACGGCGATGCCTAGCCAATATCCGAATGTTCCTCCATGAAAATAAAGGATCGTGAGCGGGTGCTTGATGACCGTTTGGAAGTCTACGATGATGATGCTCAGTTTCCAGGTCAGGATGAAATAAAAGACGGCGTTCGAATACCAGTCGCCCGCTTTTCTGTTCCAGAAAAAGAGGAACAGGAAGGTCAGAAGGAACGAGGCTATGACCGCTGCCCATGAACCGGGGAACGTGAATGCGCCGATGTTATACCATTGTTGGTTCATGATGATTCTCCTTTTTATCATGTGGAGGGATTCCGAGGCGCACTTCGAATACGTGGTGCTCCCCGTCACTTTGAAGGGTCAGGGATCCTCCGTGCGACTCCACGATTTCCTTCGATATCGCCAGGCCAAGTCCCGCTCCACCGGTCATGGTCGAACGGGATGGATCGACCCGGTAGAACCGTTCAAAAATAAGTTCTTCTTCTTCTGCGGGAATCTCTTTTCCTTGATGAGAAAATTGTACGACATAATCATGACCTTGCACAAATCCTTTTACCGACAGCTTCTTTCCGACGTCATAGTCGGCGATATTCTGAAGCAGATTGTTGAATACCTGCTGAAGGCCGTCGCTGTCCCCTTGAAGGGAGCAAGGAACGAGATCCGTCTCTACCTCGATCCCTTTTTGCATGAATTTCAGTTGAAATGCCGTGAGCCTTCTTTTTAACAGTTCATGAATATGAAGCACTTCCTGATTGTAATCGGTATCGGCAGTCCACTGGTTGATATGTACAAGCTGTTCTAAGAGCCGCTCGATGCGACCGGATTCTTCCTGGAGGGAGCGGTAAATTTCCCTGTCCCCTTCTATGATTCCTTTTTCAAGCCCTTCGAGGTAGCCGGTCAGATTGGTGAGCGGCGTCCTAAGCTCATGCGACAGGTCGCGGAGCAGTCGGTTTTGCCTCGCCTTCACATGTGCCGTCGTCTCCGAAAGCTCATTGAACGCTTCACTCAGCTCCTTCACTTCATAGATAAGAGGCTGCTTCAACCGCTCCGGATTCCCTCCCTTTTTCAGGACTTGAGTGGCTTCCGTCAGCTTCTTCAATGGGTTGGTGAGCCATTTTATAAAAAAGAAATGAAATCCCCCGGCCAGGATGAACGCGAGCAGACTCACTTTGATCAGATAGTCATTCAGCAGACTTTCAAGGTTCGAGCCTGTGATCTGCTGCTGATTCACGAGATTGCAGGCATAATTTTTCACGGTGAATCCGGCAATCAGGATGACGGCCCCAATGATGATCGTGTTCAGAAACGTGAGCTGGGTCAGGAGACTGCCCGGTTTTCTGCGGTTATCCATTGAATTTATACCCCATTCCCCTTACCGTTTCAATAAAATTCATGCTCGTACACGCCTGGAGTTTTTGCCGGAGGTGCCGGATGTGAACATCGATCGTCCGTTCCGAAACCACTTTTTCGTGGAGTTCATACAGGTTGTCCAGGATTTGCTGACGTGAGATGATCTGTCCCGGATGCTTCATGAGAAGGTGCAGGATCCTGAATTCGAAACCAGTGAGATCTATGGGATTCCCCTTATATGACACTTCACCTTTTTTGGCTTTGAGTACAAGACCGTTCCGGCTCAGCTTTTGACAGCGGTCGGATGTTCTGCGGAGGACCGTTTCGACCCGGGTCACAAGCTCGCTCGGACTGAAGGGCTTTGTGACGTAGTCATCCGCCCCTGTCTTCAACCCCGTTATCCGGTCGAATTCACTTGTTTTCGCCGTCACCATGATGATGCCGATATCGCTTTTTTCCTCCTCGCGGATCCAGGTGCACAGCTCTTCACCCTGGATCTTCGGCAGCATCAAGTCGAGGATCGCAAAGCAGGGATCGCACTCCTTAAACAGACGCTTCCCTTCTTCTCCGTCCTCTGCCTCGAATACTTCATAGCCTTCTTTTTCAAGAAAAATCCTGATCAGTTTCCTGATCTTAGCATCATCCTCCACGACAAGGATGCTCTTATTCTGAACGTTCACGACAATTTCCTCCTATGTTGAAAACAAACTGAACACAGACAGATAAGCAGAAATCTGCTGCATCTTACCGCTGAAAACAAGCAGCCCCATCGCAACCATCAGGGCCCCGTTGAACTTCGCAAGCTTCGGCAGGATCCTGTTCACCTTTTTCATCACGGTGAATGTCTTCGTAATCATCAGTGAAATGATCAGGAACGGAAGCGCGAGTCCCAGTGAATACACGATGAGGAGCAGTATTCCCTGCGTCAGGGTCGAGCTGGCCCCGGCAAGCAGCAGGATTGATGATAACGTGATCCCAACGCACGGGGACCATCCGCTCGCAAATGCCATTCCAAGCATAACGGAACCGAAGGCGGTCCCTTTTTTCTTCACCTCAAACTGCTTCCCTCCCTTCATCAGGAAGGAAAACGAAATCCAGCCCATCATCTGCAGGCCGAAGACGATAATGAGGATCCCGGCGATCTGTTCTATGTATAATCTGTATTCCGAAAATAACCCTCCGAGCAGGCTTGCGGAAGCCCCCATCAGAATGAAGATGAAAGAAAAACCGGCGATGAAACCGAATGACCGGATAAACACCACTTTCCTCTCCACCTGAATCCTTCCTCCCTCCGCCTGGCCGCCGGTCAAATGACTCACATAAGCCGGCAAGAGCGGAAACACACAAGGCGAGAAAAACGACAGCGCCCCTGCTGCGAGCGCAAACCAAATTGATACTTCTACCATACATTGTTCACTCCTTTTATACCAATAGTATGGCGGGGGAATGTTAAGGGATTGTTAAGGGGTGGGGATTTTTTTGTTGTTTAGGATTGGGGGGGTTGGGATGTGTTGGTTGTCGTGGTTGCGTGGGGGGTGGTGCCTGGCTCAGATTCGGTGTTTTGAGCCAGGCTCAATTACGGGGGATTGAGCCTGGCTCGATTTTGTACCTGGTACAATTCCAGCGGTTTGTACCAGGTACACATTCTGCATTATTGGTGCCAGGCACAGATTGGGTGATTTGTGCCTGGAACAAAACCGGCTTATTGTGCCAGGCACAATCCGGCCTATTTGTTCCTGGCACCAGCAACCCTCCATCCTTAGCCCTTACGCACCACAATATAATACACTGAAGGGTGCAAATGCCCGACTTCTGTTTCGAATCCGGCTGTCTCGAGCTGCTGTGTCAGTTCACCAGATGGAATCCGCTCTTCCAGCGGCGGTCCCATTTCTGACTCCACTGCCTCCCAGTCCAGGATCAGCCAGAGTCCTTCGTCTTTCAGCATGTCGCTAAGGTCTTGGAATACTTTGGTGAGATTGGGCACTTCATGTAAAACAAAGCCAGATACGATTTTATCCAAGGTCTTCTTGTTGAAGCTTAGGTATTCTAGCGAAGATTTTTCATATTCGATGTTCGTTACGCCAGCTTCCCCTGCACGGTGCTGGAGATATTCGAGCATTTCCTGCTGCAGGTCGACGGCATGTACTTTGGTATCGACTTCCTTCGCGATCGGCAGTGTCAAATAGCCGTTTCCGCAGCCGAGGTCTGCGACGAGGTCATCTTTTTTTAATTGAAGAAGCTGAAGTACTTTTTCCACCGGCACCATTTCCTGACGCTTTGGATCGAGCAGTTTTGAAGCTTTGTGATGTTCGAATAAATGTCCGTGTCCTTCCATGATTGGTCCCTCCTGTTAATAAGATACGTTTCCATAGACTGCTTATTTCTCTATTGTCTTCGTTTTTCCTGGTAAATAGACTTTTAAAAGGAAAATCGCCTTACGATACCCCTTTATGTATTAGAGTATGATATGTATCTTTCAGGCAATCAAGTAATTGCTCTCAGGAATCAAAAAAACCGGCTGTCAAAGTGGACACCCGGAGTTTATCATATAATGGCTCTATCTTTTGAATCGGCCGATTGGGATCCTTTCAGTGCTTCCAGGATCATCATTAAGTAAAAGCCTGTGTTGCCTCCGCGGCGGTCGATCACCTTGATGTCGTCCACGATCCTCTTAACCTCTTCATAACCCAGCCTGCTTAATACCATGTCACTGATTTCTTCTGCAGTGTAGGAGCTGAACTTTTTCAAAGTGGAACGGTTTCTCCGGCAAAAGCTGCGCAACTGTCTTCTTATGTCAGAAATATTCCCTTGTTCCATCTTCACTTCTCCTTTCTAAACCTGAACTTCCTTAGGCTTCAGAGACAGTAGGCTAATCTAAAATAAAAATTGCCCGCCAAAAAGAATGGCAGGCAATAAATGATGAAACAGCGTCATTTATCTTCCAATCCTTTTCGGCAGCCCGGCGGTCATAGTTTCAAAAAAACGTTAGATCCGTGGCTTTGCGTCCTAATCTTTCGAATTAGTTTGCCTTTATCGCAGGTTGATACGTAGTACAAATGATGTGTATTTGAGTTTTTATAATAATACTATAGTGCCAGCATTACCCATGTTTTAAAAGTGTTTTTTGTGTGAAAATTTTCTTTTTTCGACATTAATTTCATTATACATGATTGCGTATGGTTTGTAAGGGGAAGGAATTATTCTTTTATGAATATCCTCAAGGATAAGGGTTTCTTTTGGTATGTTTTTATCCAAAAAAATCCTGCCATAAACCTATGGCAGGATTCTCTCAAGCTGCTATTCTATTAAAGATTGATATATCTACGCGGGTTTATAGCATTTGATTTCGCCGCATTCCAAGAACCTTGGTGAAGTTCGAAGTGAAGATGCTGTCCGAAAGAATATCCTGTATTACCCATGTAACCGATTTGCTGACCTTTATCGATAGGCTGTCCTGAGCTTACCAGGGCAGAAGACATATGGGCATACACTGTAGTAAAGGTTTGTCCATTGATTGAGTGCGTGATGTATACAACGTTTCCGTAACTTGAGCTGTAATGACTCTTGATGACATATCCATCTGCTGCTGCAACAACTGGAACAGTTCCGCGAGCTGCAATATCCGTACCGTAGTGGTAGCGGGATTCCCCGTTCAAAGTATCCCAACCAAATTCAGTCGTGATGGCACCGGATGCTGGTCTTGTCCATGCTCCGGAACTTACAGGAACGCTTGCTGGTGCTGAAGCCGATGCGGAAGAGCCGCCGCCGCTGCTGCTTGCTGATGCCTGGGCTTTCTTGGCCGCCGCTGCAGCTGCAGCTTCTGCCTGTCTCTTCTTCTCAAGCTCGCGCTGGCGGGCAAGTTCAGCCAAACGGGCCTGTTCTGCTTGGATTTCTCCGCCGATTTGCTGTTCCATTTTAGCTAATTCGTTAGATTCTTTTTGCAAGTTCACTTTTTCTTTTTCAAGTGAAGCCTGCTGCTTTTCAAGCTGCTTGAACAATTCAGCTTTTTGGGCTTTTTCGCTGTTAAGGTCTTGCTTCAATGTTTCAAGGCTTGCTTTATCGCTTTCTAATTCTGCTAATTTCGTTTCAACTTGTGATTTCTTCTTCTCTAATTCTTCCTGGTCTCTCTTTTGCTCGTCCATGATTTTTTTATCTGCACTCACAATCGTGTTTACTGCAGTGACTCGGTTGATGAAGTCACCGAAGCTTTCAGCGCCGAGAAGGACGTCAAGATAGTTTGCAGAGCCGCCTTTTTCCTGAATCGCACGTGCACGTTCTTTTAAAAGTTCGTTACGCTCTTTGATTTTTTCTTCGAGCTCTTTGATTTCTTCTTTTAACTGATCGATTTCTGCATTTGTTTCATCGATCTCTTTCGCTTTTTCAGCGATTTTATTTTCTGTATCTCTTATCTTCGCATCGAACTCAGCGATTTTCGCTTTGATTTCCTGCTGCTTGCTGATGTTTGCGTTGATTTCTGATTTCTTTTTATTAATTTCACCGTTGATTTTATCTTTTTGAGAAGAAACCTCTCCTTGTTTCTTCTTCAGATCCTCTACGGATGTAGCGTTGGCCGTTGTTCCCATTGCCGGGAAACTGCCGATTGTTAATGCTGCTGCAATTGCTAATGATACAAAATGCTTCTTGTTCAAGCGGCTCGCTCCTTTCAGCTTCTATCAACCTGTTAATTTAGACTTTTAAGAATTTACGTACAGACATGAAGCTTCCCCAGGCGCCGATCAGGCATCCCATTAAGAGGATCAATCCGTTTACCTGATAGATGAACGGGGTAAAGTCCAATATCTGAATAAAGTTATTTTGAAGTTTTGGCTCAATAAAATTGTAAGCGTAGTAATAACCAGTTGTAACAAGAGCAATCGGGATAATAGAACCTAAAACACCAAGCCATAATCCTTCAAGGACGAACGGCCAGCGGACGAACCAGTTGGTTGCACCCACGAGTTTCATTATCTCGATTTCTCTTCTTCTAGCGACGATCGTTATTTTTATCGTATTTGAGATGAGGAACATCGCTGTGAACAATAGACCGATGATCAGCACCAATCCGACGTTTCTGCTCATTTCAAGGATATTGAATAACTTTTCGATTTTCGCTTCCCCGTATAATGCTTCGTTGACATTTTCATACTTGCCTATTTCAGCGGCAATCTTGCCTGTATCACGGGGATCTTTCGCTTTAACGATGAATACATCATAAAGCGGGTTATCTTGCTCGAATAATCTGAAATCGTCACCGAGATCTTTTACCAGATTCTGAAGTTCTTCCTCTTTGGAGGAATATTCGACGGTTTCGACTCCACTTATTTTATCAATCTTGTCTTCTATGACTTTAACTTCTTCTTTCTTCGTCCCAATTTCGAGAAGTACGCGAATTTCGACATCTTTCTCTATATCGGTTGCCACCTTGTTCATGTTTAGCATCAAGACGATAAAAACACCAACAAGTAATAATGTGACGGTTACTGCACTGACGGATGCGAAGGTCATCCAGCCGTTTCGGCCGATGCTCTTAAAACTTTCCCTGAAGTGACGGGCAAACGTTCTAGCCTTCATAACCGTAATCACCTCGCTGTTCATCACGGACAATCCGGCCATTCTCGATGGCGATTACCCGATGCTTGATTGTATTTACGATTTCACGGTTATGTGTAGCCATGATCACGGTAGTACCGCGGTTTGCAATTTCCTCAAGGATATTCATGATGTCCCAAGAGGTTTCAGGATCGAGATTCCCTGTAGGCTCGTCCGCAATCACCAGCTTCGGTGTATTGACAATCGACCTCGCAATCGAGACCCTCTGCTGCTCTCCACCTGAAAGCTCATTCGGAAGCATCCTTGCTTTATGTTTAAGGCCTACCAGCTCAAGTACATCCATTACACGCTTCTTGATCTGTTTCGGCTGCTCTTCAATTACCTCGAGTGCAAATGCAATATTTTCATAGATCGTCAATGTAGGAAGCAGTTTGAAATCCTGGAAGACCACCCCTATATTTCGTCGAAGTTGAGGTACTTTGCCGTTCCTTATTTTCGCCAAATTTATTCCATTTACGATGATATCACCTTTAGAAGGTTTCACTTCCCGGTACATCATCTTGATGAACGTTGTCTTTCCTGCGCCACTCGGACCCACGACATAAACAAACTCGCCTTGCTTTATGTGGACGTTAAACCCATTCGCAGCCATAACACCGTTATTATACTGCTTATAGACGTCTTTCATTTCTATCATTATTAAATCACCTAATTTGTAGTATGTAGTTCCCCTCTTGGCTGTGTAGTATCTATGTGTGTGATATGAAATTCATCGTCTTTACCAAATTAGACATAAAATGGTGAAATTGCTCGAATTTCGCTCACGAAAATATTATAACATCACTTCTTACGATGTTAAGGAAAAATATTATTACAGTTTCATTTCAAAACTACACTTTTTGAGAAATATTTACCTTTTTTATTGCCGATTATACCTAAAACTCGATATTTATATAGTATTTTATTCCTAGTAACAGGTACTAACAACAAGTAAAAAAGATAGATGGGGATTGCTTCCAATCTCATTGATAGAGGGAGTCAGGGAGAGAATTAAGAGGAAAAGGATAATATCAAATTTTGTCACATAGTTTTAAAAAAGAAAATGCAAATAGTTGTGAATAAGTGCTTTATCCATAAAAAAAGAAGAATCCTATACAGGATTCCCCCTTTTCCATGCTTACTTTTTATTTGCCAGCCATTCAGCTACTGCGTCCGCCTCTTCACCTTCTACAAGACCTGCGGGCATTTGACCTTTACCGTTTTTAAGGATTTCGAGGATTTGATCTTTATCCAATCGGGAACCAACGTCTTTAAGAGCCGGCCCCATACCGCCTTCCAGATTACCGCCGTGGCAGCTGGTACATTTGTTGTTCACGATTTTTTCAGCATCGACACCGCCGGAGCTCGTTTCCTTGCTGTCGCCGCCGTCATTGCCGCCGCAAGCTGCAAGCACCAATGAAGTTCCTAAAAGAATGCCTAAAAGCTTTTTCTTCATGTTTTCTCCTCCTAGGAAAAAATTTCAGAGTAAGAATAGACCGTGGTGAATTCTCTCTCCTATAGATAATTATACCAAGCTTAAACCCGTTTGAAACCTTCGCCCAATACCTCTGAAGCGTCCATAGTGACCACAAATGCAGAGGCATCAATGCTTTTAACCAGTTGTTTCAGTTTTGTGAATTCTGTCTGATCGACCACGACCATCAGAATCGGACGTTCATCATCCGTATATCCGCCGTATGCTGATAGTTTTGTCACACCGCGGTCGATTTTATTCAAGATTCCTTCACGAACTTCTTCCTGGCGGTTCGTGATGATAAGTGCCATCTTGGAACGGCTCACCCCGACCTGTACGAGGTCGATCGTTTTACTCGTCACATAAAGGCCGATCAGCGCATACAGTCCTCTTTCGATATCAAACACGATTGCCGCAGATAATACGATCATCCCATCAATCATCGCCACACAGGTTCCGAGTGAAAGACCTGTGAATTTATTTACGATCTGGGCGGCAAGGTCGGTCCCCCCGGTCGAAGCTTTACCACGGAACACGATTCCAAGCCCAAGTCCCACTCCGATTCCACCGAACAACGCACCAAGCAGCGGATCCTCTGTCCACGGCTGCCAGTCTTCTGTGAGGTAAACGACTAACGGTAAAAACACAGTACCGATTGCTGTTTTCACTCCAAATTGAAGCCCCAGGAAGATGAGCCCCGCAATGAAAAGCGGAATATTGAATGCCCACTGCACGAATGCAGGCTTCCAATCAAACAGCCCCTTTAATATAGTAGAAATCCCGCTGACTCCTCCCGATGCCACCTCATTCGGAAGCAGGAACACATTGAATGCAATGGCCACAATCGCTGACCCTGCTACAACAAACAAATACTCCAAAAACTTCTCTTTCCTCGGATTAAATGACTGCTCTCGACGTTTTTGCTTCAAACCCATTCCGTACGACTCCTTCTGTATATGTATTGATAGTATGAGTACAAGCAGGGTAAATCATCCCTTATCACTGGTAGCCGTCGTTTGCTGACCTTCCATTGAATGGGGAATTGCTTATTACTCTTTATCATTTATTAGTTGATTTTTAATTGTGAGTTGCTGCCATGTCGCGTTGACATTGGGCTCGAGGCTTGCTCTGTCACAACCTTTGAGAGTATAGCATGGGTGTCGAAACGTGTAAATGACATTGAGGTGACGTGGTGAAGCATTAGTGGGATGGGGTGGTGTTTGGTTGGTAGTAGGGTTGGATTGGGGTGCTTTGGCGGGGGGTGGCCAGGGTGTGGTGCCGCTCCCTTCCGTGGTGGTGCCTGGCTCAAAATGGTGGATTTGAGCCAGGGTCAATTCGGTGCGTTTGAGCCAGGCTCAGATTGGGTGGATTGAGCCTGGCTCGATTTACGGTTTCGGTGCCAGACACAGAGTATGTGATTTGTTCCAGGCACAACCGCTTCCCAAATTTTAAAACAAAAAAGCTGAACCTCCCTGACAGGATGGTTCAGCTTTGTATATTACTGAATTTTCGAACGCAGATACGCATTGATAAACGGATCTAGATCGCCGTCCATCACGCCTTGTACGTTTCCGGATTCTGTGTTGGTTCTGTGGTCCTTGACCATGGAATACGGGTGGAACACGTAAGAACGGATCTGGCTTCCCCAGCCAATTTCTTTTTGCTCGCCGCGGATTTCAGCCAGTTCCTGTTCCTGCTCTTCGATTCGCTTCTGATATAGCTTTGCTTTCAGCATCTTCATGGCAGATTCACGGTTCTTGATCTGCGAACGTTCTGACTGACATGTCACTACGACATTGGTCGGCAAGTGGGTGATACGGACAGCCGAGTCGGTCGTATTGATATGCTGACCGCCGGCACCGCTCGCACGATACGTGTCGATTTTAAGATCTTCTGTGCGAATATCGATTTCGATTTCTTCATTAAACTCCGGCATCACTTCGCATGAAACGAAGGATGTGTGACGGCGTCCGGAAGAATCGAAGGGAGAAATACGCACAAGACGGTGTACACCTTTTTCCGCTTTCAGATAGCCATATGCGTTATGGCCTTTGATTCCGAGAGTGACACTCTTGATACCTGCTTCATCGCCTGGAAGGTAATCAAGAGTCTCGACTTTGAATCCTCTTTTTTCAGCCCAGCGTGTATACATACGAAGCAGCATGGAGCCCCAGTCCTGTGACTCGGTTCCGCCGGCCCCCGGGTGAAGCTCAAGGATGGCGTTGTTTTTATCGTATTCTTCGCTGAGAAGAAGCTGAAGTTCATAGTCGCTCAGGCGCTTCATGAGGTCGCCGAGTTCTTCTTCTAGGTCCTGCTGAAGATCCTCATCCGGCTCTTCTTTTATAAGTTCAAGCGTGAGTTCAAGGTTTTCCTGCGTTTCGAGCATTGCTTTGTAATCATTCACGAGGGCTTTAAGTCCGTTTCCTTCATTAATGAGTCCCTGCGCTTTTTGCTGGTCATCCCAGAAATCGGGTTCTACCATAATTTCATCAAGTTCCTGGATTCGTGCCTCTTTGTTTTCTAAGTCAAAGAGACCCCCTGAAGTCCGCTAATGTCTTAGCTGTTTTTTCTAACTCTGATCTGATTTCTGCTAGTTCCATGATTGGTCACCTCTGTGGTTATTTTGATATTTATTTATCTTATCTTACTGTATTAAATGCCGCTGGTGATTTCCGTGCAAGACTTCGCTTTCCGCGGGCGAGCGGGGAGCCTCCTCGGAGCTGCGCTCCTGCGGGGTCTCCCCAGCTTCGCTTTTCCCGCAGGAGTCTTCGTCTTGCACTCCAATCACCAGCTGGTTTGTGCTGCATTATAAAATCACACTGCATTATTTTTATGAGAGGGTACCAGGTAAGCCTCGATTTAATGTAACGGGGACAGGCATTCCGATTCCGAACCTGGCTCAAAACATCGAAATTGAGCCAGGCTCAAAATTCTGCCAGTCACTGTGTCTGGCACAAAAAGGGCCGGTTGTTCCTGGCACAATTCAGTCGATCTGTGCCCGGCACCAAAACCCTGCAAAAACGAGTCCCCGCATTAAAACGGAAAAGTACCTGGCACTCCTAAGTAAGTACCAGGTATCCTCTCCGGTCTAGCATTTATCCCATTCTGCCGTGGCAGTGTTTGTATTTTTTGCCGCTGCCGCATGGGCATGGTTCGTTGCGGCCGACTTCTTCTTCTTTGCGCACAGGTTTCTTCTTGGCTTTGCCGCCTTCTTCTTTCGGGTTGACGGCTTGGCCTTTGGCTACTTCCTGGCGCTGAAGGTTGTTTCTGATTTCGGCTTTCATGACATATTTGGCAGCATCTTCTTCGATGGCCAATACCATGCTTTCAAACATGGCGAACCCTTCATGCTGGTATTCGCGAAGCGGATCATTTTGACCGTATGCCCGCAGGTGGATACCCTGACGGAGCTGATCCATCGCATCGATGTGATCGATCCATTTCGTATCGACCGCGCGGAGAAGGATGACTTTTTCGAATTCACGCATTTGTTCTGCGCCCATTTCTTCTTGTTTTTCATCGTAGCGGACTTTCACGTCTTCCCAGATGAGATCCATGATTTCGTCTGCTTCTTTCCCGCGGAGGTCGTCAACTGTGACGTCCCCTTCAGGAAGAAGATTCGCATTGACGTAATCAATGATACCCTGCAGGTTCCAGCTGTCGATTTCTTCGTTGGCCGTATGGGCGGCAACCTGGCGCTCGATGACGGATTTGATCATACCTTCAACAATTTCGCGCAGGTCCTCTGATTCGATGACATCGTAACGCTGCTTGTAGATGATTTCGCGCTGCTGACGAAGGACATCATCATATTGAAGGAGCTGCTTACGTGCATCGAAGTTGTTTCCTTCCACTCGTTTCTGGGCGGATTCAACGGCACGGCTGACCATCTTACTCTGGATTGGCTGGGAATCATCCATGCCGAGGCGGGTCATCATTGTCTTCATATTGTCGGAACCGAAGCGGCGCATCAATTCATCTTCCATTGAGAGGTAGAATTGAGTCACACCAGGATCCCCTTGACGTCCTGAACGCCCGCGGAGCTGGTTATCGATACGGCGGGATTCGTGACGCTCTGTACCGATGACGGCAAGACCGCCAAGATCGATCACGCCTTCGCCAAGCTTGATATCCGTACCACGGCCGGCCATGTTCGTCGCGATCGTAACCGCGCCTCTTTGGCCTGCCTCTAAAATAATTTCGGCTTCGCGGCCGTGATTCTTCGCATTCAATACGTTATGACGTACGCCTTTTTTTGTTAAAAGTTTGGAAATCAGCTCTGACGTTTCGACGGCCACTGTACCGACAAGAACAGGCTGTCCCTTTTCATAGCGTTCCTTGATATCCTCTACGACCGCCATGAATTTACCTTCCATGGAAGCGTAGATCAGATCGGCACGGTCATCACGGACGATCGGTTTATTCGTTGGAATCACGATGACGTTCATGTTATAGATGTTGCGGAATTCCTCTTCTTCCGTCTTCGCCGTACCGGTCATACCGGAGAGCTTTTCGTACATACGGAAGTAGTTCTGGAACGTGATCGTTGCCATCGTCATGCTTTCGTTCTGAATCTCGAGTCCTTCTTTTGCCTCGATGGACTGGTGAAGACCATCACTGTAACGGCGTCCTTTCATCAGACGTCCCGTGAAGGAATCAACAATGACAATTTCGCCTTCCTGAACCACATAATCAACATCGCGGTGCATGCTGACGTGTGCCTTCAGCGCCTGGTTGATGTGGTGGTTAAGGGTGACGTGTGAAATATCGAAAAGGTTATCGATGTGGAAGGCTTTCTCCACTTTTGTAATACCATCTTCAGTCAGTTGAACACCTTTGGTTTTCTCATCATAGGTGAAGTCTTCGTCTTTTTTCAGTGTGCGCACAACCGCATTCGCCTGGATATAAAGCTGAGGCGTGCGCTGTGCGTTACCGGAAATGATCAGTGGTGTACGTGCTTCGTCAATTAAAATCGAATCAACTTCATCGATTACGGCGAAGTGCAGCGGGCGCTGAACCATCTGGTCTTTGTAAAGGACCATATTGTCACGAAGATAGTCGAAACCGAACTCGTTGTTCGTTCCATATGTGATATCCGCTTTGTATGCTTCACGCTTCTCTTCTTTTGACATGGAGTTGAGGTTCAACCCGACAGTCAGTCCAAGGAAGTTGTAAAGCTGGCCCATTTCCTCGGCGTCACGGCTGGCAAGGTATTCGTTGACCGTTACAACATGAACGCCTTTTCCAGTGATCGCGTTCAGGTAAACAGGCATCGTTGCCGTAAGGGTTTTACCTTCACCGGTTTTCATCTCGGAAATGTTACCGCCGTGTAGGGATGCCCCACCCATCAGCTGGACGCGGTATGGATAAAGACCGAGGACACGGCGTGCAGCTTCGCGTACGACCGCGAATGCTTCGACAAGCATACCGTCAAGGTCCTCGCCTTTTTGAAAACGTTCCTTAAAGCGTTCCGTTCTCTCTCGGATCTGATCATCCGAGAGGCGTTCCATTTCCGGAGCCAGTTCTTCTATTTGATCGGCTATCTTTTCAAGCCTTTTGATCTCTCTTTTATTCGCATCAAACACTTTGTTTAAAATCCCAAGCATGTATAACGCTCCTTTATCCTGTATAAGTAGAGCCTAATTACACTCATCACTATAGCGAAAGTAAATGAGAATTCCATGAGAAAAGATAAATTTCCCAGTCTTAAAACATCTCTACTACACATTCGCTAAAAGCCCTGTAAATCCTGCTTCAAAAACAATTCATTCCTGTTAATTCTACCATTAACGTTACCCTGTTACAACTTAAGGGGGATGGGGGCGTTTTAGTCGTGAATTTTTGTTTAGGCTTCTAATGCCGCGGTTGATTTCCGTGCAAGACTTCGCTTTCCGCGGGTGACCCATGAGCCTCCTCATCGCATGCGCTCTTGTGGGAAGGAAAAGTGGAGGGGCTTTGCTCAGAGGCGTGTGGCATAAGACGAATCGGCCACGAAGGCGTTCTTTGCTTTCTTGGTCGGTTTGGCTTATGACATGTGCCTCTAAGCCCCGCAACTAGACAAGTCTCACATTAGTCACTTTTCCCGCAGGAGTATTCGCCTTGCACTCCAATCAACCGCTGGGATTACCTAAAACTAAATAACCCGAACTAATAGGAATTCAGTGATTCCTGTTAGTTCGGGTTTTAATTAAACTTAATGCAGTCTCTTATGGACTATTTTATTTCTTTAACAGTTCATAAACTGTATCCTGATAGCTTTCCCAGATCTGTTTGCTTCGTCTGGAGATGCTGTTGGCGGATACGTCAAAGTATTCGGCGAGTTCCTTTTGGACGTGGCGGATGCTGATTTCGTCGATGTTCTTGGCCATGTCGACGAGGGCGCCTGAATAGATTTTCGGGTTGCGGATCGTCGGGCGTTCTGTGTAGAAGTATTTCTCCAGAACAGAAACGAGCAATTCGCTTTCCGCTTTGTCTTCCCCTTTTTCAGTAAGGAAAGTTTTCAGGGAAGTGATCGCTTCGTTATATTCAGGCGTCATCCAGATTTCCACGCCTTCGATAGGGGCTTCCGCTTCAGCCGGTGCTTCGATTTCAGTACCTTCCGAATCAACTGCAGCCTTCTTGCCGGATTTTTTCTTTTCCGCACTGTATAAAACAAATCCGACGTCGGCAAGTATCATATATTGATCTGCCAGGTAATCCTGCAGATTCTCGAATTCCCCCTGTTCAAAGCGGATCTTCACTAGTTCCGTTGCTGCTTTTTCAATCGATGGGTAGATGAAATACTGGGCAAATGGGAGATACTTGTCTCCGTTCGGTAAAAGAAGTGCAAGGAAGAAACTGTTTTCTTCCAGATTGCCAAATCTCTCTTTTACGACCAATTTTTCACCCGTGATGACTTCTTCAACATGAAGCGTGCTGTCATCGACTTTTTCAACCGTACCAGCAGTCACACGCAGATTTCTCCAGGATTCAAGGACGGCAGCCGTTTGCGGGCGGGTCACCGTACCATCCGACTTATCGATAAAGCGGTCGATCAGACGAACTCCTTCTTCATCTTTTTGAGTAGATCCGTACCAGCTGACGAACGCCATTTCATAAATATCCGGATCGGCCTTCATCAGGTCCATCTTCTTCAGATATTCATGGTACGCTTCCTCCATCTTGGGATCCTGCGCAGTGGCGATGAAATCATAGAGCTGCGCCTGCAGCACGTCAAGCTCCTGGTTCACCATTGAATCTATATTCACGACATTTTCTTTTTCACAGCATTTCTTATATTTCTTACCGCTCCCGCAAGGACACGGTTCATTTCTTCCGACTGTACTCATGCTTGTTCTTACCTCCGAATTGTTGAGTCCCGTTCACAAATGTTCATTATATAACACTTTTGGGTTTGGTTAAACTGTTTTGAAGGATGTAAATACAACCAGTGGTGCTGAAACGCGGATTAGTACTGTTAATCCCCTTCTAATCCGCTTTTGATCTCCATGCAGGACTTCGCTTTCCGCGGGCGGACGGTGAGCTCCTCGTCGCCGCGCTCCCGGTCTCACTAGTCTCGCGTTTCCCGCAGGAGTATTCGTCTTGCACTACAATCAAAAGCTGGAGATGACTGATATCTATTTTCACCCATAGAAAAGAGCCGTTTCTAAGGGCACACCCCTTAAAAACGGCTCCAACATCATTATCCTATTGGTTCTTACTTTTTATCAGCCCGTCGATGTACTGCTTTATTTCTTCGATTTTCTGATCGGTCACCTGGGTGATTTCATTTGATTTCTGGTTCAATTCACCTTGGTAATCCTCATTGAGTTTACTAGTGAGGTATTGATTCGTTTCATCTTTAAGTCTCTGGATTTCACTTTGTGTAAGTCCCTCTACATCGTTTTTTATTTTTCCATCTCTTTCAGAAAAATAAGCAGATACCTTGGACTCATAATCTTTTTTTAACACCTCTGCCGCATCATTCACATGATAAACAAGTGCCCCTGCTGCTCCTCCAATGACAAAAGTAAGGATGACGGTTATGACAACAACTTTAGAAAACAGATTTTTCATGGGAACACCTACCTTATTTAATTTTATCTCTTAAGTTAATAGTATTAATGAATGATGAGTTTCATACTAAAAATAAAAAAAGCTATTCTTTAGGTTAACCAATAACCTAAAGAATAACTTTTTATCTAACTTATCTACCCTGTTTCTTCATATAATCCAATACATCCAAATCAATATAATTCTCTTCCTGCTCGCGCATTTCGAAGTTCTCGGTGTGCAGGTAGTCCTTCAATGCCTGGTGCAGGGAGTTGCTCCCATCAGCATAGCCATGGCGTTTCAGTTCTTTTTCAAGGGCATCCCGAACTTCGCCTTCCAGGAGGACCACTCTCCCGGGATCTGATTCTTTAAAATAGAGTTGATGCATCAGATAGATTCTCTTCAACTCTTTAATAGGAGATGAATGATCATCAACCCGCAGATCAATGTAACGGTCGTTGAATCCGCCGTATCCGCCTTTTTCCTTTACGACTAAAAGAGCAGCAGACTGCATGCCGCGGGAGTCCCCGCCTGCATCCTGTCCGGCATCGAGTGCGTGAAGCAGCCTTTCAGCCAGGCTGCCTTCCGTGGATTCAAAGGTTTCCGCCATCGCTTTGACCGTATTTTCATCTACTAAAATATTTCCCTGCGCCGTAAAATACTTACCCGTCATTCCGCCTGCCCAGTCATAACAACCTTCTCCTGTGAAAGTCGCCGAATGACCCCAGGCATCGATCAACCCTACCTGTCTGAGATGACGCTCTGGATCATCTTTCCTGATGATGTCCAGTGCTTCTTCTGCCGTCTTCCCTTCTTCCATCAGCTGCAGCGCATGGGGGCCATATGCCGTGTTGGCATAGGACTGGGTTGCCACCGCCCCGACGCCTGCTTTGGCAAACGGGACGACCGAGCCGACACCAAGAAACTTGGACTGAACGGCAATTCCCCATTCTTTCTCTTCAGGATCATATCCGACGATGGAATATGTCATGTTGACGTCCTCCTTTTATTCTGACTCTCTTAAACTTCCACGGTTGCTCCTGCAGTAAGGTCGTCCGGATTCAACCCTTTCAATTCTTCTATAACAAACAGTCCATCCTTCCGAATCAACACGTCATCAAAGTAAATTTCGCCTCCGCCGTACTCGGGACGCTGGATGCATACCATATCCCAGTGCACGCTGGAACGGTTCCCGTTATCCGCTCCCTCATAAGCCTGTCCCGGGGTGAAGTGGAAGCTCCCTTCGATTTTTTCATCAAAAAGGATATCCAGCATCGGCTCCTTGATCTTCGGGTTCACACCGATTGCGAACTCCCCGATAAACCGGGCTCCCTCATCGGTGTCCAGAATTTCATTGAGTTCTTTTGTTTTATCAGCTGTCGCTTTCACGATCTGCCCGCTTTGAAATGTCAGTGATATATTGTCAAACGAAAAACCGCGGTACAGCGTTGGCGTGTTGTAAGTGATCGTACCATTCACGCTATCCTTGACCGGAGCCGTATACACTTCCCCGTCCGGGATGTTCCTTTCCCCGAAGCACATGACCGACGGGATATCTTTTATGGAAAAAGTAAGGTCCGTCCCCTCTCCGGTGATCCTCACTTTATCCGTGCGGTCCATCAAATCCTTGAGCGGCTTTTGGGCCTCTTCCATCTGTTTGTAGTCGACGGTGCATACTTCAAGAAGATAGTCGAAAAACGTTTCATAGCTCATCTTTGCTTTCTGGGCAAGTGCCGGATTCGGATAGTTTAATAGAACCCATTTCTTTTTCTGGACAAGGTAATCATTTGATTCTTTTACGAGAGGCATGAGGAGCTGCCACTGCTCGCCCGGGACCTCACTCATCTCGGCATCGTTCGGGTCGCTCGATATGCTGATGAATGCATCGAGATCCTGATACTTGTCCATATTCCATTTGTTCATCAGGATCATCTGTTCCTCTTTCGCATTTGTCGCCATGATGCGAGTCAATTCCTGATCTCCGAATTCAAAATACGGGATGACGCCCAAATCATATGCTTTACGAAGCAGTTCCTTCACGAGCGGCTTCGTAGTATATTCACCTGTAATCAGCAGCTTTTCTCCTTCTTTCATTTTCAATGAATGCGTCAGCAAGACTTCAGCCAATTTCCCTAATCGTGGATCTCTCACTTTGGTTCCCCCTCTATTTTTGTCTACTGTCTAATTTTCGACAAAAATTGGAAAAACCCTCTATCGAGCCTGCAAAAAATCCTGCAGTCAAAAGTGACTGCAGGATTTTCGATTGTATAATCAGTTCGTTTCAATTAATCCATATTTACCGTCGCGACGCTTGTACACAATGTTAGTCGCGTTTGTTTCGGCATCCGTGAAAACGAAGAAACTGTGACCGAGCAGGTCCATCTGCAGGATGGCTTCTTCACTGTCCATCGGCTTCAGGTTGAACTGCTTTGTACGCACTACTTCTGAATCAGTCTCGTCCTCAACTTGAATGGAAGCGGCTCCATTTGGAGAAACATGGTTCAGGTCCTCCTGAGCTGCAAAGAACTCCTTCGGGCTGCCTTTTTCACGCATTTTGCGGTTCACCCTTGTTTTATGCTTGCGGATCTGGCGTTCTAATTTATCCACTATTAAATCAATGGCCGCATACATGTCCGTGTTGCGTTCCTCCGCGCGAAGGACCAGGTGCGGCATTGGAATAGTCACTTCAACTTTAGTATTTTTATCAGGGTACACTTTCAGATTAACATGTACATTTGCATCAGGAGTTTCATTAAAGTAACGATCTAACTTGCCAATCTTCTTCTCCACGTGTTCGCGAATCGCTGGAGTTACCTCAATGTTCTCGCCTCGAATGTTGTAATTCAACATGTAAACTCCTCCTTTTAAAAATAAAGCTATGTTGTATATATTCTTCATTCCCTCAAATATTCCTGCTTAAACTTTCAAAATTTTTTGTCATTTCAAAAGGAATTTTGTTGCAGGACTTTGAAATATGTCGAAAGTGTTGGTACATAAGGGATTGAAGAATGGGAAGAGTGAAAGGGTGTGGAGCTGGTTAGTGAACAATCACTCTTTCTACTATTATTATCTCACTGAATCCGGATGGTAATCGGGATATTTTTGAAAGATTGGTGGATGTTTTGAGACAGGTTTGTGACTAAAAAAAAGAAAAGCCCCGATTAATTTCGGGACCGTACTTAATTATTCAATAGTGGTTTCAGGACTCGATCAATCTCCAGCTTCCACGCAGAAAATGCAGGCGAAAGTTTGCCCTTCACGATTTCTTCTTTTATATTGCTCTCTCCCAAGTGACCGTCCAGTTTCATTGTCTGATCGATGACCTGCTTGAACCGGCTCAGCACACTTACAACTTCAGGGCTTTTCTCAAATAACGCTTTAATAAGCTCATTACTCTCGGATACTTGCCCAAATGACTCGAATACATCAGCCAGGACGCGGTCACCTTCTGTTTTTTCAATCTCTTTAAAACTATCCGTTACATACGTCAAAGCTTCCTCGATTGTCTCAAGCATACCAACATATCGCTGCAATAACTCAAACTGCTTCTCATCCAGTATTACTGTGCTGGTCAAAGAGAATCACCTATTTCTTTTTATCGTAGAACATTCCGTCATGCTGCAGGGATTGGTAAGGATTCGTGTATCTCTGGGCAGAAGATTTTTTCTTGTTTAAACCGTTCATGTCGCGCTTGATTTCTGTACGCAGGAGAATCAACTTCCGGTCGATTTCCTGATTCCATTCCATCATTTCCTTGCCGAGCAGCTGCTCATCTACTGAAAATGGAGGCTTTATGCTGCCCAGAAGAGTTTGTCTTTCCGCCAGCAGCTTCTCAATTGTTTCGATGATTGATTCACGATCAGCATCTGCCAGTCCTTCAACGGCTTCTTTTAGCTGCTTGGTAATCGAGTGGCAGAGCAGAACCGAGCTCATTATGCCTGCCCGCCTTGCCCTGCATGCTGTTTCTGCCGGTTAAGCTGGATGACCTGCTTCCAAGTATCGCGGAATTCAGTAATCAAACCCTCGACCTCTTCTAAAATAGCACAATCGTTTTTCACATTCGCATCCGTTAAGCGGCGATTGATATAGTCGTAAAGTGACATGAGATTCTGTGATATTTCAAGATTCGTATTAAGCGTGACCATCAGCTCGCTGACGATGGCCTGTGCTTTTTGGATGTTGGTGTTCTTCAATTCAATGTTTTTCTCTTCAATGGCTTTCTTTGCTATATGAATGAACTTCAGGCTTCCGTTATAAAGCATAAGCGTGAGCTCACCCGGTGACGCCGTAGAGACCGAGTTATTCTGATAGGCTGCATACGGGTTGTTGATGGCCATATTGACACTCCTTTTTTGCTACTGTTTAAAAATATTACATACCTCCGCCGAATTGCTGCATCAGGTACATGGACTGCTGATTCGCCCGCTGGATCGCTTTCTCCATCGCGGTGAATTGACGCCAGTAGCGGTCTTCCACTTGGATCATGCGGTCTTCGAAGCGGTCGATTTGATTGTCTGTATTGTTTAACAAACGTCCCAAAGCGAAGGTATTATTCGTACTGGAGGCTTTACCTGCTTTTTTCTCTACACTGTCTATCGTATCCTTCAATGTCTCCCGCAAGCGGCGTGCGATTCCCTGTTCACCCGTTGTTGCACCGTCTTTTGCGAAAATCTCATAAATGGCATTGGGGTCTTTTGAAATGACCTCCCGCAGCTTGGCTTCATCGATGATCAATTTTCCGCGTTCCAAATAGTTGCTGGAAGTCTTGATACCGATCTGAGACAGCTGGTCGGTCCCTGACGTACCGCCCGAAACTGGCGTGTAAATATTCATCCGCATTTTGTTCATCGCAGAAGAAAGAACCGAATCGTTGCGAAGGGTTCCGCTCCGTGCCTTTTCTTCCCACAACTCAATCTCTTTTTCTTCCATTGCTTCTTTTTGTTCGGCGGTCAGAGGCTTGAAGTCACGGTAATTCTTTTCGTTGAGTTCGCCGTTTACCTTTTCAATCAGCTTGTTGTATTCGTCTACGAATTTGACGATTTTTTCTAGGATTTTGTCGGTGTCGGGTTGTGAACTGAATGATACATTCGTGTTTGACGCATTTTTCAACGTCAACTCAAAACCATTTATGGTGAATGTATTGGAAGCCCGTTCCGTCTTCATCCCATTATAGGCAAATACTGCGTTCTCACCAGCTGAACCCCTGCCGGCAGCTTCAGCAGTGTCATTGTCTGCATCCAGCTTCAGATGAGTACTGAACAATGAGCCCTGCAATTCAATCTCGGCTCCTGCCCCGTTGCTTCCGGTATTCTTACTCATCACTGACATTTGTTTAGTCTGTGAGTCATAGAACATCGTGACACCGGTTTGATTATTTATTTTTGTCACAAGGCTGTCCATGCTCTCTTCCGCAGGATCAAACTTGATTTCAGTAAAATCAGCTGCCATCGTGCCGTCTTTCTGGATGGCTTTGACTCTGATCGTTTGTTCGCCTGTCAAACCGAATGACTCACTCAACTTCTTCTTAGGGTCAAAAGCCCCTCCGTCCGATTGAGTGATAGCGGCTGAACTGTACATCGTGGCTGCGGTAGCCAATGATTCCACTTTGATTGTTCCGGAAAAATCGCCGGTAGCATTTATATTCTTCACCGAAACCTCATTTGGGTCTGAAATAGTGACTGACTTCTGTATATAAGTAGACTTCTTCATGACTCCGTCAAATATAAGATTACTAAAATCAAACATCATCTTGTTCATATCCCGGTAATCATCACGCTGCCATTCAAGATACTGCTTTTTTTGCTGCAATTTATCAAGTGGGATACGTTCCGCCTTCATTAAATCCTTTATCATCTGATCGGTGTCCATTCCGCTCGCAAGCCCGCCGATTCTCATATCTGCCATTAAGAATCACCTTCCTTATATCTTTTTATCAACGATCAGTCCAACAAACTCAGTCATCGCCGCATACATATCTAGCATTTTCTTTGCCGGGATCTCCCGGACGATTTCCTTCGTCTGCTCATCAACGATCGTTACATAGTATTCCTTCAATTTATCATGAAATTCAAATTTGAGATGGGTATTGGAAGCATGCAAAAACTCATTCATCCCCTGAATGACATCCTCCACTTTTTCTCGCGTTACAGGCTGGTTGTTGGTTTCTTCTTGGAGTCGTTCCTGTCCTTGTATGTATGTCACTGCTTCGTTTTGATTGTTTTCAAGTTTGGTAAATGATTGTGTGGGTTGGATGGTGCCTGTCACTTTTTCAATCATTGTTTGATCCTCCTTGGGGTTATATGGGTTATATCGGAAGAGTTGGGGGAAAGTTTAGAGCTAAT
The DNA here is from genome assembly GCF_001456935.1 of [Bacillus] enclensis. Classification (GTDB taxonomy): domain Bacteria; phylum Bacillota; class Bacilli; order Bacillales; family Bacillaceae_B; genus Rossellomorea; species Rossellomorea enclensis. The sequence continues at coordinate 28,244 of NZ_KQ758486.1, read as the reverse complement.
TAACATTACATATGCAGGCAAAAAAGAACCCCGAACATTAAGGTTTGGGGTTCTTTCAAATAACAACTTAAAATTAACGAAGAAGTTGTAAAACTCCTTGTGGTTGTTGGTTCGCTTGCTTTGCGACTATGTCTTTCGATCATAGAATAGACTATATCTTCACCCTTATATGTAAGGGGCTGGGCACTTCGAATGATTTCCATCACCCTACGAATCTCATTGTCATAACGATTGCCTTAGACAGTACATTCTAGTCGTTGAACCTTCTCCAGAGTTTCCTCACAGGAGCTTGGCTGCTGATTATCCATTGTATCATCCTCATCATTTTCAAACCAACACGCTTACCGTTTCCAGTTACGTTGTGGTTGATGAAGCTTTAGGAAGTTCCAGCAATTCACCCAGTTATACTCCAGCTCGTTACCAAAACTGGACGCCCTCTAATCAATTATCTCAGAAGTTGTAAAACTCCTTGAGGCATTTGATTGGATTGAGCCAACATTGCTTGAGATGCTTGTGCAAGAATAGAATTCTTTGTTTGGTTCATCATTTCTTTCGCCATCGTGCGAACATTTACTTTCATAAATGACCAGACTATATCTTCACCCTCTGGCATTCCAGTAGGGGTTGGGCACTTCGGATTCACAATGCTGATGACCATTGTTTCACCTACGGATTTCATCACCATAGCTTTCGCCTTAGATGGTCTATCCTAGTCGTTGAACCTTCTCCAGAGTTTCCTCACAGGAGCTTGGCTGCTGATTGCCCAATCTTTTCTTTTATCTAACCATCACGCTTGTCGTTTCCAACTACGTTGTGGCAAGAAAAGCTCTTAGGGGTTTCCAGCAATTCACCCAATTATGATCTCTGACCGTTCCCAGTCAGGACGACTGTGCTTGTCGCTGCTAAGCAGCTAAAGCATAATCTACGTCACGAATACGTGATTCTGCAGCAGTTAGGTTTTCAGACGAAGTACCTAGGTTATTAATAGTATGCTCTAATCGATTTTGATATGCGCCCATTTTAGAACGTTCTGCTGAAACAGAATTAATTGCCTCATCAATACCCGCTAGCTGATTATCAAAAGAAGTAGTGGCAAAGTCCGTTACATCAATGTTAGCAATTGTTGTAGTTGTACCTAAATCTGCAGCCTTCATACTGTTAAGATTTAATGTCAGTTGTTGGGTTTGATTAGCTCCAATTTGAAACACTAAATCATCAGTACCATCTCCAGCTGTTCCATCCCAACTACCATCAAGCAATGTCTTTCCATTAAATTGTGTACGATCGCCTATTCCGTCTACTTCATTAATCAACTCAGTAATTTCATCCTGAACTGCTTGTAAATCCTCTGTTTCATTAGTTCCTGTGTTTCCTGCTTGAACTACTAGTTCTCTCATTCGTTGGAGAATATCATGTGTTTCATTTAATGCACCTTCACCAGTTTGAATTAAAGAAATTGCATCTTGAGAGTTACGAGATGCTTGATCTAATCCACGAATTTGACCACGCATTTTCTCGGAGATCGCAAGACCAGCTGCATCATCTCCAGCACGGTTAATACGAAGACCAGAAGACAATTTCTCCATTGATTTTCCTTGTGCTACATTTGCACTATTAAGCTGACGATAAGTATTCAAAGCAGCAATATTATGATTAATTCTCATTACAAAATTTCCTCCTTGAAAGTAAGTCCACATCCTTGTGAACTGTTTAGTATTTGGTTTACAAAGAACAGAAAGGTCGGCCGCCCTTTTCTTCCTTGCTTACATGGTTATTATCGGTCGTTTTTATCAGGGTTTAATAGATTTATAGAAAAATTATTGTTTTTTCGGCAAAATGTTGAGGAGGTTGTCGATTCCTTTGGAGGCTTCGGTGTTTTCTTCCTGGATGGTTAGGTAGATTTCTTTTCGGTGGATTTCGACGTTCTTCGGTGCGTTGATGCCGAGTTTCACTTGATCTCCTTTTACCGATACCACACTGATTTCGATATCTTCCCCGATTTGGATGGCTTCACCTGTTTTTCTTGTCAGTACCAGCATCGTCTCACTCCTTACCGGATTGCTCTGGCTGAGCAAAGATGAAATGTTTTGTTTTGTAGTTCGTGTTGTTCAGGATCACTTGTTTTGCTTTGTTGCTGGCTAGATTGATAATGATCGGGGCCTGGAGGTTGGCTGTTGAATCGTTCAGTGCTTCTTTCATCGTTAAAATGGTGAGTACTTTTACATCTTTTTCGGAGGTAAGACCCAGTAAGTCGACGCTTTCCGCTTCCAACTCAAAATCATACTCATTTGTAAACAAGAACGGATCGGTTACAACGAATCCAAGCTGCGGTGTGGAGACTGACTGCAGGATATGAAACCAATCGTTCTCCGGCAGCGGCAGCAACATAAACCCTTTCTCTTCTGCAAATCCGGGTATCCCCTGCTCAAACTTCAGGATGTCTTCTTTTTTCACTTCTATCTCGCCATGGTACTTCGTATTGATTTTCATACTCTCATTCCTTTATCTTATATTTCCTGTTCGTAATTGACGCCTACATGCTTAAGGTTCACAAAATCGATTTCCAAATCGGCATATCTCTGCAGGCTTATATCTACTTGTGCCTTAGACACATTTACGTTCGGCTTTACAACCTGTGTATTATTAATCACTTTCTGAGGTTCAAACCGGACCTTCACCTCACCTGGATCGTATTGGATTTTCACACTCCCCGCCGAAGGGATCCAGCCGATATTAAAGTCATACATCGGGCCTTCACTGTTTCGTTTTGCCTGTTCTGCAACCGCGTTTCCGCCGTTTTCAATCATCATGAGCTCGTCGCCGTCCTGCGCCATGCGGGCGAGACCGGATAACCAGTCTTCATACCCCTGTCTTGAGAAATCCTCTATCCTGCGCCGCACGGATTTCAAATCCATATCGGCTCGCGCTTCCGTCTGATCAATCGTCAGCTTTGATGGTCGGCGTTCTATTTCCATCTTCGCTTCCGGCTGCTGGATATCGAGGGCAGGCGGAGGTGTTTCAACTTCCAGCTTGCCCGGTGTTGTTTTTATCTCGATGGAGGCGGGTGTGGATTGAAGCCGTATCTGTGGAAAGTTCATCGTATCTCTCCTCTATTCAAAAGGGGACCACCCCCTTAGGTGACGAAACACCTTAAAGGGTTGGTCCCCTAGCATTTATCTTAAAAAGTCCATTAGTGAAGGCTGGATGATTCTTGCTCCGACCCCCAGGGCAGCACGATGGACGCTTTCCTGGGTTTTCAAATCGGTGATGACCCGTTCGATATCTGCATCTTCGTTGTCAGACAGGATTCGATTAGCCACTACTTCCTGCTGACCAAGGCGGTCGTCGATCATTTCCAGGCGGTTGTAACGGGCACCCAGTTCTGAGCGCTCTGCAGACAGGGTTTCCATGACATCGTCCAAGTTCCCAAGTTCTGTATCAAGAGCATCCGTATCCCCTGTTTCCAACGCTTTTTGAATATTATGGACCGTATCAAACAGCTTCTGGCTGAAAACATTGCCCGGGTTTACGTTGGCTTTTAAGGATACACCCTGTGAAACTTCAACATTATAATTACCAATCACGGCACTTGTCAGATTATTTGCAACCTGAGGGGCAGTGCCGTCTGCCGGATTTCCATCTTTTATAGGTGAATTGTCTACATCAGTCCCGTGAAAAATGTACCGTCCTGCAACCTTCGTTTCTGCCACTCCGACCAGGTCCGCCTTAATCTGCCCGATTTCTACTGCAACTGCTTTCATATCCTCTTCACTTAACGTGCCGTTCTTACCTTGCAGCGTCAGTTCCCGTACACGCTGAAGCCCCTGATTGGCTTGGTCGATCCCAGCTTCAGAATTATCCATCCATAAATAAAGTTCTGAAAGATTTCGCTTATACTGTTCGATCCCTGTCAAATTCGACCGGTAGAACATCCCCTTCATCGCAACAACCGGATCGTCGGAGGGCTTGGTGATTTTTTTACCAGTGGCGAGCTGGTCCTGGAGCTGTCCCATACGGGCATAGGAGGAGCTCAGATTTCTCATTGAATTATTGGTTAACATGCTTTGTGTTACGCGCATTTAGATTTCACCTTCCTATCTTCCTACGGTCCCCATGCCGTTGATGATTTTATCAAGCATTTCGTCCTGGAGTGTGATCATTCTTGCAGAGGCGTTGTAGGCATGCTGGAATTTGATCATATCCGTCATTTCTTCATCAAGCGAAACGCCGCTCACGGACATCCTCCGTTCTTCCACCGCACCGCGCAGGACTCCTGAGTTCTGAGTCAGACGGACTGTTTCCTGTGATTCGACTGCCATTGAGCCGATAACCGATTCGAAGTGAGCCCTGAAAGTTGCAGGCTTTTCACCGTATGGAAGCTCGGTCGTTGTTATGATATCAGCTAGTGCACTCACATTGGCTGCGTCACCGAGAGTGGGATTGTCAGCACTTGCCGTTGCGATCATATCCAGATTGCTAAGTTCATCCGCAATTTGCATACGCTGTGCAAACCCTGCTTTATCAACGTCTTCCAAGTCAGCAGAAGCATTCTTGGCATCCTGGAAGAACTTCGGTGTTTCAATACTTGGGTCTTTGAGCTGAGCCGGTGACACCCCTTTTTGGTGCTGCTCGTTAAAAGCCTTCGCGAATTCATATGCCATTCTGTCGAGTTCATTCAGCATGGTGATATAAGAACCTTTTGCTTCACCGTTTTTGTCTGTGTATCCATATGTATCGATGAGGGCCCTTAGCTTCCCTTCACCTTGGGATAAGAAGTCGTTCACGTCCAGCTTCTGATTTCCGATGGTCACGGAATCCACTGTACCCTGCGGTCCTTCAGAGGTTATCTTTAATGAGTTCACACCGTTTTTCCCAACCAGATTTACGGCGAAATTCCCATCCTTGCCGACCAGGTTCACGGTCACCTGTCCTTCTGCAATCGGTGAAGATGCTCCGCCGCTTGACTGATAGCTCGTTTGGATGGTGACATGCTGTGATAGTTCATCCAGTAGACGGTCTCGTTCATCATAGAGATCATTCGGTAAATAGCCATGCGGTTCGACATCGGCGATCTGCTTGTTTATTTTATCGATCTGGCTTGTCAGTGAGTTGATCTGCTTTTCGGTGACGGACAGCTCATTCTTCAAATCACCGCGCACCCCTGTAAGAGATGTCGACAAATAATTAAAAGTATTGGCAACTGCGATACCTCTTTCACGGACAACCGAACGGGCACCTGCATTCGTGGGATTGACGGCAAGATCCTGGAGTGACTGCCAGAACATGTCCATCGTTTTGGACAAGCCGGACTCTGACGGCTCGTTCATAACTTCCTCCATTTTCTTCATCGCTTCCATCTTCGACTCCCAATACCCAAGCTTGTTATTTTCACCGCGGTATTGAACATCAAGGAACGAATCGCGCACACGCTGAATAGACCCTGCTTCAACCCCTGTTCCCATTTGGCCAGGGATATCAGGTCTGTTCATGGATGGAGCCGGGTAAGGTGTCGTCTGTTCAAAATTCACACGTTGGCGGCTGTAGCCTGGCGTGTTCGCATTGGAAATGTTGTGGCCTGTCGTATAAAGGGCGCCTTGCTGTGTGTACATGCCGCGTTTCGCGGTTTCAAGGCCGTGGAAAGTAGATCGCATGGTGGTGCCTCCGTTTCAAAGTTTTAAGCCTGTGAATCAAAGAGTGATCGCTGCCGGGGTGACTTTTTCTCCCCGTTTGGCCGGGCGTAGGTTGTCTGCTGGTCCTGCGGCTGCATGATTGATAGATTCATATTCACAAACTGCAGGGATTGATAGACAAGTTTCTGATTCAGTTCATTCCGTTCTTTCAATTGGGAGATCAACTCTGTCATTTTGCGCTGCCAATCAAGGAGTACGGCCTGATCGTCAGGTTTACTGTACTCAATGCATTGAGATAGGGTCGGCGGCGCTTCTGTCAGCAGACCGAGTGAAGTCAGGTATCCTGCAGATTGCCGCTGCCGCTCGTTCTCGACCGTATTGATCGCAGCGATATGCTTCTGCTCATCTTTTAACAGTTCGTCGAGCCCTTTCATATCGCCGCTCTTAACCGCATCTGTTTTCCTTACAGATAGATCAAGCAAACTTTTGTTCAGCTTATACAGTTTTTCAAGTGTCGCGATTAATGTGGATGCTGACATGTCCGCTCTCTCCTAGCTTTGGTAAAAATTCTTGAGCCCTTTGGCAATGGCTTTCGGATCGATGGTGTAATTCCCGCTCTGTACCTGATCCTTCAGTGCCTCTACCTTTGCCTGACGTTCCTTGCCAAGCTTTGAAACTTCCTGCATCTCTTTCGCAGCAGTCGAAATCTCGATTTTATCAGAAGGTGATTTCCCTGATTTCTCCGCTGCATTTAGCTTATTCATGTTTCGCTGATACGGATTGATATTCTGGTTCCCAATATTATTGATTTTCATATTGTTTCCCTCGCTTTCCTCACGCTCAAAGTGTCTCTATATAAGTATATCGGTAATCTTCCGAATTTGTTTAGGATTCTCGACTGGTGAGTTCTTCCTATTTTTCATTCTGGTTCACTTGTCACGTGTCGTATAGTACGTACGCTGTTCCTTCATCTTTTCTTTCCATTCATTATTCGCCTCAAACTGCTGCAAGTCTCTCTTCAATGAATCCGTACATCCCTGACATAGCTTGCCACTATTTATAACCTTTCCACATTTATCACAAGGATAACCCAGATTCGGGAACAGTTTCGTCTGAATCCGTCCCTTTTTCACCCATTTATATAGAAGTTCTTCTTCAACCCCAGTTTGGGAGATGACCGTCTCCATCGTTGCCGCACGGTTCTCTCTTTTCTTTAAAAATTGATATACCTTCTCATACATCTTCTCATCTTCTTTAAAACAGTTCTCGCATACATCTCGGAATTTATTTTTCATAAAAAGCGCATTACAGCGCGGGCAATTTGTGATTTCTGACATCTTGGTTTCCTCCCGGTGTTCTTCTTTCTTCTTATATCTTATATCGGAAGGAAAATGAAATCTGTTAGCCCCGTGCGAGAGTTAGGGATGTGACTTGTTTGGCACCCGCTTCTTTTAGCAGTTTGGCTGCTTGTCTCAGGGTGGTGCCAGTGGTGTAAATGTCGTCGAAGAGGAGGATGGATTGGCCGGTGAGGTTTACTTCAGTTAGAGTGAAAATCTGTTTCTGTTGCAACCTTTCTTGGCGTGATTTTTTGGATTGTTTTTCGGAGTGTGATCTGGTTAGGAGATGCGTGAGAGAGATTCCTGCTTCTTCTAAAAGGGCAGCTGATTGGTTGAATCCTCGTTCGTATTGGCGTTCGTTACTGAGTGGGATGGGGATGATGTGGTCGAATTGGAGTGGCTTAAGGTGATTAGCAAGTTGAGTTCCGAATGCTTTTGCCAGTATGTAGTCGCCCCGGTATTTATATCGTGCTAGATATTCCTTGAGGAAGTCGTTGTATTCAAGGAGCGATGTATTTTTTTGAAGGATGCCTTTCCAGCTTGGCTCTTCCTCCCAACGGTAGCAGTCTAAACACACCTCATCTTTTTTCAATTCATCCGGAAGTTTTTCAAGCGAGCGTGAGCAGTAGGAGCACCTCTGTCCCTCTATCGGCTGCAGTCCTTTTTGACATTCCCCACAAAGGTATTGAGGATCGCTGCGAAAGAGACCTTTCCATGTGATGATTTCTTTAATGGTACTTTGGCAGTACAGACAATGATTACCCATCGATCAACCCCCGCTTCCCTGCTTCTTTGTTCATGCTGTAAATGTGCATGATGGCATTAATCATTCCTTTTGTTTTACCGTAATGAAAATAGACCACATCCCCTTTTGGATATTCGGCACTTCTCCCTGCCCTGCCAGCAATTTGGACGAGAGCACTTTCGGTGAAAATAGATTCTTCAGCTCCCAATACGGCGACATCGATATTGGGAATGGTAACACCCCTTTCTAGAATGGTGGTGGTGAGAAGGATCGGGGTTTCCCCGCTTCTCATCTTTTGAACTTTCTCTTTTCGGTGGGGTTCTTCTGCATGCACAGCTTCTATGGCGGGATTCAACTTTTGAAAAAGAGGGAGTGCCTTTTCCATTATTTTCACTGAAGGAAAAAAGATAAAGGCCTGTTTGTTTTGCTGGAGTCTTTGAAGCGTCCATTTTTTCAATATGGATGGGATTCTGTTTTTCTCAAAAGCCTTATTCCAATTGCCGCACCAGACGAGCCGGGGCATAGGGATGCGATGTCGGTGGTAACGGGCTGGGATGCGGATGTGGTTTTGCTTTTTTGAAGAGCAGTTTTTCTGGGTCTGGGAGTCAGGGGTCGCTGTTAAATAGACAATGGCCGACTTGGATTTGCGCGCTTTTTCCACAGCGTATTTCAGTGTTGGGTCGTAACTGTAGGGAAAGGCATCTACTTCGTCTATGACGATGAAGTCAAAGGCTCTTTTGTATCGGAACAGCTGATGGCTAGTTGTGAGGACGAGCTGGCCGTATTCGTGACGGTCATCAGAGCCTCCGTACAGGGTGGTGATAGATGTGTTGGGAAAGACTTTTTGAAGACGCGGAGAAAGTTCGAGTATGACATCGGTCCTCGGGGCTGCGATGCAGACCCGCTTGTTTTTGGAGAGAGCTTCGTGGATACCTTGGAACAGGACTTCCGTTTTTCCTGCTCCGCAGACTGCCCAGACTAGTAGATTGTCGTTGGTTTTGACAGTGTCTACTACTCTATTTGATGCTTCCTGCTGTGCTTTGGAGAGGGTGCCGGTCCAGTCAAAGAGCGTTAAATTGACGGAGGTCGGCGGTGGTCCAGTCCAGGAAATAAGTGGGGTGCACTCCGATACCCTCCCCATCATGATGCAGTTTCTGCAGTAGGTGCACTCTCCCTGACAGCGAAAACAGTTAAAACGTGCAAATAAATGTTTTTTTCTATTGCCGCAGCGGTGGCAGTGATAGTTATTCAGCCCTTTTCCGTAAGTGATGTATCCGTTGAGGTAGTGTTCGTGGAGGTCCTCTATCGAGAATGACAGTTCGTCTGGGAGGAGGGAGCGGCCGGATAGGTAGTGTTGGAGTTCGGTGGAATACTGGAATGATGGGTTTGGTGGGGTTGGTGGCGGGATTTGTATCGTGGAGATTTTTTTGAGAGGTGTTGATTGGTTGGGGAGTAGCTGTTCTGGGGTTAGGTGGGTGGATTCTTGTTTAAACCTCATTTTGGTTCCTCCTTTGGTTAAGTAAATTCAAGGGGTGGTGCCTGGCACAGAATGCCCTATTTGTTCCTGGCACAATTTGGACGTTTTGTGCCAGGAACAATACATGTTAATTGTGCCTGGCCCCAGCAAATGCAAATCTTCAATATTCTAAGTAGGTGTTTTCTACCAATCTTTAATTTTCAATTTTGATTCAACATAGAACTGATACTTTTGCTGGGGATTTTCACCTAAAGTCTCATAGAGCTTTTCCTTATCAGTAAGTTTGTCATCAAACTTACTGATATAACTCTTATAATTACTCCAGCGGTATTCCTCAGGCATATTAGAATTCCTGGATTTCACAGGGTTTAAGTGAACATAGCTGCTGGTATCCAGAAGCTGCTTCATATTTTTAATTTCCTTGGAATAGTAGCGACCTTGAAACACATGTCCAACATAATTGTATTTTCTATTGAAATATCTTGCATAGATGGAATGGATATAATGAATGATCTCAGTAGGGGAATGATTGATGGTTTCGATTACTAAATGGATATGGTTAGGCATTAGGCAGAAAGAGTGTAAGATGAAGGGCATTCGGAGTTTTGCTCTTAATAGAAGTGATAGATAGTGGTGGTAATCCTTGCTTTCCCTAAAAATATTATTTTTCCTGTTCCCTCGTGCAGTAATGTGATAAATCGTACCAGGTGACCATACTCGAGGTTTTCTTCCCATTGAATCATCCTTTCTAGATTAATAATGACCAACTACATATATTCGACACTCTTCTTCATTTTCCTGCTTTTCATATTAAATAAAGTCTGTGTCTGGCACAGATTGGTCGATTTGTGCCAGGCATAATTTGTCGTATTTGTTCCTGGCACAAACCACCTGAATTGTTCCTGGCACAATCACCCCGTTTTGTTCCTGGCACAACTCCACAAAAAAGCCAGGCACCCAAACCAGCACCTGACCCCCAAACAACCTATTCCGCCAGCCTCTTAGCCCAGCCCATCCCCATCGAGCCTTCACCCAAATGGGTACCGATCACCGGACCAAAATAACTCACATTAAACTCAACATTAGGATACTTCTCAGCCAGTTCCTTCATCCACTCAATCGCTTCTTCCTCACGATTCGCATGTATGATCGAAGCCTGATAAGATCCTCCGTCCTTCACTGCATCCTCCAGCAATCCTTCCACCCTTTTCAACGCCTTCTTACGAGTACGGATCTTCTCAAAAGGAACGATCACTTTATCCACAAAGTGCAGCAAAGGTTTTACCTGCAGCAGACTTCCTATGATCGCCTGAGCCTGCGACAAACGTCCACCGCGCTGCAAGTGCGCCAGGTCATCAACCATGAAGTATGCTTGGACCGTCTCCTTCATTTCATCCAACAGCCGAACGATCTCTTCGGCTCCCTTGCCTTCACGCGCAAGCTTGGCACCTTCAAGAGCATAAAACCCTTGTATCATGCAGCTGATTTCCGAATCATAAGGATAGACCTTGATTCCGTCCACCATTTCGCCTGCCTGCACGGCTCCCTGATAGGTACCGCTGATGCCGCTTGAAAGGTGTACGGAAATGACCGCATCATAGTCACGGGACAATTTTTCGAACAGCTCGACGAATTCGCCGACCGGCGGCTGGGATGTGGTCGGGAGCTTGTCCTGGTTTGTGACTTCTTCATAGAATTCACCGGCTGTGATGTCAATTTCTTCGCGATATGATTCGCCGCCGAGGATGACGCTCAGCGGGATCATGTGTATGTTTAGAGACTCGCGCAATTCTTTCGGGATGTAGGCTGTACTATCCGTTACAATTGCCGTTTTCATAATAGTTACCTCTCTTATTCTTTAGTCTTTTATGTCGATCGGCAGCATGCCCTAATAAGCACCTGCCGACAGCTCGTCTACTCTAACCTATGTATCTTAACCATTTTATATGAAAGTTGTTTCGAATGCACCTCTTTCCCGAAGAACAACCACCCTGAAAATAAAACAAACGTTTGTTTAAGTCCGGTAACCCCGTCAACACTGAGGTTTCAGACTTTAATCAAACGTTTGTTTAAATTCTCACCGCGTCCCCACCGTAAGGGAAGCGATCGTTTTTTTCGACTTCCGGGATGATAAAAATACCCCTGCAAAAATGATGAGAAGGCCGAGGATCAGGTTATGCGTGACCGGTTCCCCCAGCAGCAAAAATCCCCAGATCATCGCCGTTCCCGGGATCAGGTATGTAACCGTCGAGGCGAACTCGGGACTTCCGTTGGTCATGATATAAAAATACAATAATGTAGCAATTCCCGATCCGAAGCAGCCAAGACCGATGATACCGAGTAATGCTTCCCCCGTTAAAAGGCTGCCAACATCAATCGGCTGGGTCACAAGTATCCCGATGAAACCAATCGCGGCACCGATCAGCAGCTGAAAAGTCGAGATGGTCACGACGCTTGTTCCGGCCAGGTATTTTTTTGTGAAATGAGAGGAAAATGCGTAGCTCACGGTGGCCAGAATCATCGTCCCCACGCCGACGAAATCAGAACTGAAGATCCCGCTCACTTCAAAATTCATCAACACTAAAATGCCGAAGAAGCCGACTAGGATGCCGATCCACTGAAAGCTTGTCAGCACGGCTGAGAACAGCAGGAATCCGAGGAGCCCGGTCCAGATCGGGGTCGTTGCGTTCAGGATCGACGCGGTGTTGCTGTTAATCTGCGTTTCGCTGAGTGCAATCAGCGTCCATGGAAGGGCTGCGTTCCCAATGCCCACCACAATCAGTTTCCATATTGGAAGCGGCTTTCTCTCCCCTTTTCGTCTTTGAATGAAGAAGATCGGCAGCAGCACAAGCGCCCCCGCGATGCAGCGAAGAAATACCGTACCCCAGACGCCGGCCGGTTCGATGAGCCATTTGATGAAGACGAAGGACATACCCCAGATGAGACTGAGTCCGATTAAGGCTGTGTATAGGCGTGCCATGGCGGCGCCTCCTTTCTTATCTTTAAGTGTATGTTTACGTTGTACAATTTAATAGTTAAATAGATGTTATACTATATATTTTCCATCCTATCTTATTTTCCCCCTGAAAGGTAGCCCCAATTTACACCCCGCATTTACAAACAATTACAAAAACACTACTTTTCAACCATTCTATTTTTACAACAAAATGCTACTATGTAAGTGTTTGCAACTAAATACATATTTTAGGGGAGATCATGATGAAGAAGAACATGAAAAAAGCAGCCTCTGCCGCTCTAGCCTTAGGACTTATTATCCCTGCAGCCGCACCTTCCATAACGTACGCAGATGTGATGGACCAGGATGTGGTGAAGCTTCGTATCCTTGAAACGACGGATATACATGTAAACCTTGCCAATTATGATTATTACCAGGATAAAGAGACAAACAGCTATGGCCTTGTGAAAACAGCCACCCTCATTAAAAATGCACGAAAAGAAGCCGCCAACAGCCTTCTGTTCGACAACGGAGACCTCCTCCAGGGAAATCCGCTTGGTGATTATGTTGCCAAAGTAGACCCGCTTCAGGATGGGGAAACCCACCCTGTATATAAAGCGATGAACCTCCTTGATTACGACGCAGCGAATATCGGAAATCATGAGTTCAACTACGGTCTGGACTTTCTCGGAAAATCATTGAAGGGATCCAACTTCCCTTATGTCAATGCGAATGTATACAAGGATGACGGGGACAGTGACCCGACCAACGACGAAAACTATTTTAACCCTTATACAATCCTTGATAAGGAAGTCGTCGATGAAGACGGTGAAAAACACACTTTGAAGGTTGGCGTCATCGGATTCACTCCGCCTCAGATCATGCAGTGGGACAAGGCCAACCTCGAAGGAAAAGTGATCACAAAAGATATCGTAGAGACGGCCAATAAATTCGTTCCGCAGATGAAGGCAGAAGGAGCCGATATCATCGTTGCAATCCCTCACTCCGGTATCGGCAGCGTCACGGATGAAGGCATGGAAGAGAACGTCACGTATTCCCTGTCAAAAGTGGACGGCATCGATGCAATCCTGTTCGGTCATTCTCACGGGGTTTTCCCATCTGAATCATATGCAGGGATTGAAGGTGTCGATACTGCGAAAGGCACGATCAATGGCACTGCATCCGTCATGCCCGGCTACTGGGGAAGCCATCTCGGCCTGGTTGATTTAGAACTTCAGCTTAATAATGGGGAATGGTCCGTGGCCGATTCACAATCATCCACCCGTGGAATTGCAGATAAAGACGGCAATCCATTGGTCGACCGTGACGAAGAAGTATTCGGCGCAATTGAAGAAGATCACAATCACACAATCGACTGGGTCAGAAGTGCCGTCGGGGAAACCGAAGCACCAATCAACAGTTATTTTGCTCAGGTAAAGGACGATCCCTCCATCCAGATCGTGACGAATGCGCAGAAATGGTACGTAGAGAAATACATCCAGGGCACTGAATATGAAGGCATCCCGGTGCTCTCAGCAGGTGCACCGTTCAAAGCGGGTACACGCGGTGACGCTTCCTATTACACGGATATCCCGGCAGGCGAACTTGCCATCAAAAACGTTGCAGACCTGTATTTATATCCTAATACACTCCAAGCCGTGCTGATCGATGGTGCACAGGTGAAGGAATGGCTCGAAATGTCAGCAGGTCAGTTCAATCAAATCAACACTTCAACGACCGAAGAGCAGCCGCTGGTTAATGGGGATTTCAGGTCCTATAACTTTGATGTCATCGACGGAGTGACATATGAAATCGATGTGACAAAACCACTCCGATATAATACTGACGGAAAATTGATTAATGAAGATTCACATAGAATCAAGAACCTTAAATACAATGGACAAGCGATTGATCCCGATCAAAAATTCATCGTCGCGACGAATAACTACCGTGCAAGCGGCGGCGGTCACTTCCCTGGCATCGACGGCTCGAATATCATCATCCAGTCGCCGGACGAGAATAGAAACGTCATCATCGACTATATCATGGAGAAAGGCACAATCAACCCTGAGGCGGACGGCAACTGGAATTTCGCTGCCATCAAAGATGATGTGAATGTCGTATTCCAAAGTTCACCTGAGGCGCAGAAATATATCCATGATTCCAGAACGTTTAAGTATCTCGGAACAGAAGACAGCGGTTTTGCCAAGTACTCCATCAAGTTCAAGCAAAGCGATGCAACCAATCCGGGACAGGAAAAGAAAGAGTCCAAAGGGAATTTCCTGACAAACTTCATCTCTTCCGTTGCGCAGACGTTTAACTTCATTAAATAGCAGAAAAGAACCTCCTGACGGGGGTTCTTTTTACATTTATCTCCTTCAAACTGTTAGACTGGGGTTAATATAAACTGAGAGAGGTAGAATCGATGATTGTAATACTGATTTTATTCGTCACATTGCTCCTTGGATATATCGCTTTTTTACTAAACGGAAAGAGCGATTGGAACAGAATCAAAGTACCCCTTCTCCTTTATATGGGCGGAACTTTCATGGTGTTGTATGCAAAACTGGCTGTCGGGGAATTCTTTATCACATTTCTGCTCATCCTGCCCGCTCTCGGCATTCTTGGAGTAGCCCTCTTATGGCTTTTCATTTTGAGTGTGGGGAAGAAAGGGATTGGGAAAAAACTGCTGAAGACCACAGCATTTTGTTTTATTACTCCCTTCCTGTTTTTAATCGGACTAAACCAGGAGACAACCTTCATATTCCATAAGGCTGACTATACAACTGTTTCCGATGCCTTGTTTCAGGCAGTAGATAATGGGCAGATCAGCATTGGAGATGAATTCTCTACACATACATATGACCAGGAAAAACTAAGACCTATTTTATCAGCCAGGGCGATTGACAAGATGGGGCGCCTGAGGGAATCCGGAGGCATTTACTCGATCATCATAGCAGACCGGGACGTGATTTATTTCACCCACGGAGCCGTTTTTCAGTCGATAAGCGGAATTGCCATCACGAGAAACGGGAAGGATCCGGATGCGGATGAAGGGCTCAAATCGCGATTCTTCGACGGGAATACTTCTTTCAGGCATATCTTCAATGATGCTTACTATTTTTCTGACGGACTATAAATGAACATCCTACCTTAGAAGTAGTTTTCACCCTGCCAATCGAAACCATTTAACTTTCATGGGTTTTCATCATATAATGGGAGGGTAGAATTTATAACCAGAGAAAAATTAATTATGGGACTGATCAGGAATGTACAATAAAGAAACTGTTTATAAAGAATTATTGAATGTGATGCATGAAGAGAATATCAAGCGCGATGAAATGCTGAGGGACCATCTTTATACGAAGCTTGGCGGGAAGGCCGATTTCTTCCTCACTCCGACAACGTATGAAGAAGTGCAGAACATCGTGAAGCTTTCCAATAAGGTGGACGTACCGTTCACGCTGCTCGGGAACGGCTCGAACCTGATTGTCAAGGACGGCGGGATCCGTGGGATTGTGCTTCACCTGAAAAACTTCGACGATATCAAGTCAAACGACCAGCAGATCGTGGCACAGAGCGGGGCAGCGATCATTGATGTTTCAAGAAGGGCTCTGGCTGAACGCCTGACAGGACTTGAATTTGCATGCGGGATCCCTGGTACTGTCGGCGGCGCGCTATTTATGAATGCCGGCGCTTACGGCGGGGAAATCAAGGACGTACTCGACTACTGCTACGTGGTCGACCGTCACGGTGAACTTGTTAAACGCACGGCTGCGGACCTCGAGCTTGATTACCGTCACAGCAATATCTCGGAAAATGGCGATATCGTCCTTGAGGCTACCTTCAGCTTAAAGCCGGGGGAATACGAGGATATCAAGGCCGTCATGGATGACCTTACGTATAAAAGGGAATCGAAGCAGCCGCTTGAATATCCATCCTGCGGAAGTGTCTTTAAACGACCGCCGGGATACTTTGCCGGTAAACTGATCCAGGACAGCAGCCTGCAGGGGACGAACTTTGGCGGTGCCGAGGTTTCCACAAAGCATGCCGGGTTCATTGTCAATAAAGACAATGCAACGGCGAAGGATTATATTTCACTTATCGAGCATGTGCAGAAGACGGTGAAAGAGAAGTTCGATGTGGAGCTGGAGCGTGAAGTCCGTATCATTGGTGAGGATTTGGAATAAAGAAGAAAATCAGGGTCCCAACTAGTGGGCCCTGATTTTTTTATCTCTTCACCGCATCGACGATCAAGGATACGAAACCTAATTCCCCATTTTTATTCCGATGATCAAAGCGTTTCGATCGATAAATAAAACCGTGTTCTTCATCCCAATCATTATAAATGAATTCTCCCTTGTCATTGCAATATTCCAACAGCCGGACTTCGAATCCGGCTTCTTCAAACATCCTGGCAAGAGTTTGATAAGTATGTACAATTTTATGACTTGCTGCTGGGTGATCGGCTGGTCCCGGCCCTCCAACCTGAACCCCCTTTTGATATTCTTCATTCGGAAAGTTGCCATCCGGCACCGCACAACGCACGTATCCACCTGATTTTAAATAGGTGTAGCAATTCCTGGCACCCTTCACACCTTCTTCATAAGTCAAATGCTCCCATACATGCTCTGCCAAGATAGCTTGTATGCTGTGCTCATTGAATAAACCTGCCCAATCTTCTTGATTTAATAGGTTAAGTACTTCTTCCTGTGTTTGCATCCATGTTGGATTGTTGGAATACTCTCCTGCACCTATCACCACACGGCTTTCCTTTTGTCCAGGCATTTCCCTTCACTCCTTTTCGTTCTATATTCATTCTATATTAAACACGAAATACCTTTAAAAGACTTGCAGACATAAAAAAACAGCCTAATAAAATTAGACTGCCTGAAGGTTCCGCTGGCTTTATTTATTTCTCTGAACAGGTGCAGGCTTCGGTTTACGGAAGAGGCGGATGTTCGTGTTTTGCGACTGCTGGACTTTCGCATCGAATTCCATCATTTCGCGGGCCTTCACGTATAAAAGGGACACAGCCTAGCCCTCCTTTTAAAATTGGTTAGTTAGTTTCTGTATACCCAGCGAGTAAACTCTAAAACTCAAAAGTTTAAAAATCATAGTCCCACAAAATTTTCCATTCATTTTTTTCCCGCGCCACATAACAAATCTGGCTGATCGTCATCTCGCCAAACTGGCTGTCAAACAGCAGGTCCACCTTCGCAGACCTCACATCCTTGAACGTCGGTCCATCTTTACTGAACTCAAAATCCTCTATTTCTTCGATGTCCCCCACTTCCACTTCAAAGGAATCCACTCCCATATGGCCGAGGAACACATGATTCTTCGTTTGGACATAAGATGCTTTTCCGAATTTCTTCTTCATTTCAGAATGAAACAGCTCCCACGAATTCCCAAAGTCACCCTTCCGCTCATAATCGTAAAATTCCTCAATGACTTGCTCAGGCGAATCCCCCTCACCGCTCCCAAGCACACTTACGAAAAGGAAGAGGAGAATCATACCGACGATGCCCATTAGTAAAAGAGGAATCGGATTTTTCCGTCTCCGCATCCTTTCACCCCTGTCTTGATCTTTTACAATCATTTTTATGATGGACTGCCCTCCCGTATGTGGTATTCAGAGATTAAATAAAAAACCTCCCTGAAAATAATCAAGAAGGTTAGTCTGACGTATAGTCAATTTCGATCAAATCCCAGGCTGTGACGATCCCAAGTGGAGTTTCATCATCCCTGCCATTTTCCGTGATGATGACGGCTTCAATGTCCAGTTTTTGCTGATGATAGTGTTCAAAACATTCTTCTACATCAAAAATGGTGGAGGTTCTAGCCTGAAACGTTAACGGTGGTCTCTTCTCAACTTCAAATACATCTTGTATCTTGACATCGGATAAATCGACAATGCTTCCCATCATACGCTCAGCGAGCCATTTCACGATGCTTTTAGCGGTGAGCAGACCAAGGCATCTATTTCCTTCATACACTGGATATTGAGAATAGTTACATGCCTTTATCGCACTGATGACATCTTCTATACGATCTTCCAGGTGAAAGAAAATCACTTCTTTTGTCGCAATTGTCAATGCATAATTGGGGCTGTGTAAGACCCTTGCGATTTTCTCGATTCTTTCCACTACTTCCGGATGGGGTTCCGCTATGTAATAGCCCAGCTCCGTTTTTTCATGAACAAGCGCATTTCGCAGTTTGGCATATTGAAAGAGTTCATCCTGATAGGTACTGATGATCTTATGATGCCGCCCCGAATGAACAAGGCTTGTGAATCTGTCCGATCTGGATTTCAACTGCTTTTTTAATGCATCATGGATTTGATTGAATGCCACTTCGTATCGCTCGGATAGTGAGTAGGTCGTTGTATTCATCTTAAATTCCTTCCTGTACGTCCAGCTTGGATAAGATCTCTTCCTTTTTCTTTACCAAATAAGGCATGTGCTGATCATCTTGAACCATCTCGAAAATCAATATAGACTTCTCCAGATAGTCCAGTGCTTTCTCGAACTGCCCTTCCAATTCATAATTATAACCGATTTGATAGTGCAATTGTCCCAATCCGTATAAATTCTCTTCTTCAAGACACCACCTGATTGCCTCCTGGCACCGTGCTGTTGATTCCTCGTAATTGCCCAGACGGGTTTGAACTCTCGCTATATTATAAAGCATCCTTGTTTTTATTGACTTATCATTTAATTGGTCAAACTTCTTTAACCCTTGGCGTACTTTATTGTAGATCTCCAGTGCTTTTTCATAATTTTCGCCGGTAAGTTCCATTGCACCTATGCTGAGGAGAATTTCCATTTCTCTTTCAGAAAGCGCTTTTTTACTGTCATAAGTGAGGTGGAATGCTTCCCAGAAAATAGTTATCGCGGTTTCTCGCTGTTTTTCAATTTCAAACGTATAGATCCCCCTATGCCAAAGGAGGAGCTGCAGGTTGTAATCATCCTTGAAGAAGATGGGATTCTTCTCTTCGGCCCAAATCACCTCCACCATTTCTTCATACCTAAGCTGTATTCTCAGCTTCCTCAACTGCCGCTCGACCTCTTTTATATAATCAAGCCTTGGCGTTGTGCCGATTTCAAAGAAATAGTTTACGTCCACTCCCAGTTTCCTGGAGATTTGATAAAGGGTGGTGGAGCTTGGAAAAATATCGCCCTTTTCAATCCGGCTGATCAGGGCCTGAGTGCAAATGCCTTCTGCAAGCTCCCCCTGTGTCAGTCCGACAACCTTGCGTAGTTCATTGATTTTCGTACCTATCAAGGAATAATCCACACATCCACTCCCCTTCACTCTCCCCAGCCTTTGTTAGGTGGAATATTAATATTTTTATATTTTATAAGGAAACCTGTCGATTGCTTTGAAAAAGAAGCAGGAGTCCCCTCTCATGACGCCAGAGTCCAAATCCATCTTCTTTCATACTATGATTTAATAGATTCAACGACAAATTACAATACCTGTTGATGCACTTCTCTTTATGGGAAGTGCTTTTTTTTAGGTGTTATCTTTTATTTTCTCTAACAGCTCTTCCTTCTTTGAATGAATGAAGGAAACGAGCTTCTGATTGCCCTGGATTCTGAAAAGCATTTCTGCTTTGTTGAGATATGGCAAGGCCTCTTCCCATAACCCTTGCAGTTCAAGATTATAACCAATGTGATAATTCAAATGGGCAAATCCATATAAGTTCTCCACCTTAATATTCCATTTCAATGCCTCTTTGCAATATTCGATTGATTCCTTATAACGCCCCTGTCTCGTAAAAACCCTGGCGATATTATAGTAGAGACGGGTCTTTATCGATTTATCATGCAAATACACTGCAAGGCGTATCGATTGCCCCACTTTATCATACATCTTCAGCGCTTCCTCATAATGACACCTGCTGAATTCAATGATGCCGAGACTGATGGAAATGGTCATTTCACGTTCTGACATCGCTCTCTTCTGATCATAAGTGAGCATCAAGGCGTCTTCCATCAAGCGATACGCCTTATCCCCGTCTTTTTCTATTTCTTGAGCGTAAATGCCTCGGTGCCAAAGGAGAAGTTGTTTATTATAAGCATCATTCATGAACAACGGATTTTTTTCTTCCGCTTTGACGATGTCCATAATATCCTCATATAATAATTTCCCCCTCAGTTTCCGAAGCTGCCTCTCCACTTCCCTGATATAATCCAATCTTGGAGTAGACCCGATTTCAAAAAAGTAGTTTACATCAACACCAAGTCTGGTTGAAATTCTATAAAGAACGTCAGCACTGGGATCGACAGCTCCTTTTTCAATACGGCTGATCAGTGCCTGGGTGCAAATCCCCTCAGCCAGTTCACCCTGGGTCAATCCTGAGATATTCCTAAGCTCTTTTATTTTCTTGCCAATCAATGAATAATCCATTTAATCACTTCCCCAGAAAATGAAAGTTCTTCGTTATAAACGAAATATTAATATTTTTATATTGTTTGAGAAAAGAGCCAAAAAGAATCCTCAGACCACCCTTAACCACTGCACATGCACCATATTCGTGAATTCAAGGTTTGTTTGTATATGTTTTAATGAAGGTAACGACAAATTACAATACCTGTTGACGGCACTTCTCTTTATGGGAAGTGCTCTTTTTTAACCTTCGGCTCTCTCCTTCATCATAACCATGATTTGCTCTTTTTTCTTCACAAGGAATGAATGATATCCGTTGTTATTACGCATTTCGAATATGACCATTGCTTTTTCTATAAAGGGCAGTGCCTCGTCCAGCTTCCCTTCCTGTTCATAGTTGTGTCCGATATGATAATAGAGTTCACCCAGCCCCCAGAAATGCTCCTCTTCCACACACCATCGTATGCCTTCCTGACAATACTTGGTTGACTCCTCATACTTCCCTGAACGGGTTAAACTTCTGGCAATATTATAAAGGAGCCTTGTTTTGATCGATTTATCAGCAAGATGCTCCAGCGTTTTTAGGGCGTCATTTACTTGCTCATAGAGGACCATTGATTCTTCAAGGTTACCAAGATTAAATTCAAAAACCCCGCGGGTCATAAGGATTTCAATTTCCCGTTCACTCAGCAGCTTTTTGGGTCCTGCAGTGAGTTCATATGCCTCTTTTAAAAGCTGGATCGCTTTCGCATGATTCTTTTCCACTTCAAAGAGAAAAATGCTCTTATGCCACAAAAGAAGCTGCAGATTAGCGGGTTCATTATAAAAAAGGGGATTTCTTTCCTCCAGTTTTACAACATCCATCATTTCGTTGTATTTCAACTTAATTCTCAAGGCCCTTAACTGACGTTCGACTTCTTTGATATAATCCAGCCTCGGTGTAGAACCAATTTCAAAGAAATAATTGACATCCACCCCTAATTTCTTGGATATCTGATAGAGAGATGCAGCACTTGGATAGATGTCCCCTTTTTCGATACGGCTGATCAATGCCTGGGTACAAATATCTTTTGCCAGCTCCCCCTGCGTGAGTCCAACCTCTTTCCTTAGCTCACGAATCTTTGTCCCAATGGCTGAATAGTCCAAGTCCATCCCTCCATTCTTTAAATATTAATATCTTTATATTTTACCAGATAACCGTAAATAAATTTCAAATCGACTGACATTTCGACAGTTAATCGACCGAGAATGAGAATGCAGGGATTTCTTATCTATGTTTTAATAACCATAACGACAAATTACAATACCTGTTGACGGCACTTCTCTTTATGGGAAGTGTCCTTTTTTATGGACCTATTTTTCATATAACTCCAAAGGCAAACCATCCGGATCTTGAAAAAAGGTGAATCGTTTTTCAGTATAAGGATCCAGCCTGATTTCTTCGGTCTCAATGCCGTTCCGCTTCAGTTCCGAGATGGACTCTTCTATATCATCCACCTCAAACGCTAAGTGGCGCAGACCGCGTGCTTCCGGGTAACTTGGCCGGTCAGGGACTTCCGCGAATGAAAAGAGTTCGATGACGTACTCCCATTTTAAAGCAAGGTCCAATTTATATGACTGTCTTTCTTCTCTATACATTTCTCTGATCGGTTCCAGCCCCAGTTTGTTTACATAAAAATCTTTTGATGCTTCGTAGTCCGAGCATATGATGGCAATATGGTGAATGCGTTTTAAGTTCATGGTAATCCCCTTTGCGTTTTATAGTGATGCCCGGCACCATAGCGGGTAGTTGTGGTAAGGGAGTTGTGCCAGACACAGAACCCTGCATTTGTGCCTGGCACAAACACGTCCTTTTGTTCCTGGCACAACAGCGTACGTGATGAAATATCACTACGAAAAAAAGAAGCAGCCTAAAAAGACCGCTTCCTCCCATAACATATTACTTAATCGCATCCGTCAAAACAGGTACGATTTGCTTCTTACGGGAAACAACACCTTTCAACACTGCTGTGTTGTTTTCAAGCTTTACGTTGAACGCTTCCTCTACTTCTGCCTGCTTGCTTCCAAGAGCCAATGCAGTCGAGTCGTTTTCAAGGATATCTGTCACAACCAATAAGAAAAGGTCCAATCCTTTTTCCTTGATCAGTGTTTCCATTGCAGCCTCAAGCTCAGCCTGGCGTCCAAGCACATCATTTGTATCAACAACGTTCACCTGTGCGACTTCCACTTTGGAAGTACCCATGGAGAATTCTTTTGCATCAAGGGTCACAAGCTCTGCGATTGACTTGGAGCTCATGTCCGCTCCTGCTTTCAGCATTTCAAGGCCGTATTCCTGAGCGTCGACTCCAGCGATTTCAGCCAGTTCGTTTGCTGCTGCTACGTCTTCGTCTGTGCAAGTCGGTGATTTGAATAACAGGGAATCCGAGATGATTGCTGACAGCATCAATCCGGCCATTTGCTTTGTTACTTCAACGCCTTTTTCTTTGTAGATTTTATTTAAAATTGTTGCCGTACATCCAACCGGCTCTGCGCGGTAATACAACGGATCCGCTGTCTCAAAGTTCGCGATGCGGTGGTGGTCGATGACTTCGAGCACACGGACTTCTTCGATGTCACTCGCACTTTGCTGACGCTCGTTGTGGTCAACAAGGATGACCGTATCCGTTTCGTTTGCAACCGTCTCAACAAGACGCGGTGCCTCTACCTTGAAATAGTCCAGCGCGTATTGTGTTTCACCGTTTACTTCCCCCAGGCGGACCGGCTCAACGTCCATGCCGATTTTGGATTTAAGGTCGGCATATACAATTGCCGAAGTGATTGTATCCGTATCAGGATTTTTGTGACCGAAAATAAGTGTTTTACTCATGATCATTCTCCTTACTCTATGTATTTTAATGATTGAATTTCACTCTTTACATTTTCTTATAGTACCATATTTCACGGCCGTTTTCGTCAGTTTGTTGATTTTTGGAGACAGGAAAATGGTACATATTTTATCTTATATCGGTGTGAAAGACAAATAAAAGGAAGAAATTTACCAGATGGAAAAGCGGCTAAGTTATTTTATATATGGTATGATTTTAGTAGAAGGAGGTGAATGATAATGGATCAGGTATTACAGGCGATAAAAGAACTGCAAGATCAGATGACCCGATTTGAAGCCAATGTGAATGAACGATTTGATAGACTGGAAGGTCGTATGGACAAGTTGGAAACTCGCATGGATAGTTTGGAAGGTCGAATGGCTAACTTGGAAAACCGGATGGATAGTTTAGAAGTTCGAATGGATAACCTGGAAAGCCGGATGGATAAATTGGAGCATCGACTGGACGGGGTGGAAGTGCGGATGGACAACATTGAGAACAGAATGGACAAGTTGGAAACAAAAATGGACCTCATCGATGAAAGCCAGCGCGAGACCCAGGATAACATCATGACCCTCGTGAAAGAAAATTGGGATCACAAGAAAGAGCTTCAGAAGGTGAAGCGGCGAGTGGGGATGGATTTGATCTGATTCTGATTTCTTCTTAACACTTCAATATTATTCCTCTTATATCTTCAAATTGAATACTCCATAAAGAATCCCGCCATGTGAAATTTATGGCGGGATATTATTTTAGAATAACTGCATTTGCTCACTCGTATCCGTCTTCTCCTGTTGAACTTTATACCCTAAAGAGTTGTAGCCTTTCAACCTTTTTTCGAACATTTTCTTCAGTACCGGGATTTTTCGATCGACATAGTCATATACCTTTACATCCTGCTTTAGATGATGGATACGGTGGAGCCTGCCTCCATATTGCTGCAAGGTTCCCTTCCAGGAGACCGGCATGGTCAGAAACAATGTATCCAGTCTCGAATCGTCAAATCCTTCACCTATATATTTCCCTGTGGCAATGATGATTCTTTCTTCAGAGTCAGGAATCTCCTTCAACCGCTGCAGCCTCGCCCTCTCGTCTTTTTTACTCAAGCCGCCTTTTAATACGATAACGTTCTTGGCAAAACCTTGCAGACGCTCTGTCAGTATATCGATATGTTTCTGTCTCTCTGTCAAAACGATGGGACTGCGGTCCTCGTCGAGAGATTTCAAAATATCATTGAAGATCATCTCATTTCGTTTCTCATCTTCTTGGAGCTCATTAAACAGGGACTGGATGGTCTCTTTTTTTTAATGAAAGACGGTGTTTCTTTGAATAAGCAAGTGGTCGAAATGGTGGACCTTTGCCTGTGATTTCGCATTTACTTTATGTCGGATCGGGCCGCATTGCATGGTCATGATCGGGTGCAGGCCGTCTTTTCTCGTCGGGGTTGCGGTCAATCCCAACACAAAGCCGGCGCGGGCTTCTTTCATCACTTTTTCAAACGTAAAAGCAGAGATATGATGGCACTCATCAACAATGATATGGCCATACCCTCTTACTTTCATAAGATTTTCGTGTTTGGATGTCAACGTCTGAATCGTTGCGATATCAATCTTTCCGCTCGGCTTGTTCTTTCCTCCGCCGATAATGCCTATTTCATCTTTCTCACAGCCAAGAAAAGCAGACAGACTTTCCTTCCACTGTTCGAGCAACTGTTTTCTATGGACAATAATCAAAGTATTGGTCTGTCTCTTGTTAATCATGGCAGCCCCGACAACCGTCTTACCGAAACCGGTAGTGGCAGACAATACTCCATACTTATGATCGGATAACATTTCAACAGCTTCCTGTTGTTGGGGAAACAAGCTTCCATTGAAGTCTATTTCATGCAACTC
Organism: [Bacillus] enclensis; assembly: GCF_001456935.1. Classification (GTDB taxonomy): domain Bacteria; phylum Bacillota; class Bacilli; order Bacillales; family Bacillaceae_B; genus Rossellomorea; species Rossellomorea enclensis. The sequence goes on along the minus strand of NZ_KQ758486.1, from coordinate 2,949 downwards.
CCTTATCGTTTCATCTTGCAAAATAGGTTTAATATCATGATCTTCACACAGCTTCAGAACTTCTTCCAGACAGCCCCGAGGCAGGATGATTTCCTTTTCGTTCTCACCGGAACATTTGATCAGACGTGGAATTTGGCTGGTGGACATTCTATTGGCTTGAGCTTTGTAGAAAGCAGGATTGTTGAAAACCGTCAGATCTATGAGTTTTTTAATAAGGGAAGAAGAAAGTTTATCTTTTTTTATAGCGATGCCGTTTTTAAGGACGATAATAAGTTCTTCCGGCATTGTTTGAGTATGCTTTTGGGTGAATGTCTCCTCACCGGCATTCGCAATAAACTGCTGAATTTGCCCCCTGCTCATTTTAGGAATGGAAGCAAGATATCTCCATTGATCTGCGGTGGGTTCAAGATTATCTTCAAGAAATAAGCTGTTCCCTTCTTTTCTGGACCTCCCCTGAAGCGGGAGTGCAATGAGATTTCCAAATCCTCCTTTAGGCAGCTTATCCTGATTTGGGAAAAGCCGGTCGTAGGAATCGATTCCTAAAGCATAATGCTTTTCAAGCGTCTTAGTTAATAAAAGCGACCCCATCTTTCTTGCCATCGAAGCCGGAATTGCTTCGTTAAAAAACACCCATACATGACAACCGTTCCCAGAACGAGACCGCTCAACCGCACAAGGAATTCGGTGAAACCTGCATGTTTCGATAAAGGCCCGTACATCCTCTTTCCAGCCCCCTTTATCAAAATCCACCGCAAGAAAATAACATGTATCGTCATCAAGGATCGGATAAATGCCAACCGTTTTACGCCCGCTTAAATGGTCATACAGGACTGAATCTGTCAGGGGCAGGTAACTTCGGTGCGGACATGCGCTGCATTTAATCTCGGGCTTCTTGCATATAGTGGGATGCCATTCATGTTCACAGGCGGGAGAATAACCCGAGTGACCTTTCTTGGACTCCCACCTGAGGGCAAAGACATCGTTCCTTCCCCTGAAGTAACGTTTGTAAATTTTCATTCGTTCATTGATTATTTCCTGCTTAGAAGAGACGGGGGTGTTTGGCTGCGGATCATATTGAATCTTATGTTTCTTTAAAAGCTGTTTCAGCCGAAGGTTCTCCTGTCTTAATCGCTCACATTCTTTGAGTACCTGCTGATAAGAAATTTGAGAATCAGGCATACTAAAACCTCAACTTTTTAAAAGTTTAGTTAATTTAAAGGATACTAGAATTTCCCGAGTAGTCAAAGGTAGGTATTAGCAGTATGGTCACAACCTATTATTCGTAAACCATAAAAAAAACAGGGGTGCCTCCCTGCTTTTTCTTGGTTACAGCATAACTTTCCCCGGCGCCCTGGACCCGGCACGGATAATCATCTCAATCATTGCTTCCGTCATGTTGAGGTGCTTAACGTCAGTCCCTTGGATCAGCTCCTGCGTATTCCCATCATCAAATTTAAGGTTCCCCGCAAGATAGACTTTGAACACATCAATCAGACTGTTGAGGCGAATCTCTTCTTCATCCAGCTGCTCATCTGAACTTTCCACAACAGACAAACTGTGAAACTCGAGGGCTTCTTTCACCATCTGCAGGAGTTCGGCGTTTGTCGGCGGATTTGGGTTCGTGATGTGATAGATCTTATCCTTTTCTGCTTTTTGCGGTGCCAGACTCAGGATATCGGCGACATAATCGACCGGGACGAGATTGGAAGTTCCCTCTTTGGCAGCCAGCAGTCTATATGTGCGGTCTTCGTTGCTTCTCCTCGCCGTCTTTCTTTTAAAAACAGCCAAGGCACGCATGAATCCGTACAATGTGAACTGTGAATCGGCTTCTCCGGTTTTGGAATCCCCGACGATGATGGCCGGCCGGAAAATGGAGATGTCCATCTGGTCGCGGTAGCTAAAAACGAGATGTTCCGATTTCACTTTGCTCTCTTCGTACGGGTTGTTGAATCTTCCATCTGTCGGATAAAGTTCTTCCACTCCATGCGGGAGCGTCCCGACTGTGTAGGCCGTGCTTACATAATAAAACGTACTGGCATTTAGTCGCGATGCCAATTCGAGAATATGTTTCGTGCCATCATAGTTGGCTGCAAATAATTCGCCGCGTAAATCGAGATCGAATTTCACCAGCGCTGCCAGATGATAGACAGCGTCGATTTTATTGGTCAGCCATTCGATATCATCAGGTGACAGCCCTGCCATCGCCTGGGTGATATCGCCTTGATAGATATGGATCCTGCGTTGGTCTGTGGTCGGGAATGATTCGCGAAGAGTCTCTGCTTTCTGCACATTTCTTACTAAAATATAGATTTCATTCTGTTTATCTAGTAAAAGGTTCTTGATGAGCCTGCCGCCAAGAAAACCTGTAGCTCCTGTTAAAAATAGATTCAACATAATCACTCCTGATGTGTGTCGGTTCTTAGATTTCCACTATCATAGCATAATTCGGAGCGCTTTTTGGTAAGAGTGAGGGATTTTACCGCCAATGTTGTGGGATTTCCAGGTTAAGGAAGGAGGTTTACCGCTGCATACTGGATTTATAGTTGATTAGGGTCTCTATATGATTGATTGGCTCCCCGTTCTGTGTGGTTGGGGAGCGGAATCTTTTAATTTTTGGACTTCTGTCAAGAAAATGGACACCTAAAAATGAGAATGTTTTAGCTGAAATCCCTACCGCACTTTCGTTTGGTGGGGCATTAGAAACAATCAATCTAAAACCAAGATTGATTGCCTCTAACGCCTAAGATGAATTTATGAGATTGAGTCCAGGTTTGAACGCTGATAATTTCTCTCAAAATTGTTTGGGGAAAGATACCCCAGCTTTGAATGTTTTCTTCTCTCGTTGTACCGGTTTGAAATATAGTGGTTAATGACTTTTGTCGCTTCATCCCTTGTTTTAAATCTAGAACGATAGATAAGTTCTTTTTTGATTGTCGCATGAAATGATTC
>NZ_KQ758485.1:110943-484753 GCF_001456935.1 [Bacillus] enclensis | reverse complement strand
TACGAAATTGACGAGTTCATGGAATTTTATAATTATCGACGCTACCATGGGAGCCTGGGCAGGATGTCTCCAGTAAAGTTCAATGAGAAATACAAGGATATTGGCTTCCCTGAAGAAATGGCCTTGAGCCTTTAAAAAGGCAGGAATACTCCTTCTTCACTTACTAACCCCCCAGATGGCGGAACGAAAGGGTCAAGCGGTTTTGGCTTGACGCTGAAGTAGAGTCATCTACCCTTGGTAAAAGTGAAGAAGGAAATGATAAAAATGAAAAACTAAGAATCATTTAGTTTTTTAAAGAATTCGTCAGGAATTAGGGGGTCAAACCGATTCGACAAAAAATACGTTCCATTTTCCCGATATATGATCTTTTAAGAATGATTCTAATTTGCGAGTAGTGACGGGTATACAACCAACTGCAACCTATGGAATACTCAACCCTCCGTCCAGGACATTCAATCAAGACCAACAAATGCAGCCACAAAAAAACTCCCTGAGACGAATCTCAGAGGAGTTTTCTAACGTATAGATTAATGTGATGTTCTTCTCATTCCTCTTAGCAGCAGGCTTAGAAGGAATACGAAGATGATTGCTCCAATCAATGCCGGGATAATGGCGATCCCTGCTAGAGACGGACCGAAGCTTCCGAGTAATTCTCCGCCGATCCATGCACCGATGATACCTGCGATGATGTTACCGATGACTCCGCCTGGTACGTTTTTACCTAAGATCAATCCGGCTAACCAGCCGATGATTCCTCCAACGATTAAATATAAAATGAAACCCATAATTATTACCTCCAATGTTAGTTTTTAGTATGATGTATTGTTAGTACTTATTTTCCCGATTATCAGGATTTCAAACCTTAATATGTGGTGACTTGGAAGATTTTTTGCAGGACATACATGATGTATTTAAATGCAGGAAGCTTGTCCTGATATTTTTTATAATCCACCGTATAGGTGCCGTCTTCGTTGCTCCAAATCCTATTGAAATAATCATCGACGGACTTGATTAACGGACTGTCGGTTGAAGAGACGAGCTTGATGTCTTCTTCGAGATTATAGTCATCGAGGTTTCTTGACGTATAGTTGGTCGATCCGCCAATGACGATTGATTGCTTCTTCCCTTTGACGTAGATGAATTTGGAATGATATTGTTCTTTGTTCGTGTCATACCAGCGGATTTTGATGTGCTTTTCGTTCAAATTATGCAGCTCAGATGCGATCGGAAGGTTGGGGAGTCCGATTTTTTCCTGGCCGAATGCGTTTTGGTTCGGATCGAGTACGATACGGACATCCACCTTGCGTTCTGCTGCATCTTCAATGGCATCGATGATATCCCGGTCGGCCAGATAGAACATCCCAATCCAGATTTCGTCCCCTTCCTTTGCATCATCCATCGCTTTGACGACATGGTCCTGAACTTTACTTTCGGTGATGATCTTTGCCTTAACGGGTGCCCCTTCCCCTTTCCCTGAAGGGGTGATCAGCTTATCAAGCTCTTCATTTGTGGGGAACTTGCTTTCATCCCCGCCGGAATATGCTGCAACCGCTCTTTCGGCCTTTACCATGTCCTTCAGGATTTCTCCCTTAACCTTGAAGGCGATATTTGAGTGGAATCCGCTTGCGTCATGCGGGTTAGCCGACAAAATCATTCCGGCATCCTCTGATATGACCACTTTCCGGTGGTTCGCTTTTACGTTCAACAGTTTTAAATAAGATCTGGCCGTTACTTTCGGGGCTGAGGGGGCCATCGGATTTGGCAGCCAACCGTTCCCTTCCTGGCCGAACCAACCGAGGGCTGCCCTCCATACCCCTGAATAAATGAGGTTGGGGTCACGGAGCCTGTTCAGGTTTGTATAAATGACCTCCGCACCCAGCTTCTCGAGGGGGTCGATTTGCTCCGCCTTGTGGGATCGATAGGTCGTGTTGACGTGATCCGTGATGAAGACGACTTTCAAATCAGGCTTCTTTTTCATCTGTTCCTTAATCTTTTTCGATAACGTTTCGCTTAGTTTAGGATAAGGCCGTTTGCCGTCTGTGTACCCGTTCACAAGAAACAGGTCCAGTACAAGAAAATCATCTGCTTCCTCAATCGTTCTATAGACTTCATTAAAAATGTTCTGGTCGTACACTTCCTTGCCGTTCTTGTCATATGTAAGGTCGTATAAAAATTCCACGTCCTTCTGGGGAAGCGAGTATTCACTGCCTTCATAAGATATGCCAGGCGGAAGGGGTTTTATCCGGTTGTAGAGCATGATCCCGGCCAGAATGAGAATGACTGCCCCCCCGATCCACCATTGTTTTTTCTGATACCACTTTTGCTTCTTTTTCAATTGAATTCCCCTGTTCTTCTGTTTTTTTCTTACTATACCCGTAACGGTAGTATTAAAATCCTATTTACACAGGGCACGGGAAATAATTTATAAGGTTTATCAGTTTGCGTGAAGGGAAGTCTGCTATATCATGGGGGTAAGAAATTGATTTTAGGAGGGAACGGCAGTGAAGAATCCAAAGATAAAAGCATTTGTATTTGATGCGTACGGTACCCTTTTTGATGTCCATTCAGTCATAGAAAAATGCAACGAATTGTTTCCGGGGAAAGGTGAGAATATCAGCGGAATCTGGAGGCAGAAGCAGCTTGAATACAGTTTCCTGCGCCAGTTGATGGGAAGGTATTCTACCTTTCTTGAGATAACGAGGGATGCACTCCGGTATGCTTGTAAAGAAGGCGGTGCGGAGTTGACGGGGGAAACGGAAAATCAGCTGATTGATGCCTACCTGGAGCTTCAGCATTACGATGAAACCGAAGAGGTATTGAAGAAGCTCGAGTCTTACAAAACGGCTATCTTCTCAAACGGTTCATTCGATATGCTGTCACCGCTCGTAGATCAATCACCATTCGGCCCGCTGTTGGACGAAGTGCTTTCAGTCGATGACGTGAAACAGTTCAAGCCTACGCCGATGGCTTATCAGCACGTCCTTGACAGGCTCGGTGTCAGGAGGGAAGAAGTCTTGTTCATGTCCTCGAATACGTGGGATATTGCCGGGGCGGCAAGCTTTGGTTTTCATACTGCCTGGATCAACCGACAGGGAAAAGAAATGGACGAGCTCGGCGTCAAGCCGGACTATGAATACAATGATCTGCGCGGGCTCCTGGAGCATGCCCAATGAGTGAAGGGATATCGGCCGATCGGGCTGGTATCCGCTTTTTTGTGAAAGGGAAAAATGACATGAATGGCGAAATGGTAGAAAACGTCTTTAAAAAAGGAGCTGCTCTGAAATGGTGCCTCAACATGTTGAAGTAAAGGGAGTCGGCGTTGATTCGAAGACGCGTTGCCTTCATTATCATAGTGAACGGGATATCATCGCGATAAAGTTCAAATGCTGCAATACATATTACCCTTGCCATCTCTGTCATGAGGAGAAAGCCGGTCATGAACCGGTGAGGTGGTCCAGGGAGGAATGGGATACGAAGGCCGTTTTGTGCGGCGTATGCAGGAACGAATTGACGATCCTGCAGTATATGAACTCCCAGTCGGTTTGTCCACATTGTCAATCGGACTTCAATCCGGGGTGCCGGAATCATTATCATCTTTATTTTGAAGGGTGAGGGAATATGGATAAAATGTTCCTTTCAGTGGGGGATCAACGAGTTTCTTATCAGACGGCAGGAGACCCTCGTAAACCGGTACTTGTCTGTCTGCACGGGTTAACAGGAAGCAGCGAGAGTTTTATAGAGCTTTCAGAGCGGTTGGAATCAGATTTTCATTTATTTATGTTTGATTAGCCAGGCCATGGGCAGACACACCCTTTACCGCATGATTATTTATTCTCGACACTGACCGGATATTATAAAACCATTTTTGATCGGTTGATTGGAAAGCCTTTTTATTTACTTGGGCATTCATGGGGAGGGGATACTGCCCTGCATTATGCCTCTCATTTTCCCCAATATGTAAAAGGGTTGATCTTGTTGGACGGCGGATTTACATTTCCTCATTATCAAGAGGACATGACCTATAAGAAAGCGTACGAGGGATGGAGAGGATTTATCAGCGGATTTTCTTTTGATGACCACTCCGAAATTGTAAACATCTATAAAACCTACACATCAAGGTGGAATCCTCAACTCGAGTATATGGCACTCGCCTCTTTTACAAAGGAATCTCCTTACCGGCTGATCGCAGGAGCATCCGTGGTACTCCCAATTATTGAGGCGTTCTTTAAAGAACCTTTCTACAGGGCATATGAAGGGATTCAATCTCCTGTTATGTTAATACACGCTTCAGAACCTGTAGAGCAAGAGGATGCGAGAAAAAGGGGGACCCGGATATTGAGAGAAAAAATAAGCGATATAGAGATACATCGTAAAACAGGCGGGCATAATCTTCACTGGGACGACCCCGATGATATAGGAGACATGGTCAGGAATTTCAGGGACAGAATTGAAGGTTGAACGTGTTCCACGTGAAACGAAGGAGGAATAAACATGGCTGAAGAGATCGCAACTTTCGCAGGCGGCTGTTTCTGGTGCATGGTCGAGCCTTTCGATGAACAGGAAGGCATTCTAAGCATCCGGTCCGGTTATACAGGAGGGGAGACGGAGAACCCCACCTATAAAGAGGTGATATCGGGCGATACGGGACATAGAGAAGCAGTACAGATCACGTTCGATCCCGATTTATACCCTTATGAAAAGCTGCTGGAGCTATTCTGGCAGCAGATCGATCCGACAGATGACGGCGGCCAGTTCAAGGACCGGGGTTCTTCGTATCGGGCGGCGATATACTACCACAATAAATCGCAAAAAGAGCAGGCGATACAATCGAAGGCTGAGCTTGAAGAAAGCGGAAAGTTCAATTCCCAGATCGTGACGGAAATCCTTCCGGCAGTTCGTTTCTACGAAGCGGAAGAGTATCACCAGGATTTTTATAAGAAAAATGCCTTCCGATATGCTTTATACAAAAGAGGGTCCGGCAGGGAAGAGTTCAAGAAGGAAAATTGGCCGGAGGACCGTTCGCATCTGCGCGTATCGCTGAGCGATATGCAGTACCATGTAACACAGGAGAACGGGACCGAGCCTCCATATGAGAATGAATACTGGGATAATAAAGAAGAGGGTTTATATGTCGATATCGTGAGCGGTGAGCCGCTTTTCACATCGAAGGACCAATATGACAGCGGGTGCGGCTGGCCGAGCTTCACGAAGCCCGTGATGGACGCAAGCGTAAAAGAACGATATGACCTTTCCCATAAATCGACCCGCGTGGAAGTGAGAAGCCGCGATGGGGACTCCCATCTCGGCCATGTCTTCACGGACGGTCCGGGACCCAGAGGGCTGAGGTACTGCATCAACTCTGCAGCCCTCAGGTTCATACCGAAGGACCGGCTGGAAGCCGAAGGGTATGGAGACTTTTTGATTTTATTTAAGTAAAAACGTGTACAGGTCATGAGCCCGTACACGTCTGTATCATGTCACTTTTTCTTCTGCCTTTGCAAACAGATCCTCGACTCCCTGCACCCGTTTGAGGGTTGTGATATTCCCCTGATGGAGCCCTTCATGCCAATTGACGAATGCAAATACGTCCGCCAATGTGTTCAACGTGACGGATCCTAGGTTGAACGGCTTTTCCGCCTCTTCATCCAGGCGGCCGCCGAACACTTCCTTCAAACGCTCCGGCTGTTCCTCAAGAAGGCCGCGAAGCTCGGAAAGCGAAGGAGGATTAAGGTTTTCTTCCTTCCACGTATCGGGGCTTGTATGAAAGCCGAATAGCTTGTCATAATGTTCCGGTATCGCTTTTTTGTCCTGGTCCCCCAAAAAAGAAAAAAGCAGATTTTCATGTGACAAAAGGATGTGGCCGAGGTTCCAGCGGATTGAGTTCCTGAACCCTTCCGGCATCATATCGGCCTGTTCTTCTGTCGTTGCATCCAAAAAAGCCAAAGTCCGCAGACGGATAAAGTCCAATTGCTTGAACAGTACGTTTTCATTCATCTTTGATTCCCTCCCGAATGTTTCATTCATAGTCTATATTTCGGGAGAGAAGCAGGAAATCCTTTTCTTCTGCATAAAAAAGCCCCCTCGAATCGGATTCAAGGGGTGCTTGGCGTTGATTAGTCTTGTGGACGGTTCTTTTCGGCTTTGGCCCGTCCTGTTGTGAACTCCACCATTTCGGAGCTCGTGCGATTTCCTCTTTTAGCATTGGTATTTGCCTGTGCATTGCGGTTTCCCTGCTTTGTGCGGCCCATACGATCCCCTCCTAAAAAGTACTCTTGCCTTATTAGTGTGGGAAATGAGGAGATGAAATATTCCTTCAACTTGCTGGCGTCCGCCGTCAAAAACTGACAACTTTCGTTTTCTTCCGTGATATTTCCCGGGCTATATTTCGACGTTATCCGAGTTGGTCATCCACCCTGGTCAGCGGTTCCTTTGCCGGTCCTTCCACGACTGTGCCATCGACTGCAAATCTCGATCCGTGGCAAGGGCAGTCCCATGTATGGTCACCGTGGTTCCATGAACATTCGCATCCCATATGGGTGCAGGTTGTATCGACTACAAAGAGTTTTCCCTGTTCATCCCTGTATCCGCCGCATCGTCTGCCATTCACCAGGACAATGGCACCTTCGCCATTTTTGATATCGTCCGCTTTCTTTGTTGGGATATCCAATTTTCCTTTCACGAGCTGTCCCGCTACATTGACATTTTCCTTCAAGAATCGTTTGATGCCCGGGTCCGCTTTAAATCTGGACGGCTTGAAGAGGTCGCTGTATAGATTGTGGTTTCCAAGTATGTGATCGGAAAGGATCTGTCCCGCAAGTGTGCCGAGTGTCATCCCCCATTTACGGAAACCGGTGGCGACGAGGATGGCCGGATGTTTCTGCGTCAATGGACCTATATACGGGACTTTATCAAGTGAGATGAGATCCTGTGCGGACCACTTGTACTTAACTTCCTCGATTCCAAAGACTGTATTTCCAAATTCTTCGAGCGCCTCGTAGTGCTTCAGCGTATCTTTTCCCTGTCCGGTCTTGTGGTTGTCGCCGCCGATCAGGACGAGTTTATCCCCGTTGGTGTCTTCCGTATAGCGCAGGGAGCGAGTCGGATCTTCAGCACTGAGATACATGCCGCCTGGAAAATCCTTCGCGGTCTTCGCCGCGACTGTATAGGAGCGGTCCGGTTTAAGCCGGGCAAAATAAGCGCCCATCCCGTCATAGAAAGGGAAGTGGGTGGCAATGACCGCATATTCACTGTCGATGTGATATCCTTCCTCCGTCACCACCTGAGTACTTTCACCTTCATTGATGGTTTTGGCGGTCGTATCTTCAAAGATTTGCCCGCCGTTATTGACGATGCTGTCAACGAGCGCCTTGAGATATTTTACAGGGTGAAACTGCGCCTGTTCCTTCATGACTACAGCATTTTTAATTGGAAGATCGATCGGAAGCTTCTCCATCAGTTCGCTTTCGATACCGAGGGTCAGATAAGCTTCAAATTCCTTCTCCACTTTTTTCTTGTATTCATCGGTGGTGGAGTAAATGTACGCATCCTGTTTGGAATGATCGCACTCAATGTTTTCATTCTTGATCGTCTCCTCCATGAAAGAAAGAGCCTTCATATTCCCTTCGTAGTATTTCTTGGTGAATCCCTCACCGTAATGATTGATGAGTTCATCATAAATCAGTCCGTGCTGGGCGGTGATTTTTGCGGTCGTATGGCCGGTGGTGCCGTTGACCAGACTTCCGGCATCGATGAGAGCCACTTTTTTACCGCCTTTTGCGAGGAGATAGGCGGTGGTGATCCCTGCGATTCCTCCGCCTACGACGGCTACATCGGTTTTGATATTCTGACCGAGCTTCGGGAACACAGGAAGCTGAACGGATTCCCTCCAAAATGGTTCGGGCTGCTGGCTGAATGCATGATTATTTTGAGTATCCATGAATTTGCTCCTTTTCGGTTATTTTCCCTACACATTTTTCCCTAATACCGGAAGATTAAGCAGGTTTTTGGAAAAGAAGACAAAAAAGAGATTAACCCAGTTAAGAGTTAATCTCAGGAAATAACGATCATTTACTACCTAAAAGTGCGCTTTTCAACGTCCTCCGATGAATCGGCTCCAATCAAACCAATTCCAGCTTGCGCGTATCAGCTGCTGCGAGTCCTGCTTTATTCAGGAAGTTCCACGGCTGATTGAAGTGAGGCTGGAAGAAGAAATCGACAAAGGCGAGTTCATCTATCGTCATGCCAGTCTGAATGCAGACGCTGAGTGTATTAATTGATTGGGTGACATCCGCTTTTGACAGTACCTGTGCGCCAATGATTTTACGGCTTTCAGGCAGATAGCTGACTTTTAACAGCACATTTTCCGCTGTCGGCATAAATTCAGGACGGTGCTTTTCAGAAATTGTGATACTTTTCACATGAATATCCATCGCTCTTGCACTCGTTTCAGTTAAGCCCGTTGAGGCCATGTTCAAGTCATAAATATGCAGACCTGAAGTTCCCTGTGTACCAACGTTTTTCATGACCGGTTCAATCAGGTTGCGTGCAACGAGTGTACCCATTCTGACAGCATTTGTTGCAAGCGGGATGTAGGCAGCCTGACCTGTCGGATTGTATTTTACTGCACAGCAGTCACCGGCTGCAAGGATGTCGGGGTCGCTTGTGCGCATATAATCATCAACTGTAATTGCCCCGTTTGACAGCATGTCTACTTTTCCTTTTAAGAGCTCTGTGTTCGGGCGGAAGCCGACACACATAATCACCATGTCAGTCTCAACACGTCCTTTATTCGTTACAACAGATTCAACTGACGTTTCACCTTCAAAACGAGTAACAGTTTCGCCGAGCCGCAGTTCAACGCCGCGGTCAATGAATTCCTGCTCTACCTGATCTGTAAATTCCTGATCAAGATATTTATTCAGAATACGATCCACACCGTCAATCAGCGTTACTTTTTTACCTGCCTGCTGGAATGCTTCTACAAGCTCAACGCCAATATATCCTGCGCCGACAATCGTGACGTGCTTAGCGTCGCGTGATTTTTCGATGATTGTATTTGCCTGATTGAAGTTCTTAGCTAACAGGACGTTATCCAGCTTAATACCGTCGATTGGCGGGATGATTGGCCATGAACCAGTTGACATGACAAGCTTATCGTAGCTGTCATTCACTTCTTCACCGGTGACCAGATTCACCGCTTTAATCTGCTTGCGCGCAGTATCGATTTCCTGGACGGCGTGCTGCATTTTCATTGTAATGCCGAGATTTCTCAGCTGCTCAGGTGAGCTGTAGAAAAGGCCCTGAGGATCTTCAACTACACCGCCGACATATAATGCTAAACCACATGAAAGAAAGGACACATTATCGTTTTTCTCATAGACGGTAATGTCTGCTTCAGGATACATATTTGCCATATTTGTTACAGCTGCTGTTCCAGCGTGAGTACTTCCGATTACTGCGATTTTCATGGTGAAATTCCTCCTAAAATTAGATTGTGAAATATTTCACAATAAGTAATTGACTTAAGTATACGATGGTTTGGAATGAAATACAAGTGTTTTGTTCAGTATTTCACAAACTACTATACTTTTTATCCGGCCGCCATAAATAAGGGGCCGGGATGCTTATTCATTATAAAAATCCGGGTGAAATCCTTTAACTAATTACTTAACTGCATAAGCCATTCTTCTTCCCGTAATGCCGCTTTCCAATGGGAACACCACAAATTGTTCTTTCTTTACATTTTCTAATTGAGAGAGTGCAGGATCGCTTTCACATAGATGCGGCTCACCCGGGACGGAGTAAGCAGGTTCACTTTTAAAATCATTCCAAGAATGAATTACTGAACCTCCGTCCCCGCTGTGCCGCCTCACTTAACTCGTCACTACACGAAGCCCGATAACCGCCACTACAATCAGCGATAAAAAGAAAATTCGCTTGCGGTCTGCAGGGTCTCCATAAAACACCATACCTACGACAACGCCGCCGATTGTACCCATACCGGTCCAGACGGCGTAGGCCACGCCAAGCGGAATGCTGGTCATGGCGAATGAGAGGAGGTTCAGGCTCGCTATAAAGCCGCCGATCAGTAAGATAAATCCGCTGATTTTTTTCCCTGTGGCGATCCGCTGCATGCCGTTTACACCAAGCACCTCACAAAATCCCGCTATAATCAATGCAATCCAGCTCATGATTCCTGTTCCTCCTTCCCAGTTGCATCCGTGACAAATTTCAGACCGATTACGCCTGTAAGCAGCATGATGACAAAGAACACCACACCTGCATTGATGCCAGCCTCAAAGAAGATCATATCCACGATCACAGTACCCAAAGTACCAAGCCCGACAAAGACTGCGTAGACGGTTGCTGTCGGCAGGCGAGTCGAAGCCATCAGCAATCCTGTGAAGCTCACGACAATCGCTGCGATTGTCAGTGACCACGTCAATCCGTCATTCGCATATTTCAAGCCGGTCGCCCAGCCGATTTCAAACAGTGCCGCAACTGCTGTGACAAACCACCACATAAAAATCGCTCCTTTTCTATTAAAAAAATAAAAAACCCGGGACATATCACTGTTAAAGTGGTATCTCCCGGGCTTTTCTCCCTCCGTGTACAAAGATCGCTCTTTGCGCTTTCTCTCGGACCAGACCCGTAAGTGGCGGAACCCTAGAAAGTCTTTTCTGAGTTTTCGGTATCTATCTTAGTACGGGAGGAGCGGGAAGTCAAGTGTGTCGGGTTGTGGATGGCGGGGACGAGGTTGAGGTTTCCATTACACATTTAAGCAGGTTTTTGAAAAAACAAAAAAGAGATTAACCCCCAGTAAGAGTTAATCTCCGGACTTGTCGATAATTTATGAAGATTTTCTTAATAGCTTTGCCGATTTTTCTGCAGAATCGACGGTTTGTTTCAGGAGCATGGAGATCGTGACCGGTCCGACTCCTCCAGGCACCGGTGTAATCGCTCCTGCTTTTTCGTAACAGGAATCATAATCCACGTCTCCGATGTTTCCTTTATTGTAGCCGGCATCGAGGATGACCGCGCCTTCTTTCACCCATTCACCCTTGATGAAGTTCGGTTTTCCTACGGCCGCTACGACTATATCGGCCTGCGATACGATCTCCGCCAGGTTTTCTGTATAGGAATGACAGGTCGTGACGGTGGCATTGCGGTTCAACAGCATCATCGACACGGGTTTGCCGAGGATCGGACTCCTGCCGATGACCACGGCATGCTTTCCTTCAACCGATACATCGTAGAAATCGATGATATTCATGATGGCGGCAGGTGTGCACGATGGATATTCGCCGAACCCGAAAGATGTCCGGCCGAAACCAAGGCTTGTGACCCCGTCTACGTCTTTTTCAATGGAAATCGCTTCGAAGGCGGCACGTTCATCGATCTGTTTAGGGACCGGATGCTGAAGGAGGATACCGTGTACATCGTCATCACTGTTTAACTCGTTGATGACACTCAACAGCTCGCTTGTTGTCGTTTCTTTCGGCAGATGGATGCGGCGGGACTCCATGCCGATTTTTCTGCAGGCATTCCCTTTCATCTTCACGTAGGTTTCGGACGAGGAATCGTCACCGACAAGAACGGTGGCAAGACAAGGCACAATCCCTTCTTCCTTCAATGCAGACACTCTCAATCTCAGGCTTTCCTTCACTTCTGTCGCAACACGTTTACCGTCTAGAATCAATGGTTCCACTGCAATCCCTCCTGTTATTGGTTAAAGACTGTTCTCCCGAGTTCCTTGCTTCCTGAAGGCGAAGCGCCATTTTCTACAGTGAAGCAAGTCGTTTGTGAAAAGAGCCTAACAAAAAAAGACAAGGGTGTCCCCTTGCCTTTTGCCCAGGCGATCGGCATGATGGCTGATGATAAAAATAAGTCGCAGCTCCCCTGTGGTTCGTTCCACGTTTTCGCCAGTCACTGCTGATAATTAAGTTCAAACTCATTATAACACGAATATAAAATAAATATCCAGTATTATTGTTCGTGTTTTTTAGTACCTACATCAAAAGGCTGAATGAAATACCGGTCTATTTTTCTATACCTTCTCTTCCCTTATAGCCGATTTGCCGAGGTAATTGTTTTCATAAAATGAAAGCAGGCAAAACAATTTGGGAGGAATGAACATGCTGAAAAACAAAGTGGTCATGATCACGGGAGCGTCAAAAGGGCTGGGAAGGGAATTGGCCCTTCAATTTGCAAGGGAAGGAGCGAGGCTTGCCATATGTGCCCGGCATGGTGCACCGCTTAATGAAGTGGAGATGGAAGTGCGTGCGCAGGGAGCAGAGGTCGCAGCAGTCGTGGCGGATGTATCGGTTGCAAAGGACGTGGACCGGTTTGTTTCGGTGGCAGAAGAGGCGTTCGGAAAGATCGATGTGCTGATCAATAATGCTTCCATCTTCGGACCAGGGCCGAGGCTGTTGGCCGATTATCCTGAAGAGAGTTTCATGGAGGTGCTGCGGGTCAACACATTCAATCCGTTCATCGTCACCAAACGCGTTCTGCCGGGGATGCTGATGAGAAACGAGGGATCCGTCATCAATCTGACATCCGAAGCAGGCAAAACCGGATTCGCCGAGTGGGGGGCTTACGGAATCTCCAAATTCGCGGTAGAGGGCCTTACTGGGACGTGGGCAGATGAACTTCAGGAAACCGGGGTGCGAATCAATATGGTGGATCCGGGTGAAATGAACACAGATATGCATGAAGAAGCCGTTCCGGACTGTGATTATCCGTTAGCCGAGCCGCACGAACATATGGATGTTTTCCTTTATCTTGCTTCAGATGATGCGAAGGATGTTTCAGGGGAAAGGTTTGAAGCACAGGAGTTCACTTGGAATCGGGGTGGGGAAAGTGAATGAGGCAATCTTTGAGATACCCCGTCAGCTGAATGCCTCTGCCCCGGTCGAGCTTACTGGGAAAAGCAGGGACGAAGTGAAGTTGATGGTGCTGAACAGAAAGACGGGCAGTGTTGAGCACTCCCGTTTCACCCAGCTCCACACCCAATTGAAAAGAGGGGATGTCCTTGTGGTAAACAACAGCAGGACGATTCCCGCTTCACTTCGGGGAACGCAGGGCAGCCGGGAAGTGGAGGTGCGGCTGTCGAGGAAGGTCGGCAGCCGTGAATGGGACGCATTGATCCTGGGCCCGGTGTATGACGCCAGGCTGCCGATTACCTTCGCTGACGGAGTAAAAGCGTTTATGTCCGGTAATGGGAGCGAAAAGCCCCTGGTTCGTCTCACCTTTAGCGTGGAAGGAGCCGGGTTCTATGATTTTTTATATAAAAATGGACAGCCGATCCGCTACGAATATATCGATGCACCGTGGCCGCTCGACTATTACCAGAATGTATACGGGTCCGTTCCGGGATCTGTGGAAATGGCTTCTGCCGGCAGGGCTTTTTCCTGGAAACTGATCACGAAGCTTCGAGCGGAAGGGATCGAGGTCGTGTGCCTGCAGCTTCATGCCGGACTCAGTTATTACGGAGATGACCGCTGGCCAAACCCAGTTCATCACCCCGAGGAATATCATCTTCCTCAAGAGACGGCGGACAGTATACGCCGGGCGAAGCGTGAAGGAAACCGTGTGATCGCAGTTGGGACGACGGTGGTCAGGGCCCTTGAAACCGTGGCGGCCGGTCATGATGGGAATGTTGCTGCGGCGAGCGGCGTGACAAATCTTTATATCACAAAAGAAAGCCCGCTACGCGTCGTAGATGGACTGATCACCGGGCTTCACGAACCGGAAGCGAGCCACCTCGATCTCCTTCAGGCTTTCATATCCCGGCAACATCTTATGAGCGCCTACCGGACCGCGGTTGCGAAGGGATATCTATGGCATGAATTTGGTGATATGAATTTGATTTTGTAAATGTTGGTTCGGGATGCTTTAGTTCCTGGTGCCTTCACTTGGTCTATCGTGAAAATTCGACAGGTCGAGCAGAAGTCATGAGATTTCGCGCATAACGGGTGAAGTTTCGAGCACAAATAAATTATTTTGAACACAAATGTGAACATTTCGAGCAAAAATCATTTCTCAAGGTCCATCCGGCTTTCAAAGCCGCCCATTACAATAAGAAAAAGCCACCCAATACAATAAGAAAATCAGGTGAAATCATGAAACTTCATCACATGGGCATCAACGTCAGCAGTCTGGAACGTTCAAAACAGTTTTATCAAACTCATTTCGGTTTTAAAGAAGAGTTCACTGCTGTCATCGGGAGCGAGGAAATCGTATTTTTAAAGAGGGATGAAGAGCGGCTGGAACTCATTCAGGACGGGGATAGTGCGCTGTCACAATCCATGGTCCACTTCGCATGGGAAACTGCACACCTGGAAGCGGAAATAGTGCGGCTCTCCAGGCTGGGACTGGAACCCGACGAAGGGCCGGTCCAGCTGGGTAACGGCTGGAGAGCAGTCTTTTATGAGGGGCCGGATGGCGAATTGATCGAGTTGATCAACGCGGGTTCGTCCTAGTTGTCCGGCCCTAAAAACCTCACCAACCCGATCGGTTTTATGAAATTTTTTTGTTTCCCCATCTGTGTTACAGTTATCCGGGTGTAATGAAATTAACAGATTGGGAAGGGATTTTCATGAAAAGAGAATTCGTGATTCGCTGGGCGTTTTTCTTTGTCGGCCTGCTTGTACTGGCCCTCGGGATCACCCTGACGATCAAAGGAAAAGACCTTGGAATCGGCCCTTGGGATGTGTTCCACTACGGCCTCTTTAAACAGCTCGGTCTTACGATCGGGACATGGTCGATCATCGCCGGATTCGTCATCCTGTTGATTACAGGCCTCGGAACCAGGTCATTCCCGAAGATCGGTGCGTTTCTAAATATGCTTTTAATTGGTATTTTCATAGATATATTTAATTATTTGATTCCTGATCCGGAATCAATCGTGGTACAGGCAATCGTGTTTGCTGTCGGCATCATCGTACTCGGATACGGGATCGGGCTCTATGTATCCGCAGACCTCGGAGCGGGTCCGAGGGACAGCCTCATGCTCCTCGTTGTCGAGAAGACGGGCTGGAAGGTGCAGTATGTCCGCAACGGAATGGAGATCCTCGTCTTTTTCTTCGGATGGATGCTCGGCGGACCAGTCGGCATCGGTACCGTGGTCATTGCGCTCGGGCTCGGTTCGATCGTCGGGGTCTCCCTGCCGCAGAGCAAGCGGCTCCTGAACTATGTATTGGCAAGACCATTATCCAAAAGAAACAATCCCCTTGCGAGCTGAGGGGATTTTTTTTTTTTGTATTTACCGCCGTTGAAGCTGCGCGGCTCCAAGGGAAGGGCGGCCATTTTTCGATTTGATAATATATTTGGATTTTTGATAATATAAGCATCGTTTTTGATAATATATCTTGATTGGACGGGGTCCGGGGGCAACTATGGATGGTGAAAAGCTTGGTTGAAGCACGAAATCACATAATAAAGCATGAAACCCACGTCTTTAGCTGCTATTTCAGTTGAACTTACTGCTTTTTTAAAGGGGTTGTCAAATTAAGTTTTTGCAGCATCCAGGAATCATGCTGCAGACTGGGTCACGGTACCTGTCCCCCTGACTCACCACTATTAAGAAAAAGGATTTCTACCGCTGGGATAGAACTACTATTGTAAAGGGGTGGATGGAAAATGGAATTTAGCTATCATGTGTGGGCGACCCGAAAGCTGCTGGGTCATTTGAAGACACTGCCGAGGGACGTTTTTCGGGAAGAGATTCAGAGCGTGTTCCCGTCCGTTGAACGGACGTTCTTTCATCTGTATGAAGTGGATGCATTATGGTTCTCAAGGTTAAAGGGTGAACCTTCACCGGTGGATAAAAAGATGTTTGAGACACTTGAAGAATGCGAGATGGATTTTTCGGATTTACATAGCGAGATCCTTGACTGGCTTGATGACATGGGAGATGGTACGGTTTCCATCAGTTATCAGACAAGTAAAGGGGAAACATTCCAAAATACAAGAGAAGAGATCCTGAAGCATCTCATTAATCACGGTACCTATCACCGCGGGAATATTTCCGCGATGCTCAGGCAGCTTGGTGAAAAAGGAGTCTCCACGGATTATATCTATTATCTCCGGGAAAAAGGGGACGTGCTTCTATGAGGGAGCTGGTGGGTCACTGCGAGTCGTGCGGGAAGCCGATTTACTGCCTGGATGGTTTTTTCAACGGAGTAAAAAAAGACAGCGGGAAGGTCGTTTGTTTCGACTGTGATGAAGAGGAGGAGAAAGATGGGTCATGAGTATGCAGTTCGATTGGTTTCATTGCTGACGGAGAATCGAAATGAGGAAAACCGGGAAGCGATGGAAAACTATATGCGCAATCAATTCCAGTTCTTCGGCATCAAGACCCCGGAGCGGAATGCGCTGATGCGGGAGTTTTTAAAAGAAAACGGAAAGCCTCCGGTGGAAGAGCTCACGGAAATTGTGCGCACCCTTTGGGATCAGCCGCAGCGCGAATGCCAGTATGCTGCGATGACGCTGCTCGATAAGCAGGCAAAGCAGCTTACGAGGGAGCACCTACCTCTTTTGGAGGAAATGGTCTTAACGAAATCCTGGTGGGACACGGTGGATCACATCTCCCCTCATCTGGCAGGCAGAATCCATGAAAAAGAAAATGCGGACGATTATCTCGAAAAGTGGATACAGGCTGAGGATTTCTGGCTGAACCGGACGTCGATCCTCCACCAGCTGAGGTATAAGGAGAAGACGGATGAAAGCCGCCTATTCCGTTACATCCTCATGCACAATGAATCGAAGGAGTTTTTCATCCAGAAAGCAATCGGATGGGCGCTCCGGGAGTATTCAAAAACAAATCCGGAAGCAGTAAGGAAGTTCATTGAAAGTGAAAATCTTGCCCCGTTAAGCAAAAGGGAAGGCCTGAAGCATATCAAGAGGCTCGAAAAAGTGAAGTAGAGAGTTTCAGAACCCATATGTTTTGAATGAACCCTCCCTCATTAGGTATGATAGGAACAAGAATGATGAGGAGGTCATACTATGGACTTCATGTTGCAGCGACCCGATTCGCAGGAAGAAGTGAATATCAACACGCTTCTTCAGGATAAGCAGTCGGCAGTCATCTTCGTCCGCCACCTTGGCTGACCGATCTGCCGGAATTACCTCACGCAGTTGCGTGAGCGCGTTGAAGAATTCGATAAACGAACTATCCATCTAGTCGTGATCGCTCCGTCAAAAGGAAGCTTTGTCTCGCAATTCCTTGATGAATTCGGTCCGTTTCCATTCACGATCTACGGCGATCCGGCCCGCGAAGGCTACAAACAGGCGGGCACCGTCACCATGCCGAAATGGAAACTGCTCGGAAAAGCCCTGTTCGGCTTCGTCACAGGAAAAGTGAAGAACTTCATGCCGGACGAACAAGGCCAAAAGAAATTCGTCCAGAAATCGATGAAAACCCAGGACGTCTACATCCAGGGCGCCACCATCCTATTCAACGAAAAAGGAAAAGCCGTCTGGAAACACATCGACCAGTCCCCCGAAGATCACGCGAGCATTGACACGCTGCTGGAGAAGATTGATACGAAATTATAAAAACCAGTAAGTTGATTGGGCTTGGACAGAAATAATCAACGAGATGATAAAAAGGCGACCTTAACATGCTTTCAAGGGTCGTCTTTTTTCTTTTAAGAGGTATATTTTATATGAGGTTAACCTAAATTCATGGACAATCCAGCAGTTGATTGGAGTGGAAGACGAAGACTCCTATCAGAAAAGCGAAAGGGCTTTGCTCAGAGGCGTGTGGCATAAGACGAATCGGCCTGGAAGGCGTTCTTTGCCTTCATGGTCGGTTTGGCTTATGACATGTGCCTCTAAGCCCTGTAGCTGGCCAGTACCTATCCCATGGAGGCTCCCCGCTCGCCCGCGGAAAGCGTAGTCTTCCACGGAAATCAACTGCGGTATAATAAGGCAAACTATATTAAGAAAACGCCAGCAGCAAAAAAAAATCCGCACTATTTTTCATAAATCGGGAACACTAAAACGTATGATTTCGGTTGAAAAAATTTTGTCCATCACGAAAAAACATGTTAAACTAAAAAGTAGATTAAAAACATGGCAGAATAAAGAAAAATCAGATATTTAGTGTATTTTTGGAGTGGACAACTGTTTATAAAGCGCTTACAAAATTTACGAAAAGAGCTTACATACCAAAGGAGGATATCCAAATGACAAGCAAAACTCTTGATGCATTTTTGCAGGAAAACCTGGAAGATCTGAAAGCCCGCGGTTTATACAACGAAATCGATCCGTTAGAAGGTGCGAACGGACCTGTCATCACCATCAAAGGAAAGAAGCTCGTAAATCTTTCCTCCAACAACTATCTTGGGCTAGCCACAGACGAGCGCCTGAAAAAGGTAGCGATCGAAGCGGTAAAAGAATACGGCGTCGGTGCCGGTGCTGTCCGCACGATCAACGGTACGCTTGATCTGCACGTGAAGCTTGAGGAAAAGCTTGCCCAGTTCAAGGGAACAGAAGCAGCAATCGCGTATCAATCAGGCTTCAACTGTAATATGGCGGCAATTTCAGCGGTCATGGACAAAAATGATGCCATTCTTTCTGACGAGCTGAACCATGCTTCGATCATCGACGGCTGCCGCCTTTCAAAAGCCAAGATCATCCGTTTCAATCACTCTGACATGGAAGACCTCCGCGCGAAGGCGAAAGAAGCGAAGGAATCCGGCCAATACAATAAAATCATGATCATCACGGACGGTGTGTTCTCGATGGATGGAGACGTTTGTAAGCTTCCTGAAATCGTCGAGATTGCGGAAGAGTTCGACATGATGACATATGTGGATGATGCCCACGGTTCAGGTGTCCTTGGAAAAGGTAAAGGAACAGTGAAGCACTTCGGTTTGCAGGATAAGGTCGACTTCCAGATGGGTACCCTTTCAAAAGCAATCGGGGTAGTCGGAGGATATGTCGCAGGAACACAGAACCTGATCGACTGGCTGAAAGTCCGCTCCCGCCCATTCCTGTTCTCGACTTCCCTTACACCGGCTGACGTGACGGCTTGTACAGAAGCGCTCGACCTTCTGATGAACAGCACGGAACTTCAGGATAAGATGTGGGAAAACAGTGCTTATCTGAAAGAGAACCTTGAGAAACTCGGTTTTGACATCGGTAAAAGTGAAACACCTATCACACCGGTCATCATCGGTGAAGAGCAGGCGACTCAGGACTTCAGTAAGCGTCTGTACGAAGAAGGCGTTTATGCGAAATCCATCGTATTCCCTACTGTACCAAGAGGAACGGGACGCGTGAGAAACATGCCGTCAGCAGCTCATACGAAAGAGATGCTTGATCAGGCGATTGCGGCGTATGAAAAAGTCGGCAAAGAACTTGGAATTATCTAAACCACACATTTACTATACAATGCCTTGCCGGATGGACGGGTTTCCCGTTCACCGGCCATGTGCTTTTTTTGCAGGAGGACATAATAAATGAAAAAGATCTTACTAACAGGAGCATTGGGCCAAATCGGTTCTGAGCTTACGGCAAAGCTTAGAAGCGTGTATGGCTCGGATAATGTCATCGCAACCGATATCCGTGAAACCGACAGCCATGTGGTCCACAACGGTCCATTCGAAAAGCTGGACGTGACGGATGCAGAGAAGATGTTCGATATCGCCAAAAAGAATAACGTCGACACCATCATTCACCTGGCTGCGCTTCTATCGGCAACGGCTGAAAAGAAACCTCTTCTTGCGTGGAACCTTAATATGGGCGGATTGGTGAATGCACTTGAAACGGCAAGGGAATTGGACTGCCAGTTCTTTACGCCAAGCTCGATCGGCGCTTTCGGTCCGACTACTCCGAAAAACTCGACGCCTCAGGATACGATCATGCGTCCGACGACGATGTACGGAGTGAATAAAGTATCGGGGGAACTTCTTTCCGACTACTACTTCCAGAAGTTCGGCGTCGACACAAGAGGGCTTCGCTTTCCAGGATTGATTTCGTATGAAACGCTGCCTGGCGGAGGAACGACCGATTACGCTGTGGAAATTTATTACGAGGCGATCAAGAACAATGCCTACACTTCCTACATAGGTGAAGGAACGCATATGGACATGATGTACATGCCGGATGCCCTTCAGGCGATCATTGACCTGATGGAAGCCGATCCTTCCAAACTCGAACACCGCAATTCCTTCAACGTATCTGCAATGAGCATCGCACCTGAAGACGCAGCGTCAGCGATCCGCGTTCACCAGCCGGACTTCAAGCTCGACTATGACGTCGACCCTGTCCGTCAGGCAATCGCCGAAAGCTGGCCGGACGCCATCGACTCAAGTGCTGCAAAAGCCGAGTGGGGATTCAAAGCAAACTTCGACCTGGCCAAGATGACAGCAGATATGCTCGATAAACTAAAAACGAAATGATGACAAAAATTGACCACCTTCAAGAGAGAGGTGGTCAATTTTTTGTTTGGGTTCATTTTCATATTTGTAAATTCGACAGAATTATAGAATAATAAAGTTATTATATGAAAAAGATCGCGCAGGTGGCGTCATGGAAGATAAAATGGTACAAGCCAAAAATCAAACATTCAATCGTCTTGCGGCCGTGACGGGTCTGTTGTTCATACTCCAGATCCTCACTGTTCTTCTTCTTGATGGCCCGTGGGAGCTCGTCATCTCCCTTATCATCATGATGGGGGGAGGCTTCTTCCTTCTAAACATGAGGCGGAAGGCAGCAGCCCTCTATACCGAATATCATCAGCTGATTGAAGAAAAAAACCAATTATCCACCCTGCTCCACTCACTCCCTGATTTTGTCTGCTTCAAAGACGGGGAGGGGCGCTGGCTCAAGGTGAATCAATTCGGCCGGCACCTCTATAATTTGGAGGATATCGATTATATCGGAAAAACAGACCGTGAACTGGGTGAACTTGTCCCTTTTTTTAAAGATGCCTTTGACTATTGTGTCGATTCGGATGAAGAATCCTGGCAGGCTGGTGACGTGACGAGATGTGAGGAAGGATTTTATTTGCCGAATGGGGAATTCAAGACCTTCGATGTCATCAAAGTACCCCTTTTCCATGAAGATGGGAGCCGGAAAGGCCTGGTCATCATCGGAAGGGACATCTCCCAGCAGAAAATAGCCGAGGAAATGCTTTTAAGGAAAGAAAAGCTTTCTGTGGTAGGAGAACTCGCGGCCGGCATCGCCCATGAAATCCGCAATCCGCTCACAAGCATCAAAGGGTTCATCCAGCTGCTTGAAGAGAACGAACACGTCTCCGAAAGTTATTTGTCAGTCATGTCCTCAGAGATGGACCGCATCAATCAAATCGTAGGTGAACTCCTGATCTTATCCAAACCGCAAATGAGGGAATTCAGTCCATTCGATCTGCGGGAAGTCCTTGAATATATTACAAAAGTGATGGGCCACGAAGCCCTGCTGAAAGGCATCACCATCCATGAAAACAGCCCTGATACACCAATCAAAGTGTACGGGGACAAGAACCAGATCATCCAGGTGCTGATCAACATCGTGAAAAATGCCATCGACGCCATGGACGAAGGCGATATCACGATCGATTGCATAATGGAAGATAAGAATATCAAGATTTCCGTAGCCGACCAGGGTACAGGCATACCGCCTGAACGTCTGAAGCGCCTGGGCGAACCGTTCTTCACCCTCAAAGAAAAAGGGATGGGCCTCGGACTCACCGTCAGCCAGAAAATCCTTCAGGACCACAAAGGCTGCCTTCACATCGAGTCGGAACTGGGTAAGGGGACCACGGTGGAGGTGCTGCTTCCAAGGTATGCTGGGGATGAATAAATAAACCATCAAACCAAAACGCACGTGGATTTCATTTGAAATCCTGTGCGTTTTTTATTAGGAGTCTACTAATTGTAATTGGATATTTATGTTAATATGTTAGAGTGAGATTTTAACTCTATCAAACTTGCCGGGGTGTTACTGTGGAAAATAAATTTATAAGGGGAACGTTCTTTTTGACCGCATCCACCCTGATATCCAAGGTTCTGGGGTTTCTTTATATTATACCTTTCACTGCCTTGGTTGGTACGCAGGGATATGCTTTGTACAAGTATGCATACAGCCCGTATACCATTTTGCTAAGCATTTCGACAATAGGTCTTCCGCTTGCTGTATCGAAATTCGTTTCGAAATACAATGAACTGGGAAACTATCGGGTGGGATTGAATCTATTAAAATATGGGATGTACTTTATGATCATAAGCGGGTTCATATCTTTTGCGGTTTTATATCTGACTGCTCCATTTCTCGCAGGATTCGTGATTGATCCGAATGATCCAACGGGTAATTCACTGGAAGATGTCGAATTTGTGATCCGGCTCGTCAGCTTTGCTTTATTAATCATTCCGGTGATGAGTATTTTTCGCGGCTATTTTCAGGGGAGTCAATCGATGGGGCCGTCTGCTGTCAGTACCGTCATTGAGCAAATCGTGCGGATTGTCTTTATCCTGGCTGGTGCTTATATCGTCATTCACATGCTAGATGGATCTCTTAAAAACGCAGTCGGAATCGCGACCTTTGCTGCATTTATCGGGGGAGTGGCAGGGTTCTTTGTTTTGCTTTTTTACTTTTATAAACGGAGGCACTTGATAAAGAAGCAGCGAGATCAAAGCCTCAATAATATGGATCTTGAAATCACGTCTATCTTTAAGGAACTGATTGGATATGCCTTTCCCTTTGTAGTGGCGGGCCTCGCTATACCGATTTATCAGAATATCGATACCTTCACCATAAACCCGATCTTTCAATCGTCAGGGTATACATTACATGAATCAGAAACCGTTAATTCAGTCATCGGCTTAGCACAAATACTCGTAATGGTCCCTGTGTCACTGGCGACAGCTTTTGGTATGTCGTTGATCCCGGGCATAACGTCTGCCTATACAAGCGGAAGAATGACAGAAGTGAAAAATAGAATCCATCAAAGCATCCAGCTCCTGATGTTCTTCACTTTACCGGCGGCCATGGGTCTTTGTATTCTGGGAAAACCCGTCTATCTGATTGTGTTTGGACTGCAGAACAGCCCGGATCTGGGCGGCGGGATTCTTCAGTGGTATTCCTTAGCCGCCATTGTTTTCGCATTGTTCACAGTCTCCGCGGCCGTGATGCAGGGGATAAACAGGCAGAAGACATTAATCACCGGGGTCTTATTGGGGGTCATTCTTAAAATCATTTTGAATTATTTATTATCCCCTTACTTAGATGAAACGGGTCCGATCTTGGCAACCTACATTGGATTCTCTGTATCCATACTCTACAACGTCATCGTTATCAGGAAAGCGATCCGGCTCGACATCCTGCCCCTGCTAAAGACACTGCGATCAGTATTCCTGCTTGTAATCGCCATGTCACTCACAGTCTGGCTGGTCAAGTACATGGCCGACAGCCTGTTGCCCGAAACACTGAGTATCTATTACCGTGCACTGATTACTTCGATTCTTGGGATCACTACAGGGATAATTGTTTATCTTGGCATAGGGACGAGATTATCCTTAGTAAAAGAGTATTTGAGTTCTAGGAAAGTGAAAGATGGGTCTTGATTATAGAGAATTATGTTGATGAAGGATTTGGCACGTTAAACATATTACTAGTTTCCAGCAGTTGATTGTAGTGGAAGACGAAGACTCCTATCAGAAAAGCGGAAGGGCTTTGCTCAGAGGCGTGTGGCATAAGACGAATCGGCCACGAAGGCGTTCTTTGCCTTCTTGGTCGGTTTGGCTTATGACATGTGCCTCTAAGCCCTGCAGCTAGACAATAAAAGCCAAAGCCGAGGAGGCTCACAGGCTACCCGCGGAAAGCGTAGTCTTCCACGGAAATCAACTGCGGTATAAAAAGTCAGATCACAAGGTAGACGGAATGACATTAAAAAACCAGGTCCCCTAAAAAAGGACCTGGTTTTCATTCTAACCACTATTAAAATATCATATGCGCGATACCCACAATCACAAACAACGTCAGGAATGTACGCTGCAAGAAGATGATCACAAGGTCCTTGAAGTCCACCGGAATCTTCGAACCAAGCAATAATCCCCCAACCTCAGACATGTAGATGAGCTGTGTCACTGACAGGGATGCGATAACGAAACGTGTCAATTCGCTTTCGATTCCGCCGCCAAAGATTGCAGGAAGGAACATATCGGCAAAACCGACAAGGATTGATTTGGATGCTTCCGTTGCCTCTGGAACCTGAAGAAGTTCCAATAATGGGATGAACGGCATGCCGATCCATTCGAAGAACGGCGTGTTTTCCGCAACGATCAGCGCGGTTGTACCAATCGCCATAACGATCGGAGCCACACCCATCCACATATCGAGTACATTCTTCATACCGTCTGCAAAGAATTTTGATACGCTGTTGTTGTTCTTGGCCTGCACAAGCGCAGACTCGTAACCGTATCCGAAACGCGTGTAGCCTTCCGGGATGACTTCCATCGTATCTTTCCCTTCCTGGCCGTTATAGTACGTATCCGGTTTGCGGGATAATGGCGGGATGCGCGGCAGGATGATCGCGGAAATCAAGCCGGCTGCTGCCACCGTCAGGTAGAAGGGAATGAAGTAATCCCCAAGTCCGACCTCTGAAATGACGACTAAGCTGAATGTGATGGATACAACCGAGAATGTCGTACCGATGATGGCCGCTTCCTTCTTCGTATAATATCCTTCTTCATACTGCTTGTTTGTCAACAGGACCCCGATCGTCCCGTCCCCGAGCCAGGAAGCCAGACAGTCGATGGAAGAACGCCCTGGTAATCCGAACAGCGGTCTCATGATCTTCGTGAGCAGTGCCCCGAATAATTCCAGTAGTCCGAAATTCAATAATAATGGCAGGAACAGCCCTGCAAATAAAAAGACGGAAAATAAAATCGTGAGAAGTCCTTCAGAATTCAGAAGAAGTCCTCCGGTCGCATCGGACCATACCCATTCAGGCCCGATTTTGAAAAGAGTCATGACTGCATAAACGGCACCCAATACCCTTACGACTACCCAAACGGCCGGTACATTGAAAAGATTATAGAAAAATGGCGATTTCTTGATCGCTTCCGGCTGGGCTGCTTTTGTGATGAATGTCCCGATCACGGTCAACACAATCAGGCCTGTCATGATCGCTGGGACAAGCGTCCCGATGCTATCCTGAAGCCACCCTGATAAAATGGCGATCGGAATCGTAATCCCGTCCTCTTGCGGAATCGGAATGATGAATAGAAAAATTCCTATCAATGAAGGAATGATAAATCGTAAATGACTGGTTAATGTAAAGCGTTGCTGGTTCATGGATTCACCTCTGTTGATCATTTGCTGGAATGAAACATTATTCATTTTAGTGTATACATATAAATTTGTCCAGGTGGAAATTCATACCTCAGTCAATGAATGCTGCATGTGAGCAGGTTAATAGCTGCAGAAAACCACCATTATTATTCGACACAATCCGATATTTACCCCATCTTTTTTCATAATAAACCGACTGGATACTAATACCAGTAAGGAAGCCGGGCCGTCCTTTTTTTAAGCCGGCCCGGTTGATTTATAAAAATAACAATCCAAGTGAAATGACGATTCCGCTGATGACAAGGATAAATACGCAGTAGCCCATAATATCCTTTGCCTTCAGTCCTGCGATGGCAAGGGCAGGCAGCGCCCAGAACGGCTGGATCAAGTTCGTCCACGCATCTCCCCAGGCAACCGCCATAGCTGTTTTTGCCACGGAGGCATCGAGGGTCTGGGCAGCATCGAGCATGATCGGAGCCTGAACCGCCCACTGTCCTCCGCCTGAAGGAACGAAGAAATTGACGATCCCCGCACTGATGAATGCGAAGAAATAGAATGTCACATCATTTGAAATCGATACGAAGGCTTCTGACATGACCACGGCCAGACCGGATGCCGTCATCATCCCCATGATCCCTGCATAGAACGGGAACTGGATGACGATTCCGCTTGCCCCTTTGATCGCTTCCTGTACGGCAGCCAGGAACCGCTTCGGTGTCCCGTGGAAAAGGATGCCGAGGAACAGGAACAGGAAGTTAACGATATCCAGGTTGAGGGCAAAGCCATTTTTTACAAAATAGTACCCAAGGAAAATCACACCGAGAATCCCGATGACCACGGAGAGGACCATGCTGTTTTCCATTTTTTCAGCTGGCGTCAGCGCTTCTGTCTCAACTGCCGCAGCAGTTTCGTTGAAGAGTGAAGGATCAACTGTTACGGTCTCGTCCTTCGAAGGCATCAACAGTCTTGCGGTGATCGGCAGGACGACGAACAGAACGGCAACGATAATAAGATTGAATGAAGCAAAAATCGTGTCGCCGGTCGATATGACGCCGATCAAATCCTGAAACGGATGTCCCTCGGTCGCGATTGATAATGGAATCGAGCCTGAAAATCCTGCATGCCAGACGACGAACCCTGAATATGCACTTGCAATCAGCAAACGGTAATCCACGTTTTTGACCCGTTTTGCGAGTTCTTTCGCGAAAAGTGCCCCAATGACAAGTCCGAAGCCCCAGTTTATCCAGCTTGCGATCATCGAAACGACCGTGACGATGACGATGGCCGATCCCGGCGATTTTGCAAATGAAGCAAGGAAGCCGAGGAATCGTTTGAAGATCGGGCTGCTCGCAAGTACATAGCCGGTTACGAGAACCAGGACCATCTGCATGGAGAATGCCAATAGCGCCCAGAATCCTTCTCCCCAGAACTGGACCATCTGGATGCTTGTGCTGTCTGTGAAGATGAGTCCCAACCCGAATACGACGAGGGTCAGGATGACCACAAACAGAAACGGATCGGGCAGGTACCGCTGCATGATCCGGTTTGATAGTGAAATTAACGGTTTCAATTCATTTTCTCCCCTTTGTGTTTTTTTCTTTTTAAAACCATCCCGATTCTTATACTTCTATAATGTTGTGTGAAAACCCTTTCAAGATGTCGAATTTTCTTATAATTTAGTTTGGATAAAATTCAGGACCGTTCCTTTGCGCTCCAGGCATTTGCTTTCCGCGGGGAGGAAGTCGAGCCTCCTCGTCGCTGCGCTCCTGCGGGAGGAAATGCACAGGCGGTTCGTTCAGCCCCGACAAGTATAAGATGAATGGTCCGGGAAGGCGCTTTTTGCCTTCTTGGGCCATTTAGCTTATGACCTCGAGGGGCTAACCGCCGGAGCTGGACAGGTCTCGACCTTTCCTCTATCTCCCGCCGGAGTCAAATGCCTTCCGCTCCAATCCACTCCGGACTTTAATATAGATAAAATTAAACAAGATATTATCCAGTAAATAACAATCGGGAAACAAAAAACGGCCCCCTTTGAAAGAGGACCGGAAAAATTGTTATTGAGCTTGTTTGTGCTTTTTTGGTTTTGGTTTTGGCAGTATTTCTTTTCTTAGTAGTTTGAAGAGGGTGAAGCACATGAGCAGCAGGATGACGGTGAATGGCAGGGCTGATACGAGTGATGCTGTCTGCAGGCCTTCGAGTCCGCTTGAGAGGAGAAGGACGGCGGCGATGGCGGCGATGAGTACGCCCCATACAATTTTGACGAGCATCGGCGGGTTCAGGCTGCCTTCGGTTGTCATGCTGCTCAGGATATAGGTGGCCGAGTCGGCTGATGTGATCAGGAATGTGAAGATCAATAGGATCGAGAGCACATTCAGGAGCATCGTGAACGGAAGCTCGGCGTAGGTCGTGAACAATGCTTTGGTTACATCCTGATTGACGGCTTCTGCGATCGATGTTCCGCCGAACAGGTCAAAGTGCAGGGCCGTTCCGCCGAAGATGGCAATCCAAAGCAGGGCGATCATCGGCGGGATGACCAGCACCCCGATGATGAATTCCCTGATCGTCCTGCCCCTTGAGACGCGGGCGACGAACGCACCGACGAACGGAGACCAGGCGATTGCCCATGCCCAGTAGAAAATCGTCCAGTCCTGCACCCATGACCCACCCTGATAAGGGGTGAGGCGCAGGCTGTACCGGATGAAGTTGGTGATATAATCACCGATCCCCAGTGTGAACGTATTGAGTATGAAAACGGTCGGCCCTGCAATAAAGACGAACAGCATGAGCAGGAGCGCGAGTGACAGATTGAGATTGCTGAGCCACTTGATCCCCTTGTCTAGCCCCGTCGTCGAGGAAGTCAGGTAAAGGATCAGCAGTACAAGCACAATCAGCAGCTGGCTGAGGGTGCTGTCATCCATCCCGAATACGGTGTTCAATCCGCCGTTGATCTGAAGGATCCCAAGTCCCAGCGACGTGGCCACCCCCATGACGGTTGCGATGACGGCAAGGATATCGATTGTATTCTTGATGCCTTTAGCCCGTTTGCGTTTGCCGAACATCGGGGAAAGGGAAGTGGAGATCAAGCCGTTTTCCCCTTTCCTGAACTGGAAGTAAGCGATGATCAGGCCGACAATGGTGAAGACGGACCATTGGCTGACGCCCCAATGGAAAAAGGAATACGCCATCGAAAGCCGCGCTGCTTCTTTTGTCAGCGGTTCCGTCGAAGGGTAAGGCGTTTCGAAAAAATGGCTCATCGGTTCGGCTATTCCCCAGAAGACGAGTCCAATCCCGAATCCGGCTGAAAACAGCATCCCGATCCAGGTGAAGAATGGGTACTCAGGCCTTTCATCATCACGTCCAAGCCTGATTTTCCCGTATTTGCTTATGGCCAGTGCCACTAAAAATAAAACAAAAATAAGTACGGATAATAAGTAAAACCAGCCGAATGCATATGTAGTGAACCCGAATGCTGCATTTGCCCCTTTTGCAAACAGTTTGGGAAAGACGGCACCGAAAACAACTAAAATGGCGATTGCAACCGCCGAAATCCAAAAAACTTTATTTAAATTTTTACGATTCTCCAAATTAAGAATCCCTCCTTATGTTTTTTCTGCACACCTGCCTATTATTCTCATACCCCAATCACCCCCCTGTCATGCATGAACATTCAATATTTCTGTATAAAAGGCGCGAGAATGTCAAAAACAGGAGCGTTCTGATACAATGACTAAATAACAAATGCACAGAGAGCAAATGCTAAAGAAGAATAGAATGACAGCATGTGAAAAATACAGAAATGAAAGGTGTAGGATCATGATTACGAGCATTACAAGCGATATGGATGGAACATTATTAAATGAAAACCAGGAAATCTCGGAAGCGAATAAACAGGCGATCCTTGACGCTCAGAAGCAGGGAATCGAAGTGATCGTGGCAACGGGACGTTCCTATGAAGAGGCGCGTCACGTGCTTAAGGATGCCGGAATATCCTGCGATATCATCTGCGTGAACGGGGCGGAAGTCAGAAGTAAAGAAGGACAGATCGTCCATCAAGCGGGCATAGAGTCCTCTCATGCAAAGCAAATCGCAGCAGCCCTCAATGAGACTGGCATATACTTTGAAGTTTACACCGACAAGGGTACGTACACGGAAAACTATGATATGGGAATCGAACTGATCGTGGATATCTTTACGACAGCGAACCCCGATGTGACGGAGGAACAGGTGAGACAGGCGGCGCGTGAACGTTTTGAAAATGGTCATATCAGGCTCGTCGACGATTACGGTGCGATTTTCAATGACGATTCCCAGCTTGTTTATAAATTCCTCGTCTTCTCTTTTGACGATGAACAGCTGAAGGCAGCGAATGAAAAGCTGAAGAACATCGACGGAATCGCGGTCAGCTCATCCGGGAAAGAAAACCTTGAAGTGAACAGCATCGAGGCGCAGAAAGGCGTTGCATTGGAGAAAGTGTTAAAGGAAAAAGGACTTTCCCCGGAGGACGGGATGGCAATGGGGGACAACCTCAATGACCTGTCGATGATGAAAGTGGTCGGCCGTCCGGTCGCGATGGGCAATGCGCTCGCTCAAATCAAGGAATTCTGCACGTACCAGACAGCGGCAAACCGTGATGACGGAGTGGCAAAAGCCATCAGGGAGGCCATTCAATCTCCAGTGAAATAGGTTGAATTCTTCAATGGTTGTCCATACTGATGAAAAAATGATAAAGGAGACAGCGGCCGATGAGATCTTTTTTTAGTAAGAAAAGAATGATCCCGATGATCGGACTTCTGCTCATTCTCACATCATGCGGAGGACAACAGGAAGAAGAGAGCGAGTCGGTCAGCAAGCGTGAGACCCAACATAAAATACTTGCAGAGAACCTCTCCATCCCCTGGTCGATTGTGAAGGACGGGGGCGATTTCTACCTGACGGAGCGGACCGGCGGCATCGTGGAAATCAAGGAAGGCAGGCAGGCCAAGGTGAAAGTGAATCTCTCCAAGCCGCTTGCCAGCCAGCCCGAGGCAGGTTTCATGGGACTCGTCCCCCACCCTGATTTCAAAGAGAATCAACAGGCATTCGCCTACTATACGTACAACGCGGAGGACGGGACCCCCTATAACAGAGTCGTGGTGCTGAAAAGGTCGGGGGATGCGTGGGATGAAACCCGTGTACTCCTCGATAAGATCCCGAGCGGGGCACAGTACCATCACGGCGGCCGGCTGAAGATCGGCCCCGACGGGAAGCTGTATATCACGACGGGTGACGCCACGCAGGAAGAAAAAGCCCAGGAACTTTCCTTCCTCGGAGGCAAAATCCTGCGCATCAACCTCGACGGCAGCATTCCGGATGACAATCCGTTCGCTGATTCCCCGGTGTACACATATGGCCACCGCAATCCCCAGGGACTTGCCTGGAATGAAGCCGGGAAACTGTACGGAACGGAACACGGGCCGAACGGCTACGATGAGGTAAACCTGATCGTAGCCGGGAAGAATTACGGCTGGCCGGAGATCACGGGTGACGAAAAAGCCGAAGGCATGGTCTCACCGCTTGCCCATTCGGGAGAACCTTCATGGGCTCCGTCGGGTGCGGATTTCTGGAATGATAAGCTTGTGTTCGCGGCCCTTGGCGGCCAGAGCGTGAAGCTGTTTGACCCGGGGACGAAAGAGGTCAAAACTCTGATCAAAGGGTTCGGGCGTATCCGGGACGTGCTCGTGGAAGGGGACACTCTTTATTTCGTGTCAAATAACACGGACGGCAGGGGGCTCCCGAAAGAGAATGATGACAAGCTATATCAAGTGGACATGAATTCTTTAACACTGGAAGAATAAGATAAGAAAAGCCTTTCCCTTAATGAGCGGGAGAGGCTTTTTTGGTTGAAAAAACAACTTGTCCAGAAAATCAAGAAAAGTCACTGGACGGCCAGTTCAGAGGGGAGCCGGCGGGGTCATTCTCTTGTCAAAATGTCTAACAGATGGGCAGTGAAACGTTCGATGTTAAATGTGAAAGAAATCTTGGCGCGGCCTGTGCCGGTGCTGGTTTTATACATATTATGACCTCCTTTTATTTTATGATAAATAAGGAAGAAAGGCTTGTTTGAAAGTACTAGAATCTAGTAAAAGAGTTCTTTATATTTTCGTATAAAAAAAGAGAGGGAACCGGATTTGGCTCCCTCTCTTTTACAAGGCGGAAATACTATTTATCGCTCTTGCCTTCCTGTTTGGAGAAGGCTTTCGACAAGGCGTGGATGGCAAGCTCGAGCTGTTCGAGTTTCTTCTCAAGCTTGACGAGCAGAAAGAGAGTGACTGCAATCGGAAAACCGAAGTTACCCAGCAATTGTATGAACACTGAATATTCCATTGCGAGACCTCCTTAAAGATGGTGTGTGGTGCGGGGCCGGGGATAGCCTGTATAGGGGTTTAACTACCCGGAGCCAGGTCATAATCTAAATCAAGGCTGCAGGTTGACTGCTTTGGCGATCCCTGAGGCAATCGCCACGGCAAGATCCTGGATGAACGAGGCATTTTTTAAAAGTGAAGCATCGCCCTCATGGTCAATGAACAGATTTTCAAGCAGGATCGCAGGCATCGCGGTTTCCCTGAGGACGGCGAAGTTGGCTTCCTTCTGTCCGCGGTCACGGAGTCCGTAGCCCCCATAAAACTTCATGATTTCAGCATGAAGGACGTCCTGGCGCCTTCCTGTTTCCGTGCCCGACGTGCCGGGATAGATATAGCTTTCAAACCCGGTCCCGCCGCCGGCGTTGTGGTGGAAGGAGACGAAGTAATCAGCTCCGATTCCATTTGCGAACTGGGCCCGCTCTGATAGTCCGACATAGACATCCGAGGTCCGGGTCATGATGGCGTCCACGATATATTGTTCTTCAAGAAGTGTTTTTACCTTTGAAGCGATGGTAAGTGTCAGCTGTTTCTCCTGGAGACCGTTACCGGCTGCCCCGGGATCGTTCCCGCCGTGTCCGGGATCAAGTACAATCGTTGGCATACTGATCATCCTCCCTTCCTACGCCCAGTACCAGAATTGAGATCCGTATGGATATTCGATGCGGCTGTCGACATGGACGAACGTATTGTATTTGATGATGCCGCTGAATCCGCATGTTTTTGCGATTTCGGCTGTCTGGGAAGGCGTTTTTCCTGAAGGGTTTGTATCGGATGCCACGCCGTACAGGTGCATGCTGTTCGATGCGCCGCCTACGCTGCTGTTGTGGCTGATGCTCCTGAATCCTGAGTTGATCGTGATCGGCACGTTGCCAAGCTTTTTGCGGAGGGCTTCAAGCTTATACATCAAGCGGCGGACATTTTCTTTTACCTGTGTGGAACCGACCTTCCCTCCGGAAAATCCGCTGCCGTCTTTTGAATAAAATTCACTGAAGCTGAAGTGGGCGGTCGACCCGTCGCTGCTTTCCAGTGCATTTAACTGAGTGTGGGTAGCGGGACCGGCAATTCCGTCCGCTGAGAGCCCATACGCACGCTGGAACCTCTTCACGGCGGCCTCGGTTCCGGGACCGAATGCCCCGTCTACTGCTACTCTCGTCTGCGAAGGGGAATCTGCAGCCCAGCCTGCAACACGGATCTGAAGTTCCTTAACATCACTGCCGGAGTCACCATTTCTCATTGTTCTTGTCCAGTTCATCAAAACATCTCCCTTTTTTGGATTGCCCATCGCGCATTGTGAAGCGCTGAGGACGTGGTTTGGGTTGTGAGACATCCAAAAGGGATGCAGGATAAGAGCGGCCATCCCTGCCGCTTCTTACGCTGTTTTGTTTGCCTTACACCTTATAAAGAAGGAGAGGGGTGCTAATTTACAACCCGCTTCCGAAACTTTGTAAGAAAATCAAAAAGGACCAGTAAACACGAGGGGGAGACGTGTTTACTGGTCCTTTCGGGGCGCTTATTTTCGTAAATCAAACAATCCAGGAACGTCTTCGAGTGAATAACTGCGTACATATCCGATCACCTTGATCCTGAGTTCCTGTTCGAGATCTTCCCTGTTCTCCAGATGCGTCAGGCGCAGCGACTTTTTGATCTTCGGCTCGAAGCTCTGCACCACATTCACTTCATAAAGACTGTCATCCTGCGCTTCTTTTACCATGTCATAAAGTGCGTTCATTTCAGTTCTCCTTCCGTAATTCTTCTTTTAATTTTGCCAAGGCTTTTTTATGGGATTTCGAAACAGCCTGCTGTGATATGTTCAGGATTTCTGCGATTTCGGTATCGCTCAGCTCCCTGACATAAGCCAGGTCAAGGATCTCCTTCTGCCGGTCTGTGAGTTTTCTGTATGCATGGAGGAGGCTGTCATCCGTGATGGATTCTTCCAGGCTTTGTTCGGGCAAAGAGATCGGCTCACCGTGCCCCGGTATCATGTCCTTGAATGTACCGTCTTCATCACCGCCGAGCGGCTGATCGAGGGTCAAGAGCTGCCTGCCGCGGTGAAGGCGGATTTTTTTATCAAAATTGACGCTATGAAAATATAAGGATGAACTGACATAGGAAGTGAATCTGATTCCGAAATAATGGGCCTTGAATGCCTCATTCAGGCAATCCTCCGACGATGCACTCGGCGACGTCAAAAATTCTCTCAAAAGTTCCTGGTGTTCGGGCCGGTTCATAAACGATTCCACTGCTTTATTTCCCTTTAAATCCGGGTAGATACGGTAAAATCTTTCTTTCAATGAGTCCATTTTTTTCACCACCATTAGAACGTATGTTCGGTTAAATTGTTAAAAAAAAAGCGGCGGATCCTTCTCCTGCTTTTAGTATATAAAGAAACCTTCGTTAAAAAAATGACAACCTCATTGATTAATATCGTTCCAATGTACTATTCATTAAACCATAGAATGGATATTTTTGTGAAGAGCGGAAGGGACTAATTTTTGGACGGGGAGGATGGAGATGGGAGTATGGACGTATTAAGTGTGTGCGGCCGGGTCAGAGGGGTGGATTGGGACTGGCGGGCGACTTGATAATATATTTTAATTTTTGATAATAAAATGTCCGGTTTTGATAATATAATTGGATTCTTGATAATATAACCTCCGTTTTTGATAATAAACGTCCAGCCGGCGCTTGTTTCACTCCCAAATTCGCTGTATATGCTTCCTCACCAAACACAAAGGTCCGTCATTTCATCAAAAATGTGGCCGCTGCTATTGAAAACAGCGGTCACAACTCCAAAAAATCACCTCATCACGCTTCCGCCCGAGATCTTGACGGACTCGCCGACGATGTTTTCGGCTGCATCACTCAACAGATACACGATTGTGTTCGCCACTTCTTCAGGAGAAGTCAGCCGGCCGGACGGGATGCTTTCTTTTGCAAGTTCCAGCTGCTCCTCGTAGCTGCGGCCGTTGCGTTCACCTTTTGATTTGATGGCGTTCCGGCCCATTTCGGTATCCACATATCCCGGGCACACCGCATTGACGCGTACGCCGTGTTCAATCGCTTCAAGGGCGAACGCCTGCGTGAAGCCGACCACCGCGAACTTGGATGCACTGTATGCTGAGTTGCCGTGCGTACCCCGGAGCCCTGAGAGGGAAGCGATGTTGACGATCGATCCTTTTTCCTTGTCTTTCATGCCTTTATAAACGAGCTGCGTGAGTTCGACCAGAGAAAAATAATTGAGTTCCATGATGCCCCGCAGATCTTCTTCAGACAGGTTTTCAACGATGTCACCGCCGCCAATCCCGGCTGAATTGAGGAGGCCGGTGATTGGACCGAATTCGTTCGCGGCTGCCTCGACCAGCTGGTCGCGCGCCTGGGGCTTGGACAGATCCGCTCTGACCGCGAATACGTCGCCGTCCCCGCACTCCTGCTTCAACTCACTCAATTTCTCTTCATTTCGTCCCGTGATCGTCACCCGCGCACCGGCAGCGACGGCTGCTTTTGCCGCAGCATACCCGATTCCGCCGGTCGCCCCGGTGATTAAAATATGCTGTCCTTCCAGCGTTTTATCATGAAATGGAAAGTTCATCAGAATTCCTCCTTTAACTATGTAATGTATGTTACCCGTGAAACCCTGGCGTAAAACGGCATAAAAAAAGAGCCCCGGACGCAGCCGGAGCTCATTACGTTCTACTCTTTTCCCACACCATTCATGATCATCTGCACCGTCATCTCGATTTCCTTCTCGTCATCCCAGTCTTCCTCGGGGAGGAACACATAGCGGACGAGCAGCAGGCCGAAGATGCTGGTCGCCGAGAAGCGCACCACAGCAGGTGACGGAAGGTCGATGATCTGGCCTTTCTCTTTGTAGTGATCGACAAGGGCGGTGAATTTTTCGAAAATCTTACGCGCGATATGCTCCTTGAACTGTTCCTTCAGTTCAGGGTGGAACGGGATCTCCTGGATCAGGATTTTAAAGACGGTCATATTATCCTTCAGAAATTCCTGGCGGTTCAGGATCATCGCCTTCAGAAAATCTTCGTAGCGTTCGTATCTGGCGTCCAATACTTTGTTGATATCGCGGATCACGAACGGCGCGATCAGTTTGGCCATGGTCGGAGATACGATCGACAGAAGCAGATCCTTCTTCGTTTTATAATGACGGAAGATCGTTCCTTCGGCCACGCCTGCTTTCTTGGCGATCTGGCTTGTCGAAGTGGAGGCGTAGCCTTTTTCGGCAAACATCTCGATCGCGGCTTCCACGATCTTCTGCTGCTTCTCCGTGAACGGTTCCTCCTGTTCGAATAATTGCTTGAAAATATCTTTTTCCTCAGCCATGTGTAAACCCCTAACGTAGTCGTAGTACCTTATATTTTACGGTATTTTTTCAGCGCTGCAACATTGAGGATCATGAACAGCAGTGAAAATCCGGCAAGGACCGAGAGATTGAACAGCAGATCGCCGAAGCCAAACCCGCGGATCATCACATCCCGGAGCGCGCCGGCTGCATAATAGAGCGGCGTCAGCGGCCCCACCCAGCTGAGCCACTCCGAAATCGTGTCAAGGTTGAACAGCCCGGAAAAAAAGATCTGCGGAACCACGACGATCGGGATGAACTGCATCATCTGAAGCTCATTTTTCGCGAACGCCGACAGCAGGATCCCCAGCGTCAGTGCCGTGAACGAAAGCAGTACGATCACGATCAGTACGTTAAAAAAGCTGCCTGCCATCATCATATCGAGTATATAGATGGAAAACCAGGATATCAGCGCCGCCTGCAGCAGCGTCACAATCCCGAATCCGATCACATAGCTCAAGACCATCTCCCAAATTTTGATCGGCGAAGCCAGCAGCCTTTCAAGCGTGCCGGTCGTCCTTTCTCGTAAAAATGAGACCCCGCTAACCAGGAAGACGAAGAAGAACACGAAGAATCCAAGCAGCACCGGCCCGAACGAATCAAACATCCCCATGTCTTCATTTCCATATAAAAACGTTACCGAGTCAGCCAGATTCATAGATTGGGATGGGAAGAGGGTCTGGACCTTCTTCAGCACGGCCCCGTTAACCGACGGGTCGCTCCCTTCGACGGTGATATCAGGCGTTTTGGAATCGTCAAACGTGACGTATCCGTCCAGGTCCCCGTCCTTCATCGCAGAAAGTGCCTCATCTTTATTTTCAAAGCGCTCGAAATCATCAAGGTCAAGCTTTGCCTGGAGGGGCTGGGGTACATCGACCACGGCCACTTTCGGTTCATAATCCTCCGAGGAAAACACAAGCGAAAGCATCGTCAAAATTAAAAGAGGGGCGAGGAACATAAGCGCAAGCGTTCGTTTATCCCGAAAAAGCTGCCTGATGATGCGAACGACAAAACCGCTAATTCTCAAGAGAAACACCTCCATTTTTCAAAAATACGTCTTCGATGGAATCCACACCGTAAGCGGATTTGATAGCCCGGGGTGTGTCACTCGATATGATCTCCCCATGCTGCAGGAGCCCCAGGCGGTCGCAGCGCTCCGCTTCATCCATGACGTGGGTGGTGATGATGATGGTCCGGCCTTCGTCTTTGAGTTTATGAAATCCATCCCATATCTCTTTTCTGAGCACCGGGTCGATCCCGACAGTCGGTTCATCAAGGAAAAGGACATCCGGATCATGGAGTAGGGCGATCGCCAGCGACAGCCTTCTTTTCATGCCCCCGGAAAACTGATGCACAGGCTTCTCGAGATGGGGGAGGAGGTCGACCAGCTCCATCACTTTCTCGATCTGCTGCTTTCGCTGCGCTTTTTTCAGCCCGTAAAGCGAGGCAGTGAAATCGAGATTCTCCTTGGCGGTCAGCTCCTCATAGAGGGCATCAGACTGTGCCATGTAACCGATCGAGGGATACAAGGTCCTTGCTTTCAGTTCGCTTCCCTTGAAGGTCACGGTTCCTTCTGAAGGAAGCTCAAGGCCGATCATCATTTTGATCATCGTCGTCTTCCCTGAACCGGACGGGCCGAGAAGGCCGTAGATTTCGCCGGGTTCGATATCGAGGGAAACATTTTTCAATACATGCTGTGTTTTAAATGATTTTGAAACATCTTTTAATCGAATAATTGGGTTCATGATTTCACACCTTTCGTTGGTGATGTTTGGGTAGTGAGTGATTACTCACTTTTTAATATAAATGGTTTGGGTGGATTTGTAAAGTGAGTAATCACTCATTTATTTACCTTCGAATTCCGCTGTTGGTTTCCGTGAAAGACTTCGCTTTCCGCGGGTAGTCCGTGAGCCTCCTCGTCGCTTTCGCTCCTGCGGGGTCTCACATTAGCTACTCTTCCCGCAGGAGTCTTCGCCTTTCACTCCAACCAACAGCTGGAACAGGCTTAACAGAATGATTACAAACCACAACGTAACTTTGTATAAAATAAAAAGCATGAAACATTCATCGAATGTTCCATGCTTTGGTGTAGGCGCTCTGTTTTTTTATTGATTAATCTACTTTGTCATTTTCCCACTGATAGCTCCAGAAGACTTCGGTGGTGACCCATTTAAGGGCTTCCGGGTCGTTTGTTTTCAGGCCTTTTTCGAGATCCTGAAGCATCCAGGCTGTCTGGGAGATGTGGGCTTTCAGCGTTTCGATCTTTTGATCCCTTACTTGGGTGATGTCGTTGACGATATCCGGTTCGCCCAGTTCTTCGCGGCAATCCTTGGAGAACGCCAGGCAGTGCAGTTTCGGACGTGCATCCTTCGGCAGGCGGCGCACCGCACGGACGACCGCACGCGCCGTCGCTTCGTGGTCGGGATGGACCGAGTAGCCTGGGTAGAAGCTGATGATCAGCGACGGATCGAGTTCTTCGATCAGCTCCGTCACCATGTTGGCAAGCTTCTCATCGTTCTCAAATTCGAGCGTTTTATCTCGGTAGCCCATCATTCGGAGGTCTTTGATGCCCATCGCTTCGGCTGCTTTTTTGAGTTCTTTCTTACGGATGAGCGGCAGTGATTCACGGGTTGCAAACGGGGGATTCCCTAGATTGCGCCCCATTTCACCTAGTGTGAGGCATGCGTACGTCACAGGTGTGCCGCTGTTTATATGGGTTGAAATCGTTCCGGATACGCCGAATGCTTCATCATCCGGGTGAGGAAAGATGACCAGTACTTGTTTTTCTTTTTCCATTTTGGACTCTCCTTTCTTAATTAAACGGAGTCGGGCTGATCTCAAGTGCAACGGCAAGCTTTCCGTCAGCACCGTGACCGGCCATGAGCAGGCGGCCGTGCTCATCCATTTCGTAGTGGGTGAGGCCTTCTGCGTAAATCCAGCCAAGCTCGATCTTCAGACCGACACGGAAAGGTCCGTCCCCGATGATTTTCCCGTGTTCGTAATTGACCTTCGCATTGCGGATATAGGCGCCCGCATTGAAAAAGCCCTCGTTGAAATGAGCGGCGTACGCCCCGTTCGTCGTTTCCAAATGTATGTAGACATCCTGACGGGCGAATTGATTGATCAATCCCTGCGCGTCATCGATCTTGATCGGTTCCATTCCATTTCCTCCTTAGATACAGAAAAGACTCTTACGTATTATGTTCCATTTTACTAAAGTTTTTCGGTGAAAGCGAAAAGTCTGTTTAGAAGGCTGCCACGTTTTCAGATGGGGAGATGGGGGAAGCACCTGAGACAGCTTGGGTGGATGGAGAAGCTGGAATGAAAGGATATAAAGTCATTTTTAAATGGGTTTTGACAAATTTTCTTTTCTTTTAACCGAGCTGTACCTTTTTGCTTAAGGGAATGCCATTTTTAATACTATTCCTACTTTAAGCAGGCTATGAAAACACCCCTCAAAGCCTGGAATAATAATATAGTAATATTAATTGCGCCACTTTCGACATTATTGCGCCAAATTTTAATTAATTGCGCCACTATCTTGATAATTGCGCCGAATTCCAATTAATTGCGCCACTTGTCGAAAAATCGCGATCCAGTGCCGGTCCCAGCCCCGAACACAAAAAAGGTGCCAGGCACAAATCATCCAATCTGTGCCTGGCACCCATACCCTAAAAGCAAAATATTATTTTTCAAAACGATTATAAGCACCATGCATGACCGGGCCTACATATTCGTTTAGTTTAAAACCGTGCTTGATTGCAGCCGTGACGAATTTCTTCGCGTTTTGGACTGCTTCCTTCACATCCTGGCCGTTTGCAAGGTTGGATGTGATGGCCGCTGCGAACGTGCAGCCGGCGCCGTGGTTGT
Source organism: [Bacillus] enclensis (assembly GCF_001456935.1). Taxonomy (GTDB): domain Bacteria; phylum Bacillota; class Bacilli; order Bacillales; family Bacillaceae_B; genus Rossellomorea; species Rossellomorea enclensis. The sequence goes on along the minus strand of NZ_KQ758485.1, from coordinate 444,823 downwards.
AGGATGTTTCCACTTTTTCTTCTTCCAGCAGCGTGAACTCTTTGCCGTCGTAGAAGAGGTCGAGTGCCTTGTCGTGTTCGAGCTGCTTGCCGCCTTTGATGATGACGTTCTTCGCGCCGAGGTCATGAATTTTCTTGGCGGCTTCTTTCATGCCGTCGATCGTTTTGATCGGGCCGGTCTGTGCAAGCTGGCCTGCTTCGAACAGGTTCGGCGTTACGACTGTCGCGCGCTGAAGGAGGTGCTCCCTCATGGCGTCGGTCGTTTCGGGGTTCAGTACTTCGTCTTCCCCTTTGCACACCATGACAGGGTCGATCACGACTTTATCCAAGCCGAATTGGTCGATTTTCTTAGCTGCAAGCTCGATGATTTCAACCGTTCCGAGCATGCCTGTCTTCATCGCGTCGATCCCGACGGAAAGGACCGTTTCCAACTGTGCTTCCAGTGTGTCGATAGAAAGCGGGTGGACATTATGATGCCAGTGGTTGTTAGGATCCATGGTGACGACCGTGGTCAGGGCGGTCATTCCGTACACGCCGTGTTCCTGGAATGTCTTCAGGTCCGCCTGGATTCCGGCGCCGCCGCTCGTATCGGATCCTGCGATTGTAAGGGTCTTTTTCAAAGTCATGGGTGATTACCTCCTATTGTCGTGTCCATTTTTTGTCTGAATAAAGGATATAATACTGCCGGCGTAATTACAAATGTTCAATCTTTTGAACCATGAAAAAAGCCCGTCCGTTATCGCGGGACGGGCTTTCAGTCAAATCAGAAAGGGCTGGCGTTATTCGCCCTTGCTTCTTTTGAAGCGACGATGACGAGTTTGCCTTTGTCGAGCTCTTCTTCGTAGGTGTCGGCTTCGGTCTGGTTCATGCCGACGGCTTTCATTTTCGTACGCAGTTCATCACCGCGGCTTTTGAACAGGTTACCCATGCTTTCGATCATGCCCTGTTCCTTTACGCCGATTGATTCGGTGTGTGTACCTTCAGTGATGTCCTCTGAACGTTTTTTGTCATGTGCGAAGACATAAATGTCATCCTTTGTGAAACCTTCCGTTGTCAGCGATTCGATTTTCGTTTTTGCTCCGACCACGTTTTCAACGACTTCTACTTTATACATATTTCTCAACCTCCTGAAAAGTTGTCTTTGATCCCGCAGATTATTTCCGTGGAAGACTTCGCTTTCCGCGGGTGGCCCGTGAGCCTCCTCGGTTTGGCTTATGACATGTGCCTCTAAGCCCTGTAGCTAGACAGGTCTCACTTTAGCCACTTCTCCCGCAGGAGTCTTCGTCTTCCCCTCCAATAATCTGCTGGGAACCACTAGTTAATATTTTTGAGTCCTAACAATGTGTTCTTGTTCCTGCTTTTCCCGCTCATTTCAAATTAAAACTTCCATAATCTAGCAATGTGTTTTAATAGAATAATTGTTTCCAAGATTCGACATATTTTCATATAATAGAGATAGAGGAAGGTGAAGGGCTTGAGTACCCAATATGAGAAGATCAGGCAGATGGAAGGGATTTTGGAAGAGTTGAAGGCGAGTGAGAGGGAAACAGGCGCGACGGCGGCTGTTCAACATAGAAGCAGGAGCGGGAGGAATTCATGGAAGGTGATGACGGGGGTTCTGTCGTTTTGGAAAAACAGATTTCTGCTCGTGCTGCTGGTGATTATTTTAGCAGTGGGAGGGACCGCGGCCTTCATGTATACGTGGCTGTCGGGCTCCACTTTCACGGAGGAGAAGGGCTCGTTTGTTGAACGGATCCAGGATATGAGCACGCTTGCGACCGCCCAGGGGTTCGTGAAGGCGGTCATCGAGCAGGAGGACAATCAGATTTTTGGAAAAGAAATCGGTGCGGATCTGCCCGGGACGAAGAGAAAGCTATTGATGGTGGTACCGGGGACGGTTCTCGCGGGTGTTGATTTACAGCAAGTTGATAAAAACGATATAGTGGTAGATGAAGAGAAAAAGGAAATCCAATTGACGCTTCCGCGTGCAGCGATCCTCCAGGCTCCGTCACTCGACACGGACAATATCAAGACGTTTTCCGTGGAGGGGATCTTCCGGAGCGACGTTGACTGGAATGAAGGCTTTGCCCTTGCCGAAGTGGCAAAGGATATGATCAGCCAGGAAGCGGTGGATCAGGGTCTTTTGCAGGCTGCGGAGAAAAATGCCGAAAAGTCGCTGAAAGGATTTTTTGAACAATTAGGCTATAAAGTGACCATCACGTACGAGAACTAGAAAGGATGTTCCGCGTTGTCAACTGCTGTTTTTAAAAATGACTGGTCTGAAGTCCTCGGTGAGGAGCTTCAGAAAGACTATTATCTGAATTTGAGAGAGTGGCTGAAGGGTGAATATCAGGCTTCGGCCACCCATCCATCGATGTACGATATCTTCAATGCGTTTCATTACACGCCGTATCAGGATGTGAAGGTCGTCCTCTTGGGGCAGGATCCTTATCACGGGCCGAATCAGGCGGAAGGGCTCAGCTTTTCCGTCAAAAAAGGCGTCAAGGTGCCTCCGTCGCTCCGCAATATGTATAAGGAGCTTCACGATGATATCGGGTGTGATATCCCGCAGCACGGGTCGCTCGTCAAGTGGGCGGAGCAGGGTGTCCTGCTCATGAATACCGTATTGACGGTGGAGGAAGGGAAAGCCCATTCTCACCAGGGCAAAGGCTGGGAGACGTTCACAGACAAGGTCATCACCCTGCTGAATGAACGCGAAAAGCCGATGGTGTTCCTGCTTTGGGGGAAACCGGCCCAGAAGAAACGTGCACTGATCGACGAATCAAGGCACAAAATCCTGGATGCCCCGCATCCGAGTCCGCTGTCTGCCCACCGCGGTTTCTTCGGGAGCAGGCCGTATTCAAAGGCGAATCAATTTTTAAAAGAACAAGGGATGGATGAAATCGACTGGTGCATTGAATAAGGCTCTTTTCGCATACATTGCTGCTTTCCACATAAGAAGTATTTTCAGCTTGTCCGTCTGTTTTTGAACTTGAGTTCGAAAAGAGCACGTCCAAAAGCTGCATTCAGGCTGCAAGCTGATTTAGAAAAGCAGCAATTTTTTAGAAAACAGCTTGGAATAAAGAAGTTGTTTCACGTGAAACATTCCTTAACCCCTCGACCGGCAAGCTCAAGAGGGGTTTTAGTCTTGCAGGGAGGCTTTAGTGTGGAGGAAAATGAAAAGCGGATCAACTGTTTCAAGTGCCGATACTTTTATACAACATGGGAACCCGCCCACCCGAGGGGATGCAGGGGATACGGCTTCAAGACGAAAGCGATGCCGTCCACGGTGGTCCTTCAGTCATCGGGGCGTCCGTGTTTGAAGTTTGTCAGGAAACCTCAATGAGGGCGCTGAACATATTTGATTATGCATCCATTTAGAAGTAGGATATAGATAATGAAACGAAAGCGTTGCGAAAGGAGGAAGCACGGAATGAATATTCCTCATCAGAGTATCATCAAACAAATGGAAAGGGAGCTCGCAAAGGCAAAATCTGCGGAAAAATCACAGCAGATCCGGGAGCATATCAACTCGATCAAAGTGCTGTGCGAAGTCCTGCTTGAAGAAAACAGCCAGGCAGGAAGCTTCACCGCTCCCATCCAGCCGCAGCAGACCGTCCCATACATCTCCGCCCAGCAGCAACAGCCTGAACGGCGGCCGGTGCAGATCCAGAAGGAAGAACCGATGGAGACAGACGATGGAGCAAACGGGGATTCATTGTTTGATTTTTAATAAAAACGGGGGCAACCCCCTAATTACAAGTGGAGGAGCAGAATCATGAAAACATTCATTATCATCGGAGCGCTCAGTGCGTTCTTATCGGTCGGCCTCGGTGCGTTCGGTGCCCATGCGCTCGAAGGCAAGATCTCTCAAAAATACATAGATACTTGGAATACTGGTGTCCTTTATCAAATGTTCCACGCAATCGGCATCATCATCATCGGTGTCCTGATGGGAACCGTCTCACCGACATCCCTCCTGTCATGGTCGGGATGGCTGATGGTGATCGGGACGATCCTGTTCTCCGGAAGCCTGTATGTCCTGAGCTTGTCCGGCATCAAGGTGCTTGGAGCGATCACACCACTCGGGGGAGTGAGCTTCCTTGCAGGATGGATCCTGCTTGTGATCTTTGCGGCGAAGACGATGTAGGCAATGGAATGAGAGATAAAAAAAGCTTGGGGAACTTCCCAAGCTTTTTTTAATCCTTATTCTCGTTAAGCTTCTCAATTAAATCCTTCCATAAATCATCCCAGGTACCATTAAATTCTTTCCATTGACCGTCCTCTAATACTTCTAACACTTTCCCTTTTCCTGAAATATACTCAATCGTCCTGTCACCGTCTTTGTATGTGACGATTGGCAATTCAACTTTGATTGTATTGATTTGAGGGTGCTTCCGTAAAAACATTTCGTAATCAGAAGCATCATCAAGTCCTTTTTGCACTTCCTCGCCTATCAGTGAATAGGTTTTTGAGTGCCGTAATTCTTGGGCCAATCCCCTTTGTTGATGCAGCGTCTCGAAAATGTCCTCAAACGTGATGACTCTTGTTTCGGTTGTGACTTTTTTATGTTGGTTGAATGAATACAGTTTCGTAAGGGCCATTATATGCGTGATATTTGCCAACACACCGATGAGTATGACCACGCCCAATAGGATACTGATTTTTTTCATCGATTTGTCCCCCTCGGATTGCTGCAACTTTTCCCTTTTTAAATAATGGCTACCTATATTTTACCATATGATGCTATCAATCTAGTGTTTTCCGAGTCGAATGAAAGGGGGATGCAAAATCCAAATAAAAAAAGTGTCCAAAATGAAATTTTGAACACTTGGGAATCTTCTTATCGCGGAGAGTAGTTTGTTAGTCCGCCGGTGCCGTTGAATGGATATTCGTATTCGATTTCTTCGTCGAAGGTGATGTAGTCGAGATAGATCATCGGAATCAGATAGCGCGTTCCCGACTGGGGATCGCTCAGGATGAGATGATCACGTCCGGCTGCCTCGATGACGCCTTTGAATATTTTTGCATTCCACTGTGTGTTGTTTTCGAAGGTCGTGTACACGGTCGCGACTTTGCCTTTGTTGAGGCGGAGGATGTTCTCGATATATGATTCTTCAACAGGCAGCATGCCGGGGATGTTCTGGGACGGTCCCGGGGCATTTTTTTGTGCAGGCGGCTGCATGGCATTATATTGAGCCTGCTGGCCCTGGCCCTGCATGCCGGTGCCGTAGTACTGACGATAAGGGTCGTACGCTTGATACCCCTGGTAATAAGGGTTGTATTCTTGATTTGACAAGTGATATACCTCCTTGAAAACATGGATTTTAACGCGTTCGGAGCCCTAATAGGCTTTTGGACAATCCGCCCTGGTCGGGATGAAGAAGCAGTGTGCCTTGAATCGGCCCGAGTTGGTCTGGTTATACCACTGTGGCGGACAATCTCCCTCCGGCCGGAAGAACCATAGCGCATTTGAAGCAGGATGGAATCTCTCACCTTTTATTGTCCTTCTGGCAAGATTGATATCTTTCTCCCTGGCACGCTGATAAAAGTAGCCTTTCTGCGTGGCCTCGAATCCGCCGGGCTTTTGGAACACCATGCGCTGGATCGTATTGATATCCTTGAAGTCCAGGCATCTCACCCGCACACGGTTGATCCCGGTGTTCCCGACCAACAGCATCCCGAGCTGACCATCACCCTCTCCTTCTGCCCTCATCAACCGGGCGAGGAGCTTCACTTCCTTCTCATTAAAGGGAACAACAGCCATCTTCCCACCTCACTTCAGAAGATGCTTTCTGTCTCACTAATTCATGTCTATGTCCGTATGGAAAAAGATATTCTTATATTTAGGGAGTGAAAGATGAATACCTGACCCGGCCCTTTTTCAAAATGGGCTCATTCTTACGTAACCGGACATTTTTCCAGCCGTCTAATGAAGTATAGGAAGAAGTAACAATGAGCAACATGAGAAAACATAATGGGGGATGAAGATGAAAAAAAGCAGCCTATTCAAATCAGCCGCACTCGCCCTGACCATCACGGCGCTGAGTGCATCAAGTGCAGGGGCCTCGGGATTCCATTTGATCAAGAAAGGAGACACACTATGGGGGTTATCGCAGAAATACGGGTTGACGGTGCACCAGCTGATGGACAGCAACAACCTCAGTTCAAGTTTGATCTATGCCGGTGATAAGCTCCGTTTTGAAAAAAGGATCACCATCGAAAAAGGGGACACCTTATGGAGCCTCGCGAAGAAACACCATACGACAGTCGGGCAGCTGAAACATATGAACGGACTGAAATCCGACACCATCTATGCCGGACAAAAACTGATCATTCCGGCGTTCGTGCTGGTCAGGACGGGGGATACATTATGGGGGATCAGCCAGACATACGGCTTGACCGTAGATGAATTGAAGAGGAATAACGGCTTGAAAAGCAGCCTTATTTTTACCGGGCAGGTCCTGAAAGTGAATAAAGTCACACCGGACAAATCGACGGGTTATGATGCCGACAAGATCATTCCCGGCTTGACACCGCGTCCGGGCTATTACTATACCGCGGAGGAGCCGAGGAAATTCATTCTTCAATCCGCCAACGACGATTATTATTTTACAAGAGTCGAAGTCATCGGTGCCGGTGCTGAGATCGGTTCCCTGAAAAAGCAGGCGCAGAATGAGCTCCGCCTGCTCGGCAAGGTGACCGAACTCCCTTCTGATAATTCACTGCCGTTTTACAAAGGGTCGGAATTCGTGATGCATGCCCATGACTCAGACGTACAGAAGAACATTGTGGTAAAAAGAGTGGACGGAGTCCTGCTGAAGTTTACGATTCATTTCCAGAATGCGGAGGAGTCGGAAGGAATCGTTCCTGAAATGCTGAAGATGCTGAATACGATCGAGATAAAATAAAGAAAAAAGCAGTCCGTCTGGGTTTGACCAAGCGGACTGCTTCTTTATTCTTTATACGTGAAGGAACTTCTCGATTCCTTCTTCTTCTAAAAGGTTGCCGACATAGAATGCACCGAATTCGCCGTAGCGTGCGCTGACTTCGTCGAAGCGCATTTCGTATACAAGCTTCTTGAATTGAAGAACGTCATCGGCAAACAGCGTAACGCCCCATTCATAGTCGTCAAAACCGACAGAACCGGTGATGATCTGCTTGACCTTGCCTGCGTATTGACGGCCGATCATGCCGTGGCTCTTCATCATCGCGCGGCGGTCTTCCATCGGAAGCATATACCAGTTGTCATTGCCCTGACGGCGCTTGTCCATCGGATAGAAGCAGACATGCTTCGCTTTCGGAAGGATCGGATAGATGCGCTCCTGAACATAAGGGTTCTCATAGGGATCGCCCTCAGTCGGCATGTAGTTTCCAAGCTCAACGACTGAAACGTAAGAAAATGTCGGGATCGTGAATTCAGCAATTTTCAGCTTGTTGAATTCGTTTTCGAGTTCATTCAATTCTTCCATCGTCGGACGAAGGATCATCATCATGAAGTCCGCTTTCTGCCCAACGATCGTGTAAAGGGCGTGGCTTCCTTCTTTTGCAGCCTGAGTCGTATTCAACTTATCTAAGAAACGGCGGTATTCAGCGATTGCCGCTGCTCGTTCTTCACTCGGAAGCATCTTCCATGAAGTCCAATCCATCGCGCGGAAATCATGCAGTGAATACCAACCATCCAATGTTTGTGCTGGTTCTGCCATGTTCAATCACTCCTTATATTCTATTTCCAATTGGGCTCTTTTCGCATTGGTTGCCGCTATAAACATAAGGGAATGGTTAATCGGTTATATGTCCGCAGCCTGTTTAAGGATCCTTTCGAAGAGAGCACGTCACGAGCTCCAATCAAATAAACAGAACAGGTGCGAAAAGCAACAACCCATTAAAAGAGCCTTGCATTTTCACTATATCATAGTTTGGTCAAAGAAGAAGAACGTGAAACCCAAATGTCGTTAAAATGGCACAATTATAGGATAGGAAGCGTTTTTACGGAACACACTAAAAGGTGTTACATAAGGGATTGTCTGCATGGTATACCGGGTATAGGAATGATGGATGTCGAAGGGGAATTTTTTGAAAACAAAGACTTTACCGGTGTAACCGAATACATTTTCCCTTTTCCTTGAATTCCTATATGAGTAGAGTATTCTAAGAATGGATATGTATAAATCAAGGAGGTTCCTCTATTGAGTAACTTATTTACGACACTGACGGATAAAATCAAAGGCAAAGAATTGAAGATCGTCTTCCCGGAAGGAAAAGACGAACGTATCGTACGCGCTGCTTCCCGTCTGGCAAGCGACGGCATCCTGACTCCGATCATCATCGGGAATGCGCTTGAAATCCAAACGGTTGCAGATCAATCAGGCGTGAAGCTTGACGGCTGCGAACTCGTGGATCCTGCATCCTTCGACGGCATGGACGACCTTGTAAAAAGCTTCGTCGAGCGCCGTAAAGGAAAAGCGACAGAAGAAGATGCGAAGAAGATCCTTCTGGACGGCAACTACTTCGGAACGATGCTGGTGTACACTGGACAGGCTCACGGCCTGGTGAGCGGCGCTGCCCACTCTACCGCTGACACGGTCCGCCCAGCGCTTCAGATCATCAAGACAAAAGAAGGCGTACGCAAAACATCTGGCGTGTTCATCATGGTGCGCGGCGATGAGAAATACGTATTCGCCGACTGTGCGATCAACATTACTCCTGACAGCCAGGACCTTGCTGAAATCGCAGTTGAAAGCGGAAAGACTGCAAGCATGTTCGACATCGATCCGCGCGTGGCGATGCTGAGCTTCTCCACGAAAGGATCTGCTAAATCAGCAGAAACTGAAAAAGTAGTAGAAGCAGTGACGATTGCAAAAGAAAAGTCTCCTGAGCTGACAGTAGACGGCGAATTCCAATTCGACGCAGCCTTCGTCCCATCCGTTGCAGAGAAAAAAGCACCTGGCGCAGACATCCAGGGTAACGCCAATGTATTTGTATTCCCAAGCCTTGAAGCAGGGAACATTGGCTACAAAATCGCCCAGCGCCTAGGAAACTTCGAAGCAGTAGGCCCGATCCTTCAGGGATTGAACGCCCCTGTGAACGACCTTTCCCGCGGATGCAACGAGGAAGACGTATATAAATTGGCATTGATTACGGCTGCTCAGGCGCTGTAAGGATTTGATTAGGGAAAGCTGGACTCTTTTTTTGAGGGTCCGGCTTTTTTTGTTGTGGGTTTGGTTTTGGGGTATACCTGGTACAGTAGGGGTGGTTTGTACCCGGTACAGGGTTGATGGATGGTACCATGTACAAAACGAGGTGAATGTACCAGATACAGGCGAGTAGATTTGTACCCGGTATACCAGTTAACCGGGGGCAGCGGGGTGCCTGGCTCGATTGGGTTAGTTTGAACCAGGCTCAATTTAAGTGATTTGAGCCAGGCTCGTTTTAGCCGGATTGAGCCAGGCTCAAAAAGGGAATCTGTGCCTGGCACAAATCAATGCCATTGTTCCTGGCACAAAATCGCCGTTCTGTGCCAGGAACAAATCCCGCCTGCTGTGCCTGGCACAATACACCCTATTTGTGCCAGGCACCGATCCCCGGCCTGCATCCGAACACGGATCCCAGTCCCAATCCCAAGCCACCCATGTGCCAGCCACCCCCCAACCAATTTATGATATAATAAACCCGCATGTTTTCAGTGAAGGAGAAGCGTTATGGATAAGGAAAAAACGTATGCACTGCTCCGTCAGGAACGGTGGAGGGTGATTGATCAGTCGAGTCTCGGGCCAATGTTCGGGGCGCTGCAGTCTTTTGCAATGGATGATACATTGTGTACGGCTGTGGGAGCTGACCAGTCCGATCCGGCTGCCCGTTCGTGGGTTCATCATCAGACGGTGGTGCTTGGTATACAGGATACGAAATTGCCGTTTCTTTCTGAGGCGTTACGCGTGTTGGAGGAAGCTGGTTATCAATATATTGTGAGGAATTCCGGAGGTTTGGCCGTTGTGCTGGATGAAGGGGTTCTGAATTTGTCACTCGTGTTCCCCGATTCGGAGAAAGGGATCGATATCAATAGAGGATATGATGCGATGTGGCTGCTCGTCCAGGAGATGTTTAAGGATTTCGGGGCGGAAATGGAAGCGAAGGAAATCACGGAATCGTACTGTCCGGGAAGCTATGATCTGAGCATCGGTGATCGGAAGTTTGCGGGGATTTCGCAGCGGCGGATCCGGAACGGTGTAGCGGTTCAGATTTATCTGTGTGTGAATGGAAGCGGCTCAGAGCGTGCGGAGCTGGTCCGCCGTTTTTATGAAACGGGGCTTAAGGGTGAACAGACGAAGTTTACGTTCCCGTCGATCCGCCCCGAGGTAATGGCTTCATTGTCGGAGCTCCTCGGTGTCGAGCTGAACGTGCAGGATGTGATGCTCCGCTTCCTGCAGGCGCTGAAGTCGTTCAGCGGTGGGATTTACGCCAGTGCCCTTCAGGGTGAAGAGTACACGATGTACGAAACGTATTACCAGAGAGTCGTGGAGCGGAATGAGAAGGTATTGGGTGAATAAGCATTGCAAAGATCAAATGGCACAGGTCCATTTGGTCTTTTTTATTTTAAAAAAAGCTGTTTTCTAAAAGATTGTTTCTTTTCGTAAATAGGCTTGTAGCCGGGTGGAGCTTGTGGACGTGCTCTTTTCGAACTCTAGTTCAAACTAGGGACGCGTGGACAACCCGAAAATACCCAATTTACGGTATTTTCTTGTATGTATAGCAACAAAGCATGCGAAAAGAGCCTAAAAAAAGACTATCCAAGAAGGATAGCCTCTGCCATTAGATCTCTTTTTTTGAAATGTACCAGTCGATATATTCTATATTTTCCTCTTCTGCCCGCTTTGCGGCTTCTTCCTGGGACTTCGGCGGGGAGACGACCACTTTTTCACCTTCCTGCCAGTTGGCCGGTGTGGACACCCCGTGTTCATCCGTTGCTTGAAGGGCTTTGACAAGCCTGAGGATTTCCTGCATGTTCCGTCCGGTTGTCAGCGGGTAATAGATGATTGACCGGATGGTTTGCTTGTCATCGATTACAAAGACCGCCCGGCTAGTTTCGACCTGGCTTTCTCCCGGCATGATCATCCCGTATTTCATGGCGACATTTCTATCAAGGTCGGCGATGACGGGGAATTCAATGGATGTATCGAAGTTTTCTTCAATACTCCGGATCCATGCAATGTGGGAGGAGACGCTATCCACACTCAAGCCCAGGAGCTCCGTGTTTAATTGTTTCAGCTCCGGATAAATTTCCTGAAAAGCAACGAATTCTGTTGTGCAGACAGGTGTGAAATCAGAAGGATGAGAGAATAAAACCACCCATTTCCCCTTGTAATCTTTCAAGCTGATATTTCCGCGGCTGGTTGCTGCTTCAAAAGCCGGGGCTGGATCCCCGATCCGTGGCATGGTCAACTGTTGCTGTTCTTGAATTTGTTCCATGTTTAATCCCTCCTGTGTGCTTACTAGACTACATAAGGATGAATACCACAATCTGGTTAAAAGTAATCAATTGGAGAGCGGATTGAATCGAAAGTCACGCCGCTTTCTTTTTAATTAAACTGGAAAAAATTGAAACTTTCCAGCTTCTCCTTCGTACTATTAGATACTATCTAATTTATGGAGGAGAACAGCTTGTATTTAACAGTTGATATAAACGAAGCAGGTTATGCAGGGAATACGAATGTGCTGAAGGATATCCGTTTCTCCGTCGGTCCCGGGGAGCTTGTCGGGTTGATCGGGCCGAACGGGGCGGGGAAGAGCTCCACGATCAAATCGATTCTCGGGATCCTCAAGCATGTGGACGGCAAGGTGGAGGTGGGGGATTATGCGTATATCCCGGAGCGGCCGATTTTTTATGACCGCCTCACGTTATGGGAGCATATTGATTTTCTCCTTTCCACGCTCGACGTCCCGGAAGAGGAATTCAAGCTGGAGGCGAAGAGGCTGCTGGAGTTTTTCCAGCTGTCGCAGCGGATTCACCACTATCCTGAGAGTTTTTCGAAAGGGATGCAGCAGAAGGTTATGCTGATCCTTGCGTTTTTGAAAAAGCCTGATCTGTATATTATTGATGAACCCTTTATGGGGCTTGATCCGAATGCGGTGAAGAAGCTGCTGCAGCTGATCGCCGATGAAAAGAAGCGCGGGGCCGGCATCCTGATGTCGACTCATGTACTGGATACGGCCGAGAAAATCTGCGACCGGTTTGTCCTGATTTCGAACGGGAAGCTTGTGTTGCAGGGGAAATTGGATGAGGTCCAGCGCGACAGCGGCCTTCGGGAAGGTTCGCTGTTTGATTGTTTTGATCTGCTGACGGAGCGTGACAGTCATGCGGGCTAGCACGTTGTTCAGGAGGAGGCTGGCTGCTGAATGGGGTTACCAGTGGGGCGTCATGAAGACGGTCCTGGACTGGACGATTGTCGTTTATCTGGTTATCCCGGTCATGATTGCGGCTCCTTTCGTCTACGCAGATATGTGGGAGCACAGCGGCCTCTACTGGAGCGGGCGTCTTCCCTTTACCGTTTTGTTCGTGCTGATTCTGCTGGTGACGGCCGGAGGGAATTTCAGGACCTACTTAATGGAGGCAGATCTTTTGTACCTCCTTCAGAAAAAGGAACTTCTTATTCTTTTTAAACGTCTGGGATTTTTATATTCTGCGGCGGGTTCGGTGATCGGGGTGTTGGCTGCAGGTGTCATTACGCTTCCTTTGTTCGCCGGCGTGTATGGGATGAAAGCCGTTGAGGTGCTGCCTTTGTTGGCAGCAGCGCTAGCGGTGAAGCTTGTTTTTATGACGGTAAAAAAGTTCTCTTCTAAGGGATCGGTTATATTTGCGGTGTTCGTGCTGCTCACGGCCGGAGCAGTGCTCATGGTGACGAACGCAGCCCCCGCTTTGGTCGGCGTCTTTAGTCTTTTCACTGCGGCCGCGGTCGTTTTCTACCATTTGAAACAGATGCCCCGCTCAAACCGCTGGTTCATGAAAGAAATCGAAATCGAGAATCGGGAAAAGGTCAAGTATATCAAGCTGATCCTGACGTACTCGATGGAAGTGGAAAAGGAACCTGTCAACCAGAGGAACAGGCCGCTCCTTATGTTCCGCGGCTCGAAGCGGATTTTTAAAGGAGAACGATCGAAAGAGGATGGCCTACTGGAGCTCGTGGTGAAGGGATTTTTGAGAAGGAACTATTTAACGCTTTATATCCAGATGTTCCTCTTGACGATGTCGGCGGTCATCGTACTGCCGATTTGGCTGAAATGGCTCGTCTTTGCCGGCTTCGCGCTTTTCATCCAGTCGTGGCTGAAAAGCCTGTTCAAGAAAATGCTGGACAGCCCGTTTTTCGCGGTCGTTCCTTATGATAAAAAGCTGGAAGATCCGGTCTGGGGGCGGTTTAGGAAACTGTTTGCCTTTCCGGTTATCGGACTGGCGGGGGCAGCGGTGGTTATATTCACAGTAATTGGACTGATCGTCTGACTGGATTGGAGAATGGTAGAATTTGAGGAGGCGGGGGTGAGATGAAGATTCAGCTGCATACCGGTCGGTGTATTTGTGCCGGCTATTCCTCCTGTTTCGCACATATAATTTAGGAGTTCGCTCATATATGGGAAATTTGGCACTTATATTCAATTTTCCGCACATAAATGAGGAGCTCCCGCACTTAAATCTGTCTGGTAGGCTGACAAAACAGGGAATACCCCCTTCCACAATAAAAGCCAGCACACCTTTTTTCAAAAAAAGGCATACTGGCTTGGGAACCCTATTAAAAGGGGGGCTCACATATAGAATTTACTCTGCGACCTTCTCCAGGTTACCGTTGCGATCCATCTTGAAGCGCGGTGCTTTGGCTTCGCCTTCCTCATCGAATAGTACAAGCTTCCTGGCACGGTTCATAATCTGCATAAGTGTTTCGTAGTCTTCCTGCATCGTGACAGAGTTGTTTTCGAGCTCTGCGACTTTCTTTTCAAGCTCTTTGTTTTCTCTCCTAATCTCAGCGATTTCGTGCTTCAATCTTTGATTCTCGATTTTTACGATATCCGAGTTCATGCTTGTTTGCGCCATGTTCTGCAGGAACGCGATCACTTTTTCGAGTGTGACTTCCCCGCGGAGGCCGGACGGATTCACCATATGCTTACTGGCCGGTGCCTGAGGAGCGGCGGTCTGCTCTTCGGCTTCCTCTGGAACTTCAGCTTCTGCCTGAGCGGCCTTCTGTGAAAGCTGCTCGGTTGCCGGTACATAATCCTCGAATTGGAACTCCATTTCCTCTTCCGCTTCTTCCATTGATAGAGACATAGCATCAAGCTCTTCCATAGAAGGTGTAGGCGGCCTGTATAATAGCTTCTTCTTTCCGCCCTGATCTTTCCCCAGCAGGCGGTGGCGCTGTTTGCGCTGTTTTTTTGCAAGCTGCAGTGCTTTTTCATACTGGTGGCGCACGACTGCATTCCAGCGGAACCCGCAGGCTGCGGATGTGCGGTTCAGTTTATCCCCGACTTCTTCGAATGCGTTCAACTGTGTGCTGCCTTCGCGTACGTGGCGCAGGACCGTTTCGGCTAAAAGCAGATCGTTTTCTTCGGTCCAGGCATCCTGTCTTGTTTTCATCATTCTCATCTCAACTCCCAACTTTTACTTGAAATTTGTTCGTTGGTAAAAGGATGGGCAGTTTTATAGATTTTTATACGAATATGTTAAAAATATTTTGAAGTTGGTAGTTTCGTTGTACATTTCTTCAATTGCCGCTTTTTGATTTCCGTGCAGGACTACGCTTTCCGCGGGTAGCCCGTGAGCCTCCTCGGCTTTGCCTGCGGGGTCTCACATAAGCTACTTTTCCCGCAGGAGTCTTCGTCCTGCACTCCAATCAAACGCTAGAGTTGAGTGTGATGACGACAACTACCACTATTTTTGATGCGGCAGATCTTTTTACTCGCAACCAATTCTTTGTTAAAAATCACCACAACCTGGAAATGACGCTCTCTTGCAAATCGCCCCGGAAAACGGTATTCTAGAAATCGATGTTTGTGTGAAAATAATTGATTCGATAGATAGAAAGGGTTGTTGGCAGGTGGCAAACGAATTTAGGGTTTGCGATGATTGTCAGGCCGTGAATTTAAAGACTTTGATTCCGAAATTAAAAGAGATGGATCCGGATGCACCGATTGATATTGCGTGTCAGTCCTATTGTGGTCCAGGACGCAAAAAGACATTCGCCTTTGTCAATAATCGTCCGGTAGCGGCATTGACGGAAGAAGAATTAATGGAAAAGATCGAAAAGAAAATGAAGAAATAAATGCGTGGTTCAGCAAACTTCCTTTAAGGGAGTTTTTTCTTTTCTCCGCTAAAGGACTGTCCTTTAGTGGTTTAATGCGATGAAAGCCCGTCCCTCCCGAATGTTTACCTGGTGTGTTTAAAGGAAATATTTAAGGGATGGAGAATGTTAAGAGGGTAAATGTTTTGTCAAGATGGTGTAAATGGATGAAATTTTTTTGAGGTGACGGAGTGCCCGGTATGCGTTGTTCAGGGGCCATTTTTATATTTTTTTCGACAAAATTCGAGATGAAGGCCGGGTACAAAGTCGCTATAATAGAAATATGCTAGTTTAGGAAGAGGGTAGAAGATGGAGTATTCCAAGCAGAAATTGCATGAAGAAAAAGTATTCAAAGACCCTGTTCATCGGTATGTTCATGTAAAGGACCGCGTGATTTGGGATCTCATCGGGACGAAGGAGTTCCAGCGCCTCAGACGGGTCAGGCAGCTTGGTACGACGTATCTGACCTTCCACGGGGCGGAGCACAGCCGCTTCAATCATTCACTCGGTGTCTATGAAATCATCCGCCGCATCGTGGATGATGTTTTTGACGGACGCCCGGAATGGGATCAGGGGGAGCGTCTTCTTTCCCTGTGTGCAGCCCTGCTCCATGACCTCGGACACGGGCCTTTTTCACATTCGTTTGAAAAGGTGTTCCACCTTGATCATGAGCATTTCACGCAGGCGATCATTTTGGGCGACACCGAAGTGAATGGGGTCCTTTCGAAAGTCGGGAAGGATTTTCCGAAGCATGTGGCAGAGGTCATCGCGAAGACCTATGAGAACAAGCTTGTTGTCAGCCTGATCTCGAGTCAGATCGATGCCGACCGCATGGATTATCTGCAGCGCGATGCCTATTTTACGGGTGTGAGCTACGGACACTTCGACATGGAACGCATCATGCGTGTGATGAGGCCGCGTGAAGATCAGGTCGTGATCAAGCAGAGCGGGATGCATGCTGTGGAGGATTACATCATGAGCCGCTATCAGATGTACTGGCAGGTCTACTTCCATCCGGTGACGCGGAGTGCGGAAGTGATCCTGACGAAGATTTTACATAGAGCGAAGGAGCTTCATGAAACGGGATACTCTTTCAAGCAGAAACCCCTTCATTTTTATTCACTTTTTACCGGCGATGTCGCACTTCAGGATTATTTGAAGCTCGATGAATCGGTGATCATGTATTATTTTCAGATCTGGCAGGAAGAAGAGGACGGCATCCTGCGCGATTTATGCGAGCGGTTTATGAACCGCAACCTCTTCAAATACGTGGAATTCGATCCTGCGAAGGAATACAAGAAGCACAGCGAGCTTGAGACCCTATTTAAAAAAGCGGGGATCGACCCTGAGTATTACTTGGTGGTGGACTCATCTTCCGACCTTCCATACGATTTTTACCGGCCAGGTGAGGAAGAGGAACGCCTTCCGATCCATCTTTTAATGAAAAACAACGAGCTTCGGGAGCTGTCGAGGGAATCGGATATCGTCGATTCCATCTCGGGCAAGCGCAGAACCGACCATAAATTATACTATCCAGTGGATTTACTATACGACGAATCAACGAAGAAGAATATAAAGAGACAGATACGGACGATTCTGGAACTTTCTTAGAAAAGGCTGTGAGGGTGAATGGCCCGCGCGATCGATGCGCAGGCTTCATCTCGAGGAGAGCCCCGACACCTATGCCAACGGAGAATCGCTTATGCAATACTAGGAGTAGGAGATGACGTACATTGTTGAAAGAACATGCAAAACTGATGAGTGCCTTTTTAGCGTCCGGTGAAGTGGTGGGAAGGAAGAAGCTGCAGAAGATGATCTTCATCGCCAAGAAGCTCGCTTTCCCGTTTCAGGAAAAATTCCAATTTCATTTTTACGGCCCTTATTCCGAGGAGCTGACCCTGCGCGTCGAGGAGCTGTGCAATATGGGGTTCATCTCGGAGGTGCGCGAGAAAAAGGGCGGCTATTACCAGTACCGCTACACCGTCACGAAGGAAGGGGAGGAATTCCTTTCGCTCTATGAAAAGGACATTCCGTCCCTGAAGGACTGCCTCACGGATATGAATACTCAGTCTGCACGCTTTTTGGAGCTTGTTTCAACGGTTTTATATTTTGATAATCTTACAAAAGAAGAAGTCTGCGAGAAGGTCTTCACGCTGAAGAGAAAGCAGAAGTATACCGAAGAAGAAATCGATGAGGCGTTTGCCTATATCGATGGGTTGAAGAAGATAAAGGTTGTTCAATAATTGGATGAAGGGCTGCTCTTAGGGGAAGGGCGGTCTTTTTATTTTAAAAATAGGAGGAAAAACTATATGCAGCATTATGATTTTACGGAGAGAGAGTTGTTTGTGAACAAGTTAAGGAAAGAAGGGAAAACATTTAGAGTCATCGGTGAAACACTTGGAGTAACTGGGAATAGGGCAAATCAAATTCATAAGGTATATAAAAAAAAGGAAAGATACCAATCTGTTGCCCGTGATTATCGAAATGGTGTAAGCAAGGAGACTATTGCAGAGAGGCTCGGATATCCGATGGCTTTGGTTGAATCCTTGATAAGGAGAGGAAGAAATAAAGCTCCAAAGCGATAACTTCAGAGCATCATATTTTTAGATTTACTGATCACTCAATCTCTTTCCGCCAACTGCGTAATGGCCCTTCGTCATTTCTTCAATGAAGACGACGATTTTGTCTTCTGGTGCACCGGTGGTTTCGCTGACGACCTGGGTAACTTTTTCGACGAGGGCTTTCTTTTGGTCCTCTGAACGTCCCTCGAGCATTTTTACGGTAATGTAAGGCATTATGATTCGCTCCTTATCGTTGATTTTGATACAATCGTGGGTAGAACCCCATCTTTACTGTAATCCTGCGGGTGCGGGGAAGCAAGCGTAAGTTGAAAGTCATGAGCAGGACTTTTTCTGTATACTATTGAATAAGAAAGTAAACCATTTTTAAAGGAGTACATAGTTTGGATACTTTTCGCAGTTTTTTTGAATCCATTTCGGTCTTTTCGCTTGAAGAGCTTCCGTTTGTGGTCATTGCATTGGTGCTCGCCTTCACGGTCCATGAGTTTGCCCATGCGTATGTTGCCTATAAATTCGGGGACACGACGGCAAAGGACCAGGGAAGGCTGACCCTGAATCCTGTGCAGCATCTGGATCCGTTCGGGACGATCTTGATCCTGATTGCAGGTTTCGGATGGGCGCGGCCGGTTCCCGTGATGCGTTCGCGCTTCAAGAATCCGCGGCTTGCAGGCATTCTCGTTTCTGCTGCAGGGCCGCTGAGCAACTTCCTGATCGCGTTCATCGCGTTCGGCTTATTTTATTTCTTTGTCGGTGTGACGGGAGGCGGGATTCCTCCGTTCGTCATCGATCTTCTGCAGATGATCGTCGAACTGAACATCCTTCTGTTTGTGTTTAACCTGCTGCCGTTCCCTCCGCTGGACGGCTACCGGATCATCGAGGATCTGTCTCCGCCGAATGTGAGGGTGAAAATGAGCCAGTTTGAACAATACGGCATCCTGCTGTTCCTGATCCTGGTGATCACACCGCTTGACCAATACACGATCTGGCCGTTCTTGAATACAGGCATGAGTGCAACGGGCCAGGCATTCAGCACGATATACGGAACAATCTTTTCAATTTTTAACTAAAGGAGTGGGTTTCGATGGAAAAGAAAAAGAACATCGGATTCAATATCATAAAAAGTGATCCGACGGACGGCCACGGGGGCTACGGTGTCGGATCGCTGAGCCTTGATAATGTTTCTCCTGTCATGATTGATGTCGAAGAAGGGGAAGCGACGATTGAAATCGGTGCCCTGCATGCGCGGAGCCCGATTGAAAAAAGGATCAAATTTACGAATAACCGCGAGGATTCAGCTGGCGGTAAACTGTACTGGCTGATCTGGGTGACGATCGATCTCATGGACGAAGGTCCATATTATGCGGGGGTGACAGCTTGTGAATTGGTGGTCAACCGAGAAAAGCGCAGAGGCTACAAGTCTATGCCTGAGCACGTGAATCATATGGATAAGTCCATCAAGCGTCACATCATCGTTGATCAAATGGACGATAAGTCAAAAGGGGTTCTCGCAGAATTCCTTAAAAACCATGACCAGGGCATGTGGGACCGTTCCAAGCCTGAACTGAAGGAAGCGTTGAAAGCTGAATAAAGGGAAGGGTCCGTTCTTCACTGCGCAATGCAGCGGGGGACGGGCTTTTTATTTTCGACAAAATCCGTACTTTGTGAACAAATTGTGACATTTATTTGAAAGTGACTTTCACATCTTGTACTTCTGTTGGAAAAAAAGTACACTTAAAGCACAGTTTGCACATAAACTAGGACATGAAAGACCCCGGGTTCGCACAAGCCCGGGGTTTTTCGTATTTATAGATGGCTGTTTTCTAAAAGATTGTTGCTCTTCGTAAATAGGCTTGTAACCTGAAAGCAGCTTGTGAACGTGCTCTTTTCGGACTCAAGTTTAAACCAGAGAAGGACGGACAAACCGAAAATACCCAAGTTCCGGTATTTTCTTGTCTGTATAGCAACAAAGGATGCGAAAAGAGCATTATAGAGTGATAGCAGCCGGTTTTGGCCTGGTGGCCTTATACCACTGCAGGCAAAGGATGAAAATGAGGATGATATCGATGGCGTCCCCTCCGTAATACATGAGCATGCTGCCTGCTTGTGCTTGATCTACCGGGACTCCTTGAGGGGGCCGGGCATATATGATCTTTGAAAGGATGCCGTGGGCAGCAAGGGCAGAGAGCAATGCCGCAGCCCGGTATGCATAGCTTTTACGGTGCGGGATTGGGTCGATATAGATCAAACTGACCGTGAAAAGGTAGCCGGCGAGGAATACATGCAGATGGATGAAAATATGCAGGAGGATATTCTCGTGCATCGCACTGTACAGGCTCGTCGTGTAAAGAAGCCACAAGCCCCCTATATTCAGAAACGAAGCAAAAAAAGGGTCGATCAAAACCTTTAGCTGCCTGCTTTTTAACAACAGCGAGAGCTTTCTTGCTTTATCCCTTGGAAGGGTGCGCAATGTGAGCATCATCGGTGCAGCCAGTGCCATCAGGAGCGGAGCAAGCATGCCGAGGAACAGATGCCCGAGCATATGTGTCTGGAAATCGTGATGTGCTTTCTCTGCAAGGGGACCCGCAACGGCAGCAACGGCCAGAAAAATTCCTGCGGACCAGAAAACTGTTCGGTATAATGGCCATTTTTTATAGCGGCGGTTTGTATAGATAACCGCCCACACATAGAGGATCAGGGCACAAACAAAAGGAAGGGCCAAGATCAATTGAGGTCCGGACCCCAAAAGGCTGCGGGCAGCTTCTTCGTGGACGTGATCCGTGCTCATTGGCTGAGTTCCGCCTTTGCCTTCCTGCCTGTATGGATCGTCACCATGATGCCGGCAATCAGCAGTGCGAGGGCAGTGCTATTCCAGATCAAATCGTAAACGAGTACATTTTCAACATAGCGGATTTCATGGATGCCCATGATCTTATGCTGGATTGTACCGTCGTACAATTGGAATCCGCCGGTGCCGAGCAGGACGCCGCCCCACCATCTCTTCTGCCAATAGGCGTTCCTCCGTCTCAGGTCTGCAAAAAGAAAAAATCCGCCGATCGTGGCAAACCAGCTGAATGCATGGAAAAAGCCATCCGATACCAAGCCGACATCCGTGGTGGATCGGTCATAAAAATGATGCCAGTGAAGCAGCTGGTGAAAGACCGTCTCATCAATGAAAGCCACCAGTCCCAGTCCGCATAGAAACCCCGATAACAGATTCCGCACGGAGTAAATGCTCCGTGTTCCCAGAACTTTAACCATCGCCAAACCTCCCCTTGATTTCTTGTCACCATTATTCCCTCATAAAAAAGCGATAAACTAAAGACCGGAAAAACCTCCTTAACGTACATATTCGGAAACATAAGGAAAACTTATGTATGAAGATAATGATCTTCTAATTAACTTATGACAGCTTGCCGGGTACGATGGTAGTAGATTGTTACAAAAAGGAGTGGCAGAGGTGGAGAGGGATATTACATTCAGATTAGCTGCAGAAGAGGACTTGGACCGGATTGTCCAGATGCTTGCGGATGATGTATTGGGAAAAGAAAGGGAACGTTATGAGGATCCACTGCCGGAAGGGTATCTGAAAGCCTTTAAGGCAATCGAGTCAGATACGAACAATGAACTGACAGTGGCCTGCCACGACAAAGAAATCATAGGTGTGATGCAAATAACGTTCACGCCGCATCTTACCCATCAGGGAAGCTGGCGGGCGACAATAGAAGGCGTTAGGACCTCTTCAGCGGTACGCGGTCAGGGAGTCGGCTCCAAGATGATCAACTGGGCGGTCGGTCGTGCCCGTGAACGCGGCTGCAGCCTCGTCCAGCTCACGACAGACAAACAGCGCTGGGAAGCTCTCAGGTTCTATCAGAAACTTGGTTTCACTGCGACACATGAAGGAATGAAAATGAAACTTTAACAGCTGAAGGCCCGTCCCTCAACGCTTTAAAGCGATGAGGGACGGGCCTTTAAATCAGAAGATCCAATCCTTCAGTTTTTTGTACCAAGGTTTACTGTCCTTTTTGGACGGCTGTTTTTCTTTTGGTGCTTCTTTTTCGCCAAGGTGTTCCTTGCAGTATTCGGTCGGTTCAGTGCCCTTCACGAAATAGGTGAAGCGCTGGACGGGGCAATCCTTGGTGGCAAGCTTGCCGTTATGGGGATTGACCGCGACCCCGACGACGCCCTTGGTCGGCTTGAACGCTTTTACGGGTTCGTCCTTCAGGGCTTCCTCCATGAAATGAACCCATATTTTCTTCGCGTAGAGCTTATCGTGGACAAGCGAGATGTCTTTCCCTTTGTCATAACCGGTCCATACCCCCGCTGTCAACTGTGGTGAGAAGCCGATCATCCAGTTGTCGGTGTTGGTCGTCCCGGATTTTCCCGCATAGTGCCTGGTTGCGTCTTTGCGGATCTGGATCCCGGTGACGGTGGAGTAATCATTCAGTTTCGGATCGAAAATCCCGCTCAGCATATGCGTCATCACGAACGCCTTGTCGGGATCCAGGACCTGCTCCTTTTTCACTTCTTTTTCATAAATGACCTTCCCCGACCAGTCTTCGACACGGGTGATGAATACCGGCTTCACTTTGTAGCCGCCGTTGGCGAATAGATTGTAGGCGTTCACCATGTCGATCACTCTCGCCCCCGATGTTCCGAGGGCGGAGGACGGAAATTTTTTGACCGGGGTGGTGAGGCCGAACTTCTCTTTCGCCGTTTTCCCCAGGGTATCCTGACCCATGAACAGATGCGTCTTCACGGCATAGACGTTATCGGAAAGCGCGATCGCCTGGGCAAGCGTGATATCATCATTCGCGTATTTGTTGTTGTAGTTGTGCGGTGCATATTTTTTATTATCGTCAAACGTGAACGTAGTGAGCTCGCTCTTCATCGTCGTTGCAGGTGTGAACCCCTGGTCGAGTGCTGAATAGTACAGGAGCGGCTTGATCGTCGAGCCAGGCTGGCGGATCGCCTGGACCGCCCGGTTGAATGGACTCTCTTCATAGCTCCTGCCCCCGACCATAGCGGTGACGTAGCCGTTCTTCGGATTCATCGAGACAAACCCGAGCTGGATGTCGGATCCTTCCCCAATCTGTTCATCGACCACTTTTTCAGCGATATCCTGGTGCTTCGTGTTCAGCGTCGTGAAGACTTTGAGTCCGCCCATCTCGATCGTCCGCTCATCGAGCCCCAGTTCGGTGCGGAGGATATTTTTCACCACATCCTGAAAATAAGGGGCCGTCTCCACCGTTTGATGCGCGTGTTCCCCGGTGATTTTGAGCGGCTTTGCCTTCGCGATCTCACTTTCCTCTCTCGTGATGAATCCGTCTTCCTTCATGGAATCAAGGATGAGCTCCTGACGATTCTTCGCATGCTCGGCCGATTTGAGAGGCGAATAGTAGGACGGCGCTTTCGGGATCCCGGCGAGCAGGGACGCCTCGGCAAGCGTCAGCCGGTCGGCATCCTTTCCGAAATAATATTGGCTTGCTGCCTGGACACCGTACGCACCATGACCGTAATAAATCGTATTCAGATATCCCTCAAGGATTTCTTTCTTGCTGTAATTCATTTCGATCCGGAGGGTATAAAGGGCTTCTGAGACCTTCCGCTTCCACGTTTTATCATGCGTCAAAAAGAGGTTCCGGGCATACTGCTGGGAAATGGTGCTCGCACCCTGGACCTTGCCCATCGCCTTTATGTCGGCGAGTGCGGCCCCTGCTATCCTCTTTAAATCAAATCCGTAATGCTGGTAAAAATTCTTGTCTTCTATTGAAATTGTCGCCTCGATAAGTGCCGGTGAAATCTTTTCGAGATCCACCCAATAGCGTTTCTCCCCAGTATTCGTCTCGCCGATCACCTTGCCGTCATCCCCGTAAATCAGCGTGGACTGAGGGACCGCAAGCGGAGGGGGACCCTGGAACTTAGCATACGTCAGCACCCCGATCAGCCCGATGAGCATAAGGACAGATAAGAAAAGAGACAAAATAACGGCCGCTCTCACATATTTTTTTGTTTTCTCCAATCCAGCACGAGTCATCAGTTCCATCCCCGATCCCGCCTTCTCCATAAAATAGTTTTCTATGAAAATCCATTCCCGAAGCCCGTCCCTCAACACATTAAAGCGGTGAGGGACGGGCCTTCCCGCAAACTGCAGCTCTATATAATCAGTATGAAAGGTTTGCAGAGATTTTAAACGTACTAGAGATAGAAAAAATTTCACTTGAATTTTTGCTAGATTCCACTATACTTTTTCTCATGTTTGTATTTATCATGATAGGGAAGGATAAAAATGACGTCTGTCCATGACGTTATTTATTTTGTACTCAATATCTGTGATGTTAAGTGACTTTTGCATTTGGAAACCTAAGCTGTTATTGGTTTTCAGTGATAAAAGTGTTTACAGCTAGAATAGACATACAAATTTTTAGTTTGTCCCATTATGTATTAACCGGATCCAGCGTTTGATTGGAGTGCAAGACGAAGACTCCTGCGGGAGAAGTGGCCAATGTGAGACCCCGGAGGCGAAGCCGAGGAGGCTCACGGGTCACCCGCGGAAAGCGTAGTCTTGCACGGAAATCAATAAGCGGCGATTAAGAGCCTATAAAAACAAAGAAGGGAAGTTGAAACAAAATGAGTGAACTTTGGTACACAGAAAAACAAACAGACAACTTCGGAATCACAATGAAAATCAAAAAGACTTTACATACAGAACAAACGGATTTTCAATACCTCGAAATGGCCGAAACAGAAGAATGGGGCAACATGCTCTTCCTTGACGGCATGGTCATGACAAGCCAAAAAGACGAATTCGTCTACCACGAAATGGTCGCACACGTACCATTATTCACACACCCGAATCCTGAAAACGTTCTTGTAGTAGGCGGCGGGGACGGCGGAGTCATCCGCGAAGTGCTGAAGCACCCAAGCGTGAAAAAAGCCGTATTGGTCGATATCGATGGAAAAGTCATCGAATACTCAAAGAAATACCTGCCGGAAATCGCGGGCGAGCTTGAAAACGAGCGCGTCGATGTCCAGGTGGGCGACGGATTCATGCATATCGCGAAAAGTGAAAATGAATACGACGTCATCATGGTCGATTCCACTGAGCCTGTCGGGCCGGCTGTAAATCTTTTCACTAAAGGTTTCTACGCAGGAATCTCAAAAGCTCTTAAAGAAGACGGGATCTTTGTCGCTCAATGTGACAACCCTTGGTTCAAAGCGGACCTTATCCGCCAGGTACAGCGTGATGTAAAGGAAATCTTCCCTGTTACACGCCTGTACACAGCGAATATCCCGACATACCCAAGCGGCATGTGGGCATTCACAATCGGATCGAAAAAACACGACCCAATCGAAGTGCCGGAAGAGCGTTTCCACGAAATCCAGACAAAATACTACACCCCGGAACTGCACAAAGCAGCATTCGTGCTTCCTAAATTCGTCAAAGACCTGACTGAATAATAGTAAGTAATCAAAGACCGGGGTCCCCCGGTCTTGTATTAAATAAAGGAGGACGGGCCTTCGGATGTCCGCCCCCGATAGAGAAAGGTTTGAATATGATGCGTTTTGATGAAGCTTATTCAGGTAATGTATTTATTAAGAGCCACCCTTCATACGAAGAAAGCTCAGTCGTGCTTTACGGGATGCCGATGGACTGGACAGTGAGCTATCGTCCGGGTTCACGTTTCGGCCCGACGCGTATCCGCGAAGTGTCGATCGGACTTGAAGAATACAGTGCCTATCTTGACCGCGAGCTTGAAGAAGTAAAATACTTCGATGCAGGCGATATCCCGCTTCCGTTCGGAAATGCGCAGCGCAGCATCGATATGATCGAGGATTACATCGACCAGGTTTTAGGCGACGGGAAAATCCCATTCGGCATGGGCGGGGAGCACCTCGTTTCATGGCCGGTCATGAAGGCAATCGCAAAGAAATATCCGGACCTGGGGATCATCCATATGGATGCCCACACGGATCTACGCGAAGAGTACGAGGGAGAACCGCTTTCCCACTCGACCCCGATCCGCAAGATCGCCGAGCATATCGGACCTGAGAACGTCTATTCATTCGGGATCCGTTCCGGCATGAAGGAAGAATTCCAATGGGCGAAGGAAAACGGCATGCACATCTCGAAATTCGAAGTGCTCGAGCCGCTTAAGGAAATCCTGCCGACGCTTGCGGGCCGTCCGGTATACGTCACCATCGACATCGACGTACTCGACCCGGCTCACGCGCCTGGAACAGGAACCGTGGACTGCGGAGGCATCACATCCAAGGAGCTGCTTGCATCCATCCACGCGATCGCACACTCCGACATCAACGTAGTAGGCGCCGACCTCGTCGAAGTAGCCCCAATCTACGACAACTCCGAACAAACAGCCAACACAGCCAGCAAACTCATCCGTGAAATGCTGCTGGGCTGGGTAAAATAATATTTTTAAAATAGGATTGCCTGTAAAAAGGTAATCCTTTTTCTTATATTGATGTTTAGAAGGTATGGGTGGCTGTTGATCTTCCTGTCTCAAAAATGAAAAGGGTGGGGAGGTCACTATACACAATTTACGAGGAGAAAAACTGAGTTTATATCCTATCCAGCAGTTGATTGGAGTGGAAGACGAAGACTCCTATCAGAAAAGCGGAGGGGCTTTGCTCAGAGGCGTGTGGCATAAGGCGAATCGGTCACGAAGGCGTTCTTTGCCTTCTTGGCCGGTTTGACTTATGACATGTGCCTCTAAGCCCTGTAGCTGGACAGTTCCTCCCCCAATGAAAAAGCAGGAGGCTCACCAATCGCCCGCGGAATGCGAAGTCTTCCACGGAAATAAACTGCGGCAATCAAAGGGAGGTAATTGTGTTTTTGCGGAGTGATATAACCCGACTTTCACAAACTTCCATCCCAAAACTCACCCCCACTCATTGCATTTTCCCCCAATACTTCTTATACTTAATAAGTTAGAGGAAGACCGTCCACCAAACCGGACGGACAGATTCCAGATCGGACCCTAAATAAGAAAAGGATGTGAGTGGTTTGACAGATTTCAACAGTGAATCCACGCCTGTCAAAATTCACTTAAAAACAACTATCACAGTCGGTGAAGAAAGCGACGCTTTTGAGCTCGTCTCATTCGGGCGATACTATGAAAAAGGGGATGCCTTTTTCCTTAAGTACGACGAAGTCCAGGAAGAAGGGACCATCCACACGATCGTCAAGGTCACCGACACCCAGGCACTGATCCTGAGGAGCGGTGCCGTCAAAATGCGAATGGTGTTCAACGAAGAGGAAGAGATGAACGGTTCCTATGAAAGCGAGCTGGGTACACTCTTGCTTACGACAAAGACTAAGAAACTTTCACATACGAAAAATCTCTCCAAGACAGAAGGGGATTTCAACCTTTCCTATGAGCTGATCATGCAGGGCAGCCCGGTCGGGGATTATGAGATGTCGATCAATTTTAAGGAGGAAGAATAGGCGCATGAATATCGTCGAGAAAGTACAAGAAAACCTGAAATCCGAAATCAAGGCAGCGGTCCTGAAGGCAGGGCTCGCTTCAGAGGACCAGCTTCCGGACATAATCCTGGAGACGCCGAAGGACAAGTCACACGGTGACTACTCCACCAACATGGCGATGCAGCTTGCACGTGTTGCGAAAAAAGCGCCGCGCATGATCGCGGAAGACATCATGAAGAACTTCGATCAGTCTAAGGCTTCCATTGAAAAAATGGACATCGCCGGCCCTGGATTCATCAACTTCTTCATGAACAATGACTACTTGACGGATCTCATCCCGCTGATCCTCGATCAAGATCACGAATACGGCCAGTCTGATGCCGGTAAAGGCGAACGCGTCAACGTCGAGTTCGTTTCTGCTAATCCGACAGGCGACCTTCACCTCGGCCATGCCCGCGGTGCCGCAGTCGGTGATTCACTCTGCAACGTTCTTGAAAAAGCAGGCTATAAGGTTACTCGCGAGTACTACATCAATGACGCCGGGAACCAGATCCATAACCTTGCGAAATCAGTGGAAGCACGCTACTTCCAGGCGCTTGGCCAGGATGTGGCGATGCCTGAAGACGGATATCACGGTGCCGACATCATCGGAATCGGGAAGCAGCTTGCGGAAGAATTCGGTTCCAAGTATGCGGAAGCAAGCGAAGACGAACGCTATAAATTTTTCCGTGAGTACGGTTTGAAAGTGGAAATGTCCAAGCTCCAGAAGGACCTTGAGATGTTCCGCGTGCCGTTTAATGTATGGTACTCAGAAACATCCCTTTACGAAAACGGAAAAATCGACGCTGCGCTTTCCAAGCTTCGTGAAAACGGTCATGTGTACGAAGAAGAAGGAGCGACCTGGTTCCGTTCGACTGAACTTGGCGACGATAAGGACCGCGTACTGATCAAGAACGACGGAACGTATACGTACCTGACTCCTGACATCTCTTACCACCAGGATAAATTCGAGCGCGGCCATGATGTGCTCATCAATATCTGGGGAGCGGACCACCACGGCTATATCCCTCGTATGAAAGCGGCGGTTGAGGCACTTGGTTTTGACCGTGAAAAGCTTGAAGTGGCCGTGATCCAGCTCGTCCATCTTTACAAAAATGGCGAGAAGATGAAGATGAGTAAACGTACCGGTAAAGCCGTGACGATGCGTGAACTAGTGGAAGAAGTCGGCCTCGATGCCGTTCGTTACTTCTTCGCGATGAGAAGCGCGGATACTCACATGGATTTCGACCTGGATCTTGCAGTGTCCCAGTCCAATGAAAACCCTGTATATTATGCTCAATATGCGCATGCGCGTATCTGCTCGATCCTGCGTCAGGCTGAAGAATCCGGTCTTGCATCCGAGGACCGCATCGATCTGAGCCTGATCGGAACGGAAAAAGAAATCGATTTATTGAAGAAGCTCGGTGAATTCCCGCAGATGATCGCTGATTCAGCTGAAAAGCGCACGCCGCACCGTGTCGCGAACTACATCAACGATCTTGCTTCGGCATTCCACAGCTTCTACAATGCCAACAAGGTACTTGATAACGAAAACCGGGAGCTGACAACAGCCCGCCTGGCACTCGTCAAAGCCGTGCGTGTCACGCTCCAAAACGCACTTGCCCTTATCGGCGTAGCTGCACCTGAAAAAATGTAATTGAATTGAAGGCCCGTCACTCGTTGCTTTAACGCAGAGAAGGACGGGCCTTCTTTTTAATATTTTCCTCCTCATAACGTATAATAATGGGTAGACATAGCTTAGGAGGTACCTCATGAAGACAGTTGTGCTGGCCATTGTGACCGGTTTTTTGGTAGGATTCATCTTTGCCCTGTTCAAGCTTCCCATCCCTGCTCCGCCTGCCCTCGCAGGAATCGCCGGAATCGTAGGGATTTACTTGGGATTCAAGGCATTCATGGCAATCCAGCCGTGGATTGAATCGGTGTTTAAGTAACTTTTACATAAAAATAGCTATAAAAGCTCGGACCTCAATGGTTCCGGGCTTTTGTAATTATTTTGAATTTATTGTTCAAAATATATTGAATATTAAATTCAATAATATTAGAATAAAGTCAACGATGATAAAGGGAGGCTATTTATTTTGAAACATTTACTGCAATCAGATGAAGCTGAATCCATATCCCTTGAGGTGGAATGGTCACCTGTATGGGAATCCATCCTTGGCATCTCAGGGTATACACATAAGCAGCTCAGGCACACCTTCGACATGGACAGGGAGTGGGCGGAAGCTTCGTCTTCCATGCCTCCAACCTTGGTGAAGAACCTGAATGAAATCGAAAAAACGAACTTCTGGTACTCCCTCATCATGCTTCAAGATAAATTTTCCGCAGAGACCGTTCAAGATTTTTCGAACAGACTGAATGAGCTTCCACAAGTTGATTTCTATGAAACCGTGCTGCCGTATAAAAGCAGAAATCTTGAGACAATGAGAGTGGAAACAGCTGAACAGCACAAGAAACTTGATCTGTTTGAGCAATACGCTGCCAATTTTGAAGGTCATGAATTTTTAGGGGGATATGTAAGTCATCTTGGACAGTATTCCTGCGAGGAAATCAAGGATTTGCTGATCACCATCATGGGTGAATGGACCAGCTGGATCAGTCAAAACGAAAACTGGGAAAAGTGGGTCAAGGCGCTGGATTATGAGAGTAAACAGCATCGCAGCCTTGATGCAAGAAATCCGGTAGAGGAAATTGAAAGAGTGACCGACGGGGTGAACTACCTCCCGGAACCGGGGGTATGGAAGGTCAAACTGATTCCCCATGCAGCCTACAGGCCGTGGAAATTGGAAAAACGGACCCCGGACACCAAAATTTTTTTCTATCCTTTAAAAGATGATTACCTTGCTTCTCCCGGCGAGCCATCTTCAGAATTAGTCCGCGGCCACAAAGCCCTGGGCGACGAGCTCCGTCTGAAGCTGCTGTACCAGCTTATGAAAGGGCCGTTATCGCTGCAGGAATTGAGTGTCAGGTTTCAAATGTCTAAAACGTCGCTTCATCATCAGCTTTCACTGTTAAAAGCGGCAAAATTTGTGGCCGCCGATAGAGGGGTTTATTCAGTGAACCCGCACAGAATCGAAACATTTTCTGAAAAACTGAATCAATTCCTGGATACCAAATGATGAAGAAATTCTCCAGATCATTCAAGGCGCTTTGGGCAGGGGAAGTCATTTCGGAATTCGGCGGGGCTGCCGGAGGGATCATTAACGGCTTGCTGCTATTTGAATTAACAGGCTCAAAAGAATGGATGGGCATCCTCTGGCTCGTTTACTTCATTCCTTCCTTGGTGTTGCAGGGAATCAGTGCCCCGTTTCTTAACCATGTCGTAAAAGAAAAGATGCTGAAGAGAATTCAATTAATCCGGGCGTTTGCTTATCTTCTTCCTTTAGCAGGCTATCTGACCGGCTCCACAGTTGGAATCATTTCAGGATTGGTCCTGCTGCAATGCCTCTTGGGATTGATACAGCCCATTTATGCCAGTCTATCCTTCTCCTTACTGCCCGATATTTGCAAGGATGATGAGCTCGCAGATGCAAACGGCTTACTCGACGGCACCATCAGGCTGATGAGTTTTCTGGCCCCGGGAGCCACTTCCTTATTACTTGTGGTCAGCCCGATGCATTTCATCTATGGTTTTTCCTCCATCATGTTTCTTGCCAGCTATTTCGCACTATCACGAATCCCTCAAACCAGTGAGAAAAAGGTGGCGGCATGGACAAAGAAGTTCTGGTGGGAAGAGATGAAGGAGGGATACAAAACCTTCTTTCAATATCCCCAACTTTTGCGTCTGACCATCCTTTCCTCTGCTGTACAGTTTGCGGTTGGAGCGGCACTGGTGTTGAGTGTCCCATTCATTCGCAGCGATCTGAATGGTGATGCCTGGCACTATGGGATTTTTTCCGGGGCATTTCCTGTCGGGTATGCTCTCGGCATGCTTTTACTGCCCCGTGTAACGAAAAACGCGCAAACGATGTATTTCGGCTTGATAGGCGGCGGACTTTCCTTCGTGTTTTTATACTTTGTCCACTCCATCCCATTTGCGTGGCTATGTGAATTATTCGGCGGCCTGACCTTTCCCCTTTTCAATGCCCAGAATGCCGCTCAGTTTCAAAGGGAAGCCCCGAGAGACCGCCTGTCACAGCTGAGTGCAGTGAGATTGCTATTTATCAGGGTGACAATGCCATTGGGGATCTTATTTGCCTCTTCTGTGGTGCTGAGTACAAGGCAGAGCTATATGTTAGTTGGGCTGGTCATCGTCATACCGGGATTATATTATTTCGTTACTTCATTTTTCAGGAGAGATTCCCGAATGCATATGGAAGATAACCAGAAGATTGGATGATCAAAAAACCGCCACCTTGTCTAAAAGGCGGCGGTTTTAAATCAAAACTCCAGCACACCCCCGCTGATCCGCTTGACACCGCGGATAGAGGCGAGGTCCTCGGTCAGTTTCAGCATGGCAAGATCCTTATACTTCGCTTCAATCATGAAGTCGACGTCCTGGCCGAATTTCTTAAGGGTTTTGAAAAATGGCTCCACGAAATCGGGGTCAACATAGTCTGCGTGGGAGCGGAACGCCTTATCCGATTTTGGTGAGGAGATATGTATCTTTGGAACAAGGTCGCGCCTGTCCCATGTTTTGAAAATATCCTCAAGACATTCCTCAAGCGGCAGACTGCCAAGGTTCGCTTCATGATGGTGGATATCAAGCACCATCGGTATATCTTCCTTTTGACAGGCGGCAAGCGTCTCTTCCACATTGTACGTCTTGTCATCGTTCTCGAGCGTCATGATTTCCTTCACCTCGGGCGGGATCGCATTCAAGTTTTCGTGAAACCGTTCGAGCGCTGCTTTTTTATCGCCGTAGGTCCCGCCGATATGAATATTGATCACCGCCTCCTTTTCAATCCCCATGTACTCAAGCATCCGGTAATGATATACCATGTCCTTCACCGCATTGTCGGTGACATGCTGCTTCGGGCTTGTGAACAGCGTGAATTGATTTGGATGAAAACTTGCCCTGATCCCGAACGACTTGATGAGATCCCCGAGTTCCTTCCATTCATTTTTAAAAGGAGAATGGAAGTCCCACTCGACATCCGGATGCGTCGCCAGGGGGACGAGGGAGCTCGAAAGGCGGTACAGCTCGATTTCGTGAGCGGCACAATAATAAAGGATCCGTTTAGTGTGTTTCAGATTCTTTCGAGTCACTTCAATCAGCTTCTCCATGCGCTCTTCATGAGGGAGTTCGGTGAACCGTCTGTAAGTCATTGTTTTGGAGGGACTTGAATCCCAAAGGGCAAGGGAATTTGCCACGAATCCCAGTCTCACTTTCATGCTGAATCCCTCCTATAAAAGAATCGAAATCGCAGATGCCACTTTTTCTTTTATGCGTGTGAACACAGAAACGGACTGCAAGTCACTTGCGGTAAGTCTGTCCGATTCCTTAATATCCTTCGCAACTTCTTTTTTTACTATATCAATAAAATTTTTGTCGTATATTAAATTGTTCAGTTCAAGATTGATGAAAAAACTGCGCTGATCGAAATTCGCTGTCCCGATATCACAGAAATGATCGTCGACAATCATGAGCTTCCCGTGATAAAAGCCGTTCATATATTGATATACCAGCGCCCCTTTTTCAAGGAGGGGCCTGAAATAGGGAAATGCCGCCTCTTTCACAAGGGCATGATCCGCCTGGTTCGGTACGATGATCTCCAGCTTGACGCCGCGGTCGAGAGCGGCGAGCAGCTTATCCATCAGATGGCTGGTCGGGATGAAATAAGGGGTCCCGATGACGATGGAATGCTTCGCATCATCGATGAACTCTCCGAAAAACTTCTCGATATTGACGCCCTCCGTGGGGAAAATCTGATGCCTTATCTCACCTTTAGCAGCAGGAGGGAAGTATAAGGGCTCGTTCTTCAATTCCTTCTGTGTCGCACGGTGCCAGTCAATGCTGAACTCGGCTTGAAGATCGAGGACGCCTTCACCTTCCATCCTCATATGATAGTCCCTCCACGGAGATAGTTCCGGCCGGTCATTTTCATCAATATATTCCTTGCCGACATTATATCCCCCGAGATAGCCTAGTTTTCCGTCAATCACCGTGATCTTCCGGTGATTCCTCTGCTGGGAGGTAAAGAAGAGATGAGGAAGCTTCACCTTTTGGGCGAAAGCAACTTCCGCTCCGGCCTGCTTCAGCAGCTTCACCTTCGACTTCGGCACCTGCGAGCTTCCGAGCTGATCCATCAGAAGCCTGACCTCCACACCCTGTTTTGCCTTCTCCTCAAGCACCTCTAAAAAACGGTGGCCGAGATGATCATTCTGGACAATATAAAACAGGATATGAATGGATGATTCCGCATTCTTAATATCATAAAACATTTTATCGAACAACTCCGGTCCGCGGGAAATCAACGTTATATCACTATAACGATCTCCGTAATTCCGTCTCGTGCGCGTCCTTATGAACCTGCTGCGTCCGAGCTTGAAATCGACCACCATCCAGGCGATCAAAACCCCGATAATCAAAATCACATAAACTAACCACATTCGTATCACTCTCTCATCGTCAATAAACTTAGTATGTCCGTCTACTTGCATTGTGTTCCATCTTTTTTTATTCCCTGAAATGACAGGCTTCGAAACCTTAAATCACTACTTTTTGACTATGGGAGAAAAAGGGACCTGCGAACCATCTGATGTTTTTAGATCATGCAGTCATGATTTCCAGGATAGCAGCAGTACTAGCGTTGATTGGAGTGCAGGACGAAGACTCCTGCGGGAAGAGTAGCTAATGTGAGACCCCGCAGGAACGAAGTGACGAGGAGGCTCACGGGCTGCCCGCGGAAAGCGAAGTCCTGCACGGAAATCATAAGCGGTGATCGGAGAGCTTTCTTTTAAAAAAACCGTTGACTGAATGCTCATTCATTATATAATGGACATAAGGATATTTTTCTGAATATTAATTTGGTTTGTAAAAGTTTGAACAAAGGGGAAGTTCATTTGCGAGCCGAAAAAGGGGGAGAGACTTGAGATGAATGGATTACTCATTCTCAATTGGATTGCGTTCATTTTTGTAACCGTTTACGCAGTGAGTCTGTTTGTGTATGTGGTCAAAACGAGAATTGAATATATCAAACTCGGCAAGAAAGTCGAATTCGACAAAAGATTCAAGGAACGCTTCGAAAAAATCATGGTCAACGTCTTCGGACAGAAAAAGCTCTTGAAGGATAAGAAAAGTGGAGCGATCCACGTCATGTTCTTCTACGGCTTCATCTTAGTACAATTCGGGGCAATCGACTTCATCATCAAAGGACTTGCTCCGGGGAACCATCTGCCGCTTGGACCTCTGTATCCGGGCTTCACGTTCTTCCAGGAACTCGTCACGCTGATGATCCTTGTCGCTGTCGTGTGGGCGTTCCACCGACGTTACGTGGAAAAGCTCGTTCGATTAAAAAGAGGCTTCAAATCTGGACTCGTTCTTTTATTCATCGGGGGCTTGATGCTTTCCGTGCTTGTAGGGAACGGGATGAGCCTGATCTGGCATGGTGAGGACCTTGCATGGACCGAGCCTGTTGCGTCAATGATCGGGGGAGCACTGGGTGCGATCGGTGAAACGGCATCCATCGTCATTTTCTACATCGCATGGTGGATCCATCTGATCTTCCTGCTCGCATTCTTGGTGTACGTGCCGCAGTCAAAGCACGCCCACTTGATCGCAGGACCAGCCAATGTATTTTTTAACCGCTTAGACAACCCTGGAAAACTAAAGCCGATCGACTTTGAAGACGAATCGGCAGAAAGCTTCGGGGTAGGAAAAATAGAAGAATTCACCCAGACGCAGATGATCGACTTCTACGCCTGCGTGGAATGCGGACGCTGTACGAATATGTGTCCCGCAACCGGCACAGGGAAAATGCTGTCGCCGATGGACCTGATCGTGAAACTGCGTGATCACCTGACAAATCATGGTGCTGCCGTGACACAGAAAAAACCGTGGGTGCCGACATTCGCATTCAACGGTACAAAAGGAAACCAGCTTGCGATGGCAGGTGCGACACAGGCAGCCGAAGAAGCGGCAGCCGGTGCGGCATACAGCCCATCCCTGATCGGAGACGTCATCACGGAAGAAGAAATCTGGGCATGTACGACATGCCGAAACTGTGAAGACCAATGCCCGGTCATGAACGAGCACGTCGACAAAATCATCGACCTTCGCCGTTATCTGGTCCTTACAGAAGGAAAAATGGATGCCGATGCCCAGCGTGCAATGCAGAACATCGAGCGCCAGGGCAACCCTTGGGGTCTTAACCGTAAAGAGCGCGAAAACTGGCGCGAAGCAAGGGAAGACGTTCACATCCCGACGGTGAAGGAAATGAAAAAAGCAGGGGAAGACTTCGAATATTTATTCTGGGTCGGATCCATGGGTTCATTCGATAACCGAAGCCAAAAAATCGCGCTTTCGTTTGCCAAAATGATGAACGAAGCCGGCGTCAAGTTCGCGATTTTAGGAAATAAAGAGAAAAACTCAGGCGATACTCCGCGCCGTCTTGGAAACGAATTCTTATTCCAGGAGCTTGCGACGAACAACATCGCCGAATTTGAAAAGCATGAGATCAAGAAAATCGTCACAATCGATCCGCATGCTTACAACATTTTCAAAAATGAATATCCGGACTTCGGACTCGAAGCGGAAGTCTACCACCACACCGAGCTTCTTTACGAACTTGTAAAGGAAGGACGTCTGAAGCCGAAGTATGAAGTGAACGAAACGATCACGTTCCATGATTCGTGTTACCTCGGCCGCTACAACGAAGTGTACGATCCGCCGCGTGAAATCCTTAAATCGATTTCCGGCGTCAAACTCGTTGAAATGGAACGGAACAAAGAAAAGGGAATGTGCTGCGGAGCCGGCGGAGGACTCATGTGGATGGAAGAAGACACAGGCCACCGCGTCAACGTATCCCGTACCGAGCAGGCACTTGCCGTCAGCCCGTCCGTCATCAGCTCCGGCTGCCCGTACTGCCTGACAATGCTTTCCGATGGAACGAAAGCGAAAGAAGTCGAAGAAAACGTCTCCACACTCGACGTTGCCGAGCTTCTTGAAAAAGCAGTCTGCGGCGATCATAAAGATGCAGTCGTTGCTTAATAGGTATTGATATGACAGCAGGAGTGAAACAACATAATCAGCATTATGGCGTTTCACTCCTGTTTTATTATTCTAAAATAGTAACTATAGCGAAAAATAAAAACTTTCTAAAAAATCATTACGTTTTACACAATTTTGAAGTACAATGGAAGTAGTGGAAAGGGACGGAATCTGTCCCTTCCTCTTTTGGCATTCGGTCGAGCGAGCGTTCAGTCAAGATCGCGGCAGCCCGTCTGAAAAGCCATTTTTCGTTCTGAATGACGAGTTCTTTATGAACGAGGGAAACACATGATACTTAGAATATTTTTTGAAAGCGTATACAAAATGAAGTACTCAAACTGAAAGAAAGAGGAGAGGATTTACATGGGAAAAACGGTCATTCTAGATGGAGCCAGAACTCCTTTCGGCAAGTTTGGAGGCGGATTGAGCAGTTTTACAGCTTCCGAGCTCGGCGGTTTTGCAGTGAAGGAAGCATTGAATAGAGCAGGTGTCAGCGGTGAAGATATCGACGAGGTGATCCTCGGCACCGTCCTTCAGGGAGGACAGGGACAGATCCCTTCCCGCCAGGCATCGCGTCACGCAGGTATTCCTTGGAACGTAAAAACAGAAACAATCAATAAAGTGTGCGCGTCCGGTATGAGGAGCGTCACGATGGCCGATCAGATCATCCGTGCAGGAGACGGGGAAGTGATCGTGGCCGGCGGAATGGAATCAATGTCGAATGCGCCATACATCCTGCCAAAAGCACGCTGGGGATTCAAAATGGGCGACTCAAGCTTCAAGGACTTGATGGTCCACGACGGACTGACTTGCTCCTTCAACAATGTCCACATGGGCACATACGGAAACGCTACAGCCAAAGAATTTGAACTTTCAAGGGAAGACCAGGACAACTGGGCACTCAGAAGCCACGAGCTTGCGGTGAAAGTGACAGAAGACGGGAAGCTCGGTGAAGAAATCGTGGCGGTGGAAGTGCCGCAGCGCAAAGGCGAACCGGTGGTGGTCGACCGCGACGAAGCACCTCGTAAGGATACATCCATTGAAGTATTGGCAAAACTCGGACCGGTATTCGGCTCCGACGGCACGATCACGGCAGGTAACGCACCGGGAGTCAACGACGGAGCAGCCGCCATGATCCTGATGAGCGAAGAGCGTGCTGAAAAAGAAGGCAAAAAACCATTGGCGACCATCCTCGGCCATACAGCAATCGCAGTGGAAGCAAAGGACTTCCCGCAGACGCCGGGCCTTGTCATCAATGAACTGTTGAAGAAAACAGGCAAATCACTCGAAGAAATCGACCTGTTCGAAATCAACGAAGCATTCGCGGCAGTCGCACTCGCAAGCGGCAAGATTGCCGGTCTCGATCCTGAAAAAATCAACGTTAACGGCGGCGCCGTAGCACTCGGCCACCCGATCGGGGCAAGCGGAGCGCGCATCATTTTAACTCTTGCATACGAACTGAAACGCCGCGGAGGCGGCATTGGGATAGCATCGATCTGCTCCGGAGGCGGACAGGGAGATGCGGTCATGATCGAGGTGCCGAAGCAGTAGGCTTGGGTTGTGGATTAGTAGATTGAGAGAGTTTTAGTTTAGGGTTGGCTGCCTTCAAGCGGGGTGCCTGGAGCCAGGGTCAAATGGTGTATCTTGAGCCAGGCTCGGATAAGGGAAATTGAGCCTGGCTCAAACCGGGTCATCTGAGCCAGGCACTACTTGAAAGTCGGGTGGTGCCAGGAACAAACAGACCATATTGTGCCAGGAACAATCGATGCAATTTGTGCCAGGCACAAAACAAGGATTCTGAGCCAGGCACCGCTCAGAAAACGCCAGTGTACCAGGTACTATCACACTCAAATGGACCCGGTACACCAAACCGGAATTTTTGATAAAACATTTATTGAAATATTACTAGTTCTAGCAGTTGGTTGGAGTGGAAGACGAAGACTCCTGCGGGAAGAGTAGCTGATGTGAGACCTGTCTAGCTTCAAGGCTTAGAGGCACATGTCATAAGTCAAACCGACCAAGAAGGCAAAGAACGCCTTCGTGGCCGATTCGCCTTATGCCACCCGCCTCTGACCAAAGCCTTTCCGCTTTTCTTCCCGCAGGAACGAAGTGACGAGGAGGCTCACGGGCTACCCGCGGAAAGCGAAGTCTTCCACGGAAACCAACTGCGGTATAGAGAGACCATTTTTCAAACAAAGGGGAGAAACAAAATGAACATAAAAAAAGTCATGGTCATCGGAGCCGGTCAAATGGGCTCGGGGATTGCCCAGGTATGTGCGCAGGCAGGATTTGACGTTTTCCTGAACGACCTCAAAGAAGAATTCGTCCAAAAAGGGATCGGCGTCATCACAAAAAACCTTTTCCGTTCGGTGGACAAAGGCCGTATGAGTGAAGACGAGAAAGCGGCAGCGCTGAACAGGCTGACGGCTTCCACGGATCTCAACGATGCCAAAGGCGTGGATATCGTGATCGAAGCAGCAGTTGAGAATATGGAGATCAAAACAAAAATCTTCGCTCAGCTTGATGAAATTGCTCCCGAGCATGCGATCCTTGCGACCAATACTTCTTCACTCCCGATAACGGAGATTGCAGCGGCGACGAATCGTCCCCAACAGGTGATCGGGATGCACTTCATGAACCCGGTACCGGTGATGAAGCTTGTTGAGATCATCCGCGGGCTTGCGACGACGGATGAGGTGTATCAGGCGATCGAGGATATGACGAAGTCACTGAGCAAAGTGCCGGTAGAAGTGGAAGACTTTCCGGGGTTCGTTTCAAACCGTATCCTGATGCCGATGATCAACGAAGCGGTCTACACGCTGTATGAAGGGGTGGCAAGCAAGGAAGCGATCGACGAGGTGATGAAGCTCGGCATGAATCATCCGATGGGGCC
This sequence comes from [Bacillus] enclensis, assembly GCF_001456935.1. GTDB lineage: Bacteria > Bacillota > Bacilli > Bacillales > Bacillaceae_B > Rossellomorea > Rossellomorea enclensis. Next base: position 405,382 of record NZ_KQ758485.1, on the reverse strand, counting down.
GCTGACGCTAGCCGACTTTATCGGACTCGACACTTGCCTGTACATCATGGAAACACTCCACGAAGGCTTCGGGGACGACAAATACCGTCCATGCCCGCTGCTCAGAAAATATGTCAAAGCAGGCTGGCTAGGTAAAAAGACAGGAAGAGGATTTTACTCTTACGAATAAGTGGATGTCGCATAAGGATTTCGTTAAAGCCGATTGATGATATTACCACTAAGTTGATTGAAGCGGAAGGCATTTGACTCCGACGGGATAAAGAGGAAAAGTCGAGACCCCGCAGGCGGGACGCCGAGGAGGCTCGACTTCCTCCCCGCGGAAAGCAAATGCCTGCAGCGGAAATCAACGGCCTTGTTGAAAGGGCCATGAGAAAGATCCTTGTAGTGCATGCGAACATCCGGGAGGGGACAATCATGAATTTACGATTCACGGAAGAACAGCAGATGATGCGCAAGATGGTGCGCGATTTTGCAGAAACAGAGATACAGCCTTTCGTTGAGAAAATGGAAGAGGGGCATTTTCCACGGGAGATTTTAAATAAAATGGCAGAGATTGGCCTGATGGGGATCACGATCCCTGAAAAGTACGGCGGCTCAGAGATGGATTTCACATCCTACATCATAGCGATTCACGAGCTGTCAAAAGTAAGCGCCACCATCGGGGTGATCCTGTCCGTCCACACTTCGGTCGGGACGAATCCGATCCTCTACTTTGGAAATGAGGAACAGAAGCAGAAGTACCTTCCGAAGCTTGCTTCAGGTGAATATTTAGGGGCATTCTGTCTGACGGAACCGAGTGCGGGGTCGGACGCGAAGAGCTTGAAGTCAAAAGCGGAAAAACGCGGCGATCACTATATCCTGAACGGTTCGAAGGTTTTCATCACGAACGGGGGCGAGGCGGATACATATATCGTGTTCGCCGTAACCGATCAGACGAAGGGAAGCCGCGGGGTATCGGCGTTCATCGTCGAAAAAGGTACACCCGGCCTGATCATCGGGAAAGACGAACACAAAATGGGGCTGCACGGTTCAAGAACTGTACAGCTGACATTTGAAGATATGAAAGTGCCTGTTGAAAACCTCCTTGGCGAGGAAGGGGAAGGCTTCAAGATCGCGATGGCGAACCTGGATGTCGGCCGCATCGGAATCGCAGCACAGGCCCTGGGGATCGCTGAAGGAGCGTTCGATTACGCAACGGCTTATGCAAAAGAACGCGTCCAGTTCGGCAAACCGATCGCCGCCCAGCAGGGTATCGGATTCAAGCTCGCCGACATGGCAACCGCGGTCGAAGGGGCAAAGCTTTTGGTCTACAGAGCGGCTGACCTCCGCGGGCAGGGCATCTCCTGCGGAAAAGAAGCCTCCATGGCCAAACTCTTCGCCTCAAAAACAGCCGTCGACGTCACAACCGAAGCCATCCAGGTATACGGAGGCTACGGCTACACGAAGGAATATCCAGTAGAGAGACTATTCCGCGATGCAAAAGTGACCGAAATCTACGAAGGCACCAGCGAGATTCAGAGAATGGTCATAGGGAAAAACTTATTGGTTTAAGAGGTTTTAAAGGAAATTGAATGGATGAAGCTTGAGCTTGTAAGTTGGGCAGTTCCAGCGTTGGTTGGAGTGCAAGACGAAGACTCCTGCGGGAGAAGTGGCCAATGTGAGACGTGTCCAGCTCCGGGGCTTAGAGGCACATGTCATAAGTCAAACCGTCCAAGAAGGCAAAGAACGCCTTCGTGGCCGTTTCGCCTTATGCCACCCCCCTCTGAACAAAGCCCCTCTGCTTTTCTTCCCGGAGGCGAAGCCGAGGAGGCTCACGGGTCACCCGCGGAAAGCGAAGTCTTGCACGGAAACCATAAGCGGTGGTTAATCTGTCCAAAATAGATTCCAACAAAGATGGGAGAAAAAATCATGAAATTTACATTATCTGAAGAACATGAAATGATTCGCAAGATGGTGCGCGATTTTGCGCGCAACGAGGTTGCTCCTACTGCCGCGGAACGCGACGAGGAAGAACGCTTCGATATGGATATCTTCAAAAAAATGGCGGAGCTCGGCTTGACCGGTATTCCTTGGCCGGAAGAGTACGGCGGGATCGGAAGCGACTATCTTGCTTACTGTATCGCAGTCGAGGAGCTTTCAAGAGTGTGTGCTTCTACGGGTGTAACGTTATCCGCCCACACTTCACTGGCAGGCTGGCCGGTATACAAATTCGGTACGGAAGAGCAGAAGCAGAAGTATCTCCGTCCGATGGCACAGGGTGAGAAAATCGGTGCGTACGGCTTGACTGAGCCGGGTTCGGGTTCCGATGCAGGCGGCATGAAAACGACTGCGCGCCTTGAAGGAGATCACTACGTTTTAAACGGATCTAAAATTTTCATCACAAACGGCGGAATCGCAGATACGTACATCGTATTTGCATTGACGGATCCATCGTCGCGCCAGCGCGGAACGAGTGCTTTCATTGTGGAGAAGGACTTCGAAGGATTCTCTGTCGGTAAAAAAGAGAAAAAGCTCGGCATCCGTTCATCTCCAACGACTGAAATCGTGTTCGAAGAGTGCAAGGTGCCGAAGGAAAATCTTCTCGGGAAAGAAGGGGAAGGCTTCAAGATTGCAATGATGACGCTTGACGGCGGACGTAACGGGATTGCTGCACAGGCTGTCGGGATCGCTCAGGGTGCGCTTGATGCGTCGGTCGACTATGCGAAGGAACGTGAGCAGTTCGGGAAGCCGATCGCTGCGAACCAGGGTATTTCTTTTAAAATTGCAGACATGGCGACATCCATCGAAGCTTCCCGTCTATTAACCTATCAGGCGGCTTGGCTTGAGTCTGAAGGACTTCCATACGGCAAAGAATCGGCGATGTCGAAACTGATGGCCGGGGATACGGCGATGAAGGTGACGACAGAAGCAGTCCAGATCTTCGGCGGTTACGGCTACACGAAGGATTATCCTGTCGAGCGCTATATGCGTGATGCGAAGATCACTCAGATCTATGAAGGAACGCAGGAAATCCAGCGCCTTGTCATTTCAAGGATGGTAACGAAGTAAGAAAGCGGTAAAAGGTTTAAAGGGGTATGTTTACCATATATATCCGCCTGACTCGTTGGGGGATGAAGCAGGCGGAGAACAACAGGGACAATGGGAGAATGAAATAAAGGCGGTCGGTAGAAGTGGAGAACAAAAGGGAAGTGCATGCTTCTGTCAAAGATGAACGTTTGGTGGAGAAAAGGCGCGATCAGATGATCCGGGGAGCCGTCTCTCTTTTTAAACAGAAGGGGTTTCACCGCACCACGACAAGGGAGATTGCCAAGGCCGCCGGGTTCAGCATCGGCACGCTTTATGAGTATATACGGACAAAGGAAGATGTATTGTATCTGGTCTGTGACAGCATTTATGAACAGGTTCGGCTGGAACTTGAGGAGCTGGATACGGATGAGGGGACGGTTGACGGCTTGAAGGTCGGCATCGCCCATTATTTTCAGGTGATGGACAGGATGCAGGACGAGGTCCTCGTCATGTATCAGGAGGCGAAGTCGCTTTCGAAGGACGCTTTGCCTTACGTCCTCCGGAAAGAGCTTGAAATGGTCGCGATGGTCGAGAAGCTGATCGTGCGCTGTGTCGAGACGGGGGAGCTCGAACTTGATGAGCACCAGATCCACATGCTCGCGCAGAATGTATTCGTCCAGGGGCAGATGTGGGGATTCCGCCGCTGGGCGCTTCAGAAGAGGTATTCGCTCCAGGAATACATCGATCTGCAGGTCGAACTGCTTTTTTCAGGAATCACGGGTTTTGAAAAACAAAGGAGAACAGGGGGAGTAGTATGAGCACGGTTGAAGTATACAAACCAAAGCACCATGTCCGATTCGTGACGGCGTCGAGCCTATTCGACGGACATGATGCATCGATCAACATAATGAGACGGATTATCCAGGCGAGCGGTTCAGAGGTCATTCACTTAGGTCATAACCGCTCCGTGGAAGAAGTTGTGAACGCTGCGATCCAGGAAGACGTACAGGGGATTGCGATTTCCTCCTATCAGGGCGGACACGTCGAATATTTTAAATACATGTATGATCTGCTGAACGAAAGAGGGGCTTCCCATATCCGCATTTACGGCGGGGGCGGCGGGGTCATCATCCCGCGCGAAATCAAGGAGCTTCATGAATACGGGATCGCCCGCATCTTCTCGCCGGAAGACGGCCGTCAGCACGGTCTGCAGGGGATGATCAACCAGATGATCGAGGAATGCGACTTCCCGACGATCAAAGACAGCGTCAACTCGGAAGTTGAAAAGCTTTCGAGTGGCGACGTGAATGCCGTTTCGAAGCTGATCTCACTAGCTGAGTATCAGGTTGGGGCGAATGAAGAGGTGGCCGCGACAGCACAGACGGTTTTCTCTGAGATTAAGACTCTTGCGAAAAAGGTGCCGGTACTCGGGATCACCGGAACCGGGGGCGCAGGGAAAAGTTCACTGACAGATGAACTGATCCGCCGCTTCATCAACGAGCTTCCAGAGAAAAAGATTGCGATTCTATCAATCGATCCGACGAAGCAGAAGACGGGCGGCGCGCTGCTAGGTGACCGTATCCGCATGAATGCGATCTTCAATCCGCGCGTCTACATGCGCAGCCTTGCTACGCGCGGCTCGAAAACGGAGCTGTCGTTAGCGATCAAGGATGCGATCAATGTTGTGAAAGCGGCCGGTTACGATCTCGTTGTCGTCGAGACGAGCGGAATCGGGCAGGGGGATGCAGAGATTGCTGAAATCTGTGACATGTCCATGTATGTGATGACGAGTGAATTCGGTGCGCCATCACAGCTTGAAAAGATCGATATGATCGATTTTGCCGACCTGATCGTCATCAACAAATTCGAGCGCAAAGGTTCAGAAGACGCACGCCGTCAGGTCCAGAAGCAGTATCAGCGCAGCCACATGCTGTTCGATAAAGACCTTGATGAGATGCCGGTGTACGGCACGATTGCAAGCCAGTTCAATGACCCGGGAACGAATGCGCTATTCGCGGCGATCGTGGAAACAGTGAATGAAAAGATGAAGCTTGATTGGAAAACAAGCTTTGGGAAAAACGTCGATGTTGAAAAACAGAACGTGATCATTCCGAACAACCGTCGCTATTATTTAAGGGAAATCGCGGAGACCGTCCGCAATTATCATAAAAAAGCGGAAGAGCAAGTGAATCTTGCACGCCGCCTATTCCAGCTCGAAGGTGCGATGGAAGCACTTAGTGAAAGAGAACAGAACGATGAAGTCCTTACTTCACTCAACACGTTGAAAGAAGAAGTGGAAAACAAGCTGACAGCGGAATCCAAGGATATTTTGGCTAAATGGGAAAACCTCAAGGATACGTACAGCAAGGACCAGTTCGTCACGAAGATCCGCGACAAGGAAATCGTCACCGAGCTTACTACAAAGAGTTTGTCGGGGCTGAATATTCCTAAAGTGGCCCTGCCTAAGTACAAGGATTACGGGGAGATCCTGAAATGGGTCTACAGGGAAAACGTACCGGGTTCATTCCCGTATACGGCCGGCGTGTTTCCTTTTAAACGAAAAGGGGAAGATCCGAAGCGCCAGTTCGCAGGCGAAGGGACTCCGGAACGTACGAACCGCCGTTTCCATTACCTGTCGAAGGACGATGATGCGAAGCGCCTGAGTACGGCGTTCGACTCTGTTACACTGTATGGTGAAGATCCTGATTACCGTCCGGACATCTACGGAAAAGTCGGCGAGAGCGGCGTCAGCATCTGTACGCTTGATGACATGAAGAAGCTGTATGCAGGCTTCGATCTATGTGCGCCTTCAACATCCGTGTCGATGACGATCAACGGTCCGGCACCGATCATCCTTGCGATGTACATGAACACGGCGATCGACCAGCAGATCCGCGCCAAGGAAGAAGAGCTTGGCCGCGTGCTGACAGTCGAAGAGTATGTAGAAGTGAAGGAACAGACGCTCCAGGTTGTCCGCGGAACGGTTCAGGCCGATATTTTAAAAGAAGATCAGGGCCAGAACACATGCATCTTCTCGACTGAGTTCGCGCTTCGCATGATGGGTGATATCCAGCAGTACTTCATCGATCATAAAGTGAGAAACTACTATTCTGTCTCGATTTCCGGCTACCACATCGCGGAAGCGGGAGCCAATCCGATTTCGCAGCTTGCGTTCACGCTCGCCAACGGCTTCACTTACGTCGAGTACTATTTGAGCCGCGGAATGGATATCAATAAGTTCGCGCCGAACCTGTCGTTCTTCTTCTCGAACGGACTCGATCCTGAATATACGGTGATCGGCCGCGTTGCCCGCCGAATCTGGTCGACGGTCATGAGGGATAAGTACGGTGCGGATGAGCGCAGCCAGAAGCTGAAGTATCACATCCAGACGTCCGGCCGCTCGCTGCATGCGCAGGAGATCGATTTCAACGATATTCGTACAACGCTTCAGGCACTGATGGCCCTTCAGGATAACTGTAACTCGCTTCACACGAATGCCTATGATGAAGCGATCACGACGCCGACGGAAGAATCCGTCCGCCGTGCGATGGCGATTCAGATGATCATCACGAAAGAACACGGTCTTTCTAAAAATGAAAATCCGCTTCAAGGGTCTTTCATCGTGGAAGAATTGACGGATCTCGTTGAAGAAATGGTGCTCACTGAGTTTGACCGCCTGAATGACCGCGGCGGTGTGCTCGGTTCCATGGAAACCCAGTATCAGCGCGGCAAGATCCAGGAAGAATCAATGTACTATGAAATGAAGAAACATAACGGCGAACTTCCGATTGTCGGCGTGAACACGTATCTGAACCCGAATCCTCCATCAGAGGAACAGATGGACAGCATGGAACTGGCGCGTGCGACGAAGGAAGAAAAAGAAACACAAATCAAGAACCTGCGCGACTTCCAGGCGAGAAACGAAAGTGATATCGATGAAGCACTTCAGCGTCTGAAAAAAGCGGCAGTAGACGGAGGCAACATCTTCGAAGAACTGATGGAAACCGTCAAAATCGCAAGCCTCGGGCAGATCACAAGAGCCCTGTACGAAGTCGGAGGCCAATACCGCCGGAATATGTAATAGAAAAAGAGAAGACTGCTGTCGTTTTGGACGGCAGTCTTTTCTTCATTTTTTAATGCAAGACCCCAGACAGGAAAGTAATTGACTGTAAAACTATCGTCATTTTTACATATCGATGTCTAGGACGGGAAGGTAATACGTGAAACGGATACTAACCAAAGTATAGATTTTATCTTCGTACCGTGTTCTTACCCTCTGTTCCATCAAGAAAAGAAGGATCAAGACAAACTAGAATAAATTACAGTCCATTTATTTAGGCTTAAGTTGTGTAAACTTATTCATATTCAAAACCGGTTACAGCGGTTGATTGTAGTGCAAAACGTAGACTCCTGCGGGAAAAGCGTGTTAGGTGAGACCCCGCAGGCGAAGCCGAGGAGGCTCACCAACCGCCCGCGGAAAGCGAAGTTTTGCACGGAAATCATTAGCGTGATGCATGGAATCAAACTGAGTTAAGAAGGCTAGAAGGAGCTTCTTGATTTTTAAGATTACCTGACGGGTCACCGGCGGAAAGCGAAGTCTTCCACGGAAACCAACTGCGTGGTTTAAAATCCAATAAAACTGTCCACACTGAATATACAGAAAAGTGACAATTCTTTACCGTATCGTAATAGTAGAACGCATCGTTTTGCTATATAATGGGTATTGGATAATTAGACTTTTAGACGACTTATACTGGATGTGAAATTGTGAGGACATTTATACGCTATATGCTCATTGCGGCCGGTATCTACGCTGCTGCCCTTCTTTACCACTTTCGGCTTGGGGCCATCCCGTTCCTTCTGCTCTCCTTCTACTTTTTCTATGAAGCGTACAAGGTGATCAGATATGATGTGAAGCGGGAAAGGGAAGAGGAAAGCAGCCTTCTGAATTCACAAAAATAAAAAATTGATAGAAATGCCAGATAAAGATAGCATAAAGTCTCTTCAATTGTTTATAATGGGTAATATGCTTAAAATGATAATGGCAGGATTGTGCCATTTTTTATCGAATGCTTTAACGGCTCTCCAAGCAGAGTGTGAAATAGAGAAAGGAAGTGCGTAACGTGAGTCTAAAACAGTTATCGAAGGAAGAATTGCGCCAAACATCTTTTATTGAATTGGCACACGAAATCATGACAGACAAGAAGCAGGCTGTGACGTTCCAGGAAGTGCTGAACGAAATTAAGAGTTTACTTGAAATCTCTGAATCAGAGGTTAAAAGCCGCATGGTTCAATTTTATACTGACCTTAACATCGACGGCCGTTTCATTGCGCTCGGCGAAAACCGCTGGGGGCTTCGCGAATGGTATCCGGTAGATCAAATTGAAGAGGAAACCGTCCCTACGATGAAATCTACCAAAAAGAAAAAGGCGAAGAAGAAAGTCGAAGAAGACCTTGATCTTGACGAGTTCGATGATCTTGATGATGAGGATCTCGATGAAGATCTGGATTATGACGATCTTGATGACACGGAAGATGATGAAGATCTGACGGATGATGACGATGATGAGGACATCGATGAAGATCTGGATGTCGATGACGATGAAGAAGAGTTGGAAATCGATGAGTTCGACGAACTAGATGATGAAGACGACGAAGAAGAAGAAACGGATGATGAAGAAGAGGACGAAAATCTTTAATTTTTCAGTGAATTAGGAAGATTTAACCCACCCTATTCTATGCTTGACTTCTTTCTTTGAGGAATGTAGTATTTTATTTGGGCTCCTTAAAAAAGGACGGATAGAGTATTCAAACGCTCCCCTTGCCATTCGGCGAGTGGGGCGTTTTTTATTTTTTACGGGCCGGAACCTGCACGGGATGCAGTCCGGCCGGGACTTCTCTTCCCCCTACAACTCACATTCATTTAGAAATAAGAGGCTGTCTTTTAGCAGATTTTTGACCATGAAGTTTTTTAGAAGGAATGGACTTCTCCTTCTTTGAACAAGATAACTTCATGACAAGGATACATAGGAGACACCCTCTACTTTTTTTGAACCAAATCATATTAAAAGGGGGACATATACATGACTAAGTATATATTCGTAACAGGCGGCGTTGTGTCGTCACTTGGAAAAGGGATCACAGCAGCGTCCCTTGGAAGACTATTAAAAAACCGCGGGGTTTCGGTGACAATCCAGAAATTCGATCCATACATCAACGTGGACCCGGGAACGATGAGCCCGTATCAGCACGGTGAAGTATTCGTGACGGATGACGGTGCGGAAACGGATCTTGACTTAGGTCACTATGAGCGTTTCGTCGACATCAACCTGACAAAATACAGCTCCGTGACGACTGGGAAAATCTATTCCACCGTTCTGAAAAAAGAGCGTCGCGGCGACTATCTTGGCGGAACGGTCCAGGTCATCCCGCATATCACAAATGAAATCAAGGAACGCGTCTACCGCGCAGGCCGCGAAACCAATTCGGATGTTGTCATCACAGAAATCGGCGGAACGGTAGGGGACATCGAATCTCTTCCATTCCTTGAAGCGATCCGTCAGATCAAAAGTGATGTAGGCCGCGACAATGTGATGTACATCCACTGTACATTGGTGCCTTACATCAAAGCTGCCGGCGAAATGAAAACAAAGCCGACCCAGCACAGTGTCAAAGAGCTTCGCAGCCTCGGGATTCAGCCGAATGTCATCGTCGTACGTACAGAAATGCCGATGACACAGGATATGAAAGATAAAATTGCGCTGTTCTGCGATATCGATAAAAATGCCGTCATCGAAGCAATGGATGCAGACACTCTTTACTCGATTCCGCTGTCCCTTCAGGATCAGAAGCTGGATGAGATCACTTGCCAGCACCTGAAATTGAACTGCCGTGAAGCCGATATGACCGAGTGGAACGAACTCGTTTCCCGCGTGACGAATCTGTCCCGCAAAACGAAGATCGCCCTCGTCGGAAAATATGTCGAGCTTCAGGATGCTTACATCTCAGTGGTGGAAGCCCTTCGTCATGCCGGCTATCAATTCGACAGCGACATCGAAGTGAAGTGGCTGAACTCAGAACTTGTGGATGCAGAAAATGTTGCCGAGAAACTTGGCGACGTCGACGGGATCCTTGTGCCTGGCGGCTTCGGTGACCGCGGAGTCGAAGGTAAGATCGCTGCGACTCAATATGCGCGTGAAAACAAAGTGCCTTTCCTTGGAATCTGCCTCGGCATGCAGCTAGCATCCGTTGAATATGCACGCAACGTGCTTGGTCTTGATGGCGCTCACTCTGCTGAATTGAACCCTGACACGCCGTACCCGGTCATCGATCTTCTTCCTGAACAAAAGGACATCGAAGATCTTGGCGGAACCCTTCGCCTCGGTTTATATCCATGTAAACTGACGAAAGGTTCAAAAGCATACGCAGCATACGACGGCGAAGTGGTATACGAACGTCACCGCCACCGCTTCGAATTCAACAATCACTACCGTGAGCAAATGGAAGACGCAGGCTTCATCTTCTCCGGTACAAGCCCTGACGGACGCCTTGTGGAGATCATCGAACTCGAAGATCACCCATGGTTTGTGGCATCCCAATTCCACCCGGAATTCACATCACGCCCGACACGTCCGCAGCCGCTGTTCCGCGACTTTGTTGAAGCAAGTCTTGCGTTTGGTGAGAAGTAATATTTAGGTTTAGGGCCGCTCTCCTGGTTTGGGGGGCGGTTTTTTTGTGTGTTGGTGAATACGGCGAGGGGAGCTATACATGAGTGTAAAGGTTTGTTGAGGAGGGTGTGTCGAATATTGTCGTTAAATCAGTAGTTCGCCCTTATATTTGATATTTCGCCCATAAAATCGAGATTGCGCCCTTAAAATGATATTATCGCCCATAAAGATGTTTAATTCGCCCATGAAAAATATGATACCCTTTTATAGGCTATAGGACTGCCGGTATTCCTCCTATCACCGTGTTGGAAATTCGACAGTTCGAGCATAACGAGGGAGTTTTCGAGCGCAAATAACCGAATTCCGAGCACAAAGGGGCTGTGTTCGAGCACAAATAACCGGATTTCGAGCTAAAACTGAAATCTCGAACTAAAAGAAGCCCGCCCTTCGATGCGTTAAAGCATCGCGGGACGGGCTTTCAACTATTATTCATATTCCTCAAGCATCTCCCGGATCACAAACCCGAGCGCAAAATAAATGTAGAGCGCGGCCATGCTTGTCGGCATGCACACCCGCTCGCCGATTTCCTCGCCTGGAAGCATCCCTTTAATCACTTTGGTATCGAGGTGAAGGTCGGCAAGTCCTGCAAGTCTTTCATCCTCTGCGACAAGACCGGATATTCCCACGAACGGCACTCCTTCATCCGCCAGACCGCGCGCAAATCGGACCGCTTCCTCATCCGATGACAAACGGGTCACTACAAGGACACGGTCCGCATCCGTCAGCATGGTCGACTCCTCATATTTTTTAACAGAAGGGAGGCGTTCAGCACCATAGAGTGCTTCTGCCGTCACCGCTTCCATCTCACCGAATGCCTTGATATAAATCGAGCCTTCTCCTACAGCCGCCTGAGCTAAAAGCCTCGCCGCATCCTCGATTTCAAACTCCTGCTTTTCAGATATACGTTTAAACAGACCCGATAACTGGGTCGTGAACATTTTGATCATCTTTCCACTCCTCCATTTGTCGAACATTAGCCTTCGACAATCTTTGCTGTATCGCTTATTATAAAGGAAAATGTACGCAAGTAAAATAATGGAGTATAAGCAGGAATTTTCACCGGAAAAAGAGAAGTACTAGAAGTGGGAAATGAGTAGATACGTTAAAGTAAATGTAAACCTGATTTGAAGTGCTGAAGCGGTTGATTTCCGTGCAAGCGCCCTGCGTAAAGCGGAGGCTTGCACGGAAATCAAAGAGGAGTATGACAGGGAAACGAGACAACAGACCGTCAAAGTCGGTTGGTTTTAATGTTCTTAAGCAAAAATCGGATTCTATTTAAAAAGGGGATAAGCCGTATGAATGAAAAGATTCTAATTGTAGATGATCAGTTCGGTATTCGAATTCTATTAAATGAAGTCCTGCAAAAGGAAGGCTATCAAACCTTCCAGGCGGCGAATGGCGTTCAGGCACTTGAAATCGCTGATAAGCATTCCCCTGATCTTGTCCTTCTGGATATGAAGATTCCCGGCATGGACGGAATCGAAATCCTGAAGAGAATGAAGAAGAAGAATCAGGATATCCGCGTCATCATCATGACCGCCTACGGGGAACTGGATATGATCCAGGAAGCGAAGGATCTGGGTGCATTGACGCATTTCGCGAAGCCGTTCGATATCGATGACATCAGACAGGCAGTAAGGCAGTACATTCCGGTTTGACCCAGAATTTAGAATAGTGAAAATAGTAGTATTTTTTACAAATGGCCTCATCAGTTGGTAAAATCATTTATGTTTTGGTATGATACAAGTGAAATTGTTAACAATGTTAATCAGTGTGAACACACTTCCATTATCGTTACCAAAAATGGCGCACTGACTGAATAAAAGGAGGAAAAACAATGCCTTTAGTTTCAATGAAAGACATGCTTATCCAAGCAAAAGAAAACAGCTATGCTGTTGGTCAATTCAACTTGAACAACCTTGAGTTCACTCAAGCGATCCTTCAAGCTGCTGAAGAAGAGAAATCACCTGTCATCCTTGGTGTCTCTGAAGGTGCAGCCCGTTACATGAGCGGTTTCAAAACAGTTGTAAAAATGGTGGAAGGTCTTATGGAAGACTTGAACATCACAGTACCTGTTGCGATCCACCTTGACCACGGTTCAAGCTATGATAAATGTAAAGAAGCAATCGATGCTGGTTTCACATCAGTCATGATCGACGCTTCTCACGGTCCTTTCGAAGAGAACATCGAAACCACTTCAAAAGTGGTTGAATATGCTCACTCTAAAGGTGTTTCTGTTGAAGCCGAGCTTGGTACTGTCGGCGGACAGGAAGATGACGTTGTTGCTGACGGCGTAATCTATGCTGACCCTAAAGAGTGCCAGGAAATGGTTGAACGCACTGGAATCGACACACTTGCTCCTGCACTTGGTTCAGTACACGGTCCTTACAAAGGCGAACCAAACCTTGGATTCAAAGAAATGGAAGAAATCGGAGCTGCTACAGGAGTACCACTAGTACTTCACGGCGGTACTGGTATCCCGACAAAAGATATCCAAAAAGCGATTTCTTACGGAACAGCTAAAATCAACGTAAATACTGAAAACCAAATCGCTTCTGCTAAAAAAGTACGCGAAGTACTTGCTGCAGATTCTGAAGTGTACGATCCACGTAAATACATGGGTCCTGCACGTGAAGCAATCAAAGCGACTGTTATCGGTAAAATGCGTGAATTCGGTTCTTCTAACCAAGCGTAAGCGGATAGAGGTAATGTCTGGAAAGTGACTGGAAACAGATTAGATCTTTTCAGGCGTGGTAGAAAAAGAATGAAGCAGTTGGAGAGGACTGGCACCAGGGAAGGTATTGCCTTTTTGGGTCAGTCCTCTCCGTTCATTATAAAAAGATTGAAAATTTTGTCGAAAAGGGGTAGGAGACTTGAAATTTTTCATCGATACAGCAAACATGGACGAAATCAGAGAAGCCTATGAATGGGGAATCGTGTCAGGAGTGACGACAAATCCTTCACTTGTGGCAAAAGAAAAAGGCGTCACATTCGAAGACCGCCTGAAGGAAATAACTGAGCTCGTACCGGGTTCGGTCAGTGCAGAAGTCATTGCGACAGACGCGGAAAGCATGATCAAAGAAGGGCGAGAGCTTGCTAAAATCGCTCCGAACATCACGATCAAGCTTCCGATGACTCCGGACGGCTTGACTGCTGCATCCACTTTTTCAAAAGAAGGGATCAAAACCAATGTCACGCTGATCTTCAGTGCGAATCAGGCGCTGCTTGCAGCACGTGCCGGTGCGACTTATGTGTCACCTTTCCTTGGAAGACTGGATGACATCGGACATGACGGTCTTGAGCTCGTTTCAAAGATCGCTGAAATCTTCGCGATCCACGGTCTTGAAACGGAAATCATCGCCGCATCGACACGCCACCCGCAGCATATCACCGAAGCTGCACTGAGAGGCGCGCATATTGCGACCGTCCCTCTTAAGGTTTTGAAGCAGTTATTCAACCACCCTCTTACGGATAAAGGGATCGAAGCATTCCTAAATGACTGGAATAACCGATAAACACAGGTCAAATGGACCAGTGAGAATAAAACCGAAAATCCTATACATGTTTTGACGAAATATGTATAAACTAGTAGACAATAACACTTCTTAGATCGTCTTCATATGGAAAAATAATCCTTTTTGTCCGGTTGCTGGGTTGAAGCAGCCACCGGGACAGTGGAAGGGAGATAAAAATGGAAAAGCTTAAGATTGCAGGTGGATATCCACTTGAAGGTACCATTAAAGTCAGTGGTGCAAAAAATAGCGCAGTCGCATTGATCCCGGCAACGATCCTTGCCGACTCGCCGGTAACGATCGAAGGACTGCCTGATATATCAGACGTCCGTACACTGCAGGATTTGCTTGAAGAAATCGGCGGAACGGTCAGTTTCGAAGATGGAGAAATGAGTGTGGACCCAAGCACGATGGTATCCATGCCGCTTCCCAGCGGAAAAGTGAAAAAGCTCCGCGCATCCTACTATCTGATGGGTGCGATGCTCGGCCGCTTCAAGAAAGCCGTCATCGGCCTTCCTGGCGGTTGTCATCTCGGCCCTCGTCCGATTGATCAGCATATCAAGGGATTCGAAGCACTTGGTGCCGAAGTGACGAATGAACAGGGTGCGATCTATCTTCGTGCCGATGAACTGAAGGGCGCGCGTATTTATCTTGATGTCGTCAGTGTAGGCGCTACCATCAACATCATGCTTGCCGCCGTCCGTGCCAAAGGACGTACGATCATCGAGAATGCGGCGAAAGAGCCTGAAATCATTGATGTTGCGACACTTCTCAGCAATATGGGAGCAAAGATCAAAGGAGCCGGAACGGACGTGATCCGCATCGATGGAGTCGACGAGCTTCACGGCTGCAGGCACACGATCATCCCCGACCGAATCGAAGCGGGTACGTTTATGATCCTTGCGGCGGCTGCAGGTAAAGGCGTCCTGATCGACAATGTCATTCCGTTACATATGGAATCAGTTATTGCGAAGCTACGCGAAATGGGCGTCCCGGTGGAAGCGAATGATGACCAGATCTTTATCGGAAAAGCGGACAAGCTAAAATCCGTCGATATCAAAACACTGGTTTATCCAGGCTTCCCGACCGATCTTCAGCAGCCGTTCACGGCGCTATTGAATCGAGCGGAAGGCTCTGCTGTCGTGACCGATACGATTTATTCCGCGCGTTTCAAGCATATCGATGAACTGAGACGCATGAATGCCACGATTAAAGTGGAAGGGCGTTCAGCCATCATCAACGGGCCTGTCCAGCTTCAGGGAGCGAAAGTAAAAGCAAGCGACCTCCGTGCAGGAGCGGCCCTTGTGATCGCCGGCCTGATGGCAGAGGGAGTCACCGAAGTCACCGGCCTTGAGCACATCGACCGCGGATACAGCGATTTGGTCGAGAAGCTTGAAGGACTCGGTGCGACAATCTGGCGCGAAAAAATGACGGCGGAAGAACTGGAACAATTAAAATCATAATCATGATTTGAAATAATTCTCAGCATTGAGAAGGATTGGACCCGCTTTTTTTGAAAAAATGTCTCTCTGAACCGATTAATGTGTTACAATAAATCTGTTAATATGTTATACAATTTAAATTTATTGTAGATAATGTTCCTTTCCATACGCTGCGGGCGCGCATGAGACCGGCAGTGGAAGGGACTCACACTAAAGGGAATTCGGGAGGCTGTATACATGGAAAGAAGTTTATCAATGGAACTGGTTCGTGTAACGGAAGGAGCGGCGCTTGCATCAGCGAGATGGATGGGCCGCGGCAAGAAGGATGAAGCGGATGATGCCGCTACTTCTGCCATGAGAGACGTTTTCGATACTGTACCGATGAAAGGAACTGTCGTGATCGGTGAAGGGGAAATGGACGAGGCACCGATGCTTTACATCGGCGAAAAGCTAGGAACGGGCTACGGCCCCCGCGTCGACGTGGCGGTGGATCCCCTTGAAGGGACGAACATCGTGGCATCCGGCGGCTGGAACGCGCTTGCGGTCCTTGCGGTTGCCGATCACGGGAACCTGTTGAACGCACCGGATATGTATATGGATAAAATTGCGGTTGGACCGGAAGCTGTCGGCAAAATCGACATCAATGCTTCCGTCATCGATAACCTGAAAGCAGTGGCCAAGGCGAAGAACAAGGATATTGAAGACGTCGTGGCTACGGTGCTGAACCGTGAGCGCCACGAGCACATCATCCAGCAGCTCCGAGAAGCGGGTGCCCGCATCAAGCTGATCAATGACGGAGATGTTGCCGGTGCGATGAACACAGCATTTGACCACACGGGAGTCGATATCTTATTCGGATCCGGCGGTGCCCCTGAAGGTGTCCTTGCCGCAGTGGCCCTTAAGTGCCTTGGCGGAGAGATCCAAGGGAAGCTTCTCCCTCAGAACGATGCCGAGCTTCAGCGCTGCATCAGCATGGGGCTTGATGTAGACAAAGTACTGCGCATGGAAGACCTCGTCTGCGGAGACGATGCCATCTTCGCCGCAACCGGCGTAACCGACGGCGAACTCCTGAGAGGCGTCCAGCTGAAAGGCACACACGGACTCACCCACTCCATCGTCATGCGTGCCAAATCCGGAACCGTCCGCTTCATCGACGGCCGCCACAGCCTTCAGAAAAAGCCGAACTTGGTTATTAGATAAAGTAGTAAGTTTTGGTGGGGAAGTGCTGCATTCTGAGCGTAACTTTGAATGATACTTTCCAGCGGTTGATTGGAGTGGAAGACGCAGACTCCTGCGGGAATAGTAGCTAATGTGAGACCCCGCAGGCGAAGCCGAGGAGGCTCACGGGCTACCCGCGGAAAGCGAAGTCTTCCACGGAAATCATTAGCGGCATTACAGCACCATACAAAAATAAAAGAGAAATCTTCAAAAAGATAGAGGGGAAGGTTCAGCCTTCCTCCTCACCATCTTATCACCCACACCTACCCTTCAAAGGTGACGCTGCCTTCCTATTTTCTCAAACACAAAACAATTCACCGAAAAAGCAAAAAGTCATGAACAGTTATCAACAGATGAAAAGGGTACCTTGCGCTTTTTCAGTAAGTATGGTTAAAATAGATAAGGTTTTTTCTTCAGCATTCTCTTTTAAATGCTTCAACTATATTTCTTCATTTTATTTACAGGGTCATTTTACATAGATTGTTTTGTCCTCACGAAGGGTAAACAAAGCAACATGCAAATCCCCTAAACTCAATTCACTTAATCAAAGCAGCAATCAAACTAATAAAGCGTGGTGTCATAATGGAAGAGTTAACAATCTCCAGCTTAGAGAACATGAAGCTGAAAGAGCTTTATGAGCTGGCTAAACGATACAAAGTTTCTTATTATAGTAAATTAACAAAAAAAGAATTAATCTTCGCGATCCTGAAAGTAAGGGCGGAGCAGGAAGGCTTCTTCTTCATGGAAGGTGTCCTTGAAATCATCCAATCTGAAGGATTCGGATTCCTGCGCCCAATCAATTATTCCCCAAGCTCTGAGGATATCTATATCTCTGCGTCGCAGATCCGCCGCTTCGACCTTCGTAACGGGGACAAAGTATCCGGTAAGGTACGCCCTCCGAAAGAAAACGAACGTTACTTCGGACTTCTGCATGTGGAAATGGTCAACGGCGAAGAGCCTGAAGCAGCGAAGGAACGCGTTCACTTCCCTGCCCTGACGCCTTTATATCCTGACCGTCAAATCACATTGGAAACAACACCGAACAGGATTTCAACACGGATCATGGATCTCATGGCACCCGTCGGTTTCGGCCAGCGCGGTCTGATCGTGGCACCGCCTAAAGCCGGTAAGACGATGCTTTTAAAAGAGATTGCGAATTCGATCACGACGAATAATCCTGAAGCGGAATTGATCATCCTCCTGATTGATGAACGTCCTGAAGAAGTGACCGACATCGAACGTTCAGTGGATGCGGAAGTCGTTTCTTCTACATTTGACGAAGTTCCTGAAAACCACATCAAAGTGGCCGAGCTCGTCCTTGAACGTGCGATGCGTCTTGTGGAGCACAAGCGTGACGTCGTCATCCTGATGGACAGCATCACCCGTCTGGCGCGTGCATACAATCTTGTCATCCCGCCAAGCGGACGTACATTGTCCGGGGGTATCGACCCGGCTGCATTCCACCGTCCGAAGCGATTCTTCGGTGCGGCTCGTAATATCGAAGAAGGCGGAAGCTTGACGGTACTTGCTACGGCACTGGTTGACACCGGTTCACGTATGGATGACGTCATTTATGAAGAATTCAAGGGGACGGGTAACATGGAACTTCACCTTGACCGTTCACTTGCCGAACGCCGTATCTTCCCTGCGATCGACATCCGCCGCTCCGGTACGCGTAAAGAAGAGCTTCTTATCCCGCAGGAGCACTTGGACAAACTGTGGGCGATCAGAAAGGCGATGTCCGATCAGCCTGATTTCGCAGAAAAGCTTATGCGCAAGCTGAAGCAGTCGAAGACGAATCACGAGTTTTTCGAAGTGTTGACAGAAGAAGCCAAGAAGCGTTAATCTATTGTTCGGGACGATTTTAAAGCCTGGCGTTTTCCAATTTATTAGGTTGCAAAAACGGCATGTCCTTGTTATAATATAATCAATGTGTTTTTAAAAATGGATGCGGTAAGGGGCTGGCTATTACTACCATGCTTATGCTCATATCGCATATATCTTCGTAATAAATTACTCTGTTTCAGATGATTCAGGGCGGAAGGAGATGAAAGTAATGAAATCAGGAATTCATCCTAAGTACAACACAATCAAAGTTAGTTGTGCATGCGGTAACGAATTTGAAACTGGTTCTGTAGCAGAAGAAATGCGCGTTGAGGTATGTTCTGAATGCCATCCATTCTACACAGGCCGTCAGAAATTCGCTGACGCTGGTGGACGTGTTGACCGTTTCAACAAAAAATACGGTCTTAAACAAAAACAACAATAATGAAGAACCAGAAGATGAGGGACGCCAATTCCGTTTATATGCCCAGCATATAGGTGGGAAAGGCTCCCGCAGTCTTCTCTTCACTGCATAAAAACAGGCAAGGAAATTCTGCTTGCCTGTTTTTTATTACGTAAAGACACAATCGAGGCGGTTTTTTTATAAGAGCTGAGCCTCTTTTTTTCTGTCAAATTCACATTCAAAGAGCATTTTTTCCGTACATAAAGGAATGCTTTATACTAATAGACAATCAGCGGCAGATGTCCTTTTTTGTCAGAATTCAGTCAGGGATTGTGTTTACTGAAAATTGCGAAAAGGGCGGCTGAGGGACCGCTTTTTAAATAAGATACTACTGCCTAAACTTGCCGATCTATATGATTTGGATCCAGCGGTTGATTGGAGTGCAAGACGAAGACTCCTGCGGGAAGAGTAGCTTATGTGAGACCCCGCAGGCTTGCCGGGAGGCTCACGAGCTACCCGCGGAAAGCGAAGTCTTGCACGGAAATCAGTAGCGGTTTTAGCAGGATTTTTAAAATGAGGGGTTAGAAAGGAGAGGCGCTTTCGTGTATGTCATGAAGCAAACCGGTTGGGTGGAAGTCATCTGCGGCAGCATGTTCTCTGGCAAGTCAGAAGAACTGATCCGCCGAGTAAGACGCACTCAATTTGCAAAGCAGGAAATTGCTGTGTATAAGCCAAAATTAGATAATCGCTACAGCGATGAATCGGTCGTATCCCACAATGGTACCTCGGTCATTGCAAAGGCAGTCGAGGGATCGGCAGTCATCCTTGAGGATCTGAATCCGAAGGTGGACGTCATCGCGATAGACGAAGTCCAATTTTTTGACGAGGGCATAGTCGACGTCGTACAAAAGCTTGCGAACAGCGGATACCGTGTGATCATTGCGGGACTCGATCAGGATTTCCGCGGCGAGCCATTCGGCCCGATGCCGGCGCTCATGTCCATTGCGGAACAAGTGACCAAGCTCCAGGCCGTCTGTGCCGTCTGCGGCTCTCCGGCGAGCAGGACCCAGCGCCTGATCAACGGCGAACCGGCAGGCTACGACGATCCAATCATCCTTGTCGGCGCATCCGAAGCCTACGAACCAAGATGCCGCCATCATCATGAGGTCCCAAAGGGCCTCAGCGTAACACCTGATATGGTGAAGGAATTATAATATAGTATTTGATTTTAATGAACCCGCTATCCTTTTTGGATGGCGGTTTTTCATATTTAAGGACCTGAGAAAGGCCCGTCCCGCTGTTGATTAATGCGTTGCAGTGGTGAGGGACGGGCGTTGGTATGGGTGTGCATCAGCCAAATTTCACCTTGTATAAGCACCTTCCTGAAGGAAAAAGTAACTACAGGAGGTGTTTTTGCATGATGAAAAGAATGATGCTTGCCCTGCTGTTCACGGTGATCTTTATCATCGCCACTGCTTGCGGCGTGAATCAGGAGTCCGAGTATGGTGCTCACAACGATAACGGCGGTGCGAAATTCATCGACAACCGCAAGCCTAAAATGGACAATCAGGACAATCCGCAAAACGTGGACAAAGGTGAGAGGATGAATCAAAACCCAAACCTGCCGAACCTGACGAATAATCCGAAGAATACATCGACGACAATGGGCCTATATGAAGATAAAGCAAGGGAAGTCGTAAGGGAATACTCATCTTTCAAGCCTGATGAAGTCTGGATCAACGGCGAACAAATGTGGGTCACCGCCCATACAAAAAAAGACATGAGCTCCGAGCAAACGGCGCAGGAAGAAGCAAAACTAAAGAAAAAACTTCAAAAAGCAATTCCCCGGTACGACGTAAATGTCAAAATTACCGAAAGATAAACAATCATATCAAGGCGAGTGGAAGATGGATTCTGCTTGCCTTTTTGTGGTTAAAAGAGCAGTGGAACTCAACTGATGATTGTATGAGAAGATCAGCTAGAGAATGAAAATAATTCAGTTCACCTATATTAGTTATATGTGCTAATCCAGCAGTTGTTGGAGGGTAAATTCACATTCAAATTTTTATCTTAAAAAATGCTTGCTCAATTATTAGTTGATTCCAGCAGTTGATTGTAGTGGAAGACGAAGACTCCTGCGGGAAGAGTAGCTAATGTGAGACCCCGCAGGGAGGTACGACCGAGGAGGCTCACGGGCTACCCGCGGAAAGCGAAGTCTTCCACGGAAATCAACTGCGGTATAAAATGTTCCTCCTTCATTTCCGGGAAATGATTTTACATAAAGCAAACATCAGCTGCCGCCGAACCTTCTTGTTTTTACCCACCCCATATAATATAATTAGACTGTTATGGATTAAAATTGAGGTGAATAGCTGTGTACGATCGTTTACAAGCAGTGGAAGATCGCTATGATAAGTTAAATGAACTACTAAGTGATCCTGAAATTGTGAATGACCCAAAGAAGCTAAGAGAATATTCAAAAGAGCAGTCAGATATCCAGGCGACGGTGGAAGCATACCGCGAATATAAAGACATCAGCCAGCAGTTCAAAGACGCAAAAGCGATGCTGGATGAAAAGATGGATGCTGACATGCGTGAAATGGTTAAAGAAGAAGTATCCGAGCTTGAAGAGCAGATTCATGCACTGGAAGAGCGTTTGAAAATATTATTGATTCCGAAAGACCCTAATGACGACAAGAACGTGATCATGGAGGTCCGCGGTGCAGCCGGTGGAGACGAAGCAGCACTATTTGCGGGCGATCTGTATCGCATGTACAGCCGCTATGCCGAATCCCAAGGCTGGAAGATCGAAGTGATGGAAGCGACATCAACGGGTGTAGGCGGTTATAAAGAGATCATCTTCATGATCACAGGTAACGGCGCCTATTCAAAAATGAAATACGAGAACGGCGCACACCGCGTGCAGCGTGTTCCTGAAACAGAGTCGGGCGGTCGTATCCATACGTCAACGGCAACGGTTGCATGTCTTCCGGAAGCGGAAGAAGTGGAAGTCGATATCCACGAAAAAGATATCCGTGTCGATACGTTTGCGTCAAGCGGACCAGGAGGACAGTCGGTTAATACGACGATGTCCGCTGTACGTCTGACTCACATGCCGACCGGCGTTGTGGTTTCCTGTCAGGATGAAAAATCCCAGATAAAGAACAAAGAGAAAGCGATGAAAGTTTTGCGTGCCCGCGTATATGATAAATTCCAACGTGAAGTTCAGGCTGAATACGATGCAAATCGTAAATCTGCCGTAGGGACGGGTGACCGTTCCGAGCGTATCCGTACGTACAACTTCCCGCAAAACCGCGTGACCGACCACCGTATCGGCCTGACGATCCAGAAGCTTGACCAGATCCTTGAAGGAAAAATGGATGAAGTCATCGATGCACTGATCATCGAAGACCAGTCCAAGCTCCTTGAAAGAATGGAAGAAGTATAAAATGAACGTGACTGTATTTGAAGCCCTGAAGTGGGCTTCTTCTTTTTTAATAGAACGTAAACGGGACGAAAACGCGGGTGAAATCTATTTGAGGCATCTGCTGGGCGTATCGCGTTCGCAATTGTTTGCCGAACAGCGGATGACGGTTCCTCAAGGTACATGGGAAGAGTTCCAGGAAGGTATCCGGCAGCATGCATCCGGTGTGCCGATTCAGCATATCATCGGGATTGAGGAGTTTTACGGCCGCGAGTTCAAGGTGAATGAGCATGTGCTGATTCCGAGGCCGGAGACAGAAGAGTTGATTTATTACGGCCTCGAGCGGATGAAGCGGCTGTTTCCACGAGGCGGGTCGCTTCGTGCTGCGGATATCGGGACCGGGAGCGGTGCGATTGCGGTGACGCTGAAGCTTGAATGTACGGATCAGGAACTTGAAGTGATGGCTGTGGATATTTCGGAGGAAGCACTGGCTGTCGCGCAGGATAACAGCCGCCGGTTGGGGGCCGAGATTGATTTTTACCAGGGGGATCTTCTGCAGCCTTTGGTGGATAAGGGCGTGAAGATTGATATCATGCTATCGAACCCGCCGTACATCCCATTGGGTGACCGTGAAACGATGTCCGAAGTGGTCGTCGACCATGAACCGCAGCTCGCTTTGTTTGGCGGGGAAGACGGCTATGATCTGTACAGGAGGTTTATGGAAGAGCTGCCTTTGGTGATGAATGACACGTTCCTGATCGGGTTCGAAGTCGGCGCCGGCCAGGGTGAGACTGTCCGGGACATGCTTCGCAGTGCGTTTCATGACGCCGAAGCTGAAGTGGTGTTTGATATTAATGGCAAGGACCGGATGGTTTTTTGCTGGAGGGAATAGACTTTGGAAAAGACTTCTTAAAGGAGTCTTTTTTTCTGCTATTTCACAACAGAAATAAAAAACAGCCATATCATTGCAGAATGGCTGTCCTCTTGTGGTCAATAGACGTTGTTGTAATGCGAATTATAAATGACACACTTACCGAAATGACAATTTAATCTCTCCCGATCCCCCGGTAAATAAAACTTCTGCAAATGCACCATTTATTAAAGTCATTTGAGGAGGTGTATGACCTATATCCAAATCATAAATGATTGGTTTGTTTAATTCTTCATTTAATTTATTGAAGGCATCCTCTAACGTGAAATCTCCAACATCTTTATATCCTTCCGGTCTGCCATAAAGGATTCCGTTGCAGTGCTCAAACCAGCCTGCTAATTTCATTTGATAAAGTGTTCTATAAATTTCTGAAGAATTCATATCACAACTCTCAAAATACCAAATTACCCCTTCAGACCTGAATTTTTCACAGAATTCATTTGCAGGGGCATAAGGAGTCCCTATCAGCTTGCTGATTGTATCCAAACATCCTCCGATAATTCTTCCGCTAAATTCCATACTTTTGAGGGGGAGAATCGATTTCCATATCACCTTTTCCGTTAAGTTGTATGGAGGGAAAAAATCATTCCGCATATCCAGCCACTCACTTTGGTACATTTCCATATTTTTTTGAGTGATTTCATCACCCGGTTGTTTGCTGAGAAAATGCAAAGCACTTAATACCGTGGGATCGATCGGCTGGTTTCCGAAGTCTAACAAATTTGGACCATGTGCAGTTGCAAAGAATTTCTTTAACGTTAATGAAAATAACAATGTGCTTATATCGGAAAAACCTAGAATCCACTTTGGTTTCTTTAGTTCTTCAAATGGAATAAAGGGTAAAATATCAATAGAAAATTGACCACCCCACGGAGGAATGATAGCTTTAACCTGTTCATTGTTATATAAATCCATAAACTCCTTTGCTCTTTGTGAAGCGTTTGTACTGACCAGTTTCTTATTCAGGCGCACTGATGGACTTTCAATACATTTATAGCCTAATTGTTCAATCTGCATAATTGCATGATTCAACTTCTTTTCAAAAATACCGGTTACACCGGATGATGGTGCCATTACCCCGATGCTGTCTCCCTTTTTAAGGGGTTCTGGATAGAAAATCATAGATATTACCTCCACTTATGTTGAAATTTCTTACTTCTTTTTCCGGTTTATTTAATAGTTGTATCATCATCTTGAGAAAACCAGTTGACTGATCATTTTCCTTTAAGGTGGAATCTATCCAATCGAGTTCTTGAGTTAAAAGGTTATTAATATAGTCAGCAGCCTTCTTGTGGGAGTCCGGCGTCACGTGATTATAGATCGTTTCCATGTGGTTACTTTTGTTCTTCGGGAGCAGTTTAGTTAGTGCTTTTAAACCTAATTCCGCACGAGCAGGGTAATATCTGTGCAGCAATACTTTTGATAGGTTAGTCAATACCTGTTGCAGCATATCAACTGCCCAGAGGTCATTTTTTCTTAATCTGGCTTTATTGTATTGAAATAAGTACCAGGCAACATTATATGAGCACTGCTCGAACTGCTCATCCGTTAGTTGTAAGTTTTGAGTGGGTAGAAATTGAGTTAACCTTTCCTCTGGATCAAATAACACCTTGAAATAATCCTTCTCTTTAAAGTTGGTTTCAGTAACGGTGAACAAATCAACATGAAGAAGGTTATCAAACACAGCTATGATTTGAGGAGCAATAATATAAACCTCTTCAAAAAATATCACTTTCCGATATGCTTCCAAATGCATTAATCTTTGGGCATGGAACGCAGCTTCATCACTTTCGTCCACCAAGCAGTATAAATCCAAATCCGAGAATTCATCATACTCCCCTCTCCCCACCGAACCTTTTAGATAAACAGCTTTGACTCGTACATCTTTTTTTAAACTCCCGGAGATTTTATGATTGGCTTCATCTTGTTTCATAGGATTCCCAACTTTCAAAAAATAGATATTACGCCATTATATTCCATTTAAGATTAGCCATCAACTATAATATTTAAAATTATAGAATACTAGATAGAAATTTTATCTTTTCAATCTAATTAATCTTAAGGGGAAGACGGACGGAGAAAACAAAGTCATTCCTGCAAAGAAATCAAAAGAGGCATAATAAGGTCCATAAAACGATAACAGTAAACTTAAACATTCCTGAAAAAATATCAATTTACTAGTTTACGATTCCCCTACCTTGTCCAGACTATGTTACTGAGGGGAAGGTGGAGAGAAAAATGAAAACAAAACACGCGGTATTATCTTATATTCTGATTCTTACTTTAGGGACAATCGTAAGTTTATATATTCCGAAACAGGAAATCACGACGGCCCAGGAGCCAATGGTCATCCCGCAGGAAGCAATCCGGCTTCGCATCCTTGCAAACAGTGACCTGGAAAAAGACCAGAACGTAAAACGTCTGGTGCGAGACGAAGTAAACAAAGAGATCACAAAATGGGTCGGCAATCTGACATCCCAAGAAGAAGCAAAGAAAGTCATCAAAGCGGGTCTTCCCGAGCTTCAAACAATCGCAGAAAACGTGTTGGCGGCAGAAGGTCTTGATCAAGATGTAAAAATCGACTTCGGCAAAGTGCAGTTCCCTACTAAACTCTATGGACAGTATCTGTATCCGGCAGGTGAATACGAAGCCGTCCTGATCACACTCGGAAAAGGCGAAGGAGCCAACTGGTGGTGCGTCCTCTACCCGCCGCTATGCTTCCTGGACTTTTCCACAGGCAACGCAGTAAGAAGCCCTGGATTTGAAACCACAGTAGAAGCAAGCGGTGATGTGGTCACAGAAGTAGACCCTGAAGATCAACTGGCAGCAGACCAACCGGCGGAAGAAACAGCGACTGAAGTTGTGGAAGAGAACGACGAGCAGGCAGAAGAAACCCATTCATCCGATGATGATGCAGAAGTCGTCGAGAAATCAGTGGAAGATGCAAAGGCGAAAGGCTCCATTGTAAAAGAAAATAAACTGATCGATGGATTCAACACGCAAGAAACGATTCAAAAAGAAGAAGCAGTTAATGAAAAAGTATTCGTGGAAGAAGGCGACCAAGAAGAAGTAGAAGTAAGATTCTTCGTAGTAGACCTTGTAAAAGGATTGTTTGATTGAACCGTTTGACTTCATCACATAGATGGAGTCATTTTTTTGATTAATAAGAAGACATGCCAGCGGTTGATTGGAGTGCAGGACGAAGACTCCTGCGGGAAAAGTAGCTAATGTGAGACCCCGCAGAAGCGAAGCGACGAGGAGGCTCACGAGCTACCCGCGGAAAGCGTAGTCCTGCACGGAAATCGATAGCGGTGATAAGATTCCCCTACTAAATATGCAGCCTCATAAGAAAAGAAATTCTACTAAACAAACAAATCTATCAAAAAAACAGTTCTAATCTTGCCTCCCTCTCATAAAGTTAAAGTAAAGATACTAGAACAGGGAGGAAGAAAAGATGACGAAAACAATCAGGCAGGCCACTCACGAAGATATCTATAAAGTAATCGGTTTTCTCGTAAAAGCGGGATTGAGCACAGAAGGGGTCAAAAACACGATAGATTGCTTCCTGCTTGTCGAAGACACGGAAGGGAATCTAATCGGGACGCTGGGAATCGAGATGCGGGACAGGACGGGGCTGCTCAGGTCGCTGGTTGTCACCCCTGCTTTTGACAGTGAGGAAATCTTCACCCTCTTTCAGGAGATTTTTAAACTGGCAAAAGAGAAAGACTTATCCCAACTGTATCTAATCACAAACAGAAGAGCTTCCTTGAACTTCTTTGAAATGCTTGGTTTTCAACAGGAGCCACAGGGACATGTGGATGAACTGAAGGATTTTGTGCATGCCAAACAGTTATCCACAGTGGATAACCTGCTGACGATGAGCCTGCATCTTCAGCCGTAAGCCTGAATTTTCGACAAAATGCGGATAAGACGCAGAGATATGAATATATTCCATGAGAAGGATCATTTTCTATAAAATGGTTCTTTTTTTCATATACACATTCGACAAAAAACGTGTTGGACAGAACCCGATGTCGAAAAGTCTCTTTTTTCAGAATTATTCACACTCGTCCACAGGGTTATCCACAAGGGAGATTCGTTTATGCACGTTTTGTGGACAATACTTGAGAAAATATCGGGATTCTTTTATACTTTCAAATGGGTATGATTGTGGAACACTTGTTAATTCTGTGTTTATCCACATTTATGTGAATAGATGTATGCTTGAAATAAAAAGGTGGACGAATGATATGATAAAACGCTGGATTGTGGAAAATGATGTGGATAACAAAGAAAGTTATCCACAAATTGTGGATGCAGCCCGAATTTTGCAGCAAAATGAGGTTGTGGCTTTTCCTACGGAGACGGTTTACGGGCTTGGAGCCAATGCAAAAAGTGATGAAGCCGTGGATAAAATTTTCAAGGCAAAAGGAAGGCCGTCCGATAATCCACTGATTGTCCACATTTCAAATAAAAATCAATTAAAAGAGCTGGTAGAAGAGGTTCCAGAAGCGGCAGAGAAGTTAATGACTGCCTACTGGCCAGGACCGTTGACGCTTATTTTTCAAAAAAAAGATGGCGTGCTTTCGGAAAAAGTGACGGCAGGACTTGATTCGGTCGGAATCCGGATGCCTGACCATCCCGTGGCGCTTGCCATCATTGAGGAAGCGGGCCTGCCGATTGCGGCACCGAGTGCGAACCGTTCTGGAAAACCAAGCCCGACGACGGCCCAGCACGTCATTGAAGATCTTGAGGGACGAATCATCGGTGTTGTGGACGGCGGTGAGACGGGCGTCGGTGTGGAATCGACGGTCGTCGACTGCACGGGAACAATTCCTGTCATCCTTCGCCCGGGCGGCGTGACGAAGGAGCAGCTTGAGGAAGTCGTCGGGGAAGTGAGTGTCGATCCTTCATTGAAAGAAGGAAAGGGTGCACCGAAATCACCGGGAATGAAATATACGCACTATGCACCGGACGCCCCTGTCTGGCTAGTCGATGGAACCCGGGAAGATGTGCAGAGGCTTGTGGATGAAAAAAGAAGCGAGGGATTGAAGGCTGGAGTGCTGACGACAGATGAATTTGCGGGTGATTACCGTGCGGATGTCGTATTTTCCGTCGGCCGGAGAGATGACCTGAATACGGTCGCCCATGGACTCTACGATAAACTGCGCGCCTTTAATAACAGTGATGTGGATATTATTTTCGCCGAGATGTTCCCTGAAGAAGGGGTCGGTCTGGCAATTATGAACCGGCTTCAGAAAGCAGCTGGTTACCGGGTGATTAAGCCCTGACTAAATAAGAATCAGCAAACCCCTGTATGGTCGCATGGATGGCGGCCGTCGGGGGTTTTTATATGAAACATTTTCATTCTATTTCACTTTGGACGTGCATACATTTTTCTTGAAGGCACGTCCAGAGGAGGAAAATGGAATGACGACACTTATCGGAGAACTGATAACCTTGATGTTGATGGCATTTGCGCTCGGGATGGATGCCTTTTCGATCGGAATAGGAATGGGGATGCTGCAGCTTCGGCTGAGGCAGATTTTTTACATAGGATTGACGGTGGGGTTGTTTCACGTCGTGATGCCGCTCTTCGGCATTGTGACGGGAAAATTCCTCTCGGATACATTCGGGTCATTTGCCACTTACGCAGGGGGTATCCTCCTGATTGTTCTCGGTATTCAGATGTTCATTTCCAGTTTTAAAGAGGAGGAAACGACACTCATTTCCCCGGTTGGATTCGGACTCCTGCTGTTTGCACTGAGCGTCAGCCTGGACAGCTTTTCAGTCGGCCTGACACTCGGGATATTCGGAGCGAGGACGGCTGTTGCGCTTGCTTGTTTCGGAATCGCCGCCACCATCCTCACCTGGACCGGCCTCCTGATCGGAAGGAAGTTTCAAGGCGTACTCGGCACCTACAGCGAGGCGCTTGGCGGCAGCATCCTCTTCGCCTTCGGGATCAAGCTGCTGCTGCCGATATGATATCAATATTCATCCCTCGCTACCTTATGTGGTGAGGAATTTTTTTGTATGCTAAATAAAAAATGGGGGCATGTGTGTTGTTAACCAGGTTTTTGACTTAGGCAATATGAAGCTCCGCCAGATATTGAGAAAAGCTTTTAATATTAGATAAGTCCAGCTATTGGTTGGAGTGCAAGACGAAGACTCCTGCGGGAAGAGTAGCTAATGTGAGACCCTCAGGAGCGTAAGCTCTGAGGAGGCTCACGGGCTGCCCGCGGAAAGCGAAGTCTTGCACGGAAACCAATAGCGGTATTGAAAGGTGGTTTCTTTTGTCCAGCTCCAGGGCTTCGAGGCACATGTCATAAGCCATACCGGTCAAGAAGGCAAAGAACGCCTTCCCGCCCGGTCCGTCTTATGCCACCCGCCTCTGAACAAAGCCCTTCCGCTTTTCTAGCTGTCCAGCTCCAGTGGTCTGCTCCCGTTTGAAAATTAACCTTCGGCTTTTGAGGCAAAAAACGCCTCTAAAGCCAAAGAACGTTTTTCAAAGGGAGCAAAACGCCCACTTCCGCTTTTCTTTTTGTATTCTTTGTGAATGTCCTATATGCTAATTGGAAAATATTTTATAATAGGCGTAAGGAGGATGAGATGATGAGAATCTTGTTTGTTTGTACGGGAAACACATGCCGCAGTCCGATGGCGGAAGCGGTGATGAGACATAGGGGGAAAGAGCAGTTTGAGGTGAAATCGTCGGGTGTTTTTGCGATGGACGGCAGCGATGCTTCATTTCAGGCTAAAGAAGTGTTGAAAGAGAACGATATAAAACATGAGCATGCATCCAGCACGCTGAGAAAAAAAGATATCGACTGGGCAGATTATGTGTTCACGATGACCGCTCACCATAAATGGGCGATCATGGACCAATATCCGGAGTCTTCGGATAAAGTGTTCACGCTGAAGGAATATGTGCTCGAGGATCCTGAGAACATGGACGTGTCCGATCCGTTCGGGGGCAGCGTCGATATTTACAGACATACATACAAGGAGCTGGATTCGCTGATCGTGCAATTGATCGGCAAGCTTAGTAAAGAGTGATTTTGAGGAGAGAAAAGGGATGGGGAAAGAGAGAAGGTATAAGACGGGTCTGAGAAAGAAATTGGTTTTCTTCACGACGATCCTGGCGTTGGTGACGTATTCGACATCGGCATTTTTCATTTATTTTATCAAGCCGGCATTTGCACCGGACATGAATGAATTCTTGTTTACAAGCATGACGCTCGGGATGGGAGTGTTCTGGTCCGGGCTGCTCGCATTCTTCGCGGCGCGGATCATTGTCAAACCGCTTCAGCGACTGGAACAGGCGGCTCTTAAAGCGGCTGAAGGAGATATTGCAGTCGAAGTAGAGGTGCCGAAATCGGATGATGAAATCCGTTCGCTCGGACTTGCGTTCAACCGCATGCTCCACAACCTCCGTGATATGGTGGCGAGCATTGACGAGAATTTCACAAAAACGAATGCACACGTCGTGGATTTGTCGAAGGCATCAGAAGTCGCCTCACATCAGGCAGAATCCATTTCACGCACGATCAGTGAAATTTCAGCGGGCGCAGAAAGCTCGGCAATGTCGATTCAGACAACGGCCGAATCGGTGGAGGATGTCATCGCGATCGCCCAGGAAGTGCAGAATCATTCCAAGTCTTCCGAGCAGCTTTCTAAAAATATGGTCACCGAGCTTCAAGGCAGCAGAGAGGTCATCCATTCACTTGTAGAAGGGATCACGACGCTTGCGAAAGGGAATGAAGAGTCACTGACGGTCGTCCGCCGTCTTGAAGATAACGCGAAAAAAGTGGAGCAGATCATCCAGCTCGTCGGTGATATCGCGAACCAGACGAATCTTCTCGCGCTGAATGCTTCCATCGAAGCGGCGCGTGCCGGTGAACACGGAAAAGGCTTCGCCGTTGTTGCCGAAGAAGTGCGGAAGCTTGCGGATGAAAGCGGGAAAGCAGTCCAGGGAATTTCAGAGCTGATCAAAAACATCCAAAATGAAGTAGGAAATGTGGTCGGACAGATTTCAAACCAGGTGACGACTGCCAATAAGGAAGCGGATAAAGGATCGAAAACGAATGAAGTGTTCGAAACGATGACGAACACGATTCATGAGGTAGCGGACTCTGTCCAAAAAATCTCGGGACTCGTCGACAGGCAGATGGAAAGCATCAGGGAAACGTCCCAGCAGTCACAGGAAGTGGCCGCCATCGCCGAAGAAACCTCCGCTGGAGCGGAAGAAGTATCGGAAGCGACCCGCGAACAGGCGTCTGTCATGGAGAATGTCGAGGAATTGGCACTGAACCTGAAGAAGCAGGCGGAATCGCTGAAGGGCACGATCACTCGTTTTCATTTATAAAAAGATTTGCAGACGGTACGGGCTTTCGGGTCCGTGCTTTTTTTTGCAGTGAATGGCCCGTACCGCCGTGCGGTGCCGTGGTAAAGGAGTGAGGGACGGGCCTCAAAGACGACTTTTTTCCTAAGATGAATAACTTTATCTATTCATAAGGGTATGTCAAAATAAAAGGAAACAAACACTAGTCAAAAATGGGGAGTGAAGTTGGATGAAAATCGCAATTGCATCAGATCACGGCGGGGTTCATATTCGTGAAGAAATCAAATCATTATTGGAAGAACTGGGTCTTGAATATGAGGATTTTGGCTGTGAATGCGGCACTTCAGTGGACTATCCTGATTATGCTGTACCGGTTGCCGAGAAAGTGGCTGCCGGCGAGTTCGACCGCGGCATTTTGATCTGCGGAACAGGCATCGGCATGAGCATTTCCGCCAATAAAGTAAAGGGCATCCGCTGTGCGCTTGTCCACGATGTATTCAGTGCGAAAGCGACGCGCGAACATAATGACAGCAACATCCTCGCGATGGGCGAACGCGTCATCGGACCGGGTCTTGCCCGTGAAATCGCCAAAACTTGGCTCGGGACTGAATTCGAAGGCGGACGCCACGCCAACCGCATCGGTAAGATCACGTCATACGAAGACAAACACTAGGGAGCGGTTTTCATGGAAATCACTCAATTGCAGGAACAGCTCCGAAGTATCCTGACTGAATTCAATGAAAAGGTCACGCTAAAAAAAGGACAGGTCTTTGTGGTCGGTTGTTCAACCTCGGAAGTCATCGGGGAACGGATCGGGACAGCTGGAACATTCGATGTGGCCGAAATGATTTATGCTGAATTAAAAACGTTCGCCGATTCCGTAGGAGTATCGCTTGCGTTCCAATGCTGTGAGCACTTGAACCGGGCGATCGTCCTTGAGCGTGAAACGGCAGAACGTCTGAGGCTCGATGAAGTGACCGTCATCCCGGCCCGGGCCGCCGGAGGAGCGATGGCGACCCACGCATACCGTTCATTTGATGACCCCGTCATGGTGGAATTCATCAAGGCGGACGCCGGGATCGACATCGGGGACACATTCATCGGGATGCAGCTGAAGCATGTGGCCGTGCCGGTCAGGGTTTCGCAGAAGAGCCTCGGCGGTGCGCATGTGACGCTCGCTAAGACTCGACCGAAGTTGATCGGCGGGATTCGGGCTGTTTATGAATAGGTTTGGAGAGGAGTTCCGTCTTTCAATGCATTAGTGCGTTGGGAGGCGGGCTTTTTTGGTTGTGGTGGTGTTCGTCGCTGTCTTTGGAAGGCATTTAAGTGTGGTATCTCCTGATTTAAGGGCGGAATTTTCCGGATAAGTGCGAAGTCTCTTGATTTCAGTGCGTTATTTTTTATATAAGTGCGAACTGGCGATTTTTCGACAATGCAGGAATTCAGTCTGGGGAGAATTCTTAATTGAGAACGTCACCTTCACCACTAAAACCGGAACAGCAGATTATTTCCCAAATCAGCTCTGCCCACTAAACCCCAAAACACGAACAATCCAATTTACCCACACGTTCTTATTTCGCGTTTTGCATAATCATGATAGAATGAAATTGAATGAATCAAGATGGCGCAGCTTAGAATGGGCCGATGAATAAAAGGGGGATATGTATGAGTAAGATTGCCAAGCAAGATCCGGAAATTTATGCAGCGATTCAAGATGAATTAGAGCGTCAACGCACGAAAATCGAGTTAATTGCATCTGAGAATTTTGTCAGTGAAGCCGTTATGGAAGCACAGGGTTCGGTCCTCACGAACAAGTATGCAGAAGGGTACCCAGGTCGTCGCTATTATGGCGGGTGTGAGCATGTCGACGTAGCGGAAAACTTAGCGCGCGACCGCGCAAAAGATTTATTCGGAGCGGAGCATGTGAACGTGCAGCCTCACTCGGGGGCGCAAGCCAATATGGCAGTCTACTTCACAATCCTTGAACATGGTGACACGGTTCTTGGGATGAACCTTTCACACGGGGGCCACCTCACGCACGGAAGCCCGGTCAACTTCAGCGGGATCCAGTATAACTTCGTAGAGTACGGAGTCGATAAGGAAAGCCATCTGATCAACTATGAAGATGTCCGCCAGAAGGCACTTGAGCACAAGCCAAAGCTGATCGTAGCGGGAGCGAGCGCGTATCCTAGAAAGATCGATTTTGCAAAATTCCGTGAAATCGCGGACGAAGTGGGAGCTTACCTGATGGTCGACATGGCGCATATCGCAGGCCTTGTTGCAGCCGGTCTTCACCAAAATCCGGTCCCTTACGCGGATTTCGTGACTACAACGACACACAAAACACTTCGCGGTCCACGCGGCGGGATGATCCTTTGTAAAGAAGAGTTCGGCAAGAAGATAGACAAGTCCATCTTCCCGGGTCTTCAAGGCGGTCCGTTGATGCACGTCATTTCTGCAAAAGCGGTATCGTTCGGTGAAGCACTGCAGGATTCTTTTAAAGAGTACGCACAGAACATCATCGACAACGCAGCGCGTCTCGGTGAGAGCCTTGGAAAAGAAGGCATCGACCTTGTTTCCGGCGGTTCGGACAACCACCTGTTATTAATCGATCTCCGTTCACTTGGGCTCACTGGTAAAATTGCCGAAAAGGTTCTTGATGATATCGGAATCACGGTCAACAAAAACACCATCCCATTCGATCCGGAAAGCCCATTCGTCACAAGCGGCATCCGCATCGGAACAGCAGCCGTAACGTCCCGAGGTTTTGCTAAGGAAGAAATGGACGAAATCGCGTCCATCATGGCCCTTACCCTCAAAAACCACGAAGACGAAACCAAGCTCGAAGAAGCGCGTAAACGCGTGACAGATTTAACAAGCAAGTTTTCTTTATACCCAGAAAGATAATAAATAGTAGAAACCTCTTCGAAAGAACTGATTCTTTTGGGGAGGTTTTTTTATGAGGAAAATATATTGATAGATACAGGTAAAAATGACTCTACTTGATATCGCAGGTTGATTGGTGATTAAAAAATAGGTAGTACAAATAAGTAAGTTTTAGTTATCCTTATTTGAGATTCTAAATTATGAATGAGTAGAATCCAGCGGTTGATTGGAGTGGAAGACGAAGACTCCTGCGGGAAAAGAAGCCAATGTGAGACCCCGCAGGAGCGCAGCGACGAGGAGGCTTACAGGCTTCCCGCGGAAAGCGAAGTCTTCCACGGAAATCAAAAGCGGTATAAGAATCACTCTCTTCTTCCATTTTTAATAAATCATCCATACAAAAAATAACGATTTCATTACACCTCCCAACTTTTATTGCCCTCAAAACTTCTTTTATGTACAATAGTCAGAGGTGTAAAACAGTAACTATCTATTTTTCACATAAATCGAAACCAAAAGGAGAGAGTCGAATGGGCAAAGTATACGTATTTGATCATCCATTAATCCAGCATAAGCTGACATTCATCCGTGATAAAAACACAGGTACAAAGGAATTCCGCGAACTTGTAGATGAAGTATCAACACTGATGGCATTCGAAATCACGCGTGAACTTCCGCTTGAAGATATCGAAATCGATACACCGGTAAGTAAAGCGAATGCAAAAACACTTACAGGTAAAAAACTGGGAATCGTTCCAATCTTGCGTGCAGGTCTTGGCATGGTCGACGGAATCCTCAAATTGATCCCGGCAGCGAAAGTCGGTCACGTCGGATTATACCGCGACCCGGAGACTCTAAAGCCGATTGAATATTACGTAAAACTTCCAAGCGACGTAGAAGAGCGCGACTTCATCCTGGTGGATCCGATGCTTGCAACAGGCGGTTCAGCCGTAGAAGCGATCAACTCACTGAAAAAACGCGGCGCGAAAAACATCACGTTCATGTGCCTTGTGGCATGTCCTGAAGGAGTGGAAGCCATTCAAGCTGAGCACCCGGACGTAGACATCTACATTGCAGCACTTGATGAAAAGCTGAACGAAAAAGGTTATATCGTTCCTGGACTGGGCGATGCGGGTGACCGTCTTTTCGGAACAAAATAAGGAAGGCAGTGTGAAAGCATGAGTACTCCCATTAAGGTAATGACGATTTTCGGAACAAGGCCGGAAGCAATCAAGATGGCTCCGCTCGTTCTTGAATTAAAAAAATACCCGGAAAGCTTTGAAACGATTGTGACCGTTACGGCACAGCACCGTGAAATGCTTGACCAAGTACTTTCAATCTTTGACATCACGCCAGATTACGACTTGAACATCATGAAAGACCGCCAGACATTGATTGATGTAACTACACGCGGGCTTGAGGGCCTTGATAAGATCATGAAGGAAGCAAAGCCTGATATCGTTCTTGTACATGGTGATACAACGACTACATTCGTTGCCAGTCTTGCAGCATTCTATAACCAGATTTCAGTCGGACACGTCGAAGCAGGTCTTCGTACGTGGAATAAGTACTCTCCATTCCCTGAGGAAATGAACAGACAGCTGACTGGTGTCATGGCTGATCTTCACTTCGCTCCTACTGAAAAGTCGGCTGAAAACCTGCTGAATGAAAGCAAGAAGGAAGACGGCATCTTCATCACAGGGAATACAGCGATTGATGCGCTGAAAACGACGGTTAAGGATGAGTACAAGCATGAGGTTCTTGAGAAGGTTGGGGACGACCGTCTTGTTTTATTGACTGCTCACCGCCGTGAAAATCTCGGCCAGCCGATGAGAAACATGTTCCGTGCGATCAAGCGTTTAGTGGAAGAACATGATGATATTCAAGTTGTGTATCCTGTTCACTTGAATCCTGCCGTCCGTGAAGTGGCGGATGAAGTACTGGGCAATGACAGCCGCATCCATTTGATCGAACCGCTTGACGTCATCGATTTCCATAACTTCGCTTCAAGGGCGCACTTGATCCTGACTGATTCAGGCGGTGTGCAGGAAGAGGCTCCTTCACTTGGTGTTCCGGTCCTTGTCCTTCGTGACACGACTGAGCGTCCGGAAGGAATCGAAGCCGGCACGCTGAAGCTTGCAGGAAACGAAGAAGAAAACATCTACAAGCTGGCAAAAGAGCTGCTGACAGACGAGCAGGCTCACAGCGAGATGTCCAAAGCGACAAATCCATACGGCGATGGACAGGCATCCTACCGAATTGCCCAGGCGATCCGCTACCAATTCGGCCAGCTGGATGAGCGTCCAAACTCGTTCAAGCCGGAATAACCTATATGAAAGCCCGTCCCCCACTGCAATTAAGCAGTGGGGGACGGGCTTTGTCTTATTTGCGAGAAAATATAGGAGGGGATTCTAAAAAAGTTAACTTTCTATCAAATCTCTTTGAAAAATAAGCTTGGCTAAGTGATTTTTTGAAAAAAGCTGTAGGTTTCAATGAGTTTATGAGGATTTAAAGGGGAAAAAGGTGTATTTTAACAGAGATCAGGGAGGCAGCCGCTTAAATATAATCCATTCTGAGAATATACGATCCAATTCCTCGATTTATGATCCCAAATCAAAATATATGATCCTGATCTCGGATTTACGATCCTAAATCAAAATATACGATCCTAATCTCGGATTTATGATCTTATAAGAATCATTCTAATCTGGACAAGGCAATCTAATCGCCCTGCAACTTGATCCGCAGGAAAAACAGCGATACAGGCGTATCAATAGGTATATGGATATATTTACATTAAAATGCAGGGTTTCTCGCGGGTGGCGGTTACTTTATAATGGAAGATGTGCGAAGAAGAGAGTCAAGTTTTTTGCTCAGCTGTGTCTGGTGTTAAATTTTACATATAATGTGGTGAACGGTTATGTCGAGGGGTACCCGCATTTTAGGTCGGTGTCTGGATCTGCCTGACTGGGCCAGCTCCGCTTTTCCAAGCGGTGTCCAGCTCCAGGGCTTAGAGGCACAGGTCATAAGCCAAACCGACCAAGAAGGCAAAGAGCGCCTTCACGGCCGATTCATCTTATGCTTTTGGGGGCTGATCAAGACGCCTCCGCATTTCGGATTGTCCAGCTCCGGCGGCTAGAGGCCCATGTCATAAGTCAAACCGGACCAAAAGGCAAAGAACGCCTTTCAGCCCGGTTCGCCTTATGCCACACGCCTCTGAGCAAGCCGCCTCCGCTTTTCTGACAAATGTGTAAAAAATGTGAACTTTCGACATACACGTGGCAAGGTTGTGAACTTTTTAACTTGAACTCATTGACATAGAATATGCCCTATTGTATGCTTACAAAGGATGTAAAATGATAAGGTTTTCACAACTTTCGAAACCTTGTAAACTCTGATTTCCTTCCATTTTACACAGCTTGCCTCACGTTCAAATTTCTTTTTGAATAGGAAGGGTTGAAATGGGTCAAAAAAATCAAAGCCCGTATAAGGCGATGGCGATTTATTCAGCGATTTTGTCGCAGCTTGTCGGCTCCATATTAGTGGGGATTTTTCTGGGCAGGTGGATTGACCAGCAAGCAGACTCTGCACCACTCTTTTTAATCATCGGATTACTTCTCGGGTTAGCGACGGGGATTTATGCGATGCTTCGTACCTTACGACATTTATCTTAGGAGAATATTAAGATATGCCGGAACTCCATCAAATGTTTAATAGACAGCGGAAGTACATAATTTGTTTGCTGGCTATTTACGTCCTGGGTTGGGGATTTACCGACCACAAATCAGTATTTTTAGGGTTGACGCTAGGAACGGCTTTGAGCCTGTATATGCACTGGGGCATGACGAAGAGAGTCAGCAAGTTCGGCGAGGCAGTGGTCCAGGGGAAGAAAGTGAGGTCCCTCGGAACGACGTCGCGGATGGCTGCAGCGGCCCTTGGCGTGATCATCGTGACCCGCTATCCAGAAATGTTTCATCTCCTAAGTCTAATTATTGGATTAATGACAGCTTACATTGTCATTATGATAGATTATTTTTTCAGCAGTTTCAAAATAAACAAATAGCGGGGAAGAGAGGTGAAGTATTTTGAATCATGAAGCACCTTTAGCCGATTTTATGGGCCTTACGTTCAACCTGGCCAACGTGATGATGATCACGATAGCATCTGCCATTGTGTTTCTCATCGCAGTTATTTCGACACGACGCTTAGCCCTTAAGCCTACCGGGATGCAGAACTTTTTCGAGTGGGTCATGGACTTTGTGAAAGGAATCATCAAGAGCAACATGGACTGGAAAACGGGTGGACGTTTTCATATCCTCGGGCTCACAATCATTATGTATATCTTTGTATCAAACATGCTGGGTCTTCCGTTCTCAGTTGTGTATGATCACGAACTATGGTGGAAATCACCAACAGCCGATCCGGCGGTCACATTGACTCTGGCGGTTATGATCGTGGCGCTGTCCCATTTCTATGGAATCAGGATGAAAGGGTTCGGTGCATACGGTAAGGACACCTTTTTCTCACCTATGTGGTGGCTATTCCCGTTGAAAGTCATTGAGGAGTTTGCAAACACTCTTACATTGGGTCTTCGTCTTTACGGGAACATCTATGCCGGTGAAATCCTGCTGGCACTTATCGCAGGCATGGCCGTTAACGGCGGTATCGGCGGTACAATCGGAGCCATCGCTCCAATGCTTGCTTGGCAAGGGTTCTCGATTTTCATCGGGGCAATCCAGGCTTTCATTTTCTGTATGTTAACGATGGTCTATCTATCTCATAAAGTTAGTCATGACCATTAATATATACCTGTTCATTCCAATGGACAAACATATATAAAAAAATATTTTCTTATAAATTAAGGAGGAACTTTAGAATGAGTCTTATCGCAGCAGCAATCGCAGTTGGTTTAGCAGCACTAGGAGCTGGTATTGGTAACGGTCTTATCGTAGGTCGTACAGTAGAAGGAATTGCACGTCAACCGGAATTAAGAGGTACACTTCAAACAACAATGTTCATCGGTATCGCACTAGTTGAGGCACTTCCGATCATCGGTGTAGTTATTGCCTTCATCGCTCTTGGAAGCTAATAGAACCGGCTTAATGTTAAATGGCGGAGTTTCGTCTTGACGATTATCTTCGCCATTCCTGTGTACTGAAAATTTTTTTGCAAGTATAGATTGTTCCATTTTATAAAAATAAGATCCGATCGATTCTTGAAGGGAGTGAATCGAGTATGTTAACGAACGCATTCGTTTTAGGTGCAGGCGGCGGACAATTCAACAGCGGGGATATCGTATTTCAGCTGATTATGTTCCTTATCCTTATGGCGCTTCTTAAGAAATTTGCCTGGGGACCGTTAATGGGAATCATGCAGCAGCGTGAAGACCATATCGCCGGTGAAATCACAGCGGCTGAAGCAAGCCGTGAAGAAGCAAACAAGATTCTTGAGGAGCAGCGTCAACTTCTTAAAGAAGCACGCACAGAAGCTCAAGCTATGATCGAGAATTCTAAAAAGCAAGGCGTGGAGCAGCGTGAAGAAATCATCGCTTCTGCCCGCCAGGAAGCTGAACGCTTGAAGGAATCTGCGAAGCGCGAGATCGAAACGCAGAAAGAACAAGCGGTTGCGGCACTTCAGAAACAAGTTGCATCACTATCCGTACTTATTGCTTCTAAGGTCATCGAGAAAGAACTTTCTGCCGACGATCAACAGAAGTTAATCAATGATTATATTCAAGAGGTAGGGGAAGAGCGATGAGCTACTCTACAGTTGCAAAGCGCTATGCGTTAGCTCTTTTCGATATTGCCAAAGAACATAATCAGCTTGAAGCGATCGAAGAGGAGCTGCGTACAGTAAGAGCGGTTTTCTTGGAGAACAGGGAGCTTAACGCTCTTTTCGAGAATCCGAAGTTTACGCTGGCGAAGAAGAAATCCATCATCCAGGAAGCTTTTCAAACGGCTTCTCCGTTTGTCATAAACACTCTGATGATCATGACGGACCGTCACCGTACGGGCGAGATCACAGGTCTTGTTGAGGCATACATCGAATTAACCAATGAAGCACGCGGAATCGCAGATGCGACTGTGTACTCCGTGCGTCCATTGTCAGAAGATGAGAAGTCAGCACTATCATCTTCTTTTGCTAAAAAAGTCGGAAAACAATCATTAAGAATTACCAATGTGACAGACGAAAATTTACTGGGCGGCATCAAGGTTCAAATCGGAACCCGCATTTATGATGGCAGCCTCCAAGGTAAATTGACTCGTCTTGAGCGTGAACTAATTCGTTAACTTTCGTATAAATGAGGGGTGAAATTCATGAGCATCAAGGCGGAAGAAATCAGCGCGCTGATAAAAAAGCAAATTGAAAACTACCAGTCTGAGATGAAAGTAAGCGACGTAGGTACAGTTATCCAAATCGGTGACGGTATCGCTCGTGCTCATGGCCTCGACAATGTCATGGCTGGAGAGCTTGTTGAATTTTCTAACGGTGTCATGGGTATGGCACAGAACTTAGAAGAAAACAACGTCGGTATCATCATTCTCGGACCATTCAGTGACATTCGTGAAGGCGATGAGGTTCGTCGTACTGGACGCATCATGGAAGTTCCAGTAGGAGAAGAACTGGTAGGTCGTGTAGTAAACTCACTTGGACAACCAGTCGACGGGTTAGGCCCGATTGCAACAACTAAAACACGTCCAATTGAAAGCGGAGCACCTGGTGTTATGGATCGTAAATCCGTACACGAGCCGCTTCAAACAGGTATCAAGGCGATCGACGCTCTAGTGCCAATCGGCCGCGGTCAACGTGAATTGATCATCGGAGACCGTCAAACAGGTAAAACATCTGTTGCGATCGACTCCATCTTGAACCAGAAAGATCAAGACATGATCTGTATCTATGTTGCGATCGGACAAAAAGAATCAACTGTACGTAACGCAGTTGAAACATTGCGTAAGCACGGTGCCCTTGATTACACAATCGTTGTAACGGCATCTGCAGCATCACCAGCTCCAATGCTATTCTTGGCACCTTACGCTGGTATCACAATGGGTGAAGAGTTCATGCATAACGGCAAGCACGTTCTTGTTGTTTATGATGATCTTTCCAAGCAGGCTTCTGCTTACCGTGAGCTTTCCCTATTATTACGCCGTCCTCCAGGCCGTGAAGCATTCCCTGGTGACGTATTCTACTTGCACTCCCGTTTACTTGAGCGTGCAGCGAAATTGAGTGATGCAAAAGGCGGCGGTTCCATCACAGCATTGCCATTCGTAGAAACACAAGCAGGAGATATCTCCGCTTATATCCCAACAAACGTTATCTCCATCACAGACGGACAGATCTTCTTGCAGTCTGACCTGTTCTTCTCCGGTGTACGTCCGGCGATCAACGCAGGTTTATCCGTATCACGTGTTGGGGGATCCGCACAGATCAAAGCGATGAAGAAGGTTTCCGGTACACTGCGTCTTGACCTTGCAGCATACCGTGAGCTTGAAGCATTTGCTCAGTTCGGATCAGATCTTGATGCAGCGACACAAGCGAAATTAAATCGTGGTGCGCGTACAGTAGAAGTACTGAAGCAGGATCTTAACAAACCGCTTAAAGTCGAAAAACAAGTCATGATCCTTTATGCATTGACTAAAGGTCATTTAGACGATATTCCAGTAACAGACATTCGCCGTTTCGAAGGTGAATTCCTAAGCTGGCTGGATCACAACCATGCAGAACTGTTAGACCAAATCCGCACGACGAAAGGTCTTCCTGAAGACGAGGCAATGGTTGCAGCGATCTCTGAATTCAAGAAGACATTCATCAAGTCCGAGTAAGGATAAGAGGCCATTTTTTTAAAAAAACAGGCTTTCGACCACAGGGGTCCGGGCCGCGTGCATTACCGGTTAATGCCGCGCCCCCCTGTGTCTAACAATATGTAAAGGGTGGTGAGAACCAGTGGCATCGTTACGCGATATACAAACTCGTATTACTTCTACCAAAAAGACTAGTCAGATCACAAAAGCAATGGAAATGGTATCTGCTTCCAAATTGAATCGTGCTGAGTCGAATGCGAAATCATTCGTCCCTTACATGAACAAGATCCAGGAAGTGGTCACGTCCGTTGCGGCAGGTAGTCAAGGTGTAAGGAATCCGATGCTAGTCTCCCGCCCCGTTAAAAAGACCGGGTACCTGTTAATCACTTCAGACCGCGGTTTGGCGGGGGCTTATAACAGTAACGTAATCCGTGCTGTAAGCAATCGAATTAAAGAGCGTCACAGCTCGAATGATGAATTTGCCATTATCGCTCTTGGCCGTGTTGGAGCCGACTTTTTCCGTAAAAAAGGCTTTAATGTCATCGAATCTGTCGTTGGTCTTCCGGATCAGCCGAGTTTCGCGGATGTTAAAGACATCGCTAACAAAGCGGTTGGTATGTTCTCTGCAGAGGCATACGATGAACTTTACCTGTTCTACAACCACTATGTAAGTGCCATCCAGCAGGATGTCACGGAGAAAAAAGTTCTTCCATTAACGGATCTTAATACTTCCGGCAAGCTTGTTTCCTATGAATTCGAGCCGTCTCCGGAAGAAATCCTTGAAGTA
The DNA here is from genome assembly GCF_001456935.1 of [Bacillus] enclensis. GTDB lineage: Bacteria > Bacillota > Bacilli > Bacillales > Bacillaceae_B > Rossellomorea > Rossellomorea enclensis. The sequence goes on along the minus strand of NZ_KQ758485.1, from coordinate 362,079 downwards.
CTGCTTCCTCAATACGCTGAAAGCTTGATTTACGGTGCACTTCTTGACGGTAAAGCAAGTGAGCATGCCGCTCGTATGACAGCGATGAGAAACGCAACAGATAATGCGAAAGAACTCATCAGCAATCTTACACTGAAATACAACCGTGCACGTCAGGCTGCGATCACTCAGGAAATCACTGAGATCGTCGGCGGGGCAGCTGCACTCGAATAGAACTTCATCGGTCTGTGATGACCGTCAATTTTTTATAAAGTTTTTGTTAAAAGCCAGTTAGGAGGGAAAGAGATGAACAAAGGACACGTTCTTCAAGTAATGGGTCCAGTTGTTGATGTCAAGTTCGCCAGCGGGCAGCTTCCAGATATCTACAACTCTTTAAAGGTCCAAATTGCAGATAGAGCTGAACTTACATTAGAGGTTGCCCTTCACCTAGGTGATGATTCTGTACGTACGATCGCGATGGCTTCAACGGACGGGTTGCAGCGTGGAGCAGACGTACTCGATACAGGAGCACCAATCTCTGTACCAGTAGGGGATGTAACGTTAGGTCGTGTATTCAACGTCCTTGGTGAATCAATCGATTTAGACGAGCCGCTTACAGAAGGCATCCGTCGCGATCCGATCCACAGACAAGCACCTACATTCGATCAACTTTCCACGGAAGTTGAGATTCTTGAAACAGGTATTAAAGTAGTAGACTTACTTGCTCCTTATATCAAGGGTGGTAAGATCGGTCTATTCGGTGGTGCCGGTGTAGGTAAAACCGTATTAATCCAGGAGCTTATCAACAACATCGCTCAAGAGCACGGCGGTATCTCGGTATTCGCAGGTGTAGGAGAGCGTACGCGTGAAGGTAATGACCTTTACCACGAGATGAGCGACTCCGGAGTTATCAAGAAAACAGCGATGGTATTCGGACAAATGAACGAGCCGCCTGGTGCACGTATGCGTGTTGCCTTGACGGGTCTTACAATGGCTGAGTACTTCCGTGATGAGCAAGGACAGGACGTACTTCTGTTCATCGATAACATCTTCCGTTTCACGCAAGCAGGTTCTGAGGTATCAGCCCTTCTAGGCCGTATGCCATCAGCCGTTGGTTACCAGCCGACACTTGCTACTGAAATGGGTCAATTGCAAGAGCGTATCACGTCTACAAACGTCGGTTCCGTTACATCGATCCAAGCGATCTATGTACCTGCCGATGACTACACGGATCCGGCTCCTGCAACAACATTCGCTCACTTAGATGCAACAACGAACCTTGAGCGTAAACTTTCTGAGATGGGTATCTACCCTGCGGTGGATCCACTTGCGTCAACTTCACGTGCGCTTTCTCCTGACATCGTCGGAGAAGAACACTATGATGTGGCACGTAGCGTACAGCAGACATTGCAGCGTTACAGAGAGCTTCAAGATATCATCGCGATCCTTGGAATGGACGAACTTTCAGATGACGATAAGCTGACGGTTGCACGTGCACGCCGCGTACAATTCTTCTTATCTCAAAACTTCCACGTTGCTGAACAGTTCACAGGACAAAAAGGATCTTACGTAGAAGTGAAAGACACGGTTAAAGGATTCAAAGATATCCTTGCCGGTAAATACGACCACATTCCTGAAGATGCTTTCCGTCTTGTAGGTCCGATCGAGGACGTACTGAAAGCAGCTAAAGAAATGGGCGTAGAGGTATAATCAGGGACCAGGAGGGAAGAAAATGAAGACATTAAAAGTCAATATTGTCACTCCCGATGGCCCAGTGTACGATTCAGAAGTGGAAATGGTGAGCACGAAAGCTCAAAGCGGTGAGCTTGGAATCTTACCTGGACACATTCCGATGGTTGCTCCACTACAAATCGGTGCTGTACGCCTCAAAAAAGGCGGTAACACTGAGCTTGTAGCTGTCAGCGGAGGATTCCTCGAGGTCCGCCCTGAACAGGTGACAATTCTAGCACAGTCTGCCGAAACGGCAGAAGCTATCGACGTACAACGCGCCAAAGAAGCAAAAGGCCGTGCCGAAAACCGCATGCAGGCACAAAAGGATGACGTAGACTTCCGCCGTGCCGAACTTGCCCTTAAGCGTGCCATGAACAGAATCAACGTTTCCGAACGTAATTTCTAATAATGGAGAAACACCCTTTCCTTTTTGGAGAGGGTGTTTTTTTGTTTTGGGATTTGGTTGTGGACTTAAGTGTAGGGCTAGAGACTTGGATTACGGCGATTTTATGGATTTGATAATAAATGTGGCGGTTTTGATAATATTGGTCTTCTGTCAAGAAAGTGGACATTACTAAATGAGAATTTTATGTCCTGAATTCCTACCGCACTTCGTTTGGTGGGGCATGAAAAACGATCAATCCAACACCAGGATTGCTCCTCTTTCACGCCAAATGGTTCATTTATGATATCTTCTCTGAGATTGACAGATGGTAATTTCGTTCAAAGTTGTTCGGAGAAAGATACCCAAGTGTCGAGTGCTTTCTTCGTTCGTTGTATCGGCTGGAAATGTAGTAGTTAATCGCTCTCGAAGCTTCAGCCCTGGTGTTGAATCGGAAGCGATAAATGAGTTCTTTTTTAATCGTCGCATGAAAGGATTCGATGCACGCGTTATCATACGGGTCTCCTTTTTTACTCATGCTAATTTCGATGCCAGCTTCTTGTAGTGCTTCCGTATAATTCTTTGAACAGTATTGAGTTCCTCGGTCTGAATGATGAATGAGGCCTTCAGGAGGTCGTCTTGTCGTTTTGGCCATCTCCAATGCAGCCAAAGTAAGCTCCTTTTTCATTGACGGCCCGAGACTCCACCCTATGATTTTTCGGGAAAACAAGTCCATGATCGACGCTAAATACATCCAGCCTTCAAGGGTACGTACATATGTGATGTCAGCTACCCATACCGTATTTGGACTGTCTACATTGAAGTTTCTCTTAACCAGGTTTGGATAGATCGCTAGATCGTGATTGGAGTCTGTCGTCACGACATACTTTACTTCCGGTGTAGCTTTTAGGCCCATTTCATGCATATATCTGGCGACTGTCTTTTGGGACACGGTGTATCCCCATTCAATCAAATCGTCATGTACCCGGGGACTTCCGTACGTCCCCAGGCTCTCATGGAAAGACTTCTTTATTTTTTGTTTCAATTCATTCTTTCTTTTTTCTCGATCTGTTTCACCACGACAATGTTTTGACTGCCACTTATAATAACCGCTGGAGGAGACCCCGAGTACGTTACACATCTTCAAAATGGGGTGTTCATCTTTATGAGCCTCAATGAATTCATACTTTACTTGGGCTTTTTCGTGAAGATGTGCATCGCCTTTTTTAAGATTTCGTTCTCCTCTTGAAGAGCATTCATCTCTTTTTCATGTTGTTTTTTCAGTTTCTCAAGCTCTGAAGGGGTAATGTATTCTTTTGACTGACCGGCAGTTTTTTTCTCTTTATAGTGTTTGACCCAGCGCTGGATCGAAGAGTATGGAATTTCTAGCTCATGAGCTAAATCTGTAGCCTTTTTATCTTCTTCTACAATCATCTTGGCTACATATTCCCGATACTCATTTGGATGATGTTTTCCCATAGTGAACACGTCCTTTTTAATGATAGTTATAGTGTACGAATTATCATTTTGGTGTGTCCACTTTTTAGACTAACTTTAATATATCTCTGTTTTTGATAATATAATTGGATTTTTGATAATAAGTTAGTCATTTTTGATAATATATGGTCAGGCAGGGCGGATGGGGATATGATTATGGCTGGTTGAGAGCTGGAACGGCGGTGTTTTGGATGCAAAATCCCTGAAATGGACAGAAAACAGGACTAATTTTAATAAAATAAGCCGAATATTTGTCGGAAATGACGCGATAATAATAACCCGCGCGAACCGATCATCCCCCCGCGACCCCTCAGCCCCAAGAAAGGGACACCAATCAAAACGTTAAGGTCCGTCCTTCTGCACATTAGTGCACAAAAGAACGGGCCTTACCAAAAGGAATCAAGGCTGATGCACGCTCTGTATATGCTGAAGGTTCAAATAGACCGTGCTGCCTTTTGCAGTGATGAGCTGGATGATGTTGCTTTCGACTTTTTCTATTTTCCCGATTGATTCTGCTTGGAGTCCGAGGTTGAAGACGACGAGGTTTCCGGTCAGTTTTTCAAGCTGGATTTCATAGGTCCTGGCGAGCGACAGCTGGCTCGGATTGACCGGCAGTTTATCCTTTCCGAGCGCATATGGAGAATGCGATCCCGAATAGGGGGTGAGCCATTTCAGGTGCTGCAGGGAGATGTACATCGTTTTGTAGACAGGCGAGTAGAAGGTAAAGTAATTGTTCATGATGCTTGTGATGTAGCCGTGAATGGATTGATTGCCCGTCAGGTAGATCTCGATGAACACCCCTTTGGCCGAGGTGAGGATTTTCCGGAGGGCAAGCTCGTCCTCCTGCTCAAGCTGCGGCCCGCTCGTGGGTTCTGCAATATCGAGTTCATCCACCGACACGACGCGAAGTGACCGGATATGGATACTCGATACATAAATATAATCTTCCCCGTTGAAGATGATCAGCACTTCGCTTCCGACATCGATTAGATAGCCGCTGACCTCTTTTTTACCGGTAAGCTCGACGGTCACTGCCTTTCCAATGAATGATGAATATGCTTTTTTCAAGTTTTCTACACTCCTTCCTTATTAAAATAACAGTTCGACCCAAAGATACAGACTCAGCAGGCTGACAATCAGGCCGATCGGCACGACGACGATCGTGACTCTCAAGTATCGGGCCCACGAGATTGAAACACCGTTTGTTTTTAAAATGTACATCCAGATCAAGGTTGCAAGTGTTCCGACGGGGGTCAGGAGCGCACCGATATCACTTCCGATGACGTTCGCAAGGTATGCAATCTGAAGCGTATGCGGGTCAAGGCCCATCTCGGTGATCGACAATGTCCCGATCATCACGGCCGGCAGGTTATTGAAGAGGTTTGAGGCCGCGGTCAGAAAGAGTCCCATGATCAGACTTGCATTGAGAGGCTGTCCAACAATCAGGTCCTTGAACTGGGCTACGATGAAATCATTCAGTCCGACATTTTTCAAACCATAGACGAGTACGTACATATTGAAAGCGAACAACAGGATGTGCCACGGTGTCTTTTTAAAAATATCCACGATTCCCGTTTGTGTTCGGAACCAGCGCACGAGTATAAGGATGGCTGCCCCGGTGAGGCCGATGACTTCGAGCGGGATCCCGAATGGTGTCAGGGCAAAGAATGCTGCACGCGTCAGGACGACGATCGCAAGGCATGCTTTGATCAGCCCCCAATCGACTTCCTTCTCGTTACCCGAGGAAGAGAGAGGGTGGGTGTAGGAATATTTTTGAGCCTGCGTTTTCCATTTGACCGAGACTTCCAGGATTTTATTGGGGATGTCTTTTTTAAAATAAACGAAGAGCAGGATGGCAATGACGAAGATCCCGATCATCGATGGGACGAACATCATTTCGATATAGTCCTGCAGGCTGAGCCCGACAATCTTAAGGGCGATCAGGTTTGAGATGTTACTGACGGCAATCGGTGCACTTGCTGCGGTCGCGATTAAAGCACCCGATAATAGGTAGGGGATTTTCTGGTGGTTTTTCAACTTTAAGAGTGACGTGATGTGAATGATGATGGGGGTGGTGATCAGGATGCTGCCATCATTGTTAAAGAACATCGTCATCATGAAGCACAGTAAGATGACGTAAAGATAAAGTCTTCTGCCGGAACCCCGTGACCGGTTGACGATATTGGCGGCGACGATTTTAAAAAAACCGATGCTTTCGAGCACGACCGACATCATGATCGTGGATATAATGGTAAGGGAAGCTCCGCTGACGATGGAGAAGATATTCAGGACATCCGAAAGCGGCACTATGCCGATCAGCAGCACAAGCGCTGCACCGATCGTGGTCGGAACCGTTTCGTTCACGTTGAACGGCCGCCACAGCATGACGATGATGGTGACGGAAAAGATGAGCACCATCAACATGAATGTGCTATCGTACATGCTGGTTCGCCTCTTTTATATAAGAAGGCAGAGGTGGTGCGTCGACGGGGCGTTCTCCGTACGGTTTGTCCTTTTTCGCTTCAGCAGAAGCAGATATGAAAAATAAATAAAACAAGCTTCCCAATACAATGAAATAGATGGTCATCAACAACATGTATCCTCCTCTCTGATATTCGATGAACAAAGGGTACCCGGCGTCTTTACTCTAAGATGAAGACTAACGCCGGGATTCATGCTGCTGCCCTTTGTTAACGATTAGAAGCATGAGTGAAGCAACCTGTCCGCTTTTAGAAATCCAAAGCTTCGATTTCGTAATAGTAGCGGTTAAGGTTTCTCTTGTTGTCGCTGTTGGAGTTCTTAGAGTTTTTGAAGTTACCGCTATTGTTGGAATTTGATTTGTTTTCAGAGGAGGATTGTTTTGAATTGCTGCTTTCCCCGCTGTCTTCAGCCTTATTTTCTTCTTTCTCTTCTTCTTTCTTCTTCACGGAAACAGCTACGCTCTTGACATGGTAAGAAGCAAGGCGGATGACTTCTTCTTTCAAGATGAGCGTGATATAATCCCCGTTTGCATCTTCCAGGACGCCCTCGATTTTCTCAGGCCCTCCGCGGTTAATGGTCACCCATTGATGCTTAAGTTCCCCAAGCATGGATGTGAAATCACCGGCGCTGCTCCATACCAGTGACTCAGAGCCTTCGCTTTCAAAATCGATGCCCTGTTTTGCATTTTCGGTAATACTCTTCACATGCTGGAAAGCAATATAAAGGACGCCTTCCTCTTTTGTCTGAAGGACGAAGTAATCGTCACCTGAAGATAACAATAGACCTGTCCGAGCTTCAGGACCACCACGGTTGATCTTAACGACTTTGCCGACCATACTCGACATTAACACTTTGTTCATACACTATTCCCTCCTGAATATAATAAACATTTACAATACATGTATATGTGTCATACCGTGACAAGGTACTAAGAAGATAGCCCTTTTTACTAGAGTAATAGTGGCAAAAACCCTGATTTAACAAGGAAATCCTGGAGGTTGTTCACAAATCCACTAGGTATATGCACCTTAATGCTAGAGAGAAAATGAAGAGTGGGTGAATCTACTAAATCAACCGCCTAAAAATGATAGGGAAGGGGATATATTAACAAGAGTTTTGAGGATCACTTTGGTAACGTGGTAAAGGCCCGTCCTTTAGCGCGTTAATTTAGCGTTGAACAGCTATCGGGGAAAATGACAGAGGCTTCAGTGAAGAGTCTACATAATAATAATGAAAGAAAGCGGATTATGTTAAAAAATAGTTTGTCCACACAAAAAAATTTCATATTAACTTAGAAATGATTGTGGTAAAATGAACTATGTGTGTGTAGAATTATTTATCGATTGGAGAGAAGCACTATGATGGACAGCTTCAGCCAGCAGGCATTAGTCAGCATGCTCGTTCATATATTTGTGTTCGGGGTGACATTTTGGGCACTGCAGGCGATCCAGCTTGATAAACTGCTGAAAAAGAACCGCGTCGCACAGGCAAGACTGCTTTTCATCCTGCTGACGATCGCGATCGGCTCCTCCGTAAGCCGATTCCTGCTCGATTATTATCTGTGGTCACAGCAGCTGCCGGCGTTCTTTCAATAAGGCTATCGTCACCGTTACATACTGATTGGTGCCGCATGATAAGAAGATCGAACGGGTGGAACCAAACATCTTACAAAATCAAGACAAAATGTTTACAAAAAATAGGACTTCCTGCATGTTTCCATTAGGACCTGTTTTGAGTAAGATTAATTTTGTATTTGCATGTTTGTGAAAAAGTTTCATTGTGAATCCGTTTTCATACATAAGCCTGTTCACGCCTGCCGGAGGAGTAAAGAATACCGTTTCCCCTCCTATCTGCGTGCGACGGGTTAAATTGTGAAAAAGGTTCAAACCGCTTGCACACGTAATCATCTGAAAATTCTTCACACGATGCAAGACAACAACGTTGAAAATGTTTTTTAATGATTACACCTGTATCCAGCTATTGATTGGAGTTCAAAACGAAGACTCCTGCAGGAAAAGCGAGACAGGTGAGACCCCGCAGGAGCATGAGCGACGAGGAGGCTCACCGGCCGCCCGCGGAAAGCGTAGTTTTGAACGGAAATCAATAGCGGTGTTCGCACTTACCCCACAACAAAAAATTGTAAAAAGATGACGACATTTTCGAAGTATGTTCTCCCCGTATAAGGAAAGACTTTTACCTAAGGGGAGGAATGGAAAATGAGACGGTATTTTTACATTTTGTTAATCTTTTTTGTTGGAATAGGTTTCCTGCCTATCATAAATGGGAAGAACACTATCGAAGCCAATCAATTATTGGACATCGAAAAGCTTGATCACGCCATTTCTCAAACGAACGGTGAAGTAAATGAATGGTCTCTATATGCAAGAGAAAATGTAAAAAGCTTCACGAATAAAGGATTTGCCCAATATAGTAAGAATATGCAAGAAACTTTTTCTGATTTCAACTGGTCCACTGAAGAGAAGGCTGAAGAGGTAATTGTTGTGGGATCGCGCAAGACCTCCCACGGGGAAGAAACAATTAAACTGCAGCGCACCCTCGGAAACGGACATTCCATTTCGTACGTTATGTATGAGATCCGTGGAAATCAGGAATCGATGGGAGAAAAGACATCGCAGTATCTAAAAAAACAGTTTATCCCAAACATGGAAATCATTTTTACTTCTAAACCTTTGATTTTCTCTTGTATAAAAGGCGAATTCAATGATACGCTTGAGAAAGTTTTGTCGAATCAGGCCGTCGAAATGATGTCGATTCTTGACGCAACCGAAACGGAGTCGCTGGAAGAAGAAGACTTCCATTCCGTTTCCGCCTACTCGAAGCAAATGTCACGGTCAATACCAACAAAAAATAACGAAATGAACATACAACTAGGTCTACGGAAAAGCGGAATGGGCACCAAGACAACCTTTGTTCTTGGCACACCCATCCTGACGATTGAATATTAATATAGAGAAATTGGACGCGGAGGGGAATACTCTTGGAAAAAATTATCGTCCGCGGCGGTCAGCGTTTAAGCGGTACTGTGCAAGTTGAAGGAGCAAAGAATGCCGTTTTACCTGTTCTCGCTGCTACATTATTAGCAAGTGAAGGAAAAAGCAAAATTACAAACGTACCACCACTCTCCGATGTATATACGATTAATCAAGTATTACGTCATTTAAATACAGATGTTGAGTTCCATAATGATGAAGTGGTCGTTAATGCATCAAGGGAGTTATTTGTAGAAGCCCCATTCGAATATGTCCGCAAAATGCGTGCATCCGTTCTTGTAATGGGATCGCTTCTTGGACGTACCGGAAAAGCAAGGGTGGCACTGCCAGGCGGATGTGCCATCGGTTCAAGACCAATCGACCAGCACCTTAAAGGCTTCGAAGCAATGGGAGCCAAAGTAAAGGTCGGTAACGGATTCATCGAAGCGGAAGTCGATGGACGATTGAAAGGCGCGAAAGTATACCTGGATTTCCCAAGCGTGGGTGCCACTGAGAACATCATGATGGCAGCAGCCCTGGCTGACGGGACTACGATCCTTGAGAACGTTGCAAAAGAACCTGAAATCGTCGACTTGGCAAACTTCATCAATAAAATGGGTGGAAACGTAGTCGGTGCAGGAACAGGAACGATCCGCATTGAAGGTGTGGAACGCCTTTACGGTGTCGAGCACAGCATCATTCCTGACCGCGTCGAAGCGGGAACATTCATGGTGGCTGCAGCCATCACAAAAGGGGACGTCCTTGTAAAAGGCGCGATTCCTGAGCATTTATCTTCTCTAGTTTCAAAAATGGAAGAAATGGGCGTTACCATCATTGACGAAGCTGAAGGTCTGCGTGTCATCGGACCTGACAAGTTGAAGTCCGTCGACATCAAGACGATGCCACACCCTGGGTTCCCGACGGATATGCAGTCACAAATGATGGCTCTGCTTCTAGCAGCGGAAGGTACAAGTGTACTCACCGAGACTGTCTTTGAAAACCGCTTCATGCACGTGGAAGAATTCCGCCGCATGGGAGCTGATATCAAGATTGAAGGCCGCTCTGTCATCATGCAGGGACCTACAGCCCTTCAAGGCGCTGAAGTTGCGGCTACCGATTTACGTGCGGCAGCTGCGCTTTCCATCGCTGGTCTGATCGCTGACGGCTACACTCGTGTAACCGAACTCAAGCACCTCGACCGCGGCTATGTAAACTTCCACCAGAAGCTTGCAGGCCTGGGCGCAGACATCGAGCGCGTAAAAGAAGTCGAAGAAAACGATGCAGCTGTTTCAGAACAGAGCATGTTAAAAGACGCATAATCGCAATTGTATAGATAGAAAAGGTAAGCTTTCCTGGTTTGGGGGGCTTGCCTTTTTTGTTTTGAGTGATAGCAGTTTAGCCAAGCCCGTCCTGTTATGAATTTCGATAATAAACCGGTCTGGTCGATTATAACTGGACAAATTCAATTTGAATCGGGTAATCTTCAATCATAACGAACTAATAGTGATAATAGAAAAAGTTGTTTCGATAATAAAAAGTTGATTTTCAATAATAAAACCCGAGTTTCCGATAATAAATTGTTAAATATCGATAATATCGCTGAAGAAGAGGCATAATTTATTGCTTAAGACAGGAGCATTTTATGCATTTCCCTCCATAGAGGTTTTTTTCAGGTCTAAGGAAAAGACAATAATAAGATTCCCGCTCCTTTTGATGACAAAAGAGCAGTTTTTGAGCAAAAAACGAAGAAAATAATATTAAGCTTAGCAGACAATGACCGAATAAAATCTCCACCCCATCAAAACAACTTTCAATCATAAAAGCTTGTCCACTACCATACATATGAAAAGGAATGGAGAAGTGTGAAAAGGCACTCTCCTATTTAATCTTTCATTGGAGGCAGCGAACATGACGCATTTAAAACCAGTACTGATCGTCTTCTCAATCTTCATTTGCATCATCTTTATCGTACCCACTCTGCTTGTGCTTCCGTTTTCATCGGACAAAGAAAAGACCAACCTGAATGAGAAACTGGAGGCCGGCCCCGGAATCGGTGAGCTCGCAGATTCAGTCGAGGTGGCGGTCTACCGGTCTGGCAAGGAAGTGATCGAAAAGCTGCCGCTTGAGCAGTATGTAGTAGGGGTGCTTGCTGGTGAAATGCCTGCAGATTTTGAGAAAGAAGCACTGAAAGCACAGGCGCTTGCAGCAAGGACATTCATCGTAAACAAAATGATGATGGGAGACTCATCCCTTCCTAAAGGAGCGGATGTCACCGATACCATTGACGATCAAGTTTTCAAAAATCCATCCGAACTTGCAAGCCTTTGGGGTGCGGATTCAGAATGGAAGCTGAAAAAGATATCGGAAGCGGTCCTCGAAACGAAGGGACAGGTGCTCACATATAACGGGAAGCCGATCACGGCGGCCTTCTTCTCGACAAGCAATGGATACACGGAAAATTCAGAAGCCTACTGGCAAAATGAAATCCCGTACCTAAGGAGCGTGAAAAGCCCCTGGGATGAGAAGTCTCCAAAGTTCACAGATCAAAAAATCATTCCGATCACAGAGTTTGAGCAGAAGCTAGGTGTAAAGCTTCCGAAGGACGGCTCGGTTGGCACGATCACATCGCGTACAGAAGGGAAGCGGGTCGCCAACGTCGACATCAACGGAACGTCATTCACCGGACGTGAAATAAGAGATAAGCTCGGTCTTAAATCCTCCGACTTCTCCTGGTACCTGAAAGACAGCCACATCGTCATCTCGACCAAAGGCTACGGCCATGGGGTCGGAATGAGCCAGTACGGTGCCAATGGCATGGCGAAGGAAGGAAAGGACTATAAGGAGATCGTGACCCACTATTATAAGGGAGTGAAGATCACGACATCGGAGAAGCTGCTGCAGAAGGTGACTGCGCAGCGGTAAGGATGATGAAGGGGAGGCGCTGATGCGGATTTCGTCGTGCCAAACTAGTGGTGCCAGGCACAGATTGGCGGATTTGTTCCTGGCACAGGAAGCCTGATATGTGCCAGGCACCGGGCAGGGATAGGGATATTAAGCCTGGCATCGAACGGGTATGTTGAGCCAGGCTCATTTCAGCGGTTTTGAGCCAGGCTCAAATCAATGGTCCTGAACCAGTCTCGATCAACCCCCATGTACCAGGTACACGCCCCAACCAACAAACCAACCAAAACCAAAAAAAGATGGATTCCTCCCACCCCGGGAGAATCCATCTTTTTTAATTAAAATACCCTTCAACCCTCTTCATATATCTCGTCAGCCCATGCCCCGAATTCCTGAAGTAAGTCCGGTTCACGATCCAGAACAGGGCGGTCACTCCGATCAAGTCCTTTGCAGCATCGATCATCGTCGCAGACCTGTATGGTACGAATGATTGATGGATTTCGTCGACGAACCCGTAAAATATCGCAATCAGTGCGACAGTGAAGTTTATGGTGTAGCCGAGCATGCCATGTGCGAGCAGTGCGAGTACGAATAATCCGTACAGGATCGCAAATTCGATGAGGTGGAGTGATTCCTTGATGAACCGGTCCCATCCGCTGTCAGGAAAGCGGATGACCGCGTCATCGGGGTTGCTGGACATGACCCACACCAGCATCATATATAGAAAAGGCGCAGCTGTAAGGGCGGATTTTAGCAGTGTTTTCACAGTCTATCGTCCTTTCATTTTACGTTAATTGTAAAAAATACTTCCTCATTGTATCATGTGAAAACGGTTCACCTGACGGCTAAATATTGCAGTTCTATGAAGATTCCTGAAAAAAGTTTGTGATTCTGTACATAATTCATTTCACTTTGTCGAAAGATAAGAATTAAAAATTTTTTTGGACATGCGTATATATTTTCAGAATTCTGTTCAGAATGATTGCTGAGGTGATGAAAATGAGAGAGGAAGAAAAGAAATACACTTCTCCAAAATTTTTGAAAAGACGTTGGGCATACCCAGCAATCTATCTGGCAAGTGCAGCAATCATTATCACAGGAATCCTGTGGTACCAGGCAGGGAATGATGACGAAAAGGCCGAGGATTACAGCTATGATGTTCCTACTGATAACGAGTTCAACCAGCCTGCAGAAGAAGTCAATCGTTCACTGGAAAACTTCGTAATGCCTGTTTCAAGTCCGGAAGACACAGTCATCGAAAAAAACTTCTACGATGCTGAAGCTTCTGCCGAAGAACAGGAAGCCGCTTTAGTCGTGTACGGCAATATGTACTATCCGAACCAAGGGATCGATATCTCGAAGGATGGGAAAGAATTCGACGTACTGGCTGCCATGAGTGGAACTGTCACAAAGGTTCAGGAAGATTCATTACTGGGCAACACAATTGAAATCGAACACAGCAAGGGTATCGTCACTCGTTACCAATCAGTCAAGGATTTTGAAGTAGCTGTCGGGGATGTAGTGGATCAAGGTCAAGCGATTGCAAAAGCAGGAAAATCTTTATTCAATGAAGATGCGGGTGTACACGTACACTTTGAAATCCGCAAAGACAGTGTGGCTGTCAATCCAATCAACTATTTCAACAAGTCTCTTGCCACTCTTCAAGAAGCCAAGCTTGATGAGCAGAAAGTTTCCGGCGATCAGCCTGAAGCCGAAGCCGCTCAGGAAGATGCAGTAAAAGAAGACGCTGCTGCACAAGATGAAGCTAAAGCTGAAGAAGGCGCTGAAGGTGCCGACGAAAAAGCAGACCCATCGGATGCTGAGCAGAAGGACAGTGAGTCCAATGCAGATGCACAAGATGAAGACGCTGAATCAAACGCTGACACAACTCAAGAAGACCAAGAATAATAAACGGACCGACCGGCATGGAGCCGGCCGGTTTTTTAGTGTTTATAAAAAAGTTTCGACCAGGTTCGACACCTTTATATTATGTTAGTAGAATATCGGATTCACGTAATTGACCATTCATCGCAATATTTTAGAGAAAATCCTTATAGTTATAAAATAGTCCCCTGCGGCGATAGCTGCTTTGTCGGAATTTAGTTATTGAAAAAGCTTTTCCATATAAAAGATAATGAGGGCACGAATAAATTTCAGAAAAGTTGAATAATTATGACAGCGGTTACATAACAGGAGGTGAAAGTTTGCTTTTTTTCATCGCGTTACTCCTGGTCACAGGAGCCAGCATCGTGTTTGCCATAAAGAAAAAAAGGGCCGTATTTTTAGTCCTGCCGTTCTTATCCATGTTTATTTATTTTATTGTTCAGATCGCTCTGGTTCCGATGCCGTTTTTTGAAACAGTGAAGTTTATCTTCAGTCTTAGATAGAGGCAGCTTTCTTAAAAAATGTTGATTTGCGTACAACACACCAAATTCTATTTGGGTGTGGATACGTGCTCTTTTCGAACTCGATATTCAACAAAGCTTGGCCTTAGCCAACGAAAATACCTAAGATCCGGTATTTTCTAGTTTGGAAAGCTCCAAAGTTTGCGAAAAGAGCCTAGATAAAAAAAGGGGGATTTATATGAAGAAGATTGACCGTGCGAAAGCGGATCAGTATTTCAAAGAGAAAAATCGTTATATGGCCTTATACCTTGTTATCTGGTTCATCAGTTCGTTTGTCATGGTATTCTTCGCGGAAAGTCTATCATCTTTCTCTATCAACGGGTTTCCGTTCCATTATTTCATGGGGGCACAAGGCTCGATATTGATCTTTATCATCCTTCTTTATGTGAATGCCGTCGTGGCCGACCGCATCGACCGTAAATATGGTATCGATGAAAGCAAGAATGAGCAGGTGAGTTACGGGAAAACACTTGATCATTGATCGTCATGTATAGAAAAACAGTCCTGGAAAAGGAGCAGCTGTAAAGTGGACCAGCCATGGCCGGCGAAAAATGGCCGGACTGAAGCCTGCTTAAAAACGATACAGGGCAATAGAGAAAGAACAGCAGACAAAAGGGGGAAATCGGTTAATGGATGTACAGTTTATCGTGTCAACGGCTATTATTCTTGCAACATTTGCATTGTATATCGGGATAGCGGTTTACAATAAAGCGAAGGCGACATCAGATTTCTATGTTGCCGGCCGCGGGGTGCCGCCTGTCTTCAACGGGATGGCGATCGGCGCGGACTGGATGAGTGCGGCTTCATTCATCGGGCTTGCCGGTACGGTCATGATCCTCGGCTATGATGGCCTTGCCTATATCATGGGTTGGACAGGCGGTTACTTACTGCTGACCTTCCTGCTTGCACCACAGCTCCGCAAATACGGGCGCTATACGGTGCCAGAGTTCATCGGTGACCGTTATAACAGTCATACGGCCCGCGTCATTGCGGCCCTCTGTACAATCATCATCAGTTTCACCTATTCGATCGGACAGCTTTCCGGTTCCGGGGTCGTCATCGGACGCCTATTTGAAATCGACGCGAAAGTCGGAACGCTGATCGGGGTCGTACTAATCGCCTTTTATTCTGCATTCGGCGGTATGAAAGGGATTACGTGGACCCAGGTGGCGCAATATATCGTGTTGATCATTGCGTATTTGATTCCGATCATTTTTATGTCCCTGCAGATCACGGGGAATCCGGCTCCATGGATATCATACGGTGAGCTCGTCGGGAAAATCGGGGAGCTTGACCGCGAGCTCGGGGTCTCGGAATACTTTGCTCCGTTTACTAACGGGACGAAGTGGCAGTTCCTCGCACTTATGTTTACATTGATGGCCGGGACGGCGGGTCTTCCGCACGTCATCGTCCGTTTCTATACGGTTTCCACGATGAAAGCGGCCCGCTGGTCGGGGGCCTGGGCACTTCTTTTCATCGGGCTTCTATATCTGTCGGCGCCTGCATATGCTGCGTTCTCCCGCTTCATTTTAATGACAAAGGTCGCGGGGAGTAAAATCAGTGAACTGCCTGCCTGGACGGCTTCCTGGGTGGATACAGGAAAGCTGCAGGTAGCGGATGCGAATGCTGACGGCATCCTGCAATGGAAGGAGATCGTCATCTCGAACGATATCGTCGTCATGGCGACGCCAGAAATCGCAAACCTCGGCGTGTTTGTCATAGGTCTAGTCGCAGCGGGTGCGATGGCAGCGGCATTATCGACTGCCGGCGGATTAATGATCGCCATATCGTCTTCATTCGCACACGATATTTACTACCGTGTATTCAAGCCGAATGCGACGGAAAAGAACCGTCTGGCCGTAGCCCGATGGACAATCGTCATCGCAACACTTGCTGCAGGTCTGGTGGCACTGAATCCTCCGGGAGTCATCACCCAGATCGTTGCGTGGGCCTTCGCGCTCGCCTCTGGAACCTTCTTCCCGGCTCTCATTCTCGGAGTCTGGTGGAAACGTTCCAACGCACAGGGGGTCATTGCCGGCCTCCTGGTCGGACTGGGCGTCACACTCACGTATATCTTCATGGCAAGGGCGGGAGTCAATGTGTTCGGCATCATTGATACAGGTGCAGGCGTATTCGGTGCCGCAGCCGGATTCATTGCGAATATCGTCGTCTCCTTGATGACGAAGGCGCCTGATCAAAAATACCAGGATGAAGTGACGAACCTTCGTTATCCTGAGCAAATGACATTCAAAAACGGGGACGTTTGGGTGGACGATGATGTCAACTTCAAAGCCTGATCAACCCTTTAAAGAAGCTGTACTGCTTCATCCCTTCTTCAAGGGGATGGAGCGCGGTACAGCTCTTTCCCTTTTTTCACGATGTAAAAAAGTGACCGCAGCGAGGGACGAGACCATCCTGAAAAGCGAGGAAAATCGTACAGGTCTCTACCTTGTCATTGAAGGGGAAGCAGAAGTCGTCGTTAAGAAGGATACCGAGGAAGTACTGGAAGTCATATCGGGAGGCGGCATCGTCGGTCTTTCCTCGCTCTATTCTTTTATGGAAAAAGAAGAAGTCGATGAAGGGGTCTACGCGTCTGTGGAAGTGAGAGCCAAGGAAGAGAGCCTGCTTTGCCTCGTCCCTTACAGCGGATTGAAGGAATGCTGGAAAGAACCGCATTTACAGGAATTTTTATTAACTGAAACGTCCAGGCGGCTCCAGGATATCTATTACTCTCTATCCGAAAGGGTCGGAGTATCGTACGGGCTTCAGGAACGTTCGACGATTTTAAAAAGAGTGAAAGAAATCATGATTGATAACGTCAAGACAGTGGACAGTGATGCGACGGTTCAGGAAGCGGCGCATATCATGGGAACATATCGGGTCAGTTCGGTTGTTGTACTTGATCACAGCGGGGTTGCCGGCATATTGACCGAGAGGGATATCGTCACCCGATACATAGCGGGGGACATCCCCCTTGCCGGAAAGGTGAAGGAAGGCATGACAGCACGGCCGGTCGTGATTGATCAGGAGGAATATCTGTACGAAGCGCTTGGGAAGATGCTGGATCATTCAATCAAGCACCTCCCTGTCACTGCAAAAGGAAAGCTGGTAGGGATCGTCACCCTCTACGATGTGATGAAGGCTAATCATATTGGGACTTTAACGAGTGCTCATAAGCTTGAAGATCGAACTTTCCCTTTGGTTAAAATAAATACTGCCATCGAATCGATCTTCCATCAATTGTGGAAGGCACACGCGCCGGTCTTTCACATATTGGATGTTATGTCAGGTCTCCTTGACAGGCTGTATAAGAGGATCCTGAATGAAACAGAAGAGGAGCTATTGGAAGAAGGAAATGCGAAGCCCTGCAGCTATGCCTTTTATGTGATGGGCTCTGCGGGAAGAAGAGAGCAATTCATGATGACGGATCAGGATCATTTCCTGGTATATGAAAAAGAGGGCGGTCGTTTTGATGATTATTTCAGATGTTTTTCCGAACGGGTGGTGAAAAAGCTGGAGGAAGCCGGGCTGAGGCGATGTGACGGGCAAATGATGTCCTCCGAGTCCGCCTGGAGAGGCAGTGTGAACCAGTGGGAAGAACGAGTCAGGCGCTGGTCAGTCCGGTCTTCTGAGGACACCTTGTTGAAGGCACAGAACTTCTTTTCTTTCAGGGTGATCGACGGAGATGGGCAGGTTCAGAAGGCATTTGAGGAAGCCCTGGAACGGCAATTGAGGAATGCGAAGATCCTGCTGGCAAGGATGGCCCAGGTCGAGAAGACAAAGCCTGTCCCGGTCCTGCACTCATCGATCCGGTCCCTGCTAGGGTTGCAGCGGAAGGAATTCTCACTGAAGAAAGAAATGCTTTTCCCATTCCATCACGCCCTTCAAATCCTGAACCTTTCGCATGGGAATCTGGCCGGGTCCACATTGGAGAAGATAGCGTTCCTGGTTAAGAAAGGCTCGATTACCCCCGCTTTTGGCGAAGATTTAAAAGATGCATTTGAGGAAGTGATGAAACTCAATATGGAGATGAAGCGAAATAAGAAAGGCGATACGGTACAGCTCTCCACCCTTACAACGAGGGAGAAGGAAAGCCTCTACCACAGCGTGAAAACGATACGGGAATTCCAGAACATGATGCTCTCCCATTACTCACTGGCATAGAAGGGAAGTGACTCCATTCATTTTTTCTAAAAAGAAACTCACCTGTCCTATTGTCTACGATACGATCCCGCTGAACAAGCCAATCGGGGAAATGACCTTCATTGTGTTCGACACTGAAACGACCGGATTCCGTGTCAACGCCGAAGACCGGCTCCTTGAAATCGGGGCAGTCCTGGTGGAGGGGAAAACAGTTAAAGAAAAAATAACCTTTCAAACATTTTCAAATCCCAATCGACTTATTTCTCGGGAAATAGCCGAATTGACTGGAATCACGGCAAATGATGTCGAACAAGCGCCGTCAGCCTTTGAGGCGATCTCAGCTTTCTTTGATTTCCTGGGCGAAAATAAAACGGATTGCCTTGCCGGTCACTACGTCAGCTTTGATGAGCTTGTGCTTAGGAGTGAACTGAAGCGAACAGGGTACAGCCTGAAAATGCCTCCAAGCATCGATACACTGAACCTCATCGGATACCTGGCCCCATCCTATGACATGCGGGATCTCGAGCGATACGCTCAAATCTTCGGCACCCGCATGTACCCGAGGCACCGGGCCGTCAACGATGCACTCACCACAGCCTATCTATTCGTCGAACTCCTCGAACTGCTTAACGACCGAAAAATAGATACATGGGGAGAGCTGCTGAGAGTAAGCGGGTCGGGGGGACAGGTCCCTTGACCCGTTATTTTTTTGTGGGGTCTTTGTGTTGATGTTGGTGCCTGGCTCAATTCAGGGGTTTTGAGCCAGGCTCAGTATGGGTGATCTGAGCCTGGCTCGTCTTAACCAGATTAAGCCAGGCACCAGGGGGAAGCACCGGTCGAATTGGTGGATTGGCGAGTGTACATGGTACAAATTCACCTCTGTGGACCAGGTACATATCGCCTTGCTTGTACCAGGTGTAAACGGCTGCAAATATTACCTGATACCCGGATCTGCAGCCAGCAAAAGAACATATGCCTGATTTATTTATCAGAAAATTCCCGGCAAACCTTGT
This sequence comes from [Bacillus] enclensis, assembly GCF_001456935.1. Lineage (GTDB taxonomy): Bacteria > Bacillota > Bacilli > Bacillales > Bacillaceae_B > Rossellomorea > Rossellomorea enclensis. The sequence continues at coordinate 342,557 of NZ_KQ758485.1, read as the reverse complement.
CCTTATTGTCTTTTTTGTGCATATATGGGGACCTCGGCTAATAAAATGAAACAAACCTATCAAAATAGAGAGTGTTTGAGGTGAGGAATCGTTTCAACCTACTACTTCCACAGAGCCGGGGAATTTGTCCATACGCTGCAAGATCAGGAAGCCCAGCATTAAATAAAGCTTTCTGCCGCTGATTGCGGTCTATACTATTTCATTATTGATCCAGCGAGTCTCATTTCACACTTCTCACATCCAATTCAGGGAGGTCGAGTGGTGTGCACGATTACATCAAAGAGAGAACAATCAAGATTGGAAAGTATATCGTGGAGACGAAGAAAACCGTTCGTGTCATTGCGAAGGAGTTTGGCGTGTCCAAAAGTACTGTTCACAAGGATCTAACAGAACGCCTGCCAGAGATTAATCCGGAACTAGCAAACGAAGTCAAAACGATACTTGATTATCATAAATCAATCCGACATCTGCGAGGCGGTGAAGCCACCAAACAAAAGTACAAAAAAGAAGAGCTCCACAGCTGACCAAAATACGCCAAGCTACGCATCTTTGCGCTTGGTGTGTTTTTATTTTGGTCCGGAAAAGCGGTGCTTGGCACAAATAGGCGGCTTTGTGGCAGGCACCGCTTTTTATTGAGAAGATTCTTTGACCGAGCGCTCAGTCACCAACCGGAAGTTGGCTGGGGGTTGGTTGGGATTTGATGGGGTGAGAAAAAATATGTAATTCCCCTCACCAGAAGTAGATTGGAGTGGAAGGCGGAGACTCCTGCGGGAAAAGCAGCTAATGTGAGACTTGTCCAGCTCCGGAGGCTAGCCCCTCGAGGTCATAAGCTAAATGGACCAAGAAGGCAAAAAGCGCCTTCCAGGCCCATTCATCTTATGCTTGTCGGGGCTGGGCAAGCCTCCTCCGCTTTTCCGCCCGCAGGCGAATGCCGAGGAGGCTCACGAGCAACCCGCGGAAAGCGAAGCCTTCCACGGAAATCAACTGCGGTATACAGCGGCCCACACCCATTTTAACCTCCCTGTAACAAAAAACACCAAACCAACATCCTTTTTCAAATAAATAACAATATTAATACATTTTTTTGACAAAGAATACGTACTTTCGACATATTTGTGGTAAAATAATATATTGGGTGAAAGTTTTACCTTATCGTTATAACGTAATTACATACAACAAATTAACTGCACGTATAAATGACTGGAATCGTAGAAGGGAGTAACACGAAATGTTTGCGAAAGATATCGGTATTGACCTTGGGACGGCGAATGTCCTGATTCATGTTAAGGGAAAAGGGATCGTTCTGAATGAGCCATCGGTTGTGGCGCTTGATAAGAATACGAATAAAGTATTGGCGGTAGGAGAAGAGGCACGCCGCATGGTTGGGCGTACTCCGGGGAACATCGTGGCGATTCGTCCGTTGAAGGATGGTGTCATCGCAGATTTCGATGTAACGGAAGCGATGCTGAAGCATTTCATAAACAAACTGAATGTTAAAGGCTTTTTATCAAAGCCCAGGATTCTCATCTGCTGCCCGACGAATATCACAAGTGTTGAGCAGAAGGCGATCAGGGAAGCGGCCGAGAAGAGCGGCGGCAAGAAGATTTATCTTGAAGAAGAGCCTAAGGTGGCTGCGATCGGCGCAGGTATGGATATCTTCAATCCGACAGGTAACATGGTTGTCGATATCGGCGGCGGCACGACGGATGTTGCGGTCCTTTCAATGGGAGACATCGTGACGGCACAGTCGATCAAGATGGCCGGGGATAAATTTGACCATGAAATCCTGAACTACATTAAAAAAGAGTACAAGCTTCTGATCGGTGAGCGTACGGCGGAAGACATTAAAATCAATATTGGAACAGTTTTCTCCGACAATCGCGAGGACGGGGAAGAAGTGCAGAGTGAAATGGACATCCGTGGACGTGATATGGTTTCAGGCCTCCCACGTACGATTACGGTTACTTCCAAGGAGATTGAAGGAGCACTTAAGGAATCAGTCGCTGTCATTGTGCAGGCGGCTAAAAATGTTCTTGAGAAGACTCCGCCTGAGCTTTCTGCGGATATTATCGACCGAGGTGTTATCATCACTGGCGGCGGTGCTTTATTGCACGGTATGGATCAGCTTCTTGCAGAGGAATTGAAGGTACCTGTCTTTAAAGCGGAGAATCCGATGGACTGTGTGGCAGTCGGCACTGGCATGATGCTTGAGAACATTGATAAAATTGCCCGCAGAAAAATCGGCTGACAGGAACTTTTTGGAACTGACAAAATTATAGTTAAAGTCGATCCAGATCATCCGATAACAGGATGGAAGAGTGAAATCGTAAAGAGGTGGAAGTATGTTTCGAGGTTTTTATAGTGCTGCAACCGGTATGCTTGCCCAGCAGCGAAAAACAGAAATGCTGACCAATAATATGGCAAATGCGAATACTCCCGGTTACAAGGCTGACCAGGCATCCTTGCGCGCTTTTCCCGAAATGCTGTTGGAGCGTTTGGACTCGGCTCAGGTTCCTACGGAGAAGGGATTATCAATTCCTTTCAACCAGAGGGTGGGTAAGTTGAATACGGGCGTTTATATGCAGGAGACGACCCCGAACTTTTTGCAGGGTGACCTTCAGGAAACAGGCAGGAATGCTGATATTGCCCTTATAAACGGGACGATGCCGATTGATGGGGATACAGGGGTTCAAGGATCTGTGTTTTTGACTGTGGAAGGCGCAGACGGTCCCCGTTACACACGCAACGGGAATCTGACGGTGAATGGAAACGGCTTTTTGACAACGAACAGCGGCTTTTTTGTGCTCGATGAGAATGGCAACAGGATTCAGCTTCAATCGGATGATTTCAAGATTGGTGATAACGGGGAAATCCTTGTCGACGAAGCAGAGGCCGCTCGATTGGGTATCGGGTTTTCTGAAAATCCGAACACTATGATCAAGCAGGGAGATGGTCTGTTTGCAATGGAAGGCAATGCTGCTCTTCCAAACGCATTTGAAGCAGAAGGCGTCATTTTTTCAACAAAGCAGGGGTTCCTTGAACGCTCGAACGTTGACGCATCCAGGACCATGACCGACATGATGACCGCTTACCGTTCGTTCGAGGCGAACCAGAAAGTCCTTCAGGCTTACGACCGCAGCATGGAAAAAGCAGCAAATGAAATCGGCCGGGTAAACGGATAGTCATCCTTTTGAAATAGAAAATTCACGTGAAATACCTTATAATAAAGGGGAATTGACATGAACCGGACCATGATCACAGCGACGAATACGCTGGGACAATTGCAGAAACAAATGGATATGATCGGTCATAATTTGTCGAACGCAGAGACGAACGGCTACAAACGCCGAGAAGCTTCATTTTCCGAAATGATGGTGCAGAACGTCCGAAACCAGGAAAGAACCAAAGATGAGACAGGCAGGCTCACTCCATTCGGGATCCGGTCAGGCGTCGGTGCAAAGTTGGGACAGGCCCAGCTTATCCTATCACAGGGGTCGCTCAGATCCACTGGACGCTCACTGGATTTTGTGTTGACGAATGAAAGACAGTATTTCAAGGTGCTGGCTCAAGACGGTGACACGAACTCCGTGCGTTATACAAGGGACGGTGCGTTCTTCGTCAGTCCGATGGGGAACGGTGACTCGATGCTGGTGAATGCTGCCGGCCAGCCTGTCTTGGATGAGAACGATAATTACATAACGTTTTCTGAGGATGCTTCACAGTTTGATTTGGGAGACAACGGGGTTCTCACGATTTCCGGGCCGAACGGACAGCAGGAGCAAGTGAATTTAGGAATAGTTTCCATTGAAAAACCTCAGTTTCTCAGTCAATATGGAAGTAACTTAGTAGGTCTTCCCGAGAATATGGCCGGACTCGACGTCGATATGGATGAGGTGCTCACCAATGTGACAGGCGGAGAGAGAGCGGGTATTTCCATGGTTCAGAATTCTCTTGAAGCCTCAAACGTGGATATAGGAAAAGAAATGACCGATATGCTGAATGTTCAACGATCCTATCAGTTCCAGGCGCGTTCAATCTCGCTTGCCGACCAGATGATGGGTCTCGTTAATGGTATACGCTAAAAGGAGTCTTAAGCTATGAGTGAAAAAGAACTGGTACAAGAAGCGAAAACAAGGGAAACAGTAAAAGCCGAGAAAAAGGTGAAGCAAAAGGAAGAAGCAAAACCGCAGCGCTGGGTGCGCGTACGGATGCTTCCGATCTGGCTGCGGATCCTACTCGTCATCGTCCTTCTTGCTGCCAGTCTTGCATTTGGGGCAATGGTCGGTTACGGCGTCATCGGTGACGGCAATCCGGCCGACGTCTTCAAAAAAGAAACCTGGCAGCATATCATTGATATCGTTGTGAAAAAATAAGTAGAAGGCCCGTCCCTCAGCGCTTTAACGCATTGAGGGACGGGCCTTATGTCTTCTATGCGGGCTATTCCATTCTCCCCGCGATTTATGTACAATGAAGGAAGGTTGTATATAACAGGAGGTACATAATCAATGCTCGATATCAATGAAATCAAAGACATCATCCCGCACCGTTATCCATTCTTGCTCGTGGACCGTATCACAGAGGTCGAAGAAGGCAAGAAAGCGGTGGGTATCAAAAATGTAACCGCCAATGAAGAATTCTTCAACGGGCACTTCCCAGATTACCCGGTTATGCCCGGCGTTCTCATCGTTGAGGCCCTTGCACAGGTCGGAGCGGTTGCCATGCTTAAAAAAGAAGAAAACCGCGGCCGCCTCGCATTCTTCACAGGCATCGACAAATGCCGCTTCAAACGCCAGGTCAAACCAGGCGACCAGCTCAAACTCGAAGTAGAAATGATCCGCTTCAAAGGAGCAATAGGCAAAGGGAAAGGCTTAGCCACAGTAGACGGCGAAGTAGCATGCGAACTTGAAATGATGTTCGCACTTGGTGCAAAAGAAGAATAAGTGGATGGAACCAGTTCTGAAGTGATTTTTGGATCACTGAGGGGCTGGTTTTTTGTTTTGTTTCTATAATAACTTCAAGTTGGTTGGTTTGTAACTATCCCAATTTTTAACCGGATCCAGCAGTTGATTGGAGTGCAAGACGAAGACTCCTGCGGGAAAAGCGAGACAGGTGAGACCCCGCAGGAGCGCAGCGACGAGGAGGCTCACCGGCCGCCCGCGGAAAGCGAAGTCTTGCACGGAAATCAACTGCGTTATTGCAGGAGAATTTTTAATAAACAAATCCAAAAATCCATGCAAAAAAACCAAACTTCAGGGAAAGCTAACCACGAAAGACCACATTCCGCGGTCTTACACAAAAACAACCCACAACAGAAAGGAGCCAACATCATGAGCAAAAAATTACTCTCAATCCTAAGCGGATCAGCACTTGCAGCTATGCTGCTTGTAGGATGTAATGCAAACGACCAGGAGCCTCCTCCGGAAGACAATAATGTAGAGGACAACGGAAATGTCGACGAAGATGGCGATATCGATGATAACGACATGAATGACAACGACATGAATGGCGAGCACTACCCAGAGTCAGAAGACAAGAACACACCGAATGACAAGGATCCAGCTAAAGACAACAACACACCTGAAGAAGATGCTGTTGAAGACGATATCGATATGAACGATAAGGATAACAAGGACGAGTAAAAACAAGCGTAGAGGCTGTATGCTTCTACGCTTAGTTTATTCTTCTTGCATTGATGATATATCGATCTTCAGTGCTCGACAGGTATTCGAAGGGGTAGCAGGTTGAAAGGGTCAGGATCTCATCAGGTGAGGTAGGTTGTAATACGGATAGGTCATCTTCTTTGATAACGAAACTTTCAAAGACTTCATATTCGTGGATTCCTGAAGCCATTTTGATACTTAATATATCCCCGTTTTCGATTTCTCCCATGCTTTTGAAAACCGTATCTCTGTGTCCAGCGAGAAAGATGCGATCCCTCTCTCCAGGCAGTTTGGTATCAGAATAATGGCCAACCCCCTTTTCAAGCTCTTCTTCTTCTGTCCCTTCAATAATGGGCAGTTCCTTCTTTAACTTAGGTATTTTCAAAATACCCAGTACCTCCCCTTGAGAATATGAATCCGGCATCTCATTTTGAAGTTCATTGTTAACTTTATCCTGAGCGTTTACTACATTTATTGCCTCTTCCAACGCTTTTTTTTCTTGAAGCTTTATGTCTGTTAAATGGTATCCGGATACTCCTAATAACATTACTCCCGCTGTCAATAAGACCATACTTAATAATTTTATAAAGATCCTCAAATGCGGTTCTCCTTTTTAAATTTGAAGAATTGAATATATTCGAGAAAATCTTTTTTTGTAAGACCTTCTTCCATCGCTTTGTTGACTAAATGCAGCCACTCTTCATCAATTGAGATGCTCTCCGTAGTAAATTCAAGCAACTGACTGAGGGAAATATCCAATGTGTCGGCCAGCCTTTGAAGTACCTTGATGCTGGGGTTTTTTTGCAAGCCTCTTTCAATGGAGCTTATGTATGATTTTGAGATGCCAGCTAAATGGGAGAGCTCATTGATGGTCATCCCCCTTTCTTCCCTATACAATTTTAAAGCTTCACCGACCAATTTGCTCAATCCCTTCTCTGATTTTATATTCATTATATAGAACAAATTGTAATATATAAAAAACGAAATAAAGAGTTACGGGGAGTTAATTCTATATAACGAACGAAAAACATAGAAATGACCGTGAAATTGAAGAAATTCTATCCTTTTAAAAGATTGGTTGGTTTTATATACTGAAAACATAAGTTCTCAAAAGAGAACAAATGGTTATACAGGAGCATAAATCACTTTAAAGGGGAATTTATATGAATAAAATACGATTTGGTATTAGCATTCTAATTATTATAATGGTTTTGTTTGCTCCTGGTACTTTACAAGCTGAAGAAAACAACAATGAACAAAAAGATATAGATATTTCTGTCAGCCCTTCACCGGTTTTGTTTAACCTTACAAATGTTAAGCCGGGAGATTCAATGACAAGAAAGATCACGGTTGAAAATAAAGGTAATCAAGATTTCCAATATCTATTTACCAATACTTTCTTGAGTGGATCGGAAAAATTCTATAATGAGCTACTCCTTGTAATCAGCAAGGGTAAAGAGAGCTTGGTAGAAGGTAAGGTTAAGGATTTCAAAAAGATGGATCTTCGTACTTTGGAGAGCGGTTCATCAGAAATTTTTGAAATAACTGTAGAAATACCGTATGAGCTTGGTAATGAGTTCCAAGGATTATCGACAGAATTTCAGTTCAACTTCCTAGTAGAGGGATCTGATGGTGCAGTTTCACCGGTGGGTGGGGGAAGGGTATTACCAGATACCGGAACTGATTATTACATGTATTTAGTTCTTGGTAGTGTACTATTTATAGCTGGGATTAGCTTATATATAATCACTAGAAGAAAATTTGCATCAAAGGAACTGAAGCTGACTGAATTTCAGCTAAAAGAAAGAAAAGAGGTGTAGTATATGTATAAAAAGATTTGTACAAGATGCACGCGAGCATCATTCAGCAGTTCGGAAACAGGTAAATGGCTCTGTCCCTCGTGCGGAAAAGACTTGTCTGAACACCCTTTTTATGACTCCAAAACCTTCCAGAATGTTAATGACAAAGTCCTTTCGTTAAAGAAGAAACTGGAAAATTATCGAGTTCAATTCAGTAAAGAATATCCGTAGTAAATCGACACAAGTTTCGTTTGTTCTTATAAGAAATCCATCATATTCATGGTGTTGAAAAAACTTATGTCAAAAAAGGAAAGAATCTGTAGGAAAAAAGTGTAAAAATAATTGTCAGAAAAGACAAAAAACAACAGTTTTGAAGGTTATTCATTAGTATAATGGGTATAGTTCCAAGGAGCTAGTCAGACAAAGGCAAACTTATTGAAAAATAGGGACGCAAAGTCACAGATCTAAGGTAGGAAAATGAGTACATCGAATACAGACACGTACATAGGAAAGCAGTACCCATTGGACGACTATGATGGCTGGATTGCCTGAAATACATGCATGTATTTTGGGAGGAATGAAAAGATGAAGCGTGAACTTGATCTTGAATGGATTGAACTAGTGAAACAGGCACTCGATGCAGGAATCTCTAAGAATGAAATCAGGGAGTTTTTACAAAACCACCACAGAAAAGTAGATGAGGGGTTCAAGGTTGTTTAAAATCGAACTTAAAAACATAGAGGTCTTGATAAATGTAAAAAGTCTTGCAGACTCTGCAAGACTTTATTTGTTACCCAGTTTCCATTTATTAAATTCAATAAACTCACGGAATTGTTCCTTCGTAATGCCGGAGTCCATCGCTTCCTCTGCAATTTTGACCCACTCACGGTCAACAGTGTTATTTTCCTGCTGATCATGTAACAACGCGTCCATCGGAATACCTAAAGCGGCAGAGACTTTTTCCAAGAACAGAATGGATGGGTTCTGTTGGATGTTTCGCTCTATGGAGCTCAAATATGACTTGGCAACCCCAGCTTTTTCAGCCAGTTCCGTCATAGACATCCGCTTTTCCTGTCTATATTTTTTGACTCTTTCCCCAATCATGGTGGACACCTGCCTATAAAATCGTTTCGATACTTCTATTATATCAAACAGTAAACAGCTACTCTATAAGAAGTTTACATATTGTCGTAAAAATTAGACGCTTGGTTTTGAAGTAACAGGCAGACGCGGTTTGGATACCATTTTTTCTCGGAATTCCTTCACCAGTTCATCTCCAGTATATCCTTTTTGTAATAGGTCATCCAGTAGTAATTCCGCATATTCATTGCGCTGCTTCTTCAATTTTCCTTCAAATAAAACACTCATCCGGCCGTTCATTTTTTTAATACCGCGTATTGATGTCATGAAAGCAGCAGGGTCGTTTGCCTTGTTTGAAATGACAACCTGGATTTCCAGATCACCCTTTTGCTGTTGAGCCTTCTGGAAAAACTCTAGATAGTTCTGAGACATATACGTTTCCACGAGCCACGTACTTTTCCCATCCTCTTTATTGATGATCAGACCGTCCTCAATATCAAAATCCTGGAGTTCATCATTATCCACTACCTGCAGTGAAATCACTTTAAAGGTTTTCATGAACGAACATCTCCTATGATTAGGGTTTAATTATAAAAATTATATCACAGCGGTAAAAGAATCCCTAATAAGTAAATTGTGCTAAAAAAAGTGGATTTACGATTTTCATACTTATTTTGCTTCAGAAATGGCAAATCTCCCTAGGTGAATTTAGTGAATTTAGCTCTAATTCGGCTATGAATTTATGAAATTCGCGATTTTACACCCGTGGATTGGTGAGTGTATGATGAGATCATTCCAGAAGAGAGGGGGTAGAACAAAAGTGATCAATCAAGTCACCCTGGTGGGCAGGCTGACCAAGGATCCCGAAGCAAGGAAAACGATGGAAGGCCGGTCGGTCCTGAGTGTAACAGTCGCGGTCAACCGCCAGTTTAAAAATCAGCAGGGACAAGTGGAAACGGATTTCGTCATGTGCAAGATATGGAACAAGGCGGCAGATAACACTGAGAAATACTGCCGGAAAGGATCCGTCGTCGGCATCACCGGCCGCATCCAGACGCGTAATTATGAGAATGATCAAGGTAAACGGGTTTATGTTACTGAGGTAGTAGCTGATTCGATCCGGTTCATGGATCCGAGACCTGCGGCTGACCGGGAACAACAGCACTCTGAGAAACAGCCGGAGAAAGAACCGGTCGAACTGCCATTTTAAAAGAAGGGAGGGGACCCATTGGCAACCCTGCAAACGCTGGAACAGCGAATCGATCGACTTGAAAAGTTGAATGAAGAACTGATCAAGAAAGTGGCCCGCACGAATGTCGAAAACTTCTATCTTTCACAACGGGTGACCGCACTGGAACAAGGGTTTGAATATCCGAATCCTGCCCTCAAGACCACATCTTAAGGAACCCCGAATGCATTCCTCATCTTAGAAACCTTCACATAAATTACAACCATTTTTATCCAACCTGTAAGTTTTGTCTCAATGTCCAATTGTCATCATGTCTTCGCGGCATCCCTCTAACATACCTCGTTAGAAATAGAAGATTGTAAGTAGCAGTGAAGTTTTTTGTACGTTCCCCAATATGTCTTCATGTAGGGTCGGTTTCCGTTGGAGCCGGCTATTTTTTTGTGGTTTTAAATAAAATACACCTTGAATCACCGCTGTTGATTTCCGTGGAAGACTTCGCTTTCCGCGGGCGGCCGGTAAGCCTCCTCGTCGCTGCGCTCCTGCGGGGGCTTACCAGTCTCGCTTTTCCCGCAGGAGTCTTCGTCTTCCACTCCAATCAACAGCTGGAACCGACTATATTATCAAAATGGTCGGCTCCCGCTACATAAATTACTATTTCATCCGCATGAAGCAAAACTAAAAACCCCCTCTCTAGGAAAGGGGGCGATTCATATCAAATCAACAAACTAACTACCTACTCCAACACCAACAACGATTCCAAATCCTGATCAGACAATTCAGTAACCCACTGGTCGCTTCGAATGATTTCGTCGTTCAGTGCCTGTTTCTTTTCGAGCATGGCATCGATTTTTTCCTCTAGGGTACCAGAGGAGACCAATTTATGAACATGAACAAATCGTTTCTGTCCAATCCTATAAGCACGGTCTGTGGCTTGGTTTTCTACGGCAGGGTTCCACCAGCGGTCGTAGTGGACGACGTGGTTGGCGGCTGTCAGGTTCAAGCCGGTTCCGCCAGCCTTTAATGATAGAAGGAAGACAGGGAAATCGCCGTTTTGGAAGCGGTCGACGAGGTCGTCGCGCTTGGCTTTTGCCATGCTTCCGTTCAGGAATGGGACGTCGACGCCGAATTCCTTTTTCATGACTTCCTGGATCATCTCACCCATTGAGATATATTGGGTGAAGATCAACGTGCCCTCGCCCGATTCAAGCGCCGCTTCAACGATATCCTTCAGCTTCTGCATTTTCTCGGAACGGGTCAGGATCGACCGTGGATCGGGTTCCTTCAGATATAAAGCGGGGTGATTGCAAAGCTGCTTTAATTGGTTCAGCATCTGCAAAATCAATCCCTTGCGCTCGAACCCGCTCAGCGTTTCGACTTTCGTCAATGTCTCCTGTACGAGCTGTTCATAGAGCGCCGCCTGTTCAGCAGTCAGGCTGCAGTATTCCTTCTGCTCGATTTTCTCGGGAAGGTTAAGCTCGACCTCTGGGTCCTTCTTCGTCCGGCGCAGCAGGAACGGCTTTATTTTTGCCTGAAGCTCACGGACTTTTTCCTGGGATTCATCTTTTTCTATCGGCGCGATATAGTTCTTCTGATACTGCGCAAATCCTCCGAGATAGCCATGGTTCAAGAAATCGAAGATCGACCAAAGTTCGGACAGGCGGTTTTCCATCGGCGTTCCAGTCAGAGCGATATGATGCTTTCCGTTCAGTTTGCGTATCGCACGGGACTGCTTCGTGTTCGCATTCTTGATATTCTGCGCTTCATCCAGTGAAATGGAGCTCCATTCCACATCAGACAGCTCGTCAAAATCAATATGCGACAGCCCGTAGGAGGTCAGTACGATATCCATTCCGGAAATTCGCTCGGAAAAATTCTCATCTTTCGCGCGGGACGATCCGTAATGCAGGTGGACCTTCAAATCGGTGGCGAACTTCTCGATTTCACGCTGCCAGTTTCCGAGCACTGACGTCGGCGCGATTATCAACGAAGGGGTCTCCGGCTTTTCTACAGCCTTCACATGAAGGAGGTACGTGATGAGCTGCACTGTTTTCCCTAGACCCATATCATCGGCAAGGCATGCCCCGAAACCGAACTTCCGCAGGAACAGCATCCAGCTCATACCAAGCTGCTGATAAGGCCGGAGTTCCCCATGAAAGGCATCCGGCGTTTCCACCAGTGGAATCGACGATACATTCGTCAGCTGACTCACCAGTTTTTTCAATGAGCGGTTCAGTTCCAGCTGGATACGTGCGTATTTATACGGATCATACTCGTCATCAGCTTCAAGCCCATCACCGTCTTCTTCATCCCGCGGAACAAGCTCCTGCTCAAGCATATCCTGGATCGAAATGCCTTCCTGCTTCGCCTTGGTCATCATCTGCTGGATGCGGCGAATCATCGCAGGATCGAGCTTCATCCACTGACCGCGGATCTTCACGAGTCTTCTCTGGTCATCTACGAGCTTATTAAAATCATCCTCCGATAGATTGACCCCGTTCATCGACAGACGCCAATCGAAATCGAGCATCGCATTCAAGCCGACAAAAGAAGGGCGGTAGCTCGTATCGGTGTTCTTTAGCTTCGCCTTCACAAGCACCTGCGCATCCTTCATCGCTTCCCACCAGGACGGCAGGAGGATCTCGATATTAAGGTCAATCAACTTTTCACTCAAAACAGATAAGAATTCCCACGCATCGTGTTCGCTGAGTGAATCGGTCAGCGTCCCATCACTCTCACGGAGCATCGGAATCATCTTAAGCCAGCGTTCCTGTTCTTCTTTTACCTGAGGGAGATAGGGCTTCCAACCTGTTGGAACCGTATCTTCCGTCAGCGAAATCACGCGTTTTTCCCTCTTGCGATCGCGAAGAATCGTTTCAAGCTGCCATGTTTCATCTTCATCAAGCGGCTCCGAAATCCGCAGTCCGATGGAAAAGGGCAGTTCTTCATCCTCTTCACCGCGGATCCACTCGCTCCAGCGCTTCTCGTCAAAATAAGCATGCAGTTCCTCGGAGGTGAGCGTACTCTCCTTCAGCTTCTGAATCCTCTTCATCGCTTCCGAACCGCCCGCAGCCATCGCTTCATTCAGCGACCCTTCAAACCACTGCTGCGTTAAAGCGGCGAGGGACGGTCCTTCAGGGAGGTCCTGCTGCCAGAAGTCTTCGTTAAAATTTTCCCACACTTCATCAGGGATATGGAACTGCATGCCCGTTTCCTGCCATTCATCAAAGCGGGGGAGCCAGCGTCCGGCTTCGATCGCTTCATAGAGGACGGGGGCAATCGCGTTGCAGGCCTGGCCGGTTTCATCCCAGTCCCACTCGACCATCCCGCTGAAATGCTCCAGCGCGAGTAAGGTGAGGAGTTCCCACTGAGACACGTCAACCCCGCCATCTGCCATCCGGTCTTGAAGCAGCGTCCCGTAATGGGTATCCTCATGCCAAAGGAACAGCTGACTTTTCCACTGGGAAGGATGAAGCTCTTCACCCTCGCCGTTTTCGGCAGTCAGGAAGAATCGGTCGCCATATTTAGTTGCGTCTACATTGATCTTCACGGAAGACAATTTAAGCATCGATCAACTTACCCTTTCTGCACTCTTCTTGGAACGCACGTAATCTCTTATATTTTTCAAGGATGTAAGGGAGGTAGTCATCCCACTTATCCGTTTGCTTCAGCTTCTTATAGATCGTCCGGATCTTCTTCATATAGCGGACCGCATACTTGTAACTGTCGCGGTTCTTCTGCTCGATCATATCGATGACACCGTTATAGTAGACCGGCAGTGCAAGCTCAGGGGACTCCTTATACACCTGGCTGAGGCCCATATTTTCCATCTCGCCTACGGAGTAGCCCATATACTTCTGCAGCTCCACCCATTCGCGGTGGGATCTTGAACTCAGCAGGAACTCCGAGTAGCTGTAATAGCTGAAAGGCAGCATCGCCAGGAGAAGTTCCCTCAAGAAAACAGGGTCCCGCTCCATCAGCCACTCCGTCGGCAGCTTGCGCACAAACCAGCGCACGAAGCTTGATGCCTCATAATGACTCTTTTCTTCGATATAGGAAGGGAGCCTCACCAAAATTGCCTTCAACAAGAGTAGCAGCCCCTCATATCGTTTGGAAAGAACAAACTTAACCAGCCAGAATTCGGAATAAGCGACGAGCTCCGTCCCGATCCTTTCCACGGTTTCTTCAGCTTTATCCAAATCTTCAAGCAGCAGATATTGATGAAGCAGGGCGATCTTGATGAACGAATCGTCCTGGGAAGGAGAGCTTTCCAAACGCTCTACCTCTTGTCGGCGCCAAGCTTTTTGTTTGAACAAGTAATACCAGATGAATCGGTAAACCTCTGCTTTTATTTCCGTGCTGTGCTCCGGATCCTCACTCATCTCCGCTGATTTTTCTTTCAAGTAGGCAATGAACGGATCGAAGCTGAAAGGCATCGCATGCACCGAAAGCTTCTCGACGGCATCCTCCATCTCATCCAGCAGGAAATCGAACAGGGCATACTGCTCGCGACTCAATTCGATCTCTCTTTCCTGTAAAAAAACATCCACTTCGAGCGTCAGGAAGAAAGTAGCGAAAAGCTGATAGAGAGGCTTCCACTCACGCTCAAATGGTGCTTCTTTATTAAATCGCTTATAGATATTCTGTATGATTACGTCCATCAAATAAGGCTGTCTCTCAAGAAGCTGTAAATCTTCCTTTTTCAGAAGCGACTCAAAAAACTGCCACCACTCATCGGGCGTGTTTCCCCGGGTTTTACGCTCCTCCAACAGCTCACTGGCCTTTCGAAGGGCACCGGAGTTGGTGTGTTTCTTCAATAATTCATCAAGTGATGAGGGTTTATTTTCATCCGTATCGGGAGAGCTTTCCTGGCTGCGCCAATCCTGGATCCATTCGCTGACGCGGGCAACCTTGTTGTAAATCATGAAAAAGGTAGCCATCTGATGGCGGCACCATCCGGAATACGGGCAGGAACATTTGCTTAGAAGCGGGAACTGCAGATCAAGCCGCACCGAAACAGGCGTCACATCCTGAACATCGGCACTCGCCTCTTCATCCCGGACCTTCACATTCGACACCAGGTTCTGGCGAAACAAAAGAAGCCCTTTTGAGACAATATTTCTTCCTTCGTCGGTACCCGGGTTCAACTCACCCTGTATCGCCCGACTCATCGGAATTAATTTATCCTTCAACTCTTCGATCCGAATCGCCATCGAACAATCTCTCCCATCTATAAAATCGCATTCTTTTATTATAACGCATCTGGGGGTGGGAATGGAATAAAAGAGGGAAAACTGCGGGGATTGGAGAAGGATGGGGGAGATATTTCTCGGGAAATGTCGAACGGTGGCGGGTGCTTATTAGATTAGATGCGATAAAGGGAATTTTAAGCAAAGTTTGAGCCGGGCTCAATTCCCCGGGTCTGAGCCAGGCTCAAATCAGCACGTTTGAACCAGGCTCGACATTTTCTATTGTTCCAGGCACAATCGGCCCGATTTGTTCCAGGCACAATATCCCCAAAACGTGCCAGGCACAGATCGCCTATATTGTGCCTGGCACCCTGAGTACACCGGACTCGACTGAAACAACTACCTCTCCCAATGCACATAAAACCTCCCACCACTATAAACATTCACACTCCGCAGCTCAACACGCTCCCCATTCCTCAAATAATAATTCTTATTCTCCGGAAACCGGAGCCCTTCTTCGCCACGCGACACAACTAATTCAGGGTTATCACGATCCCGCTTATCAATTATCACCTTATATCCTTTCTCCTTGAAAAACTTCTCCCCATCCACATACCAATCAGAAAAGCTCTCCAAAGAAAACTCAAGATAGCGGGCAAACACCCTTGGCAATTCAATATTCTCAATCAGCCCGGAAGGCTTCCCCGGACCGAATCCATATAAGAAAACATCTTCACCGGTATGCCCGTGGGTGGAAAACCCCAGATTTGCGCGCTTCGCCATCAGCTTAACCATTTCATCCTCTAGGTCACTAACATCTTTGGCATCTTTCATCACACAATACTCTTTCTTATTCAAATCACCCAACCCGTACGAACTCAACACTTCCTTCAAATTAGAACGGTCATCCTTCAACAAAGAAGTAGCACCCTTAACCGTATATTCAGCTTTCTTCAGCGGCCCTACAAAATGATCCCTCGGCTGATTCTTATAGTTCTTATCAGTATCCACATTTCCAAGCGTCAACCCGCTGTTCCCGTGATCGGTGACAGCCACCACCATCGTATTTCCATCACGTTCGGCAAATTCCAATGCTTCACCAACGGCTTTATCAAAGCTAAGAACCTCGCTGATCATCCCGACCGGATCATTCTTATGTGCGGCCCAGTCCACCTTGCTGCCTTCCACCATCAAAAAGAATCCTTTCTTGCTGGCGGATAATCGTTCAATCGCAGCCTTCGTCATCTCTGCAAGCGTCGGTTCATTCGGCTTCAACGCTTTACGGTCAATATCGTATGCCAGATCTTCTTCCGCAAAGGCTCCCCAAAGCTTCCCATCACCGCGGCTATTTGAAAGGCCCTCCCTCGATGCGGTAAAGGAGTAAAGCGATTTAGATGACTTAATTATTGAGAGAAGATTTTCACCATCTTCACGGGATATTTGCTTCGTCTTTAGCATTCCATCATCATTTTTGACCTTGTTTTTAGACTTGGGCTTCAGCCAGGCCGCACCGCCCCCGAGGATGACGTCGAGGTTCTGGTACACCTGCTGTTCTCCGATATCCCCGAATTCATCTCGGTCAATTACATGGGAAGTGAAGGCGGCGGGGGTGGCATGCTGGACAGGAGAAGTCGACACGATCCCCGTTGCGTAACCGGACAGCTTGGCGGCCTCCAACACTGTCAACACCGGCTTACCCTCCTTAGACATCCCAATATGATCAGCACGGGTTTTCACCCCGGTCGCCATAGCCGTTCCTGCAGCTGCCGAGTCTGTGATGGCAGATTCTCCTGAATAGGTGCGGACCCCTCCGACAAGGATCTTATCGAGGTTAAGCCCGGCACCCTTATACCATCTTGAAAGAGTAACTATGTCTGAATTTGTTCCGTCCATGATCATGAAAATGACATTTTTCTTCGCAGGATTAGCGGCAAACCCGCAGCCCGATGGGAAAGAGAATGCAAGCAGGGATAGAAGGATGAGGATAATGAGTACAGGTTTGATTCTTTTCATAAAAAAATCGTCTCCTTTAAAAAGTTTCAGATACCCTTAGTATCATCACTCCAAAAGAGACTATGTATGAAAAAGACCCGCTCAAATTCAGAGCGGGTCCTCTCAAAACACTATTTTCTTTCCAATATCCCAAGAAGAAGGTTTTCGATTACTGTCGGACGTTTCATCTTCTTCAAGTCTCTCAGCTTGATCTTGTCCCAATCAAGGGCGGTAATGAATGCCGCACCGTTTGACAGTGCAGGAACTTCATCAGGGTTCATGATATAGTATTCCCCGGCTTTCACGCCTGATTTGATCTGGACCTTTCCGTCAACTTCCAGTCCGGTTTCGACGGTTTTCTTTTTCACGGTACCTTTATCAGTGAGTACCCAGATAACTTTTTTCGTCCCTGACTTTTCAACAGCTGTAAAAGGGACCACTAATGCATTCTTGACTTCATCTGTGATCACCGAGACAAACACATGATGGCCGGGAAGCAGCTTATAGTCCTCATCCTGCAGCGTAATCTCAATCGGATACATGCTGTCAGTTTCGATATGCGGATCCCGTTTAGGGAGAGTGGAAACATCCGATACGAGTCCCTTCAGGGTTTTCTTTTCAACCTCTGACTGAACCTTCGCGTCCATGTTTTCTTCCACGTCCATGATTTCCTTTTCCGTCAGGTCTGCCGTCACTACCACAGCTTCAGATGCAATCGTGATTAATGGATTCTGGACAGAGTGGGAGAGTTCTTTAACTGTACCTTCCCCGCTGCTTTCGACTGTCAACGTGGTTTCATATGATTCCAGATCGGAAATTTGACGCTCAAGGCTGTCGATTTGATTTTCCAGGCGGTCTATTTCGAGTTCCCGAGAGGCAATTTCCTTCTTTATATCATATTCTGTCTCAAGGGCACTTGCTTCGAGGGGCATCTCTTCATCATCATAAGAAGAAGGGAGTGAGTTCTCTAAGCGTTCGAGGTCGGATATATTGTCATCGATACTGTCGATTTCATCTTCGAGCTGATCGACTTCAGATTCCAGAACGTCTTTTTGCCCTGTGAAGTCGGTAACTTCATATTCGTACAGCGGCGTGCCTGCTTTCACTTCATCGCCTTCTTTGACAAGAAACTTTTTGAAAGAGCCGAATTCATCGTTAAAATATAGATAAGTTTCTTCAGCGGAAGTGACAACACCGGATTTAGGAAGTTCTTCCTGAAGATCGTCATTATTAAGTGCCTCCCAATGTTCGACCCGGACTTCCCGGTCGACTTTGCTCTTTGCCTTTTCGATCAGGTAACCATTCGTCCCCGCAAACAGGAGAGACAAAGCGAGTACGGTATATAATACCTTCCGTTTATTCATAAATGATCCCAGCCTTTGAACGTTAGATTAATGTTGAAAAATCGATATAGGCTAATAATGCGGTGATGGCCCAGAAAAAGAGATTGGTAAGAAGAATGACCAGCCAGATCAGCCAGTTCTTTTGTTCGGTGAGCCTTTTCAGCCCTTTGTATTGTATGTAAAAAATCCAGACCTTGAATAGGGAGAAACACCCCAGGAAATAGATGACCCAAGATTTCTCGGTTATGTATTGGGCAGCGACTCCGAGAGACAGGGGAGACGAGAACCAATCGAGTGAGAAGAATAAAGATAATGGGATGTAGGTTAATTTCTCGATAAGCAGGACCAATAAAACCAATCCTTGAATGATAACATGCTTACGGTATTCTCCCTTCTCAGAAATCGTCCAGAAAAGGATGCTTGGAATAAACAGAATGATGATAGAATAGAAAATCCCGCTTAAGGTCCTTCCCAAGAAAAACAGGAACTTCTCTAATTCATATGCTGTAGCGGGGAGGTTGTTTAGTTCTTTAGAAAGAGGATCCATTCCTATACCGAAAGAGGCAATCAAACCGAATGTAAAAACAGATAATAAAATTAAACGAAAGATATTTTTCCAGTAACCTTTAATGTCTTCAGTTGTCGAAAGATCGTAGAAAAAGAAAGAAGGGTTTTTAAGTCCCTTGAATAAATTTAATTCTTTTTTCATGGCGGTTTCCTCCAAGTAGTATAGGCTCAACTCATATTCTATCGAAAAACCGAGAACTTTTCCATATATTGTAGAATAATAGAAGAAACCAATAAAAAAAAGCGTCAAAAGACGCCTTTTTTAGAAACCATATGTGAGAAGCGTGGTTCCTGCAACCACGATGCCTGTTGCAGAAAATATCCCAACATACATCATAGTTTTTCTCTTTTGTTTTTTGATCATGATTTCTTCTGGTGTTAAAAACGACAAATCGATCACTCCTTGGTTTTGGTAGCTGGCTGGCGTTGGATAGCCCCTTTAGCTTTGCGTCATCACCTTTCGATGATTTTGCCATTATTCACAACCCTACTGTAATATTGTAACATCTTACCCGTTTCTTATCGGTAATAAACGTAAGAAGAATATAGTAAAAAAGTCACTATTTTTTGAAGTATTTCTTTATGCATGTGTATATTTATGGTAAAATAACAATTAATTAGTGTTTGAACGCTTGATAAATTGTGTAATAAAGTAATATAAATTGTCATTTAGTGTAGGAGGTTGTCTTTTGGGGAAAAAATTGAGCAAGGAGCAACTTGTTCTTTCAGTCATGCAGCAAGCTTTCGATGAAGGTAAAAAAGACAATATGGATGCAATAAAGATGTTAGATTGGCTAAAACAAGAACTTCAAACTGAATACACATTACAAAACGAAAAAGCACTCTGATCAGAGTGCTTTTTCGTTTCCTAATTTAATCTCTACCAGTCCTGCGCAAAATGATAGAGTGAGCTTATCTGGCTTGCGAATTTTTCTTTCCTTTTCTCTGGTTGTTGGGTAAGGGAAGCAAGCGTACGCTTTAATTTTGGGTTGGCGTTCAGCATCTCGATAATGGAAGATGTTTCTTCATCCTCGAATGACTCCCTGAGAACCATAGGGTCAGTTGTATATCCTTCTGATTCTTCACCATAAAGGATACGGTTCATTTCTTGCGTCGGGATTTTATAGACTTCTTTAAATCTTATCAGCATTTCCAGTGAGATCTCTCTTTTACCGCGTTCGTAATTTGATAGACTTCCTGATTTTATCTTTAGCCGTTCCGCAGCTTCAATCTGCGTTAATTCAAGCACTTCTTCACGATACCATTTTAATTCCTCATGCAGCTTAAGTTTCATTTATCTCACCGACTATCCCTTTTCCTTCAAGATAATCCTTTTAATTACTCTAATCGGTTTAATCGACGAATTGAAAAGTCTATTAACTATTCAATTTGATAAAAATAAAATCGCCTATACCAAGTTACGTTAATCAGTAGTATGATAATAAAGTAAAATATTGTCATTTGTTGTTGTAAAAGAATGAAGGGTGGCGGTTAGATTGAATTCAAATAGACAAGAGAATAGAAAGACAGAAAGTGCAAATGAGATCAAGAAGTGGGACAACAACAAAGACTTTTCGTCGATGAAGATCAGTTTTAAAGTAACAAAGAAAAACAGTAGCTACTACAGGGCGGGGAATTATGGCAAAAAGCGGATCCACTTCTTTTCCAACCACAAAGAAAACGACAAAAATCACTACGAATTATATCACTTCCACATCCAGCCCAGCACAACCCACAGCAATAAGCTTACCTGCTTTATAAAAGAGAACGAACGGATTATCTATTCAGGAAAGAACTTTCAATAGAAAACCTTTCTTACAAATATATTTGTAGGAAAAACAAAAATTTTACAGGGAAACGGAAAAACGTGTCGAATGGTAATTTATAGGAAAATATTCCTAGATAGTTTTATCGAAAAACACAGTTCAAAGAGGAGGAAGTAATGAACAAAGAATTCATTTTAGTATTTGAAGGTTTCCACGTATCAAGGAAAATCGAAACAACATCAAAAAAACACCTCGTAGTATTCCAAGGCCAGCAGTATAAAAAAAGACTGGTGGTGGTCAGCAGGCCACCGGGTTTCTCCCACGCATTGGAAGGAATCCTATACTCCGACAAAATCCGAGAAACAGTTGGATTCAGCACGTTGTTTGCCGTGCCGATCGATGCAAAGCATTCGATTCCCTTTAAATTTGTTCGGGTAGATGACAGGGAACAAAAACCCCTGGACTGTAAAATCGTGTTGGAAACTCACAACGGGGAAGAAACACTGAATGTACGTGCCCGTTTTCCCATGAAAGATACGTTGAGAGAAGGAGACAGGGTCGATATTCTCTCTTATCTCAGTCACAACTGCGATGATGGAAGATTCATGCTTTATGAAAAATCTTGAATTTGCAAATGTCAGGAAAAAAACAATATATAAACAATGAGCCACCAAGGCGAACCTGTAAGCTGGGGACGTCTATTTTCTGTGCAGTAAGCCAAAAACCCCTTTACCACGCTACCAAACTACCTCTCTAAGTTTCTAAAATCACGACATTTTCCGTTGACCTATAAGGATGTTCACCATACAATATAAGTAGTTATTAGTATTTTTAGAATTTTCTAGTTAAGGTAGGAATGCCATTTGGAGAAATTGGATCATACCAAAATTGGAAAGAACGCCATGCTGCTCCTGCTTCTGGATAAGGAAGAAGACGAGTGGAACCGGCATTTCAATGAGCTGGACTGGAGCTATTGCACAGGCAGGATCGGCTCCATGGACAGTCAGAAGATCGTTGCTGCCATCGAAACGGCAGCAAAACGAAGTGATCTTGTACGAGAAGATCTTTATCGTGAAATGCATGCGCTGTATCATGCGACCATGGAAGCCCTGACCGGGGTGACCAGGGGACACACCCAGATTGGGGAAGTCCTCCGAACGGTCGGCCTCCGCTTCTCCATCGTAAGGGGAACCCCTTATGAAAGCGAAGAGGAAGGCGAATGGATCGCAGTCGCACTGTATGGAACGATTGGCGCGCCCATCAAAGGATTGGAACACGAAACAATCGGTTTAGGCATCAATCATATCTAAATTATGCTCTTTTCGGATACTATGCTTTATTACACACTAGAAAATACCGAGGTTTTGGTATTTTCGAGAACTCTGCCGTTTACAGGTTTACGCTTGTCGGCGAAAAGAGCACGTGTCAGTACTGTAATTAGCAGTCTAGATGGAATCGAAATGCATGTATTTTTTTAAGAAATCAATTTAATGTAGAAAGAGCCTATAGAAACCAGTCAAAAGGAGGCTCGACCCGAGGCAGAACTCTGTCCTCGGGTCGGGCCTCTTTTTCTGTTTATAAAAAATCTATCTTTAGAGGTGAATATACATGGTCGTTTTAACGGGGTGTTCGTTGAGTCTGGAAGACGCAAGAAAGATCATTTATGAAGGGGAGGAGGTTGTCATCTCTCCAGAGAGTATGGAGCGGGTGAAGAAGAGCCGGGAAGCGGTTGAGAAAATCGTAAAGGAAAAGCGTGTGGTATACGGGATCACGACCGGGTTCGGGAAATTCAGCGACGTCCTGATCGATTCGGATGATGTGGAGGAGCTGCAGCTCAATCTTATCCATTCCCATGCGTGCGGAGTGGGAGATCCATTCCCGGAAACTGTTTCGAGGGCGATGCTTCTCCTTAGGGCCAATGCCCTCCTGAAAGGATATTCCGGTGTCAGACCGGTCATTGTTGAAAGATTGGTAGAGTTCCTGAATAAAGAAATCCACCCGGTGATTCCGCAGCAGGGCTCGCTCGGGGCGAGCGGCGACCTTGCACCGCTTTCCCATCTGGCACTGGCGCTCATGGGCGAAGGAGAGGTTCATTATAAAGGCGAGGTCCATCAGACACTGCCGGTACTCTCAAAAGAAAACATCTTCCCGATCCAGCTTCAGGCAAAAGAAGGGCTGGCCCTCATCAACGGAACGCAGGCGATGACGGCGATGGGTGTCGTCGGCTACCTGGAAGCGGAGGAGCTCGCTTTTCAAAGTGAAATGATCGCCAGTCTGACAATGGAAGGCCTGCAAGGAATTATGGATGCATTTGACGAAGATATACATGTAGTAAGGGGCTATCCTCAGCAGGTCGCAACGGCGAAGCGGATCAGAGAATATCTGCAAGACAGTAAACTGACAACAAAGCAGGGAGACATACGCGTTCAGGACGCCTACTCCCTGAGATGCATCCCGCAGGTACACGGTGCTTCCTGGCAGGCACTAGATTACGTAAAAGAAAAGCTCGAAATCGAAATGAACGCAGCGACGGATAACCCGCTGATCTTTGAAAACGGGGAGAAGGTCATCTCCGGAGGTAACTTCCACGGCCAGCCGATCGCATTTGCCATGGACTTCATGAAAATCGCCGTCGCTGAACTGGCGAACATCTCGGAACGCCGGATCGAGCGGCTCGTCAATCCGCAGCTTAACGATCTGCCGGCATTCCTGAGCCCGCAGCCGGGACTCCAGTCGGGCGCGATGATTATGCAATACTGTGCGGCATCGCTCGTTTCTGAAAATAAAACACTGGCCCATCCGGCAAGTGTCGACTCGATTCCGTCATCAGCGAACCAGGAGGACCACGTAAGCATGGGTACAATCGGTTCCCGCCACGCATATCAAATTTTACAAAACACAAGAAGGGTCCTCGCAGTCGAATTGATCTGCAATCTGCAGGCAGTCGAGCATCGCGGGACGGACCTGCTCGCAAGCACGACCCGTAAATTTTATGAAAAAGCGAGAAAAATCGTCCCTTCGATCACGAAGGACCGGATCTTCTCGAAAGATATAGAAAAAGCAGCAAGCTGGCTGAAACAATTCCAACTAAAATCGATTACGAAAACAAAGGAGGAAACGACGAATGGTTAATGCAAACAAACGAATCGTACAGGTTAAAAAAGGAACGGAAATCGAGTGTAAGGGATGGGAGCAGGAAGCGGTCCTCCGCATGCTGTACAACAACTTGGACCCTGAAGTGGCTGAAATTCCGGAAGAGCTTGTGGTATACGGCGGCATCGGGAAAGCGGCGCGTAACTGGGAGTCGTTTGATGCAATCGTCAACACATTAAGAAACCTGGAAAACGATGAAACGATGCTAGTCCAATCCGGTAAGCCTGTCGGCGTCTTCAAAACGCATAAAGCGGCTCCGAGGGTTCTTCTTTCAAACTCCGTACTCGTACCGAAATGGGCAAATTGGGAGCATTTCCACGAGCTCGATCAGAAGGGCCTCATGATGTACGGCCAGATGACGGCGGGAAGCTGGATCTACATCGGCACCCAGGGCATCCTGCAGGGAACTTATGAGACGTTTGCGGCATTAGCCAAAAAGCATTTCAATAACTCTTTAAAAGGGACCATCACACTAACAGCGGGACTAGGAGGAATGGGCGGTGCGCAGCCATTGGCGGTCACGATGAACGGCGGGGTCGTCATAGCGGTCGATGTCGATGAAGAGCGCATCCAGAAGCGTCTCGATACAAAATATTGTGACGTCAAGACGGACTCGTTGGAAGAAGCAGTTGCAATGGCTTACGAAGCAAGAGACAAGGGGAAAGCATTGTCCATTGCGCTATTAGGCAACGCAGCTGAAGTCCATCACGAGCTGTTAAAAAGAGGCGTGAAAATCGACATCGTAACCGATCAGACGTCGGCGCACGATCCTCTCAACGGCTATGTCCCTGAAGGATACTCTATAGAAGAAGCAGCGCGTCTAAGAAAAGAAAACCCACCCCAATATACACAGCTGTCCCAAAAAAGCATGGCCAAACATGTGGAAGCAATGCTTGAATTCCAAAAGAGCGGCTCAATCGTATTCGACTACGGAAACAATATCCGCCAGGTAGCGAAGGATGAAGGAGTTGAAAATGCCTTTGATTTCCCAGGATTCGTACCTGCTTATATCCGTCCATTGTTCTGTGAAGGGAAGGGGCCTTTCCGCTGGGCAGCACTTTCAGGAGACCCTGAAGACATTTACAGAACAGACCGCCTGATCAAAGAGCTCTTCCCTGAAAATGAAGCACTCAACCGCTGGATCGACATGGCGCAGGAGCAGGTATCGTTCCAGGGACTGCCTTCACGGATCTGCTGGCTTGGCTACGGCGAGCGCGTGAAGATGGGTCTTGCCATCAATGAGCTGGTTAAAAAAGGAGAACTCAAAGCGCCGATCGTCATCGGCCGTGACCACCTCGACTGCGGATCTGTCGCATCGCCGAACCGTGAAACCGAAAGCATGAAGGACGGAAGCGACGCAGTAGGGGATTGGGCGATCCTGAACGCGCTGATCAACACAGCGGCAGGCGGCTCATGGATATCATTCCACCACGGCGGCGGAGTGGGTATGGGTTACTCCCTGCACGCAGGGATGGTAGTCGTAGCGGATGGTACGGACCTCGCTCAGGAGCGCTTGGAACGCGTGCTTACGACAGACCCAGGAATGGGTGTCATCCGCCACGCAGACGCAGGTTATGATATCGCAGAAAAAACAGCCGAAAAACACAACATTCAAATCCCAATGAAAAAAGGAGGAGAATAATCTATGACAAAACAATTCGATACAATCATAGAAAACATCGGACAGCTGCTTACGATGAACCATGGGGACGGACCGCTTAAAGGGAAAGAGATGAGCGAACTCCCTGTTCTGACAAATGCAGCCATCGGAATCAACGAAGGGCTCATCGACTGGATCGGCACACATGAGGAAGCACAGTCACACAAAGCAACCGAGCGCATCGATGCGGAAGGTAAGCTCGTGACGCCTGGTCTCGTCGACCCGCACACCCATCTTGTGTTCGGCGGCTCGCGCGAACATGAAATGGCACTGAAGCAGCAGGGAGTCCCATACTTAGAAATCCTCAAAAGAGGAGGGGGCATCCTGTCGACAGTGGGGGCGACTCGAGAAGCATCAGAGGAAGAGCTTCTTAAAAAAGCCCGCTTCCACCTGGACCGGATGATCTCATACGGTGTCACCACCGTCGAAGCGAAAAGCGGCTACGGCCTCGATAAAGAAACGGAGCTAAAGCAGCTCAGAGTAGCCAAGAAACTTAACGATGAACACGCTGCGGACCTTGTATCGACATTCCTGGGGGCACACGCGATCCCGCCGGGGTACAAAGAACGCTCAGACGAGTTCTTACAAGAAATGCTTGACATGCTCTCAGACATCGAAAAAGAAAACCTCGCCGAATTCGTCGACATCTTCTGTGAAACCGGCGTCTTCACGGTCGAACAGTCACGCAGGTTCCTGAAAGCGGCCAAAGATAAAGGTTTCTCCGTGAAAATCCACGCCGACGAAATCGACCCGCTCGGCGGAACGGAAATGGCCACGGAAATCGGAGCAACAAGCGGAGACCACTTGGTAGGTGCTTCCGATAAAGGCATCCAGGCACTGGGCGAAACAGACACCATCGCCGTCCTCCTGCCCGGTACATCCTTCTACCTGAACAAAGGGAAGTTTGCCAACGCAAGGGGAATGCTCGAAGCAGGAGCGGCCGTCGCACTCTCCACCGACTTCAACCCTGGCAGCTCACCGACAGAGAACCTTCAGTTCATCATGAGCCTGGCATCGCTTCAGCTCAAGATGACACCTGAAGAAATCTGGAATGCGGTCACGGTCAACTCCGCTTATGCGATCAAGAGGGGAGAACAGGCAGGCAAGCTCAAAGAAGGGCGGAAAGCAGACATCATCCTGTGGGATGCACCGAACTATCATTACATTCCGTATCACTACGGAGTGAACCATACAAACACCGTCATGAAAAACGGACGAATCATCTACCGCAAGGAGAAGCTTCATGAGCAACTTTCAACACATTAAGCCGGCAGGGAAAGCACAGTTCAAGGACCGGTACACAACGAAGGCTGCAGAGCTGCTGACACCATATACAGATGGGGCGAAAGGGGACATCGCCATCCTGGGCGCACCCCTTTCCAAGCCGTCCATTTCCCATTCGGGGGCAAGCTTTGCACCGGATGCGATCAGAAGATGCCTGAACTCCTTCACAACATACAATATTGAAGAAGACACGGATATCAGCGGTAAAATCATCATCGATTTCGGCGACATCGCGATGCATCCGACATCAATCGAAGAGTGCCACCAGCGAATCTATCAATCGACCAAAGAAATCGTACAAACCGAAGCGGCACCATTTACGATCATCCTGGGGGGCGATCACTCCATCACCACCTCAACCGTGAAAGCGATCAAAGAAAAGAAGGGAACGATGGGCATCATCCAGCTCGATGCCCACCATGACCTTAGGAACACAGAAGATGGGGGTCCGACCAACGGCACGCCGTTCAGGAGATTGATAGAAGAAGGGCATCTTAAAGGTGAGCATCTTATCCAGATCGGCATCCGGAACTACGCTAACGCCAAAGCGTATCATGATTACGCCATTGAAAACGGTGTGACCATCTACACGATGAAGGATATCAAACAACATCCAATTCAAGAACTGATCCATTCGGCACTGACCCGGCTTGAAGGCAAAGTGGATACCATTTATCTAT
Organism: [Bacillus] enclensis; assembly: GCF_001456935.1. GTDB lineage: Bacteria > Bacillota > Bacilli > Bacillales > Bacillaceae_B > Rossellomorea > Rossellomorea enclensis. Next base: position 315,198 of record NZ_KQ758485.1, on the reverse strand, counting down.
CTGTCGACATGGACGTACTCGATCAGGCTTATGCTCCAGGCTGCCCGGCAATTGGTCCGGGAGGGATGGATCCCGACACGCTGTCGGAAGCGGTCCAGACAGCGATTCATCATCCTAAAGTTCAAACGATGGATATTGTGGAAATCGACCCGACACTGGATATAAGGGACATGACAAGTCGAATCGCAAGTTTGTTGATTGTTAATTCCTTAATTAAATAATAGAAACCCGTCCCTCATCTTGATAAGCACAGAGGGACGGGCTTTCTATTTTTTTAGGGGGCTGAAAAGGATTTTCAATATTGCTATCGATTATAATAAAAGCCCCAGTTTGTGAATGGGAATGAGGATGGTCAATTCGTATGTTATGTTCTAAAAACGTAGAAAATAAGGTAAAGGCCATCTCTCGCAGCGCAAGGGATGACCTCCAATATACTTATGCTTCTTGATATAAATCGTACCCTGAGTGAATTTCCCTCATGCCGATCACCTGCAGGAAATGGTGGAGTTTATTCATACACAACTTTTCAGTTTCATTGATGACTTCGAACCGGTCGATCACCGCGCATTTTGAAGTCTTTCTGTAGCTGATGCCTTTGTTGTAGGGAGGCATTTCTGAATTGTCCTGGATGGCGTACGTGGAAACCAATGCTTCCCCAATCTTGCTTTCACCTAGGACAAATTCAAAGTGAAACTGAATCGACAAATCTACCTCGGAATATAGAGGATTTACTTTCATGTTGAGTTCTTTCATCATGAAGCCCCCTTTCTGATATTGTACTTTTATACTATCACTTTTTTAATTTCAGTGTATTTAGGCTCATTCTTGCTTATAAAGCAAAAAAAACAGTTAGGAATGCCGAAACCCATCCTTATCTGTTTTTTCATAACTCTAAGCATATTCCTCAAAGAATATTTTAATTAAAAAAAGCTCCCTTTATATGGAGCTTTTAAATGGAATATTAATATGGGTTGTCGGGTAATTCAACTGATTGGATTTGAACTTTTGCTGTTTCCACTGAGTTATTAGCGAATCCCGTAACACCTAGAAGAATGATGGAAGCGGTAAGGATTGTAAGAAAACGTCTTTTCATAGGACTTTCCTCCCTTTCTTGTTCGAGTGAATATTCGATAAAATAAAAATATATCTGTTATAATTATTAAAACATATTTTAATAAAAGAGCGAATCGGGGTATGATGCCAAATTACCTAATTTTAAAGCATTTTAATAGTTTTTTCATCTATTTTCTTCATAAAATATAACTCTAGGCATATTTAGGAGAGATTTAATATGGATTTTACAGCAGTGGGGAAAAAAATAAAAGAGTTAAGAAAAAACAGCGGACTTTCTCAGGAAGAACTGGCAATGGGCGTCTGTACCCAAGCACAAATAAGTAAAATTGAAAAAGGGGATGTCTTTCCTTACGCCTCTACATTATATCAGATTTCTCAGAAGCTTGGTGTGGATGTTAATTATTTTTTTAATATTGGGACAACTCCGCGTCTGGATTATGTACAAGAAGTATTTCAACAACTTCAGATCCTCAGGCGAAGTGTTAGGTATGAAGAAATGATGGATATTGTAAGAGCTGAATTAAATAATCCCTTATTTATTCAAAATAACAAAAACTTGCAGCTTTTATTGTGGCATAAAGGGATTTACTTATATGAAGTGAATAAGGAATTAACTAAATCAATCCAAACACTTCATGAAGCAATCAATCTCACCCATTATAAAGGCAAGATCATGCTGGAACGAGAAATAGAAATATTATTAACGATCGGGGCAATTTACTTCAAAGAGGACTTAAATAAGGCACTGGAGGTATTTGAGGAAATTAAAGAACACCTTCAACTCCTTCCGCATTTAAATGATTATACAATAAAAACTAGACTTTACTATAACTTAGCAAGGGTATTAACACGTATGAATCGGATTCAAGACTCAAACAAATACTGTGAAGATGCAATTAAATGGTGTCTCCACAAAGACAGCCTATACCTTCTCGGAGAACTCCATTACCACACCGGCTATAACCTGGAACTCCTTAACAAGCCTCATATGGCAAAGAGTTATATGGAGAAGGCGGTCATCGTCTTTGAACTTCAGCAGGATGATAAATATATTCAGTTTATCAAAAACAGGATAAATGAATTGAACGCTCTGACATGAAAAATCAGGTACTCTCCATAAAGAGAGTACCTGATTCTTTTATTTGCTATTGAACCTTGGTTACTTTGGCTGTACTGACATTACCTGATTTGTCTTTTGCCCTTACATAAAGGTTGGTTCCCTTTTTTTGATTCTTGATCTTTACTGTAAAATTTCCTTTCTTATCAGCCTTTGCAGTCCCGATCGTTTTATTTTTGGCTCTCACCGTGATCGCAGCGCCTGCTTCCGACTTCCCTTTAACCATTTTGTCCTTACTCGTCACTTTATTGACCTTCGGGGCAGGGGGAGGAGTCTTGTCGCTGACTTTGAGGTTTGTTCCTTTGCTGACATTTCCAGCTTTGTCTTTTGCTGTGACCGTGATCGTCGCACCGGCTTTTTGTTTCTTGATTTTTAACGTGAAGCTGCCTTTCGAATTTGCTTTGGCAGAGGCAATCTGTCTACCTTTTACCTTTGCTGTAATGACGGCGTATGCTTCGCTTGTTCCAGATATTACCGTGCTCTTGTCGCTTACCGCCTTCACTTTAGGGGCACCTGGAGGAATGGCATCTGCAACCGTTAATTTTACTTCGGTGCTTTCTTTATAACCATCGACTGCACTTGCATAAAGGACGGTGCCGGCTTTTTGCACCGGAATCTTTATTTTGAAAGAACCTTCATCATTTACTTTCCCTGAGGCAATCACTTTTTTGGAAGAGTTCTTGATCGTTACTTTCAATCCAGGGGAAGCGTTTCCTGAAACGTATGAATCCTTATTGGTGACGCGTTTCACTTTCGGTTTATCCGGGGCCTTTTCGACCACTTTGCGGATGGACGCTTCTGCAGAGCCGCTGGTAATCGTCACATTTAGAATCTGATCTGTTTTCTGGACCGGAATCGTCACAGAGAATGCACCTGACTTCGAGGCAGCGGTTCCCAGCACTTTATTTCCATTCCTTACTTTAACCGTTGACCCTGTCTTCGCTTTTCCGGTTACCCTTGTCTGGTTGTTCAGTACTGGATTTACGTTTACCTGAAGCTCGCCGATACTGTAGGCACTTAAAGCATTCAAGCTTCCCCAGCCGGAAACCATGTCGTAGCCCGGAAGCAGCTCCTCTTCAGGGTACGGATACTCTTCTTCATACTGATATGGATCTTCCTCATATTGATTCATCGGGTTGTCCAGTTCCTCAAAAGCGATATCCCTGGTCGTCTCAGTGAGCAGTTTTTCAACTTCTCCGGCAGATAACCCCGGATTTTGGGATAGAAGCAGTCCGGCAGAGGCCGAGACGTGAGGGGCCGCCATGGAAGTCCCGCTCATAAAGGATACATTACCGTCAGGGAGTAAAGCAGGGATTTCTGACCCAGGCGCCACAAGATCAAGTCCTTTACCGTAATTGGAGAAATCCGAAACGATATTCAATTTATTTGTTGATCCTACCGAAATGGCATATTTGGAAGAGGCAGGGTAAGATACTTCTTCAAACCCGTCATTTCCGCTTGCTGCCACGATCACAGCGCCTTTTTTGGAAGCATATTGAAGTGCATACTCGATGGTCCGGCTGTAAGGACCGCCTAAACTGAGATTAATGACTTTTGCTCCCTGGTCGGCCGCGTACATGATACCGTAAGCGATCTGTTCGGTGTCTCCGCTACCTGAAGCATCAAGAACTTTTACCGGCAGGATTGTAGCGAAGGGGTTGATTCCGGCAATCGAGTAGTGGTTATTGGCTTTTGCTGCAATGATGGAGGCGACATGGGTTCCGTGCCCGTTATCATCGATTGCATCTGCTGTTTTGTCCACAAAGTTTTTCCCTTTGTCAGAAACAACCTGGTCAGAAAGATCTGCCAGGGTATGATCAACACCTGTATCTACTACAGCAATCATAGTGGAAGGGAGCTGCTTTCCTTGCAGGAGACTCTCCAGTGCATCATATCCAATATCCCCGGATTCGATCTCAGGGTTCTTTAAAGACCATTGATAAGGATAGCTAGTATCTGTCGATAGAGCTCTGTATGTCTGAACCGGTTCGACAAACTCGACTTCCGGCAGCTTTTCAATTTGTTTCTCTGTTGAAGCGGCAGTTGCATGATAACCTTTTTCTTCATCCTTCAGGTCGACAACAAGAAGCTGGCTAGTTTGAGAAGAAAGCGTGCTGACTGATTGCGTCCCGTAGGATCTGACCTTTGAGATGACTTTGTTTGCAGATTGGTTGTCTTTTACTTTTACGATCAGCTTCTGTTCTGCGGCTGCCGAGGCTTCAATCAGGCCAGTTCTCCCCAGCATCACGGCAACGGTGGAGCCTGACATCTTTTCCAGGTCAATCCCGTTCAGTGCTTTGTCCATTTGTCTCTGGAGCGCTGCAGGTACCGCATCATATGCTAGTTTGTTCAATGACTGAATAGCTTTCTGTTCTGCAGGTGAAATCGTATAGCTGCTGTTCTTCCCGTTTTCTGCTGCATCGGAAAGCAGATTCTTTAAGGTATCAAGATTTGTATATACTTCCTCACGTGTAATTTTATTAAATAGTATTTTTGCCGAAATGAATGGTGCTGCTTTATAGTAAAGGGATGTCCATTCTTTGCCCATAGTGTTTTCTGAAAGAAGCGTATCGCGGATTGTGCGCATATCCTGCAGGATCGCTTTTCCGTTCTCTTTCTCTTTCGTACTTAATTCCGCAGGACATTCTTCACTTGTACCGCCTTGAGAAGGCGGCAGTGCCACTCCTTCATATGCAAGCGAATAGGCCCCGTGCCCACCGCTTTCTTCAGCTTCCTCTCCCATTAGAAAAGATTCTACCTTTATGTAATAAGGGCCGGTCCAGGCAAGAGGGAAGTCGATGGATGCCGCTTCTTCTGAATATGAATACCCTCTGTAGCGGTCAAAGGCTTCATTGGCCATTGCCTTATCAAGACTTGCATATACGGTTATTGTCACTTCTTCCTGTGATTGAAGATTCACCCTGAAATGCGTGAAATTCCAAATATCTTCTGCAGAGGGAGTAACTTTATACCAATGAACGGTTTCTTCCCTCTCAAAATCGTCCTCGGCCGTAATGGATTGCTCGAGTGTTTCGGCATCCACCCCTGGCATTTCTTCTCCGGCTGCATTCACCATTGGAATGTCTGAAATGCTGTAACTGAAAAACAACATGAAAACTAGTAAACTGCTGAACCATTTTTTCCCCATGGACTGATCCTCCATCAATTGAATTAATAAAATCAATTAATTAAACCATAAATTAACAATAAGTGGAATATAGTTTTTGGGGGTCGAGGAACAAAAATTTTTCTTCAAAAATCGACAAATGGCAATGGATTTGGAACCCCAAAAACAAAAAAAGAGCAAAACCCCAAAGGAGTTCTGCTCTCTAGCAAATTACAATTCATAAAATCTCTTAAATCCGTCAAACTTTGATTTCCAATAGGAATTATCCAGGCTTGTTATTTCCACACCATTATCACCTGCGTGGATGAATTTATTATCGCCTACGTAGATACCGAGGTGTGAAATGCCTTTTTTGTATGTATTTTCAAAAAAGACCAGGTCGCCCACCACTGGTTTGTTCACATAAAAAGATCGATTATAATAACCCTCGCTTGAAGTACGGGTGACTTTCACCCCGGCTTTGTTAAATGCATAATAGATAAATCCGCTGCAGTCGAATCCGGAAGTAGTTGAGCCGCCCCATACATATGGTGTGCCCAGCTGTGCTTTAGCGAGCGAAATGAGCTGATCTGCATTGAAAGCAGTGCCGTCCTCTTGAGGAGCCGGTTTTGCAGGTTTTGAAGGCTGCTCGGGCTGTATAGCTTGAGACGTTCCAAGCTTCAGCACCTGTCCAACATAGATCATATCACTTTTCAGGTTATTTGCTTTTTTGATGGCGGCCACGCTGACATTATAGTTGATACTGATGTGGGACAGTGTATCACCGGATTTTACGGTATAAGAACCGGTCGCAGGCTCTGTCGGCTTTTTACTTGGAGCAGGTTTAGGAGCAGACGGTTCAGCCGGAGCCGGAGAGCTGCTTTTTGAAATAGTCAATTTCTGCCCCGGATAAATCAAATGAGTTTTGATATTATTCAAGCTTTGCAGTTCACCCAAGGTGATAGAGTGAGCGTTTGCAATGGCAATAAGTGTATCACCTGACTTTACCGTGTAAGACTTGGCCGGTTCAGTCTTCTGAGGAACAGCCGGGGAAGAAGGGACAGATGGGCTCTTATCTGCGCCGGCAGCTACTTTTAAGACCTGATTCGGATAAATCAAGTCTGAATTTAACTTGTTGACCTGTTTTAGATTGGCAACAGTCAAATCATACTTCCTGGCAATCGACCAAAGAGAGTCACCCGACTCGACCTTATGGGTGTTCGCGGCAGCGGTTGAGACGAAAGTGGTGGACAGGACAGCAGTGGCTGCAAAAGACACAATTGTTTTTTTCACGAATCTTTCTCCTTTTATGTACTAGTTTGGTATATTTTTCTGTCATTTTACCATATATTAAGAGGAATAGGGGAATATTTTCGCGAATTCTAGTATGATTTATAGTTCTTTATACACATAAGAGCCGCTTTGAAATATTAGTGTAATATTTGGCGCGAAAACGTAACAAAATGAGCATAAAAAAAGAAACCTGCAGTACCACAGGTTTCTTTCAGTCTTCTAGTTCTTCCGGCTTGGCTGGAAAACTTCCTCAACCACACGCTTACTCGATTGTCCGCACTCAAGATAACAGAACTTCTCATAAAAAGCTTCATAATCAGATTGAATAAGGGATTCCTTGTTACGTATTTGATCAATTACTTCTTCTGTCGTTTTTACAAGGGGGCCGGGTGCTTGCTCCTCGAAGTCAAAATAAAATCCTCTCAACGTATCACGATAGTTATCAATGTCATAGACATAAAAAATCATCGGACGCTTCAGATTCGCATAATCGAAGAACACAGAAGAGTAATCGGTGATCAACAGATCGGATATGACATACAATTCACTGATATCCGTGTGATGGGAAACATCATAAGCGAATCCGGAATAATTATTCAAATCGAGGTTTTCAGCGATAAGATAATGCATCCTTAAAAGGATAATATAATCATTGCCGAGCTCCTTCTGCATCTTATCCAGATCAAGTTTAAGATTGAACTTATATTTTCCGACCGAATAAAATTCATTATCCCTCCAAGTGGGGGCATATAGGATGACCTGCTTGTCCTTTGGAAGATTCAAACGGTTTTTTATTTCTGAAATCGTTTCAGCATCATCATGATTATGCAGATAATCATTTCTTGGATAGCCGGATTCAATCATATTCTTGTTGAATCCGAACGCCCTCGCGAATATTTTAGAGGAGTAGCGGTTAGGCGAAATCAGATAATCCCATCTGCTCGATTCATTTAAGAAATTTCGTTTATACTTCTCTGTATCCGTTCCAGGCATGTGAACTTCATCCATATCGGCTGCAAGCCTCTTTAAGGGGGTTCCGTGCCAGGTTTGAAGATAAACGGTGTGGGCAGGCTTTGGAATCCATAAGGGCAGCCTGCTGTTGGACACCCAATATTTCGCACGTGCCATTTTGAACAGCCAGGGTATCGAGAATCTGGGAAGTGTGTTCAGCCCTTTGTCTTTAAAAACATGTGAATGCCGGGGATCAATACTCCAATACATGTCATATTCAGGATGGTTTCTTTTCATATATTCATAAATGGCCCTCGGGTTGCAGCTGTACTGCTTGCCGAGGAAACTTTCAAATACCACTAAATTCTTTTTTGCGGGCAATTTCCCCACCATGATAAAGGCCAATTTATACAATCGCTTAATGGTATTGCCTCTTTTAATGCGCAGAAGAAGGTTTTTCAAGCGTTTATCTCACTCCCTTGTTCGAGTATATAGGAAAAGAAGAACCATGATATGCGGTTCTTCTTTTTGATCATTGAGTAATGGGCTCAAGCCCGCTTTGCTTACGCAATGCTTCTTCCCTGAACTTTTTCTTTTCGGCTTTGGACATCGCTTTATAGTCTTTAAAGAATTTCTCGTATTGAGGAATGACTTCATCGACCAGTCCGAACGCTTTTACTTCACCGTACTCCAGCCAGAGAATCTTCTCACAGAATTTCTTCATCTGGCCGATGGAATGGCTGACAAAGAACATTGTTTTTCCGCGTTCCTTGAATTCATTCATCTTCTCAAGACTTTTTTCAGCGAACGCTTTATCCCCTACAGATAGTGCTTCATCGATTATCAGTATATCCGGATCGATATGGACGGAAATAGCAAACCCGAGCCTTGACTTCATACCGCTGGAGTATGACTTGACAGGCTGGTCGATAAATTTGCCGAGCTCTGAAAACTCGATGATATCAGGTTCCACTTCTTTGATTTCTTTTTTATTAAAACCAAGCATCAAACATTTTAGTTCAATGTTCTCGCGGCCTGTCAGTTGATTGTTCAAACCGGCAGCGACCGCTATCAATGCGGTTTTGCCGTGAACCTCGACCTTCCCGGAAGTTTCAGGGATGATACCTGCGAGGATGTTGGCCAAAGTGGATTTACCGGAACCGTTAACCCCGACAAACCCAATGATATCCCCTTTATCAGCCTCAAAGCTGACATTGCGAAGTCCATAGAAATCTTCACCGAAGCTTTTGGGGGAAATAAGGTCAAGGATTCGCTCGGAAGGCTTATTATACAGCTTGTATTTTTTTGAGACATTTTCTACGATTACAGATTTGGTCATAGTATCCTCTTCTTTCCTTATAGAAAATCAACGAAATGTCTTCTGAATTTCAGATGGATGAATGAACCGAAAGCGAATAATACCAGTACAAGGGCCCAGAAGTAGAGCGTATACTGCATGTGCTCGATAAAGTACCAGCCCTGACCGAGCAGAGCACTTCTATAGCCTTCTACAATATAATAAAAAGGGTTGATTTTCATGATTGTCACTAACTTTTCACTCAGCAGTTCTTCCATGTTCCATAGAATAGGCGAGAGATATAACAGCATCCTCACCACGGATTGTACCACCATCTGCACATCCCTGATAATGGTAGAAAGTGTAGAAGTGATCAGGGAGATGGCAACGATCACCGCGATGACCGCAAACATATAGTACGGCAGCTGCAAGTAATAGATACTGATAGGATATCCCATAAATTGAAACATCAAAATCGATATTCCCGTCAGATACAAATGAGGGTAAAACTTCGACATGATCACATAAGAAGGGATCGCACTCAGTGGAAAGCTCATTTTTGAAAGCATCTTGATTCTGGTATAGATCGACTTGGATGCTTGTACGATTGCGGGGTTTATGAAGAACCAGACAACCATCCCCGCAAGCAGCCATGGGAAGAAGGGAACTCCATCGATATCTCCCCGGCCTTCTCCGCCGCTTTTAAGCCCGTAGCCGAATACGAACCAGTAGATTGCAATTTGTATGCCGGGATTCAATACTTCCCAAAGCATCCCGAGATAATTATTTTTATTGGCGCTTTTAAGTTCATAGAGTGAAAGTCGTTGTATCAAATAAAAACTGCTAATTTGTTCTTTAAACACTGTGACAGCTGATTTCATAATGATTCCTTTCCTTCAGAACGGGCTGAATTGAGCCCGGTTTATGGACAAACCTGAATGACATTCTGCCGATTTGGTTGTCATAGTCTTAAACTATTCTGCAATAAATCTCTATTTTCTTCAATTACTTTTTCATGGAAGAAGGAAAAGGACGAAAGCTCGTCCTTTTCTCAATCTTCAAAGATCTGATCGACAATGCGTTTTGAAGCCTGTCCATCTTCAAGATAACAGTATTTTTCAAGGAATGCCTGGTATTTGTCATGGTAATTATGCTTTACCTGTTCAATGTTTTCAACAGCATCAATAATTTCTTCGGTATTATAAACAAATGGACCGGGTGCTTCTTCCTCGAAGTCCATATAGAACCCGCGGATATTGTTTTTATATTCCTCAAAATCATACGTGAAGTACAAAATAGGCTGTCCTGTATTTGCAAAATCAAACATGACAGAAGAGTAGTCGGTGATAAGAATATCCGTAATCAGGCTGAGTTCCTGAATTTCAGGATAACTGGAAACATTATAGACAAAGGACCTGAGTTCTTCCGGGATGGTCAGCTTGTTGCTGATGACAACGTGCATCCGTAGCAGAACGATGTACTCATCACCAAGTCGTTCTTTCATTTTCTGCAGATCCATCTTGATATCGAATACGAATTTATTTTTGCCGGTAGTTTCGTTATCCCTGAAAGTCGGTGCATACAGAATGACTTTTTTTTCTTCAGGGATGCCCAGTCTTTTCTTCACTTTTCTGGCAGATTCCATTCGATTTGCCTTATAGAATAAATCATTGCGCGGATAACCGGCTTCCAATATGTTTCCATTGTACTTGAAAGCACTTCTAAACGAATTTGTCGCATATGAGCTCGGTGATACCAGATAATCCCACTGTTGAGTTGCACTGTGTACGCGTTCCAGATAGTCATCAGAACGGCCCTGGATGTTCTCGATGTCAAAGAGCATCTTTTTTAACGGTGTACCGTGCCAGGTTTGCAGGTAGGTAATCCCTTTACGTTTTTTAATATGGGTAGGGAAGTTTTGGTTGTTTACCCAATACCCTGATTTAGCAAGGTAATAGAAATATTGCGGGCTCAGCCGTTTGATTTGTATGGTTTGTTCATCACGAACTGGCATCGTTTGATTGTATACCCAGATTTTTTTATAAGGAAGCTTTCTTTTTACGATTTCTTCATAAATATAGCGGGGACTGTCTGCATATTGCTTTCCAATGCCGCTTTCAAACAGAATCATATTTCTGTCAATAGGTACTACCCGTTTTGCTGCTGCATAAAACCACTTCATTGACGGGTGGTACCATTTGTTCCGGCGGTATCGATTAAAGAGTCCGATTGCCAATGGGTTTTCCATGATTTTTTCCTTTAGGGGCTTTTTGACCTCGACAGAATCAATTACATTGTAAATGCGTTCAGAAGATTTCAAGTCTCTATATTTAAGGAATTTACGGGACCTTTCCTGATGTTCAGGAATCATGGTGAACTCACGGTTTTCGTACTCCTTGAGTGAATTCAGTAATTGATCAACATCTTTTACAATCGACCCAGGCAAATCATTATCCAGATCCAGATGTGAAGGGCGTTTTCCGATAAACCGCTCACGGTCGAATTGATAATAGATAATCGGCTTGTTCAAAAAGCTGAAATCAAATCCCACGCTTGAATAATCGGTGATCATCATGGTACTTTCTTTCAATAATCTTTGTACATCTACTTCGCCCTGGTTTATTATGGTAACAGGCGCATCTGAGAAATATTTGGTGAATGCCTGCATATTCGGGTGCAGACAGAATACAATTTTCAATCCATTTTCATTGGCGAAGGCATGAATGCCAGGATGATAAACAAGCTCCCTGTAGCGCTCAAAATATTCACTTTCAAGGAAGTCCTCTTCATTGGCAATCCAGTCGCGCCATGTAGGAATGATCAGCAGTTGATCTTTTTTGGGAATATCATCCGCCAGCAGCGTATCGAATCTTGATAAACCGGTGACGAAGACATCTTTAGGGTTGTAGCCGAAATCATTTACGATCATATCCTTTTCGAAATCGGAACTAACAAGGAAGAGATCCGTGTCGAAACCGGCGGCTCTTTTACCGTAATTGGCAACCATGTTTTTCGTTCCCATTACCCCATGCTGAAGGAAGACCTTCGTCCCTTTCACAATCCGCTTATAACGGGGAGTCCGGACCGGGTAAAGATAGTCAGGATGGTGGGAAGAAATGATTTTCGTCGCAATCAGGGAGTACCATATATGTTCTTTTGATTTGAAAGTAATGATATTCCCATAAGGTTCAACATTTTGTCTTTCGGGAGAATCCTTTTCAATGACATAATAAATATTTTTTTCCGGGTGATTTTCTCTCATGTACTTAAAGAAGTGATAGCCTGTATCCTGTGCTTTATAGGGCCGTTCACCGACCAGCCATACATCCTTGTTCTTATTCATGACCCGGTGATATAAGGCGAATTTTTGTTTAGCGGCAAGGAAGGAAAAGGTATCTTTATCGTATTCATATACTTCAAGCGATAAGTTGGATGCTTTGAATGTATAATAAGGATTGATAATTGAAACGGTATCTTTAGCTGTATAGTGGGTTTCCTTTATAAAATATCTTGATCTGAATGTCGGCCGTCCAACCCGTATGCGCTTTTCTTCCTGTCTATCATGAAGTTTAAGATTCAGGAAAAGGTCATAAATATCTTCTTTCAGGACTTCGCCGCCGCAGACTTTGGCAAAATCGACAACTGCCGTATATTCATATCGGTTCAACCCATACTTCGCTGTTGTTTCTTCGTTCCATTGAACGGAAGCCGGGCTGGTGAATTCCAAATTTGTTCGGCGCCCTTTCAAAGTCACATATGAATCCAGGACTTTTGAATTCCTAGTAAACAATTTCCCTGATAGATCAAGACTGCCGTTTTTTACTGAGACACGATCAATTTGAATTTTGGTAGGGGTGTCCGGTTCGCCGTTTAATAGGAATGAAAGATTCCCTTTCGTTGTTAAATAGCAGATTCCTTTCTGATCTTGGTATTCTACAAAAGAAAGACCGCTGCGAGAAGTATGCATAAAGCGTCCGAGACGGATCATATAGGTTGCAAATTTTTCATCATCTTTTTCCGTAAAGGTTGCTTTCGGTTCAATTGTCTTAAAGGCTTTCTCACTTAATTGACTAACCGGGACCGTAAGTTTTACATACCAGTCGAAAGCATGTTCCTCATCGATGTATCGGGAGCTTAATTTTTTTATGAGGTCCTTGATAGAAAAGCGATATTGAAAATGATGTTTCACGGGTGATTGGTTTGCGCAGACATTGAACCAATCATCGCGATTCGAACGGGAGACAAGCCAGAGCTCTTCTACCACGTAACAGTCCAAAGAAAGTTTTCCATTGAAGGACAGAAGATCATCGTCTTGAGAAATGACCATTTCATGTTTAAGCTTTGTCTTTTTAGTACTTCCATTGCCGTTCATTTGTTTGATCTTATTTAAAAGTTTCGTGAGCATATATCAGACCACCATTATCGTGAATTTTTTCTGAAAAGTAAATATAGACCAATTCAATGATAAATGTTTTTTTAATTTTCGACAAGGTTTGATAATACCTGTGCGTATGGTTAGTTTCCGCTGTACAATAGAAATTATTATAGCTTATTCATTAAGGAAGAAGGAGTAAAAGCAGCCAAGGTTAAGAAATTGTAAATCGTTCGTCACGCATGTAATAAATATAGGATGCCTTTGTGTTTAGTGTGATAGCAGCAGAGGTATAATCAACTAAAGATTTTAGTTAGTAGGAGGATTTTAAATGACCCAATTGTCAGGGGATTTTGGTAATAAAGCAAGGCAGATAATAGGTTCCAAGAAGTTCACTGTGATGAATCACCCCCGCAGCTTGATGAAGAAGATGCTGAATAAAGGGAAGAAAATCACGGTGGTCACGGCTGCTTACAATGCAGAGAAATTCATCGGTAAAACGATTGAATCAGTACTCAATCAGTCTTTGGGGACTGATCAGATTGAATACATCATCGTGGATGACTGTTCCACGGATCAAACGGCTGAAGTTGCTGCATCTTACGCTTCCCAGCATAAAAATGTAACGCTCATCACCTTGCATGAGAATACTGGATCCCCCGGTACCCCAAGAAATATAGGTATTGAATTGGCCACAACGAAATATATTACGTTTCTGGACGCTGATGACTGGCTCCATCCTCAAGGCCTCGAAGAACTGTATACGATTCTCGAGGAAACAAACGATGATTATGTGGTAGGTAAGACCATAAAAGTAGAAAAGAATGGTGAGAGCGTCATAGGGGAATTTGCATCAATAAAGGAAAGGCGAAGCATCACTCCGTTTGATGTCCCGCATTTCTTCTATCATATGGGTCCAACTGCAAGAATGGTGAAGAGGGAACTTCTCATGGAGCATGACATCCGTTTTCCAGAGATGAGGTTCGGAGAGGATAAAGTCTTCTTCTCTGATATTTTCTTTAATGCAGATGCTGTTTCAACGACTGTCCAGCCTGTCTATTTTGTAAACAGGCTGGAAGAAAACCAGGGTTCATTGACAAGGACGACCGATGTCCTGGACAAAAGAAGGAATGACCTTGAAATCATCCGCTATATCAAAGCGAAGGAACTGCCGCTTCATATGGAAAAAACGGCACTGACAAGATTATATGAATATGATTTTCTCCGGACATTCGACAGCAATCTTTTTGTGAATTCGAAACACAAAGAAGATTTCTTTCAGTTGTTCAGGGAAGTGCTCGAGACAACGAATGATTTAAGATATCCTTTTTTGGAAGAATTCAAGACACCGCTATTTAAAGCGGCAGCAGAGCTTTTCATAAACGGGAAGCTTGACGATTTCACCAAGCTATTCAAATGGCACAAAAAAGAAAAAAACAAACGTTATATCATTCAAGATGGGATGCCGTTCTTTGAGATTCCATTCTTGGAAGATGAATATAAACAGATCAGGATTCCAATGCTTGCAATATCAGGGGAACAGCAACAGGAAGGCGAAAATGAATATAAGCAGACATTTCACGTTTATGGAGACTATATTAATGAAATAAATGAGGTTGTCATCAGAGATCGCACCAGGTTTAATAATGAATTGAAATGTGAGGTGAACCTGAAGGGGAATGAAGCAACGTTCCTTGTGGATGTTGAAAAACTGGATGGGCTGCACGACTCATTATATACTGTTTTTCTTCGCTATAACGAGTACCAATTGGCTAATATCAAGGTTATACCTAAAAATCATATCACCTATAAGGGCAGGCACTTCATTTTTTACACGACTAAGGCGGACAACCTCGGGCTTTCCATCAAGCCTGTGATGCGATGATTAAAGAAAGCAAAGCGAACCTTTCACCGGGTTCGCTTTTTTCATGGAAATGTAACGTGCATTTAATGTCGAATCCGTACGAATCATGTTACATTTACACGAAAGTAAAATTGAGGTGAGTAATAATATGGAACGAAACTATGCAATTGATTATCTGAAATTTTTTGCGATTTGCGCTGTTATCTTGATTCATGCTGGTCCTTTTGAAGAAGTCACTCTTCTTGGACTTGATGGGTATTATATAGATTTCACGATTGATACGCTTTCCCGTTTTGCCGTTCCGTTCTTTTTTATGGCATCCGGATATTTGTTTACAAAGAAAATGAATTCTGATAATAAAAACAGTGTTTATTTCAGCAGATATATATCAAAGCTTACCCAATTATTTGCAAGCTGGTACATCTTTTATCTGATTTATGAATGGTTTAGTAATGTGATTGTGACTCGGAACCTGACTTCTGTTTCTGAAACACTCGGGTATATTAAAGAAAACATCCGACTGGAAGTGTTCATCTATGGGGCCGGTCCAGGTTACCAGCTCTGGTATCTTGCTGCACTTATCTGGAGTATAGTCATCCTCTATATATTCATTCACTTAAATAAGTTGAATCTGCTCTTAGTAATCAGTTTTGGATTGAATGTGGCCGGGCTGTTCGGCCAGTCTTATTCCGGATTGATCAGCCTCCCATTCGACACAAGGGACGCTGTATTCTTTGGGCTATTGTACACGGCAATGGGGGCATATGCAGCACAAAACGAGTACGCCGTTAAAACCAAGATTGGAAGCGTACACCCAAGGACCTGGCTGTCTCTATCAATTATATTTTCTATTCTGCTAGTAATTGAAAGAGGGGTGACAGTCTTTCTGTTCGAAGGAAAGATTGGGGATTACTTCCTTCTCAGCATACCTGTTGTCATCACGCTGTTTCTATATGCATTATCCAACCCTGAATTAGGAAAAAACACGCGCATCTCTAAAATTGGAAAAGATTCCGTAGGCATCTATGTCATTCATGTATTCTTTATTAAATTCATCCATCTGGTAACTGATCTGTCAGGGTATTCTTATATGGAAGAAAAAATCATTTGGCACATCTTATTCAGCCCTTTCGTCTTGATTCTCTCTTATGTATCCTATGAATTACTGCAAAAACTTAAAAAACAGGTTATTAAGCCGATGAAAAGGGAAAAGGGAATATCGCTGGCTGAGTGGAAACAATAGAAAAAATTTCAATTGTAAATGTAGTGTAAATCTATTATGTTATGGGTATTAAGTATGTAGTTCACTAAATATTCATTCAAGGTCTCTTGCGATAAGAACTTCCCTCGTTTAAAATGAGGTAAGATGATAGAATGGCATTATTCGACAGTATTATTACGCAATTGTAAATTGCCTATAAACTCTATGTAAAGATTGTCTAGTATACTTGCTTAGTGAAATGCTTGAATTATAATTTACCAGTTTACTATAACCATAAGTCACTCGGATTAATTGTATAAAAAATTGTAGAATTTTGTTGAAGTTACAATTACAGGAGGAGAACATATAATGAAAAAAGTAATCACTTACGGAACGTTCGATTTACTTCATTGGGGTCATATTAATCTATTAAAAAGGGCAAAAGAATTGGGAGATCATCTGACAGTGGCCATCTCTTCAGATGAATTCAATGCCATTAAAAATAAAAAGTCTTATCACAGCTTCGATAATAGAAAGATGATTCTTGAATCCATTAGATATGTTGATGAAGTCATTGCAGAGGAAAACTGGGAACAAAAGGTCACCGATGTAGTGAATAGGGATATTGATGTGTTTGTAATGGGTGACGATTGGAAAGGCGAGTTCGATTTCCTCAAGGAATACTGCGACGTCGTATACCTGCCAAGAACAATCGGAATTTCTACAAGTAAAATCAAAAAAGATCTGCTGCATGTAAAATAATGATAAGGGAGATTCTTGTCACCTTCTATCTGTTTGTTTTCAGCGCTGTTTTTAATATCTGCAAACTTTTCCCATTGCAGAATAAAGTGACCTTTGTGGTCTCTTTCAGTGAAAATAACAAAAGTATTTATAAAGAGATGATACGACAAGATTTTTCTTGTCGTACTCTTTTTTTAACCACAGAAAAAATGTATGGAGTCTTCTCCAAGTTTGAAAAAGCAACCACCTTGCTTTTCGAAATGAAGAAACCATTGGATTTCATGCGTTCGATTTACCATCTTGCCACATCTAAAGTGATTTTGGTGGATAACTACTACGGGTTCCTTGCCAAATCGGAATTTAAGCCGGGAGTCGATTGCATTCAATTATGGCATGCCAATGGAGCGATAAAAAAGTTCGGATTGAAAGATCCATCCGTTGAATCCCGGAGCAGTCGTGCAAAGGGACGCTTCAAGGCAGTCTATGACAGGTTCACCAGAGTGGTCGTCGGTTCCGAAGCGATGGCAGAGATCTTCAGGGGGGCATTCGGCGTGACCGAAGACAGGCTGCTCCGTACGGGCATTCCCAGAACCGATGTGTTCTTTGATCAAACGGCTCAGCTGCGGGCCAAATCGAAATTGTATAAGAAATTTCCATTTTTGAAAGAGAAAAAAGTCCTGTTATATGCACCGACCTATCGGGAAAATCAATTATCAAGCGCCGAGATCAAGCTGAATCTGAAAAAACTGGCTTTGCAATTCGAAGATGAATATATCCTGCTTCTTAAACTTCATCCGGCAGTTAAAAATGATCTCTGCATCCCGGCTGAACTTTCCCATTTTGCATATGATTTTTCCGGCTGGCACCAGCTGAATGAATTACTCTTTATTTCGGATATGCTTATAACCGACTATTCTTCCGTCCCGTTTGAATATTCTCTGTTGAATCGTCCTATTATATTCTTCTGGTATGACTTGGGGCAATATGAAAAGGAACGGGGGATTTGGGAAAACTTCATGTCCCTCCTGCCTGGACCGGTTGCTCATACTTCAGAGGAGGTTGCAGCCTATATCAGCCGTATGAAAGCTGATCATGAGAGTACGCATTTGTTTTCTTCTAAATGGAACGAGTATTCAAAAGGGGAATCAAGTAGGAATATCTTGGATTATATAAGAAAAAAGATTGATTGAACTCATAAAAAAGCTGAAGCGATTCTTTTGGGAATCGCTTCAGCTTTTTTGATTACTTCACTTCATAATATGGCTGGTCAAAGTATAAAGTATAGTTATCCAATAAAGAGTAAAGGTTAAAAATACTTGAAACCTGTTTCGCAGCCCAGCCGATATCTGTTGCATATTGGTGGTATCCTTCAGGATTCCATCTCATTTTATAAAGAGTATCCTGCTGGAATCCGTCCCTGTAAATATACCCGCTGCTGATCAGCTCGGCTCCTCCGATGATGGCTTGCTCGGGAGTGAACCAGCCTTCTTCATAGGCGGTTTGAGCTCCGCAGGTCAGTGGGCAGCTGTCATATGCACCGTAGCCGTACATATTGTATACTTTCACTCCGTTGTAAACAACACCATTCGCAAGGTCGGATGTCCCGTTACCCGTTTCAAGCAGAGCGTGTGAAATCAAGTAGACTTCATTTACCTTGTACTTGCTGGCGGCATCGATGAACGACTGGCCTTTTCCGTCCAGTATCCCCTTGCCTGCCAACACCTTCTCATTCACTTCTTGTACGCTTAAATTTGCAGGTAAAGAAAGTTTCAGGAACTGATAGTACTCTTTGCTTCCAAATGTGAAGTTAGAAGGGTCTAAGTAGTATGCTACATCGTCTCTTTTCGCATTTTTCCAAGTGAGGCGCACCTCTACCCAATCACCATGCGTTGCGACGACATTTACCCATCCGCCTTCCTTTACCATGGATACGATATTATCTCTGTTAGCTGTGGACATACTGGAGCGCACGTTAACATTAGCGGTAGCTGTCCATGTATCCAAATCTACATATTTTGCATAGATATAGGCAGGTTCATTCCGATATAGATCAGTCTGCGGGTTGTTGCTCATTTGCAGATCCAGCATTTCTTCAAATGTCATTCCATAACTGGTATACTCCTGGATGACATCGGTCCCGAGAGTTTGGATGTCGTCCTTATGAACGTATCCGATTTTGGGTTGACCATTTACATAGACCCTTGCCTCATACCAGCTGGCGGAGAACG
The DNA here is from genome assembly GCF_001456935.1 of [Bacillus] enclensis. Lineage (GTDB taxonomy): Bacteria > Bacillota > Bacilli > Bacillales > Bacillaceae_B > Rossellomorea > Rossellomorea enclensis. Next base: position 295,954 of record NZ_KQ758485.1, on the reverse strand, counting down.
TTTTGAATACCAAGATCTTACCTTTTGGATAACTCTTGATCACAGAAGAGCTTCTTGACGCATACGTATAAACATTCGTTGAATCTTTAAGGGAAATCCCTTCAAGCTCATCTTGCTGATCAAGGATATTTTCGACGTGGCTTGCATCGAGGTAAGCCGTTTTCTTTTTCCCGTCTACATAAAATCCTGTTTCATACCAGCCGCTTACAAATGAATTATAGTACAGGATCTTCCCTTGCGGATAACTCTTTAATACAGGGGAGTCAGTACTAGCATCTTCATAAAGGTTGGTTGGCGACTGCAGTCCGATCCCTCTGAGGGATTTTTGATCCTGGACGCTGTTCTCAACATCTGCAGCATTGATGTATCCCGTTCTCCAGGCCCCGTTTGCATACATCCTTGCTGAATACCATCCGTCAATGAAAGTATCGTAGACAAGTACGCTTCCTGTCGGATAGCTTTTCCATACAGGCGAAGTGGTTGTCGCATCGTGGTAAACCGGAGTGGTTTTTTTGGCGACCCCTTTCAGCCTGACCGGGTTTTCAGTTGCATTTTGTACGTCGGCTGCATTGATGTAACCGATTCTCCAGGCCCCATTTGCATACATCCGTGCAGAATACCATCCGTCGATGAACGTATTATAAACCAGTACACTCCCTGTCGGATAGCTTTTCCAAACAGCGGAGGAAGTGGAAGCTGTGTGATAAACCGGAGTGGTCTTATTGGCAACACCCTTCAGTGTGACAGGATCTTCGGTTACATTCTGTACATCGGCTGCATTGATGTAACCGATTCTCCAAGCCCCATTTGCATACATCCTTGCTTCATACCAACCGTCTATGAATGTATCATAGACAAGGACACTCCCTGCAGGATAACTTTTCCATACAGGCGATGAGGTCGTCGCATCATGGTAAACCGGAGTGGTCTGTAAAGCGACGCCCTTTAATCTGACCTTTTCGTCTGTTGCATTTTGCACATGGGAAGCATCGATATAGCCGATTCTCCAAGCCCCTTGAGCATAAACTCTTGCTTCATACCATCCGTTAATGAATGTATCGTAAACAAGTACACTTCCAGCAGGATAACTCTTCCAAGTGCCTGAGGATGCCGATGCTTTACGGTAGATAGGAGTAGTCTGTTTCGCTACACCTTTTAGCCTTGTCTGTTCCTTTGGAAGTCCCTCGACATCTTTTACAGAAATATAACCTGTATGGGCGGCGCCGTTTAGATACACTCTCGTAATATACCAATTCGAATTCAACGCATAGTACTTCAGTGTGCTCCCTTGATCATAGCTTTTAAGCTTCTTGGAAGTAGTTGATTGAGCCTCGTATACGGAAGTAGGGCTTTTCAGGGCGATACCGCTGAAAATTTCACCGCTGAACTCCTGTACGGAAGCAGAGAACGTAGAGAAGGTCCTTGTTTCTGTAGATTTTTTCTCCACATCGGCCTTTTCAACGATTTGTGAAGTCTCTTTCTCAACTGTTTCTTCAGTCACACCTTCAGAAGATTCAACTTCCTCTGCCGTATCGATCTCATTTTCTGAAACCGTTTCGTCTTCGGAGACGGCATCATCAGCAGGTTCAGTGGTTTCTTCTTCAGAAACGACCTCTTCCTGGGATGCTTCTTCCGAAACAGGTGGTTGTTCGCTATCCGCTGGGTCCTGGGTTTGCTCCTCTTCAGGTTCCCCTTGGATGGCTATGTATTTACTTAATACATACCCCTCAACATCTTCTTCCGATTCGCTGTCGTAATAGCTTACTAATGAATACGGAGAATCATCCACACTTTCGGCAAGAAGGGAGACAGTGGCTTCACTTGGAAGTTCAAGAAGAATTTCACTCTCCCCGGAAGGTTCCTTGTATAAGCTGATCACTTCTTCAGTATCCGCTGATACAGTAACATCACTGACATTTGCTGCTTTACTCGTTTCTGCCTGTGCAAGTCCTCCGAAATTAGAGAAAATCAGTAAAGCGGCCAACAAAGAAAAACTAATCTTTCTGAATGACTTCATGATAGATTCCTTAATCCCTCCATATAATATAATGATTAAGCAATTTACAAATAAATTACTTATATGACAAAATAATTCTATCATATGTCGAAATATAAAAGAATACTATTCTAAAAGTGTTATATTTTGTTAAATAGTTAGAAAGAACTAGAAATTTACCCAAATGTAATATAAGGTATATTGCAAAAAGAGAAAGATTTGTTCAATTATGTAATCTCGTTGAAATATAAAAAGAAAAGCCGGCATCCGGCTTTTCTTTTATAGGGGAATATTTATGATTGGTAATAGGCGGTGTTATTTTTCACCAAAGTAGTTCCCTTTAATGATCAGGTTTGATAGTTCCAAGAGTCTCAGCTGTTCTTCTGTTAATCCCTGTGAGACTGATTGGGCAGTGATGGAGAGGGGCTTTTCCACATATCCTCCGCTTGGGATCAGAACGCTTCCTGACCCAGACCTCAGGAGGTTTGTTCCCAACATAGTATTGGGTCCATTAACACGGACGTCCATGATCGATTCAAGGGTCGGCAAAACATCGATCTGTCCACCGATTGTTTGACTGATCTCCCCATTGATGGATGGGTGATAAATCATGAACGGGACGGTTGCAAATTCCCTGTACCACTCTTCGTCTGTAATATCCTTCTGCATCCATTTTTCCACCTGCTGCTTATCACGGTGGAATATACCATTATGGTCGCCGTACAGCACGATGATTGAATCCTCCAGCAGTTTCTTTTCTTTTAATGACTCCATAAACAACCCGAGTGCTTCATCGGTATATTTTACGGTCTGAAAATAATTCCCCAGCAGCGAATTGTCCTGATCCGGCGGCAGTGCCAGTGATTGTTTTTCTTTTTCTATTTCATAAGGCATATGATTGGTAAGCGTCACAAGGAAAGAGTAAAAAGGTTGTTTTTGATCTGCAAGTATCCTGGCAGTTTCGGTGAACATCTCTTTATCACCGACTCCCATTCCGACCATTTCCTTTTGGGGAAATTGTTCTATGGTCACGTATTTTTCGAAGCCGAGAGAAGGGTACATCTCATGGCGGTTCCAGAATGTTTTCTCGTCAGCATGTACGGCAAGGGTCCCGTATCCATTTTCCTTGAGGGTCTGCCCGAGAGAGTGGTACGTATTGGAAGGATAGCGGAAGAATACAGATCCGGAGTTGATGGGAAAGAGGGAAGTCTGTGTCAGAAATTCAGCATCCGAGCTGTTCCCGCCGATGGTCTGGGCATAAAAGTTTGGAAACGTGATGGCATGATCTTTCATCTTATTCAGTGTCGGGGTTATTTCCTGCTCGTTCACCTTCTTATTCAGAACAAATTGCTGCAAGGATTCCACCTGAATCAGGATTAGATTCTTCCCTTTGCCGATTCCTTCATATTTTGTTTCTTTCGTGTTTTCTTCCTTTTTATACAGCTGCTCCTTAATCAACTCCTTGTCTTTAGAAGAGAGAGTGAAGTTCGCATCCCTGACATGGAAATACGTATCGAGGGCGTGGTGGCCCATGATCCCGTACTGAACCGTCTGATCGAGTGAATCATAGGCCTGGACAGGGTTCTCCAGCTTATCAATCAGCATCAATTTTACAGGCTTCATGAAAAGTCCCATCACTCCGAATACGGCAAACGGAAGGACCCCTTTCACGATTGTAGTGCGTTTTTTATAGACAAATGACCTTCTGAAAATAAGGAATGGCAGTACGAGCAGGTCAAGGAAATACACAGCATATTCAGGCTGGAACAAGTACAGGATGCTGTCCCCGAGACCGGACAAATTCGACGTCTGATAAAAGGTGGCGATGGTGACAGGCGAGCTGTAATAATCCAGATAGAGAGTATTGCTTAATAACAGCAGACTTATGAAAAAACTGACAGCATATGAGAAAATCAACCTTCCCTTATTCCGGAAAAAATAAGACAGGGCATAGAAAATGAACAGAAATCCCAGCGATGTCGAGTAAACCCCGCTGGACACCGGGGTATCGGTCAATAGATGAAAAAGAATGATTTTAATGAAGAGAAAAAAATAGACCAGTTCATTGCAGTAACGGACAAATAACTCTTTTGGTGCTTTCAACCCTTGCATCAAACCCTCACATCCTGCTTAAGTATATAGATAATAGTGTATGACAGCCTTGTCCCGACTATTCGTACCAGGGAGTATTTCTCATTCAGAAGGGAATACAAAAAAAGACGTCATTTTTGTGATAAAATAAGAAAAATTTCAATTGAACTCAGGCGGTGAAGAATTTATGGATAAAAAAGCAGCAGTCATCGGAACAGGCAGCTGGGGAACGGCGCTTGCCATTGTCCTTGCTGATAACGGTTACAACGTAGAGATGTGGGGAAGAAGCGAAGAAGCGGTAAAAGAAATCAACGAATCCCATACGAATGAAAAGTACTTGAAGGGGTGCAGACTCCCTGATAACATCACAGCAGCATCAAATCTGCAAGATGTAATAGGCGGGACCAATACCATCGTATTGGCTGTTCCCACCAAAGCCATCAGGCAGGTGCTCGATGATATACAGAAGGTTCAAAGCGAGCCGATCACCATTGTCCATGTCAGCAAGGGAATTGAACCTGATTCCTTATTGAGGATATCCCAAATCATTGAACAGGCGATGGAACCAGAAAATCTTAAAGATATCGTGGTCTTATCAGGACCAAGCCATGCAGAAGAAGTGAGTCTGAGGCATCCGACCACCGTGGTTGCATCGTCCGGGAACCTTGAAGCAGCGGTAAAGGTCCAGAATATGTTTATGAACAATCAATTCAGGGTGTATACCAATACGGATATGGTCGGCGTCGAAATAGGAGGGGCCCTCAAGAACATCATCGCCCTCGCAGCCGGAGTGGGGGACGGCCTCGGATACGGGGACAATGCTAAAGCAGCCCTCATCACCCGCGGACTGGTTGAAATCTCAAGGCTCGGGGTGAAAATGGGAGCAAATCCATTAACGTTCTCCGGACTGTCCGGTATCGGTGATCTAATCGTGACCTGTACAAGCGTCCACTCCCGTAACTGGAGAGCTGGGAATATGCTCGGTAAAGGAATGAATCTCGACGAAGTGCTCGACAATATGGGCATGGTCGTCGAAGGAGTGAGAACGACGAAAGCGGCAAAGCAGCTTGCGGCGGAATATGGGGTAAGCATGCCGATTACGGATGCGCTCTATGATATTCTCTTCAACGGCGTGGACGCAAGGGAAGCGGTCGATCAGCTGATGCAGCGGAATAAGACGCATGAGATGGAAGATTTGGTCGTTTTGCTTGGGGATGCGTTGGAAGAAGAGTGAGAGAGAAGTTAGTTGGGGACCGCCTGGGGGCGGTCTTTTTGTTTGGGATGATGGAGTCGGATAGGAGGTTGTGCCAGGAACAGAATGTCGGGATTGTGCCAGGAACGAAGTAATCATTTTGTGCCAGGAACAAAGTAGCGGTTTTGTGCCTGGCACAGCAGGGGGTTGACCCAGGCACAAAAGGCAGGGATTGAGCCTGGGTCAAATAACTAAAATTGAACCTGGCTCAAAAACCCGTAAATGACCCTGGCTCAAATTGCGGGAATTGTACCTGGTACAAATCAACACAAATGTACCAGGTACAATCCAACCTCGATGTACCTGGTACAAAACGCGGCCAATGTACCAGGTACAACAAACCCAACACTCAACAGTAACTACTCCACCCTCACCCGCTCATCATTAATCGCCTCATGATAAATCTGCTCATATTTCTCCGCCGCAAACAAATGGGAATACTCCCGTTCAATCTTCCTGCGGGCTTTGCGGGCAAGCTGATCACCGAGCTCAGGTGAATCCAACACCTCAATGATGGCATTTGATAAAGCGTCCGTATCCCGTTCTTGTACCAATATCCCGTCTTCATGATCTGCGATGATTTCCTTCAGGCCGCCGACTGCCCCTGCAATGACAGGGGATGAAGAGCCCATCGCCTCCAAAGCAGAGATAGAAGTCGCTTCTTCGACACCGTACGAATGGATGCTCGGGACGAGTACAACGTCTGCGACCCCGTACAGATACTTCATTTTTTCATGTGCGACGGTGCCCAGCAACATGACGTTGTCCCCGAGGCCATGGGCGGCAACTTTTTCTTTGATGGCCGACATCTGCTCGCCAGTTCCTGCATAGACAAGGATAGTATCCGGATGTTTATCCAGGACCTTGCGAAGAGCAAGAGTCGGATAAATGACTCCGTTCTTCTCTGTCATCCTACGGGGGACGAACAGCATCTTCTTATCTTCGGGAATGCCAAATTCTTTACGGATGCCCGACAAGTCCAGCTTGAGAGGGTTGAAGTCTTCCACATCGATGAAATTCCTGATGGCTGTGGCGTTCACTCCGGCCATTTTATATACATAGTCCTTGATCCGCTGGTCCACTGTCACGACCCGGGATGCCAGGGTGTAGGCTTTCTTTTCCCGCTCCCTGATCACCTGGTCTTCTTTACTGCCTTCTTTGATCGCACCTCTGCTGATCGCTTCATAGGAGTAGTAGCCATGGACGGTTTCAACGACAGGCAGACCTGTGGATTCCGCTGCCAGGGTGGCGTAGACATCCTGTGAGTTGATGACATCGTACTCGTTCTTCAACCGTTCGAGCTGTTTGCGGATCAATGTCATCCGGTTTTCGTCGTTCATAAGCTGGCCGGACCCCGGCTTGAATTTGCTTGCGATGAATCCCGGCGCCTGTGCGTACGCCTTTCTGAGGAGGGGATTCAGCTGGGTGAAGGACAGCACGTCCACTTTATGGCCCCTTGCCTCCAGTCCGTTCTTAAGTGTCGCTACATGGGTGGAGAGCCCGCCTTCATGCGGATAATCAAAGATGGTCGTGATCAATATGTTCATATTAAAAACTCCTTTTTGTAAGCTTTTGGACCAATGGCTTCATGGTATGTACCTTAAATGCAAGTGACAGGGCCAGGTAGAGGCCGAAGATAAGCAAGGTGAGAACAATAGTCTGGATCAGAACGTTCCATCCTCCGGGCATCATATTCTCTGCGAGGATGGCACCGCAGGAAACCAACAAAGCGATGGACAGAATCTTAGCAGTCTCTTTCACAAACCCATTCCGGTACCCCTCATCAGCTTTATGCTGGCGCAGCAGATAGCCGAATAATACCACGCACTGGATGAGCATCGAAATGCTTGAAGCCAGCGCAATCCCGCCAACCGCCATCACCCTGGAGAGCAGAACGCTTAAAACAATGTTAACCACCACTGCCCCCAGGCATGAATACATCGCGAATTTCGTTTTCTTCAACGCATAAAACCCGTTCATCAAAAAATCCCTTAGAGCAAAAAAGACAAGGCCTGCTGAGTAAAACAGTAATGCCTGATTCGTGATATCGGTCGCCTCACTGCTGAAGGCACCGCGCTGAAAGGCGAGTTCGATCAGGTTGTCCCCTGAAATGACCATCAGAATCATAAACGGGATGCTTGCGAAAATAATGAGTGACGCACCGCGCTGGATGATACTGAAAAACTTCTTATAGCTCTCCAAAGCGCCTTCCACGATCGACGGATAGAGGACGGTGATCAGCGGCGTCAGGATGACGCTGAGCGGCAGCCACAGCAGGCGGTTGGCATAGTTCAATGCAGACACGCTTCCTGTTTCGAGCCCTGTCGATACCATGCGGTCGACAAGGCTGTTCAGCTGGACGCTGATGGCTGCGATGATGATCGGGTAGAACAGCACCATGATCCTGACGATTTTGTCTTTATTTCTCCTGAATTGAAAATTGAAGCCGATATCCGACTTTTTAAAAGAAGGATATTGAATCAGGAATTGTCCCAGAGCGCCGATCAGAACTCCTACTGACAATCCATATACTCCGTAGGTCGATGCCAGCAGCACGGTCGCCAGGATGATGACGATGTTCTGGACGGTGGCGGAAAATGCCGGCAGGACGAATTGTTTATTGGCGTTCAATACCCCGGTCGAGATCGACGTCAGCGTAAGGAACACCATGCTCGGGATCATGATCCGGGTGATTTCCACCGCCAGTGCCGACTGTTCGGCATTGAAACCGGGAGCCATCACGGCAATCAGCGGTTCGGTGAAAAGGAGTGCAACTCCGATGAACAGGACAGAGACGACGAGCAGGAAGGTTCCCAACAGGCTCATCAAACCTCTGGCATGTTCGTTGCTTTTGCTCCGCTCCTCCATGAAGAGCGGGATGATCCCCGCCTGGATGGCCGTGCCGATGGCGGTAAAAAGAAGCGTTGGGACAAGGCTTGCCACGAAAAAGACGTCGGCGGCATCGGACGTTCCGAAATAGGCCGCGATGATGCTTTCCCGGGCGAAGCCCAGGAGCTTCCCGATACCCGATATGATGGTGACTAAACCGACTGATTTGATCAGGGTGGATGCTTTCATGTAATTCCTCATTTTTAAAACTTATTTATTATGTCAGACGCTATCCAAGTCTTTCGTTTGAGTCAAGTTTTTTCACTGCACCTTCCCGTAAAAAGTACCCCAGAGCAGCATGAAAATAAAGGGTCAATATCTTTTCCTCCAGCACATTATAAAAGAGTGCCATCGCCAGGATCGCGATAAGGAATGAAAAGAGGACGGGGGTGAGCGGGTGCTTCCTGTCTTTCCAGCATCTTCTGATGATGGACACCACGAATGCCAATACAAGAATGGTCCCGATCGTCCCGGTCTCGACCAGGAGCTGGATGTATTGATTATCTGAGTACATCCTGGCCGGAAGCTTGTATTCTTCCGCGATCGGCGAGCCGTAGCTTAATGTGGCCGAATCCCCGTAGGTTCCGAATCCGGTCCCGATGACAGGCTGTTCCATATAGATTTCCAGTCCCTTAAAGACCACATACAGCCTTCCCCACTCGGAACTTTTCTGGATGATTTCATCAGAGAACATTTCCTTGAAACGTTTTGAAAAAGTGGAAGAGGTCCTGCTTTCCTGCTTAGGTTTCTTTTCTTTTTCAACCGTCTTGTCCGGTGAATCTTGAGTTTTAGTCGATTGATCCTCGATTCCTGCTGCCGCATAATCCCTTGCCATATTGGCCGGATAATAAATGATGGCAAGCCCTACTACAGCCGTGATGATCAGCTTTACGGCCAGCCTCCAATTTCTTGTCAGTAAAAAGTAAAGGACATAAGCGATACCGAATGCAAGGATCGACCCGCGTGAGAAGGTCAGGCATAAGACACCAAGCATCAGGATGGAAGCAGAGATCAGCCAAGCTTTATACTTCTCTGAAGTCTGCCACAAATAAAGGGAGGCAAACAGGCAAATCGAAAGGTACGTACCGAGAACATTCGGGTTCGCGGTCAGGCCGTACACCCTCATTTCATTGACAGACGAAAGATTCCACTCTTCCCAAGCCTGGGGTACCAGCACGGTACGATGCCCGATGAATTCAAACAGTCCATGAACAGATAAGACAATTCCCGTAATGATCGTGATCCAAAGGAATCGCCGAACATCTTCCCTGGAAATTTCAAGTTCAGCAGCAATGAATATCAAAAGGAACGTAATGATGAATGCCCTGTTCTGAAAAATGATGGCTGGCAGCCCGACCCCTGTCGCGAAGGCAGCGATGGTACCGGTCAAACAGAACCCTATGAAAGCCAGGGTGAACGCATATTTTCTTACAATCGCTCCCGGTTTTTTAAACATATGTACGAATGTCAATAGAAAGAGAAGCAGGATGACGATGTCCCCGGTAAGCTTAAGCCCGCCATTCACTTCTATTAAAAATGGCCGTATTGGGAAGTATACAAATAAGAAAAGAACACCGCTCACTTTATCTTTTAAAATTAGTGCGAGAACGGCAAGTGTACAAAGGTACGCGGCGATCGGATGTTGAATGAGCAGCGGAACCAACACCCCGATGACGAGGAGAAGAAGGATCCTCCGGTTTCTGGTCAGCAAAAAAATACCACCTTCCTGATGATGCTTTCGTGAAAAGGTTAACTCTAGTATTAGCTTAATGAAGAAATTTATAGTTATATTTAAGGTTTTGTAAAGATTCCTAAAGAAACGATGAAGAATCGATGACAACGATTGAAGGCCATCTTTTTTATTTTATTATAGATGTCGAACGGAAATTCCTCTAAAAATGATCAAATGATGGATGTCATTGTACTGTAAACATTTTTAACCGAATAGCTATTTCAGTATGGGCGCGTCTGAGATAGAATGGAAAATAAAGTTTATTGCTGAAAGGTAGTAGAAGAGATGAAGAATCAATATGTACAAATTCTGGATATCCCTTTTTTAAATAAAACAAAAAATGATGTGGTAAATGACGTCTTTCATCAATATCTTAAAGAGGGGAAAAAAGGATTCATCGTGACGGCCAATCCGGAGATCGTGATGCAGGCACATAAGGATCGGGATTTTTTATATACGCTGAGCAAGGCAGACTTCATCGTACCGGACGGGATCGGGGTCGTCATTGCTTCCAAGATGAAGAGGGAGCCGCTTAAGGAGAGAGTGCCCGGGTTTGAATTAATGGAGGACTTTCTCGCACTAAGCAATCTTCATCACTTGAAAGTCTACATAGTGGGGGCAAAGAATGAAATCCTTGAAAGTGCGGTGAAAAATATTAGGTCGAAGTATCCCGATTTGAATCTCGCGGGTTACCATCACGGTTATTTCGATGACGACGATGACACGGTGATTGAAGAAATACAGCGGGTGAAACCGGATCTGGTCCTGGTGGCGCTTGGATGTCCCCGTCAGGAGAATTGGATCAAACAAAATATGCCCAAAGTGGAAAAAGGTGTGTTTATCGGAGTCGGAGGCAGTATCGATATTCTAGCCGGCCACTTGAAGAGGGCACCGGTATTCTGGCAGAAGATTCATTTGGAATGGTTTTACCGCCTGCTTCAGCAGCCTTCCAGATGGAAGAGGATGCTCGTAATCCCCAGGTTCCTGATCCGGGTCCTGACATCCAGGGCTTAGTGGTTTACTGATTATTTAAAAGAAAGGATGGTTCAAATGAAGGTCTTACATCTGAATGCCGGCAACGAAACCGGCGGCGGCATGTTTCATATCCTTTCTTTATTAAATGAGCTTAATCACTCTGAGTTTTATTTAGGTGTGTTCGAACAAGGGGAAATGTACGAGCGGGCAATGGATTCAGATATTCAAACCGTCCTTTTTCTCCAGCGAACCAAATTCGATTTTTCCATTATTAAAAAAATAACACGGTTCATCCGTGAAAATGAGATCGATCTTATTCATACGCACGGAGCCCGTGCCAATTGTTACGGGATGCTGATCCGGACGTTGACAGATGTGAAATGGCTGGCGACAGTACACAGTGACCCGAGAGATGATTTCATGGGTAAGGGCGCCCTTGGCCTTGTGTATACCTTGGCGAATAAAAGAGCCCTGAGAAAGGCTGATCACTTGTTAGCCATCTCAGACCGGTTTAAAGAAATTTTAACGGCAGGTTTCAATATTCCATCGGAAAGGGTATCTGTCATGTTAAATGGGATCGACTTTGAAAAAAATCTGCCGAAGCCATACAGAAGGGAAGAGCTTGGGCTTTCAGAGGAAGACTTTGTCCTCATCATGGTCGCAAGGCTTGAACCGGTAAAAGGTCATAAGGTTGCATTGAAGGCACTGCAAAATGTGAACGGGACTCATAATGGGAAAGTGAAGCTTCTCATTGTCGGGGATGGACAGCAAAGAGAAGAACTAAAAAAATGCACGGTCGAACTTGGACTGGGGAATGTTGTGAATTTCCTGGGACACCGGAATGATGTCGAAAAGATCTACCCGGCTGCCGATGCAGCGATCCTCACTTCATACAGCGAAAGCTTCCCCCTCGTCCTGCTGGAGGCTGCAAGAGCAGGGGTACCGGTCATCACCACGGATGTGGGTGGGGTAAATAAGCTCATACCTGATGATCGTTACGGGTGGATCATACCTGTCGAAAATCCTGAAGCCTTGGCAGCCAGAATAGAGCTGGCAATAGATTTGAAGACCACAGGGGCCCTGCCATCCATGGGCAAAAAGTTAGAAAGTTACAGCAAAAGACATTTTTCTATAGAGCAATTCGCCAATAACGTATATAATGTATACTTGAAGTTACTAAAATGACCATGTATTAATTACCTGTTTCGCTAGGTATCTTAACGGGTAACTTAACTACAAGAGGTGTGACAATTATGTTAATTACGACCTTAATCATCTGTTTTTTGTTAACGCTGGTCTCGACACCATTAGTCAAAAAACTCGCATATAAAATAGGGGCAACCGATAAGCCCAATCACCGGAAGGTACATCAGAAGATCATGCCCCGTCTCGGCGGCCTGGCGATCTTCATCGGATTCATTATTGGTTTTTTGATTCTGCGCCCGGAGGATCCATCTGTATTGCCCATCATTCTTGGGAGTGTCGTTATCCTCCTTACGGGAATGGCGGATGATATCTTTGAATTGGCACCGCGTTATAAATTTATTGGCCAGCTGGTCGCTGCTTTCATCGTAGTACTCGGCGGCGTTCAGATTGAATTCATCAATCTTCCATTCGGTGGACAGCTTGAATTCGGGATGTTCAGCATTCCGATCACGATCATCTGGATCGTGGCCATCACGAATGCAATCAATTTCATTGACGGCCTCGATGGCCTTGCTGCCGGTGTTTCCACGATAGCACTTGCAACCATCGGATTCATGGCAGTCATGAAAGGCGACGCTTTTGTGATGACGATGGCTCTGATCCTGCTTGTGAGCACCCTTGGTTTTCTTTATTTCAATTTTCACCCTGCAAAGATCTTTATGGGTGACACCGGAGCATTGTTCCTTGGGTATATGATTGCGGTGCTTTCCATGCTTGGATTCAAGAACGTAACGATGATTTCACTCATCATCCCATTGATCATTCTGGGAGTGCCGATTTCGGACACGTTCTTCGCCATCCTTAGAAGGAAAATCAATAAGACCCCTATATCTGCGCCCGATAAATCACATCTGCATCACTGTCTGCTGCGGCTTGGATTCACTCACAAGCAGACCGTCATCCTGATTTATGCGATTGCAGCCATGTTCAGTCTGGCAGCGATTATCTTCTCGATGTCGACAGTATGGGGCGGACTTATCGTTATCGCCATTCTGCTTGTTGCCTTGGAGGTCTTCATTGAAAGCATCGGACTTGTTAATTCGAATTACCAGCCTCTGCTGAAGTTTGTAAAGGCAAGAGGGACAAGAAAATAGAAGAAAGACAGGGAATAATTTGTTCCCTGTTTTTTTATGCTTTTATGCGACAATATAGGATATAATATTACATTTTGTTACAAATCTAAAATAAAATATAGCAATTCTTGTTCAGTATGATAGAATTTACTTTGGTTAAAAATTTGAAAATTGCAACGTGAATAGACTAAAAAAGGGAGAAAGAATTTAATGGTTTTCAGTAATTTGGTTTTTATTTTCATGTTCCTGCCGGTCGTTCTTTTCTTTTATTTTATTGCAAGAAAAGAACTGAAAAACTTTGTCCTTATTTGTGCCAGCCTTGTCTTTTATGCGTGGGGAGAGCCAAAGTATGTGTTTCTGATGCTTTTCTCCATTCTATTAAACTACATATTTGGATTGGCCATCGATTATTTCAAGGATCAGAAGCTCAAAAAGGTGATGGTCGCATTAGCGGTGATTGGAAACCTTGCGATTCTTGGATACTATAAATATATCAATTTCCTAATTGATAATGTTAATCAGGTCTTGAATCTGGATATCAATGCAGAAAGCGTTCCATTACCAATCGGTATATCATTTTTTACCTTCCAGGCGATCAGTTATATCATTGATGTCTACAGGAAGGACACAAAGGTACAGAAGAGCTTCTTGGATCTCACGTTATACATCTCGCTTTTTCCGCAATTGGTCGCGGGGCCGATTGTCCGCTACAATACCGTTGCTGAACAGATTAAAAGCCGGATATCCACTCATGCAAAAGTGGCAGAAGGAATCCGCCGTTTTATTGTAGGCCTTTCGAAAAAAGTGCTGCTTGCGAATGGTTTCGGTGAAATTGCCGATACCATCTTTGCCATGAATCCAAGTGAAATGAGCATCGCTACTGCCTGGCTTGGAATCGCCGCATATACACTGCAGATTTATTTTGATTTCTCCGGCTACAGTGATATGGCGATCGGTTTAGGGAAGATGTTCGGATTTGATTTTGAAGAGAACTTCAATTTCCCTTACATTTCGAAGAGCATCGCAGAGTTCTGGAGAAGATGGCATATTTCTTTAGGGACCTGGTTCAAGGATTATGTATACATCCCGCTAGGCGGTAACAGGGGAAGCACATTCATGACTGTGCGGAATCTACTTATTGTATGGACCATCACCGGATTCTGGCATGGTGCCAGCTGGACCTTCTTGGCATGGGGCTTCTATTATGGGTTCCTGATCGTGCTTGAACGTCTGGGACTTGGCAAGCTTCTATCCAGGTTATGGTCGCCCTTACAGCATGCGTATGTTCTCATACTGGTCATGATCGGCTGGGTGTTTTTCAGGGCTGACAACTTCAGTTACTCATTTGAATTTCTCCAAACGATGTTCGGTTTCAACCAGCATATCTTGACTGACACTCAGGCCCATATCACCTGGAATGATAATTGGTACGTGTTCCTTCTGGGAATCATTTTCAGTACACCGGTATTTGTGGCACTGAATCGCTGGACGATGGAGAAAATTGGGGAAAACAAATTCATGAACACTGCTTATCAGGGAATGAAATACGCCGGCTATATGGTTTTCATGGTGCTGGTTACGATTCTTCTGGTGAATTCAACCTATAATCCGTTCATTTATTTCCGATTTTAAAAGAGGGGGATATCATTGTTAAATAAGATATTTATCGTGGCTTTTTTGACGTTTATCTTTATCATGGCCCCCTATATTCAATTTATGGGAGCCAATGAAGTTTCACGGTTTGAAAACAGGAATCTGCAGCAGAAGCCCGACATGACGATTGACAAACTTACGGATGGGACTTACATGGAGGATTTCGAAAAATACTTTACCGACCAATTCCCGGGGAGGAATGTATGGGTAAAATCATATCTGAATTTCCAGAGGTCTACCGATAAAACGTTTATCTATGATTATTACATTACGGATCGAAATTGGATCATGCCGAAGCCGGATACCTCATACCGGACGAAAGATATGAAAAAGGCTGTTGAAAATCTGGAAGGCGTTAATAAAACGGCTGAAGAGGCAGGTTCAAGATTGATTTATGTGTCTTTGCCGCATAAGGTGAATCATGTTAATATCGATAAGCCTTCCTATATAATGGAAGATAAAGGGATCAAGAGTAAAAAATTTATGATGGAGCAACTGGACCAGACAGAAGTAGAAGTACTTGATATAGGGAAGAAGATGGAGAAAGAATTATCTTCGGAAGAAATAAATTCCCTCTACTATAAAACAGATCATCACTGGAATGTGAACGGAGCATTCTACGCATTTGAAAAGCTTGCTGACCACCTTGACATCCCGGTTGATGAAAAAGAATATAAAGAAGAATGCTTTCCAAACAAGGCATTCGAAGGAAGCTATAACCGCCAGCTATATATGATGGTGGATGCTTCCAATGAGAATATGTGTATTAAATACCCTAAAGAAGAATTTGAATCCTATAAGGTTTCTGCAAACGGCAGGGACGTTTCTGTCGATGATGTTTTTGCGTTGGCAAGAAACAGGGAAGAAAAGCTGGTAGAATATAAACATCTGTTTACAGGTGATTATGCCATGCTCAGTATCCAGAATCCACTTGCAGATAACGATAAGAAAGTCCTTATTTCAAAGGATTCTTATACAAACCCGATGGTTTCCCTGATCGCTCAGAAATTTTCCCAAATTGATGTAGTTGATTTGAGACACTATAAAAAGAAGACCTTTGAACAGTTGATAGAAGAAAACGGATATGATTATGTACTCATCATGATCAATGATGATAAGCTCATTGGTCCTGTTTATAAATTTAATTAAAGCAGCAGGAAGGCAGCTCTTTAGAATGGGCTGCCTTTTATATTACCTGAGGCAGGCGCTGAAGAATACAAAAATAAACAAACGCACAGCGGGCCGTCATCCGTCATGACACCCGCCGTGCGTTTGATATTTTTATTTACCGGAAACACTTCCATCGATCAATAAGAAGCAGCATCGCTTTCTTCTGTTTCGTATGCATCTTCTCCGTTGTTCGTCTCGGCCGTGGAATCTTCCGAACTGTCTGCAGTGTTTGTCTCCACTTCCAAGTGCTCTTGTAATTCAATGGCAGTATTGGCTACACTGGTATCACCCAGCTGCCAGTAATACACACCATCAATGTAGGAATCTTCCCCTTCAAGCGAGAGGGTGTTCATATCAAGCTTTTTCTTAAGACCGTAACTGGATAAAGCTTTCATCTCATCAAACGTCATATTCGTCTCCATATTGTCGCCGATGGCTTGTATGATATCATCGTACTTCGTCAAGGCATTGGCAGAGATGGCTTTCTTCATGACACCCTTCAGGATCTCCTGCTGACGTTTACCGCGCTCGATATCGTTGTCCATTTTCCGTGTACGGGCAAGGGCAAGCGCCTCTTCGCCATCAAGCGTCTGCATTCCAGGCATCAGGTGGATGGCATCTTTCGTATCGGTGGAATCCTGTTCGTACATTTCATATGGAACTTCGACATTGATGCCGTCAAGGGCATCAACCACATCGATAAAAGCGTGAAAGTTCATTTTGACGTAATAATCGACGGGGATATTAAACAGGGACTCGACTGCTTCAATGGAAGCTTTCGGTCCGCCGAATGCATGAGCGTGGTTGATCTTTGTGTTGTAGCCTACTTCTGGAAGATATACATAAGAATCACGCGGGATACTGACAAGCTTGACTGATTTATTTTTTTCATTCAGTGTGGCAAGCATCAGGGCGTCAGAACGGGTGGAACTGCCATAGTTGCGGGTATCACTTTCATCCACACCTATAAATAAGATGGAAACATTGTCAATATTGGGGTCAACCTGCTTGTCCCGCAGGTCGGATTTTTCCCTTCCTTCTATATTATTGAAGGAATCATTGAAAACTGTCTCGGCTTTCTTATAGAGCAGGGCACCGTAGCCCGCAACCGAGAATGTGATGATCAGCAGGGGGACGATGATAAAATAAAAAATCCTCCTCCTGCGCTTTTTCTTTCTTTGCTGCTTTGAATTGTAACGATCCATTTATTGAACTCCTTTATAACGGGATATGTAAGTTTTTCAAAATTCGCCGAATTAACCTAACTTTCATTCTACTATGCAATCCCATTACCGTAAAATAAAAGTTTTATTACAAAATAAAGGACGGACCTTTAGCGTGCTAAAGACCCGCCCTCGCTGCATTACTCCGCTAAAGTCTCAAGGTATTCAACTTCTCCTTCTGTGATTTCCCCTTGTCCGTTTGTGAGTTCGGTCATCCAGTCGATAAAAGAATCTTTGGATGCTTCCTCAACATAGACCTCCACTTCCACAGCATCAAGATAATGAATGTCTTTCAATTGATAATGAGAGGAACGTACTTCGTTCTCTACTTTCCCAAGCCAGGTATAGTCAATCTTCGTTTTCATGATGCGCATCAGCTTTCTTTCGACGACACCGGTGGCATCTAATCCTTCTGATACAGATTTCCCGTATGCACGGATCAACCCTCCGGCGCCCAATTTGATACCGCCAAAATAACGTGTCACGACAACCACTGTATCTTTGAGGCCGCGCTTTTTCAGCACTTCTAGCATCGGAACCCCCGCTGTGCCGCTCGGCTCCCCGTCATCGTTCGCCTTCTGGATGAGATCATTCTCCCCAATCATATAAGCGGAGCAGTTATGATTGGCGTCCCAGTGTTTTTTCTTAATATCATCAATGAAAGCCTTGGCCTCTTCTTCAGTTTCTGCCCGGTTTACGTATGCAATGAAGCGTGAGCGCTCGATATTGATTTCATTTTCTCCGTATCCTTTTACAGTATTATATCGATGTAACAATTTGTATTCTCCTTCCAATTAAAGATGTTTACCGTATATATAGAAAGGGTATATAATTCAGGCTTAATTACTATTACTACTATAAAGTACATAGTGAAAAATTGCACTGATTCCGAAGTTTCGACAAGGAAATAAATGGTTCTACATGAAATAATGGTAATACAATGTAACGAAACTTTAATCTCCGACAATATATGACATGGTATAATTGACGCTGAACATACTACTTCCTGTGTTCCTAACTTATGTTCGTAGGTGAATGGTCTCTTTTAAGGGGACTCACAGGAAAGGACCGTAAAAACCCTGATATAAAGGTATTGCGGAGAAATATGCCTAGATGAATAAAGGATATTATCGATTTTGCATTGAATTTATTATAGGTATATTTTATAAATGAAACTATAGGTAGTTAGACATGCCATCGCGTGGCACTGCGATAAAAAATCCATTAGTTATTATATAAGAATACTACCTTATGGATATCAGCAACGATCTTTCTGGGTATAAATGAAACGTGGAACCAAAAGAGGGGTGTACCGTGTCACTTAAAAAAATAAACACCAAGATGCTGGACCTCATCCTTGAGAAAATGGTGGAGACGGTCGATCACAGCAAGGATGAAATCTTCCAGATCGGTGAACAATGCAGAAACGACTTTGAAGACTTAAACAATGAATTATTAGAAGTAAAGGAAATGGTGGTCAAGGTCATTGATGAAGGCGATGACCTGACGCGTAAATCAAGACTAGCGAGACTCAGGCTTTCTGAAGTGAGCAAGCATTTCCAGACCTATTCGGAAGATCAGGTCAGGGAAGCATATGAAGCAGCCCACGACCTTCAAATGAAGCTGTCGATGAACCGTCAGCTAGAAAAGCAGCTGCGGGACCGCCGGGATGAGCTGCAGAGACGCCTGCAGTCTTTGGGCGATACAATTGACCGTGCCGAGCATTTATGTACGCAGATATCGGTCGTCCTAAATTATCTCAATAGTGATCTTAGACAAGTGAATGAGGCACTGGAAGATGCAAAGCAGCGCCAGGATTTCGGGCTGCAGATCATCGAAGCGCAGGAGGAAGAGCGGAAGCGCCTGTCACGGGAAATCCATGACGGCCCCGCGCAGATGATGGCCAACGTCCTGATGCGTTCTGATTTGATCGACAGGGTTTACAGGGAAAAAGGCTCGGAGGAAGCGATCAAGGAGATCCGCGACCTGAAGAAGATGGTCCGGTCCGCCCTTTACGAGGTGCGCCGTATCATCTACGATCTCAGGCCGATGGCGCTCGACGACCTCGGATTGATCCCGACCCTCAGAAAGTACTTAAGCACAATCGAAGAATATAACCATAAAACAAGCATCCAATTCGTGAATATCGGCCTTGATATCAGGCTGCCTTCCAAATATGAAGTCGCCTTGTTCAGGCTGGTCCAGGAATGTGTACAGAATGCGTTGAAACATGCTGAATCGACACATATCCAAGTGAAAGTGGAAGTGAAGAAAGACAAGATAACCGTTGTGGTCAAAGACAACGGCAAAGGATTCGATATAGAAACACAAAAAACGGGATCCTTTGGCATCATGGGGATGAAAGAACGTGTCGACCTTCTCGAAGGAGACATCACGATTGACTCTAAATTAGGGGCAGGAACCGTTGTATTGATCCAGGTTCCGCTCAATAAATAAATTTTTTTCGAAGGATTAGGGAGGCGAATGACATGTCAACAAATATTGTAATCATCGACGATCACCAGTTATTCAGAGAAGGAGTAAAACGCATTCTGGAATTTGAGGCTTCCTTTAATGTGGTTGCGGAGGGCGATGATGGATCTGAAGCAATCAACCTTGTGGAAACCCACGAACCGGATGTCGTTCTGATGGACATCAACATGCCTGAAACAAACGGGGTGGAAGCTACCCGTGAACTGATGGATAAATATCCGGAAACGAAGGTCATCATCCTCTCTATCCACGATGATGAGAACTATGTCAATCACGCATTGAAAACGGGTGCACTTGGATATCTTCTAAAGGAAATGGACTCCGAAGCACTGATTCAAGCGGTGAAAGTGGTTGCAGAAGGTGGGTCATATGTCCATCCTAAAGTAACCCACAACCTAGTGGCAGAATATAAGCGCCTGGCAAACGCACAAAGCGCGGGCGGATTCCAGCAGTCCGAAGTTCGCCGCCCATTGCATTTACTGACGCGCCGCGAATGTGAAGTACTGCAGATGCTTGCTGACGGAAAGAGCAACCGCGGGATCGGTGAAGCTCTGTATATCAGTGAGAAAACGGTTAAAAACCATGTAAGTAACATTCTTCAAAAGATGAACGTAAACGACCGTACCCAGGCTGTTGTGACAGCGATTAAGAATGGCTGGGTCGAGGTGCGATAAATAATAAAACAGGGTTTGTAAGTTGTCGTTAGAAAAACAGTCCCCCCATATGGGGGGACTGTTTTTTTCGAAAAAAAGGACACACGATATGCCCATCGCGTGTCCCAACCTATACGGATTACCAACCTTTATCTTGACAATCTTACCTTCCCGACCGACTTATCCTTGGCTTGGTCGGTAACGAGCACTTTCAATCCATACTTAGTGAGATTGCGTCCTGCATCAGGAAGGAATTTGTTATTATAATCTTTACCGTCATTAAATAACGGAACCCCGCGCTGGCTTTCCAGAGTCAATGTCGTGTCCGGATAGACCAGGTTCATCCCTGACGTAGGGAAGAAATTAAAGGCGGCATCAGCTACATGGTAGCGGCTCGAGGCCGGAGTGCCGTCACTCCATACCATCTTCGTATCATCATGAGCATCCACCACACCGAGGAAGCCGTCCCCAGGATGGATTCCGGTCCAGTTCTCGGTGAAGGAATCATCCACGTACCATACAACAAGGCCGCCATCATATTTCATCAGCGAGCTGCCGCGTGCGATGTGTGCCAGCCCTTCATCGACCCCCTGGTGATTACGCCACTCCAGTAAATAATAGTGATCTGTATATTTAGATCCGTCGAAACGTTCAAACCCATTTAACATGAAAGAAGAACTGTCTGATTCAGCTCCATCCTCGACAATAGTGGCTCCGTCTGCAACCACTTTGATATTATCCGCGAAGAATCCTACATGGGATGTACCCCAGTCGGTAGCGTAACGCAGTCTCAGCTTAATGTTTTTACCTGCATACTCATTCAGGTCAAACGATTGGGCTTCCCAGCCATTCGAATTACCCGTGAAGCCAGGCATCGAGTCCAAAATGGTAGGATATGCTTCAGGTACCGCATCACTACTCGTATTCTCATTACCTAAAGAAGTCCATGATTCACCATTGTCAGTGGACACTTGTACAAAGCCGAAATCCCACTGTTCTTCAATGTCATACCAGGCATCGAACGTCAGCTCAACGGACGATTTACCTGTCAGATCAAGATCGACCTCCATATTGGTGTCGATTTCATCCTGCTGCCCGCCCCAATACTCATAGCTGCCGGAAGCAGGGGTGTTTACAGGTGTTTTCTTCTCCGGCAGATTTACCTGAAGGGCCTGATGGTTCCGGCCGTTAGGAGAATTTGCCTGGTCTAAAAGGAAGTCCGTTCCCTTTTTATTCAGGTCTTCCAGATCAACCACCTCAGGGGATGTCCAATTCCCGCCTAGAGTCGATTGTAAGTACATTTTTGCCCATGGAGAAAATCCTGTCGGCTCGGTTCCCGGGATTTTTCCTGCCCAGGATCCCGCGGACATGATCGACCAGTATTCTACCGCATCTCCTGCGCCTGAATAAATCGTATCGTATTCATCCGGCAGTCCGAGGTCATGGCCGTATTCATGGGCGAATACACCGGTTGCCCCGTCTTCAGGCATTACTGTGTAATCATAGAATCCAGGCTTGCCTTTACCGAGACCATCGGGATCTACGAATTTAGCGGAACGGTGAGACCAGATGGCATCATCATACAGTGAACCGCCGCCTGCTTCCTGACCCATTCCTGCATGGATGATTTGCAAGTGGTCAACCAAGCCATCCGGCTCCCAGTAGTTTCCGTCTCCATCAAGATCATGCGGATCTTCCAGATCATAGTCTTCAAGAGGAATCCCTGCTTCTAATGCTGCTGCATAAGTATCGACGATCAATTGCTTTGAACCGCCAGGTGTTACGTTATCGTGGCCCCCGTTAGCATTGTCGGCGCCGTAGTATTTCGCCGTCCCCGGAACCTTCAGCCAGCCGTAAGCCTTTCCTTCTATGGTATAAGTCCCTCCGGACTGTTCTTCATAGAACTGCTTCTGGGAAACAAAGTCTTCCCCGTTCGGACCTTTCACACCATCCTCACCGAAGATCATCTCTTCGAAGTGCTCAGTATTGTAATCAGAATAGTAGTTATCGGTTTCGTGAGGCTGGATATTGTTGTGTTCGAAATCCGAGTATTCCACCATAATGGTGAGAAGTTTCCCTTTTTTCGCCACGCCGGGAGAAGGCGATTCTTTCACCGGTTTAGGATGCGCGGTGCTTCCCTCCAGTTTCCCTGAGCTCCCCTTTAAGGTTTCCTTTTTGAATTTCTCATGCTTTTCGGACTCAGCGGCCTTTACTTTCCCGATGATCGGGTCTTTTTTACCGCTGGTGTCCTCGACTTTCTTTCCTTTCAGTTCAATATACTGCTCGAGTGCTTTTTGTTTGGTGGCATCGGAAGCCTTGGAAGAAATCTTCCCACGTTTGATCAATGAATCAAGCAATTTCTCATCATTGACCAAGGATAAATCCAATGTACCCTTGAAATGTGAAGCATGATTTTCTTCTTTTACTTTTACATCACTTACCGTCTGCACACCCGCCGAAACCGGGATACCGGCAAATAATGTACCTGCCACGACGACGGAAGTGAGACCTGCTTTCAATAGCTTGCTCATAAAAAACCCCCTAATGTTAGTTTGTTACATTCCTATATTATTCTATTAAAAATCAATTTGGTAGAAGAGTTGCTCATCAAAAAACGACATAAAACATTACAGGTAAGTAAACGGAAAGTTCGTTTTAAAGAACAAAAAGAGCGTCTCATTCTTCGTCATGATTGACTTTTATGTACAACGGAGTAATGATGGACGCGTTAAGAAAAACAGAAGGATTTTGTCGCTTTTTAGCGAACGTTTTGTTCTTAATAACGTTGACACTTCCATATAATTCTAGTAGATTTGTGTACAGGCAAAGAAATTGAATAGAGGAGGGGAGTTGGTGGGAAAGAAACTAGCAAAAGTTGCGATGTATTTCCTGACAGTATTTGTTTTATGCAGTATTGTGTTTTTACTATTTTCAACGTATCAAGCTAAGAAGGATCCAATGAAGGTTCCGTCCTTTTTCGGATACAAACCGATGACGGTGCTGACAAACAGTATGAAACCTGAAATCAGTGCAGGGGATATGATCCTGGTGAAGGAAGCAATAACCGAAGAAATCAAGAAAGGGGATATCCTCACTTTCCAAACTGCTCAAAAGCGGGTCGTCACCCACCGGGTCGCAGAGGTAACCCCGCAAGGATTCATAACCAAGGGTGACAATAATAATGTAGAGGATGGGGAAAGGGCCAAGCCTGCCAATGTCATAGGAAAAGTCGCCTTCATCCTGCCGAATGCCGGGTACATAGCGAAACTCATTTCCAGTAAACTTGGTTTCTCATTATTTGTCCTGCTGCCGTTCCTGCTTTACATCCTGATAGAAGTCTACCAGCGCATATCCAAGTATTTAAATGATAAAGAGAAGACTGCAAAGGTTCATTAATATTTTCACTAAAAAAATATATATCCAATTTGGGGAGGAAAAAAGAATATGAAAAATGTAAAGAAAGCATTATTGGCAACATCATTGGCGGGAGCCTTGGTAGTAAGTGCAGGATACGGTACATACTCATGGTTCACATCCAGTACACAGG
This sequence comes from [Bacillus] enclensis, assembly GCF_001456935.1. Lineage (GTDB taxonomy): Bacteria > Bacillota > Bacilli > Bacillales > Bacillaceae_B > Rossellomorea > Rossellomorea enclensis. Next base: position 272,001 of record NZ_KQ758485.1, on the reverse strand, counting down.
CTGTGGGAACGATTGAAAACGGTACATTGTCCGTAAATAACGGGGAATCGATTTCGACTCCTTTATTCAGCGGGGAGTCATTTGCGCCTTCGCAAGTGGTGATGGGGAATTTCGTCACACTTGAAAACACAGGAAGCCTCGATCAGCAGCTTAAAGTGACGTATACCGGATCCGTCGATAAGGCATCTGCAGATCCATATAAGATTTACTACCTGGCTTTCAAATATAAAGAGAAACCAAGCGGGGATGTACTGAAGGATTGGAGAATGGCATGGGAGAGGGGCTTCTACAACGGAAATATTAATCCATCGATGAGCCTTGCAAAATCGGCAGCACCATCATTACCTGAAGGTGTAGAAGTGATCACAGGTGAAGTAACGATCGAGGAAGCGCAAGCGATGGCAGCCATGGCGAAATCTGCTGAAGGATCAAGCAAGTATTATAAGGTAGGAAATGATAAATTCTTCAAACTGAATCCGAATCAATATATCGACATCGTATTCGATGTCAAGCTTGATCAAAAAGCCGGGAATGAATACCAGGGTGCTGTTTACAGCGGAAGCTTGAACGTCGAGGCGAAACAGACGGATCAAGGCGGCAAATTTGAAAATAAGAAATAATGATACTTGGCCAGGCAGCCTTGTGAAGGCTGCCCGCCTTCACGAGAGGGGAACGAAATGAGGGTGATCCACACCGAATCTGAAGAAGTGAACGTGAAAAAAAGAAAGCCCAATGTTGTTCTGGGCACCTTCCTGAGCCTGTTTATCGTCTACTTGGTTTCCTTTGCCATGACAGCGGCACCCGGCACCTATGCCTGGCTCACATCGGAGACGAGTGCAACAGGAACGATTACGAATGCCACAACCAAGGATCTGCTCGAATTTCAGTCCTCGAAAGTCCGTTACGGGGAACAATGCAGGATCCAGCACACGTTAAAAGTGAAGAATATATCAGAGATGAATACCACCGTCACCGTTTCCCTGTCTGCGGGGAGCGGCTATGAATCAGTAAAAAGCAAAGAATTGAAACCGGGACAGACGCTTACCGTGAAGCCGGACCTGCCGAGGGATTCATGCGAAACTGAATCACTTCCGTATCGAATCCAGGCTTTTCATCACTATGTAGATGAGACATATTCCGTTTCAGTTGATACGGCTAAATTGAAAGAAACCATAGTACCGGCCGTACAAGAAAAGCCGGAAGTGGAGAAGGATGAAGAAAAAACAAAGAAAAAAGAAGAACCTCCAGTTGAACAGCCTGCTACTGAAAAACCGGAAAAAGAGGAAGCGGAAGAACCTGCAGCTGAGCAGCCTTCAACGGATACTGGACAAGAAGGTGAACCTGCGGAAGCTGAAGAGGGGAATCCAACTGGGCAAGAGGGAGAAGCCGATGAGCCTGCTTCCGGGGACCAGGTGGAAGAAACCGGGGCATCCGTTCAAGCGGGCAGCAATAATCCCAGTGGAACTATAGACTCTGAACAGAAGGAAGAATAAAAAAGATCCACTCCCGAAGCAGCAGGAGTGGATTTTTTAGTTCTTCCGCCGCGCAAAATCCACAAACCGGAATTTATCCAGCCTGTGCCGGGACTCAGTATACTCAAATAGCGTTGCATCCTTCAAATGCACATAATTCTTCACGACGACCACATGATCATAGTCGTCCAGATCAAGGTATCTGCGATCTTCATCCGTGCATTCCTCAACGACGATTTCCTTTTTGGCAAAGTCGATCGGCAGCTCCAGTTCCTTTTCCAAGTACTCGTAAATGGAGTTCTCGCAGATTTCCTTTGTGAGCAGGGGAACCTCGGATTTAAGGAAATAAGACTTGTCCAGGATGATTCTTTCACCCTGAATGCGCCGGGAGCGGACAACATTCCAAATTTCTGTGCTGTCTGCCACTTCAAAAATGGAAGAGAGGCTGCTGTCTGCATTCTCAAGGCCGAATTCATGAACGGTGGTCTCAATATCCTCCCGGCCTATTGAAGATTGGAGCTCTTTGAAGCTGACCAGTCCTGAGATAGGGAAGTTTAAGCGTGACACATCCAGCACGAGTGAACCTTTGCCGCGAAGTTTTTGGATCAGGCCTTTCTGCGCGAGAAGTGTAAGCGCTTTCCTTATCGTCTCGCGTGAGGTCGAATACATCCCGGTCAGTTCGTTCTCTGAGGGAAGGATGGTATTCGTCTTATAGGTACCATTTTGTATCTTTTCCGAGAGATCTTCGAAGATTTGTTTGTATTTATTGCTTTTCGTCATAAATATCACCATCTATTATTTTACCATAATGTCAGCTGGAAATGAGATTCAACTTGAGTGTTGCGAATATTTTCAATAGAATGGAGATAGCGCAAATTTTAGAAAAGGGTGAAGAGTATTGTCGACACAACATTGGAAGAAAATCATGCTTGGTATCGGGATGAGCACCTTGTTGCTTGCTGCCTGCGGCGGCGAGGACGAAGTGAAGGAAGAGAAGAAGGATACGGAAGAGGTTCAGAAAGAGGATCCGAAGAAAGACCCTGCAACGGATGAAGCAGCATCGCTTCAACAAATGACACAGGTCGTGGAAGATGCTGGCGCCATTAAAGAAGTGGAAGATATTCCTGCAGAAGAGAAAACGGCGATTACGGATGCCTTTAATCAATATATCAATGCGTTCAATGAAGAGGACTTTGACTCATATATGAGCGTCATTTCAAAGACGCCTGTGAATTTCAAGTATGAAGATGAAAAGCGCTACGTGAAGCAAATCTTTGATGCTGTCGATTCGAAGCGTTCGGTAAGCGATATGAAAATCATCAATTATGCTGGAAAAAAAGCCGATGTCTATGCTAATATAGAGGCGACTACCAAAGACCCCAACAGCGACAAAGAAGTAACCCGTTCAGGAAAACAGGTTACGGTTTTTCACAAGAAGGATGATGGCTGGAAGGTAGCGGCCATCTTCTTCCTGGCAAGTGAAGAGGATAAAGAAAAAGAAGAATAAGAAAATAGCCTGCGGCTGGATTCCGCAGGCTATTTTTTATGTATAGAGTCTTTGTGTTCAGTATATGCGTTGAACAAATCATCAAGTTCCTGACTCAGCCTGATGGTTGCCGGGTGGGTGAAGCCGTGGACAAGAGCGAAGGATTGAAGCTCGGAGCGCTTTTTTTCCATTTCGTACTTGATGTTTTGCAGTTTGTTGGCAGTTTGCATGGAATCCCTCCTCTTGTGGTTGTGACTATATTATGACATATTTCTCGGGAAATGTGTCGAAACTGCTAATATTTGTTTTACAGTTTTTTGTAGTGGATATATTTAGATACAGCTTTAATGCCGCTTTTGATTTCCGTGCAGGACTTCGCTTTCCGCGGGTGACCCGTGAGCCTCCTCGTCGCTGCGCTCCTCCGGGGTCTCACATTAGTCACTTCTCCCGCAGGAGTCTTCGTCCTGCACTCCAATCAAAAGCTGGAATGTCTATAAATCAACAATTACATTTTAATAGTTATTAAGAAACCATTTTTACTCGTTTTTATATATAGGTTGGAATAAAACCAAAAAAGGTACCCGCTAAATGCAGGTACCCTTGAGGTTATTTGGTTAAACGGAATGCTGCGGATTCGTATGGGCGCAGTGTGATATCGTTGTATCGGTTTGGTGTGTCGCTGTAGTTTGAGATTAGGATTTCGCTGGTCCAGCCTTCGACATTTACCTCGGATGGGAGGGTGAAGGTTGTTTCTTTTTCGTAGAAGTTGTTCACTACGAGCAGTTTTTGTCCGTCGCCGTTTCGGATGTAGGCGAAGATTTCCGGATGCTCTTCCAGGATCAGCTGGTAGTCGCCGTCTACGATGATGCTGTATTCTTTGCGGAGGCGGTTCAGTTTCTGGTAGTGGTAGAATACAGAGTTTTCGTCTGACAATGCGTTTTCTACGTTGATTTCTTTGTAGTTCTTCGCCACCGGGATCCAAGGTGTTCCAGATGTGAAGCCGCTGTTTTCCTCACCGTTCCACTGGACGGGTGTTCTTGAGTTGTCGCGTGATTTGTGACGGAGAATCTCCAGGATTTCCTCTTCTGACTTTCCTTCTTCTTTTAAAATATTGAAGATATTGATCGATTCGACATCACGGTATTCATCGATGCTTGTGAATTTCGGGTTGGTCATCCCGATTTCTTCGCCTTGATAGATGTAAGGCGTACCTTGCATCATATGGATCGTTGTCGCGAGCATCTTCGCTGATTCGTTGCGATACTCTCCGTCATTGCCGTATCGGGACACGATACGCGGCTGATCGTGGTTGCACCAGAAGAGCGCGTTCCAGCCGCCGCCTTTATGCATTTCACTCTGCCATGTCGATAAGATGTCTTTCAACTTCATAAAATCAAAGTCAGCCACCGACCATTTCTCGCCGTTCGGGTAATCCACTTTGAGGTGGTGGAAATTGAACGTCATGCTGAGTTCGCTGCGGTCAGGGTTCGAGTACTTGATGCAATTATCGATTGTTGTAGACGACATTTCCCCGACGGTCATGATGTCGTATTGGGAGAAGACTTCTTTGTTCATCTCCTGCATGTACTCATGAACTTTCGGGCCGTCTGTATAAAACTTGCGTCCATCACCGGGTGCCACGGAGCCGTCATCGTCCGGGAAATCCTGGTCCTTGGAGATAAGGTTGATGACGTCCAGGCGGAAGCCGTCGACTCCTTTTTTGAGCCAAAAGTGCATCATGTCGTACAGTTTTTTGCGGACTTCATCGTTTTCCCAATTCAGGTCGGCCTGTGTGACATCGAAAAGATGGAGGTAGTACTGCCCGGTTTCCTCGTCGTACTGCCATGCGTTTCCACCGAATTTGGACTGCCAGTTCGTCGGTTCTGATCCGTCAGGCTTTCCGTCTTTCCAAATGTAAAAGTCACGGTATTCGTTGTCTTTTGATTTGCGCGATTCGATGAACCACTCGTTTTCTGTTGATGTATGATTGATGACGATGTCCATGATGATTTTGATGCCGCGTTTGTGCGCTTCTTCGAGCAGCTCATCGAAGTCTTCCATGGTGCCGTAATCGTCATGGATGTTGAAGTAGTCGCTGATGTCGTAGCCGTTGTCGCGCTGGGGGGATTTGTAGATGGGTGTGAGCCAGACGACGTCGATGCCTAGTTCTTTCAGGTAGTCGAGTTTTTGGGTGATTCCTTTGATGTCGCCTACGCCGTTGCCGGTCGTGTCGTTGAAGCTTTTCGGGTAGATTTGATAGACGACGGAGTTTTTCCACCATGGTTGTTTCATTTTGATTCGCACCTTTCATTACTTATTTAGTAGTAGATATACCGCTTTTTATTTCCGTGGAAGGCTTCGCTTTCCGCGGGTGACCCGTGAGCCTCCTCGTCGCTTGCGCTCCTGCGGGGTCTCACATTGGCCACTTCTCCCGCAGGAGTCTACGCCTTCCACTCCAATAAAAAGCTGGAACAGGCTATTATCCTGAAGTTACAAAACAGATAGGAGGAGGCACAATAAAGTCTGCTCCTCATCAAATCATTAATTTTAAAATGTGAAAAGCAAAAAGAGGGGAGGATGGACAGTGAATTTTATTTTTCACTGCTGGTCATCCTCGCCCCCTTAGTTTAACTTGTATATACAAGTTCGTCTACTGTTATCTATTTTTAGTGATTTATACTGGTTTGTTTTTGCTGAATTTAGACCAGATCATTGTGAGTACGAATGGTACGACGATACAGATGGCCATTCCGATGAAGAATGGGATCCAGTATTCCGGGATGATGGATAGGAATCCCGGAAGTCCGCCGACACCGATGGAGAATGCTTTGGTTCCTGTCATCGCAAGCAGTACGCCGCCGATAGCTGATCCTATCAACGCGGAGATGAAAGGATAGCGGTAACGGAGGTTAACCCCGAACATCGCGGGTTCGGTGATTCCAAGATATGCTGATATGGCTGAAGTACCTGCCAGACCGCGCAGTTTTTCATTTTCTTTCTTCGCAACGAACATCATCGCCAGTGCCGCTGATCCCTGTGCAATATTGGATAGCGCAAGGATAGGCCATAAGAATGTTCCACCCTGGCTTCCGACAAGCTGAAGGTCGACTGCAAGGAACGTGTGGTGCATACCGGTGATAACCATAACCGCGTACAGACCACCATAGAGTAATCCACCTAACCAGGATACAGAATCGAATACCCATACAACACCGTCAGTCAATAAATTACCGATGAAGAATGTTACAGGGCCGATGACAATAAATGAAGCAAAACCTGTGATTAACAATGCAATCGGTGCAACGACCAGCAGTTTAATTGAATCATGTACGCGTTTGTCCAGGAACATTTCAATCTTAGCCAACAGGTAGGATGCAAAGAGGATCGGCAATACCTGTCCCTGGTAACCAATCTTATCGATTTCAAGACCGAAGAGATTCCATTTCGGGATTTCATCAGCTTTACCATAATCCCATGCGTTCATCAAATCAGGATGTACTAAGATAAGACCTAAAACAATACCGAGTAACGGACTTCCGCCGAACCGTTTAACGGCCGACCAACCGATCAACCCGGGCAAGAACACGAAGGCCGTATTGGCAATCAAATTGATGATGCTGGCAAGATCTGCCCATTGCGGGTGAACATCAATGACGGACTTGCCATCATAAAAAATGCCGGGTCCGGTCAGGATATTGTTCAAACCCATCAGCAAACCGGCCGTTACGATCGCCGGAAGGATCGGGATGAAGATGTCGGCGAGCGTCTTGATGGCACGCTGCAGCGGGTTCAGGTTCTGAGTCGCCGCATCCTTAACATCTTGTTTGGATGCCTGCTCGATGCCTGTTTCTTCTGCCAAGATTTGATACGCTTTATTGACCAGACCTTGTCCGATGACAACCTGGAACTGTCCGTTTGAGGAGAAGGATCCTTTTACAATATCGATCTCTTCCAAACGTTCTTTATCTACTTTCTTTTCGTCCTTCAATACGAGTCGAAGGCGCGTCACGCAGTGAGTGGCCGTCTGGATATTGTCCTTCCCGCCAATCGCTTCGATGATCTCGCGAACGGATTCTCTGCTTACGCTCATGAAATTCCCTCCCTGGTATTTGGCAGGTGACAGGCACCTCCCGATTATTGTCGAAAGCTGTCATGTACCCGCTTACAATTCTATTAATGGAATTCCCCTAAATAGTTTGTGAAAAACGTCCTAAAATATGCTATTTGAAGCTTTTTTGCTTTTTGGCAGTTTAGCCTCCATCACCGCTATTGATTTCCGTGCAACGTAGCTAGACAAGTCTCACCTAACGCGCTTTTCCCGCAGGAGTCTACGTCTTCCACTCCAATCAATCGCTGGAAAGGGCTCATTCTGGACACAATTCAAATAGCATATATAACGCTTACAAACATTTGAGGTCTTGTTGTATATACAAGATATACTTTTATTCTATTCATGTATATACAAGTTGTCAATGGAAAAAGGTTAGCGTTTTCATTTTTGTTTCTGGCACAAATCGACAGTTTTGTACCTGGTACAAATCGGAGGCATTGTACCAGGTACATACCGTGCTCGATGTACCAGGTACAAACCAACGGAATACCAGATTCCACAAGTTGATCCTGGCTCAAATCAGCGAAATGGAGCCAGGATCAAAACCTTGCAATTGAGCCAGGCTCAACAAAATCACAGCCTTCACATACCCGAGTTGGAAACAAACCCATAAATTACTAAACCCCGTAAACATACGCTTAAAAGGGGTTTTATGTCAGAACAGGATAAAAGAACTATTAACCTATCAATCTCCTTCTATCATAATGGAAAAGCATGAAAATTTTACTTGTAGAAGGAGAAATATCTTTTGAAGAAAACGATCATTGCTGTTACAACTGCTGCTTTAGTCTCGTCACTTGCTGTTACTTCTGCTGATGCCGCTTCTTATCGCGTGAAATCCGGTGATACCCTGTCCGGGATCGCTTATAAATATGATACATCCGTCTCGAAATTAAAAAACTGGAATGACCTAACTTCCGACATGATCTATGTCGATCAGGTATTGGAAGTGTCTGCCTCGACTTCAACATCTGCAAAAACATATACCGTTCAATCAGGAGACTACCTATCTAAGATCGGACAGAAATTCGATGTATATGTTGCCGAGTTGAAAGAATGGAACAACTTATCCAGTGATGTTATTTATCCTGGTCAGGTGCTGAAAGTGTCTGCTTCAGGCGATACAACCACTCAGCAAAAACCGTCAACGAACGGAACAATCTACACGGTTCAATCAGGCGATACATTATCACATATCGCTGCACGATACGACGTGAGTGTATCTCAGATCAAGTCTTGGAACGCTCTTAAATCTGACATGATCTATGTCGGTCAAAAGCTTTCAATGGGAGGATCCACTTCCGATGGTGGTGATACAAGCCAAACGTCCAATGTTGTGGATGTAGCGAAGAAATACATCGGTACGCAATACAAATGGGGCGGGACCACACCGAGCGGTTTCGACTGCAGCGGGTTTATCTACTATGTGTTCAACCAGGCCGGGACAAGCCTTTCCCGTACCAATACGGAAGGCTATTACAGCAAATCAACAGCTGTATCCAATCCGAAACCGGGTGATTTGGTCTTCTTTAAAAATACGTATAAAGCAGGCATCAGTCACATGGGCATCTACGTTGGAAATGGTGAATTCGTCCATGCTTCGGATAGCGGTGTTGTCGTGAGCAAGTTGAACAACACGTACTGGTCACCTCGATTTGCGGGATATCGCACGTTTTAATTCTTCGTTTCGAATTTAGATTAATAAAGCCGGCGCAATCAAAGATTGCGCCGGCTTTTCCGTTCTATGCACTTTATTTATAGATCCTTACTCTCCACTTCCTCCGTAGAGACCAAATCATACATCTTTAAGCCGCTGCTTGTGGATGTCACTTTGTACTTCCCATCAAATGATTTGTATTTAGAAGTGCCGTCATCATAGTGGATATTGTATTCCTCAAAGGTATATACATAGAATGAACCGTCGTCCAGGGTTTCAACTTTCTCTACATCTACATTGACGAGGTCTTCGGTGATGCCTTTTTTGTCGAGATAGTCAATATAGTCCGATACGGTTGTTGAGTATTCAGAGGAGGAGTCGATGTCCCCGGCTATCATTGAATAGTCTCGTTCGTTAATGGCCTGCACGGAAGAAGAGATGTAGGATTCAACGAAGGATTCGACATCGCCTGCTGCCTGTTCTTCATTCATGTTTGTGAAAGCAGATGATGATTCAAGCTGCTTTTTGAGTGCTGTCGTATCGACCTTGATTTCCTCAGCATGTTCATCATCAAAGGACCAGATGTAGCCCCAGGATTCCACGCTCCACTTGTCGTTGTTAAAGGTTAAGGAATAGCTGTTTTCAGCGCTTTGTTCGGAAAGTGATACTGAATCGCCTGAATAGACTTCATCCTGCATCCAGCTTGTGCGGACTGGCAGGCTGGCATACCATCTTCCTTCGATATCCTCCAGATACAGGTCATCTGTGTCCACTTCGATTGATGAGATATATCCGATCGTTTTCCAGTCGCTTTCGGTCATATCCTCGAATGAGGAAGAGACATATTCCGATACGTCATTGGAATCATCTTTGAGGAATTTCCCATCCTGATTGGCCAGGGCTTTGGAAAGGTTGAGGAAATGACGCTTGAGTCCTTCTTTAACCTGTTCCTTATCTTTATCCGATAATGTCAAACCAAGTGTCAGCCTGCTGCTGTCAATCGGGGTATCTTCGGATTCAATCTTTCCGAACGGCATATCTTTCTTTAATTGCACCGTCATGGATCCGTCAGTGAGGACAGGGCCGATTTCAATGGATTTTTCTTTATCCACCTTCATGCCGGTGTCCTTGCCGTTGACGAAAACAGAGGAGCCTGCAACATTGGTATTGACCCTGACGTAATCAATATCAAACATAAGGTCGGTACCAGTGGGGCCGACATGGTTGATCTCCGTTTTCTTCTCCAATTGGACAAAATCTGATTTTAAAACGGCTTTTACATCATAGTCCCCAGGGATGTATGAGCCGATCGTTACCATATCGCCATCCACTGATGACGGTTTGACTTCTTTCCCGTCGACATAAAATGTCAGGTCGTCATAATTGGTGTAGATCGTCATCGGGAATGGCTGCAGGACCAGTTCATAGTTATCGTAGATGAAGAACTTTTTTCCTCTTTTTTCAAGAGTGACGAGCTGCTGCGTCTCGCTGGTATCCGCACTTGCAGTTACAGCCTTTTCGTCAAAAGTTCTTGCATTATCCTTTAAATGTGCAATGAGTGTTTCTTCCATGTCTGGATTTTCTTTTAAAAACCCTACAAGGGCGCCAACGTTTTTCTTCTTGATTTCCCCTGAATCTTCCTTCGTACTCAACAATGAAAGCAATTCATCTGTGTTCCCTTTCTCCAGTTGTTCCTCGAAGTTCTCCATCAATTTTGCTTTATCCGTGTATGCTTCCCCGACTTTATAGAGCGACACACAGAGGATCAGCACCAGAAGGGCAGAACCAATCAGGATTTTAGTCTTTTTGGAAAGGGAGGAAAGCGAAGGCATGGATGCAGAAGATGCACCTGTGCGAGTTGGTTCCTTCGTTTCGTGTTTGGCTCCGCAGCCCTTACAGAACGGGCTGTTATGTTCCATTTTTTGTCCGCAGGATGTACAAAATTTCACAGTCATTTCTCCTCTATTGTTTAGATCTGTTCAAAAAATGAGGCTGCCCTGAAGACAGCCCCTTATTTAAGCCGCGCGTGATGTTTGGACTGGTTCCTGGCGGTTTGTCACCATCACGCCAAGGTAGGAAACGCCAAATGCCAGAATGGCGCTGATGATCCCTGTACTGATTGCAGAGAAACCGAATGAAGCGTCGAAGACTCCCTCGAAATTCGTGCTGATCGTCAATTTAGAGATGGCCACGACAACCGCATTGATCACACCGAAAGCAATGGCATAAGCAGCCAGTTCCTGAAGGATATTCCCTCCGGATGCTTTACGCAGCTGATTGCCGGCCCACAGGTGAAGTGCTGCAGGGATAAAGGCAAAGATCCAGATCCAGCTGATTTCCTCGAACAATTCAGCAAATCCCTCCTGGTCTTCGGACGCCTTTGGTCCTCCGAGCAGAGAGTATGTGGCATGTACGGATTCTCCATCCGCAGTTAAATCGAACGTGAGAGATTCGAATTGAGCGACATTCCAAAGGTAGCCTCCAACCTGAGTCCCCAGCAGGATATCCGCAGCGGGTTCCTCGGTCGACAGCTCATCATGTGACGAAATGATGAAGGCTCCGGCTGCCATCATGATGACAAGACCGGTCATGGAGTGAAGAATGGCCTTTGAAATGGAAAGCCCATAGTGTCCGTTGAAAGAGCGTGTTTCTTTCCCCATCGAAAAGACGGCCCCCAGGCCCGTGAAAATAAAGCTGATCACAAAGCCGTTGAATACACTCTCTAAGAACGGGTAATCTGATCCGAGTGTGATCGTCATGTCATCGAAGAAGCCTGTCGGATCGGTCATTTCCATGGAGACACCGGCGAAGGTGCTTATGATACCGATTACGGCACCATAAAGAACGGAGAACGAAACATTCCATTTCATTTTTTCAATGAATGGCTGTTCAGGCTGCTTCCGGTTCATCAGGTATCCCGTTATGGTGAAGACGACGGCAGGGAGGAGCAATAGATTGAATAATCCGCTGGTCGTCGAAAGAACTCCCTCGAACATCATCGCGTTGGCAAAGTAATCAACCCCGATCATGTGGCTGATCATAAACACATCAGAGAAGGATAGCAGCTTGATGCCATCGATCAGGGCGCCGAAATCCCCGCGCAGGGCGTCGCGCAGGACACCGTTGACAGCAGAGCTGATAATAAGAGAAATCAGTAATAGACCAGCAAGAGAAATTCCGTTCCAGACGGCAAGCCTTTTTAAGGAGTTCATATCCGTCAGGGTGGACAGGATGCCTGCCGGACGGGTATCGGCGGTCATGGTCTGTACGTTTGCACGTTTGGGTTCTCCCTCAGTGATTTCCTTCACTTTGCTCATCGTATGACCGCATGCCATGCAGTACAGCGCACTTGCCTGGTTTTCATGGCTGCAGTTGCTGCAGTAACGGTTATTTTCTTTTTGTAACAGGACCTGTTCGTTATGTAAGGACAATGCTTCTCCGTCGTTTATGCAATAGAGTGCATCTTCTTTGTTTTTTGTTCCGCAATGTTTGCAATACACAGTCTGTATTCCTCCTTTCTATTCTAGGCTGTGACCTTTGTTCCGCAGCAGTGGCAATAATTTGCTTCGAGTGCTAACGGCTCGCTGCAGCCGCCGCACACTTTACCTGAATCACTCTCAAGTTCATTCGCTTTTTCGACTTTTGAACCGCAGCCGCCGCAGAATTTGGCGTCAGGCTCGTTCGGGGTGCTGCAGGAAGGGCAGACGATCACATTTTGATCAGGGCTGCTCTTCAACTCAGCGATTTTTCTAGCAGCTTCGTAGATGGAGTGATCCAACTCAGTCAGTTTAGCCGTGAGTTCCATCAATTCCTGATCTTGCAGCTCGCTGTTCCTGATTTTCTTATAAGCGCTTTGCCCCACTTCCATTAGCATCTTGGATTTCTTAACAGAGACATCGTGCATTTCTTTCTTGATCTTATTGATTTCCTGGACGGTTTGTAATTTAAGCTTTCCCTGTTCGATGCCTCCCTGGAATTTGGAAAGGCCTTCACCCAATTTCGATTGCAGATTAGTAGACAATATTCCGATCTCCTTTATTGTTTAATTGAATACATTCACCTATTTTTTTACAGAAATTAAATACAATATATATAAATGCAGTAAAAATATACTCTAATAGGTAAAAATACACATAGTCTATTTAACTATTAAATCAAAGTGATTTCAATACTTTCTTTCATAATTTTCCTTATCTACCAATCTTGTTGGTGTGGGGATTCTTAATGTCATCAATGTAATCAACGGCAGTTAACTAACGGAGGAAAGGAGGAATTCAGGCGTCAGATAACGAAATCAATAACACAGGAAGAAAAAGGGAGAGATGGGATGAGCAAGAAACTTGTTATGTACATCTTAGGAAGTGTCTTGTTAGTGACGGTGATGGGAGTTTATCTCGTGGTGGGCAGCCTCGATCAGCCGGCAAGGGATTCCGAAACGGCTGGAAGTGCTGAAGCAGGCAGCGCAGCAGAATCCGCTGCAACAGCCGATGCGGATGCAGATAAGCCGGATTCTTCGGTTGAAGCCAATAATTCAAACCCATTTGAAAATGACGTAAGGACACCTTTAAAGGAAACACATATGCAGCAATATATCCATGCCATGAGCCACCAAAAGGTGCAGGCAAAAGAAAAGTGGTCCTTCTTTGAAATTACGGGGGAGCGGATCGATTTCTTATTGGGTCAGCTGGAAACCAATAAATATGAACATGAAGATCTCTACAGGGGGATCCTGAAGAATTGGAAAGAAGGAGACTTCTCCAATGCAGTGAAGGATCATAATGCCATCTGGCGTCTTCAGGAGGGAACGGTCGGAATTGCCACGGGACTGCTTAATCCAGAGGCCGAGGAAGCATTCCTCCAGAAACAGAAGAAAGAATCCAGATAAAAAACCCGTGCTGGTCCGCAGCACGGGTTTTCTTATACTCACAGCTCCAAATGTTCCTTCAAGAGTCCTTGCAGTCTCGCAATCTCCTCTTCCGGGATCACATAATAATAGATATTATCGATCCTCGTACCGGAACCGGCCTCGATCTTGATCTGTTCAATATCATTGGAAGCATCCTTATAATGCTTCTGGATATCCACCATCTCGTTGAACTCGATGTTCGTCTTTACGTTGCTTCCCAATGCATCGAAGATATCATCAAATTTCCAAAGGCTTTTGACACTTGCCCCTTCCGAGATGATTCCCTGGATGATCTGGCGCTGGCGGATCTGTCTGCCGAAGTCGCCGCGCGGGTCATCGTAGCGCATTCTCGAATACGCGAGAGCTTTCTTGCCGTTCAAGTCCACCTGTCCTTCATGGAATGAATAGCCGCCTGCGTCAAAACTCAAGTCGTTGTTGACGGTAATGCCTCCGACCGCGTCTACGATATCCTCGAATCCTTCCATATTGATCTGTACATAATAATCAATCGGAATATCCAGCATCTCTTCAACCGTATCCATTGCCATTTCCACGCCGCCGAAAGCGTAAGCATGGTTAATCTTATCCCGGGTGCCGTGACCGACGATATCCGTCAGCGTATCACGCGGGATGCTCAGCATCTTCACGGATTTCGTATCAGGATTGACGGTCAGGACGATCATCGTATCGGAGCGGCCCTTGTCGTTCTTCCGTTCATCCACGCCCATGAGCAGCACGGAGAATGGATCTCGTTCCTGGAATTTCACTTCTTCAGTCCGCTTGTCCGATTTTTCACGATTAATCGGTTTGTGCATTGTCTCGACAGCGCTGTTCAGGGAGTGGTAGACGCTGTACGCATAAGCCCCTCCGCCAAGTACCATCAGGAGAAGGACAATCCCCACCACGCGCAGCCACGTGCGTTTCTTCTTTTTATGTTTCTCAGCTCTCATATTCGTTTCCTCACCTTTTTAAAAATAGCCTACTAGTTAACATATCAAAATATTGGCCGTTTGAATAGTCAATTATTTACTATTCAATGAATGTTCACAAGAAAGAGAGAGACACCATTATTCTGCTATAAAAAAATCGATCAAATAATCCGCCCACAGCTCATGTCCCTGCTCATTCGGACCTTCCTGTGAAGGGAGGAGATACTCCTCGAGCTCTTCTTCCTCAGGCCATTCCGTCCAGTGATCAAGATAAGTAAAGTCATTCTCTTCTGCGAATGTCTTCAACTCGTCGACTTGTTTCGGGTAATAGGTCGCCCCCTCAATCGGATAGGAAGGCTGAAGGATCAGTTCGACGCTGCTGTTCTCCTCCTTCAGATCTTCGTAGAAAGTCTGGATGCTTTCATGATTGCGTTCGACCGGGACGCCGATGGAATTATCGGTGAGGGTGAACGGTTCGAACAGGACGAGGTCAGGCTGGAAAGACAGGACATCTTCATATACATCCCCTTCAAGAAACTCTACAGAAGTGGTGTCTTCTTCGAAGATGGATACTTCAACCTGCCCACCGTATTCAGAAGAAAGCTCCTCTTTCAACAGTTCGCTCCAGCCGCCTTCCCCGGAACCCAAAGCATCAGATCCGACGAGTGCAATCTTATATACGAATCCATCTTTAACCGATTCTTTATATTGTTCACGGGCGTTTGCCGGCCAGTTGGAAACGAGGGGATCGTCCTGGACTTTTTCAACCTGCCCGGAAGCAGTCTCTTCCTCCACCCCGCCCGCGGCCGGAGTTGCGGGGGCCCCGGCAATGCGTTCCAGCCAATATTGGTTTCCTATATAAAGCAGTGCAATACAAATAAGTCCAAATACAATTAATAAGAAGTTTTTCATAGAGAATCCCCCGATATATGTAAAATATGAAAATAGATCAAAAGAAATACTTACCAATATTGTAATTGGTCTTTTCATTTACAAGAAATTGTAGTTTAATAGATAAGAATGGTAACAATGTTACATTTCTATTAAAATTATGACAAGAAAACAGAGAAAAGACAACAGGAATCGCCATTATTTACATATTTTTCTTTTGAATTAGGAGGAAATCATGGAAGAAACTATCAGTTTGCGCGAGTTGATGGAAACATTGCAGAAGCGCATCAGACTAATCATTCTGATTACCCTGACGGCCATCCTGGTCAGCGGAGCGGTCAGCTTTTTTCTTTTAACCCCGGTTTATCAATCAACCTCTGAGCTTTTAGTCAACCAGTCCAAATCAGCCGGCCAGCCCGGGTTCAATACCGGAGAAATCCAGACCAACCTTCAATTGATCAATACGTACAGCGATATCATCAAAAGCCGGAATATCCTTGAAAAAGTGTCTGGTGAACTTGACGGCAATGTAAGTGCTTCAGATCTTGATGGAAGAATAACAGTAGGAAACAAGGATCAATCGCAAGTTATGAGTATTACAGTGCAGGATACAGACCCGGAGCAGGCTGCCCTGATTGCAAACAAGACAGCGGAAGTTTTCCAAAAAGAAGTGGTCAATATCATGAATGTAGACAATGTGACGATCCTTACTCCTGCAGAAGCGAATCAATCACCTGTCAAACCTCAGCCATACTTAAACATTGCCATCGCAACAGTCGTTGGCTTAATGATCGGTGTCGGTTTGGCCTTCTTACTGGAGTTCCTGGACAATACAATCAAAACAGAACATGAAGTGGAAAAATTATTGGGTGTCCCGGTACTTGGTTCGATTGCGCGCATTTCCGATCAGGATGAGAAAAAGTCACGAAACCGTTCGGAAGGCAGCTCCCGTGTGAGAGGTGAGAAAGTTGGCTAACAGTAAAAAACTGAAAAAACTCATGATGAATACGAAACGTAAGCTTATAACGAAGTCGGATCCAAAGTCACCTATTTCAGAACAATACAAAACGATCCGTACGAATATCAACTTCTCATCTGTCGACCGTGACCTGCGCTCGATCATGGTCACATCATCCGGCCCTGGGGAAGGGAAATCCACGACGGCAGCGAACCTTGCCGTGGTCTTCGCGCAGCAGGGGAAGAGCGTGCTGCTTGTAGACGCGGATATGCGCAAGCCGACGGCCCATTATACGTTCAACCTGACTAATACATTCGGTTTCACGACTGTGCTCACGAGACAGAAGACCCTGAGGGAAGTCGTTCATCCATCGGATGTCGATCACCTTGACCTGCTGACATGCGGTCCGGTGCCGCCAAATCCGGCCGAGCTTCTGAGCTCACGGTCAATGGAAGAGTTCCTGGTCGACGTGTATGGGGATTATGATTTGGTGATCTTTGATACGCCGCCTGTCCTGGCTGTCACGGATGCCCAGGTGCTTGCGAATCAGTGTGACGGGACTGTCCTTGTGGTGAGTTCCGGTACGACTGAAATCGAAGGGGCACAGAAAGCTAAAGATCTTCTTCAGGCGACAAAAGGGAAGCTCCTGGGAGTGGTGCTGAACAACCGCGAAGTGAAGGATACAAGCTATTACTATTATTATGGAAAAAGATAACAGATAAAAAGTGTCCATTCGACATTTTTCGCCTGTTTACAAAAATACCTAGTGTAGTAAAATAATAGATGTTGATAAGATAAAAGAACTAGTGAAATGGAGGGTGATGGCAATGATCGATATCCATAGTCATATATTACCTGGAATCGATGACGGTGCGCAGACGATGGAAGAGACGGTCGAAATGGCGAAAACCGCTGTGTCGGAAGGAATCCAGACCATCATTGCCACTCCCCACCATATGAACAATTCATATAGAAATGCGAAGTCGGACATCCTGCCTTTGGTCGACAGAGTGAATGAGGAACTGAAAAATCAGCAGATCGATTTAGTTGTATTGCCGGGTCAGGAATGCCGAATCTACGGTGAAATCATCGAGGACTATCTGAATGGGGAGATTTTACCCCTAAATATTCATTCATCATATATCTTTGTGGAATTCCCATCCAATTCTGTACCGAGGTATACAGACCGTCTGTTTTTCGATATTCAAAATGAAGGGTTGATTCCGGTGATCGTCCATCCCGAACGTAATGCGGAATTGATCTCTCATCCCGACAAACTGTACAACCTCGTGAAAAATGGGGCTGCAACGCAGATTACGGCTTCAAGTCTTACAGGGCATTTCGGGAAAAACATCCAGAAGTTCTCGAAGCAATTAATCGAAGCGAATCTCACTCACTTCATCGCGTCAGATGCACATAACACATCATCCCGAACATTCAATATGAGCAAGGCGCTGGATGAGATAGAACATACTTACGGAATCGATATGGTGTACTACTTTACAGAGAATGCCGATCTGTTAGTAGAGGGGAAAAATATTTATAAAGAAATTCCAGAGAAGGTTAAAAAGAGAAAATTCCTGGGGATATTCTAAGGTAGTTGAATTTTTAATAGGGTCCTAATGTACTATTGTCGTTGTGAGCTGCATATGAAATATATGGACAACAATAGATATTTAGGGAATGTCTCCTATCCGTTACCAATGGAGGCACTCGGTCTCGCCGTGGGTGAAGAAGAAACTTTACCTTAGACGCTCGTCGTCAGTGGTGGGATGTGAGGAAGGGTTAGATGCCCACAATTACTATATTAAAGTAAACAAGTAAAGTAAGGCAATGAAAGCGTTTTATGTAAGTTATTCATTTGGAGTAAATGAAATGAATAAATGTATAAATTTATAAACAACATTCAATTACATAAGGGAGAAGAAATGAGCACCTTCAAAACCATGCCGAAAAGCATCAAGAAAGCCGTCCGCTATATCTATCAGGACGCACCGGTCGAACATTTGAAAGAAATCCAGAACCTTGTCAACCAAGCAATCAACCAAAGGATAAAGCAAGAAAAATAACCTAAATGCCTAAGGAAAGGGTATACCGTACATTTTCCTTAGGTATTTATTTTGTCGAATTCAGGGTCAGTTGAAAAAATAAGAGTAAAGAAGGGATTTATTATATGAGTTATACGAAACGGGTCTCACTGTTGATGCTGCTGGATTCCATTATCGTGCTTACGGCTATTTATATCGGTTATTACATACTTCTCGCAGCATACCAGTCATATGACATGTCGGTCATCGTATTCAGTTCGATTGTGCTGCTAGTCAGCCACCATCTATTCGCATTCATCTACCGCCTTTATCACAGGGCATGGGAATATGCGAGTGTCGGCGAGGTCATGGCGATACTGAGGGCCGTCACGTTCTCGGTTCTGACGACGGGCGTCCTTCAGTTTGCCATCACAGGTACTGTATACAGACGCATCCTGCTCGTTACCTGGATGCTGCATATGATTCTGATCGGCGGCTCCAGATTCTCCTGGAGGATGTACCGCGATCTGTATATGAAGAACCAGCAGACAAAGAAGCGTGCATTGATCATCGGTGCGGGGTCGGCCGGGTCCATGCTTGTGCGTCAATTGATCAAGAGCAGTGACACCGATCTCATGCCGGTCGGCTTCATTGATGATTCACCCAAGAAACAGAAGCTTGAAATTTACGGGGTGACCGTCCTCGGCGGAACGAAAGACATCCCGGAAATCGTGGAGAAGTACCAAGTTGAAAATATCATCATCGCCATTCCTTCACTCAGAAAAGGTCAGCTGCAGGAAGTGTACCAGGAATGTAGCAAGACGAATGCCAAGACTCAGATCATGCCGATGATCGAGGATATCGTGTCAGGTAAAGTCTCCGTCAACCAGTTCCGTGATGTACAGGTGGAAGACCTTCTCGGACGTGAACCGGTAGAACTGGATATCAAGAGCATTTCTGAAAAATTGACAGGTAAAACGATCCTTGTCACAGGCGCAGGCGGATCGATTGGTTCCGAAATCTGCCGTCAGGTGAGCAAGTTCAAACCGAACAAACTCCTTCTGTTAGGGCACGGCGAAAACTCCATCTATACAATTGATATGGAGCTTCGCAATAAATATAAGGAGGAATTTGAAATCATCCCTGTGATTGCGGATATCCAGGATAGAAACCGCATTTTTGAAGTGATGGAAGTACATACACCGGATGTTGTCTATCATGCTGCGGCACATAAGCATGTTCCATTAATGGAATATAACCCTAAAGAAGCTGTTAAGAACAATGTTATCGGGACGAAGAATGTGGCAGAAGCCGCTGATACATTCGGCGTCGGCACATTTGTCCTGGTCTCATCGGATAAAGCCGTCAACCCGACGAACGTGATGGGGTCGACGAAACGGATAGCGGAAATGGTGATTCAGAATCTTGATAAGAACAGCAAGACTAATTTTGTTGCTGTGCGTTTCGGGAACGTACTTGGAAGCCGCGGCTCGGTTATTCCTTTATTTAAAAGACAGATTCAAACCGGCGGTCCGGTTACGGTAACGCATCCGGATATGACCAGATACTTTATGACGATTCCGGAAGCTTCGCGACTTGTTATGCAAGCGGGTGCTTTGGCACGGGGTGGAGAGATTTTTGTGCTGGATATGGGGGAGCCGGTTAAGATTGTTGATCTGGCTAAGAATCTTATTAAGCTGTCTGGTTATTCAATAGATGAGATTGGGATAAAGTATGCGGGCATTCGTCCCGGGGAGAAGATGTATGAGGAGCTTCTTGGGGAGAATGAGGTTCATGGTGAAGCTGTTTTCCCTAAAATCTTCATCGGGAAGACGGTGGAGTTTGATTATGGGCGTGTATCCAATTTGGTAGAAAACCATCAAGTATATGAACCGGATTATTTAGCTCAGTACGTGCTGAGCTTAGCCAATAAGAAGGAAGAAGTTTTGATAACGAATGTAAATTAATACAGTCGGTACTGTACTTAAAGGTACAGTACCGGCAATCTTTAGTTGTTTATTAGTTACATAGATATACAGGAAAATCTAGTTAAGTAATAAGCAACTGATCTACATACTGGAAGGAAGATTTGAATCATGGGAGACAGAATATTTCTTTCATCACCGCATATGAGTGATGAAGGCTATGAGATGCAATATGTAAAAGAGGCGTTTGATACTAACTGGATTGCTCCTCTTGGAACAAATGTTAATGAATTTGAAAAAGAACTTGCCGCAAAAGTCGGTTCAAAAGCAGCTGCCGCATTATCTTCAGGGACCGGGGCCATCCATCTAGCATTAAGAGCGGCAGGTGTAGGTGAAGGAGATATCGTATTCTGTCCGACATTGACTTTCTCAGCAACAGCAAATCCAATCATTTATCAAAATGCTGTTCCTGTTTTTATTGATAGTAATGAAGAAACTTGGAATATGTGCCCGGAAGCTTTAGAAGAAGCTTTTGAAAAGTATCCAGCCGTTAAAGCAGTGATCGTTGTTCATCTTTATGGTCTTTCTGCAGATATGGATAAGATAATGGAAATATGCAGGAAACATAATGTAGCAGTTATAGAAGATGCTGCAGAGTCATTGGGCGGATACTACAAAGGACAGCATACAGGAACCTTCGGTGATTACGGTATCTTCTCTTTTAATGGAAACAAAATCATTACTACTTCCGGCGGCGGAATGCTTGTTTCTAATAATGAAGAAAAAGTCTCCAAGGTTAGATTCTGGGCTACTCAGTCAAGAGATCAAGCGAGGCACTATCAGCATAGTGAATTAGGCTTTAATTATAGGATGAGTAATGTTGTCGCCGGGATTGGCAGGGGACAGCTTAAGGTCTTAGAGAAAAGAGTAGAAAAGAAGAAAAATATTTTCGAGTTCTATAAAAGAGAGCTTGAAGGTCTTGATGGTGTAGAATTCATGCCCGTAAATGATTGGGATAAGCCGAACTATTGGCTGAGTGCTATGAAATTAAGTGGCACTGTCAGGCCTTTTGATTTAATGGAAGCTCTTGAAAAAGAGAACATCGAATCAAGGCCTGTTTGGAAGCCGATGCATATGCAGCCTTTCTTTGAGAAGTACAATTTTGTCGGAACAGATGTTTCTGAGAAGTTGTTTAGGAATGGTGTTTGTTTGCCTTCTGATACGAAGATGACGGATGAGGATTTAAAAAGGGTTATTAATACTTTAAAAGGATTGTGGTTGAGATAATGAAGACTAAAGGCGGTATCTATGAAAGGTTTGTAAAAAGACCGATGGATTTCACTATTTCATTACTTGCTATTATTATTCTTACTATTATACCTGTGCTTCCAATTGTAGCTTTACTTGTTAAAACGAAGTTGGGCAGCCCAGTATTCTTTAAACAAAAACGACCAGGGCTTAATGAAGAGGTCTTTATGATGTATAAGTTCCGAACAATGACGGATGAAAGGAATCAAAATGGAGAGTTACTTCCGGACAGTGCGAGATTAACGAAGTTTGGAAGGTTTCTGCGTTCTACATCATTGGATGAACTTCCGGAACTTTTTAATATTCTAAAAGGGGATATGTCGATTATTGGTCCGAGGCCCTTATTGGTACAGTATCTGCCCCTTTATAATGAGCATCAAAAACGACGACACGATGTTCGACCGGGGTTGTCAGGTTTGGCTCAGGTGAGTGGTCGGAATGCTATTAGCTGGGAAGAGAAGTTTAATCTAGATGTGTATTATGTTGATAATGTGAGTTTTAGAGGGGATTGGAAAATCATTCTTCTCACTTTGAAAAAGGCTTTGGTTAGGGAAGGTATTAATTCGGAGACTGCAGCTACTATGGAGCCATTCAAGGGGAATGAAAAGGAAAGAATGGAACTATGAAAGAGAAACTATTAATTATTGGTGCTAGTGGTCAGGGGAAAGTGGTTGCGGACATAGCTTTAAAAATGAATAGGTGGCAGAGTGTTGCTTTTTTGGATGATGATGAAAATATTCATTCTTCTATGGATTTAGAAGTGATAGGTACTTCTAGTGAAGTTTCAAAGTACATAGAGGAATACGACGTATTTGTTGGAATAGGTAACAATGAAACCAGACAAAAAGTTCAAGAAAAGCTGGAAAAATTAGGCGCGGAAATACCGGTATTAATTCATCCTACTGCAGTAATTGGTGAGCAAGTAGAAATTGAAGCAGGCACTGCTCTTATGGCAGGTTCTATTGTAAATTGTTGTACTAGGATTGGTAAAGGCTGCATTGTTAATACTGGTTCTACCATTGATCATGATAATGTTATTGGGGATTTTGCACATATTTCTCCCGGAGTTCATTTGGCAGGGACAGTTAAAGTAGGATTAGGATCATGGATAGGTATTGGGAGTACTATTAGTAATAATGTAACAATCACCGATGATTGTAAAATTGGTGCAGGTGCTGTTGTTATTAAGGATATAACCGAGCCTGGTGTATATGTCGGTATCCCAGTTAGGAGAATTTAGTAAATGAAAGTACTTGTATTGGCGAATTTTGGAATGGGTCTTTATAACTTTAGGAAAGAGTTATTAGAGGAATTGATTAAACAGAATCATGAAGTCTTTATTTCTCTACCCAACGATGAATATGTGCCAAAGTTAATAGACATTGGTTGCGAATTTGTAAATACTCCTCTAGAAAGAAGGGGAACAAATCCACTTACTGATTTGAAATTGCTATTTAATTATTTAAAGATAATAAAACGCATTAAACCGGATATTGTTCTTACTTATACAATAAAACCAAATGTTTATGGTGGTATGGCTTGTTCGGTGACGAAAACACCATATATATCAAATATTACAGGACTGGGTACTTCTATTGAGAATCAGGGTTTGATACAGAAGGTTACACTGATGCTTTACAGACTCGGATTAAAAAAATCAGAGTCTGTATTTTTTCAAAATAAAACAAACCAAAAATTTTTTATTAATCATAAAATCGCGATTAATAACTCAAGATTAATCCCGGGTTCCGGAGTCAATTTAGAAAAACATAGATACGAGGAATATCCTTCATCGGATACGGTGAGATTTCTTTTCATTGGTCGAATTATGAAAGCAAAGGGAATAAATGAATTACTAGAAGCAGCTCAACATGTTAAAAGAGAATATCCAAATGTTCAATTTGAACTTATTGGCGGATGTGAAGAAGACTATGTTGAGAAACTAGATGAATTAGAAAGACAAAATATCATAAAATACCACGGACAGCAAGCTGACGTACACTCTTTTATAAAAAAATCTCATGCAACAATTCTCCCCTCATATCATGAAGGCCTAGCTAATGTCTTGCTTGAGTCTGCCTCTACAGGACGTCCAGTGTTGGCTTCCAATGTATCTGGTTGTATAGAAACGTATGAAGATGGGGTTACTGGTTTTGGTTTTAAGGTTAGAAACGTAGAAAGCTTAATTACGGCAATTCAAAAGTTCTTAACCCTTTCCCCTGAACAAAGAAAAGCAATGGGTAACGCTGGACGGAAAAAGGTTGAAAATGAATTTGATAGAAAAATAGTAATTAACGCTTATCTAAAAGAAATAAATAATATTGTGAATAAGGAGAATAACGATGACTCTATACGAGAGATTAGTTAATAAAGAAGACAAAATATCATTAATCGGTCTAGGATATGTAGGTATGCCAATTGCAGTAGCTTTTGCTAAGAAAGTGGATGTAATCGGCTTTGACATTCATAAAGAAAAAATTGAATTGTACAAAAGTGGAATAGATCCTACCAAAGAGGTGGGTAATGATGTAATTAAAAACACAACAATAAATTTCACAGCAGATGAGGTAAGGCTTAGAGAAGCTAAGTTTCATATTGTGGCGGTACCAACTCCTGTAAAGGAAGACCGCACACCGGATTTAAAACCAGTCGAATCTGCGAGTCGCACATTAGGACGGAACTTAACTAAAGATTCAATTGTGGTATTTGAGTCAACTGTTTACCCAGGTGTTACTGAAGAGATCTGTGTACCAATCTTAGAAAAAGAATCTGGATTAGTATGTGGTGTGGACTTTAAGGTTGGGTATTCCCCTGAGCGAATTAATCCAGGTGATCAAGAGCATAGACTAGAAAATATAATTAAGGTAGTTTCAGGTATGGATGCTGAAACCTTAGATATCGTTGCCAAAGTATACGAGCTAGTTGTAGACGCAGGGGTCCATAAAGCAGAAAGTATAAAGGTTGCTGAAGCTGCCAAGGTAATTGAAAATGCTCAACGCGACATCAATATTGCGTTCATGAATGAACTTTCCATCATCTTCAACAAAATGGATATTGATACAAAAGCAGTTCTTGAAGCAGCGGGAACGAAATGGAATTTCTTAAAGTTCTCTCCTGGACTAGTTGGTGGTCACTGTATCGGAGTAGATCCATACTACTTAACATACAAAGCAGAACAAATGGGCTACTATTCTCAAATCATACTTTCAGGAAGAAAAATCAATGATGACATGGGTAAATATGTCGCAGAAAGCACTGTAAAGAAAATGATAAAGGCCAATAAACAAATCAACGGGGCAAAAGTAGCTATCTTTGGCGTGACATTTAAAGAAAATTGCCCGGACGTAAGAAATACCAAGGTAGTCGATGTGATAAAAGAGCTCGAAGAATACGGCATAGAGGTTAAAGTTGTGGATCCAGTAGCGGATAAAGAAGACTTGTGGAATGAATACAGGCTAAACCTATCGAATACTGAAGAAATCAAAGATATGGATGCGGTTATCTTCGCTGTACCTCATGAAGAGTTTAAAGCAATAAGCTTAAGAGATTTAAGAGTCTTCTTTGGAACTGCAGAATATGCAAACAATGCAGCGATGGAAGAGGTTGCTGCTACATCAGAAAACAATATATACAATAATTCTAATAATAATGTTCTCATGGACATAAAGGGAATGTTTGATCGAAAAGAAGCAGAGAAAATAGGCTTTAATTATTGGAGGTTTTAAAAAATGGGTTATAAAGATATTACTTTTCCAGAAGGTTCAACCTTTCTGGTAACTGGATCAGCAGGATTTATTGGATCCAATCTTGTTGAAGCAATTCTAAATTTAGGGTATAAGGTAAAGGGTCTTGATGATTTTTCTACTGGAAAGAAAGAAAATGTAGAGGAATTCATAGAGAATTCAAATTATGAATTTATTGAAGGGACTATTCTTGATATTGATACATGCAAAGACGCATGCAAGGATGTTGATTATGTTCTACACCAAGCCGCGTGGGGGAGTGTTCCGAGAAGTATTGAGATGCCTTTATTTTACGAAGAGGTAAATATTAGAGGAACCTTGAACATGATGGAAGCAGCCAGACAAAATAATGTAAAAAAGTTTGTCTATGCTTCTAGTTCTTCAGTTTATGGGGACGAGCCAAATCTTCCCAAGCAGGAAGGAAGAGAAGGAAATGTCCTGTCGCCTTATGCTCTTACGAAAAAGGTAGATGAAGAATACGGAAAGCTTTATACCAAATTATATGGCCTTGATACTTATGGATTACGTTATTTTAATGTATTTGGTAGAAGACAGAATCCTGATGGGGCTTATGCTGCTGTAATTCCAAAGTTTATTAAACAATTATTAAATGATGAACAGCCTACCATTAATGGTGATGGGAAGCAGAGTAGGGATTTTACTTATATTGAGAATATTATCGAAGCTAATTTAAAGGCATGCAAGGCGCCAAGTGAAGGTGCTGGAATATCATTTAACATTGCATATGGGGGAAGGGAGTACTTAATTGATATTTATTATGAATTATGTAAAGCATTAGATAAAAAAACCAACCCAATATTTGGACCGGAAAGGGCAGGTGATATTAAGCATAGTAATGCAAGTATTCAAAAAGCAAAGGACATTTTGAATTATGATCCTCAATGGAGTTTTCAACGAGGGATAACTGAAGCTATAACGTGGTACAAAGAAAATATTTAAGTATTAAACTTAATTTATGTTTTATATGGTATAAGGGGAATTTTTGTGTTATATAAAAAAATCAAATCTAACTTTTTGAGAAAAGTACTACTATTATCCAGTAGTACTATAATGGCTCAACTTATCATGTTAATCATATCACCTATACTTACCAGAGTATATTCTCCTGAATCCTTTGGGGAATTAGCTATTTTTTTATCATTTATTTTAATTCTTTCTGAAGTTAGTAGTTTAAAGTACGATATGGCTATATTGATTCCTTCTGAAAAGGAAGATAACAAAACTGATAGTTTAATTTTTTTATCTATTTTAGTAGTTATCATTGTCAGTGTTTGTTCAATACCTTTATTATCTATTTTAAATCAATTTGGCTTTTTTATTCTATCTTATAAAGGATTGTTGTGGTTTCTCCCATTAACAGTTTTCATTTCAGGTATATATCAAATATTTACGTTCTATTCTATAAAAAAAGGAGACTATAAATTTATAAGTGGAACAAAAATAAATTTAGTAGCTTCACAAGGACTTTCTCAGTTGGGGTTGGGATATATTTATCCTTCTTCAGTATCGCTAATACTGGGAGATTTTTTAGGAAGGATAGTTGTATGTATTAGTATTTTTAATAAATATAAATCTAAGATTCTATCTGTTTTTATTAAAAAAGATTTTATGAATATTCTGGCTGTTGCAAAAGAATATCGGAAATATCCTTTAGTTAATGCCCCCTCTTCTCTAATTAATAGTGTTGGTACTAATATTATCCCTATTCTTTTGACAATTGTCTATGACCCTATAATAGCTGGACTCTATGCGCTAAGTTATAGAATGATTAGATCCCCCATACAAATAATTGGAAAATCTATTTCTAGTGTTTATATAGGAGATATAGTAAATCAAATAAATAACAAAAGTGAAATAATCAGTATAAAGGACAAAACATTTAAGATAATTAAAATTCAAATTATATTAGGAGTTATTCCCTTTTCTATATTGGCAATTTTTTCTCCAAGCTTATTTTCAATCTTATTTGGGGAAGAATGGATTAAATCTGGTTATGTAGTAAGATATTTATCTCCTATGTTACTAATGATGTTAATTGTTTCTCCCATATCTGAGATATTAAATATAATACAAAAACATGAATTTAGATTTTATTGGGACATAATTAGGTTAGTTGTAATAATGGTTATTTTTTTCGTTTCTAATGTGTATGAATTACCAAATGAAATCTTTTTTATGGTTTATAGCCTATCAATGACTATCATGTATATAATTTTACTTTTTATTATTTATATTCAATTAGATAAATATGTAATTAAAAAAAATTGATTTTATGGAGGATGTACAATTGGTAAATAAACTAAACATCGGATTTACGGGTTACTATGGTATGGGGAACTTTGGAGATGACTTGTTTGGTGTGCTTTCTGTAGAAGCCGCAAATAAATATTGGAATATAAAAAAAACATCGATTGTTGGTACTCCAATTACTGGGTTTAAAAGCAATTATGAACTAAACAAATTTAATAATATTTATACTAAATCTAATAAGGTAGGAAAAATTCTTAGAGCATTAGTTATGACGAAGTCCTTTATAAAAAATGATGTAATTGTTTTAGCAGGTGGTTCTACGATTGGTTCAGGAACTTCGAATACGATGAGAAACTTTCAAAAAAAATTATCAAAAAAAAATTTATCAGAACTAGGGGCTATTGGAGTTTCGGTTGGTCCCTTCAACAATTATACTGACTATCTTAAAGCAAAAGAATTTATTCTAAAACTTAAATATATTTCTGTTAGAGATCAAGAATCTTTCAACATACTAAAAAAAATGGATGTTCCTATAGAGTATAATTTGGGAAGGGATATAGCAGGTTTATTACCTATACTTTTTCCAATACAAAAACAATATAACTCTAACGATGAAAAAATAGTATTAGGAGTATCTTTATGTAACTATGAACGATATGTTGGAGGAGATATATCAAAAGAAGAAAAAAGAAATGAACAAGTTATAGAAGGAATAAAATCAGTATGTGAAGAACTCGGTGATCAACTACTACTAAAAGTATTTATTATGAATAATAACTCAGAAATTGGAGATCAAGAAATTTCTAATGATTTTATACAATCTATTTCACATACAAATGTTCAAGTTGAGATAATAAGTAACGAAAAAGGTCCCCTCTATATTTGGCAAGAAGTAAATAATTGCACAGCTTTTTTTAGTATTAGACTCCATGGTGGAATAGCTGCGTATATGGCAAATATTCCCTTTTGCTTAGTAGAGTACCATGAAAAATGTACAAACTTTTTAAATGATATAGGGCAACCTGAGAATAATAGAATTAGAGAAGTAAACCCTAATATAAAATCTGTTGTTATGAATTTAATTAAAACAAAAAGTAAACCAACGTTAACATGTGAAGAATATTCGAATGAAGCAACCAAAATATTTACATTAGCCCCTTGGGCCAAAAAAGAGGATTAGTAAAATGGCTTTGAATGAAAAAATATCAATAGTAATAATATCAAAGAACGAGGAAGCAAATATAGAAAGTTGTATTGAGTCCGTTATTAATAGTTTTGAGAGTCTATCTAATGTGAATTACGAAATAATTTTAGTTGATTCTAATTCTGAAGACAATACTATAGTTAAAGCTTTAAAATACGGAGAAAAATACCCCCTGAAAATCATAGAAATAACTCACTCGAATTTATTTTCAGCTGCCCTTGGACGAAAAGTTGGTTCCGAGCAAGCTGTAGGAGAATATATATTATTCTTAGATGGAGATATGATTTTGGAAAATGATTTTTTGTCCGAGGGTATGGAAATACTTGAAAATAATTCAGAGGACAAGGTAGGATTAATTGGTTTAAGAAGAGATGTAATTTCTTTACCAAATGGAAAAATACAAATTCAAGATAATATCTATAAAACTCATAAAGTTAGAACAGCAGAGCATTTTGGTGGAGCACTACTAATCAAAGCATCTGTGTTAAAGGAAGTTGGCAATTACTATTCTCATTTAATATCATCAGAGGAACCAGAACTTTATTTGAGGCTAAAGAAAAATGGTTACTATATATTGGAAGCTCCAATTAAAATGATCACCCATAAAATAATCAAACCTTCAAAACAAAGTATATACAAAAGGGTTTTCTCTAAGAGAACTTTGGGTATAGGTCAAACCTTTAGATCTGCAATTGATAATAATTCGTTCTTACAATTATTAACACACAATGCCTTAAATAAATTTTTAGTACCTTTTATTTTGGATATTGCTACATTAGTTTTCTTAATTGTTTGTATATCATTAAACTATAATTTACTAATTTCTTTAATGGGGATTTTCGTCATTCAATTACTGGGGATAAGTTATTCCTTAATTACAAAAAATATTAAAAGTAATCTATATATTAAAATTATATTTGTAAATACAATTGTAGGTTTCTTTTATAAACCTAAATTAAATGTGGAATTAAAAAAGATAAAGTAGTTCTAATCGTGAAATTATGTAAAAAAGAAGGTGACCTTTTGTTACTCGTATGGTTATTTTTTATTATAGAATTACTTATTGTTTTTATATTTAAAGATGTATTTAGTCAGTCCAATATTGTTGGATTAATTTTAGTCATTTTAAATCTCCCTTTTTTAATTTTCACTTTAGGCTTATTTAGAGGGAAAATTAGACTTATTCTATTATTAGGCTTATTTAGTAGAATGTCGTTAATGTTTATTGATATATTTGCAAAGGGAGTAATAACATTACCTCATAGTGGTAATGATACAGAAGGATTTTATCATCATGGAATAGCGATATCTCAAAATATAAGTTTGTTGCAAGAATCTATATACGGTGGGATATATTCAAAATTTTTAGGTGTTCTATTTTTTATAGTAGGGGATCAACGTATTGTTGCGCAATATTTTAATGTTCTCGTAAGTTTGTCAACAATTATGATTGTTTATAAAATTTTAAAAGAATTCAATGTAAGTGACAAAGTGAAAACAGTGTGTCTCATCCTTATTACCTTTTTTCCACAAGCTCTTATTTTTTCTAGTATATTGCTTCGTGAAGCTATTATTACATTCCTGGTAGTAACTTCTTTTTACTATTTCTTTAAATGGTATAAAGTAGCTCTTAATAGATATTTCTTCCTCTCTTTAATAATATTATTAATTGGAGCTAGTTTTCACTCTGGTGTTATTGGTATTATTATCGGTTATTTTTTTGTGTTTCTTTTTATTAGAAGACAAAGTCTCGAGTTAGCCTTTACTCCTAAATCTATATTCCTTTTTATTATATTATTGTTTTTTGTATTATCGTTAAGTGTTATCCCATTAGACAGTATTCCATTTATGAATAAGTTTTCAAACCGACTGACTGATTCTAGTGATATTTATGGTATTGCCGAAGGTAGTAATCGAGGAGGAGCAGCGTACTTAAATGAAATAACAATAAACAACCCTTTTCAATTAATTTTATATGCACCTATTAAAATGTTTTACTTTATCGGATCTCCATTTCCATGGAACTGGAGGAATATTTTTGATGTTCTCTCATTTGTTCAGGATAGCTTGATATATTTAATGTTATTTTTATATCCTATATTGAATTTCAAAAAATTACTGCGTAGAGATCCTCTTATTATGGGTACTTTTATAATGTTATTATCAGTAATTTTTATTTTCGGGATAGGAGTATCGAATGCAGGTACAGCACTTCGCCATAGGTATAAGATTTTCCATTTATTAATTTTATTCTTTGCATTTGTTATAACAACTAAGAAAAATAAGGGAAGCAAGGGGATGGTTCGAGATCAGTGAAAAAGTAGGCTTATAAAAAAATATATTCAATTTCATTTGGTATATTTTTGTATATCGCAGTTTGATTTGACTGTTTTTATTGTAAAACGGGGGATATAGTGGCTGACATCCTCCGTATTTTTAGGATATCAATGCCGCAATTCTTTTTAAATTTACTGTTATGGCAGTGAGTAAGACCAGGAAGCAAGGGGACGGTTCTCTTGCTTCCTTTTTCCTCTTTATTCCCAGGGATATTCCCCCTTAAACTTTCATAGGCATGATTTAATAATGTGATGTAAGCATCTCTTATATTATTATAGATCTCTAATGCTGCGGCTTCATCGTATGGATGTGAGGTCCGGCTGCGGTCTCCCAGCATTTTAAGCCAGGGTGCACCATCGTCTATGAGCCCTTCTCTGTGCTGTTCTTTCTTTCGTTCTTCGGATATTCGCTTCAGCTTCTTTTCGGAGATTTTCTAAGAGGTTGGGTTAAGGCTCTTTCTGTAGTCCAGCCACGCATGAGCCTTTTCTTTAACTGGTGATATGTCATGCTCTTTTTAGCCCATTCTGTAGTTGTTTTGGTCTCACCGTTAAAGGTTATCTTCTCATACTCCTCTTTTGATTATTGCAGTGAAAATGAGCCACTTATGCGGAGTTTTGAGCCAGTCATTGCGGAGAAAGGAGCCACCCTTTGCGGAATGCAGGGCCACTATAAATAGAATAAAGAAAAGCCTCCTGTATAATAACCTTGCATGCCAGATAGCATGACATTATTATACAGGAGGCTTTTTTATGGTTAATTACCGAAGGATTCTGGAACTTCACTTTGAAGAAGTCAGTCAAAGAACGATTAGTTCTAGCACTGGGCACTCTAGGAGTACAGCTTCAGATGTCGTTCAACGTGCCAAAAAACTTGGTGTGGAAAGCTTGAACGACACAATGACCAATCCGTGGCTAGAAACATTTCTCTTCCCAGAGAAACAGGCTGTTGAGAAAGGGTACTTCCCAATTGATTGGGAAAGAGTGCATAAGGAACTACAAAAGAAGAATGTAACCTTGTCCCTATTGCATCACGAGTATTCTACAGAGGCGCGTGAAGGTGGAAAGATCCCCCTATGCCTATCGTACTTTTTGTGAGAACTATGGGAAATATGCGAAAAAGTATAAACTAACCACATTGGCTCAGTTGACCGCAAACAGTGGCTCAAATCTCCGCACTGGTGGATCATTATGTCCGCAATACTCATCTTTTGGAGCTGAGACAGCTCGTTCTATATTCCAGCCTGTTTTCATCCTTGTGTTCAGCAATTCATAGTCAAGATCGTATTTGTCGTCTATTTGATCTACATTGATTAGTCAATGAATCATCATATTCATCTTTCATGTCTTCCCGAAAGCCTTTAAACGACTTCCACTATGTGATTGCGGTGAATATGCCGTTTACCCTTTTAAGGATTTAAGAAGTGGGAATAACAAAAGTTGCGGTTGCATGTTCAGGACTCATAGCATGACAGGCACTAGACCTTATCGGGCATGGCAAAACATGAAGAAAAGGTGCGACAGAGTTAATTGTCCAGATTATCCACGCTACGGGGGAAGAGGTATTTCTTATTGTGAAAAAACATTTAAATATGCACAAGAGAATGACAACTGGATGGAAGATATTGATGATCATGACCTTCCGTTAACACTGTCCGAACATATCGAAGTTTGCATAGACACTCCTGAACTAATCGGTTACAAAAAAGAGCATTCAAATTGTTTTCTGAATGCTCTTTTTTTATTTATTCACTGCTGCATCACATCGTCCGATTGTTCATTAATAATTATAAAACTTTACTAATTTCTAGGGCATTTTTTCTTTCTTTAACTTTTCGACTATATCTACTCGCTAATTGCATTGATGGTAACTCAAATGCTCTAAAAGCTAAATAAGCAACTGGTATAGATGCTATCGGTGATAGGATAAACGCCCACATTACATGTCCAATCTGCTCAAACGCTATTGTCGTAAGCATAATAACCAATACGTGTGTTAAGTACAGTGAGTATGATATTTTCCCTAAGAAGAGAAGTGGTTTCACAGTCAACAGTCTATTAGCAAGTGGAGAAGATAGCACCACAATAAACAATATCCCAATACCAATTCCAGATAGAGGACTATACAACAAAAGTGTGCTTTTTATGGGGATAATATTCACAACCCACTTACCATTAATGAGGAATATACTTACAACAAACATTAACAATCGAAATTTTTCAGATTGTGCAGATGTCCATTCAACAATTACCCTTCTATACGTTGAAATAAATGCTCCTAAGATGAAAAATACGGAATAATAAGCAGTAAACCCGAAATCTCTAATGATTAAGGTGAGATCACTTCTTCCTAACAACAGGAAAGGCGAAATGGTAATAATTAATGAGAAAATTACTCCAGCACTTAAAACCATAAGTGCTTTAATTGGTTTTAATTTTAGTAATGGAACCATTAACAATGGAAATATTAAACTTACTCTCATTTCATGGTATAAAGTCCACACTACCCCATTAACGTTAGCAGTATCATAGTTAATCATAAAGATATATGCCAATATCGCCCTCCACGTTACATCGTGATTCCATCTGTTCTCATAAGCTTCGCTCAATCCTGTAGCATCTTTATATTCATATAAAGACACCATCAAAACAACTGATAGAGTCATTACTGCAATATAAGGTATATAAATTCGAACAAATCTTTTTATAATGAAGTTTTTGTAACTTCCTTGTTTCCCGATTTGAAAGGGTATCGCCAAGACAAAACCACTTAATACAAAGAATAACAAAACTGCTTCATTTCCGCCCCAAATCATGTGGAGAGGTGTTTCGTTAAATATCTTTGCAATTACATTACCGTATTCAAAGTTCTTATCTGCTTTATAAAATAGGGAAAACGACAATAAAACGTGAAATATTATCACAACGAAAGCAGCTATGCCCCTTAGTGAATCTAATGACTGTATACGATTACTCACAACTTACCCTCCCCTTAATGTTACCGTCATTATAGCACAGAAAAATCAGAGAGGTTGTTATATTTAGTTAATAATGTTTAATTTATCTGGAAGCAAGGGGACGGTTCTCTTGCTTCCTTTTTCATAAATATGGAAAATCCTTGCGTAACCAAAACCGATATTAAACCATTAAAAAATATATCGAAAATAAATTTTTGTAATATTAAAAATTATATGTAAAATTTAGGTATACTCTCCCAACTAACTCGATAATACCCCTTTAATCAAATTGATCTCACCCATAATTCCCTCTATCAAGAAACACCTCAAAACTCTTACTTCTCACATTTACGCTCTAAACGCCCCCATCCTACTAATAAATCTTCCTTAATTGTTTTATGTCTAAATAGTTTACGAATCTCCAACGTACAAAAAGATCGGAGGAATGCTACTCATGTCAGCAAAGGTTACAAGTATTGGTTTGAAAGGCCTGGAAGGTTATGCCGTTCAGGTAGAGGTCCAGGTGGTGGAGGGGATGGAATCAATCGTGGTGGTCGGGCTACCGGATGCATCAGTGAAGGAATCGAAAGAGCGGGTGTCGGCAGCTTTGCGCAGTCTTGGTTTTTCGCTGGTGGATATGAAAGTGATCATCAATTTGTCACCTGCAGAGCAGAAGAAAAACGGTCCGTTGTTTGATCTGGCAATTGCGATCGGGGTACTGAAGAGCGCGGATTTCCTGAAGGACGATGTTCCGAAGAATGCCGGATTCATTGGGGCATTGTCATTAGACGGGACGGTACTTCCGGTTGAAGGGATGATTGCCGCTATTTTGGCTGCTAAGAAGCTGAAGCTGCGAACGTTATTCCTCCCATTTGATCCTTCCATCCCGTCCATCGACATCCCTGGGCTTGAATTG
The DNA here is from genome assembly GCF_001456935.1 of [Bacillus] enclensis. Lineage (GTDB taxonomy): Bacteria > Bacillota > Bacilli > Bacillales > Bacillaceae_B > Rossellomorea > Rossellomorea enclensis. The sequence continues at coordinate 236,907 of NZ_KQ758485.1, read as the reverse complement.
GTTTACATAGAAACGATCCGGGATGTGCTCGATGTCCTTTCCGGTCAGCAGCTGCTCCCGTTCCCACGGATTGAAGAGAGAAGAGAGGAACAACAGACGATTGATAGAGATTTCAATCAAATCATCGGGCATGAATTTGCAAAGCGGGCAATGGAGATTGCAGCGAGCGGTGAGCACTTCCTTTTGATGGACGGTCCGCCAGGCTGCGGGAAGAGCCTGCTTGCCGAAACGTTCCGTTCGATCCTGCCGCCATTGTCGAAGGAAGCACAGCTTGAAAAGATCAGCCTCTATCAGTTGGCTGGTGCCCCTTATACCTCCATCACGCTGCCTCCATACCGTCATCCTCATCACTCTGCTTCAGCCGTATCAATCATTGGCGGAGGAACAAACCCCAAACCCGGCGAAGTGTCGCTTGCCCATCGCGGTGTCCTGTTCCTTGATGAGCTCGGGGAATTTTCAAAGAAGACGCTGGACATGTTGAGGCAGCCACTTGAGAACGAAACTGTCACGATCAGCCGCGCCCACTCAACGGTCACCTACCCCGCGAAGTTCATCTTCATCGCTGCAATGAACCCGTGCCCCTGTGGCTATTATGGATCCAAGGACCAATATTGTACCTGTTCGGAAAAACAGATAAAAGCGTATAAAAGCCGCGTGTCGGGACCGATTTTGGACAGGATGGATCTTCTGCTTTCATTGAAGGCGGTGAATCTGAAAAATCATGATTTTGCCGGTATCGAGTCTTCGAGAGAGATCATGAAACGGGTACGCCAGGCGAGGGAAAGACAACATTACCGTTACGGAAGGGAAATATGCAACGGCAGCGTCCCTTTCGAGGAACTGATCAAAAAGAGTCCCCTGACTCCAGAGCAGCAGAAGGACCTTCAGCAACTCTCAATTCATTACGGGTTGAGTAACCGCGTGCAGATCAAAATCATCAGGCTGGCACGCACCATCTCCGACTTGGTGGGGGAGGAGACTATAACCGACGGGGCCATTACCGAAGCTCTTACATTTCGTAAGTTGTCCCGGACTTCCACTGTATCGCTGACGGGGGAAGATAGCGGGATGATGTATAACTAAGATTTTATGAGTAGGTGAAGCGGATGGCCAGGCATGCCAGGAGGAAGAGTAGCAGTGGAGTGTACCACGTCATTGTCAGGGGAGCGAACAGGCAGGAAATCTTCCATGATGAGGAAGACCGCCTTAAGTTCCTTGATATCCTTCAGAAATATAAGACAAAATCCGGAATGGCATTCTATGCCTGGTGCCTGATGGGGAATCATGTCCACCTTCTCGTCAAAGAAGGAAGCGAAAGCATTTCAATTGTGATGAAACGGATCGGTGTCAGCTATGCCAACTACTATAACTGGAAGTACAAAACAACCGGACATCTCTTTCAGGACCGGTTCAAAAGCGAGAATGTGGAAACCGTGGGCTACCTCCTCACCGTCACCAGGTACATTCACCAAAACCCCGTGAAAGCAGGCATCGTGGAAAAGCCCCACCACTGGCAGTGGAGCAGCTGCAGAGGATACTACGGTCAATCTGTTTATTCCCTGGATCTTCTAGATCCCCATTATCTCTTGCGTATGTTCTCTCATGATATCTCCATTGCACAGGCAAGGTTCAGGAATTTTAATGAATGGACCAATCAGGACCAGTGTTTGGAGGACTACGGGGGCTTTGGGCGAAGGTTATCCGATGATGAAGCCAGGATTGAAATAAGGAAGTGCCTCGGGAATATTGAAATTCCTCAATTGAAGAGTCTTCCGAGAGAGGATCGGAATGCGGTGTTGAGGAAGGTGAAGCGGATTGAAGGGGTGTCCCAGCGGCAGGCGGCTAGGATATTGGGGGTTTCGGTTAATTTGGTGTTTAAGGCTTGAGGGTAACGAAGCTCAGAGGAGGAATGTTTTGCTTTTGTAGGAGGAAGCAGTGGAACCGTCCCCATGCTTCCATACAATAAAAGCTTGTAGTTTAGGTCTAATTATTAGTCCTTGTCTATAACCTTAAATATATGAGTTTTAAGTTTTAAAAAAAGAAATTAGCTTAAAAGATGAGTTAATTATGTATACTTATTGTCTATTTCGGAATATAATATATCATATAAAGCGATAAAAATTTATGGTGTATTATTTAATTCACCCTAAGGGGATGAGACTGTGAATTTAGTGAGGGTTACTGAAGTAGAGGTTAGAAACTTTAAGAATGTGTTACAAGGAAAAGTTTCTTTTCCAAGTTCAAAAACGCGATCATTAGAAAATGCTGATGTTTTAGGGATTTATGGACAAAATGGTTCCGGAAAAACTGCCATCGTAGAGGCATTTCAAATACTTAAAAGATTACTTCAAGGAGAAAAGTTAACAAGATCAACAGAAATGTTAATTTACCAAGGAAGTGACACATCGAGTTTAAACTTTACTTTTCTAGTTAGTTTAGAAAACAAACTTTTTGAGACCTATTATAGCGTGGATATTACAAAGTTTAATAGTGAAAAACCTGATGAATCGGACATAGATAGTAATGATGATAATAATGATGAAGTCAGTGTTTATGTCTCTAGAGAAGAGTTGCGTTTCAAAGAATTGGTTAAAGGATCAAGACCAAAAACTGCTATTCAGTATTTTAGGTCAAACGATGAATATACAATAGCACCTAACCTAGTTTTCAAAAAAATAAAATCTAATAAAAACGATTATTTTGTTTCTTATAAAGTTAATGCTGAGCTTGCATTTAAGGAAAGTACATCTTTTCTATTCAGAAAAGAAGGCCTTTCTTTAGCAAAACAAGTATTGAATAAGAATGTAAGCAACCTTATTGACAATATAAAACAAATATATGCAAATAATTTATTTGTAATTAACAATCAGCATTCTAGTCTAATACTCGCAAATGTAATGATCCCGGTTCATTTCAGGAAAAGGGAGCTGGTTAATGGTGAAGTAACATATGGGTTTATAGTTCTACCAAGTAATGAACCGATAAAAATGAAAATTGATACTTATAAGATGGTTCAAAATATGTTCTGGTCATTAAGTAAAGTATTAAAAGAAATTGTACCTGGACTTACAGTTGAGTTAAGACCAGTAGGAGAACAGACACTAAAGGATGGAAGTATTGGCATGAGGGCTGAGTTGATTGCAATTAGAGAGGGAATCGCATTACCTATTTCTTGTGAATCAGATGGGATAAAAAAATTAGTTTCTATTCTAAGCTCTTTAATAGTAATGTATAATGATCCTAATGCTTGCATTGTTATTGATGAATTAGATGCTGGTATATTCGAATTTCTCCTCGGTGAGATAGTCCGAATATTAAATGACAGCGGAAAAGGACAACTTTTATTTACTTCTCATAATTTACGTTTACTAGAGGTCCTAGATAAAGATAACTTAGTGTTTACTACTACAAACCCAGAGCAAAGGTATATAAATTTAAAGGGAATAAAAGAAACCAATAATATTAGGGACGTTTATATACGAGCAATACAATTAGGTACGGATGAAGAATCAGTTTATCAAGAAACAGATAGGTACGATATTATGGATGCGTTCGAAGAAGCTGGTGAGTTAAATAATGGCTAAAAAAAAGGTTGTTATTGTCATTGTCGAGGGGATATCTGATGAAAGAGCAATTTCTTCCATTAGGAAATATGTAAGAGACACATTTGGAGTCTTTATTCACTTAACTCATGGGGACGTTTTTTCCGATAATTCATATAGAAAGGGGATTAAAGCGGTAGTTGGGGATCAGGTTCAGAAAGTCATGCAACAATATAAATATACTAAAAATGAAATTCTTGCTGTTATTCAAGTTGCAGACACAGACGGGGCGTTCATTAATGATGATCTAGTTATAGTAGATGAAAATATTGGGGAAAGTAAAAAATATTTTTGTAATTCTATAAAGGTTTCTAGCCAAAAAAAGGCAATTAATATACAACAAAGAAATAAAGTTAAAGCAGCAAAATTAAAAACTATGTATCCCACGCTAAAAGTCCAAAAAAGTATTAACTATCATTTATTGTATTTTTCCTGCAATCTAGATCATGTAATTCATGGTGAAATGAATTTAAATGATAAAGAAAAAGAACCAAAAGCAAAAGAGTTTGATAAGAAATATAAAGGGAAGCCAAAGGACTTTGTGGATTTCTTTAAAAAAGAAGCATTTGCTGTCAAAGGAACCAAGCGAGAAACCTGGGAATTTATTCAAAGAGATAACAATTCTCTAAAACAATATTCAAATTTTCATTTAATATTCGATATTTTGGATGATTTAATGGAATAATTGATTCAGAAATTATATTAAAATAGAATTTTGATAAAAGCAAAGACACGGTCTCTTGCTTCTTTTTGTACAAATATGGAAAGTGAAACCAGGTTATTGTCTTACGTTTGACTGCATACAGCAAAATGAAATGAATCACCCCTTACATTCTACTTACCACCTAGCGTCTACAAATGCATCAGCATATGACAGGTTGTTTGACACTTTGCGTTTCGGGTAAATCGCAGACGTTTCCGACTCTGCTTTCTAGAGCGTCTATATAAAGTAGGTGAACTGGTATAATGGGGACGCATTACGGATTTGCAGGGATACAGATGTGCCCATCCTGATTAGGTGTGAGAGTAGGGAGAACTCGTCGTGATCAAGCGTAGGCAATCGTGTGAAGCCCCAACGAAATAAAAAGAGGCCGGATCGCCCGGCCTCTTTTTGCTTACTTCAATTTAATTTGTACAGGCTTGCTTTCATGCGCATGAATGGTTTTGGGATTGTTCTTTTGCAAAGATGTTCTCTTTACCGAACTGGTAACATTGTGTATGATTTCCCCAACATCATGAGCGGACTCAACCAAAGGGTCAACGGCTTTCATTTTTCCTTTTACATCAACAGAAATTTGGTTAGCTGTATGAATCAGTTCTTCAGCTTCTTCTGTAATGCCATTCACCGCTGTCCGGGTGTCAGACAGCGTCTTGTTTGTTTCAGCAAGTGTTGTCATTACTTTTCTTAATGTCAAAATCAAATAGATGACGAGAATGGTAAACGCGACGGCTGCAATAACAGCACTCCACTCAAGCATTGAGACCAGCTCCCTTCTTTTCTTTAAGTCTATGAGAGTGGGAGCTAAGACATTCCTGTGAAGGAGAGGCGAAAGCAAGGGGACAGGCCCCCTGATTCTTGGTGAACTGATAGACCTGTCCTCATGCTCTGATCCATGTAGATAATAAAACATTAGAATAACAACTTTAAAAAAGGGAAATGGATGTACTTAATATAAGTGTTAATTATTAAAAATAAAGTTGTTAGGAGTGTTTGTTTTTAAAGCCTGTAGATCGAGGGAGACTCCTTTCTCTGCAGGCTTTTAAAACATTATTTATTCTAAATCAAGCGAGGTATCCTTTTTGAATACTTTCAGCAGGATCAGGTAGACAATTCCGATTCCGAGCCAAATGAATCCCAGTTGTTTGGAAAGTGGATCAAGAGAGAACCATACATAACCGATGATGATAAAACCGATCAGCGGAAGTACCAGATGTTTAAAGTACTGCTTGCTCTTTTGCTTTTTGATAAAATAAATGACCACAGATGCATGCAGGAACAAGAATGCTGATAATGCACCGAAGTTGACCACTGATGCCAATGCACCGATTTGTGAAGCAAAGAATGCTGTCACAAGCAACGAGACAACAGCAACAAGCAGGGTGCTGACATAAGGTGTCTTGAATTTAGGGTGTACTTTTGACAGGACCTTTGGCAGCTTGCGGTCTCGGGCCATGCTGTACAGGATTCGTGATATGGCTGCCTGTGCAACAAGTGCGTCGGCAATTCCCCAGGCCACTGCGGTTGCGATGATCGTCGTCCACTTCAGCCAAGGGCCGCCAGCGATTTCAGCAATCTGATAGAATGCCACATCCGCATTTTCAAAGCTTGTGTAATCAGGCCAGATCAATGCAGCTACCCAAGTCTGGATGATGAACAGGACTCCAACTACAAGTAAAGAGAAAATGATTGCCTTACCAATGGCTTTACTGCCGCCTTTAGATTCTTCCGCCAATGTTGAAATAGCATCAAATCCTAAAAAGCTGAGTACAGCGATTGATACTGCACCCATTACTGTACCCATGCTGAAATGATCTGCATCATATAAAGGTTTCCAAGTGAACTCAGCTCCGTTCACTCCCTTCGTGATGGCAAAAATGCCGACAGCTACGAATATCACTAAAACAATTAGTTCGGCGACCACAATGATCTTATTCGCCTTCGCAGTGAACTCAATTCCCAGCACGTTGACGACTGTATTGATCGCGATGAAAATCACGAGCCAAACGAGTAATGGAATACTTGGAACGATATCATGCAATGCCGCGGCACTGACTAGATAAAGAAGTGCAGGTACGAAAATGTAATCGAGCAATATAAGCCAGCCAGCAATAAAACCTACAGAATCATTGATGCCCCGCTGTGCATAGGCATATACCGATCCGGCAATCGGAAAGGCCTCAGACATTCTGGCATAGCTTAATGCGGTGAAAATCATCCCGACCATCCCGATGAGGTAGGCAAGGGCGACCATCCCATTTGAACCCTGGGCAACTGCGCCATATATTCCGAACGGAGCGATCGGTACCATGAATACCAAACCATAAATCAGCAAATCCCAGAATGTCAGGGATCTTTTTAACTCCTGTTTATAACCCATATTTGACTGGGGTTGATTAGATTGGAGTTCAGCCATGGATTATACCACCTCTCTCTTGAACAATTCGATATTGTAAGCTTCGAGGATGGACCGCGGCACAAAGAATCGTGCCGTTTTCAACGGGTCGACGATTTGGCTGATTTGTGCTTGACCCGCTGCACTCATCAGCATGGTGAACTCACCTAAAGACAAATCTGTCTGCGGCTGGAGTAAATCGATCATTTCCTCAACAGCTGCATTGGCGGCTTCATCTAATAGTTTTTTGGAAACGAGAGTGGCTATACCTTCTTCGTTTTCCAAAACTGGATGATTTATGTTGTGACCTTTGAGGACTTCAAGCGTTACCTTTACCTTTGCGGGGATTTCGATTCCCGACACGCTGATTTCTCCATCTCCCATTGCTGCATGCAAATCTCCCAGCGCAAAAAGTGCACCAGGATGGAAGACAGGGAAGTAAAGGGTTGCCCCCGTGGTAATCAGCTTTGTATCCATATTTCCGCCATGGGCTCCAGGAGTACCATTATTGACAGCTTCACCCTCTGGAGCTACTCCAATAACACCAATCATAGGGTTTAACGGCAGCGCGATTTTTTCATTGAAAATCGCTTTATCATCCTCGACAGGAATGATCTTTACTTCGAACTTATCCAAGCGGTGTCCCATGACACCAAGCTCCGGCCCAACAACCATGACACCCTGGTTCCCTAACTCGATGTCATCGATCGTCACTTTTAATATGTCACCAGGCTGTGCTCCCTCAACATAAACCGGCCCTGTTGCGGGGTTGATTTGATTCCAGTCAATCGCGTTAAAAGTCGTTTGATCGGATTGGATTTGATTCTGGAAGCAGTCGAAAGTATCAATTTCGACCTCTGTTCCAGACTTCACTGTCAGTGCTGGCTTATTGTTTTTATCCATGGCATAAACAAACGCTTGGGTCGATAAATGTGCAGTCATGTAAATCCCTCCTGAATTTTATTTTTATATTCTGAATAATTAAAATGTTACACTTTTTCACCTGTGCTTGTTTGCAAAATTTCAATCTGTTTTTGCACAATTTTATATAAATTTTGTCACCAGCGTATGTAGAACGAATGTGAGAGCGACAGTTACCGGTACGACCATATACAAGTCGGTTACCGTCAAGTTGATTACAATTCCTGCTATACTCATCAGTCCGACTGTAAGTGAAAAATGCTTTAGGGAGAATTGCCCCTTCAGAAAAATATAAAAAAATGGGATAGACGCCGAGGCAAAGAAGGCCATAAAGTAAGGAAGCCATGTTTCTAAGGAACCCGCCAGCAGTACGCCTGACAGTCCATGAAGCACGATCATAAACATTCCATAAAAATAGCCTGTTTTTAAATTGTGATAGGATGATGACTCTTCAGTGTGTCGTGCTGGCAATATATTTAGAAATAGACTGACTATTGAGTAAAGGGAATGCCCGGTGCCAACTGCGAGCATGGAAATGCCAGTATAGATGAAAATATGAGCTATTATTGTATTGGACTGAATCATCGACTCAAGCAGTTGTTTAGATGCTGATGTTTGAGTCTGCGAAAGCAGGTACATTGTCAAAGCTGTATAGGAGAGCAATAAGGCGGTCCAGGAAAATGAAGAATACCTTAATGCAGATAAACGGTGATTGGGCTTGATTGTATTAACCGATTCCCAGAAATAAAGACTTGTGAAGGTTTGGCCCGCCATAACGAATAGGAACGTTAAAAAGTAAGAACCGTTTTCCAAAATGCTTCCGCTGAAAATCCCTTGGAAGTTTGTCATGAACCGCTGGTAAACAGCTTCTGTTCCAGTCCTTAAGTAGAGTGTCAGGACTGTGAAGGAAATGGTGAATAACACCCCGATTAAAATCAGGCTGCCGACTCGTGTGACTCCCATTTTTCCTCCTAAGCCAAATAATACATAGCTAAAGATTAGAAATAAGAACACAGCCAAATAGGAGGACTGATGAAAAAAGTCCCGGAACAGAATAATAATCAACGAAGTCTGGATTAAGATGCTCCCGATACTGGAAAAACCAAATATCAAAAATACAGCAGTGTTTATTTTACTGGGGGAATGAAACTGGTCATGTAGAATGACATCCATTTTCTCCTCGCTGAATATCCATTTCCTTAATAATAAATAGAGGATAAGAGAGGAGACGGTAAAAATGAAGAAGCTTGACAATCCACCTTTAACTGTAAGAATGAAAGGGAAAAGAACGGTTGCCCCAGTCATATATTGAATCACCAAAGAGTATGTTCCACCGCCTAAGCCGACTTCTTTTCCGGGATTCGTATATTCATGGACACTGCGATATCTGCCAATCTTGTCGATGAGAAGAATGACGAGTGTAAAAGCAATGAATAATAGGACATACCAATCAATCATCAGCGGTTCTCCTTAAATTGGCTCGGAGTAATACCTTCGATTTTCTTGAATGAATTGCTGAAATGATGCTGACTGGAAAAACCGACCATTTCAGCGATTTTGAACAGACTCCAATCTGGGTTTTCGAGCATCAGCTGCTTCGCTTTCTGAATCCGGAAATGATTGATATAATCTGTGAATTTCATGCCAACGATCTCTGTGAACTTTTTGCTTAAATAAGTAGGGGTAACATACACCTTCATCGCCAGGTTGGTTAGCTGAAGCTTTTGATTGTACTCTTCGTGGACAATCTCCAGTACTTCGTTGATCAGCAGTGATTTCGTCTCAGTGAACGTGTTTTTTTGTAAAAAATCCTCAATCACCTTAATCAGTTCTTTTTCAATCACAGGTTTAACGAGGTAATCCAATACATTCAAGTGGATTGCCTGTTTCGCATAGCTGACGAAGTCTTGATAAGCAGTAATCAGTACGACTTCGGTGTCTATACCCTTCGCCCTCAAGTATTCACAAAAGTCCAACCCGGAATCCCCGGGCAATTGGATATCGACAAAAGCAAGCGGGAAAGAATATTGTTCTATTAGCTGCTTTGCTTCAAAGGCATCCTCTGCAGTGAATATGTTCCAGTTCGGATATTGTTTTTTTACCAAATAAGTGAGCTGTTCAAGCTCTAATGGTTCATCATCGATTATTAATAGATTCATTGTGATTCCCCCGGTGAATATGGCCAAATGGCTTTCACTTCTGTCCATCCTGGCTTTCGTTTCATTGAGACTTCTGTATGCAGTTCAAATAGTAATTCAAGCCTTTTGCGGATATTCTCCAACCCAGTTCCATCTCCGTTTGTTATGAATGGTTCATTTTCACTGTTTCCATTGTCTAAAACCTTTAAGATGACCCAGTTTCCTTCCCGGTGCAATTCAATTTTCAGCCGCTTTTCCCCACGTTTATTTTCAATGCCGTGCTTAAAGGCATTTTCAACGAATGTCTGCAGGGTGTAGGGAGGAAGGTGTGTTGGCAGTGCCCGTTCATCAATCATGATCTCTACTTCGAGCTTCTTGCCAAAACGCATCTGCTGGATCGCTAAGTAGTTTTTTGTATGCTCCAATTCACTTTCAAAAGGAATAAGAGACCCCTTCTCCTTGTTCTGATACCTTAGAAAGAGGGAGAACTTCTCCATCGATTGGATGAGATCTTCATTTCTGTTCAGCCTGGCGAGAGACATCATCGCATTCAAACTGTTAAAAAGAAAATGCGGGCGGATTTGCTGGCTGAGCTGTAGGTATTCCATTTGATGGAGCTGTGTCTGAAGCTGGATCTGTTTATTTTCCATCTGCAAGTAATCAAACTCTTTTTCAAGCAGCTTAATAATACTGAGAATGACCAGTGCAATGATTGGAATGAGCAGACATAGGAAAATAACGATGGAGAAAATGGCTGAAGCACTTATCATAATAGAGTCATCCTTTAAGTGATTGCCTGTTTTTCTATTTATCTTACTCCTTTTTCAGAGAGTGGTACACCCCTTTAAGGGAAGCAAGAAGAAGCAAGGGGGACGTATCTCTTGCTTCATTTTTCATGAATATGGTAGGGGGTACATGAACTGTGGAACTGAGGCTTGTATTGGGGTCTGACCCCCCACCCAGCTTGTGTTTTTTAGGTGTGGGGGCATCAGGTTGGATTTGTAAGAAAATTGAAGTTATTTAAATGTAACGAACTGGAACAAGATGTAAGTTGTTTCGAAACTTTTTTCATGTTATTTTAGTAATGACATTTTAAATAATAATTAGAAGGATAGTTTATATGATTAAAGAATGGAATTTACTGCGGACCATTGCCTGTTTAAGTATTGTATTCTTGCACAGCACAACACAGACAGCAAGAGCAGTTGGCTACCCAGAAATCGAGTATTATAATCTGCTCAGAACTGCCTTATGTTATGCGACTCCTACTTTCATTGTTTTGTCTGAGATTATATTGGCAAACAGATACCCACACCGTCTTCCAGAAAAGTTCTGGTCTAAACGAATTAAATGGATATTTGCCCCGTACCTTGCGTTTGCCATTATCGATGCTTTCGTCACAAAACATTTCAGCCCGGCCATTGGCCTTGGCGAAAAGCTATTTTTAAACATATTCATGGGAAACTATGAAGGATACTTTGTTCTGATCATATTCCAATTCTACGTTCTTCATTATGTGGTTACTAAGTTCAAAATCCCAACAAACTGGCTGCTTCCTATAAGTTTAATGATCATGGTTGCGCACTTATCACTTCTAAATGGAAACCTTCCATTTATTCAGGAAAATCGTAACCACCTCAAGATTCCGTTTACTGCCTGGTTAGGTTATTTTGCACTCGCATATATAATAGGAAAGCATTATCAAAGCCTTGCGAAAAAACTATTAAAATACAAATGGTTAACTCTCGCAGGGGTGGCTCTTGCGTTTGGCTACTTCTTCTTGTCGTATCAATCTGGAAACTTTAGAGTAGCTTCTTACAGACATGATTTGTTTCCTCTGGCTATCGGAATTACATTAGCAATCCTTGCTTGGGGACAGCTGCTGCCAAATTCCAAATTTGTGAATATGATAAGCAACTTCTCTTTCGGAATTTATCTGGTACACTGGCAGGTGCTCCGTTTTATTGCACCATATGTAGCTCCATATTTTGACAGCACAAGTACCAGGGTAATTAGCGTATTCGTGATTACCTTGATCATCTCGCTGGCCCTTATCAAAGTGACTTCACTTCTTCCGTTTGGAAGCTATATAGTGGGCAACACAAGACGTAAGGTTCGTAAAAAGTCTAAAGAACATCAAGTTATTCCGAAAACCGCATAAGCATGAAAACCTTCAGTTATTATATATCTGGAGGTTTTTTTGTGCGGGACAGAGGGACAGGTCCACTGTCCCATTACCTCAACCATCCTACTTCCAATCACAATAAAAATCTTCCCCCGATTCAACAACCCATCTGGGGAAGCAAGGGGACGGTTCTCTTGCTTCCTTTTGCATAAATGTGGAAAAGACCAAGGGGACAGAGAGCCCACAGTTCCTGTCCCCTTGGTATTCCTATTCCTCCAACCGCACCAAAATCCCATCCCCCTTATCACTCACTTTAACCACAGCAGTCTTCACTTTCCCTTCCACATCCACTCCCGTTCCCTCAGGAATGAAGAAATGTTCAATCCCATAGGTGACCTGAGTGGTGTGGTCCCATGAACCTGTGACCTTCCCGGTTAAGAGAACATCCCCCGATTTCTTTTCGTAAGAGGTGTTCCATTCCCCGTCTAGGCTATACACACCTGTATATTCGTGGTGGCCTTGTGCATTTTTCCGCAGCACGATGGTGATGGGCCCGTTGCCCTCGATGGAGGTGCGTTCGAGCTGTGAAATGGTGTAATTCAATTGCACGTAGTCCCCCTGGAGGAGGGATCTCGGGTCGACAGGCTGAAGCTCTAGTAGGATCGTTTCCCCGTTTTGTAAAAGGGTTTCGTTTGAATAGACCTGATATCCGATCCATCCTCCTTGAAGGAAGATAATGAGGAGGAATCCGAGCTTTTTACCGGAAAGCATCGCCCGGGATTGCAGATCGTGTCCGGCCTTTTTGTCCAGGTATGCAGCCACCATGATGAAGAGGAGACCTAATAAGGCCATGAGCAGGGATTTATGGACGAGCTTCCAAGCCAAATCGTAATACAGTTGGATAATGAGCATGAACCAGAAGACAAGGGATGTAACCCAATAGAAGGTGCGGTTCCGCTTTTTGAAAAAATAGATGCATCCCGTTGCGGTCAGAAAGAACAGAACGGTGTAGATCGTATGAAGCGGCAGAGAAAGATCGATGACCGTTAGCGAGAAAAAAGCAAGGAACCCAATGAGAAATCTCCATACTGAATGACGTGTCTTTTCTGAGCAGCTAGGAACACGGCGCTATTCAAGATCAGCATCACCGCGAGGAGGGGATGGGCGCCTAAGTCCAGCGTTTGTCCCAGGAAGATTCCCAGGTTCAATTGAAACAGAAGGTAGAATACAATTTTCCCAGCGGGCTGTTTTTCAAGATAAAACACAAAGGCGAGGACGAAGAACATGGCATATGAAAAGTCATCAAAGGTGCTTGCCAGCATCCCGATGACGATGCCTGTCATGGTGAGTGAATATTTTACAGGGGCCGGCCAGCTGGTCAGCGCGCTTGGGATGACGAGAAGTACCGTGGCGAATAGGAATAATCCGACCATTGAGACATCCACCATGAGTAAAGAAAGCAGACCGAAGACTGATGCCACGATGAAAACAGAGGCGATGGTTGTGACGCTGGCAACGAAGATCGTCTTTGTCCAATGACGGGAGGAGGGATGCTTCCGTAAATAGTTCACGAGGAAAACGCTTCCTGCCAATAATAGAATCGCGGCGAATAAGAGTCCGACAAAGAAGAGGCTGGACACATACCGTGCCATCAGCTCGAACATTTTACCAATGATAAAGCCCGTTCCGAACATCGATAGGATGATGAAGATGGACGTTTCTTTATGGATGTACCGATATACCCCGACCCACAGGATGAGGATATAAAAGAGGGAGAAGAAAACCGGGTACCCCTCACTGAATGCCGTTGTCATAAAGAGAAAGTTGGCAGAGACGAGACTCAGGTAAAGAAGCGGCTTTGAAGAGATCCAGCTTTTTTTTATAATCAAAAATAAGATTGTATTCATGATCCCGACTCCGAACGCAAACCATGTATGGGCGGGTGTCCAGTGTTCGAATGGGGACGAAGGGAACAGATAAAAGTAGATTGTCAGATGGATGAGGATATGGGTCAACGCATAAAAACCGCTGTACCTCGTGTACAAGCTGAACAAGAGTGCGGGAATCGACCAGACAAGAAACAATAAATAACTGTCCGCGTGGGAATTGTATAGCTGCCCGAGAAGAGCAACGGACAAGCCGAAAGAAATCACTCCGCTGACCATCAGCCAGTTTGAAAGGAAATGAGCCCCCTTCAACACCCGGTCCAAAAGAAATGCCGCCCCGTAAAACAACACAATCAACGACCCCGCCAAAGCCACCTTCTCCTGCCGGGAAAACACCTGCCAATTAGAAGCGAAAAAATAAAGTGCACTTGCCAGAAGAAACACAACCCCGAATAAATACGTCAGAGAAATTACTTTCTTCATAGGGTTCACCCCTTTTTCGGTTGATTACTTTACTATATGAGCGAGCGAGGGCATATAGGCATGTGGGACGGGGGGACAGGTACCGTGTCCCATTTCGATGGTTGTAGAGAATTTAGGCACAGGCCTGTGGTTTTAACGGCCTGCCTGTTCCCTCGAGTTAAACGGGGACGAGCCACGCACTACCTAGTCTTCTGATGCTCATAACAATATATTTTTCCTCCGAACCGCTTATTTGACAGACAATACGTCTGTACTTTTGACGAAACAGGTTTACTGCACGTCACACAGGCAGCGGAGGCGTCGGGATCTCCTTTCTTTACTTCAGGGGTGCTCAGTTTGAGTTTATGTTCTTCCCTAATGGTTGAATCAGTTATATTCGCATGATTAAAAGCATGATGAATAGTGGAAATGTCTTGCTCACTCAACAGGGGTTCTTTGTGCTGAAGCTTCAAGACGGAAATCTTCCTGTGAATGAACTCGGACAATTCAATATCATAGACGATTAACTCATTGGATGCGATTTTACGATACTCCAGACCGACTTTAAAGGTGCATCTCTTTGTGAAGGAAACCATTGAGATGAATAAGGGGTGGTATGTTTCATCAATTAGTATTTTCAGTGCGGCAATATGGCCATAATTTTGGACAAATGGATTCATCATTTTAAACTTTCCATTGACCAGCCACGTTTTCCGGTCTTTCCCGCCATAGATTGTGCCCTGATAATTTTTCGTTTCTATGATAAAAATGCCGTAGGGAGTCAAGACTACATGATCAATTTGGGAATATCCTGACTTCGCCTTCGTATTTTTTACAAGAAGGTCGCTCAAGTAACGGCAGTCCTTCGGCAGCTGATCAAGTTGGATGTCTATCTTGTATTCTCCAAGCTCCCCTTTTCTGACTGCGATTTCTTCTGAAGTCTTCTTTATAGACTTAGCGGTAGGTTTTCTTGTTTGTATAGGTTTGACGTTTTCTTTTTTCTTCTTTAAAAAGTTTAGGAATAATAGCATATTGCTCTCCTTTGCAAAGCAGGTGTTTATTTTTACTATCGGAATATGAGCATAAAGGTTTAGGTGGATCGGGACAGGGGGACAGGTACCTCGTCCCGCGAGTTAGAATCGCGCAATTTTTTTAGTGGGAAAGTAAACCTGTCCCCACGTCCCTTTTAAACAAACGTTTGATTAACCTCTCAAAAACACCGCCGCAAAGCCATATGCAAATCTAAACAAACGTTTAATTGACAGGTCCCCGTCCCATCTATCATTTTGATTGGACGTTTGTGTTGGGACAAGGGACCTGTCCCCTTGTCCCTATTTTTTAATTGGTAATTTAACCTAATTATTTTATTAATTGGTATAATAGTTACATACTTGCATAAGGGGAGACGTTTCATGTCTAAAACTGGCTTACAAAGAGAGTTTCATCAATTAATCACGGAAATCAGCAAGGAGGTCCTCGATCTTTCGGTGACGAAAATAATAGGTACATCGGCTGATTCGATGAAGAAGAATGTTCCTGCCATTTCCAATAATGTTGAGCAACTGAGAAAGGCGTTGGAGAATCTTCATGCTGTGAACGCAGAGTTGACGAAACATCAGGTTGAACTGAATAAACGCGAGCAGCGGGTAGATCATCAGTTGAAGAATATCGTTCAGAAGATTGATAAAGATATTCATCTTTCAAATGAAGTACAGGAGAGTGTGGATAGCTTTTGTTTAGAAATGGAAAGAAGGTTCGATCAGCAGGAAAATGCTGTCCAAAGCGTAAAAGAGCAAGCGGACCGGCATTCAGGCTCTCTTGGTAATCAAGTGAAAGAATTACATACGTTGACTGAGAGTGGTGTGTTGACAGGGGAAAAGTCAAACAAGCTATTAATCTGGTCATTCATATTTTCTCTTGGTTCCTTCGGCATCATGCTCACCCTTCTTTTATTTACATTAGGCGTTATTTCAGTTTGAGGGGGGCTTTAGATGAATGGGGTTAAACTTAAAGAGCGAACAAGTGCACCAAGCGGTTTTGATCATTATACGTCCATTCTAGGGCAGCTTGAACGTATACGGGAAGAAGGGCTTGATGAAGTAGTCAGAAAGGAATTGAATTATTACCGTGGCCTGCCGGAAGAATTTCGCAGAGACTTACGTGCCATACACGGAAATAAACCGAATAAAACGGGACGGTTATTATCATTCTTGGAAGATTACAATACACGGTACAAAAGCCTGATAAAAGGACTGGATGAATCCTTCATGCTCTTTGTTGTTGGGACAGGTAAGTATGGTAAGTCTACTCTGATCAATGCCTTACTCGAGACGGAAGCGGCAGAAGTTGGTGTACTTCCGAAAACATGGAAAATCGACATCTACCGGAAAGACCTCCCGATTGACAAAGTACTCATAAAATACAGGGATAATAAGGAACGAATGGTAAATGTCGAACAGGCGAAGACCATCATCGAAATCGAAGAAAAGAGGCGTGCTGACTCTGAAGGAATTGTAAATGAAAAGTTAAAACAGTATAAGAAGGAGATTTCCAGTTTTGAAGCTTTCAAAGAGATGAAGCTTAAGCTTGAACGCGAGGAAATCTATAACTCTGATATTGTGGAAATGCACTGGGGAATGAAAAAGGCACCTATATTAGAAAGCTTTTATGTGGTGGATACGCCTGGATTGACCCAGCGTATAATGGGGGAAGTCCGTACGAATGTCCAGGACTACTATCATAAGGCAGACGGTGTGCTGTGGATGCTTGATGCCACTTCAATCGTTGCAAGCAATGCGAAGAAACTCGTTCAGGATTTGGAAGAAAGCCTGGCGAAAGTAGGGGGCAAGCACCAGCAGAATATCATTGCCGTTCTCAACCGAATCGACCTTGTTTATGCAAATCAGGGTGAAGACGGGGTGAAGCGGGTGTTGGCGGACGCAGAATCCATCTATAACGGATTCTTCCGTGCAATCGTCCCGTTCTCCGCTACCCAGGCCTTTGATGCGGCTGTCTCAAAAAATGAGCAAATGCTGGAAGTGAGCGGTATGAACACACTCATGAATGAAATTCGGCATGCTTTTTATAAAAATGCGAAAAACATCCAATGCCGCAAGAAGAAAGAATCCTGCTCGGCATATAACAATCAGGTTTCCGCGGCAGTCATTCAATACACCGATCATTTAGGAAGGGACTTGTACAAGTTTCAGGAGGAAATGAAAAAGGCCGATGAACAGGTGGAAAAAGAATACCGAAAGCAATTGGACTATGCGAAAGCACAGCTGAACAGCTACCGGAAACGGGTAGAAGAGAATATCAGGTATCAGGCGGAAACATTTATCAATTTAAAAAATTCAGATGCTCAAAAAGAGTTCGTCGATCAGGAGATTTTTGAAACCGATCGACTGGTCAGCATGCTTAAAGGCTTGCAAAAGGAAGCGTCGTCCTCTTTTACCAAGCTTGCTGAGAACTATATGAACAAAATCTACTTTACTGAATATCCAAATCTGCAAAAGCAGAACGCAATTGCCTCGCACAAGGAAATTGCATTCCATATAAACATCGGCCGCGATAATACAGAGGAAGATCTTATTACATACGGTTCCGGTGTGGCAGCTGGACTGGTTGCCACCATCTTCCTGGGACCGCTCGGATTCCTTGTCGGGGGAATCGTCAGCTGGTTTGCCAAACAGGGCATACGGGATAAAGTGAGGAACAGCCTTACAGAAGAACTGAATAGCATGATCAAAGACCTTACGAGGAAAATAACCTCCAGCATTGGTGCGATGAAAGCAGAGGCAAGCGACAAAGTCAATTCTTCAGCGACAAATTCATTCATTGAAGTGTACAGTTTTGAACAGATCAAAGACTTGAAGAAAGATAGAAATGCAGTAGAGAATGTCCTTTCAAAAGGCAATAAGCTGTTAGATGGTATTTCAGGCTCGGCGCCTGATTATTACCCGTCAGTGAAAGAATACTTATTATAATAGAGGAAGGGGAAAGTCGGATGGAAATCATGGCGCGTCTGCAGTCTCTTCAGAAGGTCTTTAAGCAGTCACCGCTCGTCACATTATCAAAAGAATTTCCAAATCACTCAGAGCTGCTTCGTCAGCTCCATGCTCACCGCATGGAATATGACATCCTTGAAGAAAAATGTAATACCCCATTGAAAATCGTGTTAATGGGGGAAGTGAAAGCTGGAAAATCTACGCTGTTGAATGCGTTTGCCGGAGATGCTGTATCCCCTGTAAATGTGACAGAAGCGACAGCAAGCATCATCGAGATTAAGCATGCATCAGAACCGAGGGGCATCATTAAACGAAAGAGTGGAGATGATCAGGAGGGCACCCCGGAGGAAATATACGGGATATTAGGCGAGAACAGAGGGAATCAAGATTTCTTTGGAGATGTTTCTGTCGTGAAATTGGAATTCCCTCTCCCGGGATTGAAGAAAATCCATCTGGTGGATACGCCGGGACTTGCTACCATCACGTCCAATAACGAACAGACGACATTGGATTATATCCAGAATTCAGATGTTGTATTGTGGGTATTCAGTGCCCATCACCTTGGCCAATGGGATATTGAAGAGCAATTGGCGAATGTGAAGTCGTTCGGTAAACCGATCATTGCAGTCATTAACCGTCTGGATGAAATCAACGGTCATGCTGAAGAGGTTGAAGGGTTCGTGGAAGAGCACCTGGGATTCTTCGTGGAAGAAACGTTTGCCGTTTCTGCATTTCAGGCTTTTGAAGGAATCCGGGGCGGTGATGAATCCTTGCTTTCAAACTCAAGATACCCCAGACTGTTGAGCTATCTCGAAGAAAACATTGAAAAACAAACCGAACATGTGCAGGAACAAAGTATCATTAACTCAATGAACGCACTGGCTGAAAAAGAGAGGATCCAGCATCAGATGGTAGCGGACACCGCTGATTTCCTCCTTAAGTCTATGGAAAGAAGAAAGCAGGAGATCACCTATCATAATGAAGCCATCAAGAAAAAAGTGAAGCATGAGCTGCAAAGCTGGATCGCTATGGAATTCATGGATGAAGAAAAGCGTGAGGTCATGCAGCTCGTAGACGAACTCGGAATGATGTCGGGCAAAGGGACCTATGATTCCATTTCAGAACGTGTAAACCGGTATGTATCCAGTGAATATATAACCAACATATTGGAGAAGAAATTCTCTGACATCAACGAATTGTTTTATCAGGAGTGGAATGAGGCGATACGTGATATCGGGGATAAAATCATTATGGAAGAGGACGAGTTCAGGAAGAACCAGGAACGGAACTATCAAGACCGGGACATTTCCATGAATCTGTATCTTCCAGAAGGAGAAAATGAGTTGAAAGACGGAGCAGTAAAAGGGGCTGCCATCGGAGGCGCTTATGGGTTTGCGGCTGCCACTTATGCAGCTGTATTAGGTCCTTCTGCAGCAGGAATTACAATGGGTTCTGCACTAGCGGCTGTCATGCCTCCGGTATTGATCATAGGGGCAGTGACTGGCATAGCTGCAAAACTTGTCTTCGGTAATAAAAAGAAGAAAGAATATACGCTCGAAGTCAGAAAAGCATTGGATGAAGTAAAAGCAAATGTGTCGGACGTATTCCTTCCAAATATGCAAAATCAGCTTGATACAGAAAGCAACCGGATCGCTCATAACTTATTTGAAAAGCTTTGCTCTTTCATGTCTCAAGGCTGGACAGAAAAAGAGCTGATTCAACTGCAGCAAGACTTGCAAGGCTACACACATTCTCTTTACAAATGGGAACAGCAATCTGATACAGGTATTGTCAGGAAGACGGAGCAGGCGGCCGTAAACTAATAGTGGGAAGAACCTCTTAAAGAACATCTCTGTTCATTTAAGAGGTTTTTTATATCTGAAAAATATCAATATAGGAAAATATGTAACCTAACTATCCTTTTAATGGTAAAATATACCTAAATCATATAAGGAAAAGAGAGATGAAATGGTACTATTCAGACGATTAGGTAATATGGCAAATACAGTGGTCGGAGGAACAGCAAAGGGTGGTGTGAAGCTGATCAGTAAAGCGGTTTCTATGAAAAATGAGAAGGCGGGGAGCTATATAGATGAGCTTGGGACCAGTGTGATTGACGCTTCTAAAGCGGCAGTCGATTCCGTAGGGCAATTTGCGGACGGGGCAGTGAGGACCGGTTACGGAGCATGGAAGAAAAATGAAGACATGAAAAAGCAGGGGTGGGATGACATCAAGGATTCCTCGTGCCGTACAATAAGGGGAGTCGGAAACAGTGTGAAGTATACCTTCCATAACGGTAAGACCGTTGTGACGGGGATCAGGACCAAGGATAGGGAACAGCTCGTAAACGGTTTGAAAAACCTCGGGAAGGTAGCGGCAGTAACCACTTTTGCTGTCGGTGTAATTGACATCGTTGACGGGGCGGATCTGGCAGGAGCAGAGGGCATTGAAACTCGAAACGATCACCTAATGGGAATGGAGCATGCAGAAACGAGAGTACCGTTCGAAGCGAAAGCGATCGACCTTCCAACAGGGGAAGTAGTGGAAGGAACGTTCCCGGTATTTGAATCAGATTTCAGTGTGGTGCTTACGGAAGACGTTTACCTGAACAGCGATTCGTTCCACTTCTCGGTGGCAAACGAAACCCTCTATGAATCCATCCAACAGAATCCCGGGCTGGCAGTTGAATTGGGACTTACTCCGGAAGAAATTGAAGGATTGTCCCATAACATCACGCCGGAAGGATACGTGTGGCATCACAGCGAAGAGCCGGGCGTTCTCCAGCTGGTAGACGAAGAAACCCATCACAACACCGGACACACAGGTGGCCGGGAATTATGGGGCGGCGGCGCAGAACACCGTTAAGGTTGGGACGGGGGGGACAGGTCCCTCGTCCCACGAGTTAGAACAGAGTAATTATATTAGTGGGACAGTAAACCAGTCCCCTTGTCCCTTTTAAACAAACGTTTGATTAATCTCCCACCCCTCCGCGGCAGGAGCCATCTGAAAGATTAAACAAACGTTTAATTAAAATAATTTCATAACAGGGTGTCCTTTTTCCATCTTTCTTTATACCTAGTAAGTGACTAGATATAGAAGGGTGGATTTTTTATGAAATCAGGTTGCAAAGTAGTAGATCAGGTAGGGAATATGAAAATCGAGGGGAATCTGGTGCCTCATTTATGGTACAAGAACATCACATACGCGAGCGGGAAGGCACATTTTGTGGCGATTACGCTGCTAGCGGATATTTTGTATTGGTATCGTCCGACGCTTGTGAGGGATGAGAGCGGCGATGTGATTGGGACACGGACCAAGTTTAAAGGAGATATGCTGCAGAAGAGTTACCAGGCATTCTCCGATACATATGGGTTTACGAAGAGGCAGGTGAAGGAAGCGGTGGATTTTCTGGTGGAGAATCATCTGCTGATCAGGGAGTTCAGGACGATTACGACTTCGAGCATTGTGCTGAGCAATGTCATGTACGTACAGCCTGTTGCCGGGAATGTGAATAAGGTCATGACCGGAAAATGTCATGTCAGTGAATTGGTTTCCATTTGCACTGATGATACGTTGGAACGTACCGGCACGGACGCTTCAGAGGAGTGCATGTCCCGTCAGGAAGAAGGGGCACCTCCTGCGGGGGAGGGGACGTATACAGAGAGATCTTCAAAGAGTTCTTCAGAAAGAAATAATAAACAACAACAAAGCGCGAGTGAATGTGCGGTGAATTTTTTTAAGGAAAATGGATTCGGCAGGATGGGATCGCATCTTGAAGAGAAAGTACGGGGCTGGTGTGCGAAGCTGTCGGACAGCCTGGTGGTGGAAGCGATGAAGAAGGCTGTTGAACAGGGGAAGCAGTATTGGAGTTATGTGGAGGCGATCCTGATGTACTGGGAGCTGAATGATGTTAGGGACGTGAAGGGTGCCCGGGAGAAAGAGTTCAGGAAGATGTATCGAAAGGTTGTTAAAGAGAAGACGGTTGGCAAGCATAGGAAACCGGTCCGCACGGAGAAGCTTCCCGAATGGTTTACGGATGGGGAGAGTAATGCGACCCCTGTTTTAGATGACGATTTTGAAGCGGAGAAGGCGAAGCTGGTGGCGGAGTTGAAGGCATTTACTGAGGGGAAGACATATCTTTCGAGGTAAGGGGAGGGACAAGGGGACAGGTACCCATTATTAGGATTGGAGGGTATTGCATTTTTCTTTTAGAGAAGGTTAATAAATGTTGTATGATAGGTAACAATAGATTAATAGTCAATTCTTTATCAATTTGACATATATATAGGTATATATATAATGAAAATATGAATATAAATATTTTATCTCAAGATGAATTGCTGCATTTAATTAATTCAAAATTGGAAGAACAAAATGTTTTTAGTATGGCTTTGATAGATTTAGATAAGTGGAATGATAAGTCTTTTAATCTTGAGGAGCTGATTCTTGACTTTAGGAGGGTGCTTGAAAGTTCTAATTTTAAAGAATTTCATTATATCGGAAGAGATGAATTTATACTCTTTGTAGACGAAAGTATAGAAAAAACTTTCCAACAGCTTTTTGAATTCAAGCTTTACTGGGAAAGGGACAGAAAGTTTGAAGTCACCTATAGTGCAGGGCTAGTCAGTGTACCTTCACACGGAAACACACCAGAAGAAGTATTGAGAAGGGCAGAAGAAGGATTATATAAAGCAAAGCAACAAGGACGCAATATGATATGCCAGCCAGATAACGGTAGTTTAGTCTTAAAAAGCAATTACTATTATAAATATCAATTGGAACGTTTGAAAACAATCGCAAAAAAACAAAAAAAGAAAGAATCAGAAATACTCCGTCTAGCTTTAGATGAATACTTTAGAAGACATGACGATATTTGAATTTATATATAAAGAGGTAATTTCCAAACCTTTACATTATTTAATCTTAAAACAAACAAAATGAAGAGGCTGCTGACTATTCGTCAGCAGCCTCTTCATTTTGTTTATTTTCTCCAGGCTCTCAATACTTAAACTTTGTCGGTATTATTTGAATGCACTGAGTGATCAACTTATGAATAATAATTTTTTGCTACTAAAGCAAAGGGATATTGTAAAGCAAATAGCAACTGAAGGAATTATTAATGTTTGGAAAGGAGTATTGGTTTACAAATATAGAGACACACTCGACAGTAAAGTATTCATGTCATCCTTATGAATTCATTTTTCCTTTTGATCCATTTGCTTTTTAGAGTTGGTAAAGATGTGTCCGCGATCTATATTTTATTTCGCCCCTTCTTCAGAAACTTTATACATATTTTTTACGGATATATTGAAGAGTCTATACAAAATTAAATTAGCCTTACAAGAAATTCGGAAATGAAGAATTACAATATAACCCCAAATCCACTGTGCGCACAGGATTAGTTGGAACTGGATATCAAGACTGGTAGAGGATTAATAAAAGGATTAATAAACCGCTTTTTTAGAATAGGGGGATTTTTCTAAAAAGTCATTGCATTATCTTTTTCGTCTTGTTATCATATATATATAAATAAATATATATAATTATATATATATAAAAGGAGAGAGGGTATGAGCTTAGTTAAGGGTATCGAAGACAAATTAGAAATTTTGGAGTTGTTTCCAGAAGTAAAAAATAACAACAAAAATATCGATTATCTCTATATTGCAGGATCAATCATGGAAGGGTTCGGTAATGAATCATCTGATGTTGATGTTTTTGTCATCAGTGAAGAGCCTGAGAAGCTGCTAAACAATCACAAAAGACATGCACGGGAAGCCACTATGAAGGTAGGGGAAAGCCTGATTAAGAATATCGTGATCAATGATGTAAGGTATGATTTTGAATATTATTCCTCTTCTCATTTTCATACGATTATAAATGAATTAAATAGCTTAAACTTCAATACCGATGAACATATCTCAAGGTTACCAGCAGATGATGTTGATTTACTGCATAGGCTGAAATTTGCAAGTCCTTTGTTGCATGAAGAAACATTCAAGACAATGAAAGAAGAGATTAATTTTGAAAACCTAAATAAATATATCGTTGTTACAACGATTGAAAAATACGACGGCTATCTGGAAGACCTTGAAGGTGCTTTATCATCTAATGATTTAGGTACAGCCTATGTTGTAGTTAAGCTGTTGCTAAAAAATGCAGTGAATGCATACTTGGCAAGTGTCGGAGAAACAAATCCCGGGGAAAAGTGGATTTATCGGAAGTTGCTCCGGTATACAACTGAGAATCCTGAAGGAGATTTATTGAAACTATTTCTTCAATTAGACAGCTATCCTTTCTCTGAAGAAACAATCAAAGAATATGCTTTTAATGTAGTTAATTTCACTCAAGGTTTGATTATGAAAGCCCAAATCATTTTAAAGTAGGAGGAAGGAATGGTTATGAAATATCAAAAAAATATGTTCGTTAGATACAGGATTGTAGAATCACAGCCTTATTTGGTCCATAAGGGTGAAGCTTTTATATTGGATGAAGTTGGAGTAAAGGTTTGGGAGTTAATAGATGGAATTAATAGCGGGGAAGAAATAATCGATAAAATTGCTGAGAGCTACTCAGTAACTTCTAAAGAGATTAAAAGAGATATAGAAAAATACTTAAGGGAATTACAAAAGGGCGGTTTAATTGAAGCCAGCTGACCTGTAAAACGAACTCCTTGTTAATAATGTGGGTAAAGGGCGCCTTTTCGGGAGGTGATCTCTCATGTACAAAAAGCCGGTATTAGTTAAAGTTACGCTTCCAGTTGCTGTGGAGCTAGTTTAATCCCATTAATTTTTATTAAATTCAATAAATGTGAGGTGACCGAACATGTACAAAAAGCCAGTATTAGTTAAAGTTAAGCTTCCAGTTGCAATGGAACTTGCTTAATTATTATCCTTTTTTCTCAAAACTCTTTAGAAAGTAGGTGACTTACATGTACAAAAAACCAGTACTAGTTAAAGTTAAGCTTCCAGTTGCAATGGAGCTTGCATAATAAACAATTTTAAATACTTATACTTATGATAAAATCCGGCGCCCTTTATCCACATTATTAGCATTGGAGTGACGACAATGATGAAAGAAATATTCCTTTTTCTGTTAGTTTTCTTGTTCATGAAAACAAGTTTAAAGTTTATTAGAGCAATAAAAGGCAGTTTATTATCAGATGTAATAAGAAACGTGTTGTTTTTTATCCCATTTATCCTCCCCGCTTTATATTATGGTTTACCAAGCTTTGAACTAAAGGGAGGATTGGTATTTTACGCGATTAGTATACTTGCAGCCCTCATTGCCCTATGTATTAAATATCAGGAATTCAAACCTTATATGAACAAGTCTTTTTATAAACTTTTGCCTCAACTTTCATTTAAGCATTTTATCATCATGGAAATATCACTAATAGGTAGTGCTGTCTTTGAAGAGATTTTCTATCGAAGCTTTGTTCCAAGTTCTAATTTTCTAATTGGAATGTTACTATCAGGGTTTTTGTTCAGTTTGGCTCATTATATACAAGATTACACCCGGAATTTCTTTGATGCAAAGACATATCTTATATTATTCGGTTTAAGCCTGGTATGGTATACAAGTTATGTCTTTACCGGATCGATTCTGTCTGCCATCATAGGACACTTCATTTATAATCTGCCAAGCATGATAATCACTGCTGTACACTACAACATTTCAAGAAAAGAAAAAAAAGATCAGGCACCCGTCATTAAAGGAGAGTACCATTATGAATAAAGTTATACTCGCCACTATGAAAAGAAATCATATCGTATCGCAGCGCGCCTTTCCATGGTCATTTTTCATTGCCCGTGTCCTTATGGGAATATACGTTGCTGTCTTTGCTTATTTTACCTATTACTACATGTTCAACGGAGAAATGGATAGTCGTTTTATGGAATACAGCAATGGAGTTGACTACATGAGTTTTTCGGTCCTCGGTGCAGGTCTATATATCCTTTCAATTTCTATCCTTATGAATGTAGGAAGGTCATTGATGCTTGAAAATGTAGAAGGAACACTAGAGAACTTCCTGCTTTCCCCCAGCTCACGGATGGGTTATTTTTTTGGAGTTTTCATGGAGCAATTGGGCAGGTCCACCCTTGAGTTCCTGACTGTCATTTTGTTTAGTTTGCTGCTGGGGGCCAAATTTCTGATTGCTCAGCCATTTGAGGTCATACTGGTCATTATTCTTACTGTCTTATCCCTATTCTGTGTAGGTATATTTGTTGCTACTCTCATGCTGTATTTACGTGACACATATATCACACAAAATACACTTTTTATTGTGATGAGTCTGGTTTGCGGGGTTTCATTTCCTATCGAATACTTGCCGTCCCCTGTTCAGATTTTGTCTTCTATTTTCCCTTTATCCCCTGCATTGGCATTGTTTCGTCAAGTCATGACTGGAGAAAGTCTGGGAAGCCATTTATTCGAAATTTTCCACATTGTACTATTGGGAGTTTTATATTGTTCTATAGGACTTTTTTGGTTAAAGAAGGTAGAGAAAAAGTTGCTCGAAAATACCTTTAATTAGGAGGGAATAAAATGTTACTAGCAAAAGGAATAAGTAAAACATATACAGTCAAGGAAAAGGAGAAATTTTTTTCTTTTTCAAAAAAAAGAGAGATCGAGGCATTAAAACACTTGGATATTACAATAGAGCCTGGAAAAATCACCGGATTATTAGGGATTAACGGCGCAGGTAAAAGTACGACGATCAAAATATTATCTTCTATCCTCGAACCTACAACCGGTACAGTTGAAGTAGATGGAATCGATGCCATATTGCACCCTCAACGGGTAAAGAAAATGGTTAATGTCATTACCGGGGGAGAAAGAAATTTATACTGGAGACTTTCAGCAAGGGAAAACCTCGAATACTTCGGCGCTCTATATGGGCTATCCAAAAAAGAACTTAACCTTTACATAGACTATTCATTGGCATTGGTAGGGTTGAAGGATACAAAAACCCCTGTTGAAAGATATTCAAAAGGAATGAAACAGCGGTTACAAATCGCCAGGGGGTTAATTAATGATCCTAAGTATTTATTCTTGGATGAGCCAACCTTAGGGCTGGACGTCAGCATTGCCAAAGAATTGAGGCACTATATCAAAAAACTGTCAAAAGTTGAAAAAAAGGGGATATTGTTGACAACTCATTATCTCTCAGAAGTAGAAGAACTGTGTGATTGGGTTTATATCATCAATCAGGGTGAACTGTTGATGGAAGGATCCCCTTCAGACATAATATCAAAAGTCATCCCTGAGACAAACTTAAAGGTTATCGTGGAATCTTCAACCCTGAAATTGAAGCAGGAGCTAAAAGAGTATACCAACATGAAGCATGCGCGGCTGCACACAGTTGAAGAAAATGGTATCACTACTATTACTATTTCAGCAAAAGAAGATATTACTTCTGATGTCGTAACCATTATTTCAAATCATGGTGTGAGTATCCTAAGCTTTAAAACCGAAGACTCCAACCTGGAAGATGCACTGCTGGCTTTAACCAACAGAGAAGGAGACAAGGAATATGAATTGGTTAAAAGTAGTTAAGGGTGAGATTTACAAGCAGCATCGCAACTCATTTCATTCGAAAATCACCTATTTTTCGCTGTTAATATGGCCCATTTTACATTTTTCCAACGCCTACTTCAGCTATAAACCCTTTAGTCTCGACAATCTGAAATTCATTCAGTTGGATAGCTATGATCAGTTAATCTCCTTTCTGTTGATAGGTTTTTTAACGTACCTTTCTTTCAAATCACTTATGCAAAGTGCGTGGCAAATGAGCTATGAAAGATCGAATGGAACGTTGGAAACCATCTTTTTATCACCAGCTAACCGCTTGTCCATTCTTTACGGCCGGACTTTGGGGGCGCTTTTTGAAAACATTTGGATGTTCTTTGTATTCACTATCTTTATGCTTTTTATCATCGGTGCCATTCCTATTGCCCATATCATTTACTTACCAGTTTGTTTTTTGCTTATTATTGTAACTGCTACGTTTTGGGGAGGGTTATTGAACGCCATATTCCTGTTCTCAAGAGACGCTTCCATTTTGTTTATGATTCTCGATGACCCTATGATGCTTTTTTCAGGAGTCAGAATTCCGGTTGCACTCTTTCCGGTTTGGGCCCAGGTAATCGGATTTATCTTTCCTTTGACACATGTACTCTTTGTCATTAGAGACTTACTATTGCTTGGCACACTGTCACCGGCTTCCATTAATAGTCTATGGTACTTAGTCATTGAACTAGCCCTTATGCTTTTGATAACGCTGCTAGTCGTAAAGAGAGCAGAGCGCCATGCGAGGGTTAACGGTAATTTAACTTTTTACTAATAAGGGGATTGAGTCAAATGATAGAACAAGAAAGAGAAATAAAACTATTACTATCAGAGGATTCTTATGTTAAAGTGCTAAATCGGTTTGATAAAGCGAAACAAATAAATCAGATTAATTATTACTTTGACACACCTGGATACAGATTAAGCAAAACAGGCTCGACATTGAGGGTTAGAGAGTATAATGGCAAATACACCCTTACTTTAAAGATCAGAAATTCAATTGATCAAAATCAAAAAGTATTATCTGATGAACTATCCGTTTCACTTACACCTTCAGAAGCTTCAGATTTACTCAACAAAAAGAAAGACCTTGCCACATACTTTGGAGGCTCGAATAATGAGGAAATCAAAGAATTTTTGGCCAGTACTCAAGTATCAGAAACTCTTAATAGAGCCATCTATATTGGCAAACTATCAAATCAACGTATTCAGGTTACAACTGATAATAATCGATTGATTGATTTAGATAAAACAACCTTCCCAGACAACCATGTTGAATATGAATTAGAAATTGAAAACCTGTCGGAAAAGGACGAGATAGAATGTGTGGCTATTATTAATGAATTGAATATTGAGTACAAAGTATCTACTGAAAGTAAATATAGCCGATTCATAAAGGCATTAGAAACTATTCCTTTTTAACCCAGTTCCACAACAAAGACCGAGTAAAGTACTCGGTCTCTTTTTAATTATTAACTTTTTATTTCCAATTTCATAATACGACAATTTTCCGTGTCAGTTAAAAGAATGGATTGATTGTGCAAAAGGTTTATCCAACGTGAATTATCAAGGTTGTTTAACCTTATGTTTCGAGGAAACTTAATATCTACTAATGAACCTCTCCATTTGGTCTCCACTTTCTTAACATACACAATTCTATGATTAGCAGTATCCATTACTAGCAGCCCATCATTATAATAAACTGAAAACCTGGGTCTGTTAAAGGAATCTGCTTCTCCCTCAGGAGTAAAAAAATGATCAACGACCTCTTCTTTACCATTATCGTAATATATTTTTATATGATGATTATTTGAGTCGGATACAACAATTCCTTCTGGAAAATAAGAAGCTGAGTGAGGATCATTCAGTCCTGTCCATTTTCTTATCAAGTTTCCTTCATAATCAATTTCTACTACCTCATGCGATTCAGATAATGTGATTAGTAGTTTATTATGTTCGTTTTGTGGCATATCAAGATGGTGAGGATCACTCATAGGATGTTCGTTACTTCCTTCTGTATATGCATGAATGACCTTTTTAAGCTTTTTTGAAGTATAATCGACAAATAATATTCTGTTGTTCAGACCATCACAGATAATAATTTCGGAGTTGAACTTGTTATAGTACGCACAGCGGGGCCAATACAATCCCAGCTGGTCTTTTATATTATTGATTTCATAAACAACCTTCATATTAATAGGGTCTACTTCAATTATACTATTTTTATGGGTATTGGTTATCAACCAGTTCCCATTTGGCATTTCTTGAACTGACCGGGGATAATTAAGTTTCAATTCATTGATCAGGGATTGTCCATATTGATTTATAATTTCTTTTTTCTGATTGACAACCAAAATTCTTTTATTCTTTGAATCGGCAATATATGTTTCACCTTCTTTGGTACGTCTTGCACACGTAGGCTTCCACAATAACCCTTCACTCGCTCCAAGTCTTTCTTCCATTCCATACTGCCAGATGATTTCACCTGATAAGTCGGATTCCAAGACCCTGGAGTTCAATCCATCACACATTAAAATTGTTTTCGTGTCTTTTAAAAACAGAGAAAATATAGGAACTTTCAATTGCTTTCCTTTTCCAGGTATCATATCTTCTCCGAATTGCCAAAGTATATCTCCATCCTTGTTTATGAGTACAACAATTTGTCTTTTCCTAATTGTCAGTAATGCTAATGAATTGTTGATTAACTGGATAACCTCAGGTTCATAAACAGGGTCAAAATGAAAAAGATAAGATTTATTATCGTATTTAATTTCAATTCGTTCTTTCCAATGAGTGTGAAGAATTCTGCGGTAATCAACTGCTTTATTATTTTCGTCTAAGATTATGGCTTTCTGCTCAGGTCTGCCAATGAACATTTTCGGTACTTCAATTAAGTATTTTTCCTTTATAGTATAGGCTTTATTTTTATCTGCAATATATGTGAAGTGTTCTTTCTCATCTAGTTCAAAATAAGTCGGCTCAATAAATTCTATATGTTGTTTTTTTTCCGGAACAGCTAAATAAGTTGGTCCGTATTCCGTAACAAAACTTAATTCCACGTCCCCATCTCCTTATTAGTCAAAATCAGTCTGCCTCATAGGATTTGTAGCGTGATTAAACAATATCTTTAGTTGAGATTCGGTAACCCTTTCCTCTGATAATACTGGCAAGTTTTCCAAATTAAAGAATCCGATTTTGTCCGTTTCTATTTGATCTCCCTCATGTGCCTTTTGAATACTGCGGCATTGAATGAAAATTTTGTACACGTGATATGGTGATGGAGGGTGGGGATGATGTTTCTTATCAAACACAGCAAGCACTTTGAATGGCTCCACGATATAACCTGACTCCTCTTCCACTTCTTTAGCGGCCATTTCTTTAACAGAAACACCAATATCCGCCCAGCCTCCCGGAAGTGACCATTTAGAGTCCTCCAGTTCTCTTACAAGCAGAATTTCATTATCACTATTAAACACTACTCCCCTTACATCAACTTTAGGGGTTTGGTAACCCGTTTCATTTGCAAATAACTCCCTCAGCACTGAGTGATCTTTGACCCCTGATGCAGTTGACATCATCTCTACTGCCAAAGTACGTAACTCTTCATATCTTTGTAGATCATACTTATCTTTTCCGTATGTTAATCCGTTCTGAGCCAAGGCTTGTATTTGTTTAGCCCAATTGAGTATTTCATTCATCGGATAACCACTTTCCCTTCTATGTCAGGAGATTTTATTAGGTGACCTGCTTCAATGATTCCTCTTAAAGATAAATTAGAGTAAGTAACTACTCCTCTCCCAAGGATAGTACCGGGATTGAGTACGGTGTTACAGCCTATCTTGCTGCCGTCTCCCACCACTGCTCCAAAATGTGTGAGTCCTGTTGAAATCGTGCCTCCCTCGGCAGTGATATTGATTTCACTGCCGTACGGGAGATTCTTATAATTAGAACATATAGATCCAGCTCCAAAGTTAACCTCTTTCCCTATAATTGAATCGCCTATATAGTTAAAATGGGGAACGTTTGAACCGTTTACAATCAGAGAATGCTTAATCTCACTGCAATGTCCTATCTTGCAATTATCTCCAATAATTACATTTTCTCTAATATAGGCCCCGTGCCTGATTTGAACATCATCCCCAATAATCGCCGGTCCTTTAATGAACGCTCCTTCTTCTATGGTGACATTCTTTCCCACTATGATTTTTGGGCCTAGAAAATTCATCGTCCCAATTAGTTCTTTTTCCTGTTGCAGGTATCTTTCAATATAGGAAGGAAGTTCTCTTAATAGTTCCCACGGGTAGAGGTTTTCCTCAAATATTTTTTTGTGAGAAAAATAATGATAACCGATAAAATTAGATAGAAGTAACTCCAAACAAACACCTCTTATTTAAATAGTAATGGTTTTAAATGGTCAATCGTTTTTTCTAGAGCTTCTTCCGAATCCATTGTTGGATCCTCAATTTCTATTGAAATGACATCATTATAGCCATTTAACTTTAATGTGGTTAACACCTTTTTCCAATTCACATCTCCCCATCCGGGTATTCTAAACCTGAACCCTCTGTCTGGTCTTGAAAGATCTCCATGAGCCATCCACCCCGAAGATGAGACGTGATGTGTTAACTCTGAATCTTTCCCATGAACATGGAAGATTTTTGAACCAATCTCCTCTACAAATATACACGGGTTTACCCCTGTTAAAATAAAGTTTGATGGATCGAAACATATTCCAAAGGAATCTATGTTTAAAATTTCTAATATCTCTTGGGTTGTCTCCAAGTTATATGCCAGTTGTTGAGGTCCAACTTCATGAGCAAATTTCACCCCAAGCTTTTCGTAGTACTCGAGTATGGGCATCCATCTTTCATACGCCAAGTTTTGCTGCTGCTTCCAACCCTCAGAGTGGGGCCATGGATACCAAGATGAAAATTCTCCTGCCCCCATAAATCCAGTGATTTTCGGTATTCCGTATTCATTAGCGACTTCTGCGGCTTTCATGAGTCTTTGTTTTCCGTATTCAACTTGTTCATCAGGAGTACCCTTGAAGAAACGCTGAGTGGCATCTCCATGCGGCCCCATAATTAGTTGCGAATCGCGATGCATAGTCAGTGCTTCTATTTTTAGTTGATGTTTTTCTAACAGTTTCTGATAGTTTGATAAATAATTCAGGGACAATGCTTGTTCCAGGTCAAAGTGCTTACTTCCTTTATTTGATACTACTTCAATTGATTGAATCCCAAGCCCGTTAATTTTGGGAAACGCCTCTTCGGGCTCTAAATGCTGATAGACTCGTGTGAATAATCCTAGTTTAATAGTAAACCCTCCTCCTTAAACGAACTGCTCAAGATTGCAAATGCCTTTTCGATTTCTTCTTCACTAACAATTACTGGCGGTTTAAGAATGATTTTGTTATTATACTTCCTGAGAAAAAGCCCTTTTCTTAATGCTGTCTCAAATATACTGTTTGCCATTACACTATTTCTTTCTTCGTCTTCGGTCGCGAATTCCAACCCATGAATCAACCCTACCCCCCGATGAATCAATGGGAAATTCGCTTTGGACTGGAGATCTCTAATTTCAGATTCAATCTTTTTCTCCTTTTCAAGGAGGTGAAAATCTACGGTTTCTAAAGTTTCAATAGTTGTTGCTGCAGCCCTGCATGTTAGAACATGACCTCCATGCGTAAAGTCGGCTTCATTATAATCAAGTGCTTCTTTATACTTTTCTTTAACTAGAACACCTGCTAAAGGGTGCCCTGAAGATAAGCCTTTTCCAAGTGTAATGATATCTGGTGAAATATCATAATAGTTTGCAGCAAATATTCCAGGAACCCATCCAAAACTTTGGTTTTCATCGAGAATGAACATTACATTATATCGGTGACATAGCGCTTCAATTCCTTTTAAATACGCGGATGTTTCCTCGTTTACCAGAACACCTGCGTTTACCATCATTGGATCTACTAGCACAGCTCCAATACCGCCGTGCTTCGTAATAACTTCTTCAAACTCCTTTAACGAATGTTTATAATCTCCCTTTTCCTGACATGAAGGAGGTGAAATAAAAGTGACATCTTCAGTACTTCCTAATAAGGTCCTTTCATCTCTGGCATATCCTCGAACATGCAAAGTCTGAGTGGTTTGGCCGGTATGAGCTTTATGGAATGAAATAACACCAGGCTTACCAGTGAATTTTTTTGCTGTTTTAAGAGCTGTCTCATTAGCATCTGAACCATCGCACATTTTAATATTTATACGAGTAAATCCCTTGGGGGCAACCCTGACAATTCTTTTTGCTGCCTCTAAATATGCGGAACTTCCAAATCTGCTTGATGCATAAGTCAAGGTTTTTATTTGTTCAGTAAGAGCCTCTACGATGGCCGGATAACATTGACCGAGCAATAAATTAAGCGTTTGACTTGAAAAGTCCATATATTTCTTATTGTTTTCATCCCAAAAGTAAATTCCATCCCCTTTTACTACGGGGGAAGTAGCTTCATTTGGCCATGTATTTCGAGTTAAGTAATCAAATTTTTCTTTAATAGTAATCATCCAGTTTGAACCTCCATATGTCTGTTATCCTTCTTCATATGTTTGAATACATATATCCCCATCCCGATTAACCCATTTAAGTCATCTTCTACTCCCATGTGAATCATATCTTTAATGTTTTTATTTTCTAAGCCAAAATAAATGGATTGACTTAGCTGGTGACAAAGCTCTTTTTTGTATTCCTCTCTAATAGCCAAAGCGAATCCACCAATGATGATGAAATCTTCCAAGCCCATTAGGTTATGCATAAACAAAATGGCGTTAGCTATTGGAGTAATACCTTTTCTTAAAACTGCTTCGGAAAATGGATCTTTATGTCTGATTCCTTCTACTAATTCAAAGGTAGTAATCTTATTTAGGTTTCTAAGGGGGGAATCACTTAATAAATGGGAATATTTCACACGCATTTGATTTGCAAGCTGTTCCATGCCGCGCCCGGAAGCAATCGCGCCTATGTGTGAATAAGATCCGCAATCACATATTAAGTTAGGGAATTCTGAATCTTTATAGACGTAATGACCTAATTCTCCTCCAGCACCATTATCATTAAGGAGGGTTTCTTCATTCCAAAAGACTTTATTCCCAACTCCGGAGCTAATGGTAATCAATCCAAAGCTTTTGAGGGATGATTTCATGTACCTATAGCCGGCTGCGGTCAAATCATTGATTACCGTAACACTTATTCCATCTAGTAAGCTTTCTAGCTTGTCTTTCATAGGAAACTTTACACCTGCTTCTCCCCATAATGTAGGAGCTTTTAACACACACCCATCTTTCGTTATAGGTCCAGGAAAGGCAATCCCTACCTCTTCTATGGAAATGGAAGTAGCTTTATCAATCTCCAAAACCTTACGTTTAACATACTCAAGCAATTGTTCTTGAAGATCATAGATGGATTCATTACTATTGAAATTAGGTGAAGAATCTTTTTCCACATTTAAAATTCTTCCTGTCTCAGTAAACAAACCCGACCTTGTATACGTACCTCCAATATCGAAAACTACGACCCCTCTCAAGTTAATATCCCCTCAGTGTATGAGTATTGGTAAGCTGCCAAGTTTTCGATTGCTTGATGTAATAATTCCGGACTTAAGTTGGTTAACTCTCTTAGGAAGTCTGATTGTCCTATACCTGTGGGGATAACTAAATTCAATTTATTACCCCTGTGCAAAACTATATTATTTAATGAGTTCCACATTTTTTCAGCGATAAAGGTTTCCTTATGATAGATGTTAATGCCTATCTTCATTAATGTGGTCAAAATCTTATCCCTATCTTTTTTGGATATTCTATTTAATAAATAGGAAATTTCAGTTGAAATCGCCATGTCATAACCTACTGCTATTCCATGTTTAATCTGATAATTTGAAAACTCTTCAATAAATGGACTGAAAGTATGACCAAAATCAACCAGTCTCTCCAAGAATAATTCAAATAAATTAGACTCAAGTTGTTCAAGCATTCGCTGTACGGCTTTTTGATTTATTGAATTGGCAGCTTCGAGATTTCCTTGAAAATTTGAGTCAACCAGGGAAAAGCCATAAGTGTTAACTAGTTCAAATAGTTGGGCATCAACAATAATACCCATTTTAATAATTTCAGCTAATCCACAAATCAATTCATCTTTTTCAAGGGTATATAATAGACTGGTATCATTGATTACACTGTACGGCGGGTGAAATGCTCCAATGAAATTTTTTGATCCTTTGAAGTTTACACCTGTTTTCACACCGACTCCGGCATCTATTTGGCCTACTAACGTTGTAGGGATACGAATATAATCAATTTTCCGCTTATACATGGAAGCGGCGAAACCTACCATATCCATTAAGATCCCACCACCAATCGCCACTAGAAGGGAGCGTCGATCCAACCCGAAATTCTTACCCGCTTCACATATCTTCATCACATTATCAAAGTCTTTGTTTTCTTCTGTCGTCTCAATAACGATTATTTTGTAAGAATCTTCAGAAAAATGATAAGAAAGATATTCAGTAATTTGATGACCATAAAGCCTATATACTGTTGGTGATGTTACAATCAATAGCTTTTTAGATTTACAATTCTGTTGAATGGTAAGATTATTTACATTAAAGACATCAGAGGTTTCTGTAATGTGATATTCGACCTTTAAATTGGTAGTTAGTCCTGCAAACTGCTCAAATGCTAAAAAGTTAGAAGATACACTCATTCTCTTGTTCCTCCTTTTATTTAGAAACTTGAAAGATAAAGATTTCCATTGGCTCTTCAGAGTTGTTGATTAATCCGTGACTTTCTCCGCATTCATTAATGATTACATCACCCTTACAAATCTTAACTGTTTCACCACCGGTAATCATCGAGCTGCTTCCCTTAAGAATAAAATAAATTTCTTCATTTTCACTGTGTTGATGGTAACCGATAGTGTGGTCAGGCTGCACAATAACATAATCGATGAAATCGATTTTCGTTTTGAAATCTTCCTTTTCGAAAACCCTTACCTTTTCCAAAGCACCGATTCCATTGTGACTCTTTTCCAAAAAATATTCTGCCCTAAATATATTCTTAATCTTACTCAATTAAGACTCCTCCCCTTATGATTTCATTTTGCAATGTTTTATTGATTATGCCCTCTAACTTAGAGGCTGGTTGAAAAGGTGTGATAATTTTCTTAAGGGGCAAAAGTTCCGAGTCTATGATACTAATAGCTTCGTTTATGCTTGCTGGATTCGTATGCTTGGAAAATGTAATATTGATTTCGTTATTCCTAAGGTAATTTAAAGTAAATAATTCTCCTATAGAGTTCACTCCGCTAAAACAGAGGAAAGAGGATGAAGGCTTTAAATAAACCAGAATTTGAGAAACCAATTTTGACTGTCCTGCTGTATCTATGCATAAGTCAAAATGTTGTTCATTTAATTGTCCACATTCGAGTTGTTCTATCTTGAGACTTCTAGATATCAAATTTTGCTTTTTTTTATTACTTCCCACTATTTTTGCTCTCTTTTTATAAATTAGAGTAAGAGCGTAATAAAACAGTAATGACATGAATCCATTCCCGAGGATTAGGATGTGTTCTGTTTTACTTAGATCTACTTTCTTTAAGGCATGAAGCACGCAAGCAAGAGAATCAGTATAGGCAAATTCAGATAACCTATTATCGGTCCCCTCTGGAATACGATAAAATGATTTTGAGGCAGCCCTTTCATCAAGTACTAAGTAATTGGAAAAGCATGTATCAGTATTCTTGGAGTTCTTGCATAAATGAAACTGGGCTTGTTTACAGGAAATGCATGTCCCACAGCTATATCGATGTAGAATGACTACATTATCTCCTTTTTTAAATGAAGAGAAGGGAGTTAGCACCTCTCCCACTAATTCATGACCAAAGTAGTTATTGTTTTTGTATTTATAATTAAGACAGTCTGTCATACACACGCCAACTGCTTTTACTTTTACAACAATTTCTTTCTTGTGAGCTGTAATTTTTTTTTCAAGTTTTTGGATGTGTGATTTATTTACCAGACGATATTCCACCTTTGAGACGTCCATACCTTACACCTCCTATTAGAGTTTGTGGGTCTTAAAGGTTTTTAGACAAAGGAATTTTTCTACACCGACCTTTACATAGTAATTAATTTTCAGCAAATGCATCTTTATACTTCTTGTATGTTTTTTCATCTAATGATTTAAAAGAGGTGTTTAATTTATTGGCCAGTTCCTCACGTCTGAATTCATATTCCTTGGTTGTTTCTCCAATAAAAGAAATTTTTACAGTATTCAGGTTATTGACTAGTGTAAACAGGATGGCGCTGTTTAGGGCTGCGTTTCTTTGTTCTTTGTCCGGTTTGTACCAATACTCCGAGCCTTTTTCATTTTTTTCATTGTAAGCAGCAAGGTCGTATTTAATCTGTAATACATCGGAAGAGATTTCGATTTTATGGGGAATTTCCCCACCGGCCAACTTGGTCACGGTATTGATTACAGCGGAGTTATCTCCCAAACTGGTTTGCTCCAGTCCGGATAAGTCAGCGTATTCAAGTGTTTCTACATTTTTTGCTTCTGAATCCTGGTATGATGAACAGCCTGCCGCAAAAAGCAAAAGCAGGAGCGGCAGGGCAAATCGTTTCATTTTTTTCATGATAGCCTCCTTATTGAATGCTTAAATCTACTGAATCAGGGACTTCATTTTTTTCAATTAATGTAAGCTGATTGTTATCGGCTTTGTATATGCCGTCCCGCGAAATGACGTAGTAATCGTTTTTGTAGGGGGTAATTCCAAACACTTCCCGGGTTTTGAGTTCACTGCTGGATGTGACCTTATTTTGGTTATTGATTGTCTCAATAAAGTTGCTGTTAGGTGTTCCGGAAATGACAAGCATTTCATTTCCGGAAGGTACCACGTACTTTGGCGGGTGTTCCGTAGTATAGGTTTCAATTATTTCTTCAGATTTCGTATCGTAAACGGCAATTTCCTTTACTTCTTTGTTATTCGTTTCTTTTCCGTTGTTCCTGACGAGTTGGTTGATGGAGATAATCAGTTGATCATCATCGAACTGGGCATTGACTTCATAGGTGTCATCCAGAAGTTGCTTCTTCTTTATGTTTCCGTCCTTCAGAGTATAGAGCAGAATGGAATCAGTTCTGGAAAGCATGTAAACTGTGCCGGTTTCATAGTCAGCAGTAATGGCCTCCGGATACCCATTTAGTTCCCATTCGTTCACTTTTTTGAATGAATTCGGATCGATTTCTTTCAGGATGGCTTTTTCTTTTTCATATACAATCGTATAGATTCTATCCTTTGTATAAACACCCCCAAAAACAGGGGTATCTACCTTTCCGATTTCTATAAACGCTTCTCCTGATTGAAGGTAATACTGATATCCCTTTTTATCATCTTGAATCATCGTCAAGGTCTTCTCTTCTACGGGGTTCCTGCTTGTCGTCCCGTATGGAGACTCAGACAATACGTCAAGTTTGAGCTGATTGGTATTACCATTTTCAAAATCGAACAAGCTGACTGAATCTTTACCGTTCAGGTAATGGATAGAATGTGCAGGAATGCTTTCTTCGCTGTCGAAGCAGCCGGAGAGAAAAGCG
The DNA here is from genome assembly GCF_001456935.1 of [Bacillus] enclensis. Classification (GTDB taxonomy): domain Bacteria; phylum Bacillota; class Bacilli; order Bacillales; family Bacillaceae_B; genus Rossellomorea; species Rossellomorea enclensis. The sequence continues at coordinate 197,450 of NZ_KQ758485.1, read as the reverse complement.
GCTGCTCCGATCAAAAGTATAATAAATCTTATTCTATTCATGGCTCAAGCTCCTTTCAAAATATCAGTAACCTGAATCGAAGAAGCTCTCTTTATCGGATAAGCACTCGAGATGAAGCTGACCAGAAAAATTACGGCCAAGCTTGCCAGGATTTGAAAGGTGTCGATGGACAGAATGAACGTATAGTCTGCAAATCCCATATTATTAACATAGTGCTCGATTGCTTTCAATGCAGAGAAACTGAGAAGAACCGACAAACAAAATGAAAGAAAGGAAATGATTGTGACTTCAACAGCAAATAACTTTATCAGATGCTTCTGTTTAAATCCCACAGCACGCATGATCCCGATTTCTCCATAGCGGCTCTGAAGAGATTGATTGATGATTGATGCAATACTGGTTCCGGCAAAGATAAGAAGAACGACCACAAGAATCCCGCCGACGCTTGCCAGTATCTTCGCGATGACTGGGATCGATTTGGAAGCTTTTAGTGAATAGTCTGTCATATATCCCATCTTATCGAATTGACCTGCAGCTTTGCTTACCGCGTTTACATTCGGTACGATGGCAATGACTTCCTGATAGCTTGGATTCTCAAGGTATTCTTCAAGGGTGAGGCCGAGGAAACCTGCATTTAAGGTTTGGACAAGCTCCAGGCTGGCAATCGAAATATCTTCCGGGAAACTGATCAGATAGGGCGGTTCGATCTTGCTTGTGACAGTTGCGTCCAGTTCCTTGCGTATACCTTCGTTTTCCTTTACTTTCACGGTGTAACTGATCTTTACAGGGTCACCTTCCTCGAGGGAAGAAGTGATATTCTTATTCAATAGGATGCCGTTGACAGGCAGACTTTTGGTTTCTTTTTCAGTGAAATACTCTATGGCGTTGTTAGGGACTCCAATTAGTGTTGAGGTGATTTTTTCCTTATTTTGTTCAATCCCAATAAAAGATTCCGTCCGCGGAAAGACAGTGGCGACACCATCGACTTCTTTCAGTTTATCCAAGTCTGTATTTGTCAGCTCACCTTCCGCTGAGGAAACATGGATGAACTTCAAGCTTGCATTATCCACCACGGTTTCGTTCACGCTGGCAGTAATACTAGTGAAAAAGCTTGAGACAATGTTAAAAAGCAATATGCCCACCGTGATAATGATGATTGGTGCGATGTTTTTCTTGCCGCTTCTTTGAAAGTTCTTGAACCCCAGTGCTACATAATCTTTTGCTTTCATCTTTGTTATCCCACCTTTTCAAGTTCCCCTTGTCTAAGGGAGTATAAATGATCGGCATACTGCTTGAAGATTTCATTATGGGTGACAATCAACATCCCAACGCCTTGTGCCTTTAGTTGTTGAAAGATTTCAATGATTTTTATTTCGGTTTCTGTATCCACATTCCCAGTCGGCTCATCGGCCAAAATGATTCGGGGTTGATTGGATAATGCACGGGCGATTGCTACCCTCTGTTTCTCACCACCGGATAAAGAGGAGGGGAAGTGCGTATAACGATGTGACAAACCTACGCTGTTTAGTAGTTCGCAGCTTATTTCATCCCGGTCTTTTTTGGTCATGTCCTTCTTTAATAGAAGGGGAAGCGAAACGTTTTCCTGTGCGGATAGATTCGGTACTAAGTGGTAATCTTGAAAGACAAATCCGAGGTGCTGCGCCCTTAAATCGGTAAGATCTTCAAGTGAATGGGAGGTAACCACCTTATTCAAGAGTCGGACTTCACCCTCGGAAGGCTTATCCAAAAGGCCCATCATACTGAGCAATGTGCTTTTTCCAGAACCTGATGGCCCCATGATGACGTTAATCTCGCCTTCATAAATCTCAAGATTGACATTTTTTAGAACGGTGATTTCGTTCTCTTTCGTTTTATATGTCTTGGATACTTTCTTTACACTCATTAGCAGCTTATTGCTCATGAATCTGCTCCTTTCCCAGCAGGATTTGATTTAATCGATTGAGGAAAATAGTTGCATAAAAGTTTTTATAGTGTTGCTGATCATTCAGCTTGTACCCATTCCCGTCATGAAGTTGGATCAGCTTCTCCGCAATCAGGTCATCATTGGTTGCTTCTCCCATCTGCTTGAGAAATAATGTCTTCTGATAAAGTTCGTAAGCAGCTACTTCGCCGGAAAGGTTAATTTTAACTTTCTTAACATAAGGTATTACTTCTTTTAATTCTTTAGAGAACTTTCCGGTTTCTGCCAGACTATTTATGAAAAGAAGGTTAGTGAAGTCAGTAGAATTTTCAAATAATTTTGTATTTCCTTTTCCTAATTGATTCACAATTTCCATCGTGTTTGCAGGAAAGTCTTTAACTTTTAGATTTGCTTCCAATAATGCCAATGATTCAATAATATGGCTTGTTTTTATTATGTTGCCAGGATTGACTTGGGGTGGGAGCTTTTCTTTTAATACTTTTGAAATTCTTTCTGCTTCTTTCGAGTCTGGATAGGTATCGTCAACATACTTCATAAGGTGTATGTAGCTTAGTATTTCGAAAGGGTCCGTACCTAATAACTTTTCGACATCTGTTTCACTTAAGAAGTCGGAGAGGAATTTTTTAAGCTGTATAGCCGACCCGTCGTCTAGTTCTGCAGATTGTAAAGCGACTACCATGCTGTAATATCCGCTATACGGATTGGTGGTCATTGAAAATACCGGCATCATGCCATCCGGGTAAGCATAGCGATTAAACTGTTTCCTTAATTTATCTTTATGAGGATAAACATCAATGAGATCTAAATTTGAGTAAATCGATAACACATAATATTCATGTTGAATATTAGCAAATTGGTTATGGCTGTAAGATAAGCCTTGTAGAATTGATTGAATTTCCTCACGGTTCAAAGTGATTTTATTTTCCTTGTGTAAATAAGTTAAACTTTCAATCGAAAGCAGATCATTAAACTCATAGTTTTCCTTTTGAATAATAGACTCATAGCTGTTTTGTCCTAAAATGGAAGGAGAAGCTTTCAAGTTTAATAGTTTCATTATTTTATAATATTGACGAATAAACTGTGGATCATTTTTACCTACCATGAACTGATTCAACCAATTTACAATTGAGGTTTTATTCTTGTTCAAATCAATATCCGTTTTTAGGGCAAGCTCTAGCATCATTGATGTGTGCATTAACTCGACCTCATCATATCCGTCTTCGTTCCTGTATTTTTTAAATTCATTTGATAAAAAGTACCCTTCTTCATAAAAAGTCTGGTTATAGAGCTTTTTTATGGCGTTTACTGCATGTTCCATCGTTTGGTCAGGAAGTTGATTTTGATCACACATTTCAATTAGTTTCATTGCATAATATAATCTCTCAATCCCGGTGTAAAACGTTTCTTCCGTTTGGATAAATTCATCTTTGGACAATTCACTTGAAAAATGTTCACACACTTTTTGACCTGGCGCAATGTCCAGAAAACTCAATGAAAAATATGTATATAAAGTGGTGAATTCATCCTTTGAACCCTCAACAGGATATGTTAAAAAGTTCTTTGTATTTTTAGTGATATCAGATTTGACTGTTTGTTCAGTGCTGGTCATTTGGCTGCTGAGAACCTCTTCATGATTCTTACTCAACACTACTGGGTCTTTCATTACGTATTGATAAATGATAAAGGCGGCCGTGACAAATATAATGAAAAGAAATGTAATTCTTCCTTTGTTTTTCATATGTCATGGAAGATGAATAAATAGAAGTAAATGCCCATATTAGCATTTACTTCTATTGGGTTATAGTACAGATTTTAATCATATTATGTTATAATATTGGTAATGTTTAACGGGTTGTTAAAGATGCGGTTACAGCTATTAATACCACCGGAAAATGGAAGCTGTTGCTGAATCTTTAACACCTAATGCCAAGAAATTCGCTGTGTTATTTCCAGATCCACTTATAGGTACACCAGAAATATTATAAGAACCTGAATAGTCAGAGATCCAGTTGTTATAGTTTGTCCAAGTTCCTGATAATTCATTTCCGCTGGCAGTACCGCCACTTACTCCACCGATGCTTACTCCCAGACCATTTGCTTTAATATTCCATGCTGTCTTTACCCAATCAGCATTTGGCGGGTTGTATCCTAAGAATTTAGCGCTTACTTGATAACGTTGAGTCTGGTAGAAAGCGGTAGCGCTCATCCAGATATTAGACTGAATATCATTTCCAGATAGCTGGCTGATCGGCTCTGTTACTGAATCCTGATAAGCACTTGCACTGCTGCCAAATCCTCCTACTACCACTGCTCCTGCCAAAGCGATTCCACCTAAAGTACGTACAATCTTCTTTTTTACACCCATCTTCCAATTTCCTCCTTTTTTAATCCTATACTATAACGACTTCAGTATAGCAAAAATCCAAATATATCAATTTGTTCAAAAAGTTGACATTGTTCTTCAAAATTAGCGCTTTTTTACATAATTCAATTGGATTACGAGAGTATAGTCACGGTTTTTTTGAAGGTTAATTACATTAATTGGATAATAGTAGGTATATAGTTATATTTTGGCTATGTTATTATTCTATTTTTGTCTCCCTTGTTTGCATATTGGAGTATAAATAAAGATATTGAATAATTACCGCCCCAGAACTTAGTTTTTTCTTCTCTTTTTCTATTTTCAGTTCAAGTTTTTGAATAATACTAAGTAATAAGCAGTTATTAATGAGTGGGAACTTTCTCACGTGTAACAGGTTGAATTTGACTTATATGTTAATTTTGGTATGCTTTATTTGGTTCGATTGGTGTGATTCGCTCGAGAAAGGGGGGAGTAAAATCGATCACTTTACATTGGGGCAGAGGATAAAATATGTACGTTCAATGAAAAAAGTAAGACAATCTGAACTGGCGAAAGGAATCTGCTCAGTTTCTTATTTATCAAAGGTAGAGAATGATAATATAGTCCCCAGTGAAGACGTAGAACATGCTTTATTGAAGCGGTTGGGCATCTTTCACGAAGACAAAAGCCTTGATCAGGTTTTGTCAAATCGGTTGGATCGCTGGTTTTCTACCATAAATAATAAAGAGAGAGAAGCATTTACAAGAGAATACGAACTAATCAAGCAGCAGCTTTCCGTGACGACCAATGAACTAATCTTGATCAAGTTTAAAGTATACTCCGTGAGGTATTTCATGGAATTGAAAGAGTACAATGAGGTTCATTCCATATTAGAAGATCTTCGTCAATCGAAATTTATCATGGACTACCCAACTCTTTATTACTATGAAAAGTATCAAGGTGCTTTCAATTACAAATTCAAGAAATTCCAGCAATCCAGTGGGCACTATGAAGCAGCAAGGAAGTACTGTGAATTTATCGATATTACACCGAAGGAAAAAGCATCTTTACACTATTCCCTGGGCTTGGTCAATGGAAAACTGAACAAAAACCAGCAGAGTATTGAGTATACAAAAAAGTCTCTCTCAATTTATCAATCGCTGTATGAATTTGAGAACTGTGTGCATGCCCACATTTTGCTTGGTATCCTTTATAAAAGAAGCAGCCAGCATACAGAAGCAATCGAGGAGTACTTAAAAGCCGGCGAACTGTCAAGGGTAGGCGGGTTTACCACTGTTCTTCACACGATTGAACACAATCTGGGTACTCTCTATTCTCACCTTAATAAATCAAAACTTGCCATCCAGCACTTCAACAGTAGCCTGCAAAATGAATGCACCTGCGAAGATCGTTTGAATACACACATCTCCCTCAGCAAAGAATACTTCAAATCGGGTAAGAAGGACGAAGCGAAGAAAACCTTGGCCGAAATGGCGAAAGCCCTGCCTGAACTAGATGGTATAAGCGAGCTCACCCTCAAAGAATATGAATTATTGACAAAAATATATAGTGAAGACATTGATTCATTAGATAAGAGACTAATAAAGGAGCTGCTGCCGTTATTTGAAGAAGCCAATCAGCTCCGATCTATAGCAGAATATCTATCATTCATTGCAGACTATTTATATGAAAACGGAAAATATAAGAAATCATCCAGATACTACGCACTCTCATATAAATATCTAAATAAATCAATCACATAACCAAGGAGGAAAAAAGTATGATTAAAAAATTAGTAGCCGGATTGGTATTCGCAGGAGGAATTACAGCGGGCGCATTCGCTTACACACAATCAGAAACTGCGGTTGATGAGATTTTCCCTCCGCTTCCTGATGATTTTGATGTAGAAGTTGCAGGGGATGAAATCTTTCCACCACTTCCGGATGGGACCGGGGTAGAACTCGCAGGGGATGAAATCTTTCCACCACTTCCGGATGGGACCGGGGTAGAACTCGTAGGGGATGAAATCTTTCCACCACTTCCGGATGGAACTGGGGTAGAACTTGCAGGGGATGAAATCTTTCCACCACTTCCGGATGGAACTGGGGTAGAACTTGCAGGGGACGAGATATTCCCTCCGCTTCCGGATGGAATAAAACTTACATAGGGTAAAAGCATAATAAAATGACCTTAGCGCTACTAATTTAAAGTGGTGTTAAGGTCTTTTTTTAGTTTCTATCAGGAATGAGATACTAGACTATCTGTCTCAGTCCATAGCGAATTACGTTTTAATTTTATCATCCAAAATGTAATCGTCGTCGGCGGGCTCATGAAGCAGTAGCAGATGTATCTTAATCAGGTACAGGGGCAGGTACAGGGGGACAGGTCCCTCGTCCCACTATTAGGAGCGGACGATTATTTTGAGATAATCAACCTGTCCGCCATGCTTTTATTAGGTAATAAAACCCAAAAAAACAAAGAAATAATTACATAAAAATAGAAAAATAATCACATTTTTCCTGTTTGTGGTGGTATAATTTTGAGGTGGTATAAGTCTTTGTGATTATACCCGCTAATTTTAGAAACAATGGGGGAAATGATATGTCACTTATTCAGAAGCAAGGGCTCACATCTGAAGAATTACAAATGCTTAATTCAGAAATGAATAAGAAGCAAAAATCTGCGGGTACGACTTGGCTGCTATGGTTCTTTACAACTAGCTTTGGTGGTCACCGCTTTTATTTAGGCAAGACGGGAACGGCTGTTGCGATGCTTTTGACGTTTGGCGGGTTGGGTATTTGGAGCTTCATCGATCTGTTTTTGCTGAACGGGATGATCAAAGATACAAATGAAAGAATTGAAAATGATATACTTTCTGAAATCCGTTTGTTGAAGAGTGCTGAACATAATTCAAAACTCGCAAACTAACGTAAAAGTGGTGAATGTGGATGAATCCTGTATCAAAGTTTGATCTTACAATTGAAGAATTGGCCATCCTTGAATCAGAAATGTTGAAGAAGAGAAAGAATAAAGAAGCCGCATGGGGATTATGGGCCGGATTGAGTTTCTTTGGTGCTCATCGTTTTTATACGGAGAATTATGGCTACGCTTCAGCTATGCTCATTACGAGTATGGTTCCAATTATTGCTATTATTATTATGTTATCGACTATTGAATACTATTATAGCTTTACAATGTTTATGTTATGGTTATTTATCATTTTGTTAGCCGGCTCTGTTATATGGTCTTGGATCGATGCGTTCTTCTTGAATAGAAGAATAGCTGACTATAATGAAGCCTGTGAGAACCAAATTCTTCAATCGATCATCAATAGAAGGAAGTAATAAGCTTATGAACCGGTAAGGCGGTTCATGAGCTTTTTTTAAAAGTAAAAATAAGGGGAGATACCTCAATGTCTTGGGAATTGGATAATGCTAATGAGAGAAATAAAATGGCTCCGTATACGTTTTACATACCAGGCAGCGATGTGATAGATAAATTGAGATTGGGTGACTTGGTTAAGCTGATATTCCTGGGAGAATCCGAAACAGATGGTCCGGCGGGGGAGAAAATGTGGGTCGAGATTACAGAGAGGTATGAGGAGAGATTCAAAGGGGTGTTGACCAATGAACCTTATGATTTGAAGGGCTTAAAGGCTGGTCAGGAAGTTACATTCAAAGTGGAGCATATCTGTGATACTCAATACGACGATCCTTCGTCTTCTGACTGGGATTACTATTTTGACATGAAAGTGGTTGTCAGCAGGGACGTACTTGATAGACGGGAATTTAACTTTATGTTGAGGGATGCCCCGAATAACGACCAGGACTCCGGCTGGTCAATTTTAAGTGGATATGAAGAAGACGAATATCTCCAGGACGCTGCAAACCTTCAATGTATTTCCATCGGGGTCATCTTAAATATGGATGATTCGATATTATCTATTATCGATGAAAGGCCTATGTGTGCATTTGAGCGGAATGAAGACGGGGTCTTCTGGAAGATTGATGATTATGATTGGGATGGGTATTTGAACGGATAGGGGCCAGCAGGTGAAAAAATGTGTGAGTGCGGAAGGAGAGTCATTCAGTTGAATGTTGGACGGATTATGAATAGGGGATTTCATAATAAAGGCAGAAGTGATGTATTCAAATGGGAAACACAATCAGTGAATGATGGCCAAGAGATCAGATTCACGTTTCTTTCTAAGAACTCTCCACACCGCCAAGGGGTATGGCTGAAGACGGATAAAGGAATTGAAGTGATGGGGGAAACGTACTCATCAATCGAATTATGGGAAGACACGACTCCTAAAGAAGTACTGTTGAAATGCTTTACCAGTGAAGGTATATTGAGCTTTTATAATATCTGGGACCGGGGAGCCGGGAGACAATCCCAATCCTATTCTTCAGGTATAGTGATAGACCAGAAGGACAATGCCATAATATATTGCTGTAACGATACAGGATTTGAGACGAATTTTGATAAACTGGTCATTTCTGTAGAGAAGCTATAAGGGGGATGGGACATGGGGACAGGTACCTTGTCCCGTTTTTTAGTGCCACATGGTAAGCATGGTAACAGGGGTGCAGAATGTGCCTCTCACAAGAATCGTTGGATTGATCTGATCTTAACAGTGAACGTTCTGGAATATAATCGTTAGCCTAGAAACGGGGAAGAAGATGAAGCGGAAATTTATTGAATCACTATATGAAACAATCGTTAAGGATGATTTGGTATCATATCAGCAGCTTTTAGAAACTGCAGAAATAGTGCCGAAGACGGATGAATATTGGAAATCAGCTATTGGTCTCTACAACAGCCTGACAGAAGAAAAGAAAACGATATTGTTGAGAATCATTGAACAAATCCAGATTGATACCATTTCACACCTGCTTGGTATAATGGATGGAAGCTCGACGTTAAACGGGTATTCTGCAGAACCCTCACTACTGCTCGACTCTAAAAAGACAGATGGGGAACTGCAGAATCTCTTTCTAGAGCTCATTGAGATGAGAGATGAAGAAAGCCCAGGGTAACACTATTGATAGATAATTGATCTGTTTGAAAGGGTGGGGAATATCCCCGCCCTATTCAGGGACAGTGGACCTGTCCCCCTGTCCCATTCCTGTATACAGGATGATGCGGGGGCCTTGGACGCCTCCGATGTGACCGTCGGCTCCCTCGGGAGCTTCAATCATCGTGCTGAAGCGGATGGTTTTCTTTTCTTTTGCTTTCAGTTTAGCGTGGAACGGGGCGCCCTGATTCAGGAGCGGAACTGGTTTATAGTTGTTCTCATCGAAGCTGTATGTGAATGTCAGGTCCTCATTGCCGTTGTTCTCGAAGGTCATTTCGCAGTCGGCCGTCATGGTCCTCGGGTTATCCCAGTCTGGGACGTCAAACATGCATACGCTGTCGTCTGCGATATAATTTACCTTTTCAACCCCTTCTGCCATGAATTTCTGATAAAAGTCCACTGCCAGTGCGGGGGAGGACAGGACAAGGACAAACGCGATCGTCACGGTGAGCAATTGGAATCTTTTAAGGGCGAACCAAAGCACGGTCACACTTGCAATCATCAATACATGTGACAGTATGGAGAGATGAAAGGCCAGGTTAAGATGTCTCGTAAGGATGATTTCCATTTCAGGTGCTTGGAGAGAGCTGAATGGGAACCTCAAGAGGAACGAAATGAGAAACAGAACGAATGATGCTGCCAATAATAAGGGTGATTTAATCAATGGTTAACCTCCAATCCGGTTTGATTCTGATGTTAAAACGGAAGGGTCTTAGCGCCCATCATAAAGAAAATGCTGACGGAATACCTGAACACCACATAAGCAAGCGTCAGTCCAATTACGAGATGTAGACCCCAAAGACGTCGGATGGAGTTTAATAGTATGATATCTAAGACAAGCCAGACAACAGGCAGCGCAGCCACCACAAAAAAGTAATAGAAATGGCTGAAAAACCCCAGCACAATTGACGCTGCAATCAACAGCGGGAAGATAATATGAAGTATATAAAATATCGACAAACGAACCTTTCCTCTTTTCATCATTTCACCTCACTTTGCGGGACAGGGGGACAGGTACATTGTCCCAAGCCGGAAGTACAGTAGTTCTATTTTATGATAAATACTGGTTGAATAGTAGGAATTTGTTTAGTGAGGGATATTTAGGGAGTAATATGTTTGTTAGAGTTATTTATTCTATAAGTTGAGTTGTGTGGGTAGGCGGGACAGTGTCCCTGTCCCCTTGTCCCGATTCCATCATTTACAATATTTTTTTGTGGATATTTCCTTTATATGTTAATTAAATGTGCTACAATACTATATGTTTGTTAAACGTAAAAACAAAGGAGTAATAGGGTTGAAAACATCAGAATCAAAACAGAATAGTGCTTCCAGGAAATACTTCTATGAATTGAATTTTGTACGGGCGATAGCCTGTTTATTTGTGGTAATGGTCCATGTAACTGCAAAATATTATCATCTAAATGAACAAACATTTAGTTGGGCAACATTGTTCCTAAATCAGGTCTCGCGCCTCGGAACGCCTATGTTTGCCATCATAAGCGGTTTTCTGTTATATAACCAGGCAATCAACAGAGGATTTCAAATGAATCATTTCGTTTCTTCCCGATTCACCAAGGTTGTGATTCCTTTTGTTGTTTGGAGTTTCATCTATTTGTTATTAATTTCTTATCCATTCCCATGGCAGGAGAATGGACGGGAAATGAGTTACTTCCTTACTCACTTTTTCCTGGGTGACAGTTATTTTCACCTGTATTTTATGATGGTTGTCGTACAATTTTATATCCTTTTTCCGTTTTTACAGTTTTTAAAAACGAAAAAATGGATGATTGCTTTAACGATATTGGCCTTTTTTGTTAATTATTTTCATATAAGACGCCCCTTAGAAACGGGAAATGAATTATTAACGATCTTTACGCATGACCGTTCGTCCATACTTTATTGGATTTTCTTCTTTATGCTTGGAGGACTCCTGGTTCACTATTGGGGATTCATCATAAAGAAGGTGGAAGAAAATGCGAAGTTCTGTGTGATCATTGCTTTGATGATGGTCGGGGCAGGTATCTATGAATACGAGGTGTTCGGTTTCTATTCTTCTACGAGAATAGCTAATTTGATCATAATGCCTATCTTCTTTATTTCCATAATTGGGGTCTATTTCTTGATGAGCAATTTTGGAAAGCTAAGAAAACAAATCATTGAATTAGGTAACCTATCAATGGGAATATATCTTGTTCACCCACTGGCTTTGTATTTCATTAACCAGCATGCCTCTTTCCTGTTGGAAAGAACCCGATGGATCCCGCTCGCATACATTCTTACAGTCGCAGCCTCCATCATTATTGTGAAAATCATCAACAAACTGCCTTTGGGACAATATATCGTCACCGTCGCAGGAAAGAAAAAAACCAAAAAAACAAAACAACCCGACAACACCCATCAAAAACAAATCGCTGTGTAAGTGGGACGGGGGGACAGGTACCTTGTCCCACTATTGAGTAAGGATACAGCGTTGCCTTTCTAGAGATAAAGCCACCTTGGGAATATAACCAAGGTGGCTTTTCTTTTCTACAACACAGCGAAAGGAGAGAAAAGCTGTCATCCCCGACCTTCCAAAAACGAATCAACAAGCTCATTAAACTTCTCACTATGCTCCCAAAACATAAGATGTCCCCCCAATACTTCCACCGACGCTTTCGGAGCCAGCGTACTTACAGTTGATACCGCCGCTTTGGCCCAGTGCTCGGCCACAACATACAGAGTCGGGAGGGCTTCGCTGCTCTCGGCCGCCTCGACCCGATAATCGGAGAACAGCCCGGAAGAAAACAGATTTGCGGCAATATAATATGGAGTCTTCAGCGATTGCTCAACGATCCAATTTAATTCATCATCTTTAAGCTCCCGCTGGACCATGACGCCGGTGGCGTAGGCAGAAATGAAATCCCGCTGTCCTTTTGGGTTTCGGAGGTAATTGGTGTAGGCTGCTGCCATGTCATCAAGCGGACCTTCCACCCACTCCTTATCCTGGTTCAAAGATAAGGATTTAGGCGGCATATCAATGAAAACAAGGGTTTTAATACCGTCCGCGCCGAACTGCCGGATATACTCCCACAGCGTCAGGCATCCGAATGACCAGCCAACAAGCGTGGCATTCTCAACCTTCAACTGCTTCAATACTTTCCCTAAATCAGTCCCGTGCGTGACATAGTCATTCCCATGAACCGTTATGGTGGACCGTCCGTGGCTTCTGGGATCGATCACGATCGTACGGCGGGTTTTTGAAAAATGTTCGACCTGTTCGGTAAAGACTTCCGTCGTAAAGGTGAAACCGGGAATGAATATAATAGGGTCCCCGCTGCCGGTATCCTGCACGTATAATTCAATGCCTGGTTCCACTTCGATATAAGTGTTCATGGCTGTCCCTCCTGAAATGTTGTCGTTTTTTTAGAGTATATTCTGCGTGGAGGTGTTTCATATCGGTATTTATTGAATCGACCGCAGCTGCCGGGTCTAATTTATGAAATCCCATATCCCACCGATCAACTTGCCCAGCCCCCTGAACAACCAAAATACCAGCCTGAATGGGAAAATGAGAATCTCCGGTATCCATATCAGAATCTCAAGTAAAAAATCAACCAGAGAGAAATGCTCTCCTTGGCTTCGTCTTCTGGTTCTCTTCTCCTTCATTTCCTTACGCCATTTTTTCATGATCATCCACCACTTCTTATTGATTAGTTGAATATACGGTCTATCGTCATCATTTGTTTCAAATTATTTGATTTTAAAATGGGGAGATGCAACGGCCCAATTGGTGAACCGGACTATCAACATATTCTTGAACCATGAAAAAAAGACGTTCTAAATGGCGCAAGCCCCCCTTTAGAACGTCTTGAAAATTATCCCTCCAGCCCGTCCGGAAACGTCGTCAAATCAATTCCCCAGACCGCAGGAAGTGCGTAATAAATCATCAGTGTAATAAAAACAATGCAGAATATGTTGATCCAGAACCCGGCTTTCACCATATCACCGATCTTTATCATACCGGATCCGAATACAATCGCATTCGGAGGTGTCGCCACTGGCATCATAAAGGCACATGACGCCGCAACGCCGCTTGCAATCATCAAGCTGTATGGGTGAACGTTTAGCGCGAGTGCCAGTGAAGCCATGATCGGGAACATCATCGTAGCGGTGGCTGTATTCGATGTCAGCTCCGTCAGGAAAATGACGAGCGCTGTTACCATCGCCACCACGATGATGAACTGTACGCCTTGTAAGACGGTCAGTTGCTCCCCGATCCATGTTGCCAGTCCGGTTTCTTTAAAGCCTGCCGCAATCGCAAGGCCCCCTCCGAATAATAGCAAAATGCCCCACGGAAGATTTTTTGCATCTGCCCAGGCAAGAATGCGTGTTTCACCATTGCTTTTCGCCGGCAATAAAAACAGGATGATCCCTGCGAGAATGGCAATGATCGTATCATCCAGATTCGGGATGAATTTCGTTAAGATAAACGTGCGTGTAATCCAGCAGAACGCCGTAAACACGAACACTGCAAAGATAAGACGTTCTTCAAAGCCCGGCACTCCCAATGCCTTCTTTTCCTTTTCAATGACCTGCTTGCCGCCTGGCAATTCTTTGATCTTCGTTGGAAAAGCCACTTTCACTAAGTAGATCCACGTCATTCCCAAAAGGATCACAGCGAGCGGCACCCCGAACATCATCCACTTCGCAAAGGAAATCTCAATCCCATACAATTGTTTTACAACGGAAGCGAAAATCGTATTAGGAGGTGTTCCAATCAACGTTCCGAGCCCGCCGATGGATGCTCCGTATGCAATCCCGAGCATGATTGCTTTACTGAAGTTTACGGTCTTTTCTTTGGCATCTTTCATTGAATCCTGCACTTGATAAATGACGGCCAGTGCAATCGGCATCATCATCATCGCAGTCGCTGTATTGGAGATCCACATCGATAAAAACCCTGTGGACACCATGAATCCTAAAATCAGCCGTTCGGTGCTTGTCCCCATCACAAGTATGATGTTCATCGCGATCCGCTTATGTAAGTTCCATTTCTCCATCGCCAGGGCAATCATGAAGCCGCCCATGAATAAAAAGATATTGGGATCCGCATACGCACTTGTGATGGCACCTGCAGAATCCACCGCTCCCGTCAGCGGGAACAACACAATGGGCAGTAAGGAAGCAACCGGAATCGGCACCGCTTCTGTGATCCACCAGGTCGCAATCCAAGCAGTCCCCGCCAGCACAGCGAGTGCTTCCTTTGACATCCCATCAGGACTTAAAAACAGAAGAATGAATAAAAATAAAGCCGGACCCAAGAACAACCCTGCTTTTTGCCTTTTCGTATAATTCGGCTTTTTCTCCGGATTTACATTTTTCAGCTTTCCTTTCGTTGTCCCTGTTCCTGCAGTTGGAGTTGGCGCATCACCGGTCATCATCAATGTCTTTTTTGCCTTATGATGCATTCCCCACATCTTTCCCCATAAAGACTGAATCACTTCTCCCATAGGTTTCTCCTTTCATATATATACATTTAACCGTTATAAGTATGTTATCTGAAGATTAAAAACATTGTCAAATTATACGAGGGTGGGACAGGGGGACAGGTACAGTGTCCCAATCAGCATTGAAAGGACCAAGGGGATGGAGGACTGAAAGGACAGGAACTGTGGTTTCGTCCCTTGGTTGACGGGAAGAACCGCAATTCCTGTCTCCGTGGTTTCCCCCTGAAAAGAACCGGTACCTATCCCGGTGGTACTCTCCCCGCGGCACTTTAAAGGTTTACCTTATTCCGGTACCCATTATCGATGATCCGCCCGTCAGGTACGGAGGGGATATCGAGGGTGGTATCCATACTGTAAGAGGTAAGATCAATCACAGGGTTATTGTGGGGGATGGATGAAATATCCCAAACCATTCCATCAAAATAGTTGAATTGACCACTGACCCTTAAAATTTTAGTGGTTATGGAGGTTGGCTGAATTTGGAGGTCTCTAAAACGATTCCCGCTGATTTCGTAAGGGATTGTAGAGCTGCTCGTCATGGAGATCATTTCGATACAATCATCCAGTGACAGACTGAGAAACCGGTTTGCATTGATCCACGACATCCCGGAAGAGGGACGTTTCGCAACCAGTTTCATACCTATTTTCAATCCTGCTATTTTGATGTTTTCAAATTGAACGTAAGAAATTTCGTGGCCTGCACCGCCGGAAAATAATGATAGGCCGATCCCTTTGTGACTGCTGTGCCAGTTGACAATATTAATATCCCGTATGTGTGTTCGATTCCATGTATTGTAATATTTATATTTCCCATCTAAATAAATGACTTCTGAATCAAATGCGGGGTCATTGATTGCAATATATGCCCCTTCCAATGAGGCATTCTGTTGAATTTCTACTACACGAAAATTCCCCTCGACAACAAACTTTGTTCCATAATCAAACAGTAATTTGACCCCTTGCTTAATGATGATGGGGGCTGTAATGACATAATCTCTATTACCCAATTTAACGTTCTTTCCTGCATGATTCCTGGCATAGTTAATGGCAGCCTGTATTTTAAGGGAGTCATTCCCGCCGCTGAAATTTTCTACATAGATGTCTTCATTCATCTTTTTCCCTGCTTTCCTTTATTCTCCTAACTATAACGTGGATCAAGACTATTCTAAGCTTGTACTATCTTATTCTTGAAAAATAAAAAAGGTGCTGAATATGGACGAGTGAAAAGGGGGATAGGGATCATTCGGGACTTTCAATATTCCATGTATAAATCCCGGTTTCAATACAGTTTCATAGGGTTTGATTTCACGGCGGGTATCAATCAATTACACAAGCAGAGAACAGCTCGATCCACCATTCTTGTTAAATATGGAAAAAATTTTTAAAAAACTATTTCTAATAAACTGAAAATCTGTTAAGATACTGTCAAACAATGTTCTTTATAAAGAACTAGTAAAGATCTGGTTCTATTTTAGATGCTGATAAGAGAGGTGAAGTGTTTGTCGCTTAAAGTCGATGATATAAGAGGTTTAGAGAGGGTTGCTTCGAATGAAGAGGAGTTCTTTTTAGAAAACAAATCTTTGTCATCTGCTCCATATCTTACGGTCCGAAGGGTATTTGATATTGTTCTGTCTCTTGCTGGTTTAGCAGCAGCAATGCCGCTTTTAATTATTTTTTCGATCCTGATTAAAATGGATTCGAAAGGCACGGTGTTTTATCGCCAAGAGAGGGTGGGAGTAAAAGGGAAATATTTTCAGTTGATAAAACTCCGCACGATGGAAATGGATGCCGAGAAGGATGGACCAAGATGGGCAGGCATTAATGATCCGCGAGTGACAAGAATCGGAAAGTTTCTCCGAAAGACAAGAATCGATGAGCTTCCGCAGCTTATTAATGTGGTGAAAGGAGATATGAGCATTATCGGCCCAAGGCCGGAACGACCTATGTTTACAGAGATTTTCAATCAGGAAACACCAGGGTTTATCAATCGGCTTGCAGTGAAGCCTGGACTGACAGGGTGGGCCCAAGTAAACGGAGGATATGATGTAACTCCCGAAGAAAAGCTCGCTTACGATTTGGAATACATTCGTAACAGAAGTTTTATCCTCGATTTAAAAATCCTTTTTTTGACCATAAAAGTTGTGGTGACTGGTGAAGGAGCAAGATAAATAAGAGGAGGAACTTTCATGGAAGTAATGTATATGTCCCCCAGGCCGCCGTATCCGCCAACTAAAGGGGACCAGCTGATTGCGTGGGAACAGATCAAACAACTGAAAGCGAATGGATGCCAAGTCTACTTGCTTACGTTTGTAAAATCCAGGCAAGAAGGGGAACTCATTAAGGATAAGCTTTCTCCTTACTGTAAAGAGGTCATCCTATTTAACATCCATCCAATAGAAATGCTGCTTGGATCGTTAAAAACGATCTATAACTCCAGACCCATTCAAGTGAACCTGTTTTTTTATCCGAAAGTAAAGAAACGCGTGATCGATATATATAAAAGAATTAACCCGGAAATTATACATGTGCAGACTGCCAGAGCTGCCGAGTATTTTCTGGATATCGAATGCCCGAAATGTATCGACTTGATTGATGCTTTGTCACTGAATATGGAGAGGCGAGCAAGGTCAGGGAGTAAGTGGCTGAAGCCGATATTCAAGCTTGAATCACAGCTGATGAAACGATATGAGAAAGTGATAGCAAAGAAGTTTGACCAAGTGATGCTCGTTTCTGAAAGTGATAAGAAACACCTGAATGACAGCAAGATTATCGTAAATCCAAATGGAACCTTCATAACGAAACAGCATCTATCCCACTATTCCTCCATCCCTAAGGAAAAAATCATCCTCTTTCACGGAAACATGCAATACTATCCAAATGTCGAAGCTGTTGTTGATTTTGTTAAAGAGGTTTGGCCGCATATTCATGAGGCATATCCTGAGTACCAATTTTACATCGCAGGTAAGGATCCAGTGAAGAAAGTGCAAGCCCTGCATGGCAAGGAAAATGTGGTTGTCACCGGATTCGTTGACGATCTATGCAGCGTTCTGCTGAAGGCTCAAATCGGTATATATCCAATGAAATCAGGCACGGGGATGCAGAACAAAATTGTGGAATCGATGGCTTGCGGAATCCCGACTATCGCATCCCCGATCGCATTGCAGGGGATTGCAGGAAGGCGCGGAGATGAGTTGATTTGCGCAGGGAGTAACGAGGAAATGATTTCAGCTGTCAAACGTTTAATTGATAACCCGTATTTACAAGAAAAATATGCAGTGAAGGGTCAAGCTTTTGTCCGTGAGAATTACTCCTGGGAGCAAAACTGCGCAAGATTGATCCAATGCTGGAGCGGTGCCGTCATGAATAGGACCCTTGAAGCATCGGAAGAAGTGGAGAAAGTGCTCGTTCAATAAGGAAGGAAGGTGTCTGCATGCGAATTGTGCTGTTATCAGGAGGTTCAGGGAAACGGCTTTGGCCGCTTTCCAATGATGCAAGATCCAAGCAATTTCTTAAAGTCCTGAAAAATGAACAAGGAAAGATGGAGTCAATGGTCCAGCGTGTCTGGAGGCAGCTCAGAAAAGCTGACCTTGCTGATCAGGCTATTGTGGCAACAAGCAGTTCCCAGGTGGAAATGCTCCATAACCAGCTCGGTGCCAACATCCCCGTGGTCGTCGAACCTGAGCGGAAGGATACATTTCCAGCAATCGCATTGGCAGCCGTATATCTGTATTCCGTGGAAAGATGCAGTTTAGACGAGGTCATAGGAGTGCTGCCTGTCGATCCATTTGTAGAAGACCACTTTTTTGAAACGATAAAGGAGCTGGAACGGGGTCTGGACGAAAGTGCTGCTGATATGGCTCTTCTGGGGGTGACTCCGACCTATCCATCAGAAAAGTATGGATATATTGTTCCGGGGAGTAGAATTCCGGGGGACTTTATCCATGTTAGCAAGTTCCGGGAAAAACCGGATGAGGCAACAGCCAAAAAGCTGATCCACCAGCAGGCCCTTTGGAATTGCGGCGTATTCAGTTTCCGGCTGGGATATATCATTCAGCTGCTCAAACGTAAAAACATCCCCACACAGTATGATGCTTTACTGACGTATTACGGTCAGCTCCAATCCAATAGCTTCGATTATGAAGTAGTCGAGAAGGCAAGCAACATTATTGCCATTCCCTATTCAGGTTATTGGAAAGATCTCGGAACGTGGAGCACCCTGACTGATGAAATGGACACCTCGGTAATCGGAAATGGTGTCATAAGTAAGGATGTAATCAATTCTTGTATCGTCAATGAATTGGAAATCCCCATCCTATTGAACGGAGTGGAGAATATTGTAGTAGCCGCAAGCCCGGATGGATTGCTGGTGACGGAGAAAAAGAGCAGCCACAAAATCAAGGAGTACGTTTCCCATTTTCAAGAGGGGCCGATGTATCAAGAATACTGGTGGGGGTGGAGCAGAGTCATTGAGTACAGTAAAAAGGGTGAAGGGGAAGAAACCCTTATGGAAAAAATCCACTTGACCGCCGGCAGAAATTTAAATGATCGGGGCAGGGGGAACCAGGAAGTGTGGACGGTCATCGAAGGAGAAGGGACCCTGGTCCTGAACGATGAATTTTCCATCGCCGGCACTGGAACCAGCCTTACAATTCCAGAAGGGAAGAACTTTTCCTGGGAGGCGCGGAGTGATATGAAACTGATCGTCATCCGCACAGGCACACATCTAATGGCCCATCGAAGAAAAAATGGCAGGTTGGACGGGACCATGAACAGACCGGTTTATTCGAACTATTCATAGGCAGGGAAAGGATATGAAGAGGCAAATTGTATATATTGCAGTCATCGTCTTGCTTGCGGCAGCGGCAGTGCTGTTAATCGGCTTATTGTCGAAGGAAACATTCAATGAGGATGACAGTATCAGGGCGGAGGCGTTTGGAGCGGATGGGAATGATCAACAGGATGATTCTTCAGCCATCCAGGCAGCCATCGATTATAGCTATAAACATGAAAAACTGCCTGTCAAATTACTGGGGAATTCCTACTTATTGAAACGGGGCATTCGATTGAAAGAGGGAGTCACCCTCGAAATGGGGATGGCCACGAAGCTTTTGGCTGAAGGGGATTTTAACGTTTTGGAGGCAGAGCAAAAAACGGCGATTAAGAATGGGACCATAGAAATCACGAATCCGGAATTCCGGGGTGCTGCAATTTATGTAAGCGGGAAAGAACAGATCTGGACGGCAGATCGGATTCTTATCGAAAATGTGACGTTGTATAACTCCAGCGGCAGTAATCGCGGCGAAGGAATTTTATTTAACGCAGGAAGATCTGGAGAATTTATCAGCTTTATGAATGTGTCAGGGATGAATGTTAGCGGGTTTCATACGGCAGTGCTGTTACAGGCTGCGCCTCCCGAGGGAGGGGAGGACTACAATTTCATTAATGGCAACAGGTTTATCAATATGACAGTGGATGACTGCATTGTCTGTATCCACGTAAAAAGTGATGTTACCGTTCCGAATGAAGTATCGGGGAATATGTTTGAGAACCTGCAGATCCAATTGACAGAGCAAACAGACAAAGCAGTGATTCTATCGGGTTCTAATAACATCATAGAAGGTATGGTCTGGGATGCTCATCTCTTAAAAGATAGTCAACCGTTGATAGAGTTGACCGGAAAATCGTCGGGGAATCTTTTGAAACTAAATCTATCGAAGGACAGGGTCATGGACGAGGGGCGGGATAACCACTTTTCAACCCCGATAGAGTGACCGGTCGGTATTGGATAGCTTACAAAAAATATCGGAAGGAAGATGGCCATGAAAGTGTTAGTAACAGGCGGGGCGGGCTTTATAGGGTCGCATATAGTAGAAGCACTGATAGAATCCCGGTACGATGTTGTCGTCGTGGATAATCTGGTGACAGGGCATGAGAAAAACCTTCCTCCTGCTGTGCGGTTCTATAAGCAGGATGTCCGAATGAATCTGGATGATCTTTTTGCCGCTGAAAATCCCGATTATGTCATTCATCAGGCTGCTCAAGTTTCTGTAAGTCATTCTTTCATAGACCCTTTATATGATTGTGAAGAGAATATTCTAGCGACACTCAACATCCTGCAAGCATGTGTCCGGCATAATGTTAAAAAAGTTGTATTTGCTTCCACGGCAGCGGTGTATGGAAATCCTGTCTATCTTCCTGTTGATGAAGCCCATCCCCTTCTGCCGATATCCTTTTATGGATTAACCAAAGGACATGCTGAGAAATGTATCCAAATTTATGCAGATACCCATCAGCTTGATTATTCCATTTTACGTTACGCCAACGTTTATGGTCCAAGGCAGGATGCACGTGGGGAAGCCGGGGTCATCTCCATCTTTATCGAGAAATTGATACAGGGAGAAGAACCAATTATATTTGGGGACGGAAAACAGACCCGGGATTTCATTTTTGTCAAAGATGTAGCACGGGCAAACGTTGCTGCCTTGACGAACGGAAGTAAAGAAATCCTTAATATTGGGACGGGGAAGGAAGTCTCTATTCAAGAAATCATCAATAAGCTGGCGATGATCATTGAGAAGCCGGTCCAGCCCCTTTTAAGGCCAGCCCGGGAAGGGGACATACGTTCAAGTGTATTACAGAATGAGCGTGCACAATTAATGCTGAGCTGGTCACCAGGCCATTCCCTGGAAGAGGGTCTGAGAGAAACGGTCCGCTTTTATCAGCAGGCATCCCTTGCAGGTTCGAGGGGGTGATTCGATGAGAGAACAAATGGATTTAAAAGCATTCTTCCGCATATTAAAACGGAGATTTGCCACCATTCTTATCACCGCACTTTGCATTTCATTAGTAAGTAGCGCAGCTATATTTTTCTTTTTGAAACCCACTTATGAAGCAAAAGAATATATTCTGATAGGGAATTTCAGTCATGACGGGGAGGTATACATTGATACTCAGACGATTAACAGGCTGATTGCTTCAACCGTTGATTTTATTACTAGTCCGATTGTTTTGGAATCCGTGCAGGATCAGTTCAACCTGTCACAGGAAGAACTGGAAGATAGAATCACAGTGCAAAATAAGGAAGATTCCCAGATTATTTCTATTGTCGTACGGGATACCAATAGGGAACGGTCCAAGGAGCTTGCTCATCTCCTGGCTGCCAGTTCAGTCGAAGAGATGAAGAGTTCCATGGCAATGGAAGATATAACGGTGTTGAATAAAAAAGAAGGAACAAACAAACCTGAAGTAGTGGGAAATCCAGTCGTAAATATGTTGATAGGAGCGATGGCAGGGTTATTGTTCGGGATTGGAACGGCTTTGTTAAAAGATCATTGGGATGACTCCGTACAAAGCATCGTCCGAATCGAAAAGGAATTGGGGCTGCCGGTGTTAGGTACAGTGACAGCCACTAAAGACACTCTGCCGAAAATCTATCAAAAACAGTTTAGAGAACAGAAAGGGAATGTGGGAAAAGGAGGAGAGATCCATGCTAAGTCCCATTGAGGATATCATCTGCGGTGATCAACCGAAAAAGAAGGGGATTGTCTGCTTTGATCAGATGAGGGTGATCAGCAGCAAAGTAGAGAAGCATGATCCTTCAGTGCTGATGGTTACGTCGATTCCTGCTGGAAAGTCTGTAGGGATGATCACAGCCGAAATGGCAGCCGCAATTGCGATGCAAGGAAAAAAAGTCCTACTTGTGGAAGGGGATCTGAAGAGACCGTCGCTTCATGAATGGTTCCGTATTGAGCAGCCTGACGGAATCCATCAGGAGCCTTTTAAAACTATTCTGCCGACATTTGTGCAGGGGCTGGATGTCCTTTTGCCCAATAAATCTGCAGGGAAGCCGATTGATGTCTGGCTTTCATCCACATTCACGAACCATGTTGCTTCCTGGCAGGAGTCCTATGATCGGATTATTTTTTCTGCTCCATCCTTTCATTCCGGTGTTGAAATGGAACTGCTTGCTGAAGGGTGCAGGGAAGCAGTGCTGGTGCTCCAGCAAAGAGATAAAATCGAAGATATAAGAAAGGTCCGCGCCAAACTTGAAAAGGCAGGATGTAAAGTAATCGGGGTGGTTTATCAAGAATGACTCATGTCAAAAGGCCGAAGGGGTACCCATCATGAGGGAGAATCGAAATTCAATTGTAAAGAATGTCTTTCATTTATTTTACAGTACCGCACTTGCAACCATAATGAATGCAGCCGCATTGATTGTTCTTGCCTCGTTTATCAGTACTGATGATTATGGGAAATTCAGTGTGGTACTCGCATTTGCTATGATCATGGCCTATTTGTCGGAAGCCGGCCTGAATCAGATTGTCCTTCGTGAAGGGGCGAAAAAAGAAGCCCCTGTTTCTGAAATCATGGCCTCATTCATTAAGCTGCGCATGGGGTTGACGCTTTCAGCCATGGTGATTGGATTCCTGATCATCCATTGGGTTTACCGGGGAGACACAGAATTGATCTACCTTTCTTACTCACTGATCCTTCCGCTTGTCACCGGGATATCGATGCAAAGCATCAGTACTGCTTACTTTCAGATGCTGGAAAAGATGCAATATTCCGGGTTGATACGAATGGTCTCCGCAGTCCTGCTTATCTCCGTCATTTTGATCGGTAAGTGGTTTAATATAAATCCGATGATCGTCTTTTTCTTATATGGATCTGCCTATTTTTTGGCTGGCTGCTTTGGAATATTTCTGATAGCAAGACAACTGGAATTTTCCATCAAATCTCCATTTTATAAAGGTCTTCGCAGGAATTGGATTCCCTTTATGGTGACCGGTTTATTGTTTATCCTCCTGCCGCAGATAGGTCCGATTATCCTGGAACAGACACTGAGCTGGAAAGAAGTGGGATATTTCGCGGTAGCCTACAGGATCCCGCAGGCTTTGCAACAAGTGCCATTTATCATCGCCGGCGCTTTTTACCCGGTTTTATTCCGTTTATTCGAGGCCGGGGACCATCGGGAGCATGTGAAGAAGAGCATCGCTCAAGTGAAATTGATGGGTCTTGTCGGTATGCTGGCAGCGATTCCTTTCTATCATCTTTCTGAATTTGTCATTACGCTTTTGTTTGGGGAGAGGTGGATCGAGGCAGCGCTTCTATTGAAGATATTGTCTCTGGTCATGGTCTTTCAGGGCGTCAGCATCGCTCTTGGGGATGGGTTGACGACAAAGGCCCTGCAGTCGAGAAGGATGATTATTCAGGGTATTGCCGTGGCATCTGGAGTTCTTTTTTATACCCTGTTCAGCCGGTTGTACGGGTTGACAGGGGCAGCGGCGGCCGGAGTTCTCATAGAATTGATCCTGCTGATCGGATTAGTATCCTGGCATCCGGATCGGGGGATCCTATTAAAAAAAGCAGTCCTTCCCTATCTGGCTTTCTTTTTTATCAGTCTTTTGACTGTAGGATTATTCTTGTCTTCTTACCCGTTTCTTGCTGTCAGCATCCATTTGATCCTTATTCTATCCCTTGCAGGAATGGATAGGGAATGGAGAGAGAAGAGTTTGGAGATGTACCACAAATGGAAGTCGAAATCCGGAAAGGAGGCACATGATGCTGCATCCTGATACATCCAGCGTCCCGCGCAGCAATCTGATCCTGTTTCTATTACTTTTTTCAGTCATGCTGGGCAAGTATCATATCTATGTCGGCTTCGCGTTCAAGCCTTATATGATCTATACAGTAATCATTGTCCTGCTGCTTGCGGCTTCCTTTCGGTTTCAAAAATTGCAGGTCTTTGAAGTGATGCTCCTTTTTTTCTACATGGTGTATGTATTTTCCGGCGCTTTTTCCCTGTATGCTTCTTCCAGCCTGAGAGCAATGTTTGGAATCATCCTTTATGTCGTTTTTTATATCCTCATGAAAGGGATCCTTGGTCTGTTTCAAAAGGGGGAGCTGGAAAATGGGATTGCGAATGCCGGCCTTTTATTTAACGTCGGAAGTCTCCTCCTTTACGTGTGGGGGTTGAAAAGCAATGGATTTTCCTTGTTGGGAGACGGAGTGATACGTTATGGGGCTTGGTTTGATCGTGATTATCCCAGATTAATCGGTATGCTTGAGGACCCAAACTATTTTGTGTTTTACAATACGCTTTTTTTTACTTTCTATTTGTGCAAACGAGGCTCGTGGAAAAATAATATCGGTTTCTTTTTGTGTTTAATAACGAGTGTACTCACGTTTTCCAGAGGCGGATTATTGATTTTAATGATCATCTTCATCGTTTATTTTTTCCTGAACAAACCTGCTGACCAATGGCGGTTATTCCTATCGGCTTGTTCTTTTCTGAGTATAGGATGGGTGATCAGCTATATTCTCGGTTTTCGTGTCCTGGATATCCTTCAGAACAGGTTTCAGGATTTTTCCGATGATGGGGGGAGCGGGAGGTTTGAGTTATGGGGAAGGGCGTGGGATTTCTTCATCTCCAATCCTTTGTTTGGAATTGGGGCAAGCAACTTCACCGATTACAACGCTTTTGAATACGGTGATCAACTTGTCGTCCACAATACATTCCTGGAAATCCTGACAGAATCGGGGCTTAGCGGACTGCTTATCTATGTCTTATTTGTCTTTACCGTATTTGTTCAAATTTTTAAAGCCGATTTTCATAGAAAGCACCCATTCCTCTTTTTGACTTTCCTGGGTTTCATTCTTCAGATGATGTTTTTATCCTTAATCTTCAATGACATGTTCTTATTGTTTCTCGCAATCTTGTCTACTTATTTTTCTTATGAAAGCTTGAACCAACAAAATGTACATATGGTAAAGGAGGCGGAAATGAGATGAACGTATTGATGCTGACGGATAAATTGACCATGGGTGGAGCAGAAAATTATTTCATCAAACTGGAAAATAAAATGCCTGTTAATGGTCTTCAGCTTTATACCGCTGCGGGCGGGGGAGAACTTAGCGGGCAAATCGTCAATAAGCCTAATTATATAGAATTATCCAGGAAGAACCACATTCTTAATATTTGGCGGCTTTACCGCTGTATCAATCATCAGGAAATTGACGTCATTCATGCCAACAGCCTGAGGATGGTCCTGTATGCAGTCTTGTTAAGGAAGCTTGCGAGGAAGCAAAAGATAAAAATCGTTTATACGAAGCATAATATCACGGCTCTTGAAAAATTCCCCGGATTGTTTTCATCGTTGTTGAATCATTGGGTGACCGGCATCATAACGGTAAGTGAGTATGAGAAAAGGGTGCTCCTTCAATATGGGGTCAAAGAAGAAAAGATCACCACCGTTTATAACGGGGTTGACTTAGAAAAATTCCCTTTCATGGGAAAGCCTCAGCCTGATGTATTCAATGTTGGTATCCTGGCACGGTTGTCCCCGGAAAAAAATCATGGCTTATTCTTAGAAATTGCCTCATCCTTGAAAAAGGAAAAAGATCTGCAGTTTTATATTGCCGGAGACGGGCCCGAACGGGGGTTTATCGAAGAAAACATTCAAAAGCTGGGAATCTCCGACCGGGTAACATTACTGGGTGAAGTGAAGGAACCCCAGAAATTTCTCCAATCAATGGATTTACTCCTGCTTACTTCAGAAAGGGAGGTATTCCCTATGGTCATCCTCGAAGCTATGGCGACAGGCACTCCGGTGGTAACAATTAACAGGGGAGGGATCCCAGAAGCCATCGCAGACGGGGAAACGGGAATGATGGTCGACGATCATAGCCTGGAAACCTTTTGTGAAAAAATCTTAATATTAAAATCCGACCGGGATCTAAGGAAGGCGATCATCGATGCGGCGCGTCAGAAAGTTGTAAAAGATTTCACCTCCAATCATATGGTGGAGCATACTCTTAGACAATATATGTCTGTTAACTAGCCGCCGGTCTAAAGTGGCGGCTGGTTAAAGGCAATGGCATAAAGGGGGTCACGGGGCCATGCCCCGTGGCTCCTCCTTGCTTACCTGGAAGTATAGGTTTTGGATAATCCCTCCATGATTGAGTGGGCAGGCTTCCATTTGAGGATTTTTTTTGCTTTTGTGTTGGTGAGGCAGCTGTGTTTGATGTCGCCGATCCGGTCTTCTGAGTGGTCGTATTCGATCGGTGAGGGATGGAGTTCTTTTAATAAATCAATGAGTTCAAGGATGGAGGTGGTTGCTCCTGTGCTGATATGAAAGGTATCATTTCCTTTGTGCAAACTTGCTGCGATATTTGCGTCTACGATGTCCTGTACGTAGATGAAATCCCTTGTTTGTCTGCCGTCACCATTGACTTTCAGGCGCTCATTTTTCATTAATTTTTCCAAAAAGACGGCTATGACCCCGCCTTCCCCCTTCGCTGTCTGCCTTGGTCCGTAGACATTGCCGTAGCGCAGGATGGAGTAGGGGATTGAGAAAAATTCGCTGTATAGCTTGATGTACATTTCTGCAGCGGCTTTTGAGGAGCCATAGAAGGAAATGGGCTTCACAGGAGACTGTTCGGTTAATTTTTTGGACGGATTATTTCCATATACAGCCGATGTGGAGGCGAAGACGAATTTCTTTACCGGGGATTTTCTGCATCCTTCCAACAGATTGACTGTACCGGTTAAATTCGTTTTCAAGTCTTCAGATGGAAATGCTGTGGACTGTTTCACATCTGCCTGCGCAGCTAAATGAAAGATGTAATCCGGTTTATGGTCAGCGATGAGTTCAATGATGGTGGGGTCTGTGATGTCTATTTGATGGAGGGTGGCCGAAGGGTTCAGGAAACCTTGCTCTCCGCTGCTCAGATTATCAATGACATGTACGTCTGCCCCCATCTCAATCAACGAATCTGTTAAATGGGAGCCTATGAATCCCGCGCCGCCCGTTACAAATGCTTTCACTAGTATAATCACCTTTTCTGTTTTTGATAGTTTATGCAGGATAGAGGGAAGGAGTGTGGGGCAGGCGGGCCGAGGGAAAGGTACAATGACCATGTATGAACACCGCGGAGACAGGTCCAGCGGTTTTTCCAGTCAGGTCAGATTGGGGCGGTTCCTGTTCTGATTTTTAATAGTATGTATGTACATATGAGGTAGGTATCTAGGGGAGGGCAGGTATGGAACTGTCTTTAACTGTCTTTGCTCTGTTAGGAGGGCTGGTCACGGAGTTTTTCGCATATTTTTTGCCATCAAGGTTTGTCAATCAGATGAGTTATGATTACTATAAATAGTAGAATAGACTTTTCATGACGGGAGGATACATAGATGATCATAGGTGCAATTGAAGCAGGCGGTACGAAATTTGTCTGCGGGATCGGAAATACAGACGGGGTGATTTCTGAGAGGGTTTCCATCCCGACGACAACGCCGGAGGAAACGATGGCAGAGGTCGTGGCTTTTTTTAAGGATAAGGAAATCGAGGCACTGGGGGTCGGTTCATTTGGGCCGGTTGACCTCGATCAGTCAAGTTCTACATATGGTTTTATCACGAGTACACCTAAACCCCATTGGGCGCAGTTTGACCTCGTGGGCGAATTGAAAAAGCATTTTGACGTGCCGGTCGGTTTTGATACAGACGTGAATGCGGCTGCCCTTGGTGAGAGTTTATGGGGAGCGGCTAAGGGACTCGACAGCTGTTTGTATATGACGGTTGGGACAGGTATTGGTGTCGGGGCGTTGGCTGAAGGGAAACTTGTCCACGGTCTGACTCATCCGGAAATGGGCCATATTATGGTAAGGCGTCACAAGGATGACACCTTTGCCGGACGCTGTCCATTCCATGTAGACTGCCTGGAAGGAATGGCTGCAGGTCCCGCGATTCAAGACAGATGGGGGAAGAAAGGTCATGAGTTGGAGGGCTCTCCTGAAGTTTGGGAAATGGAAGCTCACTATCTGGCCCAGGCCATAGCGAATTATGTTCTTATTTTATCCCCTAAAAAAGTAATCGTCGGCGGCGGGGTTATGAAGCAGAAGCAGCTCTATCCGCTAGTCAGGGAAAAGGTGAAGGAGATTCTTGGCGGATATGTTCAGCATGAACAGATCCTTGAGAGGATGGATGAGTATATCGTGGCTCCGGGGCTGGGGGATAATGCCGGGCTTGCTGGGGCGATTGGATTGGTTAAAACACTCCAAACATGAGTGTTGAGTGATTTTTTGAGCAGAAAGACATATTTAAATTTAATTCATTGAAAAGGCCCGTCTTGATGGACGGGCCTAAGCTTTTCTATATTATTAAGAACCGTTTTTCTTGAATCCTTTAATAACTTTCCGTGAATCATTTATATCCTTCAAAATCCGATAAGGCTTGCTCACAACGCGCACGGGCAATGAAAATAAAAAATGGCTGAGGTCTGCCTGGTATTCTTTCGTAATCCTTTCCGGCTTGGTGGCGATTCGTTTGTAGATTTCTTTGTAGAATTCCCGGTTTACATCAATGTTGATTTCCATCTTATGATGGCATTCGAGGCATTCCACACATTTGATTTTCTCGTTGACGTAAGTGATGCTGTGCTCGACCTCTTCTTTACAATGTACACAAAATAAATCTGCTTCCATGTGTTTTATTTTCATACTAACCACCTTCTCGCTTTTTGAATATAAGACAGGATAGAATTATATTCCATTAAATCAAAAAGAGGAAATTTCTGCAATACACAGTTACTCTTATTATACTTTATTTTTATTATTTGTTTCCTTCTTTTTGAAATTTTGAATCAAAAAGATGGACATGAGTTTTCACTCATATCCATCCTTGGCATTATACCTGTACTTCTTTCTTTTCTGGTGAAGATGAGGAGATCGTTTCATCCTGCATACGGCGCAGCCGCCATATCGTTGATTCCTTCATTTGAACGACATCATCATATGTGACGATTTCCCCTTTTTTGATGTTCCGCTTTACTTGTACGTTCTGATCCACCAAACCGAGTGGGAGTGCGTTTTTCTCTTTTGCATCAGAAGCGGTTAAAATATGTCCGTAGACGGTGAATCCACCGATGCTGTCAAGATAGTCTCCTGCTTCCAGGTCTTTTTTTGCGACTGTGACCGTTTCAGCCTGGAGCCCTTCCCACGGAGCGATCGTTGCTTCGTTATAGATATGAGCCCTTGCAATTGAGATGGGGGTTTCCAAGCTGGTCAGGTGATAAGGGCGGTAGAGGACGTAGTTCGGTCCTTCACCCATGCTCAGGTAATTCATTTCATGATTGACTTCTTCCTTTTCAGAAGAGATGATGGCGAATACGCCCGGTGCCACACCGTTGATGTATTCGACTATCTTTTTATTGTTCACCTGGCCTCCGTCTTCCTTCAGCTTGAATATCTCCGGAAGCTCAGCGACTGAACCAGTAAACCCGTGCATGCCGGGCTGATCCGGAAGAAATCCGGTGGCATTTGCGACTGCCGTCATCTCAACCATCGTTTTGGTACCGTCTTGGAAAGAAGCAAGCATTTTAGGGCTTGCCCCTTTTCTGGCAGCTTCTTCGGCCGCAGTCTCAGGATTAGCCGCCAAGTTAAGAGGATTGTTTTTTCCTTTTCCTAACGCAACTACTTCAAAACCGAGTGCATCCGCGAAATCGTAAAGTTCCATGATGGCACCTGGTTCGTCACCTGCAGAGCCGGTATACACGACACCGCATGAATCGGCCATTTTCTTGAGCAGCGGGCCGACGGTTACATCTGCTTCTACATTTAACATGACGATATGCTTTTTATTGAGGATTGTGTCCCAGGCGATTTTGGCTCCTATGTTTGGAACGCCTGTTGCATCTACGACCACATCTACTTCGGGAAGGGAGGTCACGAGTCCTGCATCCGTAGTGGCGACGACTTTCCCTGCCCTTACCGCAGAGGCAGCTTTACTTTCTTCACTTGTAACGATGATTTGTTTGGCATCGACGCCTGCTTTTACATAAGCATTGGTGACGTTATCGATTTGGATGTCTGCGGTGATGACGACCCTCATCCCTGCCATGCTTTCGATTTGCGAGATCATGCCTCGGCCCATCTGACCTGCCCCGACAAGACCTACTTTGATTATTTCTCCACTGCGTTCTAATTCTTCAAGCTTTCGATTGATTCCTAACATAGGATTCACCTCGCTCCTTTATTTTTTGACAATACGAATCTCTGAATCTACTGTTACGTTTGGAAGTGGCTTCTTTTCCACCGTCATGGTCCCCGGGAGATCAGCCGAGATTTCACCGTTGAACATGATGGTGCAGTGACCGAGCTCCTTCAGTGTGTCATTGACCTTGCTGCCTACAAACAGAATTTCATAGGCTTCCCCGGCTACTTCCAGAACATCACCTGCTTCAACGTCTTCAAGCAGATGTGCTTCTTTATGGATGACTCCGATCGTTCTCAGATCAGCCGGTGCGGTGTCATTGAAGATGACCATCATATTTTCTGAAAAGAAGATCTCTGCCTCTGCACCGACTTCTGTTACGGTTGATTGATATTTGTTGATCATAATTCCCTCCACGTGATGACCTCCTGTGTGTATTAGCTGTATAGTCCGAAACTGAATAGGTATGCGATGACGACTGCCAGTGGTCCAGTGATTAAGCGGGACATAAGAACCGCCGGTACCCCGACTTCAATTGTTTCCGGAGTTGCTTCTCCGAGTGTTAACCCAACCGGTACAAAATCCGCTCCAACTTGAGGGTTGATGGCGAATAATGCCGGCAGTGCCAGTTCAGGCGGGATGTTGCCTCTACCGATTTCAACCCCGATGAGGACCCCAACCACCTGCGCAATGACGGCACCCGGTCCGAGCAGCGGGGAAAGGATCGGGATCGCACATACGACTGAAATGATGAGAAGCCCAACGATATTCCCTGCGAGCGGGGATACGACGTTCGCAATCACATCACCGATCCCTGTGTAAAGGATGATCCCGATCAGGGTACTGACAAATGCCATGAACGGCAGGATGTTCTTGATGACCTGTTCGATCGTTTCACGGCCGGCCTGGTAGAAGACTCCGACCACTTTACCTGCACCGCGTCCTACTTTTTCAACGATATTGGTTTTCTTAGGCTGCTGGTAATGAGCCGCTTTCCGTTTTGCTTCTTCTTTTAACTCTTGAGGAGTTTTTTTCTGGGTGAGTGGGGTGTTCATTGGTTCGGCTGCAGCTGATGCTTCTCCTGTAGCGGCATCTTCTTGATCTGACGGAGAAATAGTTGATTCCTTTACACCCGAAACGAAATTCTCTTCATTGATGAACGCCATCAACGGACCGGATGGGGAAGTGGCGTTGACGTTAATTGTCATAACACCCATCTTTGGATAAACACCGCAGCGCGCTGTGCCGCCGCAGTCGATAATGACGCAGGCCATGGATTCTTTCTCATAGGATTTCTTAAAACCGTCCACGGCTTCGGCTCCTGTTAACTCGGCGATTTTCTCAGCGACCGGATGGATGCCTCCGCCTGTAACAGAAACGACGTACTTTTTAGTGTCAGTTGGATGGATGACCAGGGGACCGCCCCAGCCTCCCGGACCTTTTGAAATTTGAACGGATTGATATTGACTCATTTCATTTTCCCCCTCTCTATGCACTCATCGAGTTATTGTTTGTCGTGTCCATGCCTTTAGATTTCATCATCCGTACGGTCAGGAATTCAGTGACCACGCCGCGGATTAAGATGACGATGATCCCTACAATGAAGAAACGGATTGCGAGCGGTCCGAGTGACAGGCCAAGTTCTGTGATCCCTGCGGCAATCCCCATATAGACGAATAGCTCTGCCGGGTTCGCATGCGGGAATAATCCAGTAATCGGATGAACAAAGGAAACGGCTGAATCGTAGAAAGCCGGTTTTTGTTTTTCCGGCAGAAATTTACCGAAAGTATAGGCCATTGGGTTTGTTAAGAAGAATACCGCCAGAACGGGGAAGAGAGTATAGCGCAAGATGATGTTCTTGGTGGATTTTTGTGCGAGTCGGTTGATCCGTTCCTCACCAACCATTTTGATGATTGCGTTGACTGCGGTAATTAAACAAATAAGGGTCGGGATAATGCCGGTGAGAAGCCCCATAAAGGTTTCGCCGCCTTTTTGGAACATCCCGATAAAGCCTTCTGCTATCATGACCAGGAAATCCATAATAATTCCTCCTCTTTATCCTGCTTGTTTTTTCTTTCTTTGACTTTGAATCTTATCAAGTGCCATTTTAAAAGCCTGATCGATTGGTTCGTCTTTTAACTGCTGCTTCAGTTTGTTAATATGCATTCCTTCATATGCTGTAAATGGTTTGAATCTAGTGAAAACCGTGACACCTTGCATCACTTCACACTCTTCGATGGTTCCATTTTCGTTCGTGACAACAATGGCGATCACCCCGATGCCGATCTTTTGTTTTTGTATGCCGACACCAAGATAACCAGAAGGCCGCTTGCTCATTCGACGGATCGTTGCTTGATAGTTCTTCATCTGGAGCTTTGTTAGCAAGAACTGTATCAGCCACATCCCGATAAAGATGGCAATGAACCATCCCCAAGTATTCATTCCCCCAACTCCTTTACATATGTTCTATTGCGTGACCTTTGTATTTGATTATAAAAGCGCTTTCAGTATAAATCAATAGTAATTTTATAATTTTAAAAATTTTTAGGTAATTTAATGAATAAGGGAATTGGAACAGAAAAACTTAAGACAAATGCCGAAAAATCATTGGAAGGATCTATTTTAATGAGCGTTATAAAATAATTTTCCTGCTTCGAGCTGATGTTTGGAGGGGAAGAAGGACAATCCTTCTGGAAGAGTAAACAACTAGACGTTACGCAGGGAGGAGCGACCGGGGAGGCTCACAGGCTCCCCGCGGAAAGCTCGAAAGTGACCAGCTGTATTTAACACCTTATCGGAACATTTAATATAAGTGATTTATTAAAAGATTCTGTAAATAAACTTGACGAAGCGCCGGAATGATTTTATGATGTTTACAAATGTACTAAATACGAACAAATGTAAACAAGGAGGAATGGAGATGTTGAAAACGGTTGATGTTCCTAAACAGATCACAGAGGAAAAACTCGTGGGTCTCTATCAGCAAATGTGGCTGATTCGCTATTTTGAGGAAAAGGTGGATGAATTTTTTGCAAAGGGAATGATTCATGGGACTACGCATCTGGCGGTTGGCCAGGAAGCTTCGGCAGCCGGATCAATAGCGGTCCTTGAAGATAAAGATAAAATAACGAGTACTCACCGGGGACACGGACATTGCATTGCTAAGGGGGCAGAGGTCAATGGGATGATGGCCGAATTGTTTGGAAGGACGACCGGCTATTGTAAAGGAAAGGGAGGCTCCATGCATATTGCCGATCTTGATAAAGGCAACCTGGGGGCGAACGGAATCGTAGGCGGGGGATTTGCGATCGCGGCGGGTGCTGCGCTTACCTCTCATATGAAAAAGCTCGGCTATGTGGTTCTTTGTTTCTTTGGGGACGGTGCCTCGAATGAAGGAAGCTTTCATGAAGCCGTGAATCTTGCGTCAATCTGGAAGCTGCCGGTCGTCTTTATTTGTGAAAATAATCAGTACGGAATGTCCGGACCCGTGAAAGATATGGTGAATATTGAACATATAGCCGATCGTGCAAAGAGCTATGGGATTCCCGGGAAAGTAGTGGACGGAAACGATATCTTCGATGTGATGAACCACGTCAATGAAGCGGTACAGTACGCACGGAACGGTAAAGGCCCATCCATCATCGAAGCAAAAACGTACCGGTGGAAAGGCCACTCAAAGAGTGATGCAAAAAAATACCGGACCCGTGAAGAAGAGCAGGAATGGAGACAGAAAGATCCGATTGCACGTTTTCGTTCCGTGTTGATAGAAGAAGGGATTTTGACAGAAGAAAAAGCAGATCAATTGAAACAAGAGGCGAAACAGGCGATTGAAGAATCAGTGGAGTTTGCCAAAAACAGTCCGATGCCATCACTTGATACCTTATTGGAAGATATCTACGCGTAGGAAGAGGGGGAGAGACGAAGCATGAGAGAGATTACCTATTTAGAAGCAGTACGGGAAGCGATGAGCCAGGAGATGCGGCGGAATGAGGATGTATTTATTTTAGGAGAAGACATAGGGGTCTATGGAGGAGCCTTTGGCGTGACACGCGGCATGATTGAGGAGTTTGGGACAGAGAGAGTCAGGAATACCCCGATCTCTGAAGCGGCGATTTCAGGGACGGCCGTCGGAGCGGCTTTGACCGGGATGAGACCGATCCTTGAACTGCAATTCTCAGATTTCATCACGATTGCCATGGACAATATGGTGAACCAGGCAGCGAAGATCCGGTATATGTACGGAGGTAAAGGAAGGGTGCCGATGGTGCTGCGTACCCCGGCGGGATCAGGAACCGGTGCAGCGGCCCAGCATTCCCAGAGCCTTGAAGCATGGATGACCCATATTCCGGGTTTGAAGGTTGTTCAGCCATCGACTGCCTATGACGCAAAGGGATTGTTAAAGGCTGCGATCGATGACGACAACCCGGTCATCTTTTATGAGCATAAATTATGCTATAAAACAAAAGGGGATGTACCGGAAGAACAATACAGCATCCCTTTAGGGAAAGCCGATGTAAAGCGTGAAGGGACAGATGTGACGATTGTGGCTACGGCCATTATGGTCCATAAAGCGCTTGAAGCAGCTGACACACTCTCAAAAGAAGGGATTTCTGCAGAAATCATCGATCCGCGTACACTTGTGCCGCTGGACGAAGAAACCATTGTCGGGTCGGTGCGGAAGACAGGGCGGGTCGTGGTTGTTCATGAAGCGGTGAAAAGAGGAGGATTTGGCGGGGAAATTGCCGGTATGATTGCTGAAAGTGAAGCCTTTGATTACCTTGATGCCCCGATCAAACGCTTAGGCGGAAAACCGGTGCCGATCCCTTATAATCCGGAGCTTGAAAAAGCAGCGATTCCGCAAGTTGACGATATCATCCAGGCAGTGAAAGAAACATTAAACCGTGTGTAAGGAGGGATAGTGAATGGCGAAGGAAGTCTTTATGCCAAAGCTCAGCTCGACGATGGAAGCCGGAACACTTCTTCAATGGTTCAAGGAAGAGGGGGATTCGGTTGAGGTCGGCGATCCTTTATTTGAAATCATGACCGACAAGATTAACATCGAGGTCGAAGCATATGAAGAAGGAACTCTGTTAAAGCGTTATTTTAAAGAAGATGATGAAGTTCCCGTAAATCACGTGATCGGTTATATAGGTGAAAAAGGAGAAGAAGTGGCAGATGAGCCGCCTGGTGAATCCGGAGGGGAAGGTTCGGGAGTGAATCAGTCAGAAGCTGCTGCTGCCAGTGAGCCATCAGCTCAACTGAACGAAGAGTCAGAGATTCATAAGAGCGATAAAGTACGGGCAACCCCTGCGGCAAGAAGGGCTGCAAAGGAAGAAGGCGTAGTTCTTCAGGAAGTGACAGGTTCCGGACCCAAGGGACGTGTCCATGAAGCGGATGTGAAGGGATTCTCTCAATCTGGTAAAACCTCTCGGCCATCCATTACCCCTCTTGCCAGAAAAGTGGCTGAAGCAGAAGGCGTTGAACCCGGGGATGTTCAAGGAACAGGTCCTAATGGAAAAGTGTATCGCAGAGATGTAGAGAGCAGCCTTCGAGGTTCAGGAGAGAATTCAGGACCAGCTGCAGCCCGGGTGAAGATGGAAGGGATCCGTAAAATCGTTGCCAAACGGATGGTCGAAAGCAAAACGACGGCCCCGCATGTAACGCTCACGAGCGAAGTGGATATGACTGAAGCCATAAAGATGCGAGAGCAGCTGTTGGGGAGTATCGAGAAGAAAACGGGCTTCCGCCTCTCCTATACAGAAATCATCATGA
Organism: [Bacillus] enclensis; assembly: GCF_001456935.1. Taxonomy (GTDB): domain Bacteria; phylum Bacillota; class Bacilli; order Bacillales; family Bacillaceae_B; genus Rossellomorea; species Rossellomorea enclensis. The sequence continues at coordinate 160,846 of NZ_KQ758485.1, read as the reverse complement.
AAGCTGCTGCTCATGCCTTAAAGGAGCATCCTGGTGTAAATGCATCCCTGGACGGGGAGTATATCGTCTACCATGATGAAGTGAATGTAGGGTTAGCCGTGGCTGTTGAAAACGGCCTGCTTGTTCCTGTGGTGAAGAATGCCGATGGAAAAGGATTGGCTGCACTGACGGAGAATTGCAAAACGCTTGGCAAAGCGGCGCGGGAGAACAAGCTGAAGCCTGACGAAATGAAGGGTGGCACGTTTACGATAAGTAATTTAGGCATGTATGCCGTCGATGCCTTCACACCTGTCATCAACCAGCCGGAGTCCGCGATTTTGGGAGTGGGCAGAATTCAAGAAAAGCCGGTGGGAGTGAACGGTCAAATTGCCCTCCGTCCGATGATGAGTGTCAGTTTGTCATTCGATCACCGCGTCATAGACGGGGCACCTGCTGCAGCGTTCCTTACTGACTTGAAATCCATTCTCGAACAGCCATTTGAACTTTTAGTCTAAGGAGTCGATATCAGTGAAAAAGTATGACATTGTCGTCATTGGAGGAGGACCTGGCGGTTATGTGGCAGCAATCAGGGCTGCTCAGTACGGGAAGAAAGTGGGGTTGGTTGAAGCGCGCGATCTGGGCGGAACCTGTCTGAACAGAGGGTGCATACCTTCTAAGACCCTGCTTCGTCACTCCGAGGTCATCGAAAGTATAGAAAAAGCGAAAAGCTGGGGGATCGAAACAGGCCCCGTCACGTTATCCTTAACGAAAATGCTCGAGCGAAAAGATCAAGTTATTCAAAAACTCCGTAACGGGATTTCTTTTTTATTAAAGAAAGGAAAGATTGATGTACTTAACGGGTACGGAGAGGTCATGCAGGATGGCAGTATCATCGTGAGGGCGGGGGAACAGGAAGAAACGATTACGGCAGGGAAAATCATTCTTGCCACCGGCTCAAGCCCCGTTATACCGGCTATTCCCGGATTGGACCAGGCCTCTTATTATACAAGTGATACCATTTTTGAAATAGAAAGGATTCCAGAGTCGATTGTCATCGTAGGCGGAGGGATCATCGGTGTCGAGTTTGCCTGCATCTTCTCGGGCCTGAAGGTACCCGTGACGATTGTGGAAATGGGGGATAGGATTGTGCCCGGTGAGGATAAGGATGCCGCAAGGGCTCTCGCGCAGTCTCTTAGAAAGAAGGGTGTCACCGTCATGACAAATTCGAAAGTGCAGGAGGTTGTGACGAGTGGGGGCAAACAGTCTGTCAAAGTAGAATCAGAGAGTGGGAAGGTAGAGATGGTAGAGGGTGAAGCCCTATTATTATCTGTTGGCCGGAATCCGAATACGTCAGCCTTCTCCCAATTAAAACTGGAAATGAACGGACCTTTCGTAAAAGTGGACCGGAAAATGCGGACCAGTCATCCCTCTGTCTATGCAGTGGGGGATGTAGTCGGAGGCTGGCAGCTGGCACACGTCGCCAGTGCGGAAGGGTTGATCGCGGCGGCAAATGCTTCCGGTGAAAAAGGAGAAGTGGATTATAAGGTTGTGCCCCGCTGTGTTTATACAAGCCCTGAAATCGCCAGTGTCGGCATCACTGAGGAAGAGGCTGAAAAACAGGGGCTCTCCTATAAAGTAACGAGAGTCGATCATTCAAGTAATGGAAAGGCCCTTGCTTCAGATGAAAAAGAAGGTTTTGTGAAGCTGATTGCTGACACGAAGTATGGGGAGATACTCGGGGTCACGATGGTCGGTCCTCATGTTACGGAAATGATTACAGAACCTGCAGCTTTTATGCATTTAGAAGGAACAGTGGAAGAGATGGCTTCAATGATCCATCCCCATCCGACCGTATCGGAGACTCTTTACGAAGCGGCTGCTTCCTGGCTGGGGAAAGGAATTCATCAGTAAGGTGACAGGCTCAAATGAAAAGCATTTGGGTCTTTTGCTTATTTTAAATTGTGTGAGTACATAATGATGTAATGCGTTAACATTGATATAATGAAAGAGGATTTTATTTTGTGTGAGTAGGTGTAAAGATGGTTAATTGGGAAGAGCGGAGATTGATTGTCAAAGTGGCGAACCTCTACTACTTTGAAGGATGGACACAGGCCCAGATCGCCAAGAAAATCGGCGTGTCCCGTCCGGTCATTTCAAAGCTTCTGAATAAAGCGAGAGAACAGGGAATTGTTGAAATTTATATAAAAGATGAGAATGCCCATACAGTCGAGCTTGAACAAAAATTGGAGAAGAAGTACGGATTAAAAGAGGTGATTGTCACCCCGACTGCCGGTTTGACAAGTGAGATGGTCAAGCGTTCCATAGGAAAAGCAGCATCCTCGTACGTATCGAAGCATATCGAAGGCATTCAATCCCTCGGGATTTCGTGGGGGAGTACGCTGTCAAACTTCGTTCAGGAATATCCATATGAGCAGAATCGCGGTCTTAAGATCGTTCCGCTGGTAGGGGGGATGGGCCGTGAGCTTGTCGAAATCCACTCCAATCTCCTTGCCTACCAGCTGGCGCAGAAAATGAACAGTTCTTGTTCTTACTTATACGCACCTGCCATGGTAGACTCGAATGAGTTAAAAGAAAGGCTCATCCAGTCCGAAGACATCGCCTCGGTACTCGAAGAAGGCCGGAATGTCCAGATGGCCGTGGTCGGGATCGGGAACCCCTTCAAAAATTCAACGATGACAACACTGAATTACTTGAAGGAGGAAGCTTTGGTGTCATTGAAGAAAGCAGGGGCTGTAGGAGATATCAGTTCCCGTTTCTACGATGCATTAGGAAAGCAGATTGACCATGAACTGAATGAACTGGTCATCGGATTGGATTTGGAAGACTTGAAGAACATACCGGAAGTTGTCGGAGTGGTTGAAGGTTGTCACAAAGTAGACAGTATTGAAGCGGCTTTGAAGGGTGAATATTTAGACGTTCTGGTCATTGACGATTCAACGGCCCATGCGCTGCTGACGGGGACAATCAATTGAAATGAAAGAACGGCAATAGGGAAACTCCTTCTTGCCGTTCTTTATTGGTTCTATTTTGTCAGCGTACGCTGTCTTTTTTGATGAAAATAAGCAATGACCAGCGAAATGACCCCAATGGCGATTAATCCGGCATAGCCAAGTTTAGCTCCCCATATAAAGATGGCAGTCGTAGGGACGGCCCCGTCCACGAGGGAAGAGATGGCTCTGGTGCCTTCAGGGAAATTGAAGTTTGCCGAGCGTGCCGCCTCCGTGAACAGCGGGGAAATGTAGGTCGCTAACAGTAGACCCAGTCCAAGCGCGATGGTACTGGCAAGGACTGTCCGGATCACATTTCCCCTGAAGATCGGCACCATCATACAGACGATGAACGGGATGGTGGCCAGATCGCCGAATGGAAGGACGTTGTTTCCCGGTACCAGTACGGCCAGCCCGAGGACGATTGGGATCAGGATCAAGGATGACGCAATCGCGGCAGGATGTCCGATGGCTAATGCAGAGTCCATTCCAATATAAACGTCCCGTCCCGGGATCTTCTTTTTAACAAAATCGCTGGCTGCTTCAGACACAGGTGAAAGACCTTCCATCAGGATGGCAACCATCCTTGGCAGAAGAAGCATGACGGCTGCCGTCGTAACTCCAAGGTTAAGAACGTCACTTACACCCCATCCTGCGAGTAACCCGATGATCACACCCAGGATAAGACCGATAACTGTCGACTCACCCAAGACACCCAGGCGTTTCTGGATACTTTCCGGATCTGCTTCCCAGCTTCGCAGCCCCGGGATTTTATCAAAAAGCTTGTTCAATGGGATGGCGATCAGATAGTAAGGGGAAGAAGTGCCGTGTGCAAACGTGATATTTTGATAGCCATAATAATCTTGTACGTGTTTCGCAGACAGATCGGCAAGCAGCAGCAGGACAATACAGTGGACGATCGACGTTACGATTCCCATTGTAAAGCTGCCGGTCATGATGCTTACCAGTGCTCCTGTAAACGCTATGTGCCATAAATTCCACAGGTCGATGTTTAATGTCCGTGTCAGGCCTACTAACAAGAGGACAAGGTTTACGGCCAATCCTATTGGAATTGCCAATGCCCCCACCGTCGACCCGAACGCAATTGCTGAAGTAGCGGGCCATCCGACATCGATGATGCTAAGGTCGACTCCGATCCTCGCGACCATATCCTGTGCGGCAGGTCCGAGGTTTTCCATCAATAAACCAATGATCAGGTTCACGCCGATGAATCCGATCCCCACAATGAGGCCTGCCCGGAAAGCGGACCCCGCTTTCATCCGGAGCAATAGACCGAATAGAAAAATTAAAATCGGAAGCAAAACGGAAGGACCTAAATCAACCACACTTTGCAACCATTCCATCATAACCCCTCCAATTCCATTATGTTAAAGCATTTTCAATTTCAGCGAATACTTCATCCTTCCCGACACCCGTCAAGATCGGTACCGCATTGATCACCCTCACCTGGGATGTGATGGAAGGGGGGACAATCGTAGTGGAAATGACGACATCGTACTGTGAAGCGATATTCAGCACGTCGGTGACCTTTGACTGCTTCAATTCTGCAGCGATTCCTTTCTCTTTTAAAAATTGCTGAAGCTTGCCCATAATCACGGTAGAGGTGGCCACCCCTGTACCGCATATGACCAGAACTTTTTTCTTCATAAAGTCATCCTCCTTTCTTCTCTTCTGTATTAAGGACGTTCAAGTGAAAGATGTTCGGTTAGCGCCTGGACTACTTCCTTTTTACTCTTTGCGCTTTTCAGTTGCCGGAGGGCTTCTGGTAACTGGAAAACCTCCATTAATTGCTGCAGGACCTGTATATGGCCGGATGGGTCTTGGATCGCAAGCAGGAGGACGACCTCGACTTGTACGATTTGATCGGTCGTCCCCATGACGGTGAACTCCGTCGGATTCTTGAGGATGCCGACCGCGATTCCGGTGCGGAGAACATGATGAGAATCGGTATGGGGAATAGCCACTCCATAAAGGCTGGTGGGAAGTCCTGTAGGGAAGTGTTCCTCACGATCGGCCACCGCTTGCGGGAAAGATTCCCTTACATAGCCTTTTTTCTGTAAGAGTTTAGAGAGTTCGCAGATTGCCTCTTTTTTCGATTCAGCTGCCAAATTAATGGCGACTAAATCTTCTTGGAGAATTGTCCAATTCGGGGGCAATTTTTTTCACCACCTTTAGGTATATTTATATATGTATACGTTGTGGTGGACAGGGATATTCGTTGGGGGAAAGCGAGATTCCATGATTTTGAGTCTGTTTTGTTAAATGGATCTCGAGCATTACCCCTTTTAAACTATGAAAGATAGTAGTACAATCATCAGTAATCAATTTTTACGTCCCTTTCGCGAGGGAGGATTCAGGAGGAAATTATGAGCCAACCACTATTTCTACAGCCCGTATTCCAGGAGCGAATCTGGGGAGGTACGGCGTTAAAGGATCAATTCAACTATGACATCCCGTCAGATAAAACCGGTGAGTGCTGGGCGATTTCGGGTCATCCAAATGGGCAAAGCACGGTTGTGAACGGAGAGTTTGCTGGAAAAACGATTGGTGAGCTATGGAATGAGCACCGTGAATTATTCGGCGGACACACATCGCCGGTATTTCCTTTACTGACGAAGATCCTCGATGCAAACGCGGATTTGTCTGTGCAGGTCCATCCGGATGATACATATGCGAAGGAACATGAGAACGGTGAGCTCGGAAAGACCGAGTGCTGGTATATCATTGACTGCGATGAGGATGCCGAGATGATTTTTGGCCACACGGCTGGGACGAAGGAAGAGTTTGTCAAGCTGATCGAAAAGGGCGAGTGGAATGATCTGCTCCGCCGTGTTCCAGTGAAGCCGGGAGATTTCTTCTATGTGCCGAGCGGGACGATACACGCGTTATGCAAGGGAACACTGGTTCTCGAGACACAGCAAAGCTCTGATACGACGTACCGAGTGTATGACTATGACCGCAGCGATGCTGAAGGGAACACGCGTGAACTTCATATTGAGAAGTCGATCGAAGTGACGACGATTCCCCACCGCAATGCGGACGTGCAGCCTTCTGTCGAGAAGCGCGACGGGGTTGAAGTGACGAAATTTGTGGAGGCGGAGTACTTTTCCGTTTATAAGTGGCAGGTTGATGGATATTCTTCGTTTGTGCAGGATCAGCCTTTCCAATTGGCGAGTGTGCTGGATGGAGAAGGGACGCTGAGGGTGCAAGGAGAATCGTATGCTTTGAAGAAAGGCGACCATTTTATTCTGCCGGCTGATGTTGAAACGTTTGAAGTTGAAGGGAATTTGGAATTGATTGTTTCGCATGTTTGATGTTTGGAGCGGTTGGATAAGAGAAGGGCGAAGCCTCCTGTGGAGGGGGCTTTGCTCTTTTTTGTTGTATTTAAATTTAAACAAACGTTTGATTAAATAGCTCAACCCTTGAAGCTGGAAAGAGTGAGCAGGTTAAACAAACGTTTGATTAGAGCGGGACAGTGGTCGGTACTGTACCTAATCCTGTAATGGAAATTCGACATGAAGGGCACAATTAATCATTTGAAGGGCGTAATTAGTTCGAAGAAAGGCGCAATTATTTTCTAAAGGGCCTATTAAATCGTCGGAGAGGCACAATCACGAAAGGGAAAGGCACAATTTTCTTTTAAGACCTCTTTTTTATTATAACCACGTCCCTAAATAGATGTTTCTAAGCTCAATCCTATCAAACAAACCGCAACAGTATGTGGATTCATGAATAAAATCGAGCAAAAACAAAGGGAGGGAACAGGTACCGTGTTTCACCGCTAAAAAAATGGGACAAGGTACCTGTCCCTCCGTCCCATCCTAAAGGCCTGTCCCCATCACTTCATCACCGTCTTCAAATAACACTCAAAAATTAAATCAATCAGCACGACGAGTGTGGAACGCGGTGTCAAATCATACCCTGCAAACTGCACTTTTTGCACGTCAGCACTGATGGAATTACGGGTAATCTTCGCCAGCGTGCTGTCCGCAGAGTTGGTGATGGCAAGGGAGTCTGCGTTCTTATAGCGGATTTTCTCGGCCGCACCGACGATCGTTTTCGTTTCGCCGCTGGATGAGATGAAGACGATCAGGTCATTCGGCTGCACCATATTCGGGAGCAGGTCGATGATATGCGATTCGTACACATACGAAGTCGGCTTGTTCACCTGCATGAACAACTTGCTGAAGTACTCCCCGACCATCTTGGTCAAACCGACCGACACGATCATCACCCGCCCGGCGCGTTCGATCTGCCCGCTGATCTTCTCAAGCTCTTCCACACGAAGCGACGACAGCGTCCGTCCCATGTCCTGGCTGTAGCGGTCGAGCATATTTTCGGCCGGCCCCACGTTTTCATCAATGCTTTTCAGGACAAACTTAAACTCAGAGAAGCCTTCAAGCCCGAGCTTCCGGCACATCCGCACAATCGTGGTCGTGCTCACACTGTTGCTCTCGGCCATTGCGGTCAGCGACTGATTTTTTGCCGTATCCAGATGTTCCTCGACGTAAAATAATACATGCTTTTCCGCATGCGTCAGTTCCCCGATGCTCGATGCGAACCGATCCAATACCTTCCCCATAAGAAATGCTCCTTTATAAAACCGTTCATTGTCATTACATTCATTATACCCAATCAGAAACATGACAAGGCTTTCATTCTGTACAATTATACTTTTTATGTACCGTTTCGACAAGATTCGCTATGTTATAACTAGATTGTAAGGGATTTCATAAATATCATTCATTTTTAAAATAGAGAGGTGAACCTCACATGGAACTAAGAAAAATGACAGATGAACAGCTTATCATGTTTGACGTCGATTCAACATCAAAACACGAGATCCTCGAGAAACTCGCCGGGGCACTCCATGAAAAAGACATACTTACTTCCAAGGAAGATTTTTTGAAAGCAGTTTTAGAGAGGGAACAGATTTCCCCGACCGGACTTGAAGCGGGGCTTGCGATCCCACATGGGAAAAGCCCTTCCGTCAAGAAAGCGGCGTTCGCCGTAGCAAGGCTCAAAAATGGAATCGATACGTGGGAAAGCATCGACCCGAATAACAAGGTCCAGCTCGTATTCCTGCTGGCGATCCCGGATGCAGAAGCTGGCTCGACCCACCTGAGCGTCCTGTCCGAACTGAGCACAAGGCTAATGGACAAGGCGTACATCGACAACCTAATGAACGCAGCGACACCGGCGGAATTCCTCGCAGCTCTCGACCGCAGGGAAACAGCGGTTGAAGAACCACAGGAATATACCAAAACGGTCCTGGCCATCACGGCATGTGCAGCGGGCATCGCCCACACATATATGTCCGCCGAGGCGCTTGAAAAAGCAGGCCGCGAAATGGGCATCCGCGTCATCACCGAGAAACAGGGTGCGAACGGGATTGAAGATGCCCACAAGGGAGCAATTTTAAAAGAAGCCGATGCTGTCGTATTCGCAACCGACATCGCGCCGAAGAATAAAGAGCGCTTCGCAGGCAAGCCGTACGTGCAGACACGTGTGGCAGAGCCATTGAAGAACGCAAAAGACATCCTGAACCGCGCATTGACGAACCCGGACGGAACTGTCGCGGGTGACGAAAACGAAGAAGACATGACAGCATCTTCCGGCAACAAGCAGGGTCTACTCGCCGAAATGACGCAGGCCGTCATGACGGGTATCTCGTACATGATCCCGGTCCTCGTTGCGGCAGGACTCATGATGGGGATCGCGAAACTGGCAGCGATGCCGTTCGGTCTCGTCGATCAAATCCATGACATCAAATATGCGACCCATTCGAACGAACTGTTCGTCATCCTGCATCACCTCGATAAATTCGGGGGCATGATCTTCAAGTTCATGTATCCGATCTTCGGTGCATTCGTCGCGTATTCCATCGCCGACCGCGTCGGACTCGTTTCGGGTTTCATCGGAGGGGTGTTCGCAGCAGGACTTCACTACACATTCTGGGGAGTGGAAGGCGGTATCCCGTCAGGTTTCCTGGGAGCATTGATCCTTGGTCTCACGGCCGGTTATGTTTCGAAATTTTTAAATGAAAAAATCAAGCTCAACAAAAACCTGATCGCCATGAAGCCGATGCTGATTATCCCGGCGATCTCGGTTCTGACCATATTCTTCTTGAATTTCTATATCGTCGATCCTGTCTTCGGAGGATTGAATGCATTACTGAGTGATTGGATCACAGCTGCACAGGGTGCCGGCAACGTCGTACTGGCAAGCATCATCGCCGCCGCGACTGCCTTTGACCTTGGCGGACCGATCAACAAAGCAGCAGGAGCCATCGCAATCGGCCTGGCTGCAGACCAGATTTATCCGCTGACAGCACGCGTACTGGCCATCGTCATCCCGCCGATTGGGCTTGGCCTGGCAACGGTCATCGACAAATACGTCGTCGGCCGCCGCGTATTCGACGCCAACCTGCGCGTCGCAGGAAACACATCACTGCTGCTTGGCTTCATCGCCATCAGTGAAGGGGCGATTCCATTCATGCTCCGCAACCCGCTGATCACGATCCCGATCAATATCATCGGTGCGATCCTCGGCTCAGTGACCGCAGTACTTCTAGGTGCCGTCCAATGGTATCCGCTTCCGGCTGTATGGGGATGGCCGCTCGTGGATAATCTCTGGGCATACCTGATCGGACTTGTCGTAGGTGCAGGCTTCATCGCCTTTGCGAACATCTTTATCCGATTTGCTATTTTGAAAAAAAATGAACGATGACAGGGGCTGCGCGGGGAATTGGCCGGACTTCCGGTCCGACCGCCGCGTATGGCCATTGTCACGAATATAACTGCAAAAACATAAAAGGGGGCCCGGGTCGAGTTTTTGACCTGGACTCCTTTATCTATTATTGGAGGGAACATCATGAAGAAACGTGTCTACGTCGTACCGCACTCCCACTGGGATCGCGAATGGTATTTTACAATAGAAGATTCAAACGTCCTGCTCGCGGAAAACCTCGATCATCTTTTGGACGTCCTTGAAAAAGATGAAGACTACACAGGCTACGTGTTCGACGCGCAGGCAAGTGTCGTCGAGGAATATCTGAAGGCCCGCCCGGAAAACCGTGACCGTCTGAAGCAGCTGGTGGAGGCAAAGCGGATTTTCATTGGGCCGTGGTACACCCAGACCGACTCGCTATTGGTGAATAAAGAATCGATCATCCGTAACCTGTTGTACGGAACAAAAATTTCCGGCAGCTTCGGCCACAGCATGAACTGCGGCTACCTCCCGGATATTTTCGGTCAGAACCAGTACCTGCCTTCAATTTTCAAAGGATTCGGCATCGACAACAGCGTGCTGCAGCGAGGGATCTATACGGATCAGCTGAAAGGCGACCTTAACTTCACATGGAAATCCCCTGACGGCGAAACCGTGGATGCAAACAACATTTACTTCGGCTACGGCCCGGGGAAATTCCTTGAAGCAACGGAAGAGTATAAGGAAGAGCGACTGCTCCCTATTTTGGAGAAACTGGCTGAAATGAATACGAGTACAGATAATCTGTTATTGCCTGCCGGCGGGGACCAGGTCCTTGTGCGCGAGCATTTTCCTGAAACAATCAAGAAACTGAACGAAGATTCTTCTGAGTACGAGTTTGTGCTGTCCGATTATGAAACGTTCATGAAGGAAACTTGGGAAGACGATGCCGGGTTTTCGAATGTAATCGAAGGCGAAATGACGGCTACCCAGAAGTCACGGATCCACAACACGATCCGCTCGCAGCGTTATGATATCAAGAAACTGAATTACGAAGTGGAACATAAAATCTTGAACGTGCTTGAACCGCTGGCGGTCATCGGCCAGTCACTCGGATTCCGCTACCCGCAGGCATGGCTCGACGGCATGTGGAAACAGCTATTCGATGTTCACGCCCACGACAGCATCGGCGGCTGCAACTCCGATGACACGAACCGCGACATCGTCCACCGCCTCGAGAAAGTGAACCGCATGGCGGACGGGCTTTTGAATATTTTAAAGAAGCAGATGACGGAAGCCGTCAGCCGGAAGCTTGGTCAGGATAATGTGTTTGTTTTCTTCAATACGAATGCTGACGTGTTTGCCGGTTCGGTTGAGGCTGTACTGTTTACGAAATCCAGTCATTTTAAGGTTTGCTGTCTGGATGGATCCGAGGTGTCCGTTGAAGCGGTCGACCAGGAATATATCAGCGGCGGGAAGAAAATCGTCGTAACCGCAGAAGGCGAGAAGCAGGTCGAGGTGCCGGGCTATTACCGTACGGTGGTGATGGCTGATGTGAAGGATGTTCCGGCACTTGGTTATCGCACGTTTGTGGTCGAGGAAGTGGAAGAAGGGTTGCGCAAGCTTTCGGAAGATGATGCGAAGACTTCGATTGAGAACGACCACGTGAAAGTGGAGTTTGTGGATGGGAATGTGACGCTGACTCAGAAGGAGACGGGTATCGAGATTCCTGGACTGCTGCGTTTTGAAAATGTAGCGGATGCCGGCGATTCTTATGACTTCTCACCGCTTGAGGGTGACGAACCGATATTGCTTGAACAAGGGGAATTGCTGTTTGTTGAGAATGGCGCATTGTCTGGGAAAATGATGATCAAACATGAAGCTCTCGTTCCTGCGAATCTCGAAGATCGCCAGGCCAAGATTAATTCCGAATCATTGGTCATCGTTACGACGCTCGAACTGCGTAAAGACGAGAAGGTCGTGCGAGTCCAGCATACAATTGACAACTCAGTCGAGGACCACCGCGTGAGGGTGCTTCTGAATACTGGAGTGGCCAATTCTGCATCGTCATTTGCCGATCAAGGCTTCGGTTTAATTGAACGTAGCGTTGAAAATCCTTATATGAAGGATTGGAAAGAGAACGGCTTCGCCGAAGCACCGGTTCCGATTTATTCGTTAGAGAACTTTGCAGGCGTATCCAAAGATGGCGTAACATTTGCAGCCATCACCCGCGGCATCAAGGAATACGAAGTCGTCGGCGGCTCATTGGCACTGACCCTGTTCAGAAGCGTCGGTCTTCTGGGAAGAGACGACCTGGCATGGCGCCCGGGCCGTGCATCCGGCATCAACAACAAAGTCGTATACACACCGGATGCACAAATGAAGCAGAAGATGGTGTTTGAATACGGGGTATACGTTGGATCTGAGGAGGCTGAGACGCTGTTCGGCGAAACCGATCACTTCGTCAGCCGCCATGTATCGTACCAGAAGCAGAGTTTGAACACATTTGAAGAACGCCTCGAGCGATTTGAAATCCCATATCCTGTGGCTGAACTAGATGATTCGGTGTCGTTGCTTCGTATCGTAGACAACCCTGCAATCGTGATGAGCAGCTGCAAACGTGCATACGACGATACTTCAGTAATTGTCCGGTTCTTCAATCCGACAGACGAGGTACAGACGTTTGAACTGGACAGCGTGTTTGACTCTATTGTCGTTGTTAATTTAGCCGAGGAAGTACTAGCTGGAGCCGGAAGTAAACTTGAGATTAAGCCTAAGGGACATTTGACGTTGAAGTTGTCTTAAAGTGAGCCAGGGGGACAGGTACAGTGGTCCAGATTGACATAAGGTGAGCCAAGGGGACAGGTACAGTGACCCAAAAACGAGCTATGGGATGAACAAGGTTTCAGGTAGTAGGATGCTGGACCTGTTCCAGCGTGTCTCACCCCTGCCAGATAAAGAATTTTCGACAATTGGCTCAATTACAGAGTGAAGTGGCGCAATTAATTTGAAAGTTGCGCAATTATCCGTAAAGAGGCGCAATTATTTCAGAACTGGAGCAATTATTCTGCAAAGTGGCTCAATCCAGTGGCCGAGACTGTGTCTCCTGCTGATTTTCACCCAATTCTTTAGAGTTAAAAAGCGGGTTTGACAAATTAATGTTTAAAATATGAGGTTATCCGTGCATCTCCAATGAGAAAAGCTGGATCCAGGGATGGCATCCTTAATAGGAGACACAGTCCCATCGACCGAAAAAAGAAAATCCGACATGAAGGGCACAAATAATAGTTTGAAGGGTGCAATTAGTCCGAGGAGAGGCACAAATAAATTTTTAACGGCCTAATAAATTGGTGAGAGGCCCAATTATCTGTTGGAAAGGCCTAATTGTCTTTAAAACCGCTTTTTGATGAAAACCAAGTCCCTAAATAAAGGGTTCCCACCCCAAGCCGATCCAACAAACTTCAAAAGAAGGTGAAACGATGACAAAAAACGAACTACTAACCAACATAGAAACCAGACTCAAAACCATTTACGGCAAAGAGTATAAAGAAGAGTATCTAACAAGCTTCAAGGAGCTGCTGGAAAAATGGAGCGGCCATTCCTTCGAAAAAACAGCTCCTGTTTCAGAAGAAAACGTCTACCTGATCACTTACGGCGACAGCATCTACGAAGAAGGAAAACCGACGCTTGAGTCGCTGCGCTCTTTTTTAAGCGAAAAAGTGAAGGGCACGGTCACAGATGTCCACCTGCTTCCGATGTTTCCGTTTACATCGGATGATGGTTTTTCAGTTGTTGATTATCGTCAGGTGGATTCAAACCTTGGTGACTGGACCAACATCGAGGATCTTTCTGAAGATTACCGCCTGATGTTCGATTTCGTGGCCAATCATATCTCGAAATCCAGCGAGTGGTTCCAAGGATATTTGAATGGTGATGAAAAGTACCAAAATTATTTTATCCCGAAAGATGACTCCTTCGATGCAAGTGAAGTCGTGCGTCCGCGGACGTCGCCGCTTCATCATGAGTACGAAGGGAAAGACGGCGTGAAAACGGCCTGGACTACGTTCAGTGAAGACCAGGTTGACGTCAATTTCCGCTATTTCCCGGTGCTCGTCGAGATGACGGACATCCTTTTGGAATACGTGAGCAAAGGCGGGACAAGCATCCGCCTCGATGCAATCGGATTTATCTGGAAGGAGTCTGGCACGACGTCGATCCACCTTCCGCAGGCGCATGAAATCATCAAGCTTTGGAGAGATGTTGTCGACTTTTTCAAGCCGAATACACAAATCATTACAGAGACCAATGTGCCCCATAAAGAAAACATCAGCTACTTTGGCGACGGCACCGAGGAAGCGAATATGGTGTATCAATTCTCGCTTCCTCCGCTCGTATTGCACTCGTTGACCACCCATGATGGTGCCAAGTTGACGGAATGGGCGAAGACAATTGATACTGTGTCGGATACGGCGACTTATTTTAATTTCCTTGCGAGTCATGACGGAATCGGCATGCGTCCGACGGAAGGCATCCTGACCGAGGATGAAAAGCAGATGCTTGTTGAAAAAGTGAAGGAAAACGGCGGCCGCGTGTCGTATAAAGCGAATAGTGACGGCAGTCAGTCCGTTTACGAACTGAATATCAATTATTCAAACGCGCTTGTGAATAAGGGCGAGGATACGACTGAGGAAATGGAAGTGGCAAAAATGCTCGCTGCCCATTCGATTCTTTTATCCTTTGTCGGTGTTCCGGCTATTTACTATCATTCTTTGCTTGGTTCCAAAAATTACGAAGCCGGGGTGGAAGAGTCGGGCATCAACCGCCGGATCAACCGCGAGAAGCTTGAACTCGGAACCATTCTGGAAGATCTGGATACAGACTCCCGCCGGAAAGGGATCTTCGGAGGACTGCAGAACATGATCGCAATCCGCCAAAAGGAATCTGCGTTTTCTCCCTATGCAGGGCAGGAAGTGCTGGAACTTGGTGATAATGTGTTCGGCTTGAAGCGTATGAATGATGACACGGGTGAAGAGGTTACATTTGTCGTAAACCTTGATTCCCGTAAAGGCGAAGTCGAACTTCCGGAAGAAGGAACCGACTTAATGAGCGGAAAAGAAATGAGCGGCAAGGTTGAATTGGAACCTTACCAGTTTGTGTGGATTAAATAAGGAAATGGGACGCGGGGACAGGTACACTGTCCCACCTGCCTATTTTCAAGACGGATTTTGGGACACGGTACCTGTCCCTCTGTCCCTTAGGAGTGTGTGAAGATGAAGTTTTTGATTGCGGCTGATTCGTTTAAGGATTCGCTTTCGGCGTTTGAGGTCGGAGCAGCGGCGCGGGAAGGAATCTTGGCTGCGTTGCCGGATGCTCAGGTTGAGAATTCCCCGATGGCGGACGGCGGGGAAGGGACGATTGAGGCATTGCTCGCCGGGATGGATGGTGAGGAAAGGGAAGTTTCAGTTCATGATCCGCTCATGAATATGATGAAAGCCCGCTATGCGGTACTGGATGAGGATACTGTTTTTATTGAAAGTGCACGGAGCAGCGGTCTTCCTCTTGTTCCTTTTAACCTGAGGAATCCAATGAAAACCAACACATACGGTCTGGGTGAGCAGATCAAGAATGCCGTCGAGAACGGCTACCGCACTATTGTCATTTCGCTTGGTGGAAGCGCCACGAATGACGGCGGGGTTGGGATGCTACAGGGACTTGGCTGGAAGTTTTATGATAATGATGGCAATCTCCTCGGTAATGAAGGAAACCCGTTACTGAAGGTGGCTTCATTCACGGATGAGGATCGTATCCCAGAGCTGGAACAGTGCTCTTTCACCATCGCCAGCGATGTCACCAACCCATTCTTCGGAAAAAACGGAGCAGCCCATATTTTCGCCAGGCAAAAAGGAGCGACGGACGGGGATATCGTTGAGTTGGATAGGGCCCTTCGGAATCTGGCCGTTCTTTTTAGAGACAAATATGGGATTGACCTCCAATCAGTCGAAGGCTCCGGTGCAGCCGGCGGCCTCGGCGGTGCTATCGTGGCCGGGTTGAAAGGCAAGCTTCAATCAGGTGTGGAAACCATCGCCGGACTGACCGGCCTGGAAGAAAAGGTCTCAGCAGCCGACGTGATCTTCACCGGGGAAGGCAGCCTAGACAGCCAGTCCCTCATGGGCAAGGTCCCTGTCGGGGTTGCGAAACTCGCAAAGAAGCATGGCAAGAAAGTGATCGGAATTGCCGGCCGTGTGGATACGGATTTGAAAGAAGTCAATCAGTATCTGGATGCGGTGTTCTCCATTCAGACCGAGTGCCGGATGCTTGAGGAGGCTCTATTAAAAGAGGTTTCCAGTGAGCAGGTACGGGTGACGGTGGAGCAGATTGTGAGATTGATCAAATAGAAGAGTGAGGGACAGGTATTGCGGCATTTAGCCACGGTACCTGTCTTTTTAGTAAAACGAACGGGAACCACGGTGCCTGTCCCCATGGTTTCTGTCCCTAATAATTGAATCGCCACCCCCACTTCTATATACTTTCCTTAAAAGAACTATTCGAGGTGAAAAGCATGACTGATGAACTAGCCTTAAAAAGATGGAAAGCATTAGAACCGGGGCTTAGAAAGAAGCTTGAATCGAATGTTTACTGTGGGAAATGCGGAGTGACGACAATCGTGGACTATGAAGTCGAGTACTCCAATTCCCAGTTCACATTAAAAGGCTCCTGTCAGAAATGTCATGGTTCGGTAGCAAGAGTGGTCGATTAGAGGGGACAAGGAGGGGAAGTGGACCACCGTTCCTGTCCCCAAGGTTCTGGCCAATCAGAAGGAAAAAAGATGTGGAAGTGGGTCGCGGTACCTGTCCCCGCGGCTCGTAAAGTAGGTGTAATCATGAACGATAGACAGCAGGAAATGGTGGGCATTCTTTTACGTCATTCGAATCGGTTTTTGCTTGTGAAGGACATTACTGAAGAATTGCATTGTTCTGAGAAGACGGTGAGGAATGATTTGAAAGTGATTGAAGCGGAGCTAAAGCGGTATTCTTCGGCGGCGCTGGTGAGGAAGCCGGGGCTGGGTGTCTGCCTTGAAGTGGATGAAAACGATAAAAGTTGGATTTATCGTGATTTTTATATAAGCGGTATAAAAGAAAACCGCATGGAAGAAGGGGACAGGCTGATCGAGATGGCCTTTGAACTGCTGATGAACCCCAGTGCCGTTACGGTTGGGGAACTTGCAGCTAAGTTTTATGTCAGCAAGTCTGTTATAAAAAAAGATCTGGACCTGCTTGGAAACTGGCTGGGTTCATTTGATCTGACTATGGAGACGAAACAGAGGATCGGACTGACGCTTGAGGGGACAGAAAGGGATAAGCGTTCGGCCTTGTCCCGCCTGCATGAGCTTGTGAACTCAAATATGCCAGGCAATGATTTTATTATAAATCAGTTCTCTCCTCATGAAGTCACTTCAATCACTGCCTGGATGAGGGATCTCCAAAAGAAATATGCTCTTTCTTTCACGGATGATTCCTTTGATCGGATTGTCATCCACACGCTTCTGATGTTGAAGCGGACCAAGCTCCAGCAGTTCATTGCGATGCCGGAGGAAGAGATTGCATTTTTAAAAAGGCATAAAGAATACCGCTGGGCCGTTGAGTTACTGAAGAGAATGGAGCAGGCTTTTTCCATCCGTTTTCCGGATTCGGAGCGGGCTTATCTGACGCTGCATTTCCTTGGCGGGAAATTTTTGCAGAGAAATAGTGTGGAGTCAAACGACAGTGACGAACTTCTTTCAAAGGTCATTACGGCCATGGTCACTTCTTTATCTCGAACGCATGAGGTTGATTTTAAAAAAGATGAAGAATTGTTGGAGGGACTGCGTGTTCATCTGCATTCCACCCTTAATCGGCTGAAGCACGGGCTGCCGGTTTCGAATGTGATGCTGCAGGAAATCAAGAAGATGTATCCCTATCTGTTTGATCAGATCCTTTTTGCAATCGATGAGATGAACCAAACACTGCCTCTGGAGATACCTGAAGAGGAAGCGGCTTATCTGACCCTGCATTTTCAGGCGTCATTGGAAAGGCTCAAGAATAAACATCTCGCCGTGAAAAAAGCGGTCATCGTCTGCCATATGGGAATCGGGATGTCACAACTGCTGAGGACGAAGGTGGAGCGAAAATTCCAGACGGTGCAGGTGGAAGACTGTATTGCGCATTCTGAATTGCAGGCCTTCTTGAAGCGGGACGAGGTTGATTTTATCATCAGCACAATCTCGCTGGAAGCTGTAGAGAAGCCTCATATTGTGGTGTCTCCCTTATTTGGTAAGGGAGATGAGGAACGACTTGCTGAAATGATCAGTCAGCTCGGGAAAACGCCGCGATCAAGCGAAAACTCAATGATATTAAGCTACACAGATCCATTCTTGGTATTCCCAAACCTTCAGGAAACAAATAAATATGAAATCATCAAAAAGCTCTCACTGGACCTTTTTAAAAAGGGTTATGTGGAAAAAGAGTACACGGAAAGCGCGATGATTAGGGAACGAATGGCGGCTACGACAGTGGGATCCGGGATTGCGATCCCGCACGGAAATCCCAAGTATATCAGGCAGTCCGTCATTGCCATCGCGACCCTGCCGGAACCGGTTGAATGGGGAGCGGAGAAAGCGTCACTAGTCTTCCTGCTGGCCGTCCGCGATGATAAGCAGGAAAAGGTGAAGCAGCTGTTTCGGGAGATTTCGCTGTTAAGTGAAGACCCGGACCGCATACAAGCTCTTTTAAAAGAGAAGGATCGGTTGCAGCTTCTATCAAAATTTAATGGATCTTAAAAAGATGGAGAGAAAAGTACTTTAGACTAAAACCCGAACTGATTTGCCTTAAAGCTAGCAAATTAGTTCGGATTTTTAGTATGAATGTACAGATATTTAGCACTTTCCAGCGGTTGATTGGAGTGCAAGACGGAGACTCCTGCGGGAAGAGTAGCATATGTGAGACTTGTCTAGCTACGGGGCTTAGAGGCACATGTCATAAGTCAAATCGGCCAAGAAGGCAAAGAACGCCTTCGTGGCCGATTCGCCTTATGCCAACCGCCTCTAAACAAAGCCCCTCCGCTTTTCTTCCCGCAGGCTTGCCGAGGAGGCTCACGGGCTACCCACGGAAAGCGAAGTCTTGCACGGAAATCAATAGCGGTGTAGAGAGCTATTTTATTTTTGCCATTTTACCGCAGCCTCCGGTAAAAGTTACTCCTTTTTAACTGATAATCAAGCGTTATAGTAAATGTAAGCGATTACGAAAAAGGAGAGACAGAGATGAAAATTTTAGCCATTACATCATGTCCAAACGGTATCGCCCACACTTATATGGCTGCTGAAAACCTTGAGAAAGCAGCAAAAGAGATGGGCGTCCAGTTAAAAGTCGAAACCCAGGGTTCGATCGGGGTGGAGAACGAATTTTCAAAGAAAGACATTGAAGAAGCGGACGGTATCATCATTGCCGCCGATAAAACAGTCAATAAAGACCGGTTCCACGGGAAGAAATTGCTCGTGGCCGGAGTACAGGACGGGATCCGCAAGCCCGAGCAGCTGATCAAGAAAGTGATGAGCGGCGATGTGCCTGTCCATCATTCGAGTTCTGCAGAAACGGCGGACAAGAGTGAGAAGAAGGAGAACCCGATCTACCGCCACTTGATGAACGGGGTTTCCTATATGGTTCCGTTCATCGTTGTCGGCGGATTGCTGATCGCCGTGGCGTTGACCCTTGGAGGCGAGAAGACGCCGGGCGGACTCGCCATTCCTGACGACTCGTTCTGGAAAAGCATCGAAGCGATCGGCGGGGCTTCCTTTACCTTCATGGTGCCTATCCTTGCCGGATTCATTGCCTACAGTATCGCGGACAGACCGGGGCTTGCACCTGGTGTAGTCGGCGGTTACATCGCAGCGAATGGAAGTTTTTACAATAGTGAAGCAGGGGCAGGATTCATCGGCGGGATCATCGCCGGTTTCCTTGCAGGTTATGTTGCCCTTTATATTAAGAAAATCAAGGTACCGAAGGCGCTCCAGCCGATCATGCCGATCATCATCATCCCGGTGCTCGCATCGCTGATCGTGGGACTCGCCTTTGTATTCCTGATCGGGGCTCCCGTAGCGGGCGTTTTCACCGTGCTGACGGACTGGCTCGCAGGTATGCAGGGGACAAGCTCCATTCTGCTCGCGCTCATCCTCGGAGCGATGATCTCCTTTGACATGGGCGGACCGGTCAACAAGGTAGCCTTCCTATTCGGTTCTGCCATGATTGGAGAAGGAAACTATGAAATCATGGGGCCGATCGCGGCTGCCATCTGTATCCCACCGATTGGTCTTGGACTAGCGACCTTCATCGGTAAAAAGAAATTCCAGGCCGCTGAACGAGAAACAGGAAAAGCATCGTTTACGATGGGGCTGTTCGGCATTACAGAGGGAGCGATCCCGTTTGCCGCCCAGGATCCTCTGCGAGTGATCCCAAGCATCATGGTCGGGTCGATGACAGGTTCCGTCATTGCCATGCTTGGCCATGTAGGGGACAGGGTCGCCCATGGGGGACCGATTGTCGCTGTTCTTGGAGCGGTCGATAATGTGCTGATGTTCTTTGTTGCTGTGATTGTTGGTTCGCTCGTTACTGCAGTAGTTGTGAATCTGTTGAAGAAAGATGTTAATGCTGAAGGATCTTTGGCTTTGGCTGGAGCAGGTAGTGCTGAAGAGAGTATGGAAAGTCAGGGGGTTCAACCTGAACCGGTTGAGGAAGAGATCGATAGGACAGTGACAGAAGTAAAGGAAATCAATCAACTGACAGACATTACAAACCTGGATCTGATCAACATTGATCTCGAAGGGTCGACACGAGATGATGTCATTGACGAAATGATCCAGCTGTTGAATCAGACCGGCAGTATCACGTCTGCCGCAGCATTCAAAGAAGCCATCCTGAATCGTGAAGCCGAAAGTACGACCGGAATCGGCATGAACATCGCCATTCCGCACGGCAAGTCGGATGCCGTTACAAAACCAAGCGTCGTCTTCGGAATCAAGAAAGCCGGAGTGGACTGGAACAGCCTCGACGGCTCCGATGCGAAACTGATTTTCATGATTGCCGTTCCTAAAGAAAGTGAAGGGAATGAGCATTTGAAGATTCTTCAGCTCTTGTCACGTCAGCTAATGGATGAAGAGTATCGTGAGAAGCTGTTAGAGGTTGGAAGCAAGGAAGAAGCTTATCGATTGTTGGAAGAAATTAAATAAACAACAAAAGGCCGTCCCTCGTTTAGAGAGGCGGCCTTTGTGCAGTAATTTGATGGCACGGTTAGTGCTTTGCTATCTAGTGCTGCAGCAGCGTTCCCGAATAGATGGCATTCGTCCTGACGCCAGGTTTGATTTCCCCATTGATTGAATAAATCGTTTTATTCATTAGAACCAAGCCTTCGCCACAAGGAGCATCGAATGGAATCTTTCCGATTGATCTCCATGAATCCTTTTTGGCATTGTAGATGAGGATTTCTTTATTCCAATTGAACTCTTGCGGGTCTGCATTGAAATATTGGGTTCTGAAAACGGCTAATTCTTCTCCTTGCAGGGTACCAAGTTTTTCTACGGCATCATCATAGACAGCCTTATTGAATCCGCCGATCACCAGCATTTCATGTTTGTTTAACGGAACCGAATTCGCCCCAAGCAATGAGATTTCCTTTCCGTCTGCTTCTACAGAGGCAGCTTTTGACCAGGAGTTTTTTTCGATATCATATTTGTATCCATCGGTATAAGCGGTTGAGCCTCCTCCGCTGAATATATAGAGATCTCCATTTAAAAGTTGTGCCACACTTTGGTTTCGGACACTTTCCCCTGGAATCGGTGCCAATTCTTTCGTTTTAGAGGTCTTCAGGTCATATTCATAAATCTTATTGCTGGCATTTCCATTTTGCTGACCGAGACCGATATATAATTTCCCGTTTTTCTCCACGGCGATTCCGTTACTGATCGTGAAGGGAAGGTCGCCGATTTTTTCCACTTTTAATTTTTTATCTTTATCAATCGTCAGGAAGAGGATATCGTCTGCATATTCTTCTTCTGGACTCCCGCCAATATAATAGACTCCTTTTTTGGTAGTGATCGAAGAACCATATCCGATTTCATGATCAAGGTTCGTGTGTTCTACCATCGATAATTGATTGTTTTCTTTTTTCAAGACGTAGATGTCGGAGTAGTGTTTTTTGGGGCCTCCATTTAAAACAGATTCATAGGGGAAGTTCGCACCGCCGCCAACGATTAAATAATCTTTGAACGATCCTGACAACACTCCTGCCGTACCGATATTTTCTTCAAATCCCTTTTGTGCTTCCAGCTCCCCTGCATGTTCCCAGGTAATTCGCTCGATCGAATTTGCATGCTGGACAGCACTTGCTGAGACTTTTCCACTTTCACTTTTGTTGGCGTTTGCATTCAAGCCCATGAACCCTCCGACAATAAATATTGACGCGATGGCGGCAATCTGAAATTTTTTCAAAATCAATTCCTCCTTTTTTTTCGTCTCCAGTGCTTCCAACTGAATCATGTTTGATAGTGTTTACTGCGGGAAGACCTGAAAAAACAGGTCCTCACCCGCAGCGTTGCTGCATTTATTTATCAGCTCTGATGATGACTTTTTCTGTGAAATCCGGCGAGCCTTCAAATAGTTCTCCGTACACATTATAGATGGAAAGATTGTCATCAAACTCAAACTTTGCTGTGTAGGCTTTTGGTTTCAGATCCGGGACGATTCCTTCGAAAACGAAATGGGAATCATCGATGCTCTCAACGAGGGTAAGCGGTATTTCCTTCCCGTCAATGGTTCCGGTTATCTCTTGCTCTCCCATTAATATGACAAAGTCATCAAACTCGACTTCTACTTGAATGCTCTCTCCCGGACGGTAAGGGACAGGTTTTTTAGCTTCCAGATTCAGTGATTTGACGGCTGGTTTTGGTGCCGGTTTATATCTCTCCCATTTCATGAAATCAAGATTGAATTTCATATAATCCATCACGGTATTGGCCGTCCCCTCATAAAACAGACCAATTTCCCCGTTCTGTAAGTTTGTGAGACTGGAATATCCATAGTGGCCTTCTTTTACCAGCTGGCTGTATTTCCAGTCAAATGAATACTTGGTCTCGCCATTTTCATGGGTTCCATCTTCTTCTATCAGTCCGACTTTAACGGTTCCATCGACTCTGCTGCTCGAATCACTTGCACTCGAGAAAATGATGGCTTCCTTGCCATCAACCTGTCCCTCATAACGGATAGCAGACATTTGACTGTATGGTGCAGTCAAAGCCTCTTCTGTAACAACTTCTGAATCCCATGTTTCGCCGCCGTCAAAGCTTGTTGCAATTTGCGCAAAGCCTGAATGATTCCTCATGAATAGCTTCAGCTGACCATTCGGCATTTCGACCACTTGCGACTCGGTGATTTCTTCTGAATAGCCAGTGAAATATCGTTCATTAATAATCTCTCCATCTACCACTCTTCCTTCATTCGGAGATTCGCCTCGGTTCCAGGTTTTTCCGTTATCGTCACTATAAATGACGGCGCTCGCCTGTCTGTTATATTCATTTAGGAAATATACCGGGAATACCAATCTACCGGCATTCCGTCCTTCTGTTAACTGAATGCCGTTTCCGGGACCTGTTCCCAAGAAGATCATCCATTCTTCTTTTACCTCATCATTCAAATCGATCGGACCTTCCCAGGTTTCTCCCTCATCATCGCTGTAATACAATTCAAGATAGGATGTTTTATAAGGCTTCAGGGGAGAAGTTTGACTGAAGTAATTGTCAATTTTATCGCCATCTACATATAAATTTCGATCCTCATCAACTGAATAACTGGTGGGATTACCCTGTTCATCATAGACGACGCCGTTTTCACGAATCGTATATTCATTGTTGTTTTCATCTTTCAAATACAAGTATTGCTGTCCATCTACACTCTTGAAACCGGTGCCTTTATAGGCGTTATTTCCAAAGCCGCCCATCAAGCCGGCCCCATGAGGGAACCCGTCAACGAGTGAAAAGATCCGGCCATTTGTTTGATCTTGCAAAAAGGACAAATCAATATTCGACGCTTGGTCAGGATAATCGTTGATCACGATCCCGTCCTCTTCCCATGTCAGTCCCTGGTCAAAGCTTCGGCGGATGACAGCATCAATATTGTTCGGTGAATCTCCTCCGTGCTCAACCCGGCGGTCAATTCCTGCGATAAGTGTTCCTTTCTGACTCTGAAGTAATGCAGGGATCCGGTAATTATTGGAGTCCATAAACCCCGGGTAAAAAACGGGGAAAGGCTCTGTGACGCTATCAGGCAATGTATTTTCTAATGACTTGGCTTTTGTTTCCCCTGTAACGGCTGTCAGAACTTCATTTGAAAGCGGCTCGTTGTATATCTTAGCGAAATCAATATTCCCGCTGAATGGATACTGATTGCCTGCTGCTCTTTCCGTCCTTCCCAGTTGAGAACTGTTTGGTGAATGAATATTACTTAGGAACTTTCGAGGTGATTGTTTATCCTGCTTGATTAACTCCCCATCTAAAAAGTACTTGTATCCTTCCTCCTTATCCATCACCATCGCGAGAGTGTGAACGGCATTTTCCTTAAGGTTCACTGGTGCACTCACGTGGACATTCGTCTTCGTTTCTCCTGCTTTCTGATAACGATTTTCACTTCCTATGGCAGAAGGCGAAATGTACAGATGAAAATGGCCGTCCGGGACTAGATTGTTACTTAAAGAAAAAAGGGACATTATTGATGAGCCCGTATACTGGAACCTTACAATAATGGTCCCTTCGTCGAGTGTTTTCAGCTTGTCGACCTGATCATTCAGGTCTGTGTAGTAACCATCTTTGATGATTTGGTTTTCAACAGATACAACCGGCTCAGGCATGTCTGCAGAAACGAAATGATCCGTACCGAAGGAGGAAAGCGTAAGAACCAAAGAAAATAGGACGATTAAAAGTTTTTTCACCAAGAATATTACTCCCTTCAAAAATGTTGTGTGATACCTTCTCCCAAAACTTCGTGTGTGAGCGCTTACAACTTTTCGCTGCTGATTCTCGTCATTTACACCTCCATCGTCGTGATTATTTGTTGTCATGATAGTAAAATTCCGGAATGTAAGTAAGATCGTAACAGAAATGACACTTAATTATCTAATTATTTTAAAAAATGATAATAAACTATCATTTTGGGTGTGCGATGTTCAAGGACGAAAGGATTACTGGCCTTACGGGGGTTCTGCTGATATTTATGTCCACCGATACGGGAGATGGAAGGTGTTTTATTTTTGACAATTAAAAATCATTTTTGAAATAAATATTGACGGTTTACTTTCAAAAACTTTATACTAAACTCACATCGATGAAAACGCTTTTTTCTATTCAAATAAATGAAAAGCGCAAAGGGAGGGAAAATGAACAAAGGGAATGAAACGTCGGGGAGTTTGGTCATACTGGCCGGGATTCGCTGATAGGGAGAAAAGAGGAAAGTTCATTCATGTTCAAAATAATAAAAAGTGAAAGGGGTTACTTGAAATGAAAAGTACTTTTTTGAAGTTTGGAATTATTTTAGTTGTAGTCTTTGGCTTGATCGCATGTTCCAATGATGAAGCGTCAAACAATGCTGAAGGGGAGAGCTTCGAATTGAAGTTCGGCATGGTCGCCGGTAACGCGCAAAATGAATATAAGGCTGCCGAAAAACTCGCTGATTATGTAGAAAAAGAAAGTGATGGTCGTTTGAAAGTGAAAATCTACCCAAGCTCGCAGCTTGGCGATGACCGTGCGATGCTTGAACAGACACGCGAAGGTTCTTTAGACATCACCCTTGCTGAAATGGGCCGCTTTGGTATCTGGGTGCCTCGTGCATCCTTGATGGGATTACCTTATGTAGTCGATGATTTTGATCATCTTAAAAAAGCAATCAATGATACAGAATATGGCGAAAATCTGCGAAAAGAATTGGAATCAGAATACAACTGGAAAGTGATGGGGACCGCATACAATGGAACCCGCCAAACCACTTCTAATCGTGCGATTGAGTCATTCGAGGATATGAAAGGCTTAAAGCTCCGGGTTCCTGAAGCAGACACATTATTGGATTATGCAAAATATACAAAAGCTTCTGCAACTCCAATGGCTTTCACGGAAGTATATTTAGCGCTGCAGACAAATGCCGTTGATGGACAGGAAAATCCATTATCAACGATTGATGCACAGAAATTCTACGAAGTTCAAGATTACCTGGCACTGACGAACCATGTGGTAAATGACAATGAGTATGTGGTAAGCAAGCAGACTTGGGATAAGTTACCTGAAGATTTGCAAAAGGTCTTGGAAGAAGGGATCAAGGAAGCTGCCGATTATCACACATCCCTTTTTGAAGAGCAGGAAGCAAGCTTGATTGAAAAGTTTAAAAAAGAAGGCATGAAAGTAACAGAACCTGATTTAGCTCCATTTAAAGAAGCGTTGGAAAAAGCATATCCTAAATACCTTGAGAAGATTGACGGAGATGCAGAAGGCTACCTAAAACAAATTCAAGAGGCGAATAAGTAAAAAAATTGGGTGATTAGGATGAAAAAGCTGTTTGATAATGTAGAGGAAATAATCGGCGGTACCTTGTTTTTAGTCATGCTGGCCGTCCTGACTGTTCAGATTTTTTCCCGGCAAGTATTCGATCATCCATTAACTTGGTCCGAAGGCTTGGCTAAATTTATTTTTATCTATGTCGGGTATCTCGCGGTGGCAGTTGGGATCAAAGAAAACGGGCATGTATTTATCGATTATTTCGTAACCAAGTTTCCCGTGAAGATTCAAAGGGTGATCAATTATGTATTTCAGTTCCTCATCGGCGCGGCCATTATATTGATGGGGTATATCGGCTATGAAATGGCGATGCGGAAAGTGCCGGTAGACATTGTTTCACTGAATATTTCTTATGTCTATATGTATATGGCATTGCCGCTGCTATCTGTTTTAATGTTATACCGTTTGATTGAACGGAATATAAAAGAAATTCGCAACAAAGGTGAGGAGGTGGGATAATTGGATGTATTGGTAATTTTTGTTGGCTGGCTGCTGCTTTTGTTTTTGGGGATGCCAGTGGGATTCACGTTGATTATTGCGGCATTCAGTTATTTTGCCATCACTGACTGGTCGTTGGTTTATTTCTCCGGTGCGAAGTTAATTGATAGTATTGACAGCTTTGCCCTGCTGGCTGTTCCCTTCTTCATTCTGACAGGGACGCTGATGAATTCATCGGGCATAACTCAGCGGATATTCGGCTTTGCCAAATCATTGGTCGGACACTACACCGGGGGGCTTGGACACGTCAACATCATGGCGAGTCTGATGTTCTCCGGGATGTCCGGATCTGCCCTGGCAGATGCCGGGGGGCTCGGTCAGCTGGAAATAAAATCCATGCGCGATGAAAAATATGATGATGATTACTCAGGGGGATTAACAGCGGCGTCTGCAATCATCGGCCCAATCATCCCGCCAAGTATTCCATTGATCATTTATGGCGTGATTTCGGACCAATCCATTGCAGACTTGTTCCTGGCAGGGGTTGTTCCCGGACTCTTGATGACGGTTTCCTTAATGGTCGTTGCGTATCTCTTTGCAAAGAAAAGAGGCTATCAGAAGGCTCAAAAGGCAACATCAAGTGAACGTTGGACTTATTTCAAGAAAGCATTTCTGGCTTTATTGACTCCGGTCATCATCATTGGTGGTATCTTTTCGGGTTATTTCACACCGACAGAAGCGGCCGTGATTGCAACGCTGTACGCGATGTTCTTAGGATTTTTTGTCTATAAAGAACTTACATTAAAAAAGTTATTCTTAAATGTTGTAGATTCGATGAAATTGACCGGCGTCGCTGTTCTGATGATCATGGGTGTTGAGTTCTTTGGACAAATGATCGCACACGAACAGGTCGCGATGAAAGTGGCTGAGTTTTTCTTATCGATCTCAGATAACCAAATCTTATTACTGTTTTTAATTAATCTACTGCTTATCTTTTTGGGGATGTTTATTGAATCCCTGGCGTTATTGATTTTATTGGTTCCAATACTTGTCCCGGTCGCAGTAAGTGCCGGTGTCGATCCAGTTCACTTTGGAATCATTGTTATTCTCAACTTGATGATTGGAATTTTAACACCCCCTATGGGGATGGCGTTATTCGTCGTATCGCGTGTCGGCCAAATACCGGTCCATGTGATTACGAGGGGAGTCATTCCGTTTATTATCCCGCTTGTTGTAGCATTGGGATTGATAACGGTTTTCCCGGAGATTGCGTTATTTTTACCAAATCTCTTTAGTCCTTGAAAATAGGAAGAGGAAAGCCCTGAATGGGTTTTTCTCTTCTGTATTTTACCGGGGAGGGGAGGAGAATGAAGATGTTGCTGGGTGTTTTTGATATTGGTGGAACATCAATTAAATATGGGGTTGTGAATCCGGAAGGACAGCTCTTATTTCATGATTCCCTTGCGACTGAAGCTCATTTGGGCGGCGAAGCAGTCATTGAAAAGGTGATAAATGTTTCAAAGGATTTAATGGACAGGTGGGAAATATCCGGTATTTCGATTAGTTCGGCGGGGCAAGTGAATTCTGAAACAGGAATGATTGTGTATGCGACAGATAATATCCCCCGATATACCGGTTTAAATATAGTCGATCTTGTAAAGGAAGAAACTCATCTTCCAGTAGTGGCAGAAAATGATGTCAACTGTACGGCATTGGGCGAATATTGGCTGGGGGCAGCCAAAGGCATGGATGATTTTGTTTGTGTGACAATTGGGACCGGGATTGGCGGGGCATTATTTTTAGATGGAAAACTGTACACTGGTAAAGGTTATTGTGCAGGAGAAATCGGCCATATCACGTTATATCCCGAAGGGAAAGAGTGT
This sequence comes from [Bacillus] enclensis, assembly GCF_001456935.1. Taxonomy (GTDB): domain Bacteria; phylum Bacillota; class Bacilli; order Bacillales; family Bacillaceae_B; genus Rossellomorea; species Rossellomorea enclensis. The sequence continues at coordinate 132,191 of NZ_KQ758485.1, read as the reverse complement.
ACTTGTGGAAGGACCGGCTGTTTCGAGAGCTATGCCTCAAGTAAAGCACTAACAGAGCTTATCACTCAGGAAACAGGTGAAATCGTTCCGTTGATTCAGTACTTTGAAGAAGTGAAAAACGGGGATACGGAATCTATGGCGCTGTTTGATAGATGGCTTAACGATTTAACAACCGGCCTGAGCTCAATTGTGCACCTCTTGAATCCTGAGCTTATTGTTCTTGGCGGCGGCATTTCCGCACAGGGAGACTTTTTATTGGATGCCATAAAGCATGCACTCTTACCGAAACTAATGCCGTATCATGCCCGTACATTGAAAATCAAACTGGCGGAAAACGGGAATGGCGCAAATCTCTTGGGAGCCGCCCAAAACTTTTACATGCATTCTACACATGGAGGAGAGAGTTAAATGGTGCAGGGTCAAACGGATAAATTGAACGGAATGAAACCAACGATGCTTATAGAACAACATAAGCATACGTTTACTAAATCAGAAAATAAAATATATGAATATATTATCGAAAATACTGACAAAGTTATTTATCATTCATTAACTGAACTTTCGGAGGCTTGTGAAGTAGCTGAAGCCACGGTGCTTCGTTTTTTTCGAAAATTGAATTTTAAAGGATTTCAGGATTTCAAATTTTTATTGGCGCAAGAAATTTCACAGACCAAACAGCACACCGGAGAAGAAACGTTTAAAGAAAAGATCATGAATAATATCATCCAGGCCATCACCGATTCTTCAGAACTGGTTCAAGTAGAAGAATTGAAAAAAGCGATTGACCTCATTGATCAATCCGATGATGTTGTCATTTATGGAATCGGATCTTCCGGGATTGCCGGCCTGGATATGCAAAATCGACTGATGCGCATAGGTAAGATCACTACGGTCATCACAGACTCCCATACACAAATCATGCGGGCTTCTTCAATGAATGAGAATACCGTGTTGATTGCGATCAGCTTAACAGGAAGCACAAAGGATATTGTCGATGCGATAGAAACTGCCAAGACCAATAAAGCAACCGTCATCGCGTTGACAGCATATGTGAAATCACCGTTAACCAGGTATTCGGATGTGGTGTTATTATCTTCGGCGAAAGAAAGTCCCCTCGATAGCGGATCATTAATATCTAAAATCTCACAATTGTATTTGATCGATCTTATTTGTACGGGGCTGTCGATGAAAAACGCTGACCAGGCAGAAACGATTAAAATGAAAATTTCCGATAACTTATCAATTAAGCTTTATTAACCTTGAATACCTACCTAAGGGGCGAAAAAAATGAATAAAAAAAATATATTAGAAAGTTTGAAAGGAGGGCTGGTCGTTTCTTGCCAAGCGTTGGAACACGAGCCGCTGCACAGCTCATATATTATGTCGAAAATGGCCCTTGCCGCTAAAATGGGAGGCGCAGCAGGAATACGGGCAAACAGCTACGAAGACATTGCCGCGATTAAACAAGAGGTCGACCTTCCAGTCATCGGCATTGTAAAACGGGATTATGAAGATAGTTCCGTATTTATTACCGCCACGATGAATGAAGTTGATGAAGTGATCCGTGCAGGGGCAGAGATTGTAGCTTTGGACGCAACAGTTCGCCTAAGACCGAATCAACAGACGCTGGAGCATTTTTATCATGAAATTAGAAAAAGATACCCTGATGTCTTATTAATGGCCGATATCTCAACGTTCGAGGAAGGGATGAAGGCAAGCGGGCTTGGATTTGACCTCATTGCCACCACCCTTTCAGGCTACACGGAGTATACAAGGGATATACAGCCCCCGAATATCCAGCTGGTTGAATCCCTGGCTGAAAAGGTGCATGTACCGGTAATGGCAGAAGGCGGGTACTGGAAACGTGAAGATTTACAGCGGGCCATTCTGGCAGGGGCATATGGCTGCATCGTCGGTTCGGCGATTACCAGACCGATGGACATTACAAGGCATTATGTGGACTGCTTGCAAACAGAAGAAATCAAACAATAAGAGGGAGCGATATTCATGGATGGAATATTTACAGCATTAATGGTTTCGTACGATCAGGACGGGACTATCAATGAACAAGGACTGCGTGAGATCATCCGCTACAATATTGACGTGTGTAAAGTAGACGGGCTCTATGTGAACGGCAGTACCGGAGAAAACTTCATGCTGTCAACCGAAGAAAAGAAGGAAGTTTTTCGGATCGTGAAAGATGAAGTGAAGGATCAGGTGAAGTTAATCGCCCAAGTCGGTTCCATTAATTTAAACGAAGCAATTGATTTAGCGAAATATGCAACGGATTTGGGCTATGACGCACTCTCTGCCGTGACGCCTTTCTATTATAAATTCGATTTTGAAGAAATTAAACATTATTACAACAGCATCATCAACTCAGTTGATAACAAAATGATCATCTACTCAATCCCGTTTCTGACAGGTGTCAATATGAGTTTGGATCAATTTGCCGAGCTGTTCGAAAATGAAAAAATCATTGGTGTTAAATTCACGGCCGGCGATTTTTATTTATTGGAAAGAATGCGCAAGAAGTTCCCATCCAAGCTCATTTATGCAGGATTTGATGAAATGCTCCTCCCAGCTGCTGTGCTCGGAATCGATGGGGCAATCGGAAGTACTTACAATGTAAACGGACAAAGAGCCAAGCAGATCTATGAACTTGCCAAGCAAGGTGAAATAGAGCAGGCAAAAGAGATCCAGCACGTGACGAATGACCTGATATCGGAAATCATAGAAAATGGTCTCTATCAGACGATCAAAGAAATCCTAAAAGATAAAGGGGTCAACGCAGGCTTTTGCCGCCAGCCGATGAAAAGATTATCAGAAGAAAAAGTGGCAATCGCTAAAGATATTTCGAAAAAGTACTTATAAGCGGTTGAAATTTCATTGACCTGGTCTAAAAAAGTGAGGAACGGTTGAAGGATGAAGTGAGGCGGCTTTCCGCGTGGAAGTATGTGAAACGGTTTTAGGAGGAGCAGGAAATGAAGATTATTGAAGTGAAGAATTATGAAGAAATGAGTAAAAGAGCCGCCGATTATGTGGTTGAAAAGGTACGCAGCTTTCCCGGCATTACATTAGGTCTTGCAACCGGGGGAACCCCGCTGGGTCTTTACCGCCATCTGATTGAAGATCATCGGAATAACCTGACTTCCTATCAAAACGTGACAACCTTTAATTTAGATGAGTATGCAGGCTGCGATGAAACCGATCCCCACAGTTATCGTTACTTTATGAATGAAAGCCTATTTAATCATATTGATATCAATAAGGCTAATACCTTTATCCCCCGTGGAGATGGGGAGGATATGGAACGGGAAGCACAGGAGTATGAACAATTGATTGCCAGCCATGGAGGCATAGACTTGCAAATCCTGGGCATAGGTAGCAATGGCCATATTGGATTCAATGAACCTGGTACTTCTTTTCAATCCCAAACCCATATTGTCGAGCTGACAGATTCAACGAGAGAAGCGAATGCCAGGTTTTTCGATCGAATCGAAGACGTTCCTCTAAAAGCGATTACCATGGGAATCGCCACCATTATGAGGAGCAAAGAAATTCTGTTGCTCGTTTCCGGACCTAATAAGCGCGAGGCATTTTCCAGGCTGATGCATGAAGAAGTGAATGAACAATTTCCCGTTTCCGTGCTTAAGAACCACCCGGCAGTTACCGTAATGATCGACCAGGCAGCAGGATGTCTTGATTATACTCCAGGGAGCGGGGACCTTGAATATGTCCCGCATGATTGACCGGGGCTCTATATTTCTCGTTGAATAGTAGTGATAGGGACCGGTCCGAATGGGATAGGGGATTGTGTGGCGGGAGATAATAGCGATAAAGGGAGCTGGGCCAGAATTTTTCTGACTCGGCTCCCCATATTAGTTTATAGCAAATTTTCGGCTATTAACGAATGATTAATAAAACTTCCCATCATTTTTCTATCAGCGAAAACTTCAATCCCGGTGGATTTCTCCAGAGGGAACACCCGCGAAGTGAATACCGTTTCTCCTCCGTTGATAAAAATCTCTACGATGCTGCGGTCAACAAAGATCTGGAGGTCAACAGATTCGCCGATTTCAAGTTTTGAGCTTCTTTCAAAGCCATACTCTCCGCCGAATGTTTCCGCGAAATTCTCCCGGTTCAAGGTGACGGTCTGCTCGGAGCGGTTGAACTCCAGCACAAGCCCCTCGGTTTCAGAAGAGAAAAGCCTCAAACCGAAAATCTCGGCTTCTATTGATTCCAAGGAAAGTTCAAGCTCATATTGATCAGAGCCTGCACCGATTTCTGTGGTTCCTTGAGACAGGCTGAACTCGCCTTTCGCTGGCTCCGTGCGAAGTTTCTTAAGCTCCTTTGCCGGCTTCTGAATCAGCCTGCCGTCCAAGACATCAACCTCGCGCGGAATCGTCAGGCAGTGCGCCCAGCCTTCCTTGTCTGAAGGATAATCCATCTCGCCCATGCCGGCCCAGCCGAATAGGAGGCGCTCCTTGTTTTTTCCTTCAAAGGTCTGAGGGGCATAAAAATCGAAGCCTTTGTCCAGTTCATGGTGGCTTTCGACCTTGAACGTGAGGTTTTCGATGTCCAGTTCACCATGAACATAGATGACATTATAGAGGTTCTGATAGGCATGTTCCTCGGGCTCAAGCCCCTGGGGTGAAACCACGAGTACATCCTGCCCGTTCAATTCAAAATAGTCGGGGCACTCGAGCATGTAGCAGGTGTCAGGCAAATTCAAATCCAGATCCAGTTCGCCTTTAAACGACCAGTCACGCGCATTGCTTGATTCGTACACAATGATGGCACCGGTCAGGTTGGAACGCTGTGCTCCGAGCAGCATATAATAGGTGTCATTTTTCTTGAATACCTTCGGATCGCGGACATGTCCCGTATATCCTTCGGGAACACCCTCGATGATCGGGTTCTGCTCATATTTGCGGATCGCGCCATCCTTGTCCATGATGGCAAGGCACTGGTTCGCCGACCGTTCTTCGGCGCTGTATTTAATGTTGCCGGTATAGTAAAGATAGAGTTCTCCGTCGACTTCAATCGATGCCCCGGAATAAGCTCCGTGTGATTCGTAGTCTTCGACAGGGACGATTGCAGTGGGAAGCCTCTTCCAATCTATTAGATCTGTTGATTTCACGTGTGCCCAGTGCTTCATGCCATGAGTGGGACCGAACGGATACCATTGGTAAAAAACATGGAATTCGCCGTTGAAGTATGCAAGGCCGTTCGGATCGTTCATCAAGCCGTAGCCGGGGTGGATATGATACGCAGGCTTCCACGTTGAAGACGTAGATTTTGCCTGCAGTTGATCGAGTTCATTTTCTTTAGCATCGTTAATGGTGCGGTATTTTGGTTCGGTGTATCTATTCATGCTTGTCAAATTCCTTTCGTGAAAGAGTTTTTCCCTTGCGCGGGAAGAATCGACGATAAGTGGATTTAGTTAAAAATATCAAATTGGTTTCGCTAATGAGGACTGGTTTTCGATATAAGGTTTAACGGTTTCGATAAAAGAACCCGGATTTTTGAAAATAAATCTTTTGATTTCGATAATAAAGTTTCGATTATCGATAATAAAACGGATGATGGTCATTCGGTGCCTGCCGGAAGTCCCTCAATTCAGGCTGGAACGCCCTAAGGCCACACCGAAACGCCTGATTCGTACAAAGTTTTTACCGTATAACTCAAAAAACCGGCCATATAACGCCAAAACCGACTCCCCTATAAAAGAAAAGCAGGCAAGTGAACCCCCACTAACCTGCTTCTATCAACTTTTTATAAAAATCAAGCTTCTTTTTTATCTGAGTATCCAAACATCCAAGTCAGCACGAATGCCACTGCAATCGCGACAAAGTTGATTAGGATGTATTGCAGGATCTGCCCGTTCAGGTAGAGCAGCGTGCCTGGGATGACAGTGATGGCCATGCCAGTTGCTTTCAGTCCCATGATGGAAGCGAGGAATCCTCCGACTCCGCCACCGATGAGTGCCATGATGAATGGCTTACCGTAGCGCAGGTTCACCCCGAAAATGGCTGGTTCGGTGATACCGAGGAATGCTGAAAGGGAAGACGGCAGTGCCAGTGCTTTCAGTTTCTTGGACTTCGTTTTCAAACCAACAGCCAGTGCCGCGCCGCCCTGTGCCGCAATCGAGCAGGTGATGATGGCGTTGTACGGGTTGTTTCCGTATTTCGCGAGCAGCTGAATTTCGAGCATGTTAAAAATGTGATGGATCCCGGTGACGACGATGATCTGGTTGAGTCCGCCGATTAGAAAGCCGCTGATGCCGAATGGCCATTCAAGGACTGCGATTGTACCGTTCAAAATGACGTTCTCCAGACTGTGGAAGACAGGACCAATCACGAACAGTGCCAGTGTGATCATGACAAGCAGCGTCAGGAACGGCGTGATGATTAAATCGAGCGCTTCAGGCGTACGTTTGCGAATTTGTTTTTCCAGTTTGGCCCCGAGGATCCCGGCGATGAAAGCAGGGAGGACGGAACCTTGATAACCGACGACAGGGATGAATCCGAAGAATTCAAGCGGCTGTACGTCTCCGCCTGCAACTCCCCATGCGTTCGGCAATGAAGGGCTGACGAGCATCAATCCAAGGACCATTCCGACAATCGGGGTCCCGCCGAACACCCTGAAGGTCGACCATGCGACCAGCGCAGGCAGGAAGATGAAGGCCGTGTCAGTCAGGATCTGAGTATATAATAGGAAGTTCTCGGAGATATCATCGGGCGTCATGCCGAAGAGTGCTAGTATCTGCTCCTGCATGACGAGTCCGCGAAGTCCCATGAAGAGACCTGTGGCAACGAGTACCGGGATGATCGGTACAAAAACGTCACCGAATGTGCGGATCGCCCGCTGGAACGCGCTGCCGCTTTTCACGGCTTCCTTCGACTGTTCCGCTTTCGTCGATCCGGCGATCCCAAGGCTCCTCACTTCTTCATAAATGCGGTTGACCGTTCCGGTTCCAAGGATGACTTGGTATTGGCCGGAGTTGAAGAAGGCGCCTTTCACTTTATCCGTGTTTTCCACAGCTTCTTGGTCGATTTTTTCTTTGTCTTTCACCATGATTCGTAAGCGGGTGGCACAATGGGCGACAGACAGGATGTTCTCTTCACCGCCGACACCGGCCAGGATTTCTTCTGCAATCTTTCTGTTCTCTGACATTGTTTCTCCTCCTTTGTTCATGTGTGTAATCGATTTCACATCGGTTGAAAATAAATGTATCGGCTGATTGGATGCCCATACATAGTAAATAGAATAAGAGATATTGCTGGTGTGTAATCGATTTCACACCAGTTAAAAATAAAAGTACCGGTCTCTAGGATTCCAATACATAGTTAAAGGTAGTAGTGTAATCGATTCCACATACGACATATCGTTATGAAATCGATTACATACTGAAATTATACACTATCTTTTTTCACGAGTCCATAGTCTAATACAATTTTACTCGTCGGGATTTCCTTTTGACTGATCATCGAGAGGATCAGGTTGGCAGCTTCCCGGCCGGCTTTGTTGTATTGAAAATCGATGGTCGTGAGGGGAGGTGTGACATATTGGGACAGCTCGGATGCTCCGACTCCTGCAAGTGCGATGTCATCAGGGATCTTCAGTCCCTTTTCCTTCAGGTAATTCATTGCTCCAATCGCCAGGCGGTCCGTCACCGCGAACACTGCGGTCGGGAGTGTGGAGGATGATTCCATGATGTTTTTCATTGCCTCATACCCGGATTCCACATCAAAAACAGCGGTCTGGATCCAATTTTCTTCAATCGGAAGTCCGTGTTTTTCCATGGCGGCAAGATATCCTTTTTTCCTCATCAGCCCGACTGCACGGTCGGATTCGCTCACACCGATGAACGCCACTTTTTCATGACCTTTTTCGATAAGATAATCGATCATCTCTCCAGTCGCCATGATTTCATTGAACACTACCGACGGGGTGCCCGGCATATCCTGACCGACGACCACGAAAGGGACCTTCAGCTTCTGGATTTCTTCCACAAGCTGTTCGTTCGTATTGGTGGCAGACAGGACGATTCCTTCGACGTCCCTGCTTTTCAGCAGTTTAAGGAACTCGATTTCCTTGCCGGCGTCCAGATTCGAATTTGCCAGTAAGATCTGGTAGCCTTCCTCAGCAAGCACCCGGTCGAGGCCGTTGACCATCCGGCTCGTCGTCTCGGACCCGAGCTTCGGCAGGATCACCCCGATTACCTTCGTCTTCTTCGTCCTCAGCGACTTCGCATTCTCGCTCGGCACATACCCCGTTTCTTCTATTACTTTAAGAATCCTTTCTCTCGCTTCCTCGCTCACATACCCGGATTCATTCAGCATCCGCGAAACCGTCGCACTGGAAACATTCGCCCTCCTGGCCACTTCCTTAATCGTAATCACACAGCGTCCTCCTTGTGGTTTCTCTTGGGTTTATTTTACTTGATAGGAGAGGGGATTGAAAGAGTGAGCCGCGGGGACAGGTACGGTGACCCACTCCAGTCATTCCAGATTGAAACCGGGTCAGTGTACCTGTCCCCTTGACCCATTTTAATCCAGTTGTATTAGTATTCCTGTTTTATCGTCGTGTTTTTTTAGGCGCGGGTAGGTGATGCATGCCGGGTCTTGTTGTTCGGCGGTGTGTATTTCGTCCAATAGGGCCTGGACGCCGTGGGTGAAGGCGAATTGTGCGCTTTCTTCCCAGCCATTCTCGGTTTTGTTCATTTTCAGACCGTCTGTCAGTAATAATATGCTTTTTACGTTCATGAGGGGAATGCTGCCGGATTCCAGGAAGCGCAGGGCTTCGGGACTTCCGTCGATAACCCCGTAGCCGCCCATTGTGTTGAGTTTGTTCCGGTTCTTTTTTAACAGCTGGGATATGCTTTCCCGGCAATCGCTCAGCACCTGTTGAAGTTCAGGCGAAGGCAGTGAGTTCAAGGACTGCTCCAATTTAGATTCTTTTTCTGTCAGTAGCTGGTGGAAGGCGGCGATGGATTGAGCATCCAGCCGGTCTAAATGATCAAAGGTCATTTGCCTGATTGTATGGTCATGATGCTCAATGAAAAGCATGCAGTCTCCGGCAGAAATGAATCGGATGGTTTCGTTGTTACTGATTTGAATTACGGATAATCCGCAGGTGCTTCTTTTGTATTTAGGGATTGCTCCGAGTTCTGTCCCCGTTAATTGCTGAGTTTCTTTGTTGAGGTGATGGTTTGCCTCTTCAACTAAGGATAAGAGGGGGCTTGAAGGACTGCTTTCGAATGTTTCTTTAACAATCCTGGACGCTACGTCTCCCGGTAATCCGCCCAAACCTGTTGCGCCGTCAATCACGGCAAACAGGCCGTGATTTTCGTTTATGGCATAAGCATCTTCATTGTTTTTATTTGAACCTTGTTTGTATACATATTTAACGGTGTAGTTCATGTAGTCACTCCTAACGAGATAAGTAGTGAAAGTATAGCGGACCAGCGATTAGTAGCAGTCCTATTAAGAGAATGAATGTCTGGTGCTTCCATGGAAATTTCTTTTGCTGCAGGAGCATCCCGAGGCAAAGGTATCCTACAAGGATGCAGCCTGTCAGAATCATAATCAGGAAGGCAGAATCGAGAAAAGGCTTGTTTCCGATTAAATTGAATGAGCCTATTGTCAAGCTGATGATGGCTACAAAGAAAGCAAGGGATTGCAGGTTATCCTTTTGCATCTTATCCATTGAAATTTTTAATTCACGCTTTGATTCTTCTAATTCAGTTCTTGTTCTTTCTAATTCCGCTAAAATCAATGAAGAAGATTCAGCTGCTTCAATTCTGCTGAGATGAGCCTGGTATTCATTCAGCCGGATGGCGTAGTCCGTGCTAGAAGAGTCTTCCTTGTCGATGGCCTTGTGGATGGCTGTTTTGGCTTCCCGGTATTGTTTTAATATCGCAAGCAATCTTCCTTTTGTACAATGGAATTTGGGATATTGATAATCCAGTCTGATAATCTGATCCATCTTTTCCCTGGCATCCTCAACGACTTCTTGTTCGATTTCTAATCCGCGTTCTTCGGCGGTAACAACAGCTTCTACATAGCAGTGAAGAACCCCCACTTGATTAGGAAGGTTTTCTACCGCTTTCCTGCTATAATGAATCGCCAGTTCCATATCCTCGGGCGTATCATATTGTTTGTGAAACAATGACACAATATGGGGATAAAGAAGTTCCCCTTCAAATAATTCTCCGTAATCCCTGATCAAATCTTTATGGGTAGAGTGATTTTTCATTCTTCGGGCGTATATACATAAAACAAAAAATACGGAGAACAAAACAGGATTCTCTGCATCATTGCGGTCTTCATTTCGTTCTGCACTTCTTTTCAACCAGTCTGATAAAATCGCACACTCATGTTTGGTTAATTTGTTGGATGCATACTGAGCCAAAGCAGTTTCATATTTTCGCAGCTTGCGGTTAGGCAGGGTGGAAGCGAATTGAATGAAATCTTCAATTACTTCATGAGATGATAATACGGTCATTGGATTCACCTTATTTACTAGTTAATAATGAATATTTTACCATATGGAAAGGTAGAAAAGTGCACGGCAAAAGAATATTTTGGGACCGTTTCTGCTGCCTCAGGTATAATCCTTTTACATTGAAACTTATTCACTTTAACATGACAGTGAAAACATTTTTACTTTTATATTTGAAAACTAAAAACTGCAGTATTCAAACCAAACCAGAGGAGGACGTTCATATGAAAAAAATTATCAACGAACCGGATACGCTGGTCACCGAAATGTGCAGGGGTATGGCCATTGCCCACCCGGAATTGGAGTTTCTCGAAAAGTATAAGATTATGAAGAAAAAGGAATTGGATAAAAACAAAGTGACCTTGATAAGCGGAGGCGGCAGCGGTCACGAGCCGGCACATGCTGGGCTTATCGGGAAAGGGATGCTCGATGCGGCAGTATGCGGAGACGTATTTGCTTCACCGTCACAGATCCAGGTTTACCAGGCGATCAAAGCAACGGTGAACGAAAAAGGAACCCTGTTGATCATCAAGAATTACAGCGGCGATATCATGAACTTCAAGAATGCCGCCCACATGGCTAAAGAAGATGGCATTCCTGTTGATTATGTGAAGGTCGATGATGACATCGCGGTTGAGGACAGCCTATATACAGTCGGACGCCGAGGTGTTGCCGGAACCGTGCTCGTACATAAGATCGCAGGGGCGGCTGCGGAAGAAGGCAGGGGACTGAATGAGGTTAAAGCCGTAGCTGAAAAAGCAGCGGCAAACGTGCGGAGTATCGGTATCGCCCTGACTTCGTGTACTGTTCCGGCGAGTGGGTCGCCTACTTTCGAATTGGGTGATGACGAGATTGAATATGGAGTCGGAATCCATGGTGAGCCTGGCATCAAGCGGGGCAAGATGGCGACCGCAGATGAACTGGCGGAGCGGATGGTCGATGACGTGCTTAAAGATTTGAAGGTGGACGAGTCTTCCGAAGTGGCTGTGCTGGTGAACGGCTTTGGCGGGACGCCTCTGCAGGAACTTTACTTATACAACAATGCGGTGGCAAGAATTTTATCTGAAAAAGGGATTCGCATCAACCGTTCATTTGCAGGCAATTATATGACGAGCATCGACATGGACGGGCTTTCCTTGACTGTGATGAAACTGGATGATGAACTGAGAACGCTGTTGTCCAAGGAATCTCAGGCACCTGCGTTCAGAGTGGACGGACCGGTGCCAGCGGTGGAATACAAGAGTGCGGACCAAGTTGAAGAGAAAAGACCAGTATCATTTGAAGTGGAGACAACGGCAGAGTATGCAGAGATCAAGGATGATGAGGTAACGTTAGAAAACATGATTTACCTGGTGGATAAGATGAGCGAAGTCATCATAGAGAATGAGGTCCCATTCTGTGAATTGGATTCCCATGCGGGTGACGGCGATTTTGGAATGAGTGTCGCCAAGGGCTTCAGGCAGCTTAAACATGAATGGCACTCGATTCTTGAGCAGGATAATCTGACGATAGGAAGCTTCCTGGATGCATGCTCCATTGTAATCATGGAGTATTGCGGAGGAGCTTCCGGCCCGATATGGGGCTCGGCATTCCGCGCTGCAGGTAAATCAGTCGGCAATCAATCAACGATGACCGTTTCTGACTTTGCGGCCATGCTTCAAGATGCAGTCGAGGGCATCCAGCGTACTGGCGAGCGTTCATTTGGAAGAGGCGCGGAAGTCGGGGACAAGACCCTGGTGGATGCCCTTGTGCCGTGTGCGGATGCGTGGACTGAAAGTGCAGAAGCAGGAAGCGACTTTAAGACAGCTTTCGTAAAAGGAGCCGAAGCCGCCGTCTCGGGGGCAGAGAAGACGAAGGACATCGTTGCCAGGATGGGGCGTGCCGGAACAGTCGGTGATCGGAGTCTAGGACATCCGGATGCCGGGGCATATGCTCTTGGTGTTATTTTTACCGAGCTTAAAGATAGTTTGAAATAGGGATGAATGGAAGCACGGGCTGGGTCTCGTGCTTCTTTTTTTGCGGGACAGGGGGACATGTTAGCTGTCCCATCCTTAAACATTGGAAAAAGTATCATCCAGAGGCTCTTGGACCAGGGACAAGGTACCTGTCCCCTTGTCCCGCCCTTCAGAGACGGGACATTTTTTCATTGAGGAAAGTTACGTTTTTGTCATTGCCGCGAAGCTCAAACATATGAAGGGCACGAGTGAAATAAAGTATTGCTTTTTCCATTTCATTAACCAGCTCATAGTTGTAACCGATTTGATAGTTTAATTCTCCGAGTCCCCACAGAAGCTCCTCTTCGATGCACCAGTTGAGGGCTTTTTTACAATAGTCGGTCGACTCACCGTATTTCTCGAGGCGGGTCAGCACCCGGGCGATATTATAGAACAAACGGGGCTTGATGGTTTTATCATATAATTGTTCAGTCGCTTTCAGACTGGATTCGATTTGATCATAATAATCAAGGGCCTCGTCGTGTTGGTGCAGGGAAGAATGGATTGTCCCTATGCTCAGCAGGATTTCCATTTCTCTTTCTGTCCTGGCTTTCTTTTGGCCTGCTGTCAGGTAAAAAGCCTCGTTAAGCAGAGAAAAGGCCGCTTCCTCATCCTTTTCAACTTCAAAAGCATAGATACCCTTGTACCAGTAAAGAAGCTGCAGTTTTTCAGGATCATTATAAAAAAGCGGGTTCTTTTCTTCTGTCTTTACCAGCTCCAAAATTTCATCGAACTTGAAGTTCACCCTCAGATGTTTCAGTTGCTTTTCAACCTCTAAAACGTAGTCAAGGCGCGGGGTGGTGCCAATCTCAAAGAAGTAATTCACATCGACACCCAGCTTTACAGAAATTTGATACAGGGCTGCAGCACTTGGATAAATATCACCCTTCTCCATCCGGCTGACAAGAGCCTGCGTACAAATCCCTTCCGCCAGCTCACCCTGAGTAAGCCCGACTACCTTCCTCAACTCCCTAATCTTCTTCCCAATTGCCGAATAATCCATTTCAAAACTCCTCACAAAAATCATAGTGGGACAGGGGGACAGGTACCATGTCCCATCTCTAGTATACTAATAGGTTCTTCAATAAGGAAGGTGGGACAACGTACCTGTCCCCCTGTCCCGATTGGGTCTGTATTTGGGAGGTTGGTGGAGGGGGAGTGATGGAGGAAAGGTATTGTGGTATAGGATTGGGGAGTTTGGCAGGTTGGGAGTTTTGGATTAGTAGAGTCACTTGAATTGAAGTTTTTTCGTTATCTAGTAGGTAAATAGGAACGTTGCCACGTAGCTTATCCACTTTTGAACCGGTGGGAAGGGGAATGGGAATTAAAGACTCTTTTACGTCAATGCTTCCTAACCCTTTTAATGGTAAGGGTTCATCTATAGTTCACCTTATAATTTACAAAATTTTCTAAATATAATATTGGTTTCATGCCTCTCCTTACGTATCATTATGGTTGAATGGATAAGCCATTTATGAATGATAAGGAGGAAGGTATTTAATGAAGAAAATCTTCATCACAATCATGGTTTTGCTGCTGATGCTGCCAGGAACTTTGAATGGAAAACCGGCTGGGGCGGAGACCTCCGGCAAACTGAATTCCACCTATTTCGGGGCGCCTGAGGAACTCCTGACTCCGCTGATGGATGCAATCAGTATCTTCGACGGGGCGGTCGGGACTGAAAATGGTAAGCCGGTGATGTATACCACCACCAAGGGACTGCCGGCACAGCTGAATGTCATTGATATCAATTCTGAGAAGCTGTTGCGGGTCATTCCACTCGAGGGGGCAGAGAATACATGGGCACATGAAGTGCTTCCGAACGGAGACCTGTACATTGCGACGATCGGCGGTGGAGCGAAGCTATGGAAATACACTCCGGGTGCAGACAACGCCGAGGTTGTAGCGAGGTTTTCCGGTGAGACCTTCCCATTTTCCATTACATCAGAACAAGGAAAGATCTATGTGGGGACCTATCCAAGCGGGAAAGTTTTTGAGTATGATCCTGCTGACGGATCTGTCGATGATTACGGCCGCATGATCGGCGAGTCATCACAAGAATATATTCGGTCCCTGGCTGTCATAGGGGACGATGTGTATTCCGGAACAGGCCATGGGAAGATCATTCATTACAATAAATCAACAGGTGAAAAAGAAGACATCGCGGCATCCATCGGAGAGCCCGGCCATATTTATGACTTGGACAAGGTTGATGACCGTTATCTTTTCGCTAGATACGAGCTTTCGAGCAATGCCTATGTCTATGATACACAGAAAGGGGAATGGCTCGATGTAGTCATCCCGAAAGCACGCGGACTTCATGTTCCCGAACAGTCGGAGGATGGGAAGGTTTATTTTATGAATACGGAAAATAAACTTCAGACCTTCGACCTCGGTACATTGGAAGTAGCGGACACAGGAATTACGTATAAAAGCGGGTTCCGCGGAGTTGACTGGGTGGAGTTCGGCACACCTGAACTGCCGGGCAAAAGTCTTGTCACGATTAATTTCAGCGGGTTCGTTACCATCCTGAATCTGGAGACTAAGAAGACGGTCACTACTCCGGTCCTGGCTGAAGGGACGGCGAATGTGATGAACAAAATAGAGACGGGTCCGGATGGAAATCTCTATATCACCGGTGTGCAGACAGGCAAGGGAGCTATTTATAACCCCATTACTAAGGAGAAAAAAGTCTACAATATGGGCCAGGGCGACAGCATCGGCACTTTCGGTGACAAGCTGCTCTTTGGTGTGTATCCGGACGGAGATATCAGGGAGTTCGATCCTGCGCTCGAGCCATCTGATTCAAACCCGAAGAAGTTATTTACGATCGGAGAGGAGCAGAACAGGATAAGCTCGATCACAGAAGGGGACGGCAAAGCGTATATCGGAAGCATCCCGTTCTATGGGGAGCTGGGAGGCGCTTTGACGGTTTATGACCCAAATGCGGCGGAAGCTGATCAGGTGAAGGTCTTCCGAGATGTGGTGGAAGATCAGAGTGTGAACAGCCTTGTTTACAAGGATGGAAAAGTATACGGCTCTACCACGAACAATGGCGGGCTCGGAGCTGACCCGACAGCGGAAGAAGCAAAAATTTTCGTGTGGGATACAGAGACGGAAAAAGTGATCCGGGAGGTTTCCCTGTCGGTTGAAGACCTTGAAAAGCCGGAAGCCATTGGTGAATTGTCCTTTGGACCTGATGGACTGTTATGGGGGGCTTCGATCAATACGATTTTTGCGATGGATCCTGAAACACTCGAAATCGTTAAAAGCCGGAAGCTGTATGATTCCCTTCCGCTTTCAGCGTGGAATAAAATTGAACTAGAGTGGTCGGATGGACTTCTCTATGCTGATTTCAGCGGGAACCTGACTGCCATCGATCCCGAGACGCTGGAAAGCAAGCAGATTGCCAGGGTATATGATTTTTCAGTGGGTCCTGACGGAAATCTATACTACTCCTCGAGGGAAAACAGGACGATGCTTCATAAAATGGAAGTGAAGAAGGTATCTGGCAATGAAGAAATGACGGTAACGAATCATCAATTCGAACGGCCGGTCGATGACGGCGGGATCCCGGGGTGGACCTCAATGTTCAACACGGATGATCATGCGATGTATTCCGTATCGGGAGAAGAACATTCTCATGGCAGACAAAGCCTGAAGCTTGTGGATACCGCGAGAAATAAATCGGTTGCTTTAATGAGTGACAGCATCAAGGTAGAGGCAGGTGAGGTTTTTGAATCATCCGCAAATCTCTTCATCAAAGAAGGAACGGGAAGCTTCATGGTGAGATTTTACGATGAAGAAGGAAGGTCGATCTCAGATAAACCGGTCCATACGAGTACCGGCCTGAACAAATGGCAGAACATCTCCATCACAACAGAAGCACCAAAAAACGCCGCCGTCATGAGAATCATCTGCTACACAACATCCTACTCAATAGGAACCATCTACTACGACAAGGTAGAAGTCAAAAAACTGTTTTTTGATTGATTGAGTTGGGACGGGGGGGACAGGGACGGTGTCCCACTGAGAGAAGACTTGAAAGGTGTTTATTTGAGGAGGGAGAGGGACAGGGTTCCTGTCCCTCTGTCCCTCTCCTTATTGTTATTATGAATCAGGCAGCACAAAAGGTTTGGGAGTCAGCGTGCCTACTTCTTGACCAGTCACAAACTCTACCATTTTAAATTTCCTCATCCATTCCTTCTAATAATTCCAGCATTTCATCATAATAGCCTTTTTCAAAAATCATGACAGCTTCTACTTTGTTGTAAGGAGTGTATAAACTAATTCCCGCTTTTTTTTGAGAAGGCCATATCCTCAAGGTCAATCATTTCTTCATCTAATTGAAGCAATAACTTTTTTGCCTTTATCGAAGGCATCTTCATAAAGTGAATGCCTTCAATCACTGGATCCCTCTGGTCTGTCAATTCAATTGAGTCACATTTTCCATCTGCTTTGTAATAAACGAGAATACCTGCTTCTACATAATGATCGGAAAGCATCATATCATCATCATGTTTTCTAAAACGTTTAGGCTCTTCCTTTAATTGTGCTGCAATTTCCTCTGAAGTCATATGTAATTTCAAACTGCCCACAGAAGTATAAGGAATAATCTCCATTATGCCACACCCTTTAAACAAGATTAGTAATCTATTTTATCATAAAAAAGCAGGAGGCATGGTATGGTGAACCAGCGGAGTTGGAGGTGAAAAGTGGAGCGAGGTACCTATTCCCGCGATTGCACCCACGTCTTCAATTCGCAATTATGTGTTGACAACTCCAAAAAGAATTGATAGATTAATAAAGGTCTTCACCAATTTTATATGATTTCACTTACGGAGGATTAGCTCAGCTGGGAGAGCATCTGCCTTACAAGCAGAGGGTCGGCGGTTCGATCCCGTCATCCTCCACCATGGATTTTATACGGAGCGACAGCAGAGTAAAAAGATCCTTCCTTAACCTTGCGAAGCGTGGCGGAGCATCACTACGCATAGCCAGAAAGTTTAAATTATGTTAATAACACACGGAGGAATACCCAAGTCCGGCTGAAGGGATCGGTCTTGAAAACCGACAGGGGTGTTAAAGCCCGCGGGGGTTCGAATCCCTCTTCCTCCGCCATTTTTTCTCTCATAATCATGGAGGGGTAGCGAAGTGGCTAAACGCGGCGGACTGTAAATCCGCTCCTTCGGGTTCGGCAGTTCGAATCTGCCCCCCTCCATATAACTTTTTTACGTAGCGAGAGCGGAGTAAAAGAAGCATCCTTAATCTTTGCGCAGCGAAAGCGGAGCAATACGCTCAGAGCGAATAGCGCAAAATTCACATTTACATCACAGGGGCATAGTTTAACGGTAGAACGAAGGTCTCCAAAACCTTTGGTGTGGGTTCGATTCCTACTGCCCCTGCCAATACAAATTTCATATGCGGGTGTAGTTTAATGGTAAAACCTCAGCCTTCCAAGCTGATGTCGTGGGTTCGATTCCCATCACCCGCTCCAAAGCGTAATCCACAGGCCAGTTCTCCAGGGAACTGGCTTTTTTGTGTTGTGGCGGTACGGTTAAGGTGCCGACGGGACAAGGGGACAGGTACAGTGTCCCAAGAACTCTGGAAAATGACAGAGTGGGACAAGGGACCTGTCCCCCCGTCCCATTTCCCCCCGTCCCATTGACTATTTCCGGTTTTTGTAAGATAGTTACTATTGATATTGATAGTAAAGCTGGTGGGGGAACGCAATGAAGGAATTTCAGGATGGGCTGCATAAGAAGAGTTATTATTTGATTGTTTCAGTGATTATCGCCTTGATGGTGCTGGGGGTAGTGATTGATAATACGGTGAATATGCGTTTTATTGCACATGGACTGATGGTGACGGTCGTGTCTGGCTGCCTGCTGTTATATCCCCGCTATGAAAATACTATAATGAGATATACAACGGTGTTCGCTTCTACGGGCTATTTATACAGCCTCTTTTACTTATATCCTGAGGTATGGTCTGGATTTGTGCTGCTTTGTTTTATCCCGGCACTTTCAATCCTCTTTTTCGATCGAACGCTTTTTTACTTTTCGCTGGTTCTAAATGCAATGTTAATTGCGTTTACTTTCAGCTATATCATCATCATCGATCAGGGGAGCAATTATCCTTATGTCATTTCTGACATCGCAGAGAACCTTGTGAATTTTATCGCGAGTCAAGTCATTCTATATTATGTCTTTCATTTGTCGAATGAAAGAATGAAGAAGCAGCGTCTCTATTTTGAACAAGTACAGCAGGCTGAACGTTTGAAAACGACGGGGCAGATGGCGGCAGCCGTAGCTCATGAAATAAGGAACCCGCTTACTGTTGTAAGGGGTTTTCTGCAATATTATAAGGAAGATCCTGAGCTTAACGAAAATTTTAAAAGGAATTTCTCCTTGATGATCGATGAACTTCAAACGGCAGAGCATGTCATTACGCAATTCCTCTCCATGGCCAAACCAGATCAGGCAAAGTTAACGAATTCTGTGGATATTGAAATGGTATTGAATGATGTCTCGGAGCTTTTGAATACTTACGGATTACCCAGTGATAACAATATAGAGCTTTCAATAGATACAGGTTGTTACGTCAATGCTAATCATATTGAACTCAAACAGTTATTTGTAAATGTAATTAAAAATGCTATTGAAGCCTCTCCAAACGGAACAGCCGTCTACGTAATGGCAGAAAAAATAAAAGCACATATAGAAGTCAGAATTATTGATAATGGTAAAGGTATGACCCAAGAAGAAGTAAATAGCCTTGGTACCCCTTTCTACTCTTTAAAAAGCAAGGGGACGGGGCTGGGACTGATGATCTGTTATAACATAGTAGAGAAATATAACGGGACCATAAAATTCGAAAGTCAACAAGGAATTGGCACCACCGTCACCGTACGCTTTCCTATCAAATAGGGACGAGGGGACAGGTACCGTGTCCCGCTTGAAGCAGATTTACAACGGACCTCCCCTTTTCTGCTATAATGGAATCCTATAGTATGAAGAAGGGAGACGAATGGTATTGAGGCGTGTTTTTTTAAAGGGAATAAGTATAACAGTATTATTACTTTTCGGCTTGAGCTTCCCTATTCAAGCACAATTTGGGCCGGATGAATGGACACAATACAGGCTCAACACAGAAAACAACCCTGTATTCAATAGTGAGGGGAAGAAGGGTTCTTATGATCTGAAATTGAAAACTGAAAATGAAATTCGTTCAACTCCAGTAGTGGTAGGAGACAATGTGTATATAGGAAACCACAAAAGTGGAGATATATATTCCTATAATCTAGAAAGTGGGAAATTGAACTGGAAGTCTAAGGCTCCTAATTGGCTCCATTCTGAAATCATATATGTGAATGATCAGTTATTTGTGGGTTATGGAAACCGTTTTTTCCAAAAAGATGGAACCCGGGGCACTCAGGAGAGCGGATTGCTGAGCCTTGATCCTGAGACTGGTGAGATTCTTTGGGATTTTGACACAAAAGGGGAAGTAATGCCCACACCTGCATATTATAAAGATACAGTATACATAACAACGGGAGACCGTCATTTATATGGTGTGGATCCTAAAACAGGGCAGGAAAAGTGGAACTTGGACCTTGGAAATGTTGTGAGTATGTCTTCGCCGAATATTAAAGATGGAATTTTATATGTAGGCGGTGGGAGGCCTCAGCCTTATACTTTTTTTGGGGTTGATTTAAGAAAAAGAGAAATTTTGTGGAAGACAGAACTTAAAGGGGTAATGTCTGGACTGGATGATGTTCCGCCTGCCATATACGGGGATTTGGTTATCACCACGGCCGTTGAGGAGACCGACAACAAAATTGAGTTAAGAAAAGTATACGACCATGATGGCTTGGCAGCAACGTATAAAGAGATGCTGAGAAGGGCAGCAGGAGAAGTTCAATCCGATAAACAGCTATACGAACATAAGATCTATGCCATGAATACAAAAAGTGGCGAAATCGTTTGGGAAAAGAGCCTGGGCGTGGGAGAGATGGTCCCTAACAACAAATCAGGTGCTCCGGTTGTGTACAAAGATTCTGTCTATGTAGGGAGCCCTATTACAAAGAAGTTTTACTCGCTGGATGCGAAGACTGGTAATGGAAATTGGGGATATTACAGTAATGTGACCAAGGCACCGCCTGCTGCGGATAAGGGAATTGTCTATTTTACGGACGTAAAAGGGCTGGTCTATGCGTTTGACACAGAATCCGGAAAACTACTGGGCAAGAAATTATTTGGAGGGAAGTTGGCTCCGTCCGGCCCTGTAATTATGAATGATCACCTGATTGTCGGCAGTCAAGATGGGTATGTGTCTGTAAAGCCAACGGAATCGATTATGGGCAAGTTTGATGTCGTAAAAGGAGACGTAAGTACAAAGGAAGCTTCTGATATTGAATATTATGGTCTTGTCTACGGAATTCCAATCGCTATAATAGTGGCATGTATCATGCTTTTAAGTTTGATTATCATAAAAAAGAAAAAATGAGACAGGGGGACAGGTACCGTGACCCGCTTCAAAAGCGGGACAACGGACCTGTCCCCTTGCCCCTCTATTGGATTTTCAAGCTTTCCCCGACGTAGATGCGGTCGCTGATGAGCTTGTTGGCTTTTTTAAGTTTGCTTACGGTTGTATTGTACTTTTTGGCGATGGCAGAGAGTGTATCGCCTTTTTTGACTTTATAGGTAGTGGTTTTAGGCTTGCTCGGTACTGTGCTTTTGCTCT
>NZ_KQ758485.1:0-110594 GCF_001456935.1 [Bacillus] enclensis | reverse complement strand
CTGTCATTGTTGGCTGGCTTTGCAGCAGTTCCGGACATCTTCAGTACTTGTCCGACATAAATGCGGTCGCTCTTTAAGCTGTTGAGCTTTTTCAGACTGCTTACCGTCGTACCATATTTTTTTGCAATCGCGGAAAGCGTGTCGCCGCTTTTTACTTTGTATGTGCTTGTTTTACCCGGTTGTTCTGGTTTAGCAGGCGGGTTTTCTTCAAGGAGGTAATACATATCTTTACTGAAAGTCACCCCGTGCTTTGATTGGTAGCTTTTTGCTGTCTTCTTGAACAAGGCCTCCTGCTCTGAGACATTCGCCTCCATTGCTTCCAAGGCGTCGTTGTAATCTTCCTCTGATAAATCCCCATTATAAAAATCAATTGTATCAATTTCAGCGTTATATACTTCTATTAAACTGTTATAAATGTATTCATCCAATTGTCCGATGGCTGTGTTTTTAACATTGACGGGAGCTTCTTTCTCAAGTGCTGCGTCAAAATACCCCATGTATTCATCGTACAGATCCATCATTTCATTTTCAGATTTTGCAGCATTGATTTTCTTTGTATAGCTTTCCAGAGTGCGGATGATAGTCGCATAATGCGATGCGAACTTATCGAGCTCCACCTGATAATTGATTGTTTGAGCGGCCTCCACCGAATATCCCGGCTGCACCATTGCAGTGCCGGAAAATAAAAGGGATGTTGCTAATACAGAAGCCGTTAAAGTCTTCTTCGTAATCATGTTCATTTCTCCTTCAAGAAAATATAAGTATAGGAAACTACTTCCTGACATAATTATAATGACCCGGCAAATAATTGGGAATAGCTTTGGAAGGCCATGCCAAAAAATATTTTTCGACAAGTGGGACAGGGGGACAGGTACCTTGTCCCGTTTATACAAACGCTTGATTGAAAGTCATTAAGGGTGTAAGAGAGGGCTGGATGGGGTTGAACGATTGTTCAAATGATTTTTGTTAAGGTGGCGCGGGAGGTGGGACGCGGTACTTGTCCCCCCGTCCCGCAATAAGGAGAGGTTAAATCCCCTCTTGATTGCTAAAAATGAATACTGAGATCTGAAATCGAATATTTACATAAAACTAACGTGAGTGGAGCCTACTGTTTACATGCGTTTACTATAATACGTACTAACTATAATGCGGGACCGGGTTTTGGTTGCTGCAGTTATCAATTAGAAAACAGAAGGATATCAGTGGGCAGAAGTGCTTGCTCATGCCGGGGCAGTGGGACAAGGGACCTGTCCCGCCTTTGGAATGGAGTTGGTTTGGATGGGTGATTTGAGGGCGCCTGAGAAGAGGTTTCGGCCGGAGCTTGAGGGGGTGCGGACGGTTGCTGCGTTTTTGGTTGCTGTCTATCATATTTGGGTCGGGGCGGTTTCCGGCGGCGTGGATGTTTTCTTTATTGTTTCCGGTTATTTGATCACGACTTCTTTGCTATCGAAGATGGAGAAGACCGGCCGCATCCACTTGATTGATTACTGGCTGGGGCTTGCAAGGAGATTGTTTCCGATTGCATTCACGGTCCTCTTGTTCACTGCGGTTGTGTCCATTTTGATCATGCCGCAGGTACAGTGGAAACAGATCATCGGGGAGATCTTTGCTTCGGCCTTGTATTTTGAAAATTGGTATTTAGCCAATAGCTCAGTGGATTACCTGGCCCAGAACAATCAGGCGAGTCCGCTCCAGCATTTCTGGGCGTTATCTCTACAGGGACAGTTTTATCTAACGTGGCCGTTTGTGGTTTGGTTGGCTTATTTTCTAGCAAAAAAAGTGCTAGGGACACCGGTTAGAAAGACGATGCTGGGCGTGCTCGCAGCTCTCTTCACTTTATCGATTAGTTATTCTATCTTTAAGACTGCGGTGAATCAACCATGGGCCTACTTCGACACATTCGCCCGTGTTTGGGAGTTCAGCCTTGGCGGCATCCTGGCACTTCTCCTGCCTTACTTGAGACTGAATAAATCAGTGAGTACGGTGATGGGGTGGCTAGGGTTGGCAATCATCTGCTTTACGGGGATTCTCCTTCCTGTTTCAACCGTGTTTCCTGGATATGCAGCGCTGCTGCCTACCGGAGGCGTCATCCTTGTCATCATTGCAGCCGAGAACAGCACCCGGTACGGGGTAGATAGGCTGCTTGGTTCCAAACCGTTTCTGTATTTCGGCGGGTTGTCATACGGATTCTATTTGTGGCACTGGCCGCTGCTTATTTTCTCCTATGCTTATTTTGATGTGGAAAAAGTGCCTTTAGCAGGCGGACTTGCAATCATGGCAGCGGCATTTGTGCTCTCCTTCCTATCGGTAAAAGTACTTGAAACACCGGTCCGGAATATCAATATCAAACAATCTAAAAGGAAACTTGCGGTTGTGCTAGTGAGCCTGCTGTTCCCGTTATTCTGCGTCAACAGTGTTTGGGCTTATTATGTTTCCGGACAGGATCATAAGGAATATGACATGAAAAAGTATCCCGGGGCTATGGCCATTTCAGACGGCGTGAAGCCGGATCCGGGAAAAAAGCCGGTTCCATCAGCGCTTGCAGTCAAAGAAGATCTGCCTGCTTTCTACGATGACCCTGAATGTTTTTCGGGAATTGAAGAGGAAAAAGTAACGAAGTGTTCGCGGGGAGAAACGGAAAATCCTGTACACACAATCGCCTTGGTCGGAGGCTCTCATTCAGGGCACTGGTACCCGGCGCTTGAAGAGCTCGCCAAGAAAATGAAGCTGGAAATCGAAATCTACAATAAGGATGCCTGCCGCTTTTCATCTGATGATTTTGACGGGTTGTTGAATGCTTCTTGCATGGATTGGAATGAGAAAGTTCTTGATATGTTGAAAAAAGATCCGCCGGACCTGGTCTTCACAACGGCAAACGTCGGGGCCGGTGATCAAGTACCTGAAGGGTATATAGAGCAGTGGAGGAAACTCGAGGGAACCACAGAAGTGTTCGCTGTTCGGGACAACCCGGCGATGGAAGGAGACCCGCCGACGTGCGTGGAGCAAAAAAAAGATATTGAAGATTGCTCAATGCCAAGGGATAAAGTATTATCAGAAGCCATACCATGGGAAAACACCCAAGGGATCCCGGACAACGTCACCTTCGCCGACCTATCCCAGTACTTCTGTGATGATAAATCATGTCCCCCAGTAGTCGGGAACGTCCTGGTATACCGGGATTACCACCATATCTCCACCCTATACTCCCGCACAATGGCCGGAGCATTAAAACAACCACTCGGGAAGGCACTGGAATAGTGGGACAGGGAGCTTGTCCCACTTGTTAAGAATCACATTTCTATATCGGTACAGCATAGGGACAGTGAACCTGTCCCTATGTTCCGTTAAAGAGGAATTTCTCTATTTATGTCGAATAGAGTAAAGGTGGTACAAGGGGACAGGTACCTTGTCCTTTTCGGGACGCGGTACCTGTCCCCCTGTCCCACCAAAACAAACAAAGGAGATGGTCCATTGCCAAGAACGAAAAGACAGAAGAGCGGCACAGGAATTTACCACATTATGCTGAGGGGAATCAACAAACAGACAATCTTTGAAGGGGAGGAGGATAAGAGGGCGTTCATTAAGAGATTGAAAAAGTATAAAGGTATTTGTGATTATAAACTTTATGGTTATTGCTTGATGGATAATCATGTGCATCTCTTGATGAAAGAAAATGGAGACAGCATATCAGACTGCCTCCAGAGAATCAGCTCAAGTTATGTATACTGGTATAATAATAAATATGAACGATGCGGACACCTGTTCCAAGAGAGGTTCAAAAGCGAAACGATTGAAACCGAAGTGTCATTTAAAAAAGTTCTTCGATACATCCACCAAAACCCATTGAAAGCCGGACTCGCCAAAACGATCTACGAAAGCAAATGGACCAGCTTCCACGAGTAACTCAAAAAAGAAACCTTCATAGACAATCAAGCTCCACTTCTTCTATTTTCAAAAAACCTCCAAAATTCTAAAAACCTATTTCAAGAATACATGCAGGAGCAAAATGATGATCAATTCCTTGAAGAAAGTTATATCAGCAGAAGAACCGATGCTGAGGTCCTGGGGCTTCTGAGTCTTGCAGGCGTACCCAGTATAAGCATGTTGCAGCAACTGGACAAATCCAAAAGGAATCAAATAATAAAAGAGATGAAAGAAATAGAAGGGGTGTCAATCAGGCAGTTATCAAGAATAACCGGGGTTTCGAAAAGTGTGATTGCCAGGATTTAAATAGGGGAAAGGTGGGACAGTGACCCTGTCCCACTGTCCCTATGGCAATTCAATAACCTGCTGAATTTTTAAATTCAGCTTTACTATACTCCCTGCTGGCAGTTCTAAAACAGAACGGGCTTCCTTTACAGGTTTTACTATTGACCAGGGCCTCAGATCCCTTGCCAGTTTAATGATTCTCTGCTGTTCATCAAGAAATACAGCATCAATTGAAAAGTTCATAAAGAACATATGGATGGAATTACAGGGAACAATCAACAGACATTCATTTATGATGGGATCCTTCCTGAACATCAGCCCTTTAAACCGTGCGGCAAATGTATCCGCCATTACAATTGAATAAGGGATCGTTCTATATAGTGTGTCTTCTTTCGGTAAAGGCATGACTTCACTCCTTCCTTATGTAGGCATATAGTCTCAATATATAATAGAAACCTGCTATTCGCAATAGCGAATAATGTCGGTATTTATCGACTTTTTTCTGAATATAGAGTATTTACACGTTCATTATAATGAACTATTATAGAGCTATAAGGTTGTTCTTAAAAAAGAACATACAGTTAATATCAAATCAAAAGGAGGAATTTAGAATGGTGAACAAATTAAAGCAGCTGGTAGTAGAAGAAGAGGGTCAGGGGTTATCTGAGTATGGGTTGGTGCTGGCAGGGGTAGTTGCCGTGGTAGCAATAGCTGTTGCGCTTTTGGAAACTGAGATAAGAGGATTATTCACCAACCTTTTACCTTAAAACACCCAAGCCCTGCCTAAAAAACAGGGCTTATCCAAATCCACATTCCAGAGGTGAGCCAAATTGATTCTTATCTATAGCATTCTCGTTTCAGCCCTGCTGGTATCCCTGATCACGGATCTCAAAACAAGGAAAATATTAAATATCGTTACGTTTCCAGCCATCTTATTCGGTCTCATCTTCTATTCCATTACTCAGGGGTGGGATGGATTTTTTTTTAGCAGCCTGGGGCTGCTGGCCGGTATAGCAACTCTGTTAATCCCATTTATACTTGGAGGAATGGGGGCGGGGGACGTCAAGCTCATGGGGGCCGTTGGGGCATTGATGGGAGCCTCGTTCACGCTTCAGAGCTTTGTTTCTGTTGCGCTTTTAGGCGGACTCATCTCGATCGCCTTGATTATCCAGAAAAGGGGCCTCTTGCAATCTCTCAAATCCCTCTACATATTTCCGGCCCTTCTGATGGGGACAAAAGGAAGGATCCTCATTAAACCTCAAATGGAATCTCCCATCTTGTTCCCTTATGGAGTCCCGATTGTACTTGGTACATTATTAACGTTTGTATGGAGTGTTGCCATGTGAAAAACGAAAAAGGCCAGTCTCTCGTTGAATATGCAATGGTACTGCCGCTTTTACTGCTCCTTATTTTCGGGATCATTGACTTTGGAAGGTATTTTCATGCGTACCTCACCGTGGATCATGCTGGCAGGGAGGCTGCCCGTGCTGCAAGCGTGGGGAAAAATGCGGTGGATGCAGCCTTGAGGAACGGAACAGGCATCGGCTTGTCATCCGGTCAGGTACAGGTGTCTGAAGCCGGCGGTGAAGCTGTCGTGAGAATCGTATATCCCATCACGTTTGTGACGCCGGTCATAGGGTCCCTGGTCGGTCCCCTTCAAGTGGATGATACGACCGTGATGAGGATTGAATGATATGAAGAGAATGATATTTTTACTAAAAAATGAAACAGGAAATATCGCTGTCACGACGGCGCTCTTCCTGGTGGTATTACTGGGTTTCACCGGTCTGGCCCTGGATGGCGGCAAGATTTATTCGGCAAAAAGTTCCCTGCAGAAAGCGCTGGATGCTTCCGTATTGGGAGGCGTTCAGGTGGTTGCCAGCAAAGGGGAGGCAGAAGCGGTGACAGTGGCAAAGGATCTTGCCTTGAAAAACGGACAGACATTGGAAGGGGGATCGATTGCGACGACCAGCCGGTCTATCAAAGCCACTCAGCAGGTGAGTGTCCCGCTGACATTTGCCAAGTTCTTCGGATTTGACAGTACAGTGGTGGAGGCCTCGGCAAAAGCTGTTTCCGCGCCGCTCAAAAAAGGACTCCATATCACCCCGATCGCAGTCGAGAAGGACTCGCTCCCTCACAATACCGAACTGAAATGTGACAAGACAGGCAGTCATCACGGGAACTGCGGTTATTTGGCTTTTGATGGAAGAGGGGCGGCGAATCTTGCAGACAATATCATCAACGGCGTGGAAGTTTCCGTTGGCGGCCTTGAAACTGTGGTCACTGAGCCGGGGCAGAAATGGGGACCGGTAAAAAGCGCATTTCAAACGTTGATCGATCAAGATGCAGGGAAGCCCCATTGCCAAAGCCCCGATACGGCAGACGGGAAATGTTCCAGGGTGATCTATGTTGTTGTGATCGATACGTGGGACGGTGCGAATGGAAGGGATACCTTGAATGCTGTCGGTCTGGCTGCCTATTGGCTGGAGGATGTTCAGGAACCGAAACGGGTCATAGGGAAATTCATCAGGACCATCGGCGCAGGGGAAGGAGATGAAGGAGCACCCGATTACGGACTTTATAGTGTGAGATTGGTTGAATAAATGCTGCAGGAGGATGCTATGAAAACGAAACGGTTATGGATCTTATCTTTACTATTTGGAATCATTGCAGCGCTGGCTGCCTATGTCGTCGTGTTCCCGCCTTCAGCGCCGGTTCCTGCGGTTACGACTGCAGCAGCGGACAATGAAGATGAAAAGCAGGCAGAGAAAGAGCCCGAATTGGAAAACCGCCAAATGAACAATAAAATGCTTGAGGTGGGAGAAGGGAAACGGGCGATGTCGTTAAAAGTCACCGCTTTGGAGCAGGGGGTCTCAGGATATGTAGAGCCCAATTCCTACATAGATATCATTGCTTATGAATCTACAAAGGATGAAAAGACAAAGAAAGAATTCCGGACAGCAAAGCTCGTCCTCCAAAACGTCAAGGTGCTCGGTTCAGGGAAATCGGCTGACGGCGAAGATGAAGCTCTCCGCTATGAGACCATCACAGTTGAAGTGACACCGGAACAAGGCGTTGAACTGAGCCTGGCTTCCAGGGATAAAGACGGTTTTTATTTCATGATGCGCGGAGAGGGCGACGGGACGGTCGAAGATAAAGCCATTTCGTTTACAAGGGAAATCATTAAGGAAGGCGAGAGTGAGGAACAATGATTAATTGGTTTTATTATTGTGATACGAATGCCGCGCCCGGGGATCTCGAGCTGATTTTGCAGAAGCGATCCTATGAACTTCTTCAATTCCCGCATTTGGACGATTTGATTCACCGGATCAAAGACACGGATCACTCCATTTTATTCATCAAGGCGAATACGCTGCAAAACGGATATGATCTCTGTCAGGAGATGTCCATCCTTTTTCCTTATCTTTATATCATCCTGATCGTGCCGGATAACATGGAAAATACACGAAGAGCCATGAATGTCGGAGCATCTGATATCCTGCGATTCTCCTCGGATCTGGAAGAGAAAAAAGACGCTGTAGTAAGGGCGGTGAAATATTTAAAGCTGAGGGAAGAAGGGGTCAGTTATCATCTGGCAAAAAACTGCAGGGTCATCTCCGTCTGCAGTCCGAAAGGCGGAATCGGGAGGACGGCAGCGGTGGTCAATCTGGCTGCGGGTTTTGCCAGGATGGGGAAAAAAGTCGGCGTGCTGGATGCGAATCTGCAGTTTGGAGATGTCCTCATGCAGCTTGATCAGAAACCGGGCGGGACGATTTATGAGTGGGTGAAAGAGGAATATGAGCGCCACAGTTATTCCATTGATAACTATCTGGCTGTCCATGAAAGCGGTGTGGCGGTAATGCCGGCGCCTTCAAGGCCGGAATTTTTTGAAATGATAACAGACATTCATATTGAAAAAGTGATTGAAGAAATGAAGATGAGGTTCGATATCCTCCTCATCGATACCCCTTCATATCTGTCGGAAATCCATTTGAAATGTCTGGAGCGTTCAGACGAATGCCTACTTCTTGTAACAGGTGAAATCTCTGTGCTTAAAAGGAGCAGGCTATTCATTGAAGCCTTGGAGGCTTTTCAGCTGCATGAAAAAATAAAGGTGATACGAACCCGGACAGCCAAGAAACAGATCGATCAGCACAAAATGGAAAGGGTCCTGGATATTCCGATTTTTGCTTCCCTGCCTGAACAGGGGCAATTGGTATCACAATCAATCGACTTGGGGGCGCCCGTGGTGATTTCCCAGCCAAGGACCCCGATAGGAAAAGGCTTTTTAAATCTTGCGCGCACATTGGCAGAAAAGCCGGTGGAATCAGTAAAAGCAAAGCTGCAGGAGCCTTCCAAAAAGTCTAAAAGAGTTAGAAGCCTGGTACCGATGAAGGGGAGGGTATAGATGGTTGTATTCAATAAGGTTGTGACAGAGGAATCCCCGAGTGCGAAGCGGGTTGAAAAAGGGAGAGTTAGGGCACAGGGAGCAAGTGAGTTTTGGGAGACCGGTTCGAGACTCCACCACTTCATTATAGAAGAATTGAAAAAACAAACCGGACATAATGAAGAGCAGGAAAAGATAATCATTAAAGAGTTAAGTGAAGAGTTTATCAAAGAAGAAGGCGGCCGCATGACCTTTGAAGAAAAGCGGATGCTGATTGAATCCGTGGAGGATGAACTTCTTGGATATGGTCCCATCACCCCTCTTCTCGGGGATCATTCCATTTCGGAGATCATGGTGAACGGTCCGAAGCAGGTGTATTATGAGCAGGACGGCAAGCTTATCCGGAGTTCAGTCACGTTCAGAGATGACGCCCATGTACAGAGAGTCATTGAAAAAATCGTTTCTCCGATAGGAAGGAGGGTGGATGAAAGCTCTCCGATGGTGGATGCACGCCTGCCTAACGGATCCCGTGTCAATGCGATTATCCCACCTCTTTCCTTGATTGGCCCGACTGTCACGATCAGGAAGTTCGCGGAGAGCCCGTTTACCGTGGATGATTTAATCGAGTTTGGCAGCTTGAACAGCGAAATGGCTGAATTCCTGAAGGTTTGCGTCATGGGGAGGATGAATATTTTTATCAGCGGGGGTACAGGGTCAGGGAAGACATCTTCTCTGAATGTCCTGTCTTCTTTTATCCCTCAAGATGAACGAATCGTGACAATAGAGGATGCAGCCGAGCTGAAGCTTTCCCAGGATCATACCGTATCTCTTGAAGCGAGGCCGAAGAATATTGAAGGAAAAGGGGAAATCACGATCCGGGATCTGGTCCGGAACGCGCTCCGGATGCGTCCCGACCGCATCGTCGTCGGAGAGGTCAGGGGTGCGGAAGCACTCGACATGCTTCAGGCCATGAATACAGGACATGATGGCAGCTTGAGCACCGGCCACGCGAATTCCCCGCGCGATATGCTTTCCCGGCTTGAAACGATGGTCATGATGGCAGGGTATGACCTGCCTGTCCGTGCGATCAGGGAACAAATTGCGAATGCGCTGGATCTCATCGTTCAGCAGGTGAGATTGAAGGATGGATCAAGGAAGATCACCCATATTACAGAAGTGCTGGGAATGGAAGGCGATACCATCGTCCTGCAGGATTTATTTTTGTATAAAGAGACCGGAGGCGGCCAGGGAAGATTCTTCTCCGCCGGAATCAGGCCGAAGTTCATCAGCCAGCTGGAGGAAGAAGGACTGTCCGTATCGCCTTCCTGGTTCAGGGGAGAGTGGTAGGATGGAACAGATCACGCTGGTCGCTGCGACGTTACTCTTGACCACGACCGTCTTTTACCTGATCGGTTCGGCAGTCATGAAAAAAAAGCGTCATCGCCAAAGGGTAGAGAAGTATCTTACCACTTCCCCCCTTATTGAAGAAAAAAGGGAAGAGAACGGTGAAAAATCTGCAGGCGGTCGATTGGTTGCAGCATTGGCCCGAGCGCTGGAAGGCATAAAATTCGGAGATAAGACAAAAATGCTGCTCGTACAGGCAGGGAGTTCCCTTACTCCCCCCGAATTCATGGCGATCCGCTTGATCGTCGGGGGAGCGGCCGGAATCGGCTTGATGCTGCTGCAGTTCCCTTGGACCCTAACAGTTATAAGCCTGCCGGTCGGCTACTTGCTTCCTAAAGCCTTTATGCAGAATAAACGAAAAAAGAGATTGCAGTCATTACCCTCTCAGCTGATCGATACGCTCGGGATGATGGCCAATTCAATGAGGGCCGGTTTCAGTTTTATGCAGGTCATGCAATTGGTTGGAAAAGAAATGCCTGCACCGATCGGACCAGAGTTTGAAAAAGCGGTTCGTGAATCAGGCATGGGAGTACCATTGGAAACGGTATTTAAAGATATGCTTGAAAGACTGCCTAGCAAAGAACTCGAGGTGGTCCTCGATGCGATCATTGCCCAGAGAAAATGCGGGGGCGATCTGACTGAAATGCTTGAAACGATGGAAGACACCATCCGGAGCAGGGTGAGCATCCTCGGGGAATTGAATACATTGACCTCCCAGGGGAAGATGTCGTCCATCATCATTACTTGTTTACCAATAGGGCTAGGGCTGTACCTCTATGTAATTGATCCGGATTACTTCAATCCGCTGATTTCCCAGCCTTTGGGTATCTTCATGCTGGTGACGGCCGCTGTATTCATCGTGATCGGGTGGTTCACCATTCAAAAGATCCTTCGAATCGAGGTGTAAGAATTGAATCTATTATTTCTGATTCTAGCAATTTGTTCATTTACCTGTCTGTCAGCAGCACTGCTATTCTATTTCAATCGTAAAAGTCTGCTGCTTGAGGGGAGGATCTCGAGGACTTTTCCCATTAAGGAGAAAGGTGCTTCCGATATAGATCCGTTGAGTCAAAAGAAGTCCGGAAAACCTTTCGTCGGCCTTTGGGCGAGAGGGGTGAAGACGGTGGGGAAAAGGACTTCGAAGGGCAAGCAAAAGAAACTTGAGCATCTTCTTCGCGATGCAGGCTATTCAGGTAAAATGACAGCGGTGGAATTCCGGCTCCTTCAGCTGTTGATCAGCGGTGGAAGCGGTGCGCTCGTTTTCTTTTTGATAGCAGCGGCGGCCGGCCGGCCTGCTGTCACACTGCTGCTATCAGGCGCTGTTTCATTCCTTGCTTTTCAGTATTGTACATTTTTCCTCAGCAAAAAAAGGACGCGGAGAATCGCCGAAATCAATCGCGAAATGCCGGATTTCTTCGATACTGTCAATCTGCTGATCGAAGCCGGTTTAGGGCTGGATGCAGCGCTACTGACAGTCTGCCATAAGAAGGCCAGCCCACTTTCAGAGGAATTCATGATCGCGCTCATTGAAATGAAAAGAGGAAAATCGAGGAGGGATGCCTTCTTTGAACTCCGGATGCGCATTCCCTCCGATGGACTGCAGAGGGCACTGACCACCATGATCCAGGCAGACCACCTGGGGGTGGGGATGTCAAAAGTTCTCCGCAATCTCACCATCAGGCTTCGGGAACAAAGAAGGGAATCAGCAAGGGAACAAGCCATGAAAGCCCCGGTCAAAATGCTCTTCCCCATGGTCTTCTTCATCTTTCCGGCCATCTTCATCGTCTCACTCGGCCCGCTCATCGTCAAAATCCTTACCGAAGGATTGATGTAAAGCGAGACAGGGGGACAGGTTCCTTGTCGTATTTAGGTCTTTAATTCAGCTCCCATATACAACCATTTCGAAGTGTGGTTTTATTATATCAATAGAGGACGGATCCTTCCCCGTTTAAATTTGAAAGCTATACAGTGCGGGAGAAGCAATCTTGTACGAAAAGGAGGTTTTCTATGAAGCAGTATATTGCGTTTGATATTGGTGGGACTCATATTAAGTATGGGATCGTGAATGAGGATGGGAGTGTGGGTGTCAGTTTCCTTGTTGATACCGAAGCTCATCTTGGCGGTCCCGCCATTGTTCAGAAGCTGATTCGGCTCAGCCGGAGTTTAATTAAGGAGTACAGCGTTGAAGGAGTGGCCATCAGTACTGCCGGCAGGGTCGATGCGGATAAAGGGATCATCCTTGGGGCAAGCAACAATATCCCCGGGTATAAAGGAATCGATTTGAAGAAGCTGATCTCCGAAGCATTGAATCTTCGCGTCGAAGCGAGAAATGATGCGGACTGCGCGGCTCTGTGCGAGCACTGGCTCGGCAACCACGGGGCCTCAAGCTTCATCATGCTGACAGTCGGGACAGGAGTAGGCGGGGGGATCATCATAAATGGTGAACTTCACTCCGGCCACTCTTTCAGTGCGGGAGAATGGGGGTATATGAGAATTGAAGGGGAGCAGTTTGAGAAAGTAGCTTCCTTTCCGGGCCTCATAAGGATGGCCAAGGAATACAAGAGTGAACGGGAGTGGACTGGGAAGGAAGTTTTTGACGCATATGACCAGGGAAATCCCGAAATCAAAAAAGCCGTCGCTAAGTTCTATAAACATCTAGCTGTCGGGATATCCAATCTTATCTACATATTCGACCCTGAAAAAGTAGTGATCGGGGGAGGGATTGCGTTGAGGGGTGAAGTGTTCCTCAAAGAGATCAAAGAAGAGGTGAAAAAATATACAAATGAAGATTTCTATAACCGAACCGAACTTGTACTTGCAAGATACCAGAACCATTCCGGAATGATAGGGGCGGTCTATCACTTTATGCAGAGGGACTAAGGGACAGGTTCGTTGTCCCAGTGTCTGCTGGGACAATGAACCTGTCCCCCTGTCCCGCCGCCTTGGGACGAAACCGCTGTTCCGCCCCCTACACGACTTTTTCAATTTCAAGTTTATCCTGGTAGTTTTCCTCGATCATGTGGATGAAGGGTTCCACGTATTGGGCGTCGAATTGTTGACCGGCGCATTCTCGGAGTTCCTTGATGGCTTCTGAGAATGATTTTGTTTTCTGATACGGCCTCTCTGTTGTCATGGCATCGAACGAATCAATGACACAGAGGATCCGGGCCAGTTTTGGAATGTTGTTTTCTTTCAAGCCGTAAGGGTACCCCTTGCCGTCATACCGTTCGTGGTGAAGCTCAATCAGCGGCAGCAGTTCATCATACTTCTTGATCGAAGCAATGATTTCTTTTCCGTAGATCACGTGCTTCTTCATCATTTCCCACTCGTGTTCATCAAGTTTTCCCTTCTTATTGATGACATCCCGCGGTATTTCCAGCTTACCGATATCATGGATTAATGCCCCGAGAATCAGCGTCCGCTTTTCTTCACTGCTGAGATTCAGACGCTCACTCATTTCTACAGCATACGAGTAAACCCGTTTACTGTGCTGATACGTGTAAATATCCTTGGATAGAAAAATCTGCAGCTGTTGTTCCAGCGCGTCGATTTCTTCAGCGTACTGGAATTCCTGCTGATAATGATGATCTTCCTTATAAACTTGTATATTGTTCTTCCCCTGTGCTTTTGCAAAATATAGGGCCTTGTCCGCTTTTGACAGAAGTTCAGCAGAGCTGTATGTTCCTTTTTCAAATTCGACGATCCCCCCAGAGAAAGAGATGCAGCCGAGAGGGGAGACTTCGGTTCCCGGAAAATAGGTATTATTCAATTCTTTCCGTACTTTATTCAAAAAGGAGAGCGCTTCCCTTTTTGAAGTATCGGGCAGGATGATGCCGAATTCCTCTCCTCCATATCGGGCAGCGATATATGGGAAATCCCTGGTCTTTTCATTCATGAACTTACCGAAAAATTTCAGCAGTTCGTCTCCTTTTACGTGACCGTTCGCATCATTGAATTTTTTGAAATCGTCGAGATCCAATAGAGCCACACAAAATGATCTGCCTCTATTCTCGGATAAAAGTTCATCCAAACGCAGCTTGAAGTAGCCATGATTATACAACCCCGTAAGGAAATCCATTTTTGCCTTCGCTTCTTCTTCTTTGTATAAGTTGAAAAAATTCCTGAATGCAAACGAAAGCATGACGGCCAGGATGATGAATAGAAAGATGCCGAAGATCGGCTCCTGGCTGAGCAAGATGGTCAGCACGAGTGAAAGGACAAGGGTGCTTACATAACTTACGAATACTTCAGAGAGTATCTGTTTTTGCATCGCTTCCCTCAGGATCGTCTTCAGCGAAGGCCTCCTGGCCAGGTAAAAATAAAACCACATGATGACGACGTTGAAGAAAAAGTATACGGTCAATGAAGCCATATAAGGGAGGATATTCGAGAAATCAGTTGCCCCCACGGTTCCTCCCGTTAAAATGAAAACGTAGTAGGTGGAAATCAGCATGACAGAATAATTGGCAAAGTTAAAGAGATGCTTCCACCAGGCAAGCTTGAATTGGATGAAAAGAAAAACAAGCCCGCTGAGTGCGAGTGTGAGCAGGGGGATTTTCAATCCAAACAAAAAAAGACCTGCTAAGTAGATAGAGGAATCCATGGACAATGTATTGCCGGATAAGGGGATAATGATGTTGAAGTGGTTTAACAGCAGGATGGAACCTACCAATGTGTAGATGATTACCCATTTTGACAGGTCTTCCGATCCCAGGCTCGGGGGAAGGTGATAGGCAAACAATCCTGTTCCCAATAGACAAATGAACGCAATATAAGCATTTTGTGTTTTCAAAGACATCTTTATCACTCTCTCGAAAAGAATAAGGGCCGGCCCATCAATAATAGTATGTACCAATGGGACGGCCTTAGTGTTATTTTTTAGAATTCCCAGAACTTCCATCCTGAAGTCAGGGCTACGATTGCAGAACCAACGATAATAAGGTTAATAACGGCCGCTTTTGCTTTATTTTTCATTATAACTCACCTCCTTTAAATTAAGTAGTGGTTGATAGAAGTTTATCCTTCTTTCGAACCATCACAGATTGGATGAAAAGATAGGCCCCTATGTTCATGACGACATCCCCGATACTGATGGCCTGCTCCCTTGGATAGGGGGCGGACAGAGGGATAATATCCCCCAGGAAAGCCAGATTGGTAGATTCGGTTACCAACGTGTGTTTCGCGTAAAGGGCATTCTTCGTTGCTTCCAGGTAATAAGGATCAATGACAGACGCTGCTTCGAGGGAAACCGGCATTCTTCCTCCATTTACTGCCATGACAATAAAGTTCAGCAGCACCCCGATGAAAATCGTGATGAACTGAGGATGATGGCGATTCGCCAGTAAAAAGTAGAGTCCGACGACATACACAGCCATAAATGAGAGATTACTAATCTGCCCGACCCACTCTATCTTATTTTGAAAATAAAAAATGACGATTTGGAATAAGAGTAATAGAGGGAAGATCCACCCCTTCTTAAAAGTGAGATCGGCAAACCCTTTCAGGCTTCCCCCGCGAATGAAACCGATGATGATGGCAATCAAAATTCCGTCAAAGACCATGAGATATCCTCCGATTTAGCTGTAAATATGAATATGAAGTGACAAAATATTATAAAAACTGACACAATCTACTTCCATTATAACGGAAAATAATTGGAAATGTTTACTTTTTCTGAAATTTCTTTGGGACAGGGGGACAGGTTCATTGTCCCAGCGTGCTGGGACAACGAACCTGTCCCCCTGTCCCTTTAAAGTCATTTTATGGACGTGAGGTAAAGGATATGGTTATAGGTATATAAAGCACGGAGGGGAGTGTTCTGATGAAGGCAATCGCATATTTTAATGACCATGTCACCACGCTTTTCGCGGTGGAGGAGCTAAGGAGGCTCTTCAGGGATGCGGGAATTGAGGCCGCTGTAACGAAGGACGGACATTCTGATCATGAACAGGATGTCATTTTCTTGATGCTTGAAAAAGAGTACAACACGTCTGACTGGTGTGCTAATCAATTGTCCTTGAAAAATGACGGGTTCTCGGTTATCGAAGATGAAAAGCATGTGTGGATCATCGGAAAAGAAGGACGTTCATTGTTATACGGAGTGTACGATTATTGCGCGAGAAAACTTGGGTATAGCTGGGTTCATCTGTCAGAAAAAAGAGCGCCTCTTTCTGCAAAAAATGTTGCCTGTCTGGAAGAACCCTTATTTAAAAGACGCGGCAATATCATTGAAACGGTCGATGACCCCATTTACATAATCCGCCTGATCGACTGGGGAGTCAAAAACGGACTGAATGAATTTTTCTTCACTTTTTTCCTTTGGGATAAGATCAAGAGGTATGTCGAGGCGGAGCTGGCCAAACGTAGTATGAATGTCACGCTCGGCGGCCACAGCCTTTCTTTTTTAATAGAAGAAAAAGGACAACAGGCCCTTCATTTCCTTGAAGACAGCGGTCTGCAGGATCGGGTAATAAAGCGGATTGAGGATATCTGCCGGGAATCGCCGGGCGTTAGTAGGGTCTCGTTGTGGCCGGAAGACGTCGGAATCGGCAAAGAAGAGCACGCTGATTTTATGCCTGCCTACATTGCCTTCACGGAGAAGCTGAAGACAGTACTCGGAAAATTGAATGTCGAAGTGGAACACATCGTGTATAACGCGGGTCTGGAATGGAATATGCTTGAACGCTCAGGGGGGACCGAAGCCTCCAGGGAAGCGGATGTATTGTATGCATACTGGGGCAGGGATTATTCCCGTTCCCTCCATCATCGGCGCGGCGGGCAGGCACGGGCAGCAGACAGCCTCAAGGATTGGAGGGCGGAGACCATGAAAAATGGGCGGTCCTTTACCGTGCTTGAATACTACAGCGACCATTTCATGCTGAGTGAACTTTTCCCGCCTCTCCTGAACAGGATGAAGGAAGATATGGACGACTATAAGAAACTCCAGGTGGACGGAATCCTGAATTTGATCGTACCCTGCCACCTGAAGTCTGAACGTCACGCTGATTACCCTTGGAAATGGATTCACCAGCTGAACAATTACATGTTCGCGGGATTGAGCTGGGGCAAGGAGTTCAGCACGTTGGCCGACGCCTATCGGTCTTTCCTTGGAGAGGATCATTTTTCGACCTTATTGAAATTAGAAAAAGTCATTGCCAGGCATACTTCTTGGAATGTCCCCTTGTTTCCGGCACGGATCGTGGATCCTGAAAAAGTGGAAGGCCGTAAAGCTGGCCGCGAAATCATACGTTTTCTGGATGAAGTCATTGATTTACTTGAAAGTCAAACTCCTGCCGTCGATGACCGGCTGCTCGCCATTCAAACCAAGGACAACTTCGATTCTTTTTCAACTGAGGAAATGATGTTGATCTATTTTGATTTCTTGAAAAAATCTGCCGAGGCCTCTAAGCGCGGCTGGCTGGAGGGAGCCGCTGATGGACTATAACAAACTGAAATACTATGAACCTGCTGGAAAAATGGCTCAGCCTTTCATAGTGAACGAAGATTTAATTGTTTACGGCGCAACCCCTGCAGGCATCACATGCGCCATCCAGGCAAAGAAGATGGGGCTGTCAGTCGCCATTGCTGAATTCAGCCGTCATATTGGCGGGATCACGGCAAGCGGACTGGGTGCGACCGATTTCGGGTCCAAAGAAGCGATCGGCGGCTTGTCCAGGGAATTTTATAAGAGAATCGGAGACTATTACGGTAAAGAAGAGCAGTGGACTTTTGAGCCTAAAGCAGCGGCTGCGGTTTTTAAAAAATGGCTTTCTGACTATCATATCCCGGTCTATTGCAATCAGCACCCTTTAAAAGTAGAGAAGGAAGATAAGAAGATTAAGAGGATCATCATGGAAAATGGCTGTATCTTTGAAGGAAACTTTTTCGTGGATGCAGGCTATGAAGGGGACCTCATGGCAAAGGCGGGGGTTTCCTATACGGTGGGCCGCGAGCCGAATGCAAAATACGGCGAGACCTATAACGGGGTCCGGTTCGGGGAACCTCATCATAAATTTGAGGTGCGGGTCGACCCCTATGTGGCGGCAGGCGACAGGGAGAGCGGTCTTTTGCCTGGTGTGGAGGAGGGTGTCGCTGAATCTGAGGTCCAGGGTGAAGGCGATCACCGGATACAGGCGTATAACTTCCGCATCTGTTTGACAAAAGAGCCTGAAAACCGCATTCCGTTCCCGAAGCCTCCTTCTTATGATGGGGACCGTTATGCCTTGCTGCTCCGTTACATAAAAGCGGGTGTATGGGACGCGATGAATCTCCACACCATGCTGCCAAATGGAAAAACCGATCTCAATAATTACGGGGCGGTCTCCACTGATTTTATCGGTGGGAATTACGACTGGCCCGACGGAAGCTATGAAAAGCGGGAAGAGATTTTTCAGGAACACTTCAATTATAATCTTGGCATGCTGTATTTCTTGAGTCACGATGAAAGTGTTCCTGAAGCGATTCGTAACGAAGTGTCCGGATGGGGCCTTCCGGTGGATGAATTCACGGAAACCGGCCACTGGCCGCATCAACTGTATATCCGGGAAAGCAGGAGGATGATCTCGGACTATGTGATGACCGACCGGAATTGTCTGGGTCAGACAACCGTGGGGGATTCAATCGGTCTTGCATCTTATCAGATGGATTCCCATCACTGCCGGCGGGTCGTCATCGACGGCGCCTGTGTCAATGAAGGGGACGTCGAAATCCCGATTTCGCCTTATCCGATTTCCTGGCGCTCAATCCGTCCAAAAGCGGAAGAATGCACCAATTTGCTGGTGCCTGTCTGTTTATCGAGTTCCCATATTGCCTTTGGCTCCATCCGTATGGAACCGGTGTTCATGATTATAGGGCAGTCAGCGGGCGCGGCGGTGAGCCTGGCTTTTGAAAAAGGATCATCGGTTCAGGATGTGGACTATAGGGAGTTGAGAGATGTGCTGCTTGAAGCGGGTCAGGTCCTGGAATGGGATGAGAGTGTGGAAGATGATCCGGTAGGGCGGATGAGGAGTACGTTTGGGCGTGGGTGAGTGTTGCGTGTTGGTGTCTGGTGATGTGCGGTCTGGGCCTGCAGCTGCTGTGCGCAGAGGTGTCGGTTTTTGTCGAATTGTCGGTATCTGCTGCTTTTTTGTTGGTAAATCTTAAAAATTGTTGGTAAATCCCTATTTTTGTTGGAAAACGCCTAAAATTGTTGATACTGGCCCAACTCTGTTTGGAAACACCTGATACCGCCCCGGTCTCAATTGAAAAACGTCCAGAATCTTGTTGATAAATCCCTATTTCAGTTAAAAATCCCGAAATTGGTTAGAAGGTTATCACAAAAAATGATCGATCACCATCCATATCCCTGCCAACTCCATCCCATACAAAAAACCCGGTTCGGTGCCCCACACCGAACCGGGTTTTTCAAAACTTACAACTCTATCGTCTTAACCGCCAGCTTAACCTCCAAATCATTCACCACATCGTCATCCTTGGCTTTCTTTAAATGCTCCAATGCTTTATCAACGAATTTCCGTGCCTGATCCAAATCACCCTTATCGCGGTGATGGGCCGCCTGCTTCAGTGAGTTGATCAGCTGCTGATGGACAGGGTGGCTGATACTTCCGTTCGCCGCTTCTTCAGAAATCAAGTCCATTGCGGATTCCAACGTATTTTCCAGCACATCGATTTTCATCAAGTCCGTTCCGTCCGCATAATAAATGTCACCGTCGATGCCGACAGTCATAAGCTCTGTCGAACCTAGCGTTTTAAAATCAAGTGAATCCGGATCGATGGCCGTCAGTTTTCCGGCAAGTGTCGTATACATGATGCCGTTGTCATCCCAGCGGATGTGGATCGGGCGCCATCTGCCGTAATTCTTCACATCTTCATAGATGGTCTTGCTTTTTACCACTTCCAGTGTCTCTGGGTCCATGGCGAAGATCGTTCCGTCGGCCGCCGACCATAACAGGCCGTCCGGACCTTCACTCATCCCGCTGATCATGCGCGGGTTGTAGTCGAGACCGGGGATGTCAGGGACAAATTCAGTAATCTTTTCATTGCTTTCAAGGTCCCAAACAAAGACTTTTGCCGCTTCTTCTGTCGGGTCAATTCCAAGGCCGCCTGCAATCGTGGTTGAACCGTACAGCTTGTCTCCTTTTTCCGCCAGGGCGACAATCGCCTGGTTGTGGATGACATTTTCAAAAACCTGGGCATTATCAGGATCAGCAGGATCAAGGATCGTCAATGATCCGCCAAGCTTACCGTAATCAGGGATCGTGCCGATATAGAGCTTATCATTCACCGGCTCCATTTCGAACGGTCTGTCCTGATGGGGGATATCATAGATTTGCTGTCTGTCCAGTACTTCCTTGGTGGTATCAAGCTCGTAGATGATCGCCCCTGGGTAAACCCCGAAATACATCTTGTCCCCGATCGCCGCCATTCCTTCCGCCTGACCGAGTGTGAACATCTCAGAAGTATCGGAATCCGGGCGGTAAACCGCACCCTTTCCGCCCGGGTAGCCGCTCATATACAGATTC
Organism: [Bacillus] enclensis; assembly: GCF_001456935.1. Lineage (GTDB taxonomy): Bacteria > Bacillota > Bacilli > Bacillales > Bacillaceae_B > Rossellomorea > Rossellomorea enclensis. Next base: position 90,074 of record NZ_KQ758485.1, on the reverse strand, counting down.
CCGTCCGGTCCGTTTTCAAGGGTCTGGATAGGAATCGGATTTCCGACCACCGGAAGTTGGATGGTTTTTACTTTTTTCGTCTCAAGGTTCATGTATGTGACTTGTCCGGCAAATTGGACGGTTACAAGTGAGTAACCTGGAAAATCCGGGTCACCTTCCAGTTCGACCCAGCCTGTGTTGCGAATGAATGTGCCGAACCTGACACCTGTATCACTTGCGTCCAGGGTTTCGTGGTCGATTTCCATGATTCGCCCTCCCTGCTGGAAATAGGCCTTATCACTGCCGGGAAGCCCCTGGATAAGTCGGAGTCCCTTATTATTTTCATAGTAAGTATCTTCCCATTGATCCGTGTTTGTATTGTAGAAAAGCAACGAATTATCACCGCCGCCTACACCTGCAACGATATAGTCGCCGAACGCATCCATCTGCCATACGCTTGACCCCTGGATGACGTGGTCCGGAACAGGGATCGACTCATACTCGCCTGTTTCCACATCAAGCTTCACCATACGGTTGTCGACACCGACACCAAGATAAAGGAATCCATCGTGGTATGCGGTTGAGCGAGTGTAACTTTGACCTGGTGCGACTGTTCCATAATCCCTCATTTCCCCTGTACTTGGATCATACATCCCAGCTTTCGCATTCGGGAAAGACCCGAAGTAAACACGGCCATCTTCATCATAGGATAAGCCGTACACCACGCTTTCCCCGATCCCGCCCAGGTCTTTCACTTCCTGTGTCACGGGGGAGTATTCGTAAAGGTGTCCGTTTCCTCCGATGTACACATTGCCATTTGGAACGGTGATATGTGTCCACACGGCACCAGTCCCTTCAAGCGGGTAGGACCTCAGCACTTCCTGCGATTCCAGGTCGATTACCTGGAAAATGGCCGGGCTTCCTGAAGCGGTCGTGTACATGACGTCCCGTCCGTCCTCCTCCCCATAAGCAGAATCATAAACGGCAACGCTTTCAATTTGGTGGCCGAGATTGACAGGGTCTGCAAATTGCCCGTTTGTTTCGGCTGTGGCAGAACCTGCCGGAACATACATGGATCCGGCCAGCATGACCAAAGCCAATGCCATGATCCAAAACGATTTTCCCTTCTTCTTCATTCTCCCATCTCCTCTGAAAATAGTATTCATTTGAGTAAAACTTCATACACCGCCTTTCTACCTGCTTTATGTAAGTTCTTTCTTAGATGGAGTAGGTGAGTCATTGTGAAACTGCCGCATGCTGTTATTCCTATTTTTATAGATTTAGAACCCCTGAAACAAGTCTTTAAATAGTCGTAATGTCAGATGGGAAAATAGACCTGCCATCGTTCTTTTAGCCAGTAGTTGCAATACCGCTTTTTGATTTCCGTGCAAGACTTCGCTTTCCGCGGGTGACCCGTGAGCCTCCTCGGCTTTGCCTGCGGGGTCTCACATGTCCAGCTGCAGGACTTAGAGGCACATGTCATAAGCCAAATCGACCAAGAAGGCAAAGAACGCCTTCCCGGCCAATTCGTCTTATGCCACCCGCCTCTCTTCAAAGCCCTTCCGCTTTTCCGATTGGCCACTTCTCCCGCAGGAGTCTTCGTCTTGTACTCCAATCAACCGCTGGGGTTGCGATAATCTCAAAAGAGCAGTTTGATAATTTCCCCCTCAAAAAAAAACCGCTCCCAAACCGGAAGCGGTCTACCTCATTATCAAGCTGTCTTATTTTCCTCACTCTTCAATTTCTTCCTCTCCACTTTTTCAAAAGCCCGCAGCCCGATCCACATCACCGCATAGGCAAGGACGCTTCCACTAAAAAGGGGAATGATACCGGGCAGCAGGGACACAATCCCATATAAAAGTCCGCATGCAGCCGCCATCTGGATCAGTTCGAGCGGTGAAGTCAATGCAATCAGCAATGACTGCTTCAGGACCTTGAAGAACGGCAGATCAAAGTGAACGTAAACCGGAAAGAAAAAGAAGAGGGTGATCATATACCAGATCAGGATCAACACGATCACCGGGACGAGGAAGGTCAGCTTCCCGCTGTTCAATCCGATGAAAGTGAAGTCGTAATAAAGGATATAACCGATCACTGTAAAAATAAGGCCGTAGCCGTTCGATTTAAAAAATTCCTTCTTATATGTATGCCAAAACGACGTGAACACCGGGCCGGTCTCGTCACGGAGCTGCCATTTTCTCACCATTGTGAACAGCGCGGCGGTGGCAGGGAAAAAACCGAATGCCACAAGGCCCGCAATAGTAAACAACACCCACAGCAGGTTGAGGTATGCAAGCTTAAGCATCCCGTACACAATCGTATTAAACCGTTCCCATCCTCCCATAATTCCACCCCTTTTGTGAACTACTATACGTCACGGTAGTACAGGAAAGCAATGACTTTTCTTATAATTCAAAACCCTTTCAAGAAGGGACGTGTTGTTTTTATTAAAGACAATTAAGAGACTTGTCTCTTTTAAAGAAACGAATTAGACTTGAAGAAAGGTTATGAATATTTTTACAATTCTGATTTGGCGAGTGAGAATTTGACTGCTCTACAGAAATGACAGCGCTCGATCATTCTGTACAGAATACCAGGGGGGTGTCACAGGAAAGTCAGGATCTTTAAGAGTCATAACAAAAGGGGTACACAGATTCAAAAAATAAATAAGAAGAGGGGATCATTCATGCAAAAGAAATTGACATTTCTCTTAGTGTTGGTCATGGGACTTTTCCTGATGGCTGCCTGCAGTTCAAAGGATGAAAAGGCAGGAGGAAAAGCAGGGGACGGGGAAGTTTCCGGTGAAATCACGGTTTGGGTCCATCCTTATACGGGTGATGCGGATGCAGAGAAAAAGATGTGGGACGAAATTGTTGCTTCCTATAAAGAAAAATTTGATGTGGATGTAAAGATCGAGACGATTCCATGGGCTAACCGGGATCAAAAAGTATTGACGGCACTCGCTGCCAACAACGGTCCGGATGTCTTTTATGCCATCCCTGACCAGATGCCTCAATATGCAAACGAAGGGATGCTTCTAGAGCTGGATCCTTACTTGAAAGATAACGATATGGATGATTTTGTTGATACTGCGCTGCTTTCAACAAAATGGAAGGATAAAACGTACGGCCTTCCAATCCTTCAGGAAGCCTATACACTTTTCTACAATAAAGAAGTCATCAAAGCAATCGGTGAAGATCCTGAAAAACTTCCCGCTACATGGGATGAGTTCTCTGACTGGGCTAAAAAGGCTAAAGACAAAGGGTTCTACGCACTCAGCTATCAGGGCGGCGGCTCTATGAACGGAACATTGTATCCGTTCCTGTGGCAGGCAGGCGGCGAAGTCATCACGCAGGATGATGAAGTGAAAATCAACAACGAAGCAGGCGTCGAAGCGTTTGAATTCATCAATAATATGTATAAAAAAGGATGGATTCCTGAAGATTCCGTCACGGCGATGGAACATGATGCATTATGGAACGGCGGGAAGATGCTCGCTGTTCAGGGATCCGGAATTTCACTGACAAATCTTCAAAAGAGCGGACTTGACTTCGTCATCGCTCCGCCGCTTAAAAACAAGGAACAGGCCACATACGGTACTACGGGAATGTTCGTTGTTCCATCGAACAGTGATAACCCGGATGCGGCAGCAGAGTTCATCAAAGTCGTTACCAATGCTGAAAATCAGCGAAAATTCAACACGCTGACACAGTATATCCCGGCTCGTGAATCAGCGAAGGATATCTTTGACGACCAGAAGTATCTAAGCCAGCTTTCCGAGTATACACAATATGCACAGCCGGGTGTCATCCACCCGATCGGACGTTCCATCATGCCTGGTATCCAGGCTGAAGTGCAGACGATGATGGCAGGTGAGAAGACACCTAAGGAAGCAGCCGATGCAGCTGCAGAAGCAATCAAAGCGGAACTCGCCAAACAATAGTGTTTTAGGCAGAGAGTACTGATCCTTTCCCGGATTGGTGCTCTCTGTTTCCTAACTTACATAAAAAGAGGGTGATGAAACTGATTAATACAGAGACAGTCAAACGCGAATTGAAAATGAAAAATAAAAAATTGCCTCTGAAGACCCGGATTAAACGGGAATGGGACCGGAATGCGATTGTCTACATCTTTCTTATCCCCACATTGATCCACTTCCTGATTTTTCAGATTTTCCCGTTTGCGTTCAGTTTTGTCCTGACATTTCTGGACTGGAAGGTCATCGGTGATCCGGAATTTGTCGGGCTTAAGCACTGGATGAGGTTCCTCGAAGATAAACTCGCTTGGAAAGCGATTTGGAATACGGTCTTATTCTCCATTTACTATATCGTCCCTACGATGGCACTGGGATTGATCCTTGCACTGATCATCAATTCGGGTGTGTGGCTGAAAGGATTTTTCAAGGGTATTTTCTTCCTGCCTGTCGTCACTTCCTTCGTCATCATCGCCGGAATCTGGGGATGGCTGTTCAGGGGGACTGAATCAGGTATGGTGAACTATCTCCTCAGCCTGTTCGGTGTTGATACCCAGCTGTTCCTTTCCGATTCGGGCCAGGCCCTGATCGTCCTTGCGGGCCTAAGTATATTCAAAGTGGCTGGAAGCACGATGATCTACTATTTTGCAGGGCTGCAGTCAATCGACAAGCAGCTATATGAATCGGCCAGGATCGACGGGGCGACGCCGTTCAAGATTTTCTGGTCGATCACGTTCCCGCTCTTGAAACCAATCCATTTTTATGTGGCGATCATCACAACGATCGGTTCGTTCCAGATCTTCGACTCCACCTTCCTTCTCACGGGAGGCGGGCCGAACTATGCAACAACGACGATCGTGTTTTATTTGTACCAGCAAGGGTTTGGAGGACTTAACTTGAGCTACGCAGCGGTTCTCTCCTATGTGTTGTTCTTTATCATCCTGATCATCTCGCTCATCCAGCGGAAATACATGGGTCAGGAAACGAAATATTATTAATCCCCAAGGTAAAGGAGGGTGAACAATGGGAAAAGTCATAAAATATTTTGCGCTGGCGGTATTGGCACTCTGTTTCCTCTTGCCGTTTATCATCATGGCGCTTGGTTCGTTTAAAGATATGCAGTATGCACTGCTGGATCCGCTCTTCTGGATTCCCGAGGATCCGACATTGAGCAACTACACGTATTTAATTGGAAACGGTCTCTTCGTAAGGTGGATCTTCAACTCCATCGTCATCACGATCATACCCGTTTTCAGCCAGATGATCTTCTGTGCGATCCTCGGCTATATTTTTGCAAAAAAACAATTCCCGGGCCGCGAAATCATTTTCTGGGTATTCATGGCGGTCATTATGATCCCGCAGCAGCTTCTCATCATTCCGAAATATATCATGTTCGCGGATTTCGGCTGGATCAATACGTATTGGGCATTGATCATCCCCGAGCTTTGGGGGATCATGGGCGTTTTCCTCGTCCGACAGTTCCTGCAGAGCATCCCGAATGACTTGGAAGAAGCGGCCCGCATAGACGGGGCGAATGATATCAAAGTGTTCTTTAAGGTGATACTGCCGCTGTCGATCCCGGTTGTCGCGACAGTCGGAACGTTCTCGTTCATCTCCAACTGGAACGATCTCTTCCAGCCGCTGATCTATATGACGCGGGAAGAAATGTTTCCGGTGACCGTCGGGCTTGCCTCGATCCTTGGAAAAGAAGGGAACTTTGGGATCGAAATGGCCGGTTCGACGCTGTCCTTCATTCCGACATTCCTGATTTTCTTATTCTTCCAGCGCTACTTCACGGAAGGAATCCAGATGTCGGGACTTAAATAGTCCGCGGAAAGGAGGTCGGATAGATGAAGGATCTCAACATCGGCATGGTCGGGCTCGATACCTCCCATGCCTCTGTTTTCACCAGATTACTGAATGATCCAGGCGGGGAACATCATGTACGCGGCGGGAAGGTCATAAAAGCCTTCCCGGGCGGATCACCGGACTTTGAACTGAGTGTCAGCAGGATCGGCCGGATCACTGAGGAGGTCCGCAGTCACGGGGTAGAAATCGTGGATACTTTGGAGGAAGCTGCGGAAGGGACGGACGCCGTCCTGCTTGAATCGGTGGACGGCAGCACTCATTTGGAGCAGCTGAGGAGATTGATTGTTTACGGAAAGCCGATTTTCATCGATAAGCCTTTCAGTCTCTCGTCCTCGGATGCAGAGGAAATGGCTGCACTTGCATCCGCCTATTCAACCCCAATCATGAGCTCGTCAGCGCTTCGTTTTTCAGAAGGGCTGCGACGCGTATTATCAAGGCAGGATAAAGGTGCGATCATCGGTGCTGATTGTTTCGGACCGATGGATATGATCGCCGGGCAGGGGTACTTCTGGTACGGGATCCATGCGGTCGAAATGCTCTTCGCGATCCTGGGTGAAGGGGCAGAAGCGGTGAACGCAAAATGGAATAATGACCATGACTTCATCGTGGGACAGTGGAGGGACGGAAGAATTGGGACGGTCAGAGGATATCGCTCCGGAAGCCAGCAGTTCGGAGCCCTTGTCCACTTTGAAAAAGGGACGGAGTATGTAAATGTGGCTGCTGATACCAAGCCTTTCTACGCGAGTCTTCTGGAAGAGATCATCTGTTTTTTCCAAGACGGCAGCCCGGGGATCGAGTTAAGTGAAACACTTGAAATCATCCGTTTCATCGAATCGGCGGGAGCAAGCCGGGTTTCAGGGGAGAGGGTGTACATGAATAGGATTCACGGCAAATAAAATAGAATTCAGGACGCTTCCCGAATTCTATTTTTAAATTGTCCAGTACCTGGGGCTGGAGCCTCATGCACGCCGCCTCGCCTTTTTGATTTACTGAACCTTCTCATCCATCGTAAAACTCAATCGGTAGATGCGGCGCGGTCTGCCTTTGTGGGTAAGCTTTTCCTCACCGACAATGTCGACAAGTTCGGCGTCCATCCATTTTAGCAGGATCCGGTGGGCGCTCCTGACCGTGATGTTGAGGGTCGAAGCAAGTTCCTGTGCCGTGTAGTCGACAATTCCGTACCGTTCGACCCTTGCCATCAATTTGGTCATGTAGGAGGCGGACATTCCCGCTTTTTCGGCCCTGTCGAGGAGCTCTGCATCCGTTATGGCGAGATCATACCGCTCGTACTGGGTGTTTGTCGTGATATCGACGGGACCGAGGACGCTCCTGTTCTCGCGGACGATGTAGCATACATCCCCGCCGGAATCCTTGGCCTGCCGCAGAGCAAGCCGGGCATGGCTGCCGGCTTCGGCCGCCGTCGATCCGAAGCCGACCCCGATACTCAGGGTGATCCCCATCGCATGGTTGGTTTCCTGCAGCAGCGGGATGAATTTGTAGCCGCGCGTTTCCCGTTCAAAGATGCCCCGGGTCGTGATGAAGGAGTATTCCTCGCCGCCGAGGTTGATGAGATGCCCGTCCAGTTGTTTTATGTAATCAAGCAGCATCTGCTGGATGTTTAATTTCAGCAGCTGGACATCGTGCTCCGAATGGTATTTCTCGGTGATTTTTTTGAAATCGTCGACATTGATTAAACCGAATACGATTTGGGACTCCTTGTTCCTCCGTGTTTCGGTGGCGAGGAGGGCCCTTTCAAGAGAGACGATCATGTCCTGCTGGGTCGGGGTCACCCATTCGTATGGGATATTCAGTTCATGGAGCCGTTTTGATACTTCCTGGATTCCGGTCAGTGCGATGGCACCGCGCCTTTCATGATTTTCGGCGTGGAACCCTACGATGTCACTGATCAGCGGAGGGTTGGACTGCTTCTGGAAGACGGACAGTTCACTGTTTTCTTCCCCGAGCTCGACCAGGATTTTCTCAACATATTTCTTTTCGATCGTATCTATCGATAGATTCTTCAGACCATGGCTGTTTTTGATCAGGAAAAGCGATCGGTATAATCCGGTCCCCATCAGTGGGACATGATGGACGGGGATCGGGAAATCCAGGAACTGTTTTGCAAGGTTGTACAGATGATACTCGGTGAACATGAGAACATCGACGTCGTACATCAGGTCTTTGGCTGCTTCTGCAATGATGCTCCCGGGTCTGATGATGGAGAAATGAGGTTTGAAATTCGGGAATGATTTTAATGTCTCTTTCGTTTGGGCGACAAGCTCTTCGGGCCCGATGATTCCGATATTGATTTCAGAGTTATCGTGAATGGATTTTTTGCTTCTCAACATGCTCCCCCCACTACATGCTTTTATAGACATGTCTTTTTATTTAATGATAAAGATAATAGTCTGAATTGTCAAAAATCAATTGCGTGAAATATTTCTGTCTGCCCACTTTAAAGACCATTTAAAGACTTGTCTTTTAATAAGGGGCTTCATAAGATGTTGATAAGAAATTATCAGAAAGTTCAATCTTACAGTTTAGGAGAGTGATTTAATGAAAACGATTCAAGAATTAGAAGTTTTTATGACAGAACCTTCACAGGCGCTGGTTGAGGATATCAGGAAGCTGGACGGTGATCTCATGATTGTCGGCGTCGGCGGGAAGATGGGACCGACACTGGCCAAGATGGCAAAAAGGGCGATCGACAAAGCCGGAGTGAGCAAAAAGGTGTATGGTGTTTCAAGATTTTCGACACCTGACTTAAGGAATGAACTGAATGCGTTCGGCATCCACACAATTTCTGCGGACTTGTTGAAGGAAGAAGATCTTCAGGCGCTGCCGCAGGTGAAAAACATCATCTTCATGGCTGGGAATAAGTTCGGGACGGTAGGGAATGAGCATTTTACATGGGCCATGAACGCCTATTTGCCGGGAAGGTTCGCTGAGAAGTTCCCCGAGTCGCGCATCGTGTCATTTTCAACGGGCAATGTGTATCCGCTCACGGATGTGATCAAAAGCCACTGCGCAGAGGATCAACCTGTCAACCCAATCGGGGAGTATGCCCAGTCTTGCCTCGGCCGTGAACGCGTCCTCACTTATTTTTCCCATAAAAATGATACGCCGATGCTGTTTTTTAGATTGAACTACGCCATCGACCTGCGGTACGGTGTCCTGCTTGAAGTGGCGAGGCAGGTATACAATGGACAGCCGATCGATCTGACGATGGGGAATGTAAACGTCATCTGGCAGGGGGATGCGAATGAGTATGCAATCAGGTCCCTGCTGCACACGGATTCCCCTCCAAAAATCCTCAATGTGACGGGGCCCGAGACGATCTCTGTACGCTGGCTTGCTGAAGCCTTTGCCAAACGCTTCAAGAAAGAGGCGGTGTTCGTCAATGAAGAACAGCCGACAGCCCTGCTGAATGATGCTTCACAGGCCCATAAATTATTCGGCTATCCGAAAGTGACTATGCAGCAGATGATCGAGATGACAGCGGATTGGGTGGAGAAGGACGGCTATACGTATAATAAACCGACCCATTTCCAGGAAAGGCAAGGGGCGTTTTAGATGCTGCATCCTTCGGTTAAGAAGTCATTGCATGAAGGTGCCTTCATCCCGGCTCACCCCCTTGCGATCACAGGGGATAAGGAGCTGGATGAGAAAAGCCAGCGGGCATTGACCAGGTATTATATCGATTCTGGCGTTGGCGGCCTTGCCGTCGGGGTCCATACGACGCAATTTGAAATCCGCGATCCCCGCTTCAATCTTTATCAGAAGGTATTGAGACTTGCTGTCGAGGAGATGAAAGAAGCGGGTGTCCCTGATTCGTTCATCAAAGTGGCAGGAATCTGCGGGCCGGCTGCGCAGGCTGTTGAAGAAGCAGAATTTTGTATAGCTGCCGGTTATGATCTGGGACTGCTCAGTATGGGCGGATTGCAGGATCATACAGAGGAGCAGCTTCTGGAAAGGACGAAAAGGGTGGCTGACATGATCCCGGTGTTCGGATTTTATCTGCAGCCTGCAGTCGGAGGGAGAGTGTTTTCGTACGAATTCTGGGAAGCATTCGCACGTATCCCGAATGTCCACGCCATCAAGCTGGCTCCCTTTGACCGGTATTTGACCGCTGAGGTTGTCAGGGCTGTCTGCAGCTCGGGACGGGAGGAAGAGATCGCTCTTTATACCGGAAATGACGATAATATCGTCAACGATTTATTGACGACCTATAAATACAATGTGAAAGGTGATGTGAAAGAGAAGAGGATCGCCGGGGGGCTCCTCGGACACTGGTCGGTATGGACGAAGCGGGCGGTTGAATTATTCCATGAAATCAAACAGCTGGAGCCGGGCGATTGTGTTCCCCCTTCGATGCTGACCCTCGCACAGGAAATCACGGATGCGAACGGTGCTTTCTTTGATGCAAAGAATGGCTTCAAGGGGAGCATTGCCGGGATCAACCAGGTGCTCGCAGCCCAGGGATTGATGAAGGGTCGGTGGTGCCTTGCCGATAAGGAAGAGCTCAGCCCGGGCCAGCTCGATGAAATCGACCGCGTCCGTGCAGCTTACCCTCATTTGCATGATGATGTTTTCGTTGAAAAAAATCTGGCAAAATGGCTGGGCAGCTGAAGTTATTCACAGAGAACGGGAGGCACGTATAGATGAGGAAAATAACGGTCTGCAATAAAAGGGTGGAAATCGTACAGGAGGGTCGGCCGCAGGTGAAACCTTCTTATATTTTGGTCAAAACACTCTATTCTGCGATCTCCCCCGGTACAGAGTTGACGATTCTTCAAAACAGTAAGGACACGCCGATCACGCTCGGATACAGTGCGATGGGAGTGGTGGAAGAGGCGGGGGACGGCATCGAGGATGTAAAAAAAGGGGATCTTGTCGCGGTTTACGGTGCCCCATACGTCCAGCATGCCGATGCCCTTCTCGTGCCCAGGACCCTTTATTCTAAAGTCCCTGAAAATGTAGAGCCGAAGAAAGCGGCGCTTGGCGGGATCGGGGCGATCGCCATCCACGCGCTCAGGACTGCCGGGCTTCAATTCGGGGAAACGGTTGTCATCGTCGGAATGGGGCTCCTCGGACAGATGATCGCCAAGATTGCGAACGCTGCTTCGTATCGGGTGATTACATATGATCTTCACGAAGAGCGGGTGGACATGATTAAAAAAGACCGGGGAATCAAAGCATTCACGACGGCGGAAGAAATGAAAGCGGAACTGGACCGGTGCACGGCAGGACAGGGAGCGGATGCCGTTCTGTTATGTGCGGGGGGGAAGAAGTCGCCCCTTACCGGCCAGAGCCTCGAGTGGATCAGGAACAAAGGGAAGGTGGTCATCGTCGGTGATATCGAGCCGGACTTTCCGAGAAATCTGATGTTCAGTAAAGAAGCACAGCTGCTGATCTCGCGTGCCGGCGGACCGGGCCGTTACGATAAAGTCTATGAGGCGGAAGCCATCGATTATCCCTATGGATTTGTCCGCTGGACGGAAGGAAGGAATCTCGGTGAGTATATCCGGCTTGTGAGCGAAGGGCGGATCGATGTGAAGCCGTTCATCCAGCACGAAATAAGTGTGGGGGAAGCGGAGGCAGCCTATGAAGAGCTCATGAATAAGCCCTCTGCCGCATTGACGAAAATAATCAACTTCTCCAGTTGAGGAGGGATGAAGATGAAGAATGAAATAAGTATAGGATTGATCGGGATTGGATCGATTGCGGAATCCAGCCATATTCCGAATCTGAAAACTGCAGAGGGCGTAAAACTCGCTGCAGTCGCCGATATGGATCTCGACCGGGCAAGGGACATCTCGCAGACATACGGGATCCCCCTATTTTTCAAAACGGCAGAAGAGATGTTCGGGAAGACTCAGCTCGACGCCGTGATGATCTGTACGCCGAATGCGACCCATATCCCGATTGCGATGAAGGCTGCCGAAAAAGGGATCCACGTATTCATGGAAAAGCCGATCGGAACGGATGTAGAAGAAGTGGAAAACTATTTACGGTTCACAAAAGAAAAGAATGTGATGACGATGGTCGGAATGCCCCATCGTTTTCGTCGTGAAGCGCAGATTTTAAAAAAGCATTCATTAAAAGGTACCTTCGGGAATGTGTATTACGTGAAGGCAAAACTTTTCAGGCGGCGCGGGACACCGAAGGGCTGGTTCACGGATAAGGCGTTCTCAGGCGGCGGTGCCCTGATGGATATCGGGGTGCATGTGCTGGACCTGGCGTGGTGGCTGATCGGCAGACCGGAAGCCCGGAGCATCACAGGTAAGACAGTCACCGGCCTCGGAAACTATGAAACAAACTATGTATCAAGCTGGGAATCCAGCAACAAGCAATTGAACAGCGGCCGGATTTTTGATGTGGATGATTTCGGTGCTGCATGGATCCGCTTCGCAAACGGGGCGGTACTTTCTCTGGAAACCTCCTGGGCGCTGAACGGCGAGCAGGATGAGGGAATCGAGATTGACATCTTCGGAGACAAGGGCGGTGCCTCATTATTGCCGCTTTCCATTTTTACAGAAGAAGATGGGCTTCTCGGTAAGACCCAGCCCGTATTTGAAAAAAATGATCCATTCAAGGAGGAAATCGATCATTTCATCGAGTGCATCCGTACAGGAGTGGCACCGCTGATTGATGGGGAAGATGGATTTGAAGTACTGAAACTGCTGATGGGAATCTATGAATCTTCGAGATTGGGAAAAGAAATTCAGATAAACGAGGGGAGAGAGGATACATGTTGAAAGTGGGCGTGATCGGGACGGGATCGATTTCAGAATTTCATATAAAGCCGTATCTTGAGAGCGGGGAGGCGGAGCTTTCCGCCCTCTGTGACCTGAACGGCGAGCGGCTCGCAGAAAAAGGGAGATTATACGGAGTTACCCGATTGTACAGCGATTACCGGGAGCTTCTCGAGCAGGATGACATCGATGCCGTCAGCATCTGCACCTGGAATAATTCGCATGCAGAAATCGCCATCGCCGCACTTGAAGCGGGGAAGCATGTCCTGGTTGAAAAGCCATTGTGCATGACGGTCGAAGAAGCGCTGAAGGTGGAAGCTGCTGTCGAAGCATCCGGGAAGGTCCTGCAGGTTGGGTTCGTCAGGCGTCACGGGGACAATGCCAAGCTGTTGAAGAAATTCGTGGATTACGGCGAACTCGGGGAGATCTATTATGCCAAAACGTCCTGCCTGCGCCGGCTCGGAAATCCAGGCGGCTGGTTCAGCGACCTGTCGAAATCGGGAGGCGGCCCGCTGATCGATCTCGGCGTCCATATGATTGATATCTGCTGGTACTTCATGGGGAAGCCGAAGCCTGTATCGGTGAGCGGCAATGCCTACAGAAAGCTTGGCAACAGAAGCCATATCAAGAATCTGTCATTCTATCAGGCCGCGGATTATGATCCTGCCCATAACGATGTGGAAGATCTTTCGAATGCCCTGATCCGGTTTGAAAACGGGGCGTCCCTCCTGGTCGACGTGAGCTTCACGCTCCAGGCAAAAAAGGATGAATTGTACGTCAAGCTGTTCGGGGATAAGGGAGGCGCGGAAATCGAGCCGGAACTGGCGATCGTGACGGAGAAGCATGACACGATCCTGAACATCACCCCGCAGATTGACAACTTGAAATTCGATTTTGAAAAAGCTTTTTATAACGAAATTGATCATTTTGTTTCATGCTGCCTGCAAGGAAAAGAAACGATCGCCCCTGTGTCTGACGGCGTTCAGGTCATGAAAATGCTCAATGCAGTATACGAATCGGCCCGTACCGGTAAGGAAGTGTATCTATGACTAAGGGTGAAAAGGTGGATCTGCTCATCGCCGGAGGGGGGCTCGGAGGATGCGCAGCGGCAATGGCAGCGTGCGCAAGGGGACTGAAGGTGATCATGACCGAAGAAACGGATTGGATCGGCGGACAGGTGACCGCGCAGGGCGTGCCGCCCGATGAACATCGCTGGATCGAGGAATTCGGATGTACGAAAAGGTACCGCAACTACCGGAACAGGGTGAGGGATACGTACCGCAAGAATTTGAAGCTTAAAGAACAGAAGGAGCAGCTGAATCCGGGGAACGGTCTGGTGAGCAATATTTGCCATGATCCCCGGGTCACCCTGCATGTTTTGAATGAAATGCTCCTCCCTCATCAACTGACCGGCCGGCTGCAGATCCTGCGCAATACGAGGGTGGTCTCGGTGACGAAGGAAGGGAACAAGCTGCAGAAAATGACGCTGGTGAATGAAGCATCCGGGACAGAGAAAGAAGTGGAAGCACGGTACTTTGTCGATGCGACGGAAGCCGGCGACATCCTTCCGCTTGCCGGATTGGAATACGTGACCGGCGCGGAGGCAAAGGAAGAGAGCGGTGAACCGCATGCTGTGGACACGGCGGATCCTTCTGACATCCAGGCGTTCACATACGTCCTTGGGATGGAATACCGGGAAGGTGAGGACCATACGATTCCTGAACCTGCGATGTATTCGTTCTGGAGGGATTTCCATCCCGACATCTGGCCGGATAAACTGCTCAGCTTCTTTGCGCCGCACCCGATCTCGAAGGAAAAAAGGAAATACACGCTGTTCAGGGAAGATGAAGGATTCCCGCTATGGGAGTACCGGAGGATTTTTGACGGCAGCCAGTTCGATCTGCACGCAGCAGGTGGGGACGTCACATTGATGAACTGGCCGCAGAATGACTATTTTCTTGGGAATGTGTACGACGTGACGGAGGATGAGAAGGAAAAGAATCTTTATCAGGGAAAACAGCTCAGCCTCTCCCTGCTGTATTGGCTTCAGACCGAAGCCACGAGGCCGGACGGCGGAAAAGGTTACCCGGGCCTGAAACTGCGGAAAGATTTATTCGAGACGGAAGACGGGCTGGCAAAGGCTCCCTATATAAGGGAATCCCGGCGGATCAAGGCGGAATATACAGTCGTCGAGCAGGATGTGTCACCCGACCTCCATGAAGGGCAGGCCGGCAGGAAGTTCAACGACCGGGTCGGGATCGGGTCTTACAGCATCGATCTCCACCCGAGCATGGCCGGAAGGAATTATCTTGATATCAAGGCGCAGCCTTTTTATATCCCAATGGGCGCGCTCATCCCTAAAGATGCCGGCAATCTGCTCGCAGGATGCAAAAACATCGGCACCACCCACATTACAAACGGCTGCTTCAGGCTGCATCCGGTCGAATGGAATATCGGGGAGGCATGCGGTGCACTTGCTGCCTTCTGTATCGATCGGGGTGTCGAACCGAAAGCAGTCCGGGAAGACCAGAAGCTGCTCGAAACCTTCCAACTCGAATTAAGGGAAGACGGTTTTGAGCTGGAATGGCCGTTTTAATCATGAAAGCGGGGTGAACCAAATGGGAAGGAATGTGGGGGATTTTCCTCTTGAACAATTACGTGAATATAAACCGGAGCTTACGGGCCGGCCGCCGGATTTCCAAGCATTCTGGGCCGGAGAGAAAGTAAAGATGGAGTCTTTGCGTCCAAACGTTAAGGCTGCGAGGCGAGAATATCCCGTCCAGTCAGTAGAGGTGAGCGATCTCCTGTTTGAAAGCTGGAACGGGACGCCCTTGAACGGCATCTTCGTCAAGCCGGCGGGAGCGGAGGAGTGTCCGGTCCTCGTCTGTTTCCACGGATACACGGGAAGCTGCGGACTGGCCGCGGATTATTTGAAATGGACAGCGCTCGGGGCGGCTGTCTATTCATTTGATGTGCGGGGACAGGGATCTTCCCCTGACTATGCCAGATACGAAAACGGAAGCCGGATTACAGGATGGATGCTGAACGGCATCCTTGATCACGAAAACTACTATTATACCAATGCGTACCGGGATGTCATCCTCCAGCTTCAGTGGACGCGGTCCCAAGAGGCGCTTGTCACCCCTTCATCATTCGGTGTGATGGGCTCCTCGCAGGGCGGCGGGCTGGCGCTTGCTGCAGCGGGTCTCGGTGATGGGGTGGACTATATGGTTTCAGACTGGCCGTTCATGACCCACTTCGAGCGGGCAATGGACATTGCGCTTCAAGGCCCTTATATGGAAGTGGTCAATTATTTTAAATGGAACGATCCACAGGGTGCGACCACCGATAAGGTCAAAGAGACATTAAGCTATATCGACAGTCTTCATTTCTGTGACTCTATCACATGCCCTGCCCTGATGGCCGTTGGTCTTGAAGACAATGTAACGCCTCCTTCGACCGTGTTTGCCGCCTTTAACCATCTGGGTTCAGTTGAAAAAGAAATCGAAGTGTATCCCCAGTTCACGCATGAGATGAATGGGTTCCATGAAGAAAAGAAACTCGCATTTGTAGCAAAGCAATTGAATAAAGCAGGGAGGGACCTCACATGAAAATCAGCGTCAGCATGTACAGTCTCGCATCAACGATCAAAAAGGAAAACTGGTCCATATTCGAATTCATCGACTATGCGGCAGACATTTCCCTTGATGGTGTCGAGCTCCTTGATTTTTACTGGAGTGACGGCGACAGGGACAAGGAAATCCAGCATGTCAATCAGGCATTGAAGGAAAAGGGCCTAATTGTTTCCGCTTATGATGTCTCAAATAATTTTGTGAAGGAATCTGCAGAAGACCGCAGGCTGGAGACTGAAAAGGTATTGGAAGGCATCGAGACTGCCAAGAAACTGGGGACGAATATTGTCCGCGTTTTCTGCGGCGATCTTCATGGGGGCTTGACGTATGAAGACGGTCAGAGCTGGATTGTAGAAGGACTGCAACAGTGCGCGGGAAAAGCGGAGGAAGAAGGCGTCTATCTTGCCATTGAAAATCACGGCCTGCTTGCCGGGAAAAGCGAACAGGTGAAAGAAATCATCGGAAAGGTGAACAGCCCTTATGTGGGATCGACCTTTGATACAGGGAACTTTTTGCTCGTGCATGAAGACCCTCTTCACGCGTTTAACAGATTGAAGGAAGAAATCGTTCATGTCCACTTTAAGGATTTCAGGAAAAAAGAGGCACTTGAACCATTGAAGGGATTCAAGTCCACAGAGGGAGTCGAACTGATCGGGACCGTTCCCGGCGATGGACAGGTGGACCTTGCGTCCATTGTGAAAGGGTTGAAGGAAACAAACTACCAAGGCTTCCTTTCCATTGAATACGAGGGTCATGAGGATGCGAAGGAATCGAATGAAGAAGCCGTCAGACGTCTGAAAAAACTGCTGGAATAGGAGGTTCGCCATGAGAAATATGGTAATCGCAAGAAAGGAAAAAATTAAAAGCAGCTCAGTTTCCGGCGGGACGGTGCTGCTATCGATGAAGGAAGGTAAAGGGAAGGCTGCGGAGGAAGCAGGTCATGTATTCATACCCCTGGAATTGGCGGAAGAATACAAAGGGAAACATGCGAAGGTCTACTTTGATTTGGAGCTGTATCCTTTTTATCAGCGTATGAAGGAAGTGATTGCGGGAAGCGGGGATCCCAGAGGCGTCCTGAGACTGAGGAGGACCCTCCCGGAAACCGGCGGTGATACTGACATCTGCGGGGACCTTTTCGTACTTTCAGCCGTCGCGGGTGAACCGGAGCGCATTCATATAACAGCCACAAATCGCGGCAAGGTACCCCGGCATCACATCCTTACACTGAGTTTCGCGGAGGGAAAGATGGCCCATCTGGAGTATACATTCGGCGGGACGGACGAACGGATCGAGCTGGAATGGAGCGGGATCAAAAGGATCGCGGAGTTCGACAGTAAGGAAATGACCCCGGTCAAACCAAGCGGATCCACCCGCCTGCCGCTTCAATACAGTGTGGAGGATATTCTGGAGAAGTCCCGCATTGCCGATGAGGCATTTTACGAAAAGCTGGAAACCTGTAAGAAGCTTGTGAAAGGAGGAGGCGCTTGATGAAAATCGGAATGATGAGCTTTGCCCATATGCATGCCTTCAGCTATGCAGACAGTCTGATGAAACTCGCAGATGTAGAAATCGCGGGGATCTATGATGACGATGAAAAGCGCGGGAAAGAAGCAGCCGGAAGCTATGGGACGAAATATTATCATGATCAGGCTGATTTCCTGACAGCGGATATGGACGCGGTCATCATCTGCAGTGAAAACAGCCGACATAAAGAAATGGTCGTGAACGCGGCTAAAGCAAAAAAGCACATCCTCTGTGAAAAACCAATCGCTACGAACGTAGAAGATGCAGAAGAAATGATTCGCGTCTGCGACGAGCAGGGTGTGATCCTGCAGAGTGCGTTCCCGGTCAGATTCAGCGACCCGATCATGCATTTGAAGAACATGATCGATGAAGGGGAGCTTGGTGAAATCGTGGCATTCCGTACAACCAACCGCGGCCAGGCACCCGGCGGCTGGTTCATCGACAAGGAGTTATCCGGCGGAGGGGCCGTATTGGATCACACCGTTCATATGGTGGACATCATGCGCTGGTATTCAGGACGGGAAATCATCTCCGTCCATGCGATCGTCGATTCCTTCTTCCATGACATCGAAATCGATGATGCGGGCATCCTCACGCTTGAATTCGAGAACGGGGTGATTGCCTCCCACGACGCAAGCTGGTCAAGGTTTTCAGAGTATCCGGTCTGGGGGGATGCAACGATCGAAGTAATCGGCACGAAACGTTCAGTAAGGGCCGACGCATTCAAAGAACACTTCAGGCTTTATAAGAGCGGAGCTAAATCGCTGGAACATGTCTTCTACGGGAATGACATGGATTACGGACTCATAAAAGACTTTGTCGACTGCGTTGACAAGAAAAGGAAACCTTCGATTACAGGCTACGACGGCCTCAAGGCACTCGAAGCCGCCCTTGCCGCATACAAATCAAGCCAAACGAAATCAACCGTATATCTATAACAGAGACGGGGGGACAATGAACCTGTCCCCCCGTCCCAAAGAGGAGGATTGTACTTGTACTATCTTAAAGGCGACATCATCACTGACGGGCAGCGTTTTGCGAATAAAACGATCGGGATTTCCAACGGGAAGGTCTTCTATGTCGGGGAGGATGAGCCGATCGACGTCAGAAATCTGTATATTACAAAAGGAGTGATCTGTCCGGGTTTTGTGGATATCCATGTTCATGGCGTGAGCGGGGATGATTTCATGGACTCTGCGGCAGCTTTTGACAAGATTGCTGAACGGCTGCCGCGTTACGGTGTGACTTCCTTCCTCGCAACTTCAAGAACGGCAGACCTGTCCGATCTTGAAGACTTCCTGCTGCACGCAGAAAGATTTGAGCGGAAGCCTTCCTATGCCAGCCTTCTCGGTGTTCATGTCGAAGGCCCCTGGATCAGTCCTGCCTGCCCCGGGGCCCAGAAGTCATCCTTGATCCGGCGACTCACGGCAGAGGACGCACATCGTATCATCCTTCCCCATTCCAACATTATCTCCCTCATCACGATTGCCCCGGAAGAAGTGGAGGACCCCGAGGTTCTCCATCAATTGTGTTCACACGGCATCCGGCTTTCGGCAGGCCACACGAATGCTTCGCTTGAGGATGTGAGGCTGGCCGTAAAGCATGGGCTCCGTCAGATTACGCATACCTTCAATGCGATGAGTCCCGTTCATCACCGGAGCCCGGGGACGGCAGCCGCTGCCCTGATATTTGAAGAATTGATGTGTGAAATAATCCCGGACGGACTCCACGTTCATCCTGAAATGATCGGCTTTCTGTATAAGGTAAAGGGCAGGGAAAAGATGATGCTTATCTCGGATTGTACAGGATATAACAACCTGGAGGATGGAGAGTATTTCTTGCGGGGGAAACACCTTGTCAAAGAAGGGAATAGTCTAAGACTCAAGGATGGGCCGCTTGCCGGCAGCGCCATCACGATGGATAGAGGTGTGAAATATGCCGTGGAGCACTGCGGGGTTTCGCTGGAAGACGCTGTCTACATGGCGGGAAAGAGCCCGCTTAAAGCAATAGGAAAAGATGCAGTGAAAGGAAGTATAAAAGAAGGATTCGATGCCGATCTGGTTGTGCTCGATGAAGAGTTGAGGGTGGAAATGACAATCGCCGGCGGGGAAATCGTTTATAAGAATGGGTGAGCATAAGGTATATGCTTGCTCTTTTTTTATGGCGGGACAGGGGGACAGGTTCATCGTCCCACCCGGGTGGGACGATGAACCTGTCCCTTTGTGGGTACTATGACCCCTTTCGTGTCTCTTAAGAGAGTAGAAATGACCGTTCAGAGGATTACGGAAGAAGGGGAAAGAAGTCATTAAATGTAAACAATTTTCGAGGAAGGAGGGCCGTTTCTGTCATAATCATACGAAATGTGGAAGGGAGAAAAAGAATGAGTAAAAAAGTAATGCGTACGGTTTCGATAATGCTTTCTTTATTATTGTTGATTTCACTGGTTCCGGCACTCCAGCCGGTTGTGTCTGCAGAGGCAGGATGGAAGGAGCTTCAGGTAGAGAATAGCGGGTTTGAAGCGGTCCCCGGGTCTGATAAGGATATTCCATCCTGGGTGATCTGGAGCGGAGGTAATAAGACGGGCATGAATGTTTCTGAAGAAAAGGCGTTTGAGGGGGAGAGGAGCCTCAGGGTTGATAACTCGGGTTCTTTCGGTCTTTTCAGTCAGCTGATTGATGTGACCGAAGGGAATTCCTATAAAATGACGGCTCAGCTGTTTGTGGACGAGCTGGTAACCGGGAACCCGGGGATCTGGCTGCGCTGGTATGATGCTGAAGGAAAGAACTTCGGGAATACTCCGAAATATTTTGAAGGACTGAAAGAGGGAGAGTGGCAGGAAGTTTCAATTGAAGCGGATGCTCCTGCGGGTGCAGCCGGAGTGAAGGTCTTCCTCTATCAGACCACAAGCACTGTGACAAAAGGGTACTATGATAACATTCAATTCTTTGAGAAATCGAATGAACAGCTGGAACTGCCATTTGAATACGGAGACCCCATCAATCTGGGTCCGTCTGCATTGGCGGCCAAAACCCAGGGAGCGGCGATAGGCGACGGTGAAGTTTACTATGCCACAAACGGGTCCCCGGCCACTTTTTATGCCAATGATGCAGAAACCGGAGAAAAGATTTTCTCCCATGAACTGCCGGGCAGTGATGTCGTCTGGGGGATGACCATCGGATCGGACGGGAATGTGTATTTTGCCGGTACATACAACGGCATCCTGTACAGATACGTGGTGGATGAAAAGAAGCTGGAGGAAGTCGGGAAGAGTCCTTCCGATAACTGGATTTGGCAGCTGGATGCAACAGCGGACGGGAAGATTTACGGGGCAACCTATCCGAATGCCAAAGTGTTCGAATATGACATTGAGGCTGACACCCTCACGGATCTCGGGCGCTTCCATGAAGAACAGAACTATGCAAGGGGACTGGGTGTAACGGATGAAAATTTATATGTAGGGATCGGGACGACGGCCTACTTGATGAAAATGAACCGTGAAACCGGGGAACGTGAGGAAATCGACCTTCCGATCACGGGTACGAGTACTTCGGTTTCAAATGTGTGGGAATACGGAGACCGGCTGTTTGTCGCATATGGAACAAGTATGCTGGTCCTCGATGTGGAGACAGGAGAAGTGGTCCATGAAATGAATTGGCAGGATGAAGCTGCCTATGATGGATTGATTTCACCTCCTTCCCCGTATGATGAAAGTCTGATTTATTTCAAGGACAAGCGGACAAGCGAGCTGTGGACCTATGATATGGATACGGATGAAACACAGCCGGTGGAACCGAGGGTCACGCTGCCAGCTTCCCCGGTGAAAGCATTTGAATGGACAGAGAATAAAGAAGGAAAGCAGGTCCTGTCTGTCCTTCACCATCAGATTGAATACTCCACCTATGATCCGGAGACGAATGAAGTGAATGTCATTTATCCTGATGTTGAACTTCAGGGGTTATCCATTCAGAGTCTGGAAATCGGCCCGGATGAAAACGTGTATATGGGTGGATATCAAGGGTCGTTCGGGGTATTTGATACGTCCACTGAATCCTATTTGCTTCGTGAGCGCAACCCTCATCAGATCGAGGGCATCGGTTTTATGAATGGTAACGTTTATATGGGGATATACGGTGGAGCACAAATCTACAAATACAACCCCGAGCTGCCTTTTAAATATGAAGACGGCAAAAGCGGGGATAATCCTGAGATGGTTCATGATATCGGGGATGACCAAAGCAGACCGTTCACTTTTGCATCGGGTGACGACAAGCTATTTACCGGCACGATCGCCGATTATGGCAAACTCGGAGGGGCACTCACCATATTTGATGAAAAAACAGGTGAATGGAATACCATCAGGAACATCATTGAAAATCAGAGCATTATCGGCCTCGCCTATAAGGACGGAACGTTATACGGGGGATCCACCACGGCAGGCGGACTGGGCATAGACCCGACCGAAGAAAGGGCAAGGATGTTTGAATATGATGCCACTTCAGGGGACTATGAGTTATTTGACCTGGAAGTGGAAGGAATCAAGACTCCAGAAATGATTGGGGAACTTTCATTTGGCCCGGACGGGAATCTGTGGGGCGCAGCCTATGGGGTGAATGCTGAAGGGAAAGCGAACAGCGTCATCTTCGCAATGGATCCTGACTCGAAAGAAGTCATCAAGCAGAAAGAATTTTATACAGGTGTGCACCGCGGCAGTCAATGGCGTCCGTTCTTCATGAGATGGGATGAAGAGGGCATGCTTTATACCACCGCCGCACGAAAATTGACGGTCATCGATCCTGACACGATGATGAGCAAACAGCTGATCGGGGATACAGTCAATTTGATGGACATCGATAAGGAAGGGAATATCTATTACGCAGATGGGGCGGACTTGATGAAGCTGCCTGTTCCTGTGGGAAGTGCGGAACTGTCTGTGGAGGACAGCACCCTTATGCAGGGCGAGACTTCGGATCTTGATCTGAAGGTCACATTGGCAAACGGTCAGGAAGCGGATCTTGCCGGTGCGAAGGTCGAATGGGAGAACAGTAATCCTGAAGCGGTCGAGCTCGGTGAGGGAGAAGTGACTGCATTGAATGCAGGAACAGCCGAAATAAAGGCGACGGTTACGTACAATGGTCAAACCGTAACCACCGACGCGCTGATCATCACCGTTGATGTCAGCACCGCGACACTGGCGGAACAAATTGAGGGCATGAAAGAAAACGGTGATCTTGACCATGCCACTGCAAAACAGCTCCTTAACAGGCTGAAGCAGGCACAGCATCACTACGACAAGGGAAGAACAGAGCAGGCCCTCAAGCACTTGGCAGACTTCTCCAAGCATCTGCACAGAAGCAATGCCGAAGAGGTTATCAAGGATTTGCTCGAACAAAATGTCCAATCCATCAGAGATGGGTGGGACGCGGGGACAGGTACGTTGTCCCAATAGTTTGCATGATTCATAAAAAGCCTGGAGACGTTGGAGTCTCCAGGCTTTCTTAAGTTGAGGGACAGAGGGACAACGTACCTGTCGGATTCAGAAATACTTCTATAACATAAAGCCTGGAGAAGTTGGCCATTCTCCAGGCTTATAAAGTGGTGGGGAGGGGAAAGGACTTTCACCGTTTAGTGGGACACTGTCCCTGTCCCCCTGTCCCCAAATTATTTGGAAAACTGCCCCCTCTGCCTCAACAGCTCCCGGTTCAATTCCGGATTCTTCTCAAACGCTGCACGGCCATGGAGCCAGAAGAGGTTGTTCAGGACGACAAGGTCGCCGACTGGGAGTTTCAGTTCGATCAAACTCGGATCGTTTTCCATAGAGTGAGAGAGTTCTTTCAGATATTTCGCTTCATCGATTTTTTCCGGATACACGAACTGATCGATGAAGCAGATGCAAGGCTTGTTGTTGTCGAGGAAGAACGTGGCTCTCTGGACTTCCTGGCTGACATTTTTACTCGCCGGTGCTTTGTACGTGAACTTATGGGAAGCGAGCGGGTGATTCGAGAATCTGTCGAGCTCCTTCCAGTCGTCGAGGTGCAGCAAACGGGATTCCCCTCCGGAGGCATTCTCCTCTTTCATCTTCATCATCAGCAGCCAGTCGGTCGGTTCATCGACGAACGTCCCGTCGGTGTGCAGGGTGAAGAGTCTGTATGGCTGGCGCAGGTAAGAATCGCTATTGTCGATGTGATTGACGGTGAAGCGGGCGTAGTATTTTCCGGACATCGCATCGAAATTCGGGCTTCCGACCAGGTGGGTGATGGCGGTTGAGAACTTCACGTAATCATCGGGATCTTCCGTCTGTCCCTGTAAACCGATCGTGTAGCCGCCGGTTTCACGGTCGTGAAGAATATCCGATAGGACCTGCTGCAGGGAGTTGTTTGTCAGGGTGTTCAAGTGGTCGGCCGCAATATGACGCATGTAAGGGATGTATTCGAGCTGCTGTACGGAAATCTCCCTTGTCAGTGACAGGAATTCGCTGATCACGGCAGGGGCAAGGTCGACTTGGAACATCCGGCTGCTCTGCGGATGGAAGTTCACTTCGTACGTATCTGTCTTTCTGATAAACTTCGATTCTTTTTTGGATTTTAGCATACTCATTGTTATTCCTCCTGAATTTTTATAGATTTGATAGGGAACACAAAAAGCCAGTTATATTACAGGGATATCTCCCGTAATATAACTGGCTCGTATTTACCTGTATGCTCTACGGAAATAGAGTCGCGGTAAATGGACAGTTTATAGTTAGTTATTGATTGGATCTTACCTTAATTAAGGAATGAGCTGATCGTACTCACGGTTTTGAAAGGGCTGAAGTTTTCAAAAGGTGGATACTGATTTACTCGATGATCTAATCATACTGGTAAAAGAGAGATAAGTCAATTATTTATTTAAAAATTCTGACATTATGAGAATCGTCCTCTTTTAAACTTTGAAATTGCAGCTGCAGATCCTTCACGGCCGCCGTCAGCGCGTTGATGGCTTTGCCTTTGTACTGTGCCTGCAGGAGGGAAGTTGCTTCTTCTACCCCGTCCGCCAAACTGATTCCCCTCAGTAAGCGGCCGATAAAGTCGCTCCCATGTTCCGTTGCGAGCGTACAGGAAGCTTCCAAAATGACGCCGTACTTTCGTTCGATCTCTGCTGTGATCGTCAGGGTGTCGTAGACATTCTTTGCCGCCATGCCCTGGGGCAGGCGGGCGTGCCCGGCGATAAACACGATATTGGATGGAACCATGGTCCAAAACCCCTTTCCCGAATTGATTAACTCTATGAAATGATGG
The DNA here is from genome assembly GCF_001456935.1 of [Bacillus] enclensis. GTDB lineage: Bacteria > Bacillota > Bacilli > Bacillales > Bacillaceae_B > Rossellomorea > Rossellomorea enclensis. Next base: position 65,068 of record NZ_KQ758485.1, on the reverse strand, counting down.
CCTCCGTCAAATGTTCCTGAGCCGCGATCCTCCTGACCACTTCCTTGCCGATTTCAATCGAAGCGGTGGCTGCGGGGGAGGGGGCGTTGCAGACATGAATGCTTTTCTTCCCGATGACAATATGGAAATCATCGACCAGGTTCCCGTCTGCTTTCAGCGCCTGGGCACGCACTCCGGCCGGTGCTGGGACGAGGTCATCCTCCTTGATTTCCGGGATAAGTTCCTGAAGGCTTGCGACGAACCGGGCCTTGCTGAAGGAGCGGGCCATTTCGTCGATGCCTTCTTTCATATAGCGGCCGGCAAGCTTCCAGAACCCGCTGTAGCCCATCACTTCGGCGAAATCCTTCATGGAAAAATCGGTCTTGTGGTAGCCTTCACGTTTGAAGCTCAAGACGGCGTTCGGCCCTGCATCGACTTCGCCGTCGATCATCCTTGTAAAATGAACGCCGAGAAACGGGAAATCGGGATTGGGCACGGGATAGATCAGGTTTTTTACGAGATGTCTTTTTTCCGGCTTCAATTTGTAGTATTCTCCGCGGAACGGAACGATTTTCATATCGGTCTCATAGCCTGATGCCTTTGCGACCCGGTCACTGTGAAGGCCTGCGCAGTTGATGACGAGGTGGGTCCTGAAGTCTCCTTTATCCGTTTCGACCACTACCTCATCGTTATGTTCCGTCACCTTCTGGACCTTCGTACCGAGCATGATTTCCCCGCCATGACGTTTCATGATTTCAGCGAACTTCTCGCTAACCTGCTTATAGTTCACGATTCCGGCAGCAGGGACCTTGATGGCTCCGAGTCCCTTGACGTGGGGTTCGATTTCCTTCAGTTCATCTTCACCGATCAAGGTCGTGTCCAGGCTGTTCTCGATGCTGCGTTTATAGAGATTATTCAGTAAAGGAAGCTCCTCTTTTTTGGTCGCGACAATCACTTTTCCACATATATCATGCTCAATTTTATGCTCTTGACAAAAATCTTTCATTGATTTGCTGCCTTCCCGTGCAAAGCGGGCTTTGTAGCTCCCTGGTTTATAATAGATTCCGGAATGAATCACGCCGCTGTTATGGCCGGTCTGGTGAAGGGCCAGCTCATCCTCTTTTTCAATAAGGAGGACCTTTGCGCCTTCGTATTGTTCAAAAAGAGCCATTCCAACCGACAGTCCGACAATCCCTCCTCCGACGATGATAAAGTCATACATAGAGTCTGCTCCCTCCCAATGTGATTTTGCCAATCAAGCCGTCGGGACTTCCACCGTCAAGAGGGGAGGGTATTGCTGCGAACCGAAAATATCCCCGTCTCCCGGGTCTCCGCTCGGGCGGTCACGCTTTATTGTGAATTTAATGGCATTCGCGGGATCGTAATGCACGAAGTCGGTGATCTTTTCTTCAGGAATCTTATAGAGTTCCGATACCGATTGTTTCGAGAGCACGCCGCTGTTCCTGACAAGCTCATACTTTTCTTTTTCTTTAAAAATGATATCGAATGTGATTTTATCGGTTCCTGCGTTTTTGGAACGGATGGTTTTCGCCAATTCGTGTAATGGTTTGGTGGTCATGTTTATTTCTCCTTTTTGAATGGATTATGATATTCCCCCTCGGCAGTCTTGCGGTCTCAGGGGGAGTGTCCTCAATAACAGCTTCAGGCTTTCACCAATGATCCGACTTCTTCCACATGCACATCAAAAAGTTCCATTGGATCCTTCACCGGGATGACGTGATTCATCGTCCAGCTGTAGGAAGCACGGGCATAGATGACATCATCGATCAGGAAGGATGCCGTCCCGGCCGTCCCTTTCACTTCAGGGAGACGGGCATAGAAGATTTGACGCGTCGCGAACAGGGTCAGGGCTTCTGCCGTTTCCATCGAATCGGCGATCCCTTCCACGACGATGCCGAGTTCATGGGATTTGATCTCCTTCACCGGCTCCAGGGCTCCCATTACGCCGTCCTTCCCGAACGTCCTGAAGTTCAGGTGGTAATCAACGCCTTCAAATTCCTTGGCAGTCTGCTCTTTTGCGAGAGAAAGGACCTGGTCGATATGCTGGATCGTATATGGATCGCGCACTCCGGCAATGCCGATGAATTTCTCCCCGACTTTCCCTGCGCCTTCCAGCTTCACCTTCACATCCCCGTCTACAGGGACGTATTTGCTGCCGGTGATGCGGCACGTTTTTTCATCGAACTGTTCATAATGGCAATTGGTCATATCCAGCATGCCGCCTGCGAAATACTCATAGAACGGATTGGCCCGTTCGTACATCGCGTGGCCGGAAACCGAAGCGATCGTACAGCTTTGATCGGGGTGCATCGCCGTAACCTTGACGTCATCATGGGTGATTGTCCCGATGATGCTTTCCTTTGCACCGTACGGCTCTGCACAGAAGGAAGCACACTCAAGTACTTTTCCAATATAGTAGGCATTCGCTTCCGGGAACCCTTCACGGATCGCGGGTGCCGCAAAGATGGCACAGTCGCTCGAGCGTCCTCCGATGATGACATCCGCCCCCATATCAAGCGCTTTCACGAAAGGGTGAATGCCGGCGACCGCCACGACACGCTCCGTCTTATCGAGGTCTTCTTTTGAAAGGGAATCCCTGCCGTCCAGTCCTTCGATGGTGACTTCATTGGCTAGCGCATCATTTAGGTATCCTTTATCTACTTCAGAGTAAAAAAAAGCAAGTTTGAATGGAGGGAGGTCATGTTCCTTTGCGAGGTCCTTGATGATTTGGACGTACATATCCACCCGGCTGTTGGCCCCGGTATCGCCTGAAGATCCGACGATCATCGGGACGCCCTGCTCGCGGGATGCGAGAAGCATCAGCTCCAGGTCATGCTTCTGCCATTTATACATGGATACGGACCGGTCTCCGCCAAGTGCAGAGGCACCGATATCATCACTTCCCGAATCGCAGCAGTAGTAATCGGGTTTGGTGGCAGCGGCGATGCGGAAGCTTTCTTCCTTTGTAGGGGCGAAACCAAGGTGACCGTTTGGACAAAGAATGCGTAACTGTTTTTTCATAGTAATGAATCCTCCTTGTGTTTTGTTATAACATGTTATAACCAGCGACTACAGTGTAACGCCGTTTAAATTGTTTGTCAATTCAGAAAATGAAAAATATATTATTTGAGGATGAAGTTTGGGAGAGGGCAGCTAGTATAGATTGAGGCCGGTGTTCCTGGTACAAACGGTTCTCGGTGTACCAGGTGCAAATCGTTCTCAATGTACCAGGTCCAATCTGCTATCCATGTACCAGGTGCCAAATGTTAAAAATGTACCAGGTACAAACCACCTTCAATGTACCTGTTACAACTCAAAAGAAAGGGGAAACAAAAAAATACCCGGTACCATGCAGTTTACATGTGCCGGGTTATGAAGAATTTATATTGATCACCTTTATAGTAGGTTTCCTTGTATTCAAGCGGGGTTTTATCCTGATAGACGATCGATGTGACCCGGAACAGAGGGAAGCCTTCTTTTATATCAAGGATATTGGTGATGGGGGCGTAGGCTGCCTGCGCTTCGAAGGTTTGTTCTACATGGGTGGGATGCAGATCCATCTCTTCGTCCATTTGATATAAGTCGAGTGTGGAGAAGGGTTTCTCCATCTTAAGCGCCTCTTGTGCAGCTTTTTTCATTTTTTCCCCGACATGATGGGGGAAATAACTATTATAATAGACAACAGGACTGTTATCTCCGTACCCGATCAGCTCGAGCCTTGTGACTTTCTCCATCACATTGATATCGAGCATCCTTGATAATTGAAAGTCACTTCCGATTATCCCGGTGCCGACTAATTTCGTCGAAGCGATCAACCCCTGCTGCTGGAGGGTGGATTGGAAGTTGTTGAACGAACTGAGCTCCTGCTGCATTTTTGGGTGGGCCACAAATGTGCCGACTCCATGGATCCGTTTAACGAGGCCTTCCCTTTCAGCGAGATTGATGGCCTGTCGGACAGTGATGCGGCTAACATTGTATTGTTCAACGAGCTCCCTCTCCGACGGGATTTGCTGGTCCGGTTTGAGTTCCCCGTTTTTTATTTTTAGATGGATTTCATTTTTTAATTGTTCATAAAGAGGCGCCGATTGTTTGCGATCAAGCATAAGATCACCTTCCATATCTTGTTATTACTTATTATAACCACTATGGATTCATTATGAAAGTAATTAATTTCAATGGATAATTCTTATAGTAATTTAGGTTGGTTTTTCAGATTTCCAGTATATTTTTTTATAAAAGTGTTTGATTATTCAAAAAACTCTGCTATAATCTTCATTAAATGTTATAACCACTAAGGTAATGGTTATGACAATGACGCAAAGGGGGAACTATATGTGTTTGGAATACCTGCAGCCATCTTTTATTTACTTGCACTGATTGCATTTGTAGCCGTCTTATTTGTTTTGTTTAAACGTCCGATGTACGAGGTGATGACGCTTGCTTTTGTTTTCATAGTGGTTATTTCCGGGGCATACGAACTTGCCTGGCAGTCGCTTCTGTTTCCGTCGACAAGCTCACTTTTCTATGCGATCTTTGCTTTTATGGTAGTCGCCATCATTTTTGATTCTACAAAAGTGGTGAACAGCATCATCAAGCTCATGCTTTCGATCGTCGGAAGATTCAGGGGCGGGGCGGGATATGTCGCTTTGCTTGGAAGTACGTTCATGGCATCGTTATCCGGGACTGGCCCGGGGAATGTAGCGACGACCGGGGTATTTACAATCCCGATGATGAAAAAATCTAACTATCCAAAGGCGCTTGCTGCGACCACGGAAATGTCGGCAAGTATGCTGGGGAATATCATTCCCCCATCAGGTATCGTCATCCTGACATTCGGTATCTTGAACGATGTCTATCCAGACAGCATATCGCTGAGCAGCTGGATGGTTGTTGCCTACGGAATCGGATTTTGGTTCTTCGTCCAGCGCTGGCTCACTTTATGGGCGCTCTGTAAGTATTACAAGGTGGAACCTGTTCCTAGGGAGGAGCTGCCTACCTTCAAGAGAAGCTTATCACTCGGCTGGCCGGCCCTTATTTTACCTGCATTGATCTTCCTGCCGCTTCTCGCGGATTCACAGTTCAAGGACTTTATCATCGGCCGTATCGGTGAAGAAGGGGCTGGAGCGTATTCTTCTTCTGTCCTGATGTTCACTCCGGGACTGGCCGGGGCTTATGCACTGGCGATCGGGCGCAAAGCGCTGCCTTCAAAACGGATCAACTTCCCGAATCTTTTCAATATGTTTAAGTCTTCGCTGCCGAAAGTCGTGCCGATCGGTGTGACCATTTATATGGCATACGCGATTTCGCAGGTGTTTGTAGGCCTAGAGATGGAACAGGCTGTGAGAGAATGGTTTGTTTCGTTCGGGCTCAGCACAACGGCTCTTATTATCATTCTGCCGCTGTTTTTCATGATTCTGGGCATGGTCTTGCCTGGTTCAGCACAGGTAGCCATCCTTGGTGGAGCGATGATCGCAGTCTTCGGTACTCTCGGAGGGAATCCGGTGCTGCTGGCTGCTATGCTGCCGGCAATGACGGGCGCGCTCGAAGGAATGACGCCGCCGCTTGCATTGGGACTGTTTGTCGCGATGGGGATAGCGGGCTCCACTTTTAAAGACACGGCCAAGCTTGCCGTAGTGTGGGTCTTGCTGCATGTACTGGTGAGTATCATTCTTCTGGCTGGAATCATACCGATCATCGGATTATAAAAGGAGGAGACATGTTATGTTGGCGAATTTAATGGAGAAAACATATACTTGGCTTGCGTTCATCACGATGTTACTGGGACTGGTTGTTGGATTGTTGTTCGGTGTCACGATGGTGATCGGAGGGGAAATGGGAGCCTCTCTTGCCGTATTCGCAGGCAAATTGATGACATGGGGCATCAGGCTGGCCGCAATCGCTGCTCTGGCAGGAATCGTCCAGATTTATCTAAGCAAGAACCATACTCTGACGATCAAGGGTGAAGTACACTATATGGAGACGGAACCCGAGACGTCACGGGAAAACCTGAATATGATTGAAAAGAAGGCTCTATAATGACAGCGTTTACACCGGATATGGTCGGTGTCACCGTCCATGCAGATGAAGGAAGCCGTGATGATATTTACCCTGGTCATCCGTTACTATACGTCGAGAGGGATACCATCGAGCTGGTCAGGAGCGTGGGGCTCGAGCCATACCTGATCCCCATCTACCGGGATTGTTCACTTCCGCCGCTCGACCATTTAAAGGGACTCTTGTTCACCGGAGGGGGATATCTCCCGCTTAATAGAAGAAACTCGCAGCTCGCCGGTTTGAAATCGTCCGGGCCCGGCCGGTATAAAGCAGATAAGCGTTTGGTTGAATACGGACTGAAAAGGGGGCTGCCGATGGTTGGTTTCTGCAGGGGCGCCCAGATGATCAATGAAGTGCTCGGGGGCAGACTGGCAAGCATACCCGACAGCGGCATCGAGCATCACCAGGAACGTAAGTTGATACCACCCGATCAGCCTGTACATGATATCGTTGTCAGGGAAGAAAGCAGGTTTTATTCCATCATGGGTCAGTCAGACCTTCCCGTCAATTCCTTCCACCGCCAGCATATGGTCGAGCTGGGAACCAGCTTGGAAGCGGTAGCTTTGTCCAAGGAAGACAGGCTGGTGGAAGGTTACGAATCCACCACCCATCCATTCCTGTTCGGATTTCAATTTCACCCGGAGAAGCTGTGGGGGAGCCAGCCGGTGTGGATGAAGTTTTTTGAGGAATTTGCCTCGGCTGCGCATAGTTTTAAGCCGGTTCATACCGTATAATGGAGGCCCGTCCCTCGTTGCTTTAAAGCAACGAGGGACGGGCTTTTAATTTGACAGTGGGACAGGGGGACAGGTACACTGTCCCGCTCCATAAAAGGGACACCGTTCCTGTCCCCTGGTCCCAACTACTCCGTCAATTCCACATTATGCTCATCGGCGAGTTTTTCCAGTTGATTGGTGTATTTTCTGATCCCGGCTCTTCCGTCGGCTAGCATTTCGTTCGCATCGGCAACCATCTCGTAATCTTGCTGCTCTAATGCGGCAAGGATTTTAATGAAGGCATTATTTTGCATATTAACGGCATCGATGTAGAGTTCGTGTATTTCCTGGACTTCTGAAGTGGCAGGCTTCACTTCTTCAAGCTGGTCGAGAAAATCCTTGTATGCGGGCATGACCACGTCTTTGATATGAACGTAGGTTGTGTAGTCATCCTCATAATTATCGCCTGTGACACTTTCGTATTCGGCCAACGCTTCTTCTTCAAGTACGGTAAGGTCTTTCAGGTCTTCGTTGATGTAGTTCAGTAAATCATCTTGCACTGGGTCACTGCAGCCTGATAACAATAGCAGCATCATCATTCCCAGAATCATCACTTTACTTCTCATTCATCATCCTCCTTATAATGGTTTACTTGATTAAATAGGGAACGTTTACCATTGAAATGTATGATGAGAGGAGCCTGGGTCATTACTCTTGATTAACTCGTGCTTATGTTTGGCGACTGCATTTTCAAAAAAGGTGTCACATGAAGGGGGGAACCATTCGCTTACTTCTGATGAGTCTTTAGTCATATTGTCCCCCTTGTAAAAATCATGTAAAATTTAAAAATACAGACAATTGCAAGCGTTTGCATTTAAAGCGGAAAAGTGAGGGTCTACTGCATTGGGAGAAAGTTTAGAACAATGACCAGCTCTTTTACATATTTGTGCAAACGTTTCCACAACCAGAACAATGAATAACAAAGGGGAGGAAAAATAACCATGAAGAAAGGAACAAAGCGGCGATTCTCGTTACTCATGACAGTATTGATGATGTTGAGCCTGTGGCTGCCATACGTACCTGCACAGACAGCGGCGGCCTCAACCGGCGGGGAAGCGGTGGACACGGCAGCGGGCACTGACCGCACCGTGCGCTTCACGTACATCCGCGACGACAAGCAGTATGATGGCTGGAACATCTGGGCCTGGAACACCGGAGTTCGGGATGACCAACTAAATTTTGATTCATATGAAAACGGGGTTGCGACAGCGAATATCGCAGTTGGACCCGATACTGAGCAGTTTGGATTTGTACTGCGCAGTACAGAAGACTGGGATACTGCCCAAAAAGAATTCGGTGACCGCTTTATCAAGGTCAATAAAAACGACTCGCTTACGAAGGCTTACATAACAAGCGGTGTCGAAGAGATAAGGATCGTTCCCGATGGATCGGCACCTGTGATTGATCAGGGCGACGCGACTTTTTACTATCGTGACAAAGCGTTGTTCGCTGACGATGCCATGGACACGATTGAAAAAGTAGAATTGAAGTTTAATGGCGAAACGAAGGAAATGACGTATGAACCGGATAATGAGAGATTCACGGTTTCGTATGAGGATATCCCGAATGGAAAGACTCCATACTCTTTCCTTGTAACAAAAGATGGGGAAACAACTGAGGTCAGCGATCCGTACAATACGGTTGACGGCACGTCCTATCTTGATTTTCAAAAGGGCGATTTGACGGTAACCGGGACTGTAGAACCTGGAGCGATTGATTATAACGAAAATGCGGTTCTGAACGTGGATATTGAAGGATTGACAGAAGAGCTGTCAGTTTCTAAAATCACGGCAGATCTTTCAGAGCTCGGCGGATCGAAAAACCTTACAGTCGATCCCTCATTAAAAGAAGTGACGATAGCGGTCGATGACAACGTGACGGCCGGCACGAAGACAATTCCTTTGAAAGTGGTCGACAGCTATGGCAATCCATATGAAGGAACTGCCGAAGTTGAAGTGAAGACAAGGCAGGCTGTCGGCGAGAATGACTTCGACTGGGATGAGTCCATCATCTATTTCATGCTGACGGACCGATTCTTCAACGGCGACAAAACGAATGATGATCCATCTGGCTTGAACTATGACAAGTCGAAGCGCGGTTCCTATCAGGGCGGCGACTTTGAAGGGATCACGGACAAGCTTGACTACTTGGATGAGCTTGGCGTGAACACCGTCTGGATCAGTCCGATTGTTGACAACGTGAACTATGATGTCCGCGAAGGAGAAGGCGGCGAGCCATACTTTGCCTATCACGGTTATTGGGCCGACAATTTCAGCGAGCTGAACCCTCATTTCGGTTCGATGGAAGAGTTCCATACGCTGATTGACGAAGCCCATGAACGCGGAATCAAGATCATGGTGGATGTGGTGTTGAACCACACGGGTTACGGGCTTAAAGAAATCGACGGGGACCTTCCTGAAGAGCAACGTCCAGCCGGCTATCCAACCGACGAAGACCGCGCACGCTTCAGTGATATCGTTCGTCAGGGTTCAGATGTCGGCAGTGACGAAGTGGTCGGTGAACTGGCAGGACTGCCGGACATCATGACAGAAGACCCTGAAGTCCGCCAGCAGATCATCGACTGGCAGACAGATTGGATCGACAAAGCGACAACCGAGAAAGGTAACACGATCGATTATTTCCGTGTGGATACCGTAAAGCATGTCGACAAACCGACGTGGATGGCGTTCAAGAATGCGATCACGGAGAAAATGCCCGAGCACAAGATGATCGGGGAAGCATGGGGGGCGAGTACTGATAATGATCAGGGCCTCTTAGAGTCCGGGATGATGGATTCCCTGCTTGATTTCGGGTTCAAGGACATTGCTAAAGAATTTGTGAACGGAAACGTAAAAGCGGCGGATGACAAATTGGCTGCCCGCAACGGGAAAATCGATAACACCGCAACTCTCGGCCAGTTCCTCGGAAGCCATGATGAAGATGGATTCCTCTACTCACTTGACGGGGATGAAGGCAAGCTGAAACTGGCTGCTTCCCTGCAGGCGACATCGAAAGGACAGCCGGTCATCTATTACGGTGAGGAGCTCGGCCAAAGCGGCGCGAACAACTACCCGCAATATGATAACCGTTATGACCTTGCATGGGATAAGGTTGAAAACAACGATATCCTTGAACACTATAAAAAGATTCTCAACTTCCGCGGCGAATACTCGAAAGTTTTTGCCAAAGGGGAAAGAAGCTTTATCGGCGGAACGGACAGCGACAAGTTCCTGATGTTCTCGCGGACGTATGGGGATGATTCGGTGTATGTGGGACTGAATGTCGGGGACGAAGCGAAAGAGGTCACGGTTTCTGTCGACTCTCCCGATGCGGTCATCACCGACCATTATTCCGGGAAAGAATATCCTGTATCCGGGGCTGAAGAAGTGACCGTGACGCTTCCGGCAAAAGCAGATGGAGGTACCGCACTGCTTACAGTTGATGGCGGTACGATCACAGGCGTAGAAGCAGGTTCAGCTGATGAAGGCGAACCTGAAGTAGAGCCGGTCCCCGAGAACAACATCCGCATCCACTACAAGCGTGACGACGGCAACTATGAAAACTATGGTGCGTGGCTGTGGAATGACGTAAGAGACCCTTCAGCCAACTGGCCGACAGGCGCAACCATGTTCGAAAAGACCGACAGCTACGGTGCCTATATCGATGTACCGCTTGCTGAAGGCGCGAAGAACATCGGCTTCCTGGTCATGGATGTGACTAAGGGGGACAGTGGTAAAGACGGCGGCGACAAAGGATTTACCATTACTTCTGAAGACATGAATGAGATCTGGATCAAACAGGGGTCGGATAAAGTCTACACCTATGAGCCTGTTGATTTACCGGAAAACACGGTCCGCATTCACTACGTGCGTGACGATTCAAATTACGAAAATTTCGGGATATGGAACTGGGGAGACGTTGCAGCTCCTTCAGCAAACTGGCCGACTGACGCAGCTGATCTAACCGGCAGGGACCAGTATGGAGCATATGTGGATATCCCATTAAACGAAAATGCAAAACAAATCGGCTTCATCGTCATGGATGAATCCAAAGGGGATTCAGGCAAGGACGGCGGGGATAAATCGTTCAATCTGCTGGACAAATACAACCGTCTCTGGGTCAGACAGGGCGACGATACGGTTTATGTTTCCCCTCATTGGGAAGTGGCGTCGGGGATCACATCTGCAGAGGTAATTTCAGAAGATATGATCCGTCTCGGCTTCACGATGACAGAGGGATTGGCCGAGGAAGATTTGATTAAAAATCTCTCCATCAAAGACAGTGCTGGAGCTGAGGTGGCCGTGGAAAACGCTGAAATAACCGGCGATAAAACAGTCGAAGTGAAAGCTTCCTTCAGCCTTGATAAACTTCCGTTGTCCATCACCTACTCAGGCAGGACCGTTTCAGCCTCAACCGGCTGGAGGCTGCTTGATGAAATGTACGGATATGACGGCGATGACCTCGGTGCAACCTATAAAGAAGGAGATGCCACGCTGAAATTGTGGGCACCGAAAGCAAGCAAAGTAACGGCCAATTTTTATGATAAAAAAGAAGCTTCATCCAAGATTGGCAGTGTCGACCTGACGAAAGGCGAAAAAGGCGTCTGGTCAGCCGACGTCAAAGCCAAAGATCTGAAAGTAAAAGACTTGAAAGGGTATTACTATCAATATGAAGTCACAAATGACGGTGTAACGAAAAAAGTGCTGGACCCTTACGCGAAGTCAATGGCCGCTTTCACGGTGAACACAAAAGGTGAAGCAGGTCCTGATGGCGATACGGTCGGAAAAGCGGCGATCGTTGATTTGAATGGAACAAATCCGAAAGGCTTCTCGCAAGCCGACATCGACGGTTATGAAAAACGCGAGGACGCCGTGATTTATGAAGTCCACGTCCGCGACTTCACATCCGATCCGTCGATCGAAGGGGACCTTGACGCAAGATGGGGATCCTACAAAGCGTTCATCGATAAGCTCGATTACATCAAATCACTCGGTGTCACACACGTCCAGCTGCTTCCGGTCATGGCCTGGTACTACGGTGACGAAACGAAGATGGGTAAAAGGGAGCTAGAGTATTCAGCCGGCGGCAACGAATACAACTGGGGCTACGATCCGCACAGTTATTTTTCACCGGACGGGGCTTACTCAGAAAACCCGAAAGATCCTGAACTGCGGGTGAAAGAGCTCAAACAGCTGATTGATGCCATCCATGAAGCGGGAATGGGCGTCGTGCTGGATGTCGTGTACACGCATATGGCGCAGACAAGCACGCTGAACGACATTGTTCCAAATTACTACGCGTTCCAGGATGATAAAGGAAACTTCCTCGGAGGCTTCGGTAACAACCTGGCTACAAACCACAAGATGGCTGAGAAGCTGATGGTGGATTCGGTAAAATACTGGTTTGAAGAATATAAGATCGATGGCATGCGCTTCGATATGATGGGTGACGCGACGTACCCTGCTGTTCAGAATGCTTATGACGCGGCTGCATCCGTCAACCCTGACGCACTCTTTATCGGGGAAGGCTGGAGAACGTTTGCCGGCCATCTTTCTGACCCTGACCTCAAAGGAATGGGCGCCGATCAGGATTGGATGGACAAAACCGATGACGTCGGTGTCTTCTCCGATGAAATCAGGAACGAATTGAAATCCGGATTCGGTTCGGAAGGCGAACCGCGCTTCATCACAGGCGGCGCACGCGATATCAACACGATTTTCAATAACATCAAAGGCCAGCCGGGCAACACGGCCGATGACGATCCAGGCGACATGGTCCAATACATCGCGGCGCATGACAACCTGCCGCTGTATGATGTCATCGCGCAGTCGATCAAGAAAGATCCGGCCATCCCGGAGAACAACCTGGAAATTCACAAACGGGTCCGTCTCGGGAACTCCATGATCCTGACGTCACAGGGAACGGCTTTCCTTCATGCCGGTCAGGAATACGGCCGCACGAAGCAGTGGTTCGGTGAAGGCGTGCCTGAACAGAAGTATCATGAGTTAAAAGATGGGGACGGCAATCCGTTCGGATACTTTATCCATGATTCCTATGATTCTTCGGATGCGATCAATAAGTTTGATTGGGAGAAGGCGACGAACAAGAAGGAATTCGCCGTGAACTCAACGACGAGGAAGTATACTGAAGGCTTGATCAAACTTAGAAGATCGACAAATGCCTTCCGCCTCGGCGAAAAAGAACTCGTTGATCAGAACGTCACATTAATGAACATCCCGGAGATCAAGGACCAGGATTTGATGCTTGCTTACAAAAATGTTTCCACGGATAACACGGGTACCTACTATGTATTTGTCAACGCCGACGACAAAAAACGTACACTGTCCATCGGAGACTACGACCTCAGAGGTGCGAAAGTGCTGGTCGATGACGACGAAGCAGGCGTCAAGCCGGTTGAAGACAGATCAGGGTTGAAATTGAAGAAAGATACCTTGACGATTGATTCCCTTACGACAGTGGTCATTAAAGTGGAACAGAAGGGAAAGGCGAAAGGAAAATCAAAAGATAAAACTGGAAAGAAAAAAGGTCACAATAAATAATTTTCACAAGCCCGTCCTCGTCATATTCCAATGATGAGGGCGGGCTTTTATGTGGGCCAAGGGACTAGACCCCGTGGCTCTTTTCAGACGCCTCAGCCCATCAATCCGCCCAAACAGCAGGAAGCATCAAGTGACCCAAGGGACCTGTCCCCTATACCCGCCATCGACCAAGGGACCCGACCCCCACACCCATTTCTGGAAAAATACCTTGATTATTGTCAGAATTTTGTATAATATGAAAATAATCAAAAAATGAAATTGCGTTTCACATATTGAAACGAAGGAGCTTGATAGTGTGAAGGAAGTGTTGAAGGTTGAAGATTTGGAGGTAGGGATTCCGACCGAGGATGGGTTTGCGAATATCGTGAACGGAGTTTCTTTCTCTTTAGAGAAAGGGAAGACTCTCGGAATCGTGGGTGAGTCAGGTTGTGGAAAAAGCATGACTTCTCTTTCGCTGATGGGGCTTTTGCCGCCTGCTGTTTCTTACCGCAGCGGGAGCATCTCGCTTAAAGAAAAAGACCTGACAAAGCTGCCTAAGAATGACTGGCGGAAGCTCAGGGGGAAAGACATTGCGATGATCTTTCAGGAGCCGATGACTTCACTTAATCCGGTTTATACAATCGGAAGCCAGATCGTCGAATTGATTCTGAATCACGAGAAGATGTCAAAGAAAGAAGCGTATAAGAGAGCGCTCAAGATGCTTCAGCTTGTCGGTATCCCGCGGGCGGAAGAGGTGCTTCATGAATATCCGCACCAATTATCCGGGGGGATGAGGCAGAGGGTTATGATTGCGATGGCTCTTTCTTGTGATCCGGAAGTCCTTGTGGCAGATGAGCCGACGACGGCGTTGGATGTGACAATCCAGGCGCAGATCCTTGAATTGATGAAATCACTTCAAAAGGAATTGGATATGTCGATCATCCTTATCACCCACGATCTGGGAGTCGTGGCAGAGACATGCGACAGAGTAGTCGTCATGTACGCGGGTGAAGTCGTAGAGGAATCCGGGGTAGAGGAGTTGTTTGAAAATCCCAAGCATCCCTACACGAAAGGGCTGCTGGCCTCACTTCCTGATATTGATGAAGAGAAGGAGTACTTATCATCGATTCCAGGCACGGTCCCTTCACCGACAGAGATGCCGAAGGGGTGCAGGTTTGCTGCAAGGTGCGAGTTCGCACATGAACGATGTTCGGAAAGTCCGCCAACTATTCCCGTTAATGAACAATCATCGGCAAAATGCTGGCTGTACGCAGAGAAGGAAAGTGAGTCATTCGTGAAAGGAGGGGTTTAATTGGACCGTGAAGCACTTCTTGAAGTGAAGAATCTAAAAAAATATTTCCCTATTAAGGGCGGTATTTTTGGAAAAAAGACTATTAAACAAGTAAAAGCCGTGGACGATGTGTCTTTTGAAGTTTTCAAAGGGGAGACACTCGGAATCGTAGGTGAATCGGGATGCGGTAAGAGTACGACGGGAAGAGCACTTCTCAGGCTCCTCGAACCTACGGCCGGGGACATCTATTTTCAGGGGAAGAACATTGCCCACCTAAAGAAGAATGAGATGAGGATGCTCAGAAAAGATATGCAGATCGTTTTTCAAGATCCATTCGCTTCCCTGAATCCCAGGATGAAAGTAGGGGAAATCATCGAGGAACCGCTGATTAATTTCAGTATCGGCGATAAGCAGGTAAGAAAAAAGAGGGTGCTTGAAATCATGGAGCAAGTGGGGCTCACGCCATCCCAAATTGACCGTTACCCGCATGAGTTCAGCGGCGGACAGAGACAGAGGATCGGGATCGCAAGGGCACTGGCGACAAACCCAAAGCTTATCATCGCAGACGAACCGGTTTCAGCACTTGATGTTTCCATCCAATCGCAGGTTCTGAATCTACTAAAAGATTTGCAGAAAGAGTTAGATCTTACATACATCTTTATTTCTCACGATTTAAGTGTGGTCAAGCACTTCTGCGATCGAATCGGCGTGATGTATCTGGGTAAGATGGTCGAGATAGCGGATAAAAGTGAACTCTATCATCGTCCGATGCATCCATATGCCCAGGCATTACTGTCGGCGGTACCTTCGCCGAACCCGAAAAAGAAGAAGGAACGCATCGTACTGCAGGGGGATGTGCCAAGTCCTTCTGATCCGCCGAGTGGATGCACGTTCCATCCCAGATGCTTTGAGTGCATGGATATTTGCTCAGAGGTGACGCCGGTGCTCGAGGAAAAAGAACCGGGAAGGCTTGTGTCGTGTCACCTCTACAGTGACGAAAACAAGAAAATTATTGTGTAAAGTGTGGAGACGTGAATGAGTAAAACGTTAGGGAAAGCGCTCCAATTGTTGACTCTCTTTAATGAAGAGAAGCCGTATTGGCGACTTGATGAACTTTCTAAGTTTGCAGACATGCCAAAGCCGACCGTTTTCCGATTACTGAAGACGTTCGAGGAAAATGGCTTTGTCCAGCGTGTCAACTTCCATCATGGCGGTGTCTTTATTGAAGGGGAGCGTTATGAATTGGGGACAAGGCTGCTGGAGTTGGGACAGATTGTCGCAAGTAAGTATGAAATCAGGAATATCGCACTTCCCTATATGAGGGATCTGCAAAAGCAGTTAAATGAAAGTGTCCAGCTCGTGATCCGGGAAAATAATGAGGGTGTCTATATCGAGAAAGTGGAGAGCGACAAACCGGTGCGACTCTATACAAAAATCGGAAGAAAGGCTCCGTTATATGCAGGGGCATGCCCGAGGATCCTGTTATCTTTCTTGGATAATCAAGTAATAGAGAACATCTTAGCACAGCCGTTGGAGTCTTACGGACAAAAGACGATGCTGTCCAGGGAAGAGATCTGGAAGGTCATCCATCAAACACGAGAAAGAGGCTACACGTACAGCAACTCTGAACTGGAGGATGGCACGGCGGCATTCGGGACGCCGATTTTTGACAGGTTCGGTGAGATTGCCGGGTCCCTGAGTGTGGCGGGATTTGCCTCGCAGCTTAGGGAAGAGGACGCCATGACCTATGTCATCCCGATGTGGGAAGTGTCTGAGAAAATCTCCAAACAGCTTGGGTTTACGAAGCCATATGTATATTTAGAACAAATTAAAAGGGGTGGAGAAAGTGAGAAAAAAGAACAGCTTTAAATTTTTGGCCATGTTATTAATCGGAATGTTATTGATGGCTGCCTGCAGCGGCGGCTCTGAAGATGCAAGTTCAGAAAAATCAAAAGGGAACGGTGAAAACCCGGCAAAAGACAGAGGGAATGAACTGGTGATCGGTGTCTCCGGCGATCCGCAAAACTGGGACCCGATCGATACCTTTCTATTAGATTGGAGTACGATTGCAACATCCGTTTTTGAAGGGCTTGTAGACCGTAATCTGGATCTGGAGTTAGAACCTGGTCTTGCAACAGAGTGGGAATATCTTGATGATAAGACTTTACAATTCAAACTTCGTGAAGGCGTAACATTCCATAACGGAGAAGAGTTCAATGCAGAAGCGGTTAAATTCACATTCGATCGTTTATTGGGAGAAGAAGGGGCCAAGGGGCCTCAGCAGGCTAACTATACATCAATTGATCATGTGGAAATTGTCGACGATTATACGGTTAACTTTATTTTGAAAGAAAAAGATCCTGTGCTGCTTACGAAACTTGCAGGATACGGAGCGGTTATCGTACCTCCTAAATATATCGAGGAAAAAGGGGATGAACACTTCAACACGAACCCTGTCGGTACAGGTCCTTTCAAAATGACTGAGTACAAGCGTGACAGCAAGACGGTTCTTGAGAAGAATGAGAACTATTGGAAAGAAGAAGGAGCGAAGCTTGATAAAGTCACGTTCCGTATCATTCCGGAAGCTTCTACAAGACTGGCAGAATTACAGACTGGTGAAATTGATATCATGAAGCGTGTAGAAGTAAGCCAAGTGAAGAACATCGAAGACAGCTCTTTCCTGGAGCTTCAGGAAGTGGGAACACCGACTGCCTTTTCTCTTCGCTTTGATGTAGCAAAAAAGCCGCTTGATGATGTGAAAGTCAGACAGGCAATCAACTATGCGGTAGACAAGCAGGCGATCATTGATGAAATCCTGAGCGGGTACGGAAAACCGATCAGCACGTTCCAGAGTGAGCTTTCATTTGGGAACAACCCGGATCTTAAGCCATATCCATTTGATCAGGAAAAAGCGAAAGAATTATTAGCAGAAGCGGGTGTGGAAGAAGGTACTGAACTCGACATCTACATTCCTGGTAATGACGGTAACTTCAAAGAAATTGCACAAGCTGTTGCATTTTATTTCGAACAAGTCGGATTGAAGGCCAACATTCAAACAGTTGACAGCAATACGCTTACTTCAGATTTAATGCCGAACGGCAATGCCGGGCATATGTATCGTCAAGGATGGGGCGGATGGACGCTTGACTTCGATAACACGGCCTACTTGATGTACCATGAAGGCGAGTTCTGGAACCCTAGCTTCAAGGATAAAAAAGTGGAAGAGCTTCTTGCGGCTGAGCGTTCTACGACAGACCAAGAGAAGCGTGAAGAAATCTTTATGCAATTGACTGAACGTCTGCATGAATTGGCACCTGAATTGAATCTATATTCAGCAGTCGATCTATATGCAGTGAATAAACGCGTGAAGAATTTCCAGGCACCTCATGAAGACCGTATGCGACTTGAGAATGTAAGTGTGGAATAGAGAGTGAAAGAAAAGGATAGTGTGGGAGCCATACTATCCTTTTCCTTTCTAGAATACAAGATAAAGGGGAGACATCCAGTGGCGCAATATATTGTTAGAAGACTGCTACATACCGTTCTTGTCGTGTTTGCCATCTCTCTCATCATCTTCTTCTCGATCCGCTTGACGGGTGATCCCGTTACCGTGATGTTCGGGGCCGGGGAGCCGACGAAGGAAGCAGTGGAAGAAGTGAGAAGCAATTTAGGGTTGGATGAACCATTGATTGTTCAGTACGGGATTTTCCTGAAAGGGCTGGTTACCCTTGATTTCGGTGAATCCTTCCGTACCGGGCTTCCTGTTTGGGGGATGATCACGGAAAAAATGGGAGCGACCATTGCTTTGGCTCTGGGCGGAATCGCGGTGGCGATTTTGATTGCCTTTCCGATCGGCATCATCTCAGCTGTAAAAAGAGGCACCATCTTTGATTTTTCAGGCAGGGTGTTCTCGTTATTGGGTATTTCATTTCCGAACTTCTGGCTTGGGATCATGCTGATGATCATTTTTGCGGTCAATCTGCAGTGGCTGCCTTCATCGGGCTTCGATGGGTTTAAGCATCTGATTCTGCCATCGGTCACGCTCGGTTTGATCTTATCAGGAATTTTAGCGAGGCTGGTCCGCTCATCGATGCTTGAGATTCTGAATCAGCAGTATATTTCTACCGCAAGATCAAAGGGGATCAAGGAGTGGAGTGTCATCATCCGTCATGCGTTTCGGAATGCATTGATTCCGACCATCACATTCCTCGGCATCCAGTTTGGATCGCTCCTCGGCGGGACGGTCATCATTGAACAAGTCTTTTCCTGGCCGGGTGTAGGCCGCCTGATCATCGACGCGATCAACCAGCGTGATTATCCGGTTATTCAAGGCGGGGTCATTGTCCTGGCACTCCTGATGGTGTTCGTCAATCTGCTTGTCGACATCAGCTACAGTGTGCTGGATCCCCGTATCAAAGCAGGGGGGAGTGAGAAGTAATGGAACCAGTTGTTGTACAGACTGACCAGGATATTAAAATCAGTCACAAACGAAAAAGCCGATTCAAGAAGACCCTTACTTTCTTGAAAAAGAATCCGTCCGGAATGCTGGGCTTGATCCTTGTTCTGCTCACCATTGCTTGTGCTTTGTTTTCTAGCATCATCGCGCCGATGGATCCCGGTGAAGCGAGTTTGACTTCACGTCTTGCACCCCCTTCCTGGGCGGATGAAGCCGGTGAGTCAACTTATTTTCTGGGGGCTGACCAGCTTGGAAGGGACCTGCTGAGCAGGATCATTGCAGGAGCTAAGATTTCACTAATGGTCGGTTTCTTCGGTGTGATCATTTCAATGGTGCTCGGCACTGTACTCGGCCTCATATCCGGATATTTTGGAAAATGGCTGGATGACTTCATCATGCGCATTGCCGATATCCAGCTTGCATTTCCGTTCATATTATTTGCCATTATCATCATGAGTGTATTGGGAACGGGGATTTGGAAGATTGTACTGATCCTTGGATTGACGTACTGGGTTGGATTTGCCCGCTTGATCCGCGGCCAGGTCATCTCCGTTAAGGAACTGGAGTATGTCCAGGCTGCCAAAGCAGTCGGCGGGACTCACTTTACGATCATCCGAAAGCATATTTTCCCTAATGTCCTTTCTTCTATATTAGTGCTTGGAACACTTTACATCGCAGAATTCATTTTATTGGAAGCATCATTGACGTTTCTTGGGTTAGGGGTGGACCCTACAATTCCTTCGTGGGGCGGGATGCTCGCCGACAGCCGGAACTATATCAGCACTGCCTGGTGGACGGCGACATTCCCGGGACTTGCTATCATGCTGACCGTGCTCGGGTTTAACCTGCTTGGTGATTGGCTTCGCGATAAACTTGATCCGAATCTGAAAGTGTAGGTGAGAAGATGAGGGGACTTCAGGATATATGGAAAATCGGCGGTTTTCTAGCTGATCAAAATGGAGACGGTGTACCTGACCGTGTCAATGTTTCAATGGAGTTGAAAGAAGGTTGCGTTCCGCAGGGATTGATCGATTTCTGCGGAAGGCTCGGTTTCGAAACCACAGCCTTGTCTTTTGGATTTTTGGGTCATGAACGTGCCCAGTGGCATGTAGTGTTCCGCTCTTCGCTTGAGGAAACCTTTTGTGCGCTGCAGGGTCGGGAAGTGGTTTTCTTTTATAAGACGATTAGTGAACTGGATGAACTATTGTTGTTCTTGAGTGCTGCTTGGCCTGGAGAGCTGGCTGAGTACAAGCACCCTATTTGTAAGGTGAAGTTGGATGGAAAAGCTGTCATTGTAAATGATGAATTGAAAATTGACGCATTTTATAGAGATGAGAATACAGCAGCATCTAAAAAAATGGTCATCACCGGTTTGACTGATATATGGAATGAATCCGGTTTTCTCATGAAAGAAGAACCCTCTCCTTTAAAAGAAACGAATGTATCTTTTGATTTTCAGCAGGAGCCTTCACTTTCGTTATTGAAGCAGTGCTGCTATATGGCGGCTAGGATCGGGATGTCCTCGACGAAGCTTCATTTTCCGATGACGACGGGAAAGGGAGGAGGCTTTTCTTTCAGCTGTCGGGCCAGTCAGAAAGGGAGTCCTGCTGTTCTTGTGAAAGGTACTGGGGTGGAGCTGGAAGGCAGTGAAGATTCGCTGTTGGACATGATGGGTTATTTGGCAAATGCTGTTCATGTTTCTGAAGGCGGGGATTTTGGAGTTTGGGAACAGCTTCCCACCGCCAATGAAGAAGAAGAATTGTTGTTTAAGCTGGAGTGGAAGGAAGAACCTGAGATTGAACGTGCAAAAAAAGAATTGGCCAGCTTCTTAAAAGGCTATGCTTCACCCGCTCAATTATCAGCTGAATTATTTATTTCAGAGCCGTTATCGGAACGAAATCGATTAAAACAGGAACTGGCATCTCAATATGGCCTCCGTAACGTGGAAGTCCATTCAGCCTTTAAACCGGCGTACTTATGGATCGAGGAGAAGGTTTTGCCCCGGCTTTCCCTATATGAAGGAAATGCTCATTCGATTGAAATTGAGTGCGTAAAGGAAAGCCGGGAAGACTGCCTGGAGCTTCCTATCAGATGGATCCAGGAGTTGTATCCGGTGGATTTATTGATAGAAAAAGAGATAGGGATATCAGCAGATAATATACGTTTTTCTTTGATAGATGAGGCGGAGTCTACTATATGTGTAAAATTATTGGACGATCAGGGACAGCTTCTCATAATGGAGTCGTTGAATATTCCTGTCTCAAAGATGAAATACGTGGAAGAGGGGAAGTTTACCTATCCGACAACGGGGCAGGTTGTTGTGAAGGATGGGGAACACATCCTGTTTGAAAAAAGGCTTCCTACGGATCGGGAGCTTTTTTATCAATATTATCAACATGAAGTTCTGCCTTTATTGTGGAAGGAAACATGGAACCGGACTGAGGGCCAGGGGTTTACCAAGCCGTTGTTTGACAGGGTTGAAATTGAAGCGGCAATGAGCGAGGAAGAGCGCAGGCTGAACATTGATGAAGAACGGATTTCCTCCATGGAAGCCCTTCATGAAGATCTTTACTTTAATACTCTTGATTACTTCACGGTAAGAGGAGAAAAAGAATTCGGCAATGGGTTTCCTGCCCCAGGGGGAGTCTACCCTTTTATGAAGTCAGAAAAGGGTTCAAGGCCAAAAGCAAAAATCACTGCTTACAAATGGAGAGAGCGGGATAGCGGAGAAGCGGTGACGACGAAATTAGTGTTCGATCAATCAGGTGCTCCTGTAAAAGCGATTCT
Organism: [Bacillus] enclensis; assembly: GCF_001456935.1. Classification (GTDB taxonomy): domain Bacteria; phylum Bacillota; class Bacilli; order Bacillales; family Bacillaceae_B; genus Rossellomorea; species Rossellomorea enclensis. Next base: position 43,168 of record NZ_KQ758485.1, on the reverse strand, counting down.
CGAACGTGTTGAAGATGGGAAAACGTTTGAAAGGGATATTGGCACATCTGATTTTAAACGTGATTTCAGGGCTGTGCTTGATCGACATAAGCTAGATGCAGGGCTCGTCCGGCAATGGATACCTGCAACTTCCTATAATGGTGAAAAAATACCAGTGTTTGAAATGGTCGACAGGATTGAAGAGCAGTTTTTCTCTCCTATAAAGTGTTCGCTTTTTAAACCGACTGTTCTGATCGAAGCAGGTCATCATGCGAATGAAGTCTCGAGCACACCTGCAATCATCGAGTTGGTGCAGGAACTTAGTACAGAGGAATCCTCTCTGTTGAAAAAAGTGAACCTTGTAGTGATTCCGTGTGCGAACCCGGATGGTGCCCGGCTTCATGACAGGATGACAGCAGATAATCCAGAATGGAAGCAACATGCTGCCAGGTATAATGCGGTTGGACTGGAATATGCTCATGTCCGCTACAAGAAAACGGTATTCGGGGAAGCGGATGTCGTCCCCCTTATCATGAAACGCTGGGCGCCGGATATCATCATTGATGATCACGGAATCCCTTCCCACGAGTGGGTCCAGCCATTTGCAGGCTACAACAGCCCTCCAAGGTTTCCGGTATCTTATTGGATTCCGAATGCCTTGATTTATGGAATAGGAAGAGAGCTTGACGGGGGGCAGTATCCCGGGCATGTCCATAATTTATCTGTGATTGCAGATCGAATCGATCAGAAGTTAAAAGGGACGGATATTTATGAAAAGAATCACTATTGGGTAAACCGTGTGAAAAAGTATGGCCATCAATGGCTGCCAGACATTTTCCCGATTGAACAAACAAACGATCTGCTGTTTTATAAATGGAAGACAGAAACCAATGAAGATTCATTTAATGGAATTGAGCGATATCCTGAATGGGTATGTGCAGATATCATATCAGAAGCAGCGGATGAAACCGTGTATGGAGAAGCATTGGATATATGCAAGAAGGCGCATAAATTGTTTGATCTCGCCATTATCGAAGCGGCTGCAGAAACCGATACCTCTTTTTTTGCAGAGTCGTCTGAATCGGTCATTGAGCTGCGAAGACAAAGACCTTTACGGTTAGAAGGAGTGAAGAGAAATGAAGAAGTTACTATTAACAGGCTTTAGGCCATTCCTGGATTATCCGGTGAATCCGACGATGAGAATCGTGGAAGAATTGGATGGACAAGAGCTGGGTGAGTACAAAGTGGTCGGCAGGATTTTGAGTGTTGATTTCAGAAAGTCAGGACAAGAGCTGCTGGAGCACTATGAAAATGTGAAGCCCGATGCGGTCATCTCACTTGGCCTTGCAGGCGGACGATATAAAATAACACCTGAGCGCATCGCCATCAATTGCAGCGACGGGGAACCGGATAACGAAGGAAACCGGCCTACCGATGAACGGATAGCGGATAAAGATGGTGCCGATGGATACTTCTCTACACTGCCAATCCGTCAAATGGTAGAGAAACTTATAGAAAACGGGTATCCATCAGAAATCTCCAACACTGCAGGGACGTATCTGTGTAACAACGTTATGTACTCTATGCTCCATCGCATCAAGCAAGATGGTACTGAGATACCATCAGGATTCATCCACATCCCGGCATCTCATGAACTTGCCATTCAGCACGGGAAAATCCCAAGCTGGTCTCATAGGGACTTATTAGAAGGAATTAAAACTTGTATTGAGCAATTGAGTTAATGGTGTGAGTGGGCAAGGGACCTGACCCCGACCCCATTTACGTCAATTCTAACGCACTATTCATCAAGGAGGACTAAAGAACGCTCGCCAGCCATCTGGCTGACCCTGAACTAGAAGGTATGTGAGCAGATCAGGGTTGAAGTTATAAAAAGACACTTTAACGATTGATTCGTTGACTGAATTAGTCATTAAAGTGGATCAGAAAGGAAGGGACTAGGGGGACAGGTCCCTTGTCCCACTCATCATTGAAGGTTGGGGCAGTTATCGTTCTAATAGAATAACCAGTACTATAAAAATAGGTGTTTCCAGCTTTTATTGCGGGAAGCACCTATTTTTTTTATGTCTGCTAAAGCATCATCCGAGTGATGAAGCGACCCCTGTAATCATCTAAATAAGTTTAAACAAACGATTGATTAACATTAATGAAGAATGTCATCAAGGGCGCCAAGGAGATAAACAGATGTTTAAAGGATATTGGAAGGGTTATCCAACGCGGGACAGTGAACCTGTCCCCTTGTCCCAAACTTTACAAAACTCTTACTTTAATGAATTGGGTTTTTAATGTTTGGTTTTTATAATGTTGGGAGAGTGGTTTGAATTACTCATTTGTAGAGGTGATTGTATGTTTAGGTTGATTAAGTCGGATTACGATGCTTACGGTTTAAGTCCTAAAGGGTTGATTGTGAGTCTATTTAACTTTTCTACTTTTTGGCTGGTGATTTCTTACCGGGTATCTCATGCGCTGTATAAAAAGAATATTCCTGTTTTGCCCCGGCTGCTCCGGTCAATGGGGATCTTGTTTTATGGGGCTGAAATCTCGTATGGAGCTGAGATTGGCCCTGGGTTTCGGATTGCCCATTCCGTTGGGGTCGTGATTGGTCCTAAAGTAAAGGCAGGGGTGAACTTGGAAGTTTTTCAGAATGTCACTATCGGGGGGCGTGATAGAGAAAGCAACGGTATCTTGAAGCCGTCGATCGGTGATAATGTTACTATTTTCACCGGTGCTGCCGTCCTTGGTCCTGTGCGGATAGGGGACAATGTTTCAGTTGGCGCCAATTCGGTGGTAACAAAGGACATACCCGCAAACTTGATTGTGGCAGGTCTTCCCGCTAAGAAAGTAGGGGAAGTGACCGTTCCCCATTCGTTGAGGAGTATGAATAGAATCAGCTGATTTTAATGAGTCCATCAAATGGTGGGCTCATTTTTACAAAAACAGGAATATATTACTATTACTAATTATGTAAAATAATGTATTTAATATGGTAAAATCAACTTTAAAACTATTAGTTTAGGAAGTTGAAAAAATGAGTGAAAAAATAAATCAGTTTCTGAAGATATGCCGAAATTTTAACCCTTCCCGTATCACGATCAAAACAGAAGACCATCACCAGGTGAAAGATATGATCATGTTGATGGGATGTGATCTGAATATAGAGGTCACCCGCTATGAACATGATCAGGATTTTACGGTCATGGTTTCAGACGGAGAACAGATGGAGATTAAACTAACTTCCCTGGGAATCAGTAGGTTTATAGAGAATGCTTACTCCAAGGATCCTGATCAAAAAGAAATTGAAGCTTCCTTTATTATGCCTAAAGGAGTTTTTACCCTTTCTCTGTATGGAAGATACCTTAAGGATAATCGGGGAAAGAGGACGAAATTTAACGATCTGGTTACCAGAGCGGCTGCTTGCATAACTTGTCCCAAAATGACGGAGAAGAAAGCGGTAATCAGCAGGTTGAACGGAAATATAGAGGCGGACCTTATGTTTATTGGAGAGGCTCCCGGTTCTTCCGGAGCTGAATTAACGCGCGTCCCGATGTCCGGGGACTCTTCAGGTGAAAACTTTGAAGAACTGTTGAACCATATTGGTTTGACGAGGGATGAGGTATATATTACTCATGCTGTACTCTGCTGCCCAACGGATAAATACGAAAAAGTCCGGGTACCTTCTACCAAGGAGATTGCTAATTGCAGTCATTACCTTTTGGAACAAATTGAACTCGTCCAACCTAAAATGATTGTCACTTTAGGAAGTAACGCCCTGAAGGCTCTCAATACGATTAAGAAGCATTCCATCGTACTGAAAGATCATGTCGCCCAACCTCAACAATGGAACAGTTACAAAGTGTTCCCGCTCTACCATACAAGCACAGTAGTCATGAACCGACGAAAACGAACCAAACAACAACAAATGCAGGACTTCATAAAATTAAAAAGCACCTATATTGGGACAGTGGGACAGGTTCAATGTCCCACTACTGAACCAAGTTTTAAAAAACCGTGAACCCAAGCATTCTTTGCTGGGTTCACGGTTTTTAATTCGGTGATATCACCACTGAAAATAGTTTCTGGTTACTTTTCTTCTTCACCCGTCAATATCGATTTTTTTAAAACTTCAATTTCTAAATTATATTGTTCCATTTCTTTATCGAATTTTTCATCCTTTGCTTTAATATCTTCTGAGAGTTTACTTTTTTCTTTCATGCTATGCCCCCTTTTTTGGATAACCACGATTAAGCCTCACACTAAAAAGCATATTCATCCACCAGTCTAAGCATGAAAACAGATGAAAATCACATGCTTTCTCCGCTATAGTTCATTCAACATCGAAAATGGGACAGGGGACCAGTCCCCCTGTTCCGAATCTTGTCCAAAAATTTTTACGTGGTTTAACATATTATTTACGTTTACTTAATATACTTTTGTTAATCTACAGTTGTAGGGAAATTAAAATTGATAATGTGGAGGGGTTCTATGTTACGCAATTTTAGAAGAGAATGGCATAAGTTTTGGTATTTCAGTTTTAATTATGTGCTGGAGATGACAAAGGATTCTCCTCAATTCAACAAGTATCGTGAAAAATCCCAATATCATGGTGAGAAACTTATGCAGCTCTTGTAGCTGTATTTTTTTTGCACAAAAATTTTTTGTCGTAACTTTTAGAACCGCCGTCTACAAAGATATACAAATTCTGTAATCTATCTACTATATCATTTACCTCATAGATTATATGGGGGGATGATGGTGAAGAACTTTTTACTAATTTGTCTGTTTATCATTACATTTGCTGTTTTAGCAGGCGGAAAGATGTACTGGGATGGACAAATCAATTCTGTTTTAGTAGAGACGCTAAGTATGAAAGCGCCGGAGCAGTCCGTAAAATCGGAAGTAAACGAAGATCCGGAAAAGGCAGCTGCAAATAAAGAAAAAATGCTTAAATTAGATCGCTTGAATTATCTGCCGCCCGAACTGCAGCAGAAATTCAGGGAGAAAATCAACCAGGATAAACCGCTGCATTTCATGATTCTCGGTTCCTCCTCAACTTCCGAACAAAAGGGTGCATGGCCCGATTTGTTAGAGAAAAGGCTGATGGATGTTTACGGTAATACTCTATTAAACGTCACAGTCAAGGAAATGGCCAATATGACATCAACTGAAATAGTGGAAGAAAACCTCCAGGAAGAATGGGTGAAAAAGAAGCCTGATATCCTGCTAATCGAACCGTTTCTGCTTTATGACATCGAGGAAATCGCGATAAAGAAACGTTTGAAGAATCTTACAGTCATGCTTGAAGATTTTAAAAAGGGAAACCCCGACCTGACCATCATCATCCATCCCTCAAACCCTATTTACGGGGCACATTATTACCTTGAGGATGAAAAGGAGCTTGAAAAGTACGCCAAAGAAAATAAATACATTTATCTAGATCATTGGAAATCCTGGCCTGATTCCAATGAAAAAGAAATAAAAGATTATCTGACAAACGAAAGCCTTCCAAACAAAAAAGGAAATGAAGCCTGGGCACAATTTCTCCTTCATTACTTTGTCAGGGAAATCTAAAATGGGACAATGGGACAGGTTCATTGTCCCATTTTCAGGACATTCAACCTGTATTTAATTTCCACCCTCATTAAACATGCAAACTGTTCGAATTTATTAAAAATTGAAGTTCGCATTGTAAAAGGGGGGAAGTGTTTTATGAAGAAGAGACCATACCTTTTAACCCTGAAAATTAAATGGCATTCCTTAAGGATTACCTACCTTAATGCACTTCTTGAATGCTGCCTGGATTTGAAATTAAAGCAGAAATTGCAGGGAAGCATTCATTATCATGAAATGAAATTGCTTAAACACATACATCAACCGCCTAAATCGTATACTCAAATGTAAACCCTTCCATAACTTGAGTATAATTCGGAAGTCTATACTATTCTTTTAAGAATATCCTCTTTTATTTACTTGAAATAATGATACTATCAGAAAGTAGTAGTATTGAACTATCAAGTTGGATGTGTTTAACAAATAAAATCATTCATAATTCGTACGATAACGGCAAAATCATTGAAAAATGATGACGCAAAACTAATAGGGGCTACTGTCAATGACTAAGCCAGCCAGTTTCCGAAACGGTCTCCTGCGATTTATGAAACAGAGGGAGGAACATTATGAAGATGAAAAAAATGATGTTTCAATTAAGGTTCAGGTGGCATTCTATAAGAGTGCGCTACCATCAGGCATTGCTGGAAAGTTGTTTAGACTCTCAGCTTAAACAGAAAATCCAACAAAAAATCATTTACCATGAAATGAAACTAAAAAATATTTAACTCTGAAGGCTCTTAATGGGCCTTTTTTATTTTGGGACAGGGGGACAGGTTCATTGTCCCGCTCATGGACAATGAACCTGTCCCCCTGTCCCGCAGTATGCCACTCGCCTGTCATGGGAAGGATGATGACGAGGGAGTGATTGATGTGAGATGGGCTATTGCCATTTGTTATTTTGTGGTAATTTTTGTATTCACGTGTACAGAGAAACTAACCCGATTATATTCTGAGGGAATTCCACGGTTCAGGTGGAATCCAGATCCGGATTATGCCGCTTTCTTTGACTTCACTTCTTATCCATTTACCAGCCCTTCCTACATTTATCAAAAAGCGGGCCATGCCCTGGCTTTTTGTTTACTGGCCGCAATTGTGTTAATGGTAGTGAATAACTTTGGGACGACCATACTTATCTCTGCAGGATATGCTTTATTTACTGAGGTGGCACAGTGATTCTTTTACAGGACAGGGTGTTTGGTGGATGTGGGGTATGATATGGCGGGGGTAGTGTTTTATGCTGGGTTGTACTTTTTGGGGAAAAAGGGACTAATAGTGGCTCAAAAACCGGAAGGGGAACCGTCAAATCATTAATCTCACTAGACTCGGCATAATGTAGAAGCGAGTTTAATGAAGCGGGACAATGTACCTGTTCCCCTGTCCCAATTTGTCTTTTTTTGTCTATTAATTTTTATTTAATTGTATAGATAATTCAGACTTTTTTGTTGTATAATAGTACAAGAAAAGGAATTAAATGTATTTAATAAAGGGGGCTCTGGAATGCCGGTTTATTATATGAAAGAAATATGGACTCCTTTGAAGCTGTTTGGGATCAAGTTCTTCCGTTGTGAGGAGAATCGTATATACATAAAGGTTCTTCAATCTCACCGTAAACGTATTTTTAGGTAAGGATGAATCCTGAATTGATGTGAAAAGGGCAAAGCCATTGAAAGATGGTGACGCAAAGCTACAGGGGCTTCTGTTCAAATGACAATGCCAGCCAGCTGCCGAGTCTTCTCTTTTTAAAATAGGTATTTCCACCCGCAAACCAATAAGGTTTTTTTATTTTGTTTTTTTAGATATTCCTCTTTTCTTTTAACCGCTCCCTGGCCCCATGCCGCCACTTCTTCACAGCGCCAACCGAAACCCCTTCCTTCTCAGCAATCTCCCTGACCGTTAACATCTCCATGAACGTATACATGACCCACTTGGTCTGTCCCTCCGTCAGCCTCTCGCAATAGGCTTGTAGAATCTCCCGCGAAAGCGGAGTCTCTGACCATTCATCCTCCACCAACTCCCAAAACTCTTCTTTGGGATAGGCCTGCCGGTCAAAAAGCTTTGTTTTCTGACTTAATTCCGTCAGCATCCGCCCTTTGATGTATGAGTAAGCAAATGCGGCAAATTCCCCTTTTTCAGGATTGAAGTTCTGGGCTGCCTCCCAAAGCGCGATCAGTCCTGTTTGATAGAATTCCTCGCGATCCTTGAAAATGTGAAGGGAGTGGATGATCTTATGAATCATTGGCTCAAACTGCTTTTGAATTTCATGGAAAGATTCCATGTGTGTGGTCCTTCTGAATGGCGCGCCTTTCGGTTATTCCCGGGTAGCTATACCATACAGGGAGGGGGAGGATCCGCCAAAACGGGGAATTGTCTGTTTTATTGGGGTTTTAGTGTTTTTGCCAGTAGGAAAGCATGCGTTAGGGGCTGGAAAGGGATTGTTTAGTCAGAAACGAAATTTATTTTACGAAAAAATGTAAAAATTTGTAGAAATAACTGGAAATGTTATCCTATTAAGTTATAATAGGTATAAAGTCACTTATTTTTATGGCTTTTCTGAAAAATAAGTTTCTACCAACATTTAAAGGATGGTGTAGTGAGTGAGAGAAAGAGAAAACCCGATCACAATGAATACGATGGCGATTTACCCGGCTTATCACGAAAGATATCAATCCGTCATTCTGAATCAGACGGGCGATCATGTCTTCAGTAAAAGGTCGGTCAAGGATCTTCTGGACGATGTGTGTATGCGAAATGGAGCTTCTTACGACGGCAGGGTAAAAGCCGTGAAGCATGTTCTGCCTTATTTCAGAAAAACGCCTGTCATCATCAGTGAAGATCCTTACATACTTGCTTTTCCCACCATGTCCCCCCAACATTATGAATGCACCTGGCTTTTTTGTTCCCACATCGAGAATTTCACCCACTCAAATGGAAAGACATTTGTTCATTTTAAAAACGGCTCGATGCTGGAAGTCTCCTGTTCAGTCAGAGTTCTTCGAACACAGATGGAAAGGGCGTCTGCAACATTGACGTATTTTTCTTCATATGATGCCGATTTGCCGCCTTCAATAGAAAAAATGCCTGGACCGGCGATTTACTCCAGCATGCTGCCTTTCAATCCAGAGGATCCACCTCCCATCCAAATATAATAGATTGAGAGAAGAAGGCTTTTTAGAAAAGGCTTCTTTTTTATAGGCGCTTTTCGCATACTTTGTTGCTTTACCTACAAGAAAATACTGGAACTTGGTTTTTTTGGGTTGTACGGCCGTCTCTTGTTGAATTTTGTTTGCGAAAGGAGCACGTCCACAAGCTGCATTAATGTTACCAGCCTAATTAAGGGAAGCGACAACCTTTTAGAAAACAGCCTTTTTATATGCAAAAAATAAGCATGAAGGGGAGCCCTTCATGCTTATTTCGTAGGGTTATTCGGTAATCCCGACAGAATCTAATCCGCCTGCGGCTGCCACAGCTTCGGCGCTTCCTTCACCGTAAAGGTCCACGGCTGATTGAATGATGGCCTGACGAGCATCACTGAAATCAGACAGGCTTGTCAGATAAGTGGTCAGCGCGCGGTAGTAGATTTTACCGAGCTTCTCGCGGCCGATATCCTGAGCCGTCAGGTAGGCGGCATGATTGATGATGGAGGAGTTGATGTGAACGCCGCCGTTATCAAGGCTGCGCGGCAGGTCATAGTACTCATCCATATGGGAAGGGTACATCCCGTCTCCATTTCCATATGGAACATACGCTGCGTTAACTGGATACTTGCTGGGATTACTCAGGCTACGGAGCGATTCCCTTCCGCTTTCCTTGGCTGCAGGGGCCATGATGTCCTCGCCCAGCTCCCAGTTTTTATCATCGATCAAGGCACTGAAAATATCGGAGAACGCTTCGTTCAATGCTCCTGATTGGAAGCGATACTGCAGGTTGGCAGAGTTAGAGGTCACCCCGTGAGTCATTTCGTGGGCGGCAACATCAAGTCCCGCAGCAAGCGGAATCATGAACTCCCCGTCTCCGTCCCCATATACCATGTAAGTACCGTTCCAGAAAGCATTATTGTAATTTTCCCCGTAATGGACGACCGACTGAATAGGCATGCCTTCCCCGTCAAGTGAGTTGCGGTCATGCTCGTTCAAATAATAGTCATAGACCTTTTCGGAGTTATAGTGGGCATCCACAGCCGGCCTGTCAAAGTCGGATGTGAATGCTGCATCTTTGTCCTTGAACATTTCAATCCGGTTTTTCGAGTAGTCATATGTGAAGATGCCATCGAGCCCCTCATGACTGTAGTCGGCCAGCTGGAACATCGTACCCTGATTTGGCTCTTTTGTCTGAGAGATATGAAGGAGACGATGTCCGCCCAACACCCCGATCCCGGTTCCTGTCTGGGTTTTGATATCCTCTGCATGCATGATGGCATTGTACTGGTCGACGACTTCCCCTGTTTTCGCGTCTATGAAAACAAACCAGTTACCTGGTGCTTCACCGAGGAAATTGACATTCACTTTATACGCCAGGAGATCTTTTCCTTCGAACGGATAGATCACGAGGTCCGAGGTCGGCGCGTAGGTCAGCTTGTCTGGTGCTTTCACGGCTGACTTCGCTTTATCGACTGCTTTACTGCTTGACAGTGAAGGTGTCGTGTTCAATTCCGCACTTTCAGCACTAGGATGGTATGAGGCATTCACAGAGGTAATTTCATTCTTTTTATTATAGTGGACGATGACTTCAGCTCCCTCCACCGGGAGGCCGTCTTTCGTTTGGTTGAATCGGACATGTGTCATGCCGAGGTCATCCTTTTCGACTCTCTTTGCTTTTAAGCTCGCTTTCGGATTTTTGATGTTGAGTGTGGACTTTTTCTCTTGGAGGTAATTGAGAGCATCATTGGATGTGGCAGCCATGCGTTTCACTGCATGCTTTTCTTTCACGAATAGAGGGACATTTGCTATTTCATTCCACTGCTTGACTGAGTTGGTCTGTACCCCGGCAAGTTCCTGAGGCTGGACAGCCAGTGCCTGTCCCTGCGGCAGAGTGGCAGCGATCAGAGCGGTAGACAGTGCGATTGGTGCAATTAGTCTTTTCTTCAATTTATTTCCTCCCTTTGTCATTATGATATTAAGTATAGGGAGCAATCTAGTAAAATACATGAATCTATCGAACGAACTTAAGCAGGGCAATTTACTGGAGATAATAGACTGGCTTAGGAGGAGGTCATGGGGAATTTAGGGTAGCGAAAATCATCATTCGATAAATTTAGCCACACGAAATAAATCCAACGATCCAGCAAAAGTCGAAATCAAGCGAAACTTGCGGCCTTTCATGCTTTAGTACTTTAGTAGACTGCGGGAAGGGCCTTGGAAGAGTTTTAAAGGATTGAAATTACTAGAAAATGTCTCAGACCCCGCTCATTTCTGTTATGATAATAGGAAAGAGTGAGCGTTGAAAATTGGGACGAAGGGGCTGCCGGCGGATGATTAGTACTTCTGATAGACTCATAGCTTTTTTGGAAGAACACTCAACGGAGTTTTTGCATAACTGGAGATCAAATATCGTTATTTCAGAACAGGATTTATATAAAGAAGAAGTCCTGCAGAACGGTCTTCGGATGTTTCACCTGGTGAAGCGTGCCATTAAAAATCCCTTGACCGAAGAGGAAATCCAGGCACTCGCTTATAAGACCGCTCAGGAGCGGGTGGAAGCCAATGTGAATATCAGCGAGTTTGTGTATAACGTGAACGTCGGTAAGAGTGAAGTCATCAAATGGGTCAGCCGTTCGGGAATTGAGTGGACGGAGCTTCAGCCGTATCTGGAAGATATCAATGCTTTATTCGACCGCTTCTCTTATCTTGCCGTCAAACAATACACGGACATCCGGGACAAGCAGCTGCAGGAAAAAGAGCTTTATATTGATCAAACCCATAAGGAACGGCTCACGATCCTTGGACAGATGAGCTCGAGCTTTGTCCATGAATTTCGGAATCCGCTGACTTCCATCATTGGGTTTACAAAACTGCTCCAGCATGATTACCCGGACCTTCCGTATCTTGATATCATGCAGCATGAACTCGATCAGCTGAATTATCGGATTGCCCAGTTTCTCCATGTGTCCAGGAAGGAAATCATCGAGAGCAAAAGGGAAGAGATCAATCTTTCGGCCATGTTCAAAGAGCTGCTGGAATTCCTGTATCCGAGTCTGTTGGCCGGAGACGTCTCAACCACACTTGAAGTGGATGAATCACTGATCATCTCAGGAAATAAGGATGAATTGAGGCAGGTTTTTCTGAACCTGATCATGAACTCGATCGATGCCCTGCAGATTGAAAAGGGCGAACGTTTAATTCGTATCCGCTCTGTACTGCAGGCATCAACCCTGCATCTATCCATCACGAACAACGGCCCCAGAATACAGCAGGAAACCATCAATGCCATATTTGAGCCGTTTTATACAACGAAAGAGCTCGGAACGGGAATCGGTTTGTTTATATGCAAGAAACTGATTGAGAAGCACGGCGGAGAAATCACGTGCTTTTCGACTGACGAAAAGACCGCCTTTACGATTAAGCTTCCGCTCCATTCCAGCATGCCGACGATACCGTCATAAGAGAAGGTCTGCCCTGAGTAGAGGTGCAGGCCTTTTTTTATTTCTTTTCCTTACCCGCCGTGGCTGATGATATAATGGTAAGAGAATATAGTAAAATAAACCTATAACAAGGAGAATTCCGGTGCTTAAAGATGAAAAAGGAATTACGTTAGTGGAAATTCTTGCATCGATTACCCTATTGTCTATTATTCTCGTATCCATTATCACCTTCTTTCCTCAGATCGGCATGAATAATAAGCATAATGAAGAAAAGATTCAGGCAATCAATCTTGCGAAAAAAGTATTGGCTCACTGGACCGATGATGCAGGGAACGAAGTGAGTACTTTTATAAAAGGGTCTGGTTCCACGCCTGGTCCCTATGACTATGAAATAGAACCTGATGATCTGGATCATTTTTATTTAAAAAAAGAGTTAGAAGGCTTCAATGTTGTAGTCAAGCTTGCAAAAGATACCGGGGAAGACCGCCCATATCCTGTTACCATCCAAATCGGGAAGTCCGGTAAAGTCTTAACTGAAACATACGGTTATATCACAGTCAGGGGGGCCGAAGAATGATCCATGATCAAAAAGGGCTCACGCTGATAGAAGTCCTCGCCAGTCTGGCTATTATATCCGTAATCGGGCTGCTTTTATGGAATGTCCTTTTTCAAGGGATATCTTATTCAAAAAAAGCAGCTTCCCAAACGTCCCTGCAGCAGGAAGCAAATCAAATCTCAATGAAACTGACAAGAATCCACCAAACCAATCCTTCATATGAGATCGTGAATAACGGCTGTCAACTTGAGGTGTATAATACTCAAACGGATGATAAACAACTGATCACAGCGTTTTCTGATGAAAAGACTTGCTACACTGCAGACATAGACGAAAGTTCTGACCACTCAAAGCAATTGGAACTGACGTTATACCTGAAAGATGCCCCCCAGGATAAATTCACTTTACTTACTGTTTTATATAAACTGAAAGGCAGTTCTGACCATGAAAATTAGAGAAGAAAAAGGGTATGCACTAGTTCTTTCTTTATTGATCATCACTATATTTATGGTAGTGGCTCTTAGTTTATTGGCTGCTTCTTACAATAATTCCAAACAGAGCATCAAGGTCGAAAAAAATTACCAGGCAGTGGCTGTTGCCGAGATGGGTATTCCGTACTATCAAACATCGATACTCCATGCCTTGGAAAAAACGAGGGATGCTGTGCTTGCTGAGATCGCTCAGGACAAAAATGCCGGGTTAAATGAAGAAGAGATTTTCAACCTCATGATTACTAAATTCCCGGACTTTTTAAAAGAAGAGAAAGTGGAGGTCGGGGAAGACGCTTCGTTTGAACTCAAGCGGACCATTTCTCCTGCGGGAGATACAGGCCTGTTCATTGAAATCACAAGTACAGGGGTGAAAAAAAAGGAGAGATTCACCTTATTTGCTGAAACGACCATTCCATTAACGATTATGCCTGCAGTAAATAATGGCGATTCGCATACCGGTGATTTCTTGAAAAAAATAACGCTGCCTACAGTACCAGACAGCTGTAAGAATCCCGTCAGTCTGAACAATCGGTGTAAAGAAGTCTTGTTGACCACCTCAAAGACCTATTTAGGAAATAATATGAAAATCCAAAAAGATCTTATATACTCTCAGAATGACTTAACGCTCACGGGAAACAACAACAACCTTGATAATTCAAGTATTCATGTAGACGGTCAGTTTACAATGGGTAAAAACATGAATAACGCAAAGAACATAATCCTTGAAGTTGGTAAAAATGCTATTTTTAATGGACACTTTGATTTAGAGGGAGAATCAGAAGTATATATCGGAGGAGACATGAAAGTAGGAAAACATTTGAATGTATCCAGTGGCTCAAAAGTGTGTGTCGCCGGAAAGCTGGAAGTGTCAGGACATAAGAATATATCCGGCAAGTTGTTCATCAAAGAACAGAATAAACAGGAGTTTTATGCAAATTGCGCCGGTGGAAGACCTGTAGAGCAACCTGCATCTGTTTATTGGTCATCTGACATTGAAGATACATTTACATATTATTATGAGGAAAAGGATAAGTGAAATGTAGAAAAAATAAAGGATTCCCTCAACGATATTACTTTTATTAAAAAAGTTTATTGAATTTAGGAAATAAATCTCAAATTTAATGTTTAAGTAGGAAGTGACATGGGTAAAAAATACTATCTGAGCAATTTAAACTCTAAAAAGATAGAGGTGCTTCCTATGAATCTTTCAACCAAGCAGGAAATGTGTTTCTTTTACCATCCGTCTTCCGGGAAAGATCTATTTATCAATATGGGCCACACTCGTCTTTATGCTAAAAGCTTGAACATCGAGGCATCTTCGCGGTTCGGGACTATGAAAGTGGTTCTGGCCGGGCATCTCGGTTCATCTACGATCGAAAAATTGGATGAGTTCTTGCTTGAATATAGATATCATTTTAAAAACTGCAAGGAGGTTTCAATCGACATCAGCAAGCTGGATTTTATCAATCAGTTTGGCGTTTCCGCTCTTGTGGATTTAGTTTGTTTGCTGAAACACGAAGGTCTTGAAGTTTCCATTCGCCATTCTGAAAATAAGGCAGATCAGGTACTGAGGAAAGCCGGTTTCTATGAATGGCTGCAGGAAAATTAGAAAAAGCTTGATTCCCGTTGAATCGGGAATCAAGCTTATTTGTTGTTAGTTTAGTTTTTCGATGTCTTTGATCATCTCTTCAAATGGAGGGTCAGAAACGCCTTCATACTTATTAAGCAGTGTACCTGATTCACCGACCAGGAAAAAAGAAGTCGCATGAACGAACTGGTTTGACCCTTCCACCTTGGCAGCAGGAGTTTTAAAAGAAACATTTGCAAACGATTCAATCTCATCACGGGTGTAGCCTGTGAGGAATGTCCAGTTACTGTAGTCTGCGCTGTGGCGTTTGCTGTATTCTGTCAGTGTTTCGGGTGTATCCTCTTCTGGGTCGATTGAAATCGAGACGAACTGGACATCATCTTGCAGACCGGCTTCCTTGATTTTGTTTTGAAGCTTCGCCATATTCGCCGTCATCGGGAGGCAGACGGTATCACAATTGGTGAAGATAAAGTCTGCGATAACGATTTTATCCTCATTAAGTTCCGAAAGCTTCACCGTGTCGCCGTTCTGATTTACAGCCTCAAGCTCCCCGATTTCGACGCTCATCGGAAATGATTCTTCCACATTTCCCTTACCGCAGCCAGCGAGTGAAGCCGCAAATAATCCAGCCAGCACAACCAACCATAACCTCTTCATCATAATCTCCCCCTTACAACAAAGGTCCGCCCCTTCACCGCGTTAAAGCGACGAGGGACGGGCCTTCAAATTAGTCGATGAATTGTGTGTCGATCAGGTCTGTGAATTTTGGTTTTTCTTTTAGGAATTTCAGTTCGTATGATGAGTCGGCGAATGCCTGCACCGCGTCAGAGTCCACTTTGTATGTGAATCCGATTCGTTCCCAAGCCTGGTCGACGACTTCTTTGCTCAGTTCCTGTTTTGTCGTTTCCTTTATATCTTTGATGGTGATTTCTTTTGCTTCTTCAGGGTTTTCAGCGATGAATTCTGTTGCTTGTTTGTGGGCGTCCACGATGCTTTGGATGCGGTCCGGGTTCTCTTTCACTGATTTTCCGGAAGCTACAAGGACAGATGCAGGAAGGGTTTTACCGAAAGATACTTCATCATGGTCGATGAGGACTTTCGCGCCGGTTTCCTGCTGAATGACCGCTGCCCATGGTTCTGGAGCGACGGCGATATCGACTTTACCTGACTTCAACATCGCAGCGTATTGAGCAGGGTTTCCTGTTACGTGTTTCATCGTTCCGCCGATACGCTGGGACTCGATGCCGTGTTCCTTAAGGAAAGTTTCGACTTGGACGTCATGCGTACAGCCTACTGCCGGGGTGATAAATGATTTTCCTGTAAAATCATTAACTGATTTGACGCCGCTCTGTTCACTGGCAAGTACGACGGTTCCGCCTGTGGAGGCACCGGCGATGATCTTCACGTCCGCGCCTGTCATGTAGTTGTTCATGGCAGGTCCCGGTCCGACAAGTCCGGCGTCGATGTCGCCAGTTTTAAGGGCGGTCATGAAGGATGAACCGTCAGGGAATGTCTTATATTCAACCTTCGTACCGTCCCCAAGCTGTTCTTCGAAGTAGCCGTTATCTTTTGCCACCATGGCAGGGACGTGGTTGATGTTCGGAAAGTAGCCGATAACGATCTTTTCTTTGTCCGAAGAAGATCCGGACGTTTTGCCTGATGTTCCGCATCCGGCTAAAACACCGGTGAAAAGGAAGAAAATCGCTGTAAAAAGAAATATTCTTTTCATTTTGTAGCCTCCTAATGGGTTTTATGGGTGAGTAACTGACTTTTGGTCAGGGTTTTCATTACGTTAAAGTGTAATGAGAGAGCGTTTATTATCAAAAACAACACTTTTATTATCAAAAAACGGAATATATTATCAAAAACCAACCATTTTTTATCAAAAATCCAATTATATTATCAAAACCGAAAATCCAGGCAAAGCGGCCGAAAGAGCCAAGCAGCCGCCTAAGACTCCAGCCCCCAGCGCTTCATAACCGACTTCTCGATCCGCTGGAAGATCAGCTGATCCACAATCGCCCCGACGACACCGATGATGATCATCACCGCAATCACGAGACTCATGTCGCCGAAATCCGATGCGTAGCGGAGCGTGTACCCGAGTCCGGGTCCTGTACTCAGCAGTTCGCCTGCCATCAATGCTCTCCACGCGAATGCCCAGGCAAGGCGGGAACCTGTCACTACATATGGAATCGAAGCGGGGAAGATGACCCGGATGAACAGATCCAATCCGCGTGATCCCATCGTCTGTGCCGCCCTGATAAACAGCGGTGATACATTCTTGATCCCCATCCGGATATTCAGCGCCATGACGAAGGTTCCGCCTAAAATGACGACGAAGATGACCGATTTTTCATTCAAGCCGAACCACATGATGGCGAGCGGCAGCCAGACGATACTTGGTACACTCTGCAATGCCAGCAGTACAGATCCAAGCGTATCATCGGCCGTTTTTGATTTTGCCAAAAGCACGCCGATCGAGGTTCCGATCAGAAGGGAAATCCCCAATCCAATTAACAGGCGTTTGAAACTTGCAATCAAATCAATGATAAGTGTCTGATCGGAAATCCCGGCGATCAGCGATTCAAAGACTGAAGTAGGGGAAGGGAGCACAACCTCCGTCCAAAGTCCGAACCGGGAACCGCCTTCCCAGAAGGCGATGATGACTGCAAAGAAGATGATTCGTTTAAGAGCTGTGTTCATGGGCCAATTCCTCACTTATGACTTTGTCGATTTCCTTCTTCAGGTAGCTCATGATGTGCTCCTCGAGTTGTACCATTTGCTCTTTATGAGCGTCCCTTGGGCGGGGGATCTCCACTTTGATGTCTGCCAGGATCGTTCCGGGGCGGGTGCCCATCACGATGATCCGGTCTGATAGTTTGATGGATTCCGAGATGCTGTGGGTGACGAAGAGGACGGTTTTCTTCGTTTCCATCCAGATGGTTTCAAGCTGACCGTGAAGGCGGGAACGGGTCTGTTCGTCGAGTGCACCGAATGGTTCATCCATCAAGAGGACTTCCGGATCCATTGCCAGAGCCCGGGCAATCGCCACCCGCTGCTGCATACCGCCGGAAAGTTCGTGGGGATAATGGTCCTGGTAGTTTCCAAGCTGCACCATATGTAGATACTTGGCAGCCTGCTGCCTGGCATCCGTCTTTGACATTTCCTTCTTCAATGGAAACGTGACGTTGTCCCTGACGTTGAGCCAAGGAAAGAGTGCAGCCTGCTGGAACACCATGCCGCGGTCTTTTCCGGGTTTCTTGATCGGATTTCCTCCGACCGTTATCTCTCCGGTCGTGGACTTGGTGAGTCCGGCCACGATTGAAAGCAGCGTAGACTTCCCGCACCCTGACGGACCAAGTATCGATACGAATTCCCCCTTGTCAATCTCGAGGTTGATGTCTTTCAACACATCGACCGGTGTCCCGGTTTTATCATTATATTGTTTGTTCAGATGTTCGATTTGAATGAACAAATAATCACCTTTCCCTATAATTCATATTAATCTAATCGGAATTTAATGAATTTAATTATAGTATATTAGTAGGGATTGTCAAGGTTGCAATTTTTTCACTGAAAAAAGATAAAATACAAAGTGAGTGCTTCTGTAATAATAATGAATTTACCGTTTTAAGCATAATTTAATGGGGAACTTTATAATTAATACCAAATACTACTATTTTCACAGGAGGGGAAACATGATTAGTCAAACGCGTGACATCGTTCAAAAATCATTGGATGCTTTATTGGAAGACGAACATTTTCTGCCGGAATTGCAGGGGGAAGCTAGGAAACAGTCTTTTACATCTCTGACAGCCATTCTGTCGACTCCGAATCATATACATAAGTCGTTCCTGCGGGTCCCGCTTGAAAATGGGCGGGTCGACAGGATTCCAGCTTTCCGGGTTCAGCATAATAACGCCCTCGGACCCTATAAGGGCGGGATTCGTTTTCACGAGATGGTCAATGAAGATGAAGTTGTGAACCTTGCTTCGCTTATGACTCTTAAGAATTCTCTTCACGATGTCCCATTCGGCGGCGGGAAAGGCGGAATTATCATCAATCCGCGCGAATACACCGATAAAGAACTTAATCTCATTGCAAAAAAATATGTTCAGTATTTCAGTGACGTCATCGGTCCGGATAAGGATATCCCGGCACCGGATATGGGCTCAGGCGAGCGGGAGATGGACTGGATGATGGCAGAGTACAAGAGCATTCACCCGGGCTATCCCTACAGGGGAAGCTTTACCGGGAAAAGCGTGATCAACGGAGGATCACTGGGCCGCCGCGAAGCCACAGGAAAGGGCGTTTATTTTACGCTCCGCTATATGATGCATGACTTTATTAAAAATCAGAAGAATCTGCTGACGAAAACGGATAATGTGTTTGCCAAAACCGCTTTGAACTATGAAAACAAGCCGCTGACCATCTCGGTCCAGGGGTTTGGGAACGTCGGATCGGTCGCGGCTCTCGAGGCCTACCAATCCACTCATCTTCAGAACAAAGTGGTGGCTGTGAGTGACCGAAACGTCACGCTTTATAATGCAGACGGGCTGGACATACCGGCACTGGTCGAATTCACGATGAGGAATAAAGGAGATCTCCCGGTAACTGATGATCAGCTGAAGGAGATTGATGTGAAAGCAGATATTTCCGACAGGGAGGACGTTCTGTACCTTGATGTGGATGTCTTGATCCTTGCTGCATTGGAGGACCAGATCCATAAGGATAATGTCGAAAAAGTGAAGGCAGGCATCATCGTAGAAGGAGCGAATGCCCCGGTCACAACGGAAGCGGATGAGTTCCTCAGTGATAAAGGAATCATCATCGTACCGGATATTCTCGCCAATGCCGGCGGTGTCATCGTTTCCTATTTCGAATGGCTGCAGGGCAGGGAAACCCAGTTCTACTCGGAAGACGAGGTATTCAAACTGTTATTTGAAAAAATGCAGACAACGCTCGATACGGTTCTGCCGCAGTTCTTCGGGGATCCGTTCCCGCTGCGCCAGAACTGCTATATCCACTCAGTTACGAAATTGTCGACGATTTTATACAGACAAGGGAAGCTTTACTGAATTAACGTGAAGAGGGAGGGGCCTTTAGCAAGTTAATGGCCCGTCCCTCTTCCTATGTTTAGGTGAGTTTCTGCCGGGTAAAGGATTTGTAGAGAGACATTAATATCTTTGAAAGGAGAGATTCAGCATGGCAGAACGACATGCGAAGAAGCTTCCCTACAAAGGGATTAATACAGAGAAGAACAATGGACTGACGGATACGCAGGAAGTACTTTGGGCGAAAGAGTTCAAGCGGGCGACGAAGGCCGGGTATCCGGAAGAAGTGAAGAGTGATCGTGAATAGCGGAATGGCTTGATAAAAACCTCTTAGAACCGTATTTTTATATGCGGTTCTAAGAGGTTTTTTTATTTGTCAGGAAGTTGGAGTCCCAAGGTTGATTAGTGGAAAACGGCCCAGCATCACCTTAAGTTAGATCCTCCTTTTAGTATTTCTTTAAAGAATATTTTTTCTTAGGTGTCCATTTCCTCCCCCAATCCCTATATAAAAGGTGAAAGGAGGTGAGGCACAATGGCAACAGCGGATTTGAAAGGAACGAAGCTGAGATTTGCATATAACGACGGGATGGATGAGAAAGGCAACCCGAAGTACAAGTACAAATCATACAGCTACATCAAAGGCTCGGCCACTGCAGATGAGATGCACAGCGCGGCTCAATCACTTGCAGGACTCTCCGAGAAAAACTTATTCAACGTAGAAAAGATCCAAAACTTCGATATCAACGCATAATGGGGGTGGAATTTTTATAGAAAGGAGGGGATTTTAACATGGCAAAAGTACTTGAACTTGAATTCAAGACAGAAACCGGCAAAATAGCGAAAATCAGCGTCAACGATCCAATCGACCCGATCGATACCGTCCAGGTGAAAGCAGCAATGGACAACCTTATCGCAACCGGCGTATTCGGAAGCTCAGGTGGCGCACTGGTAAGCGTAGATGGCGCACGCGTGGTAGAACGTAATGTAACAGACTATGAAGTCTTATAATAAAAAAACTCACCTGATTTGTTCTTCAGGTGAGTTTCTTCATGGATAGGAGCCTAACGCAGCGGCACCTCAAATGTTTCCTCATCCATCTTCACTTGGAGTACTAAAGGTTTATCCGTTTGGGATACTGGTTTTGGCACCTGGGCGTAAAAATGGACCTTGCTTTCCGTTAAAGCGTCGACGTTGGACAGTGTTTTAAATGTATTGCCTTCATCCATTTCGGCAGCACCGTACATGTCAAATTCGTGCTTGCCGTCATAAGTCAAATAAAAGTTTATCGGGGACAACGGTCCATCAAAGCTGACTGAATCAGTTGTGTCATTCGAAATGGTTCCCGTCATATGTAAGAAGATTTCAGAATCACTGATGATTTTCCTGTTAGACATCGAGTCTTCAGGGTCTGCATTGGAAGATTCAAATTCGGTCGTGAATTCAGCTTTATCCAGCGTGATAATGACAGAATTGTCATCGTATTTAAATACCTTCTTCTCATCCAGGATGTTTTCAGAAGGCTGGGCATCTTGATCTTCCTCTTTTTCAGTGGATGCTTCAAACACTTCGCCTTCACTTTCATCTTCGCCTGCATCTTCAGCGCTTTCATCCCCGTCGGTATTTTCCATTGAAACCTTTTCGTTATCTTTGTTTTCAGCATTGGCATCCCCGGAAGATTTCTCCGAAGTTCCGCAGCCTGCAAGCAAAAGCATAAGTACTGCAATCAACATTGCATTCAGTCGTATCATTTTCATCAATCCTTCAGCCCCCATAGTTAATAGTTTACTAGTAAACAAGCAAAAAGCCTCAACTAATTTAACATATATTCCCTTATTCTGCTAGATTAAAACATCTATTTTACTACAAAATGAAACTTTATAATCATGCGTGATTAGGTCTTTGTATTCAGTTGCGCACAAGGTTATCTACATTTTAATTAAACGTTTGTTTAAACCTTCAAAAGCCTGTACCATCAAGGGTTTGAGATGTTAATCAAACGTTTGTTTAAAAATATAATCGTTAATCAAGGGGGGAGGGGGAATGAGTGACTATACAGTGGTATTTGGTTCATTCTAGCGTTGATTGGAGTGGAAGACGAAGACTCCTGCGGGAAAAGCGAGACAGGTAAGACCCCGCAGGAGCGCAGCGACGAGGAGGCTTACCGGCCGCCCGCGGGAAGCGAAGTCTTCCACGGAAATCAAAAGCGGTAATAAAAGTTAATTTTTCAAAACTAAGATTTTCCTGCTAATACAACAAAGAAATCGCTTACACCAAAACTAACCCAAAATCCCTTATTGACTTTCCAAAACAAACCATATAATATCACCTATAAGATTAAAAACTCAAACAATTTAATACTTTCAAATTATCAAGAGCGACCGAGGGATCAGGCCCTGTGACGTCCGGCAACCTCCATTTATGGAACGGTGCTAATTCCTGCAGGATGGATTTCATTCTGAAAGATAAGTCGATGACATAAGCGCGATGCTTCTTTCAGTAATTGAAAGAAGCATTTTTTTATTTGCTCAGACATCAATGAAAAGGAAAAGGGGTGTGAATGATGATCAGAATCAACAATCTAGTGAAAGAATACAAAACCAAAAAGCAGACGGTCCTCGGTGTGGATAATGTCTCCGTCACCATTGAAAAAGGGGAAATCTTCGGCATCGTCGGCTACAGCGGGGCGGGGAAAAGCTCTCTGATCCGGTGTCTGAACTTGCTGGAAAAACCAACATCCGGGGAAATCATCATCGACGGCCAGGACCTGACAAAGCTGAATTCAAGGGAACTCCGCCTCGCACGTCAGAAAATCAGCATGATCTTTCAGCATTTCCACCTCATCAAAGCGAAAACGGTGTATGAAAATCTCGCTTTCGCCTTGAAAGCAGCCAGAGTGCCAAAGTCAAAAATTGAACCAAGGGTGACCGAATTGCTAGAGATGGTCGGACTCAGCGACAAAGCTCAAGCCTATCCCGCACAGCTGAGCGGCGGCCAGAAACAGCGCGTCGGAATCGCCAGGGCACTTGCAAACAACCCATCCGTCCTCTTGTGTGACGAAGCGACGTCGGCACTTGACCCGAGCACGACTAAGTCAATACTCAAACTGTTAAAAGACATTAATAAACAGCTAGGACTCACGATTGTTCTTATCACTCACGAAATGGAAGTCGTAAAGGAAATCTGCGACCGGATGGCCGTCATGCTGGACGGGAGAATCGTGGAGGAAGGCCCCGTGTACGACTTGTTCGCCAACCCGAGACAGCCGCTGACGAAGCAGTTTATCGAAAATATTCTCCAGTTCGAACTGCCGCCTCACCTTCTGAAGAGCCGGACCGGCAAGCTGATCAAAATTCAGTTCAAGGGTTCGATCGCAGAGGAAAGTGTGGTTTCAGATGTGTTTCAAAAATACAAGGTACGAGGCAATATCCTTCACGGAAAAATCGAATATATACAGGAAACGCCGCTCGGGATTTTCATCATCGAGCTGATCGGTGAAGAATCCGAAATACAGGCCGCCATCCGCTACATAACGGCCAAAACACAAAGTCTGGAGGTGCTCGACCGTGCTGCCTGATTCATTGACTGCGATTTTACCAGAATTGAATAAAGCATTCCTCGAAACCATCTATATGGTCGGTATTTCACTGGCCATCGCGATCCTGATCGGCCTTCCGCTCGGTATCCTGCTTTTTGTGACAGACAAAGGATTGTTCCTGCAGAACGGTTTCGTGAAAAAGATCGTCGGCTTCGTCGTCAACATGGTCCGTTCGATACCATTCATCATTTTATTGGTTGCACTATTACCGCTTACTAAACTATTGACGGGAACGACGATCGGGCCGACAGCGGCCTCCGTATCACTCTCTGTGGCCGGGATTCCGTTCTTCGCAAGAATGGTAGAGACGGCCCTTCGCGAGATTGATAAGGGAGTCATCGAAGCATCGGTGTCGGTGGGGGCAAGTCCATGGATGATTATCAAGGATGTACTGCTGCCGGAAGCGAAGCCGGCCGTCATCCAGGCCGTCACGATCACAACCATCAGCCTGGTCGCCTATTCCGCCATGGCCGGGATTGTAGGCGGAGGCGGTATTGGTGACCTTGCTATCCGTTTCGGCTATTACCGCTACGATAATACGGTCATGATTACCACGGTCGTCGTGCTGATCTGCCTGGTGCAGCTCATCCAATATACGGGCGACATTTTTGCAAGAGTAGTAGATAAACGATAATCAAAACATTCAGGGGGAAGATTTCAGATGAAAAAATGGTTTTTACTATTAGCAGCAGCATTGACTGTCAGCCTGCTGGCGGCATGCGGAGGAGAAGAAGCAAGCTCAGAGGATAAAAAAGAAATCACGATCGGGGCGACATCCGGTCCTTACAGCGATATGGTGACAAAAGCCATCAAACCGGGTCTTGAGGAAAAAGGATACACCGTTGAAGTGAAAGAATTCAGCGACTACATCCAGCCGAACAACGCACTCGCGCAGGGAGATCTTGACGCCAACCTGTTCCAGCACAAAATCTATATGGAAACATTCGCAGAGCAGCACGGTATGGAGCTTTCAGAAGTCATCGTGGTGCCGACCGCACCGATGGGAATCTATTCAGAGAAATTTGATTCGCTCGAAGACATCAAGGAAGGCAGCGCCATCGCCATCCCGAACGATCCGACAAACGCAGCCCGCGCATTCCAAATCCTCGTGGATGCTGAGCTGATCACATTGAAAGAAGGTACAGACCCACTTACAGTATCTGAAAAAGACATCGATAAAAACGTTAAGAACCTGCAATTCAAACCGATCGAAGCGGCTCAGCTTCCAAGAGCAGTTGAAAGCGTAGACCTATCAGCCGTGCCGGGGAACTACGCACTGGCTGCCAAAATGGACCTGCTTGATGCGTTGCAGTTAGAAAACATGCCTGACCAATACCGCAACCGCGTCGTTATGAACACGAAAGACGTTGATTCACAGCTGGCAAAGGATATCAAAGCAGTCGTGGAAGCTGACGAATTTGAAAATGTGATCGATGAAGAGTTTAAAGGCTTTGAGAAGCCGGAGTGGATGGAATAATTTCACGCTTTAAAGCAGTTAGGGACGGACCTTTAGTTAGCTAAAGGCCCGTCCCTCTTCATTTAGTTTAAACAGCACTTCTTATATTTCTTCCCGCTCCCACATGGACATGGATCATTGCGCCCTGCTTTTACATCTTTTGCGGCAGGCTGTTTGAGAGGAGGGAGCGGACCCAGACTTCGCTGGCGGTCGTTCTCAGCCTCAATATGATTTTTCCACATCTCCAGCTTAGGATGCTCTATCTTATTGATAATGCAATGGGTGTAAAGGGAGTCCTCAAGCGTCAGCATCGTTTCATCGTACCCTTCCTCGACCAGTTTCTCTACCAGAGGAATGCACTCAACCGATAAATGCTGTGACAATGCTTCAGCAAGGATCGTCTTTTGAGAGAGGTCAGTCGACTTTGCGAAAAGTCTGAGCAATGCCCTCTCCGCTTCTTGTGTTTTAATCGATTCTAGAACCTTAATAGAAAAGAAATACGTACTGTCAATCAATGCGACCTTTTCTATTTCCCTGACGACTTCAGCGGTTCCTATGCTAATCAGAACCTCTGCAACTTCATTCAGAGCCACATCGCCTTCCTCTTCATTCCGGAAGAAATCAACCATCCGAGGGATAAAGGTATCCATCTTCATCTCACCAGCCATGTAGAGGAGAAGGATGCCTCGATATGTCAGGAACCCGTCTTCACTCATGGTATCCGTGATTCCTTTATCAATATCCTCCACGTCCAGACCGCCTTTGATGACGAGTTCTTTTATTATGCGCTTTCCATAGTCATAATAAGTCTGATTATGCCAATCCTTCTCAAGTGCTTCTACGACTTCATCGAATTCCAGCATGAGCTCGTCCTTGCTCCGGCCGGGCATTTTGACGATCTCCGCCAATTCTTCCTCTCCGAAAAACCTGGTGATCCGTTCTTTATATTTTACCAGCAGCTCAGACTCTGCCTTTCTGATAAAACGCATGTAGAATACCAGCCGAGTATCGTTATCGGGAAGAGCTTCCACCCGATTCAAAATTTCATCAAAGCCCTTTTCCGACATAGGGAGAAAGGATACACGGGGAAGGAGGGAATCTGAAGGTTCAATATCCCCCTCGCGGTCAATGGCTTTCAACACTGTAAAGAGAGTTTCCTCGGTTGGTAAAGTCGTATTCTCCAAAATCCGTGCAGCACTTTTTCTTACAATGGGATCTTCGTTTAAGAGATGAGGCTCTACTTTTTCCAGAAAGTTCATATTAGCATTCATTCCTTTTTCATTATATATCGATAGTTTACTAGTTCCATACTCGTTAAGAAAGGTGTAATCGTTTAGTCATCCCTTTGTAACAGCTTGCACAGTACATTCTAGTTGAAATCACCCGTTTCGGTAGAAAGTTTATTCATACAACTCCTTCTTCCCTCATATACTTTTCTCACGCTGGAATTTTACTTCCATATACACCTGACAAGTTCATACATTTGTGTAGAGACCCGGAGAATCACATCATGAGCTTAGGCGCACCTAGGTTATGTTTGTGATTTTTTTTATGTACGGACTGTTTGAAGTGTACCAGGTACACAGGCGACATTATGTACCAGGTACAGGACTGACTGATTGTACCTGGTACAAAATTAATAAATTGTACCAGGTAGAGTAGACTCAATGTATACCTGGTACCAAACCAATAAAATGTACCAGGCACCCAAGCCCCGGCTTGTACCAAGTACACCCAAAAAGCAACACACAAAAGAAAGCAACCCACAAAATGAAAGCGCTAATATACCAACACCGTTTGTTTAAGAAAGGGGAAGAAGATGTGAAAAAAGTTGAACTCATTGACGTATCAAAATCCTACGACAAGAAGAATGAAGTCATCTCGAATATCAATGTCACAATCGAGCCAGGCGAATTCTTTGTGCTGGTCGGGCCGTCCGGCTGCGGGAAGAGTACGATGCTGAGGATGATTGCCGGGCTTGAGGATATTACGGCAGGTGTCCTGAAGATCGGGGACGGGGAGGTGAATAATTTGCCGCCGAGCAAGCGGAATATTTCAATGGTTTTCCAAAATTATGCCCTTTACCCACACTTGTCCGTTGAGGAGAATATCGTTTTCGGCTTGCACGTGAAGAAGGTCCCGAAGGCGGAGAGGAAGGCGCGTTGTGAAGAGACGGCGAAGATGCTTGGTCTTTCTGACTATCTGAAAAGGAAACCCCGCGAGCTTTCCGGCGGGCAGAGGCAGCGGGTGGCACTCGCCCGAGCCATCGTCAACCAGGCCCCGATTTGCCTGATGGATGAGCCGCTCTCCAATCTCGATGCCAAACTAAGGGCGCATATGAGATCAGAAATCAGGCAGATTCAAAGAAAACTCGGGATTACCATGATTTACGTCACCCATGACCAGGTCGAAGCGATGACGATGGGGGACCGCATCATGATTCTGCATGACGGGAAGATCCAGCAGATCGGGAAGCCGATCGACATCTACAATAACCCCGCCAATCCTTTCGTGGCAACCTTCATCGGTTCTCCTCCGATGAATATCGCTGAAGCCGAGTATAACGCGGAAACGTCGAATCTCCATTTTGGGAGCGACGGCAAAATCGCCATTCCAAAAGATGATGAAAAATATATGGAATCAGGCCGCATCATTGTGGGCCTCCGCCCTGAACATCTGAAAGCCGCCACAAAAGAAACCGAAGAAGCAGACAAAATTCATGTTGAAGTCATCAACGTCGAGGTGCTAGGGAACGAAACGATCTTTTCCTTCATGCTTGGTGAAAAAGAATGGATGGCCAAATGGACCGGCCAGTGGCGGATCAATGTGGGGGACGTGATCCCTGTTGTCATCAACTACGAATCTCTCTGCTTCTTTGACAGTGAAACACAGCAGATCGTGAAAACCCCGACGGATATCGAAAACTATATGTTTGATCAGGAGGTGCTCAAATGAAGGCCGGCCTGAATGCAGCACCGCCAAGCCTGTGGAAAAGGTCGCTTAATGTCAGGACAGCTATGCTTTATCTCTTTCCTTCCATTCTATTGTTTGCCGTGTTCATTTTTTATCCGATGTTCCGGACGCTTTATCTCAGTTTTTTCCTGACCGATCAGCAGGGGAATGCCGCCTTGTTTGTCGGACTTGAAAACTATGCTTATCTTCTCGAGTCACCCGAGTTCCTGAACAGCATCAAGGCGACCGTCCTGTTTGTGCTTTATACCGTCCCGATTGGAATCATATTGGCTCTTTTTCTTGCCCTCATTGCCAATGAAAAATTGAAGGGTATCGGTTTTTTTCGGACGATGTTTTCATCTTCCATGGGGATTTCGGTCGCAGCTTCATCCGTTGTCTGGCTGTTTCTGTTCCATCCAAGCGTCGGGATGTTCAACAGGCTGCTGCATCTCCTGCATCTTCCGCAGGTGCAGTGGCTGCTGGATCCCGAATGGGCACTGATATCCGTGTCCATTTCGACGATCTGGCTGAACACAGGCTTCGCCTTTTTGATCCTGCTCGGCGGTCTTCAGAACATCGATGAGTATCTCTATGAAAGTGCCCGGATCGACGGGGCGGGGTATTGGTATCAGCTGAGGAGGATCACGATCCCGATGCTGTCGCCGACGCTCTTTTTCATCATCACGATTTCGCTGATCAACGCGTTCCAGACATTCGGCCAGATCGACATCCTGACCAAGGGAGGCCCTTCGCAGTCTACCAATCTCATTGTCTATTCGATCTACCGCGAGGCCTTCATCAACTATCAATTCGGGACGGCGAGCGCGCAGGCAGTCTTCCTGTTCATCTGCATTTTGATCGTGACGATTCTGCAATTCAAGCTCGGGGAAAAGAAGGTGCATTATCAATGAGTAAGCCGAAGAAACTATTGCTTTATGTCCTGCTTGCGGTGTCTGCGTTCCTTGTGTTTTTCCCGGTGCTGTATGCGTTCATGATCAGCTTCATGACGGGTTCGGAAATCCTCCAGGGGAAATTCCTGCCGCAGTCTTTTACTCTTGAAAACTATTTCAAGGTGTTCGAGCGGCTGCCGCTCATGAATTACCTGATCAATAGTTTTGTCGTGTCATTCGGTGTCATGCTCGGGCAGCTCGTCGTCTGCAGCATGGCTGCCTATGCCTTTGTTTTCATCCCGTTCAAGGGGAGGGATTTCATTTTCTTCTTATTCATATCGACAATGATGATCCCGTGGGAAGCGACGATGATCCCGAACTTCTTTACGATTCAAAAATTAGACTGGATTAATACGTATCAGGGACTGTCGCTGCCGTTCTTCGCATTGGCATTCGGGACGTTCCTGCTGAGGCAGCATTTTAAAACGATTCCCAAGGAACTTCATGAAGCAGCTCAGGTAGCAGGATTGAGCAGATTTGCTTTCTTCTGGAGAGTGATCCTGCCAGTTTCCAAAACCAGCCTTGTGACCCTCGGGGCCTACGGATTCCTGACGACCTGGAATATGTATCTATGGCCGCTCCTCGTAACAACCAATGACTCGGTCCGAACGGTTCAAATCGGTTTAAAGCAGCTGCAGACGCAGGAGATGGCGACCGAATGGGGAGTCGTGATGGCAGGCGTGATCATCGTCATCATCCCGACCCTGCTGCTCCTATTCCTCGGGCAGAAGCAGCTGCAAAAAGGACTCACGCAGGGAGCGCTGAAGTAAAGGTGTTTCACATGCATGCTGCTCTGAAGCGAGCGCGGGCATGTTTAAGCATAAATAACAAAAAGGGGTGTTACCGAAAATGAAAAAGAAGCTGAAGATGCTGTTTATTTTTAGTGTACTGGCTGCGATGCTTGTCACGACGGCCTGTTCGAACAGCGAGAGTCAAAAGCCGAAAGACAACGGTTCAGATGATGGAAAAAGTTCTGGACCAGTGGAAATCAACTTCTGGCATGCCATGTCAGGTGCCGGCCAGGAAGTGCTTGATGGAATCGTCGCAGATTTTAACAATTCACAGGATAAGTATAAGGTCAATGCTGAATTCCAGGGAACGTACGAAGAGTCCCTGACAAAGCTGCGGAGTGTCGGCGGAACAGAAAATGCCCCGGCGATCACCCAGGTCTTTGAAGTGGGGACGAAGTACATGATTGAAAGCGGGTTCATCGAACCGATGCAGACGTTCATCGATAAGGATAACTACGACGTCTCGCAGCTTGAGAAGAATATCCTGAACTACTATACCGTGGATGGAAAGCTGTATTCGATGCCGTTCAACTCCTCGACGCCGGTGATGATCTACAATAAAGACGCATTCAAGGAAGCGGGTCTCGACCCTGAAGATCCGCCGCAAACTTTTGAAGAAGTAAAGGCGGCTGCTGAAAAGCTGACAAAGAAAGATGAGCGCTACGGATTCTCCATGCTCACATACGGCTGGTTCTTTGAACAGCTTGTGGCAACTCAAGGCGGGTTATATGTAAATGAAGAAAATGGGCGCGAAGGGGATGCGACAAAAGCAGTCTTTAACGGGGAAGAAGGCATGCGCGTCTTCAAGTTCCTCGATGATATGAACAAAGCAGGCACATTCGGCAACTACGGAACAAACTGGGATGACATCCGGGCCGCTTTTCAAACCGGTAAAGTCGCCATGTACCTCGATTCTTCCGCAGGTGTAGCGAACGCAATCAACAGCTCCCCGTTCGATGTGGGCGTCGCGTTCATTCCATATCCTGAAGAAGTGGAGCGTCAGGGAGTCGCCATTGGCGGAGCGTCCCTATGGATGTCAAAAGGAATTTCAGAAGAAAAGCAGGAAGCCGCATGGGAGTTCATGAAGTACCTGCAAACACCGGAAAGCCAGGCGAAATGGCATATCGGCACAGGCTATTTCGCCATCAACCCTGCCGCATATGATGAAGACATCGTGAAGCAGGAGTGGGAAAAGTACCCGCAGTTCAAAGTGACCGTCGACCAGCTGCAGCAGACAAAACCGTCTGTCGCGACACAGGGGGCATTGATCTCCGTCTTCCCTGAATCACGCCAGCAAGTCGTGACGGCCCTGGAGAACCTCTATCAGGGAACCGATCCGCAGGAAGCGCTGGATCAGGCAGTGGAAGGGACGAACCGGGCGATAGAGATTGCGAATAAGACGAAGCAGTAAGTAAGGAATTTATAAAGAAGGACAGTCCTTTAACTTGTTAATGGACTGTCCTTCAATACGTTAATTCATCCCTCTAATGCTCCTCCGAATCATACACAACCCATCCCCCCGCATCCTCATCATATTCACAGTAGTAGGTGTAATGGTATGTTTTCGGTATAGTCTCGGCCGCATCGGGGTCAGCTGGATCGTTCCAGCTGCTTGCGTATAGTTCTTCGACATCGATGCTTGCTTTATAAGCTCCATTTTCTTCTTTGACGTTTAAGGACTGTTCGTCAAAAATCATATCTTTTAAATAGCCGCCGTAAGTGATGCTTCTTTTTTCCAGATTCTTGACTGTTTTCATATTGTCTTCAAGCTGGTTTCCCTTTACGTTTCTTAAAACAGAGGAGTCTATACGGGTAATCGATTCAATGTAGGATGTATTGTAGTTGATGATGTCGCTTGTCAAATCATCCATGAGGACCTGGCTGCCGGTAATCGGAAACTCCAATTCGATCGTTTCAGAGGTCGAGGCCGTCACTTCCTCACTGTAAACATCTTCCCACGGGTAACTATATTTTCCGCTGACAACAACAGAATCCCTTTCGGACACGGGTCCGATCTGCACGGAAGAATCTTTGATCGTGCCGTACGGTTCCCCGTCTAAGTAAACTTCCGCTCCTTCAAATTCGGACGTTACGGTAATATACTGCTCATCAAATAACAGCGGGATGGGCACATCGGAATCCTTCCATATAAAAAGAGACATCGATGTTTCGAGTTCTCCCCATTCTCCATCTTTAATTGCTTTGAACGTAAACTCTCCCGGCATCACGTTTTCGATTACCCGCGATTCCTTACTCGAAGCTGGAACTTCCTTATCATTCAGGAACACTTTTGCATCCGGGTCCGTATCCAGTGTGAACGACACAGGAATCAATGCGGCTGTATATTGATCGATGAACAGCCACTTTTTTTCTGGGGATTTTTTTAACTGAATTAAAAAAGGGTCATTTGGAGCAGCTGATACAATGGTTTTCTCCTGCATTTTGATGTTCTCAAGCAGTTCATCATAAATCTCTGGATCAGAATGAAGCTGTTCCAAAAAATCCTGCAGTGCATCTCTGGTCAGCGGGATATCAGAGGTCTCTGACAACAGTTCCTGCAAGGCCGGGGCATCCTTCTTTTCCAGCGCCTCAATTAAGATTTCGGTTGTGTGGGACGGAAGGGAGGCATCTTTTACATAGAAGTATCCGTATGTAGCACCGCCTGCAAGGAGGATTGCAAAAATAATCAGGGAAATCATGAGCGGCCGGGGTTTCTTTTTATTCCTGATTGGTGCAAATGATGGGGCCGCCGGCTGGCTGACTGGCTGGGTCCTGCAATCAACGCAATATGATTCAAATTGAGAAACCTCTGTACCGCAGTTTTTACAGTACCTGTTAGATGATGGAGAACAATGTTGACATTCTTCATCGCCCTTCAGTGCCTCACCGCACTCTTTGCAAAACTTGCTTTCGACTTTATCAGAACCGTTTAAGACACATGTTGTACAATCGTCCCCTTTGAGCAGGCTCCCGCATTCCTTGCAAACATTCTTGTCGACTGCACTCGGAGAAACCGCCTCCCCGCATTGAATGCAAAACGACTTTCCTTCGGAGAGTGCCTGCCCGCATTGTTTACAGAAATTCATCATCCTCACCTCTATACATTAATCTCAAAAAAGCCCCTTTTGTTAAAAAAACAAGGGGCTGCTGCTCATTAGAATGGCGAGAAGAAAGAGTCAACCTTGTCTTCAACCATGTTGATAAGAGTGGAAATGATCATCGCCGCCATGGCAATGAACGTCAGGAATATGGCGATATACGTCAGTAATGTTCCGTATAAGGTGTCCAGTCCGCCGGGCTCATCTTTTTTAAAGCTTGAAATGACCAAAGGCGGAATGATAAAAACCGCTCCCATGAAACCAAGCCCGAGGAGAAGAGGGTAAAGGAACATATCCAGCAAAGAAAAGACAAAGGCAAGCATGAAGATACCTACGAAAGGGATCAGCATGGAACCGAACCGCGCAAGCACGTCGGTGTAAGTGACCCCGACTCTCCCCAGTTTTATGGAAATATAGGAATAAGACGCAATCAGTATCATGAATAATGCGTAAAAGAAGGCGGGCTTTACTAAAACGGAGTAGAACGCGCCATCCCCTTTGTAATCCAAGCTGAGATAAATAATCAATGGAATAATGACAGAAAACAGCCCAATCGAAATCAGCCCGTTCACAAGCTGGTCGGCTCTTGCCTTCGCCGTTTCTGAGACTGGCTTTTTAAGGACTTTCATAAAATACTGGAAGTACATACTCGAGGCCTGTTTAACATTTTCAACATGGACATTCGGCTGCGGCGGCGGAACGGCCTGGGCAGCTGCCGGCGTTGAATAGCCTGGACCCGTATCATGGGAAGCGTCGGCTCTCACCAGTCTCGTCCCGCAATTTTCACAAAAATTCCCTCCATCATTCACATGCTCGCAATTCGTACACTTCATCCGCAAAACCCCTTTCTTGGTGTATATCTAATAAATACCATTTGAGTGTGAAAATATGACTACTTTTTAATGATCCCATTAGCGAGAGGAGAGTTAAAAGGGGAGCTATGATTAGAAACTAGGTATTTGATTGTCATGACTTCGCCTGATTAGAGTTAAAATAGGTATATATTCATGCTTAATGTTACATTTGTAAGCCAAAAGTTCTGATTTTGTAAAATAATTGAAAATATCTTAAAATTCGACGAAAAGATGCTATATTAAAAAGGAAGCTTAGTCAAAATTCTACATACTAAGCGGTTAATGGAAATAATTCGTGGAGGTGTTTTCATAGGATAAAGTAAATATCCGTGAATCATCCTTTTGGGGAAAAGGACCGGTTTTTGCGGAGAGAAGTGACATCTTATGTAAGCGTTTGCATTTTAGGTTGGACCAAATTTACTGGGAAACAAAAAGAGGAGGAACGTGCTTTGAAAATCATGAAAAAACAGTTGTTCATTTTGACAACGATTTTTGCCCTGCTTGCAGGGTATATTCTCCCAATCGCCTCACCTGCTTCTGCCAGCGATTATTTAACGGTGCAGGAAGCGATTGAGAATAACAGCGGAACCGGAACGGTCAGCGGTTATATTGTAGGCCACACGACAGGAAACGGAAGCTACAATTTTGAAGGGAATTTCGCAGGTGATACTAACTTTGCCATTGCGGATAGCTTAGATGAAAGGGATCCTGCAAAGGTTCTGCCTGTCCAATTGCCGAGCGCATTGCGTACGAAATTTGGACTAAAGACTAACCCTGAAAACCTGGGTAAAAAGGTCATCGTGACCGGTTCACTTGAAACTTACTTCACGGTACCAGGCCTGAAGTCACCGACTGCGATGTCGTTTGAAGGCGAACAGCCCGATGAACCAGTCCCTTATGAAGGAATAGAGGGCTTAAGCATCCATGACATCCAGGGTGAAAGCCACTCATCCCCGTATGCTTCTGAGAAAGTGAAAGAAGTCGAAGGGATCGTCACACACGTAGAGGATGCAAGCAATTTCTATATGCAGGACCCTAACCCGGATGAAAATCCGAAGACATCCGAAGCACTGCTTGTGTACAAGCCTTCTCACGGTGTGCAAGTTGGCGACCATGTTAAAGTAGACGGTCAGGTAAAAGAATGGGTACTTGACGGTTATGGCGAAAAGTTAGAGACAGATCTTGCGATGACGGAACTGAATGCTCAATACGGAAATGTCATTGTCGATTCAAGCGGCAATGAACTTCCCGAGGCTCTTGTAATCGGTGAAGATGTTACACCTCCGACTGAAGTGATTGACAATGATCAGTTCGGTGAATTCGATCCTCAGCAGGATGGCATCGATTTTTACGAAAGCCTGGAAGGTATGCGTGTTGCTCTTGAGAACCCAATGATCACGGGCCCTCAAAAATACGGTGAACTTCCGGTCATCACTGAGCAGGTTGAAGGGAAAGCCTACACAAAAGAAGGCGCTCCGCTTTTAACTAAAGAAAATCAGAATCCTGAAAGAATGTTCCTTCTGTTGGATGACCGCGATTTTGTTGCGAAAACGGGAGATCAATTCAACGGGACTGTGAATGGGGTTGTCAGCTACGGCTACAGCAACTTCAAAATCCTTGTGAACGAAGATGAACTCCCTGGATTGAATGAAAGAGAATTCACGCCGGAAGTGACAACGATTGAAAAAGATAACGATGAACTATCCATCGCTTCATACAATATCGAAAACTTTGCAGCCGCTGATACGGAAAAACGTGACAAGCTTGCAAAATCAATGGTTAAAAACCTTAACTCACCAGACATCATCGGTCTTGTCGAAGTGCTTGACGAAAGCGGCACGACGGACGATGGTACTGTAAAAGCAGATGCCAACTACAAAGCATTGAGCGATGCCGTTGCAGGCTTTGGAGGTCCTACTTACAAGTGGACTGAAATCGCACCACAGGATAAGCAGGACGGAGGGGTTCCTGGAGGGAATATCCGTGTCGGATACCTTTACAATCCTGACCGCGTAACCCTTGCAGACGCTCCTAAAGGAGATGCTACAACTGCAGTCTCTTATGAAGACGGTTCATTAACGGTTAATCCGGGCCGGATCGATCCTACGAACCCGGCATTCGAAGACAGCCGCAAATCATTGGCTGCAGAGTTCGATTTCAACGGTGAAGAAGTGATCGTCATTGCGAACCACTTTAACTCCAAAGGCGGGGACGAGCCGTTATTCGGTAAAAATCAGCCTCCTGTTCTTGGAAGCGAATCACAGCGTATGCAGATTGCGGAAGTCATCAACTCTTTCGTTTCTGACATCCACGCGAAAAATGAAGACGCAAATGTTGTCGTACTTGGTGATTTAAATGACTTTGAATTCTCCAATCCGCTTCAAAAGCTTAAAGGTGATGTTTTAACGAATCTGGTTGAAACTCTGCCTGAAAACGAACGATACACGTACACGTACCAAGGTAATGCACAAGTCCTTGATCATATGCTTGTATCAAACCGTTTAGCAGCAGACGCTGAATTCGACATCGTAAACTTCAACTCTCCTTACATGGAAGAGCACGGCCGCGCGAGCGATCACGATGCACTCGTTGCACAGCTTGATTTTGCTGAAGAAGAAACAAACGAAGACTTTGACCTTTCCATTATGCATACAAATGATTCACATGCACATGTTGAAGGGTATCCTAAATTATTCACTGCGGTGAACGAAATCCGTGCCGAAAAAGAGAATTCGCTTTTACTTGATGCAGGCGATGTATTCTCTGGTACATTGTACTTCCGTCAATATAAAGGTCTTGCGGATCTTTGGTTCATGAATGAACTTGGCTTTGATGCCATGACGTTGGGTAACCATGAATTCGATAAAGATTCAGAAACACTTGCAAATTTTATCAAAGAGATGAACTTCCCAATGGTATCGTCAAACGTTACCGTAACTGGGGACGCTGACCTAGAACCATTGGTGAAGAATGAAATCGGAAAACCTGGAGAAGGTGGAAACATCTATCCTGCGATGATCAAAGAAGTAGATGGAGAAAAAGTGGGGATCTTTGGATTGACGACTCCAGATACAGCGTTCATCTCTAATCCAGGGGAAAATGTCGTATTTGAAGATGCAGTCGAAAGTTCCACGGCAACCATCAACATGCTGAAAGAAGAAGGCGTCAACAAAATCATTGCCCTTTCACACTTAGGCTACTCGAATGATTTAGAGCTTGCGGAAGCTGTGGATGGTCTTGATATCATTGTCGGCGGACATTCTCACACAGTTCTTGAAGAGCCTGTTGTGATTGAAAAAGAAGAGCCGACGGTCATCGTTCAGGCGGGTGAGTACCTGAATCTGCTTGGCTTATTGGATGTTACTTTCAACTCTGGTGGTGTCGTAACAGGTCAATCAGGTGAAGTGCTTGATCTTGAAAATTACGAAGAAGATGCAGAAGCTCTTGCGAAAGTTCAAGAGTATAAGGCGCCTCTAGAAGAATTGAAAAGTGAAGTTGTAGGTTCCACGGAGGTTGCACTTGATGGGGAACGTCAAGATGTACGCCGTAAAGAAACAAATCTTGGGAACCTGATTGCAGACGGAATGGTTGCCAAAGCAAATGAATTCGTCGAAACCTATATCGGCGTTACAAACGGCGGCGGAATCCGCGCTTCGATCGATGCTGGTGAAATCACTCTAGGTGAAGTGCTGACAACAATGCCATTCGGCAATCAGCTTGTCACTCTTGACCTGACAGGCCAGGAGATCCTTGACGCACTTGAGCACAGCGTTTCACGTGTTGAAGGTGAAGACGCACCTGGAGAATTCCTGCAGGTATCCGGAATCTACTTCAAATATGACGTAAACAAACCGGCCGGCGAAAGAGTATGGTCTGTTGAAGTCAAAACAGCTGACGGCTTCCAGGAAATCGATCCTGCACAAACATACCGCGTAGCGACCAACGCATTCACTGCGAACGGCGGAGACGGGTATGATATGTTCAAACAGGCGAAAGAAGAAGGACGTCAAACGGACCTGTTCCTTGTCGACTTCGAAGTGTTTACGGATTATCTTGATCAGAATAGCCCTGTATCACCTGAAGTAGAAGGAAGAATCGTTCAAGAGGTACAGCCGGATGAAGAACCTGTCTTAACAGGATGGGTCTACGCAGACGGTAACTGGTACTTCTACAATGAAAATGGTGAAATGCAGACAGGCAAAATCGAGTGGAACGGCAAGAAGTATCACTTGAACGAAGATGGAACCCTTAAGTTCGGTGGAGCTAATTCAAATGCGAAATGGCTGCGCCCGGATGAAAAAGATCGAAACGGATGGGTGAAATCAAAAGGCAAATGGTTCTTCATGAGCCAGGACGGCCCTGATGTCCCTGGAAATCAAGGCAAGGGAAATAAAAAAGGCTAATCTGAAAATAACCAGATTCCATTTTGGGAATCTGGTTATTTTTTTATTTATAGGGGCATATTATGAAAAACTCACCAGGATCATGGGTAAATCAAGCTAAAAGGCCAAAAGGTATAAAAGTCTCTAGGAACCAAAAAATATGTGTGTCAAAATAACACTGAATGTTTGATGTAAAGGCAGTGTTAAGGATATGAATCGCTTATCTATCGTATTGTTTATTATCGTGCTGATGATGGTCGCAATCGTTTGGGGAATATCAA
Organism: [Bacillus] enclensis; assembly: GCF_001456935.1. Classification (GTDB taxonomy): domain Bacteria; phylum Bacillota; class Bacilli; order Bacillales; family Bacillaceae_B; genus Rossellomorea; species Rossellomorea enclensis. The sequence goes on along the minus strand of NZ_KQ758485.1, from coordinate 4,936 downwards.
GGGGATTTGGTCAAGTCCAAAACAATCTTTCAACAGAAGGAAAATGGACAGGGGCGTGGACGGCAAGTATGCAGGCTCCTCACGACGATGGGATTTCCCAAAAGGGATTAGAAAACGAGACCATCCGGATGATAATACAACCGCATCTCGATGGAGGGAAAATAAGACTGCGCCTATCGAACAGGTTTTCAACAGAACCGTTGAAAATTGATCGAGTGCGTATTGCAGAGTCCGAGAACGGCGATCAAATCAGGAAGGAATCGGATCAAGCTGTGACTTTCGGCGGTAAGAAGGAGGCTGAAATTCCTCCCCGAGAAAAAAAGGTCAGTGATCCCATTTCCTTCAAAGTGAACAGTGATAAACCTCTGGCCGTCAGCTTGTATGTAAGGGGGGCATCAGGTCCTGCAGACTGGCACCCGCATGCCATGCAAACGAACTATATTGTAAAAGGAAACGAGACGGCGAGTACAGGCTTGCCGGTTCACACGAAGAAGGAAGAGTCATGGTTCTGGCTCGAAGCTGTCGATGTGAAGGCAGATAAGTCGGTAAAAGGGGCCACAGTCGTCTTGGGGAGTTCAATTGCAAACGGAAACCATTCCACTCCCGATACAAACCGCCGCTGGCCTGATTATCTTGCTAAACGCATGAAAGCGTCGAATCACCCGATATCTGTATTGAATGCGGGTATTTCCGCCAATCAATTGATAGAGAGTACTCCTGATAAAGGAGAAGGCACTTCGGAAAGAATCGAAAGGGACGTCTTTGACCAAACCGGCATCAAGTCGGTCATCCTCCATCAGGGATTGAATGACATCAGGCATCACCCGGAATACAGCGCAGGTGATATCATTGACAAAATGAAAGCAATTATCGAAAAGACACATGCCCGGGGATTGAAGATTTACGGCGGGACATTGACGCCGTACAAGGGATCCGGGATGTTCACCCCTGAAGGTGAAAAAACACGTCAGGAGGTCAACGACTGGATCAGGAAAAGCGGCGAATTCGATGGAGTCATTGATTTTGACAAGGCGGTAAGGGATCCTAAGAATACTGAGCGATATCTGCCTGAATATGATGCAGGAGATCATCTGCACCCGAATGATGCCGGTTATGAAAAAATGGCCGATGCAGTCGATCTATCAATGTTTAAATAAAAAGAGAACTGGCCTCCGGGCCAGTTCTCTTTTTACTCTATTATACAGTCTGCTTTTCAGCCTCAATCACTGCCAAACGCTCTGCCACTTCTTCCTCAGTCAAACCGTGTTCGATGATATAACGGTTTTCTTCGCTTCTGCGGCACTCGTCGGAGCAGCTTCTCATATATTTATGCTCGTTTTCTTCTGAGCAAAGGATTTTCTTGTTGCATGGCGGGTGGGCACAGTTCACATAGCGCTCACAAGGTTCGCCGTCGAAGTAGTCTTTGCCGACAACGACATGCTCTTTGCGGTTGACCGGCACCGCGATACGCTCATCAAATACGTAAAGCTGCCCGTCCCACAGGTCACCTTGCACTTCAGGATCTTGTCCGTATGTGACAATTCCTCCGTGCAGCTGCGCTACATCCTCAAAGCCTTCTTTCAATAGCCAACCGGAGAATTTTTCACAGCGGATACCGCCTGTGCAGTATGTGATGATTTTTTTATCGCCCAATAATTCTTTATTTTCACGGACCCATTCAGGAAGGTCGCGGAAATTGCGGATATCTGGTCTGATCGCACCGCGGAAGTGACCAAGATCATACTCATAGTCATTGCGGGCGTCAAGAACGATTGTATCTTCGCGTTGGATCTGCTCGTAGAAATCCTTCGGTTCAAGGTATTTACCAGTGATTTCATGTGGATCCACGTCATCTTCTAGACGAAGTGTCACAAGCTCCGGACGATGCTTAACCTTCAATTTCTTGAACGCATGCTCATCCGCTTCGTCGATTTTGAATACTGTGTCATGGAATAATGGATGATTTTTCATCGCTTCCATATATGCACCCGTCTGCTCGATCGTACCTGAGCATGTTCCGTTGATTCCTTCAGAAGAAATCAGGATGCGTCCCATCAGTCCCAGCTCCTGGCATAATTCCTTATGCTTGGCAGTCACTTCTTCGGGATTCTCGATTGTTACATAGTTGTAGTACAGAAGTACTCTGTAAGGTTTTTGACTCATATTTCATTCCACCTGTCGATTAATATTTGCAAGATATAATCTTAGGATCTTTTTCCTTATTACTCTTACGACATTCTATTATAACAAAAATTTCTTAGTGTGCACCAGTTTTACTGAAAAAAGGAATAGGAACGGGAGGTATTTCAGGTGGAAAATGGAAGGACTAAGGAACTGAATCGTGTGTATAGGACATACTTCATGGAACGCGGAATACATTAAAATTGAAATTGATTCATGAATTTGAAATAATTAGAAGTAAGAAAACCGAGGGGGTTCACGTTACATATGTTGAAAAAATTGTTCTTGCTTAGTCTGGTTGCTGCGGCGGGAATGTTGATTGCAGGCTGTCAGGAGAAAGCCCAGCCTGACGATCGATTGAAAGAGTACGTCGATCTTTGGAATGACAAGAAATTCGAGAAAATGTATGATACCTATCTTTCATCTTCTGCAAAAGAAACCTATAAAAAGGAAGATGTCGTAAAACGGACCAATGACATATATGGAGACTTGGCCGTGAAGGATCTGAAGGTCAAGTTTAAAAAGCCGAAAGAAGAAAAAGAGTGGGACAAGGAAAAAGAGGCAGAATTCCCTGTCACGATCTCTATGAATACACTCGCGGGCGAGGTTTCCTATGAGGAAACCGTCACCCTCAAAAAACAGGAAAAAGACGATGAAGAGAACTGGTTTGTGGATTGGGACCCGTCATTCATCCTCCCTGACATGGAAGAAGGGGATAAAGTCGGTATTGAAAGTATCCCGGCTAAGCGCGGTGAAATTTATGACCGGAATGAAAATCCGCTGGCTATCAACGGTGAGGCTTTCCAAATCGGTATCGTCCCAGGTGAATTTAACGAAAGCGATCTGAAAAAACTGTCATCCCTCCTGGAGATGTCGCCTGAAGCGATTCAGAAAGAATTAGATCAAAGCTGGGTCAAGCCTGAATACTTTGTCCCGATCAAGAAGCTTCCGATATCCGAGCGGCCGCTTGCACTGGATATCATCGAGCTTTCGGGACTCTATTCAAAACGCGTGGAAGCCCGACAGTATCCTTATGGTGAAGCGACGGCACATATTACGGGATATCTCGGCAAAATCAATGCAGAGAAACTGGAAAATTTAAAGGATAAAGGGTACACGGCTCAATCCCTGCTCGGTATAAGCGGGGCGGAGGAAGTATACGAAGATAAGCTCCGCGGTCAAAGCGGCCAGCGAATCTACCTCACCAAAGTGAACGGAGAAGAAACCCCGGTGGCTGAACAGGAAGTGAAGGACGGGGAAAATATCTCGTTGACACTGGATGCCGAAATGCAGAAAAAACTGTATGACCAGATGAAGGACGAAGTCGGAACGGCAGCGGCTGTCGATCCAAAAACGGGAGAGGCATTGGCCCTTGTGAGCGTTCCCTCTTATGATCCGAATGAATTCGCACTGGGGATGGCCGGTGACAAATATGACAAGATTTATAATGATCCGGACAAACCGCTCCGTAATCGTTTCTATCAGACGTATTCACCGGGATCTGCCATGAAGGCGATCACCGCATCCGTCGGTTTGAAGTCCGGCAAGCTCGATCCCAATAAAACGTTTGATATTAAAGGGAAGAGATGGCAAAAAGACAAATCATGGGGCGGTTATCAGGTAGTTCGCGTATTTGCTAATGACAGCGTCGTCGACCTGGAAAGCGGATTGAAGTATTCTGATAATATCTACTTCGCACGTGTCGGACTTGAAATGGGTGCAGAAGCATTTATCAAAGGCTTGAAGGACTTCGGATTCGGGGAAGAAATCCCGATGTCTTATCCAATTCAAGAATCACAGATTTCGAATGATGGAAAAATTTCTAAAGAAATTCAACTTGCTGACTCGGCCTTCGGGCAGGGGGAAGTGCTGATGAGTGTGGTCCACCTTGCCAGTGCCTATGGCGGCATTATCAACGATGGTACCATGATGAAGCCTGTGCTTTTGAAGGACGAGGAGCAAGGAGTCTGGAAGAAGGACTTGCTGACTCCTGAACAATCAAAGCTGATGCGCACGGATCTTAGGAAGGTTGTTTCTGAGGGAATTGCAGGTAAAGCTCAGGTGTCCGGTAAGGAAATCGCGGGTAAAACCGGTACAGCCGAGATCAAATCAGAACAGGGTACGAAAGGGAAAGAAAACGGATGGTTCGTATCCTATGACCAGAAGAATCCTGAATTTATACTTGCGATGATGCTCGAAGGCGTGGAAGACCGCGGCGGAAGTACGCATACGGTCCAGGTGGCGCAGAAGTTTTATTCCAATTATTGATTGTGTGGAGTTAATTTGATAGGGTTGCAATTCAATTTGGCCTGCCGGGTGGTTCTCGGCAGGTTTTTTGGTGTTGGGAAGAGGAGGTTTTATTCCATATTTTTACTAGTGACGGAATAATCGGCGAATTCGAAAGATTATTGAGGTAAATTCGAAGATTAATGTTAGAAATTCAAAGATTAACGTGTCGAATTCGAAGATTCCAGGCGAAAATAAAGTTAGTCTAAAAAGTGGACACACAAAGATGATAATAGGGCATAACTATAACTATTATTAATAAGGACGTGTATCCATGGGAAAGTACTATACAAACGAATATAAAGAATACGTAGCTAAAATGGTTGCTGAAGAAGGTAGAAAAGGGACTGAAGTGGCTTATGAGTTAGAGATTCCTTATGCTACCATGATGCGCTGGGTCAAACTTTACAATGAGAAAAAGGCTGCTGAACAATCCGGTGAGCACATCACTCCTTCCGAATTGGAAAAG
>NZ_KQ758484.1:252792-500280 GCF_001456935.1 [Bacillus] enclensis | reverse complement strand
ATAGGTCAGAGGTGGAAGCATGGCGACATGTGGAGCTGACTGATACTAATCGATCGAGGACTTAACCACAAAGAGTCATTTTTAAATGAACAACACGGCAATACCGGTATTCTTGACATCAATCCTTTATCTAGTTTTGAAGGAACAAACCCTTCAATTGAATATTCGTCTGGTGATTATGGCGAAGAGGTCACACCCGTTCCCATGCCGAACACGGAAGTTAAGCTCTTCAGCGCCGATGGTAGTTGGGGGATCTCCCCCTGTGAGAGTAGGACATCGCCAGGCAAATAGAAAAAAGGGCAGCTCTTAGGAGTTGTTCTTTTTTTGTGTGGGGTGAAACGATGATGGTATAGCAGTGGATTGGATAATGGTTAACCAAAAACGTCTTCACATCTTTTTATTAAAACTATCAAATTTCCTTCTTTAAAGCCCGTTATTTGTCTATTTTAATAAAAAACCTCGGCCTGGGTTAAAAAAGCAAGTCATGTTTTCTGAAAAAACGTGTCTATTTTATATAAATATCACGAAATTGAGTATTGGGTTGATGGCTGAATCCTAGATATTATCGAAAATCGACTTTTTATTATCGAAATCAACGAATGTTTTATCGGAAATCGAACTTTTATTATCGAAACAGAAAATCCTTATTTCAAATGCATTAAGATATAATCGAACCCCTCTACTTATTCTCACAAACCTGCATTTATTATCAAATTGAAGCCTTTATCATTCACATCACTATCAACAATCCCTATATCAACTGAATGTATCTTTCCCTAAACAAGTCTTGTAATAAAAAAATCCCACGTCCAATCTCTTTAAATAAAAATGCCCCCAAAAAGTAACCTTTTCGGAGGCATACATCAATATAAAATCATCAAACCGACTTCAAATAATACCAAATCATATTCGTAAACTTATGCACATGGGACTCTTCATCCGTGTCATTGAATAATTGCTGGAATGGTTTCAGCAGGGGCTTAAGGACGACTTTTCGGATCCGGTCCTGCTGCACTTCATTTATGATAGCGTCGAATAAGTCCTGCTGCTCATTGTTAAAACGACAATGTTTCTGAAGGCGTTCACCATGCTCCACTATATCCGATTTCGTAACAGTTCGTTTATCAATATTGGATTGCAAAAGATCGATTGCTGAGTGATCCAACATGGCTGTATCATGTTTCAACATATATGGAATGATCAGTTCGATATAGGAGAGGACAACATCCACCAGTTTCTCCACTGGTGAAGAGCTGTTGGTCACCCGCATCGTAAATAATTCATACTGAAGCATTCCATAAAACAAGACAGTCCCTTCAAAGGCAACTTTCCTTATTTCGTCCCCCATGACTTCGATGAAACGGTTGGACAGCCATTCCATCTCGATCATCCGGTGCTGCATGACCAGTTTTTTTAGATCAGCTTCGTTTGATGAAAGGATCGCTTCGAAAAGGACATTTAAATTGCGTTCTTTATTTAATCTGATCAGGATGGTGATCTGCTCTGCCAGGACGTTCCGGTCCTTTGCATCTTTTCCAATCTGCATGGCGACCCTTTGCTGACTGGCGTCATAGCGCAGGTACTCCAAAATATCAGCGATACAATCGTTTTTGGACGTGAAGTAATTATAGAACGTCCCTTTTGAAATATTGGCTTTATCTATGATTTCCTGGATTGAAGTCTGTTGGAAACCTTTCTCTATAAATAATGATAATGCGATATCTGCGACTTTTCTTTTTCGATTATTCATACGTGCCTCCAGTCTTTCCTCTATAAATTAGTATAGTTTTCTTAGACTGGAAAGACAACATTTTTATACTAACGGTATAAAAGTGTTGATTTATTTGAACTGTGGGTATAAAATAGTTCGAGTAGCAAAATAAAATACTAAAAGAAAAAGGGATGAGGGTATGGACTCAGCAATTCAAAATAAAAAACCGCCTTATTTAATGTTGGCGATACTTTTCATTGGAGCTTTCGTCGCATTTTTAAATAACTCATTATTAAATGTTGCACTGCCATCCATCATGGTTGACTTGGAAATAGCAGATTATTCAACTGTTCAGTGGCTTGCTACGGGGTATATGCTTGTGAGCGGGGTGTTGATACCGGCTTCAGCGTTTTTAATCACTCGTTTCTCGAACCGTAACCTGGTCATTACTTCTCTGGCCATCTTCACTCTGGGTACTGCACTGGCAGCATTTGCACCAAACTTTGGTTTGCTTCTTACAGGCCGTATGGTTCAGGCTGCAGGTTCCTCTGTAATGGGGCCACTATTGATGAACGTTATGCTCGTCAGCTTTCCCCGTGAAAAGCGCGGGGCGGCGATGGGAGTCTTCGGACTGGTCATGATCACAGCACCTGCAATCGGGCCGACATTGTCCGGTTACATCGTGGAACATCACGACTGGCGTCTGCTGTTTGAAATGATCCTGCCATTGGCTGTCATGAGCTTGTTACTGGCCGTATGGAAATTCAGAAATATCATGGATCAAAATAAAGAAGCTTCACTTGATATGATGTCGCTCATTCTTTCTGTCATCGGATTTGGAGGATTGTTATACGGGTGCTCCACTGCAAGTTCAGACGGATGGACGGATGGCATTGTGTTAACGACTCTTATTGTCGGTGGCATCGCCTTGGCTGCTTTCATTATCCGTCAGTTCAAGATTGATGAGCCGTTATTGGATCTTCATGTTTATAAGTATCCGATGTTCGCACTTGCATCCGTGATCGCGATCGTCAATGCGGTTGCCATGTTCTCAGGAATGATTTTGACACCTGCATATGTTCAGAGTGTCCGCGGTATTTCCCCGCTGGATTCAGGTCTGATGATGCTTCCGGGTGCAATCATCATGGGAATCATGTCTCCGATCACTGGTAAGTTGTTTGATAAATTCGGTCCTCGTGTGCTTTCGCTTACCGGACTTACGATCACTGCAGTATCCACGTATATGCTGGCACACTTGCAGATCGATACGACTTATACTCATATCATCATGATTTACACACTGCGTCTGTTTGGGATGTCCATGGTGATGATGCCGATCATGACGAATGGTTTGAATCAGCTTCCTAACCGTTTGAATCCGCACGGAACAGCGGTGAATAATACGGCACAGCAAGTATCCGGTTCAATCGGTACGGCGATCCTGATCACCATCATGAATACAGTTGCCAAGACTGAGGCAGAGAGCTTGATGAGCGGTGTAGATCCGGCGACTGTAACAGAACAGTCGACTGCCCTGTTGACACAGCAATCCCTGCTAGCAGGAATTCAATATTCCTTCTACGTTGCCCTTGGAATCAACCTTGTAGCCCTCGTATTGGCCCTGTTCGTCAGACGCGTCGATACAAGCGAAGAAGCAGTAAGCAAAATCGAAGGCAAAAAAGTAACAAAACCGGCAGCAATCTAAAACGGTCAAAAGGTTCAATGACGTGCACTTCCGCACAGTCATTGAACCTTTTTTGTTGAAAAATATTATTTGGAATGCTGTTCGTCCTGAATTGAGGGATTAAGAAGGTCTAATAATAAGCTTCAATCCCTTTATCCAGAATTGAAAGTGTGTAAATTTATCTATATTCAAAACCGGTTCCAGCGATTGATTGGAGTGCAAAACGTAGACTCCTGCGGGAAAAGCGTGTTAGGTGAGTCCTGTCTAGCTCCAAGGCTTAGAGGCACATGTCATAAGTCAACTCGCCGAAGAAGGCAAAGAACGCCTTCGTGGACGATTCGCCTTATGCCACCCGCCTCTGACCAAAGCCTTTCCGCTTTTCTAACCCGCAGGCTTGCCGAGGAGGCTCACCAACCGCCCGCGGAAAGCGAAGTTTTGCACGGAAATCATTAGCGGTAAGGTAAGGAATCAAATAAATTGAAACAAAATTGCTTCTCGTATTAGGGTTGCCATTCGGGCACCGGGATATAGCCAAAAAAAAGACAAAAGCCTCAGCATGGCTTTTGTCAACAAATGAAGAAATTTAGAATGAATCTTATAAAATAAGATTACACAAGAAGGAAGTGATTAGCTATGTTAAGCACTAATATTCTTAAGCAATTCCTATACTAACGCGGCTAAAGGTGAAAGCAATTAAAAAAAGATTAGAATTTGATGAGAAATCCCTTTCCGCTGATTTATTTTAGAAAAAATTCACTTTTGCTAAATATTGTCATACGGAACTTCGCGTTTATTTTCCTTCCAGCGGTTCATATTCCGCGTTATTTCTAGTAAAATAGGAAAATGATTTGAGCATCCTATGGGAGGGACGAAAGTTGTTAGAGAATAGTGTGATGATGGTGCTGATCATCTTAGTGATAAATATTGTGTACGTGTCGTTTTTTACGATACGGATGATCCTGACGCTGAAGGGGTACCGGTATTTTGCGGCATTTGTGAGTACGTTCGAGGTCGTCATTTATGTAGTCGGTCTCGGCCTGGTATTGGACAACCTGAATGAAATCCAGAACTTGATTGCCTATGCGGTCGGTTACGGAATCGGGGTTGTGGTCGGTATGAAGATTGAAGAGAAGCTCGCTTTGGGGTATATTACGGTTAACGTGATCACCAAGGAATATGATAAAGCTCTTCCGGATCAACTCCGTTCGAAAGGCTACGGGGTGACCAACTGGGAAGCGAACGGCCTGGAAGGAAATCGGATGGCCCTGCAGATCCTGACGCCGCGCAAGTATGAAATGAAGCTGTACGCAACGATCAAGGAGCTGGATCCTAAAGCGTTCATCATCGCATACGAGCCGAAGACGATCCACGGCGGGTTCTGGGTGAAGACCGTCCGAAATATACGCAAAGGAAAAATCAAAGTATGAGTAAAAAGAAGCTTTTATTTGAAGTGCAGGAACATGAAACGATCGGCGATTGCCTCGACCGTATGAAGGAAATGGGTTATATGCCGGTCAGAAGGATGGAGAAGCCTGTTTTTGAAGAGAAGAAAGACGGTGGGAAAACAGATGTTGTCCCTGTAAGGCAGACAATTGTGTTCGAAGGAAAGAAAATGGAAGAGTGATTCCGCTTAAAACCGAACATTAATTTTCAGACATTTAAAATCGTTCGATTATTCGTTGACAGTGCCGGTGAATAACGGTATGATGAAGACAAATAAATCGAATACCCTCATATAATAACGGGGATAGGGCCTGTAAGTTTCTACCCGGCTGCCGTAAACGGCCGGACTATGAGGGGAAGTGACTGTCTGGATGCAGAAGTGTCTTTGCTGTCCCTTTTTGGAAGGGCTCTTTCTGTACGGTGAAAATACCCAGATCAATTGCTTTCTCTCATATTGGAGAGATCAATTGATCTGGGTATTTTTTGTGAAGAATTCGAGTGGAGGTGCCGTCACGATATGATAGGGATCATTATGGGAAGTACATCAGACTGGGAAACGATGAAGCATGCGTGTGACATTCTGGAGGAGCTCGGGGTTCCTTTTGAGAAAAGGGTCGTCTCGGCCCATCGTACACCTGATTATATGTTCGAATATGCCGAAACTGCGAGGGACAGAGGCATAAAGGTAATCATCGCCGGTGCAGGGGGTGCAGCTCATCTTCCTGGCATGGTGGCTGCCAAAACGACTCTTCCTGTCATCGGGGTGCCGGTGCAGTCGAAGGCGCTGAACGGGATGGACTCCCTTCTGTCCATAGTACAGATGCCCGGCGGGGTGCCGGTTGCGACCGTTGCCATCGGTAAGGCGGGAGCGGTCAATGCGGGACTGCTTGCCGCGCAGATCCTCTCGATCGATGATGGTGCCATGGCAGACAAGTTGGAAACCAGACGTGAGGAATTACGCGAAAAAGTGATGGAAAGCAGTGATGACCTTGTTTAAAAAGACAATTTTACCTGGACAGACAATCGGGATCATCGGCGGAGGGCAGCTTGGAAGGATGATGGCCCTTGCTGCGAAGCACAACGGATTCAAGATAGCGGTATTGGATCCATCACCTGCATCGCCTTGTGCACAGGTTGCGGACCTGGTGATCACCGCTCCATTTGACCAATATGAAGCACTCGACCGCCTGGCAGAAGCATCTGATGTGATTACGTATGAGTTTGAGAACATTGACTATGACTCGTTGAAATGGCTCTCGGGCAGGGCGTACGTGCCGCAGGGTGCGGAACTGATCCGCATCACTCAGGACCGCATCCAGGAGAAGGCAGCATTGACCCTGGCGGGGGTTGAAGTGGCTCCTTATGCTGTGATTCTACAGGAAGAGGACATCTATGATAATATAGAAAAGCTTGGCTATCCAGCTGTTCTGAAGACTTCAAGGGGCGGATATGACGGCAAAGGGCAATTCGTGATCCGCGAAGTGGAAGAAGTGGCAGAAGCGGCGGCGCTTTTGGAAAACGGACCGTGTGTACTTGAAAAATGGATTCCGTTTGAGCGGGAACTATCGGTGATCGTCACGAGGAATCCCGACGGACAGCAGACTCATTTTCCGGTGGTGGAAAATGTTCATGTTGACAATATCCTTCATGAAACGATTGCCCCGGCGCGGGTCTCTGAAGATATTTCACGCAAGGCGGTTGAAATGGCCGAAAAAATCAGCGAGACGCTTGACCTGGTCGGGACGCTTGCGATTGAGATGTTCCTGACGGAAGACGGCTGCATATTCATCAATGAACTGGCGCCGAGGCCGCATAATTCTGGTCATTATTCAATCGAAGCATGTGACTCTTCCCAGTTCGCCCAGCATATCAAAGCGGTTTGCAACTGGCCGCTAAGAAAGCCTTCCTTATTAAAGAACGCTGTGATGGTTAACCTATTAGGTGAGCATATAGAGCCTGTAATGAAAGCTATTCCAAATCAGCCTTCCTGGTTTGTGCATCTGTATGGAAAAGATGTGCCGAAGCAGAAACGGAAGATGGGGCATGTCACGATTCTGACGGATGACATTGAGCAGACGCTGGAGTCCGTGAATGATGCCGGGGTTTGGAAGGTGCAGGAAAAGATCGGAGGACGAATGAAATGATTGAACGTTATACACGCCCTGAAATGGGAGCGATTTGGACAGAGGAAAACAGATTTCAGGCATGGCTTGAAGTAGAGATCCTTGCTTGTGAAGCCTGGTCTGAACTTGGCGATATCCCGAAAGAAGATGTGGCGAAGATCCGCGAAAACGCAGGCTTCAATGTGGAACGCATCAAAGAAATCGAAGCGGAAACGCGCCATGATGTCGTGGCTTTCACGCGTGCCGTTTCTGAAACGCTTGGAGAGGAAAGAAAATGGGTCCACTACGGTCTCACTTCTACGGACGTAGTCGATACCGCTCTTTCTTATCAACTGAAGCAGGCGAATGAAATCATCCTGAAGGATCTTGAGCGATTCGTAGAGATTTTGAAAAATAAAGCAATCGAGCATAAACACACGGTCATGATGGGACGGACGCATGGTGTTCACGCCGAACCGACGACTTTCGGACTGAAGCTTGCCCTTTGGTACGAAGAGATGAAACGAAACGTCGAGCGCTTTAAAGCTGCTGCTGACGGGGTTGAATTCGGGAAAATCTCCGGGGCTGTCGGGACGTATGCAAATATCGATCCATTCGTTGAATCATACGTATGTGAAAAGTTAGGCATCAAGCCTGCACCGGTTTCCACTCAGACGCTGCAGCGTGACCGCCATGCTCACTACATGGGTACACTTGCTTTGATTGCGACATCGATTGAGAAATTTGCTGTTGAAGTGCGCGGCCTTCAGAAGAGTGAAACCCGTGAAGTGGAAGAGTTTTTCGCAAAAGGTCAAAAGGGTTCATCAGCCATGCCTCATAAGCGCAACCCGATCGGTTCCGAGAACATGACGGGGATGGCTCGTGTAATCAGAGGATACATGATGACAGCATATGAAAACGTACCGTTATGGCATGAGCGTGATATCTCTCACTCTTCTGCTGAACGTGTGATTTTACCGGATGCGACGATCGCTCTCAATTACATGTTGAACCGCTTCGCAAATATCGTGAAGAACTTGACGGTATTCCCTGAAAATATGAAGCGCAACATGGATCGTACACTCGGGCTGATCTACTCACAGCGTGTCCTGCTTGCCCTGATTGATAAAGGGATGGCGCGCGAGGAAGCATATGATACGGTGCAGCCGAAGGCGATGGAAGCATGGGAGAAGCAGGTTCCGTTCCGTTCGCTGATCGAGGAAGACGGCACGATTACATCCAAGCTTTCTCCGGCGGAAATCAAGGACTGCTTCGATTATAACTACCATCTGAAGCATGTCGATACGATTTTTGAACGCTGCGGACTGGTTGAGTAATATTTCGACAAGTACATAGGGCAGGGGTTTTTAAAAGGATCCCTCCCTTTTTTTATCCAAATATAGACTGAAGATTGCCAATATTGAAATTACAGGGGGATTTTAGATGGAAAAAAGGACGCTTTTATATGAAGGAAAAGCAAAACAAATTTTTTCCACGAACGATGAAGAGGTCGTCTGGATCCGATACAAGGATTCAGCCACTGCTTTTAACGGGGAGAAGAAAGCGGACATCGATGGCAAAGGGGTTTTAAATAATAAGATTTCGAGTCTGCTATTTTCAAAGCTTGCCGAACAAGGGGTCGAGAGTCATTTCATCAAGCAGCTGTCAGATCATGAGCAGCTCGTGAAACGGGTCGACATCATTCCGCTGGAAGTGGTCGTGCGGAATGTGATCGCCGGTAGTCTATCCAAGCGCCTTGGCATTGAAGAGGGGACTGAAATGCCGAAGCCGATCATCGAATTTTATTATAAAAATGATGACCTCGGCGACCCGCTGATCACGGATGATCACATTGACTATCTAGAAATCGCAACAAAGGAAGAACGGCTGCAGTTAAGGGAAATGGCCCTAAATGTCAATGAAGTCCTTCAAGGGGTTTTTAAAGAAGCGGGAGTGCTGCTTGTGGATTTCAAGCTTGAGTTCGGGAAAGACGGCAGCGGGAAGATCCTGCTCGGCGATGAAATTTCCCCGGATACATGCCGCCTGTGGGATCGGGAGACGAAGCAAAAGCTTGATAAAGATGTGTTCAGAAGAGAGTTGGGCAGTTTAACAGAAGTCTATTCAATTATACTAGAACGTTTAGGGGGAAAAGGTCTATGTACAAAGTAAAAGTTTACATCACGTTAAGAGAAAGCGTATTGGATCCGCAGGGGAGCGCGGTTAAACAGGCGCTGCATTCAATGGAGTTCAAGGCGGTTGAAGATGTACGCGTCGGAAAGTATATGGAGCTTACCCTTCCGTCGACGGTGGAAAATGTCGAAGCGGCTGTTGAAGAGATGTGCCACCGTCTGCTGGCAAACCCTGTGATCGAGGATTATCGATACGAAATCGAGGAGAGTGTGGCTCAATGAAATTTGCGGTGATTGTATTTCCGGGATCCAACTGTGACATTGATATGTACCATGCAATCAAGGATGAGATTGGGGAAGAAGTCGATTACGTCTGGCATGATGATCTTTCTCTGGAAAACTATGATGCTATTCTTTTGCCGGGAGGATTCTCATACGGGGATTACCTGCGCTCAGGGGCGATCGCGCGCTTTTCAAATGTGATGAAGGAAGTCGTGAAGGCTGCCCAGCAGGGGAAACCGGTACTGGGTGTGTGCAACGGATTCCAGATCCTCCTGGAAACGGGCCTTCTTCCGGGGGCGATGCGCCGGAATGACAGCCTGAAGTTCATCTGCAAGACGGTTCCGTTAACGGTTGAGAACAATGAAACGATGTTTACGAATAGCTATGAAAAAGGGACGGAGATTCACATCCCGATCGCTCACGGAGAAGGCAATTACTTTTGTGACGAAGAGACGCTCCAAAGACTGCAGGAGAACAACCAGATTGTGTTCACCTACAGCGGCGGGAATCCGAACGGGAGTGTGGCGGATATCGCGGGGGTCACGAATGAGAACGGGAATGTCCTTGGCATGATGCCTCACCCTGAACGGGCGATGGACACTTTATTAGGTAGTGAAGACGGGAAGAAACTCTTTCAATCGATTGTCAAACACTGGAGGGAAAAACATGTCGTTAATGCTTGAACCAACCCCATCAAAGGTGAAAGAAGAACAGCTTTATCGTGAAATGGGCTTAACGGACGAAGAATTTTCAATGGTGGAAAACATCCTGGGAAGAACACCGAACTACACGGAGACCGGTCTATTCTCGGTCATGTGGTCGGAACACTGCAGCTATAAAAATTCAAAGCCAGTCCTGAAGAAGTTCCCGGTGACTGGCGAGCGTGTTCTGCAGGGACCCGGGGAAGGAGCTGGGATTGTTGATATCGGCGATGATCAGGCAGTGGTGTTCAAAATCGAAAGTCACAACCACCCTTCAGCGATTGAACCTTATCAAGGGGCGGCGACGGGTGTCGGCGGCATTATACGGGATGTATTCTCAATGGGAGCGAGACCCATTGCCCTCCTCAACTCTTTACGCTTTGGAGAGCTGGATTCTCCTCGTGTTCAGTATCTATTTAAAGAAGTAGTCGCAGGGATCGCAGGCTACGGCAACTGCATCGGCATACCGACGGTCGGAGGGGAAGTCCAATTCGACTCATCGTATGAAGGCAACCCGCTCGTCAACGCGATGTGTGTCGGATTGATCGATCATAAGGATATCAAAAAAGGCCAGGCGCACGGTGTTGGTAACACGGTCATGTATGTCGGGGCGAAAACCGGACGTGACGGAATCCACGGCGCGACATTCGCGTCAGAGGAATTGAATGAAGGATCCGAGGAAAAACGTCCTGCAGTCCAGGTTGGAGATCCTTTCATGGAGAAGCTCCTTTTGGAAGCATGTCTCGAGCTCGTTCAAAACGATGCGCTCGTCGGTATTCAGGATATGGGTGCGGCCGGATTGACCAGCTCGTCTGCGGAAATGGCCTCCAAGGCCGGATCTGGGATCGAAATGAATCTGGACCTTGTCCCTCAGCGTGAAAGAGGGATGACGGCTTATGAAATGATGCTCTCGGAATCACAGGAACGCATGCTGATCGTCGTGGAAAAAGGCCGCGAGCAGGAGATTGTCGATCTGTTTTCAAAATATGACCTCGAAGCTGTTTCAATCGGGAAAGTGACGGATGACAAGCGTCTCCGACTCCTTCATAAAGGAGAAGTGGCAGCGGATGTTCCGGTCGATGCCCTTGCGGAAGAAGCGCCTGTTTACCATAAGCCTTCCGAGGAAGCGGCTTACTATAAAGAATTCCAGGCAATGGAAACGCCGGTACCTCAGGTGGATGACTATAAAGAAACGCTGATCTCATTATTGAAACAGCCGACGATCGCGAGTAAGGAATGGGTCTATGATCAATACGATCATCAGGTCAGAACAAGCACGGTCGTCACCCCTGGATCGGATGCAGCGGTTGTCCGGGTGCGAGGGACGAGAAAAGCGCTGGCCATGACGACGGATTGCAACTCCCGTTATCTTTATTTGGATCCAGAAGTCGGGGGTAAAATTGCGGTTGCAGAGGCGGCCCGCAATATCGTGTGCTCGGGCGGAATCCCGCTTGCAATCACCGACTGCCTGAATTTCGGAAATCCTGAGAAGCCTGAAATCTTCTGGCAGATCGAGAAATCCGTGGATGGGATGAGCGAAGCATGCCGTGAGCTGTCCACACCGGTCATCGGCGGGAATGTGTCCCTATATAACGAATCAATGGGCACAGCCGTTTATCCGACGCCTGTTGTCGGGATGGTCGGACTGGTTGAAGACCTTGATCATGTTACGACCCAAAGCTTTAAGGAAGCTGGCGACTTGATCTATGTCATCGGTGAAACACAAGCGGAATTCGGCGGAAGCGAACTGCAGAAGCTGACGGAAAGAAAGATTTTCGGACAGGCGCCAACCATTGATTTGAAAGTTGAGCTCCGCCGTCAGATGCAGCTGCTCGAAGCCATCCAAAAAGGTTTGGTCGCATCGGCCCATGATCTCGCGGAAGGCGGACTTGCTGTTGCGCTTGCAGAATCGACGTTCGGTACAGAAGGCCTTGGAGCAGAAATATTTGTTGACGGGGAATGTCATGTGACGGATTTATTCAGTGAAACGCAATCACGCTTCCTAGTGACGGTGAAGCCGGAGAATCGCGATGAGTTTGAAAAACTCGTAGGGGAAGCAAAAGCAGTCGGCGCCGTCAAGAAAGACGGGGAAGTCACGATTGCATCACGCAAAGGAGAAATCCTTGTACAAGCGGCTGTCGGGGAACTTGAATCAGCCTGGAGAGGAGCGATTCCATGCCTGCTGAAATCAAAGGTTTAAACGAAGAATGCGGGGTGTTCGGGATATGGGGACATCCGAATGCCGCCCAAATTACGTACTACGGCCTTCACAGCCTGCAGCACCGCGGACAGGAAGGAACCGGGATCATCGTATCGGACGGCGAGACGCTTCGCGGTCATAAAGGGGAAGGCCTCGTAACCGAAGTGTTCCAGGAAGGTTCGATCGAGAAACTAACGGGTGACGGAGCGATCGGGCACGTCCGCTATGCGACCGCAGGGGGCGGAGGCTACGAAAATGTCCAGCCTCTCCTTTTCAACTCGCAGAGCGGCGGGCTTGCGCTTGCCCATAACGGGAACCTGGTCAATGCAAATGCCCTGAAGCATCAGCTTGAGGGGCAGGGGAGTATTTTTCAAACAACGTCGGACACAGAAGTCCTCGCTCATTTGATAAAAAGAAGCGGATATGCACAGTTGAAGGACCGGGTGAAGAATGCATTGACGATGCTGAAAGGTGCCTATGCGTTTCTGGTCATGACAGAAACGGAGATGATGGTGGCCCTTGATCCTCATGGGCTCCGCCCGCTCTCACTTGCAAAAATTGGCGACGCTTACTGCGTGGCTTCTGAAACCTGTGCCTTCGATATCGTCGGAGCTGAATTCGTACGGGACATCGAGCCTGGTGAACTCCTGATCATCAATGATGATGGGATCACTTCTGAACGCTTCAGTTTTTCGAATGGAAATGCGATGTGCACGATGGAATATGTGTATTTTTCAAGACCGGACAGCAATATCCAGGGCATCAATGTCCATTCAGCCCGCAAACGGATGGGAATGGAGCTTGCATATGAATCACCGATCGAAGCGGATGTCGTGACCGGGGTGCCTGACTCAAGTATTTCAAGTGCGATCGGCTACGCGGAAGCATCTGGGATCCCGTATGAAATGGGACTCATTAAAAACCGCTATGTCGGGCGTACATTCATCCAGCCGTCCCAGTCACTCCGTGAACAGGGTGTGAAGATGAAGCTTTCACCGGTAAGAGGGGTCGTGGAAGGAAAGCGCGTCGTCATGGTGGATGATTCCATCGTACGCGGGACGACCAGCAGGCGGATCGTCAGTATGCTGAAGGAAGCGGGAGCGAAAGAAGTACATGTCTGCATCAGTTCCCCTCCTATTAAAAATCCGTGTTACTACGGAATTGATACATCGACTCATGAAGAACTGATTGCGTCTTCTAATTCAGTGGAAGAAATGCGTCAGATCATCGGGGCGGATTCGCTGACATTCCTCAGTACGGACGGTGTATTGAAAGCGATCGGGCGCGATGATTCTTCCCCTAACTGCGGGCAGTGCCTTGCCTGCTTCACCGGGAAGTATCCGACGGAAATCTACCCGGATACGCTTCATCCGCATGAAAAAGAGCTAGTGAAATAGGGGGAGATCGAGATGGCAAATGCGTACCGCCAGGCAGGCGTAGATATAGAAGCAGGATATGAATCGGTCGAACGGATCAAGAAGCATGTGAAACGTACCGCACGCGAAGGAGTACTCGGTCAGCTGGGGAGCTTCGGCGGTATGTTTGACCTGTCACAGCTTGGTTTAAAGGAACCGGTCCTCGTGTCCGGGACGGACGGCGTCGGGACGAAGCTCAAGCTTGCGTTCATGGCTGACAAGCACGATACGATCGGCATCGACTGTGTCGCGATGTGCGTGAATGATATTGTCGTACAAGGAGCGGAGCCGCTTTATTTCTTAGATTATATAGCGACCGGAAAGGCTCATCCGGAAAAGATAGAAGGTATTGTAAAAGGAATTGCGGACGGATGTGAAATGGCGGGATGTGCGCTGATCGGCGGCGAAACAGCCGAAATGCCGGGGATGTATACAGACGAAGAATATGATATCGCCGGTTTTGCCGTTGGTGCTTGTGAAAAGAAAGAAATTGTAACAGGAGAGAACATTTCTGAAGGAAATGTGTTAATCGGACTGGGTTCAAGTGGTATACACAGTAATGGATACTCTTTAGTGCGAAAGGTCTTCTTTGAAGATCATCCTTTCTCTTTGGAAGAATCATTGCCGGGATTAAACACCACACTAAGGGAAGCATTGCTTGCACCGACGAGGATTTATGTAAAACCGGTGCTGGCCGCTTTGAAACGATACCGCATCAATGGGATGTCCCATATCACCGGGGGCGGATTCATCGAGAACATCCCGCGGATGATGCCTGAAGGACTCGGAGCCGAGATCACGGAAGGCAGCTGGGATGTGCCTGACATCTTCACGGCGCTTAAACAGTACGGAGGGATCCCTCATGAAGAGATGTACAACATCTTCAATATGGGGATCGGATTTGTGCTTTCAGTCGAAGAGGATGACGCCGCAGATATCGTCGATTTCCTGAAAGGACAGGGAGAGGAAGCCTGCATCATCGGTAAGGTTTCAACCAAAGAAGGAGTACAATTCGTACAAAAACCGAGTCAGTAATGGAGGCTTAGTCATGAGACAGATTGCCATTTTTGCTTCAGGAAGCGGGAGTAATTTTCAAGCCATCGTGGATGCCGTTCAAGCCGGTACGCTGAAGGCGAACATCGGTCTGCTGGTATGTGACCAGCCGGGTGCCTTTGTCATCCACAGGGCACAGTCGGCCGGAATCCCTGCTTTCGTATTCCGTGCAAAAGACTATGAAAACAAGCAAGCATTCGAAAGGGAAATCCAGCGGCATCTCGAAGCTGCCGGAGTGGATTTCATTGTGCTGGCAGGCTATATGAGGCTGATCGGCCCAACCCTGCTTGAAAGCTACGGAGGCAGGATCGTCAATATCCATCCGTCGCTCCTGCCTGCGTTTCCGGGGAAAGACGCCGTCGGCCAGGCACTCGAAGCCGGAGTGAAAATCACCGGGGTAACGGTACATTATGTGGATGCAGGGATGGATACAGGTGAAATCATCGAACAGGAAATCGTCCGCATTTCCATAGGGGAAACACGGGATTCCCTTCAGGAAAAAATCCAGCATGTCGAACACCACCTATACCCGGTGACCCTCAACCACCTCTTCCTTACAACAGGGTACTGAAATTGCATGAAGAGCATGTTGCTTTATTATGGTAGTGTGGTAAAGTGATGGAGGACGGGCCTTTTAACAAGGCAATTAAATAGTGATCAGTCAGAGGAGGAGCCATATGAAAAAAAGAGCGTTGATCAGTGTTTCAGATAAAAGCGGAATCGTGGAATTCACTCAGGAACTAATCCAGTTGGGATATGAAATCCTTTCAACAGGCGGGACGAAGAAACTGCTTTCCGAAAACGGCCTGGAAGTGAAAGGCGTCGAGGAAGTCACAGGCTTCCCGGAAATCCTTGAAGGCCGCGTAAAAACTCTTCACCCCTCAATCCACGGAGGACTTCTTGCAAAACGCGGCGAAGAATCGCACCGCCTGCAGCTCGAGGAGCAGGGAATCGAAGGCATCGACCTTGTCTGTGTAAATCTCTACCCATTTCAGCAGACAATCGCCAAGCCGAATGTAAGTGTTGACGACGCGATTGAAAATATCGATATAGGCGGACCGACGATGCTTCGTGCAGCAGCCAAGAACCATGCTTATGTGACCGTAGTCGTGGACGCACTCGACTATGATCAGGTGATTGCAGAGCTGAAGCTGAACGGAGAGGTTTCCCATGAGAACCGCCGCAAGCTTGCTGCGAAAGTATTCCGTCACACGGCAGCATATGATGCGCATATCGCCGGTTATATGACAGAAGTATCAGGAGAGAAAAATCCAGAGCGCCTGACCATGACCTATGAGCTCAAACAAAATCTGCGCTACGGTGAAAACCCTCACCAGAAGGCATCTTTCTACCGCGCACCGCTTGGTTCTGAATTTTCCGTAGCAATGGCGAGGCAGCTGCATGGGAAAGAACTTTCCTACAATAATATCAATGATGCCAACGCAGCCCTGCAGATTGTCAAGGAATTCACTGAGCCGGCGGCAGTCGCAGTCAAGCACATGAACCCGTGCGGAGTCGGAGTGGGTGAAACAATCAGCGAAGCGTTCACAAAGGCTTATGAAGCCGATTCAACTTCCATCTTCGGCGGCATCGTCGCATTGAACCGCGTGGTTGACGAAGATACGGCAAAACAGCTTCATGAAATTTTCCTGGAGATCGTCATTGCTCCATCATTCACCGATGAAGCATTCGAGATCCTTTCCGGTAAAAAGAATATCCGTCTGTTGACGGTGCCATTTGAATCACTGAACAAATTAGAAGAAAAGATCACCACAGTCGAAGGAGGCCTTCTCGTCCAATCGGATGATACCTTCACCCTGGATGATGCCGATGTAAGAGTCGTCACCAAGCGTGAGCCGACGGAAGAAGAATGGGCAGCCATGAAACTTGGCTGGAAGGTTGTCAAACACGTGAAATCAAACGCCATCGTCCTGACTGATTCGCAGATGACCATCGGTGTCGGAGCAGGACAGATGAACCGCGTCGGAGCAGCCAAGATCGCGATCGAACAGGCAGGCGGACGCGCAGCAGGTTCAAGCATGGCATCAGACGCCTTCTTCCCGATGGACGACACCGTCGAAGCCGCAGCTAAAGCCGGCGTCACAGCCATCATCCAGCCGGGCGGATCGATCCGTGATGAGGATTCGATCAGAAAAGCGGATGAATACGGGATTACGATGGTGTTTACCGGGGTTCGTCATTTTAAGCATTAGGGTTTTGAGGTTGGTTAGTTGGTGCCAGGCACGGATTGGGGTTTTTGTGCCAGGCACGATTTGCCTGTTTGGTGCCAGGAACAAATTGAGTGTTTTGTGTCAGGCACGATTCGGGGGGGTTGTTCCAGGCACAAAAGGTGTAGTTTGAGCCAGGCTCAGATTGAGTGTATTGAGCCAGGCTCAATTTAACCGATTTGAGCCTGGCACCCCAAATAGGCACCCCAATGAACGCACCCATCTGATCAGGTGTTGTACCTGGTACAAAGCCCATGGTTTGTACCAGGTACACAAACTTCAACTTGTACCAGGTACACAAACCCAACAAAACAGCCCACCATAAAAGAAGACAACCATTCCACCCCCTCTCTCATTCAATAATCTAGGAGGGGGTCACTCATTATAAGGAGGCTTTTCTATGAGGATACTTTTGATTGGACGAGGCGGCCGGGAGCATGCGATCGCCCGGAAACTTGATGAGAGCGAAAGTGTTTCACAAGTTTTTTGTGCACCGGGTAATCCGGGCATGGCGGAGGTTGCTGAATGCATCCCTGTCCAGGAAACCGATTTTGCAGCACTTATTTCGTTTGCGAAAGAAAAGGATATAGATTTCACGTTCGTCGGGCCTGAGAATCCTTTGCTGGATGGGATCGTCGATGAGTTCCAGGCCGAGGGGCTCAAGATATTCGGTCCTTCTAAAAGCGCGGCAATCATAGAGGGCAGCAAGTCCTTCTCGAAGGAACTGATGAAGAAGTACAATATACCGACCGCATCATATGAAGTTTTCACGGACATTGAAGCTGCGTCGGCCTATATCAAAAAAGCCGGGGCACCGATTGTGATCAAGGCAGACGGGCTTGCAGCCGGTAAAGGTGTGGTTGTGGCACAGACGGAGGAAGAGGCACTTCTGGCGCTGGAGGAAATGCTACTCGATAAAAAATTCGGGGATGCATCGGTGAAAGTGGTGATTGAAGAATGTCTTGTAGGGGAAGAGTTTTCCTTGATGGCATTCGTACAGGGTGAGAACGTGTATCCGATGGTGATCGCGCAGGATCATAAGCGTGCGTTTGATGGCGATCTGGGTCCGAACACCGGCGGGATGGGTGCATACTCACCTGTGCCGCATATTCCTGAAGAGATGGTGAAAGAAGCCGTGTCGACGGTCCTGTTACCGACAGCAGAAGCGATGGTGAAGGAAGGCCGCCCGTTTACGGGTATTCTATATGCAGGGCTCATGCTGACAGCAGAAGGTCCGAAAGTGATTGAATTCAATGCGCGCTTTGGGGATCCGGAAACACAGGTCGTCCTGCCGCGGATGAAATCAGATTTTGGGCTGGTCATCAGAGATCTGCTTGATGGAAAAGAAATCAGCCTCGAGTGGAAGGAAGAAGCGGTGCTTGGTGTGGTGCTGGCTTCAGACGGTTATCCGGAGGGATATCAAAAAGGCGTCAGCCTGCCTGAGCTGCAGGGTCTTAAAGAAGATGCACTCGTCTTCCATGCAGGGACAGCCCGCAATGAAGAAGGGGAACTGGTGACGGACGGAGGCCGGGTCCTGTTGATCGCAGCTGAAGCCGGAAGTGTCGAAGCGGCTTATGATTCTGTGTATGGAAAATTGGACACAATCCGGTGGAGAGGTCTATTTTACAGAAAAGACATCGGGAAGAAGGCTATCGGACACGTCTCTTCCTAGTTCTGCGGATATACACGTAAGCAATTGCGATGATTCCGCCGATCAGTGAAAAAAGCACATAAGACATATCGGTCAAATACTCCCAGAACATAACAAGCATCTCCTTTAATGAAAATTTAATACGTTAATGTGACGAGGGACGGGCCTTTACCGGGATAAAGGCCCGTCCCTCTTTGATTAGATTTGAGTGAAGCCTTGGTTATCGAAGTTGTCCGTTTTATCGGATGATTTACCGAGTCCGCCGTTCAGCGCGTCCTGGACTTCTTTATTGGTCAGGTCCTCGGGGTTGAAATCGGCATCTTTCTTTGACATGTTCGGCTCGTGTTTTTGAACCTCACTTCCGCTGAAATTCTGATTCCCGTTATTCTTTTTGTCAGATTTCAGCATATCTTTAACATTGAACATGTCCATCGCTTTACTTCCCATTCCTTTGGACTTGTTCTCACTGCCGCTTTCGCCCCTCTTTTCAAAAAGGTCGGTGACAGGGCAGTAGCGCAGGATTCCTTCGCCCACTTTCATGGCTCCGACCATGGCTAATACGAGATAAGAGTCTCTCCAGGGGCGCTTGACGAGCTTGGCTGTTGTCCATGTCAGAATCGTTAGCCCAAGCGTGATTCGGATCAATGCATTGATAATCCCGATATTTGATGATACTTTCATTTGTAAACTCCTCCTTGATTTGAAAATTCACATAATTGTTGTAAACCTTTAATGCGTTAAAATACAAAATATGTTAACATAAATGAAAGCCCTTTCTTTTTGGGCGAAAGGAGCTATGTGAAGGTTTTATCAACCTTTCAGCCAGCATACATGTTAAAGAAATGAGATAAATAAAACAGACATTCAATACCATTCCACCAGAGGAGTGTTCGCCTTGGAACAGCGCTACAGATGGAAGAATAAACAACTGCGGGAACACGTACAGGTTCTCGACGGGGAGCGATCTCCGACTATCCTTTTGAAAAATGCAACATACCTGCACTCCACATTGAAGAAATGGGTGCAGGGACATATATGGGTGTACGAAGACCGCATCGTCTATACCGGTGACAGACTCCCGGACCAGCTGGGGGAATGTGAAGTCGTGGATTGTGATTCACAATACCTGGTGCCCGGATATATAGAACCGCATGTACATCCGTTTCAGCTTTATAATCCCCAATCTTTTTCCAAGTATGCATCCCAAACAGGTACAACTGCATTTGTAAATGATAACCTCATGATGTTTTTACAGTTGGAAAAAAAGAAAGCGTTTTCTTTATTGAAGGAATTCAATAAGCTGCCGTACTCGATGTACTGGTGGACACGCTTTGATTCCCAGACCGAAATGGCCGATGAAGCCACAACCTTTTCAAACGGAGAGGTAAAATCATGGCTTGAGCATGATTCGGTCGTCCAGGGCGGGGAGCTGACTGCGTGGCCGCGCCTTTTGGAAGGGGACGATCTGCTTCTTCACTGGATGCAGGAAGCCAAGAGGATGGGGAAAATCGTCGAGGGACATCTTCCCGGTTCTTCTGACAAAACGATCGCCAAGCTCAAGCTTCTCGGAATCGACGGCGACCACGAAGCGATGACAGGGGAAGACGTCTACAAAAGATTGATCCAGGGTTTGACGGTGACGCTCCGTCACTCATCGATACGCCCGGATCTCCCGGTTCTGCTCGACGGCCTCAAGGAAAAGGGAATCGAAAATTTCGATTCCATCCTTCTTACAACAGACGGGTCGACACCGGCTTTTCATGAAGAGGGAGTCTTGAACGTATTGCTTAAAATGATCATCGATAAGGGGATTTCCCCGATTGAAGCTTACAACATGGCAAGTTATAATGCGGCCAACTACTATAATCTGACACACCTGCATGGAATGATTGCGACAGGCAGGGTTGCCAATATCAACTTCCTCAGCAGAAAAGAGGATCCTACACCTGTTTCTGTCCTGTCAAAAGGGAAATGGGTGCTGAAAGATACGATGCCGGTCGAACATGATCAGGAGATTCCATGGGAGGAACATGGCTTCACCCCTCTCTCACTGGACTGGGATGTAACTTATGATGATCTTCAGTTCTCCATGCCATTTGGCATTGAAATGGTAAACGATGTGATCACCAAGCCGTATTCGATCAATATCAATCCGTCGACAGATGAACTGGCTCCGGATCATGACCAGTCTTTCCTGATGCTCCTAGACCGAAAAGGGAAGTGGAGGATCAGCACCATGCTGAAAGGATTCTCCAACGGGGTGAAGGGATTTGCGTCTTCCTACTCCAATACGGGGGATATCATCCTGATCGGGAAAAGCAAACCGGATATGATCGCAGCTTTCAACCGGATGAAAGAAATAGGAGGAGGGATCGTCCTGACGGAAAACGGAGAAGTGCTTCACGAAATCCCGCTTCCGCTCAGCGGCCTTCTTTCCAAAAAAGAGATACCGGAGCTGATTGAAGAAGAGAAAATCATGAAGACGCTGCTCTCAGAACGGGGCTATAAATTTGCCGATCCGATTTACACGCTGCTCTTTTTGCAGTCGACACATTTGCCTTATATACGGGTGACGCAAAAAGGAATCTATGATGTAATGAAGAAAACGGTACTCTTTCCAACGATAATGCGTTAAAATATGAAAGTATAGAGACAACATTAGGGGTGTTACAATTTTATGCTGAAAAAGCCACTTATTATCTTGTTAAGTGCTCTGACCCTTGCAGCATGCAGTTCAGATAAAGAAGCAGGAAAGAAACCTGCAAAAGAAGAAGCTGCGCCCGTGGCGAATGAAGACGTCGAGAACGTGATGAAATTTCAGTCACCGCTTACCGGTGAAGAAATGAAGGAAGAATCGACCGATCGCGCGGTCGCTGTCATGGTGAATAATCATCCGAAAGCAAGGCCGCAATCCGGCCTTTCCAAAGCGGATATTGTGTATGAAGTATTGGCAGAAGGGGATGTGACTAGATTCCTTGCCATCTTTCAAAGCAGGCAGCCCGATAAGGTCGGGCCGGTGCGGAGCGCAAGGGACTATTATATCGACCTTGCAAAGGGGTACGATAGCCTATATATTGCCCATGGCTACAGTCCAGACGCAAAAGCGATGCTTGAAAGCGGTGAAATCGATCACTTGAACGGCATCAGGTACGATGGGACGCTATTCAAGCGGGCAGATTTCCGGAAGGCGCCTCATAATTCGTATATTTCTTTTGAAAATATTCAAAAAGGGGCAAATGAAAACGGCTTTTCAATGGAGAATCCCCCTGAGCCGCTGCGTTTTGCTTCAAAAGATGCAGCAGTGGATGGAAAAGAAGCGGAATCGGTCATGATTTCCTATTTTAATAATCCGCTGTTTGATGTCGTCTATGAATACAATAGGGACGAAGGCAAATATGAACGATATTCCAACGGGGAACAGACGGTTGACTACGAAACCGAAGATCCGGTCCTGCTTGAGAATATCCTGATTGCCGAAGCACCGCATAAGATCATTGACAGTGCAGGCAGAAGGGATATCGACCTGGAATCCGGCGGAAACGCCTACCTCTTGCAGGATGGAAAACTTCGTGAGGTCAAATGGGAAAACACGGACGGCAGGATTCTCCCATATGAAGACGGAAAGCAGGTTCCGCTCAGAAAAGGTGCAACCTGGATCAATATCATCCCGGACTCTCCAGGCTTGTCAGGATCTGTATCGTATCAACAATAGAGAAGGAAAAGGAGATTATATATGCAAATAAACAAACTTAGAGGGAAAGAACTGGACCAGCTTTTTAACGCGATTCTTTCCCTGCAGGATATGGAAGAATGCTATCGATTCTTTGATGATTTGTGCACGATCAATGAAATTCAATCCCTTGCGCAAAGACTTGAAGTGGCCCGCATGCTTCAAGAAGGCAAGACGTATCATAAGATTGAAACCGAGACGGGAGCAAGCACAGCCACCATCTCCCGGGTGAAGCGCTGCCTGAACTACGGCAACGACGCGTATCAGCTTGTGCTCGACCGCGTGCATGAAAAAGCAGAAGAATAGTAGAGGAACCGTTATCTTAATTGGATAGCGGTTTTTTTGTTTTTTGGTTGGCAGAGGGGCTGTATTTGGTGATGCTTGTGCGATTGGAGAGGGAGGCGGCTTTGGGGCTGTCCTTTGGTTGAGGAGGGGGTTTTTTGGGTATATGGCTCATTCTTTGCTAAGTTTGAAGGTGGGGATGGGCTGTTTTAATGAATTTTATGTAATTTGGTGAGGAAGTGGTTCGGATTTACATAAACAGTCCGTCAACTAGGTAATCATTGCCTGCCTGAGTGTATTTATGATCCATTCCGGAAACTTATGTTCCATTCTGGGAAAATATGATCCATTTCAGAGATTTATGATCCATTTTCCAAACTTATGATTTTACAAGAATCATTCTAATTAAGCAGCACACCCTGCGTATGCCGCACACCATTCGTAAGCCGCTCCACCCCCACGCCTGCACCACTTGCCCCGTTACAACCCAGCAAACACAAAAATGCCTCCAGCGGGGAACACGTCCCAATTTCATTTTTTAACAAAAGACGAGGTAATGCGACTCCCTTCTGCACATGATATAATACGTTAGATGGATGTATGAATGGAGGAACAATCGATGTATGATGTTCAAAAGTGGAGACATGCGTTTAAGCTGGATCCCGATAAACATATAGATGATGATGAGCTGGAGGCTGTATGCGAGTCAGGAACGGATGCCATCATTGTAGGGGGAACGGACGGTGTAACTCTCGAGAATGTCCTCGATTTGATGGCGCGGGTGCGCCGCTATACAGTGCCGTGTATCCTGGAGGTTTCCAATTTGGAGTCGATCACCCCGGGATTTGATTTGTATTTTATCCCGATGGTGATGAACAGCCCGAATGTTGACTGGGTCACCGGCCTTCATCATCAGGCGGTGAAGGAATACGGGGAGATCATGAACTGGGATGAAATCCTTGTTGAAGGGTATTGTATCTTGAACAGTGACTGCAAAGCAGCAAAGGTGACGGAAGCCAATACGGAACTCTCAGGCGAGGATGCCGCTGCGTATGCGATGATGGCGGAAAAGATGTTCAACCTGCCGATTTTCTATCTGGAGTACAGCGGTACATACGGTGATATTGATATTGTAAGAGAAGTAAAAGATTCACTTGAAAATACGACACTTTTCTATGGCGGCGGCATCAAGACCACTGAACAGGCCCGGGAAATGGCTGGGGTATCAGACGTGGTCGTCGTTGGAAATATTGTATATGAAGATTTAAAGGCGGCTTTAAAAACAGTTAAGGCTGTAAAAGGATAGATTCGTGCTGGAGGTTCAGCCCTCCTTAAGATATAATGGAAGACAAATACAGAACAAATGTTCGTTATGGTGGTGAGAATGTTATGCAATTTTTGACTGATCGGTTATTGAACGGAATGAATCCGCAGCAGGCGGAAGCGGTGAAGGCGACAGAGGGTCCCTTATTGATCATGGCAGGTGCGGGGTCAGGTAAGACAAGAGTGCTGACGCACAGGATTGCGTATCTAATGGTGGAAAAAGGAGTGAATCCTTACAACATACTGGCGATCACGTTTACGAATAAAGCAGCCAGGGAGATGAAGGATCGTATCAATAATATCCTGGGCGGAGCATCCGAGAACATCTGGATTTCAACATTCCACAGTATGTGTGTGCGGATTTTGCGCCGGGACATCGACCGCATCGGGATGAACAGGAATTTCACGATACTGGATTCGACGGATCAGCAGTCCGTGATCAAATCCATCCTGAAAGATAAAAATATCGATCCGAAGAAATTCGATGCCCGTTCCATCCTCGGGTCCATCAGTTCCGCGAAGAATGAACTGATCACTCCGGAAGAGTTCTCCAAAACAGCTGGAGGCTACTATGACCAGGTGGTATCGGATGTTTACACAGAATATCAGAAGCGTCTCCGCAAGAATCAGGCACTCGACTTCGATGACCTGATCATGACGACGATCCACTTGTTCCAAAGGGTTCCGGAAGTGCTGGAATTCTATCAGCGTAAATTCCAGTACATCCACGTGGATGAGTATCAGGATACGAACAAGGCGCAATATATGCTCGTGAAATTAATGGCTTCACGCTTTCAGAATCTGTGCGTCGTAGGGGATTCGGATCAATCGATCTACCGCTGGCGAGGAGCGGATATTGCCAATATCCTCTCGTTTGAAAAGGATTATCCGCGCGCGAACGTCATTTTACTTGAACAGAATTATCGGTCCACCAAGCGTATCCTGCAGGCGGCAAATGAAGTAATCCAGAAGAATTCGAACCGTAAGCCGAAGAATCTCTGGACGGAGAATCACGACGGAGAAAAGATTTCTTATTACAGGGCGGATTCCGAGCAGACAGAAGCGCAGTTCGTTACAGGAAAGATCAAGGAGATGGTGGATAGCGGAAAACGTAAATACTCTGACTTTGCCATCCTGTATCGTACAAATGCCCAGTCGCGTGTTATGGAGGAAGTCCTGCTCAAATCGAATATTGAATACAGCATTGTGGGCGGCATCAAGTTCTACGACAGAAAAGAGATCAAGGATATCCTGGCTTATCTTCGTTTGATTGCCAATCCTGATGATGATATCAGCCTTCAGCGTGTAATCAATGTACCAAAACGCGGAGTCGGGGCGACCTCAGTCGATAAGATCGCACGTTACGCAGCGGATCATGACATTTCGATGTTTTCTGCGCTTGAGGAAGCTGATTTTATCGGGTTGAGCCCGAAGATCACAAAAGCTGTGATTGAATTTAAAGAAATGGTCAAAGGCTATACTGGAATGCAGGAGTACTTATCGGTAACAGAGCTTGTAGAAGAAATCCTTGAGAAATCAGGCTACACCGATATGCTGAAAGCGGAAAAATCGATTGAATCCCAGAGCAGACTGGAAAACCTGGACGAGTTCCTGTCCGTTACAAAAAGCTTCGAACAGTCTAACGACGATAAGAGCCTTGTGGCGTTCTTGACAGACCTTGCCCTCGTTGCCGACATCGATAAGTTGGATGAAGATGATCAGCCGAAGGATTCAGTCATCCTGATGACCCTTCATGCTGCGAAAGGGCTTGAATTCCCTGTAGTATTCCTAATGGGAATGGAGGAAGGTGTATTCCCTCACAGCCGTTCCCTCATGGAAGAAGACGAAATGGAGGAAGAGCGGAGGCTTGCCTATGTTGGGATCACTCGTGCAGAAGAAGAGCTTTATATGACAAATGCACAGATGAGGACCCTGTTCGGGCAGACGAAAATGAATCCTGTATCGAGGTTCATCAGTGAAATCCCGGCAGACCTGCTGGATGACGTCATGGCCGAAAGCAAGAGTAAAGGCCCGTTCTCGTCACCGTTTGGCAGAACGGCAGGAGGATCTCCGTCCCGTCCTGCACCAAGGAAGCCAGTCACACGACCGGTTGTACAGAAGACAACCGGCGGAGAAGCAGTCTCCTGGCAGGTAGGCGACAAGGCGTCCCACAAAAAATGGGGCACAGGCACCGTCGTAAGCGTAAAAGGCTCAGGCGACAGCGTCGAACTCGACATCGCTTTCCCAAGCCCGACAGGCATCAAACGCCTTCTGGCCAAATTTGCCCCTATCCAAAAAGCATGATCGGCGGGTTTAGTTTTTGTGATAATGAGGTTGAGGAAATTACGAGCTTTGGATAATAGGTGAAGATGAAGATTTGAGGAAAATCCAGCTGTTGATTGGAGGGGCAAGACGAAGACTCCTGCGGGAAAAGCGAGACAGGTGAGACCCCGCAGAAGCGCAGCGACGAGGAGGCTCACCGGCCGCCCGCGGAAAGCGAAGTCTTGCACCGGAAATCAACAGCGGCATTTAGTTGCAGTAGAATTAAACAAACGTTTGATCAACATCCAAAAACATCGTTAAATCAACGTTCATGAAGTTAAACGCTTGTTCAATAAGCGTGAAAGATTAGCATGAAAGGGTTGTTAGAATGGACCGACAATCGGCTGAAAAACGCGTGCACGAACTGCACGAACTTTTAAATCAATACAATTACGAATACCATGTCCTCGATAAACCATCGGTGCCCGATTCCGAATATGACCAGCTGCTGAGGGAACTGATCGAACTCGAGGATCAGTTCCCTGAATTGAGAACGGCAGATTCCCCTTCCCAAAGGGTCGGGGGGACGATTCTCGATGCATTTGAGAAAGTGGAACACCGCAGTCAGATGCTCAGTCTGGGGAATGCCTTCAATGAACAGGATCTCCGTGATTTCGACCGCCGCGTACGCCAGGCTGTCGGGGATGATTTCTCGTATGTATGTGAACTCAAGATCGACGGCCTGGCCGTGTCCCTCCGTTATGAAAACGGGGCATTCGTGCAGGGTGCGACACGCGGGGACGGATCGATAGGGGAGGATATCACAGCCAACCTGAAGACGATCCGTTCAATTCCATTGAAAATCAAGGAACCCCTTTCGTTTGAAGTACGCGGTGAAGCTTTCATGCCGAAGCGGTCTTTCGAAGCGTTGAATAAAGTGAAAGAGGAAAAGGGAGAAGAACCCTTTGCGAATCCGCGGAATGCAGCGGCGGGATCACTGCGTCAGCTAGACCCCAAAATTGCTGCATCCCGAAATCTGGATATTTTCCTGTATGCCCTGGCAGACATCGGGGATACAGGTATAGACTCTCACAGCGAAGGTCTCAACCGGCTGGACCACCTCGGGTTCAAAACGAATCCGGAACGAAAGCGCTGTGCAGATATAGAGGAAGTCCTTCAGTATGTGGAGAGCTGGACTGAAAGACGTCCGGATCTTTCATATGACATCGACGGCATCGTCATTAAGGTTGATTCATTGGACCAGCAGAAAGCCCTCGGCACGACGGCGAAAAGTCCGCGCTGGGCAATCGCGTTTAAATTCCCGGCTGAAGAAGTGGTCACGATTTTAAAACACATCGAACTGAGTGTCGGACGGACCGGCGTGGTTACACCGACTGCCATCCTCGATCCGGTGAGGGTTGCAGGTACAACCGTTCAGCGGGCGTCCCTGCATAACGAAGATCTCATCAGGGAAAAGGATATCAAAATCGGGGATCATGTTGTCATTAAGAAAGCAGGGGACATCATCCCTGAGGTTGTGAACGTGCTGGAGGACCAGAGAACAGGTGAAGAGAAGGAATTCAGCATGCCGACGCATTGTCCGGAATGTGAAAGCGAGCTTGTCAGGCTGGAAGGGGAAGTGGCGCTTCGCTGCATTAATCCGAAGTGTCCTGCCCAGATCCGTGAAGGGTTGATCCATTTTGTTTCCAGAAATGCGATGAATATCGACGGACTTGGTGAGAAAGTCATCAGTCAGCTGTTCCGTGAGCAGTTAATCGTGGATGTGGCCGATCTGTACAAATTGGAACGGGATCAGCTCCTTCAGCTTGAGAGGATGGGTGAGAAGTCCGTCGATAACCTCCTTCAGGCGATTGAAGCTTCAAAATCGAATTCCCTCGAGAAACTGCTTTTCGGACTCGGGATCCGACATGTAGGGGCCAAAGCGGCCAAGACCCTTGCCCAAGAGTTCGATTCAATGGACAAGCTGATGTCAGTTTCTAAGGAAGAGCTGACGAATATCAACGAAATCGGTGAGAAAATGGGCGATGCGATCGTCGCGTATTTTGAAAACGATGAAGTGAAAGAGCTGGTCGAAGAGCTGAAGGA
The DNA here is from genome assembly GCF_001456935.1 of [Bacillus] enclensis. Classification (GTDB taxonomy): domain Bacteria; phylum Bacillota; class Bacilli; order Bacillales; family Bacillaceae_B; genus Rossellomorea; species Rossellomorea enclensis. The sequence continues at coordinate 471,978 of NZ_KQ758484.1, read as the reverse complement.
AGCCGGGGTCAACATGGTATATAAAGGTCCAAAGCCAGTTTCGGCAAGTGAAGCTGATTCTTACTTTGCAGGGAAAACCATTGTATTGACAGGGAAAATAGAACAACTGAGCCGGAATGAAGCAAAAGAGAAAATTGAAATGCTCGGAGGTAAAGTGACAGGAAGCGTGAGCAAGAAGACGGACCTTGTCATTGCCGGTGAAGATGCAGGATCGAAACTTAAAAAGGCGAATGAGCTTGATATAGAAGTTTGGGATGAGGACAAGCTGATGGAAGAACTTAACCGATAAGAGGTGTAGGACGTAATGAAAAAAAGGCTATCGGCCGTATTAGCCGCCCTGTTGATACTCGGCGGCTGTGCGCCGACGTTTGAAAAACAGGATCAAGTCGTTCAGGAGAATCAGGACAGTGAATCGAAAAAGGCGATCATTCCTAACTTTCAAATTTCAAACGATTATTATAAGACGATGCTCCCCTACGACACAAGTAAGGCGCGCGGTGTAGTCGTCAATGATCTGGGTTCCCGATATGATATTAATGAGATTGAAAATGGATTGCTGCGCGTCGCCCAGAACCGTTTTTCAACCGATCAATATTTCTTCAAAGAGGGACAGTTCCTGACAAAGAAAATGGTCGACAGCTGGCTTCAGCGTAAGTTCACGAGTGAACAGCTTGCCGACAAAGGGCTGAAAGAAAGCGAGAACCTGGGATTGAATCCTGTGCAGGCCAAAGGGGAAGACGCGCCGATTTATCTCGCGCATATCGTGGAGCATAATTATTTGGTGAAAAAGAAAGATGACAACAAAGTCAGGCTCGGCGGTGTGGTCATCGCCCTCTCGTTGAATTCGGTCAATTATGAAACCAATCTCTCAAACGGAACGAGGATGGTCAAGAACATCAGCAATGACGTTCTGAAGGAACAAGGGGCGAAGATGGCCGGCGAGGTAATGAAAAGGATGAGGCAGAAAGATGAGCTTAAAAATGTGCCCATCATGATCGCTTTATATAAACAAGCTCCTAAGCAGCAGGTTGTTCCGGGTCAATTCTTTGCCTATGCAACTGTGGAGCCCGGGACCGATACCATTCAGAACTGGGAAGGGATCGATGAAGATTATTATATTTTCCCTTCACCGGTTGCAGCCGAAGATCACCCGGAAGATAATAAGATTTTTCAGGATTTGAAGAAGGAAATCGAAGGCTACTTCCCTGTGTTCACCGGCGTAACGGGAGAAGCGCTGTATCAAGGCGGGAAGCTCACAGACATGAATATGGAAGTGGCGCTGACCTATAATGGCAAAGCGGAAACAATCGGGTTTGCACGCCATCTGTCCAGTTTGATCGGCAAGAACACTCCAGAAAGCTGGAACGTGGAACTGCTTATCAACTCTTCATACGGCCCAGAGGCGCTCGTCGTGAAGAAAAAAGGGAGCAAGGAAACGTATCTTCATATTTACGAATAATCGAAATACCGGTCCTGTCATTGGCAAGGCCGGTTTTATTTATGTGGGCTTCCGTTTTTCAATAAGGCTCTTTTCGCATATTTTGTTGCTTTGCACACCAGAAAATACCGGAACTTGGGTATTTTCGGCTTGTTAGTCAGTCTGTTGTTTAAACTTGAGTTCGAAAAGAGCACGTCCACATGCACTATTCAGGCTGCAAGCCTATTTACGCAGAGCAACAATCTTTTAGAAAACAGCCTTCAATAAAAATGAAACCTGCTTATCAATCATACGTATGATAAATAAAGGAGGGATTTAATTGAATGACTTTTACTCCATCGGGTTATTGGTTGCATCTGCCCTGTTTGTCATTACGATTGTTATGATTCCCATTCAATACCGCTATATCAAGGCGATGGAAGAAGAGAAGGAAAAGCATAAACGCAAAGCGGGAGAGGTTTTTGATGAGATGCCTTTCGGAGAGGCATTTCTTCATCAGAATACACAAATCAATCCATTATTCCTGCCTGCAAACCTGATTGCCTATATCATTTACAGATTAAAACATAAGAAAAAGAGGGATTAGATGCTTCGTAATCCCGTTAAAATCAAGGCCGTTTCCATGGTCTTTTTTTTGTGCAAAATTTGTCGAACAAAAATACATAAAAAAAGGTTCCATCTGAAAACTACCTGTTATATAATACAAACATGTTAATTAATCTGTATTATAACAAAAAGAATACAGTTCCTACATCCATCATAGACATCACTCCAAGACATTCCCCACAACTCAGATGCGCCACACCTGCAGAATATCTGTATTCATCCGCTGACACTTACTTACGTTTTACCCATTATGTTTAAGATTCTAAAAAATGACAAGGGAGAGAGATCAATGACAAAGAACAGTATGAATGAACGAGCAATGACTTTACAGGAAAGCTGGGAAATGGATGAAAGATGGCGCGGTGTTTCCAGACCGTTTTCAGCAGAGGACGTCATCCGTTTGAGGGGATCCATCGATATTGAGCATACATTGGCTAAGCGGGGATCGGAGAAACTTTGGGATTTGCTTCATGAAGAAGACTATATCAATGCGCTCGGTGCCTTAACCGGAAATCAGGCCGTCCAGCAGGTAAGGGCAGGATTGAAGGCAATCTACCTAAGCGGCTGGCAGGTAGCGGCGGACGCCAATCTATCAGGACATATGTACCCTGATCAAAGCTTATATCCAGCGAACTCTGTACCATCCGTCGTGAAGCGCATCAACCAGGCCCTTCAGCGTGCGGACCAGGTTCATTATGTGGAAGGCGATGAAACGATTGACTGGTTTGTCCCGATTGTGGCGGACGCAGAAGCAGGATTCGGCGGACAGCTGAATGTGTTTGAATTGATGAAAGGAATGATCGAGTCCGGTGCATCGGCTGTTCACTTTGAAGATCAGCTTTCCTCGGAGAAGAAATGCGGACACCTTGGCGGGAAAGTGCTTCTTCCTACTCAAACGGCTGTTAAGAACTTGATCTCAGCCCGTCTGGCGGCTGATGTAATGGGAACGCCGACCCTGATCGTTGCCCGTACGGATGCCAACGCAGCGGACTTGATCACAAGTGACGTCGATTCATATGATGCGCCTTTTATCACCGGCGAACGCACACCAGAAGGGTTCTTCCGCACGAAGGCAGGACTCGATCAGGCAATCGCAAGGGGTCTTGCCTATGCACCGTACGCTGACCTTGTATGGTGTGAAACTTCCGAGCCGAACCTTGATGAAGCCCGTCAATTTGCGGAAGCGATCCATAAAGAGCATCCCGGTAAGCTGCTTGCTTATAACTGCTCGCCATCTTTCAACTGGAAGAAGAAGCTTGATGATGAAACGATCGCGAAATTCCAAGTCGAGCTGGGCAAGATGGGTTATAAGTTCCAATTTGTCACGCTTGCAGGCTTCCATGCATTGAACCACAGTATGTTCGAACTGGCAAGGGGATATAAGGACCGTGGAATGGCCGCATACTCCGAACTGCAGGAAGCGGAATTCGCCAGTGAGGTGCACGGCTATTCTGCAACAAGGCATCAGCGCGAAGTGGGAACCGGCTATTTTGATGAGGTATCCATGGTGATCTCAGGGGGTACTTCCTCCACGACGGCCCTGAAAGGATCGACCGAAGCAGAACAGTTTTAATTGCTGAAGGCTGTTTTCTGAAAGATTGTTGCTTTTCGTAAATTGACTAGCAGCCTGAATGTTGCTTGAGGACGTGCTCTTTTCGAATTCAAGTTTAAACCACAGGTGGCCAGACATCAGAAAATACCCAATTTCCGGTATTTTCTTGTGTGTAAAGCAACAAAGTATGCGAAAAGAGCTTTGCTGAAAAATGAACGCCCGTCCCTCGGTGCTTTAAAGCGCTGAGGTACGGGCTTTTTATTTAGGGAGAAAGAATGATGTTTAAATTTTAATAAATATACTATTGATTTTATTTTTATGCAGTCATATAATTAGACCTAATTTAAATCTACTGAGTGTGGTGATTGATTGATGAATGTTGGAATTGTCGGATCTACCGGATACGGAGGGGTGGAACTCCATCGCCTGCTGTCAAATCATCCTGCGGTTGTTGAGTGTATTTTATATTCATCGAGTTTAAAGGGAGACTCCTATGCCGGGCAGTATCCCCATCTGACCGGGCTGACAAATGGTCGGATCCGGGAGATTCAGATTGATGAAATGAAAGAGCTCGATGCAGTGTTCCTGGCGGTTCCCGCGGGGATTTCAAAAGAGATGACACCTAAGCTTCTGGACGGGAAAGCGAAAGTCATTGACCTTTCCGGAGACCTGAGGCTGCAGGATCCAAAGGAATATGAGGACTGGTACAAAGGCGGGGCTGCAGATCCCGCGGTCCTGAAAGAAGCGGTATACGGACTGACAGAATGCAATCAAGTGGCGATTAAAGAAGCTGATCTGATAGCAAACCCGGGCTGTTTCCCGACAGCTTCCCTTTTAGCTCTTGCTCCACTGATACAGAATAAGCTGATAAAGCCTGATTCCATCATCATCGACGCCAAGACCGGTCTTTCAGGGGCGGGAAGGAAACCCTCTTTATCCGGCCACTTTTCAGAAACCCAGGAAAATTTGCGGATATACAAGGTGCATGAACACCAGCACACCCCGGAAATCGAACAGCAGTTGAAGAGGTGGGACGCCGATACAGGACCGATCACCTTTTCGACGCACCTCATTCCAATGACCAGGGGCATCATGGCGACAGTCTATTGCGATCTTCAAAAGGAAAAAACAACCGGTGAACTCCATGAAGAATACCGCCGTTTTTACAGTGGCAGCCCGTTTGTACGGATACGGCCGATCGGCCAATATCCCGGTACGAAGGAAGTATTCGGGACCAACTTCTGTGATATTGCGATAAAAGCAGATTCAAGGACTGGGAGAGTCACCATCGTTTCCGTGATCGACAATCTGATAAAAGGCGCGGCAGGCCAGGCCGTGCAGAATATGAATCTTCTATTTGGCCTCGAAGAAACGGCAGGCCTTCACTATTATCCTATTTATCCATAGACTCTTTTCTCAAACTTTGTTGAGTTGCACAAAAAAATACCGGGACTTGGGTATTTTCTGTTTGTCCGTCCACCTGTTGTGTAAGCTTGAGATCAAAAAGAGCACGTCCACAAGCTATAAGTCTATTTACGAAAGGCAACGACCTTATAGAGAACAGCCTATCCATAAAAGGAGGAGAGAGTTGTGAGTGTCATTGAGAAAAAAACAGTGCAGAAGGTTGAAGGGGGAGGCATACTATCCCCCGCGGGCTTTAAGGCAGGAGGCATCCATATCGGACTTCGTTATGAGAAAAAGGATTTTGGCGTCATTTACAGTGAGAGACCTGCACAGAGCGCAGCGGTTTATACCCAAAGTCATTTCCAGGCGGCCCCGTTAAAAGTGACGCAGGAGAGCATCGCCTCCGCAGGCCTTCTTCAGGCAATTGTGTGCAACAGTGCGATCGCCAATGCGTGCACGGGTGAACAGGGACTGAAGGATGCCTATAAAACAAGGGAATTGATCGCAAAACGGTTCAGGCTTCCCGAGGAGTATGTTGCCGTTGCCTCAACCGGGGTGATCGGTGAGTGCCTCCCGATGGAAAAAATCGAACAAGGGTGCAGTCATATTGCGGTCCATAAAGATTACAACAGTGCCAAATCATTTCAGCAGGCGATCCTGACGACAGATCTCGTTGAAAAAGCGGCTTGTGTTGAAGTCACGGTAGACGGAAAAACCATCACGATCGGGGGTGCTGCCAAGGGTTCCGGCATGATCCATCCCAACATGGGGACGATGCTCGGATTCATCACGACGGATGCGAATATCTCAGCACCGGTCCTTCAAAGCGCCTTGAAGAAAGCGGTCAATACCACGTTCAATCAGATCACCGTAGACGGTGAGACGTCAACCAATGATATGGTCATCGTGATGGCGAATGGAACGGCAGATCATAAGCCGTTAAATGAAAATCATCCTGATTGGGAGAACTTCCAGGAAGGACTGACGCTTTTATGCGAAGACCTGGCAAAACAGATTGCCCGTGACGGGGAAGGTGCGACCAAACTAGTGGAAGTGTCGGTGAAAGGGGCACACTCGGACGGGGATGCCAAGGTCATTGCCAAGAAAATAGTCGGCTCGAATCTCGTCAAGACAGCCATTTACGGAGCAGACCCAAACTGGGGAAGGATTGTCGGGGCAATGGGACACAGCCCTGCCGTCCTCCAGCCTGATACATGTGATATTTACATTGGAGGGGAGCTTGTTTTCTCGGAAGGCACCCCGCAGGTCTTCAATGAACAGAGTGTCAGTGACTATATGAAAAATGAAGAACATGTAGAGATCAGCGTCTTTTTAAAGGACGGTGCCGGAGAAGGAAAAGCGTGGGGGTGTGATTTAACGTATGACTATGTCAAAATCAATGCCAGCTACCGGACGTGAGACACTTGTCATCAAACTTGGAGGGAGCATCCTTTACAGACTCTCCCCGCAATTTTTCATGAGCCTTGCTGACTTGATGAAAGAGTACAACGCGGTGATTGTCCACGGCGGCGGCCCGGAAATCACATATATGCTCAACAGGCTCAATATCGAAACGACCTTCATAAACGGACAGCGCAAAACGACGGCAAAGGTTCTCGAGGTTGCTGAAATGATGCTGAAAGGAAAAGTGAACGGTCATCTAACCGGTACATTGAACGGACACGGATTGAACGCGGTCGGGCTCTGCGGCTATGACGCCGATTTATTGACTGCTTCCCTGATTGACAGGGAGTCACTTGGATTGGTCGGTGATATTGAAGAAGTGAACACCGCGTTACTGACCGTATTGATTTCAGAAGGATATCTCCCTGTGATTGCGCCTCTTGCTCTTACGAAAGACGGAACGAAGGTAAATGTCAATGCCGACCTCGCTGCTGCTGCGATTGCGAAAGCGGCTGGAGCGGAGAAGCTTCTATACGTAACCGATGTACCCGGTATCCTTCATGAAGGAAAATTGATTCCGGACACAACCGCTGAAGAAATCGAGGGGCTGATTGCAGACGGTGTGATTTCGGGAGGGATGATCCCGAAGGTGAAATCGGCGCTTTCCGCATTGTCGCGCCATCTGAAAGAAGTGATGATCACAGGCGGACAGCAGGCAATTTTTAAAGACGGCAGCATACTTGGTACAAAAATCAAAGGTAAAGGAGGGGTCGCGGCTTCATGAGTCACTTATTCCCTGTATATAACCGTTTGGATGTTGAACTGGTTTCTGGTGAAGGAACAAGGGTGAAAGATGCTGACGGAAAGACATATCTGGACTTTATAGCGGGCATAGCGGTCTGCAATCTCGGCCACACCCCTGAAGCGGTAAAGAAGGCAGTAAAAGATCAGCTGGATAAACTGTGGCATGTGTCGAATCTGTTTCAGCTATCCGTTCAGGAACAGGCTGCCGGTCTTCTGGCGAAAGCAAGCGGGCTCGATGCAGTATTCTTCTGCAACAGCGGAGCGGAAGCGAATGAAGCGGCAATCAAACTGGCAAAAAAACATACTGGTAAAACAAAGATCCTCACCTTCAAACAATCCTTCCATGGCCGCACATTCGCGACGATGAGCGCAACAGGCCAGGAGAAGATCCACAGCGGATTCGGTCCGCTGCTGCCGGCTTTTGAGTACCTGCCTTATAACGACGTGGAAGCGCTCAGAGACGTTGGTGGTGACGATATTGCGGGGATCATGGTCGAAGTGATCCAGGGTGAAGGCGGAGTCCATCCGGGAACGGAAAAATTTCTGAAAGAAGTGGAGAATAAGTGCAGGGAGCTCGGTGCTCTTCTGATCATAGACGAAGTGCAGACAGGGATCGGGCGCACCGGAACGCCATTTGCTTTTCAGCATTACCGTCTGCAGCCTGATATTGTAACAGCAGCGAAGGGTCTCGGAAGCGGATTCCCGGTCGGGGCGATGATCGGAAGGGAAGAGCTCGTTTCAACTTTTTCACCCGGCACCCATGGATCCACCTTTGGAGGGAATCCCCTGGCGATGGCCGCAGTGAAAGCGACTTTGGAGACCATCATCGAGGAGTCATTTTTAAAAGAAGTGAAAGAAAAGTCTGAAGCATTTATCCAGTCCCTTAAACATAAACTTGAGTCATTGGCTCTGGTGAAAGAGGTGAGGGGGGAAGGCTTCATGATCGGCATCCAATTGGCGGAAGAAGCGAAGGGTCCGATCGGGCGCCTGCGGGAAAACGGACTGCTGACCCTTCCTGCAGGGCCGGATGTCATCCGTCTGCTTCCGCCTTTGAACGTCACCGAAGAGGAACTTCAGGAAGCACTCGCGATACTGGAACACTGCCTCAGTCAACAAACGGCGGAAGCGGCCAGGTAAAATTTTTTAATCAGGAATGCATAAAAATACTTAATTTATAATAAAAATTCATTTATTGGAGGGATACATCATGACCGGCTGCTTAAGTTTGGAAAACGGGACCGTCTTCAAGGGCGAATTGTCCCCCGGCTGCAAGGGGAACGTTGTCGGCGAGATCGTGTTTTTTACTGGTATGACGGGTTATCAGGAGGTGCTCACGGATCCTTCCTATAAAGATCAAATCGTGGTCTTCACCTATCCGCTGATCGGCCAGTATGGAATCAATGAGAGTGATTCCGAAAGTGCCGGACCTCAGGTCAAAGGGGTCGTCATGCTTCATTGTCCGGACGTTTATTCGCATTATCAGGCGACGTCTTCCCTTAAAGAGTATCTTCAAAAATGGAAGATACCTTATATGACGGGGGTGGACACACGCCAGGTGGTGAAAACGATCAGGGAGCTCGGGAGCCAGAATGCATGTATGAGTGCATCAGCACAAATTCCCCCTTCCCATACGCTGAAGGGCCAGATTGAACAAGTGGCATCGGCAGAAGTAAGCAGGTATGGAAGCGGGAGTATACAGGTTGCCCTAATTGATTTCGGGGTGAAGAAGTCAATCATCACGAGCCTTGTGGATATGGACTGTTCGGTCACCGTCGTGCCATATGATCGTCTGGAATTACTTCAGGAGCTTGAGCCGGATGCGATCGTCATATCCAACGGACCCGGCGACCCAAAAGAAATGGGGGGCATCCTGCCGCAGTTGAAAGAATATATCCTGACACTTCCGACGCTCGGGATATGCCTGGGGCACCAACTGATCGCCCTGGCACTCGGGGGCAACACCCGAAAACTGCTGTTCGGCCATAGGGGAGCAAATCATCCGGTCATCGATCACGGAACAGGCCGGGTTTACCTGACCTCACAGAATCACAACTATGTCGTCGAGGATGAGAGTTTAAAAGGGACGAATCTCAAGCCCCGTTTTTTCAATGTGAACGACGGTTCTGTAGAAGGACTGCAGCATGAGTCGAAACCGATCCTATCCGTGCAATTCCATCCGGAGGCGCGTCCGGGTCCCGAAGATGCATCTTACATCTTTGAAGAATTCTATCAATCCATCAAACAACCAGGGAGAGAGAAGATTTATGCCTAAAGATTCAAGTATTCAGAAGATCCTCGTCATCGGATCCGGACCGATCATCATCGGTCAGGCAGCAGAATTCGATTATTCAGGCACCCAGGGCTGCCTTGCCCTGAAGGAAGAAGGATATGAAGTCGTACTTGTGAACCATAATCCTGCGACGATCATGACCGATACCGAAAACGCCGACACCGTCTACTGTGAGCCTCTTACGGTTAAAACGGTCACAGGCATCATTGAAAAGGAGAAGCCCGACGGCCTGGTGGCGAATCTCGGCGGGCAGACGGCGCTCAATCTTGCAGTGCAGCTCCATGAAAAAGGGGTCCTCGATAAATACGGCGTGAAACTGCTCGGTACTTCGGTGGAGTCGATCCAGAAGGGGGAGGACCGTGAAAAATTCCGTACCCTCATGAACGAGCTCGATCATCCGGTTGCTGAAAGTGAAATCGTCGAGGACGTCAAATCTGCACTTGCTTTTGCAGAAAGGATTTCGCTTCCGATCATTGTCCGCCCGGCTTATACACTGGGAGGAAGAGGAGGCGGGATCGCATCCACGGAAGAAGAGTACGTCAAGCTTGTCCAAACCGGGTTGAAAGCAAGCCCGATCAATCAGATCCTTGTGGAAAAGAGCATTGCCGGCTTCAAGGAAATCGAGTATGAAGTGATGAGAGATTCGAAAGGAAATTGTATATCGGTATGCAACATGGAAAATTTCGATCCGGTAGGGGTCCACACCGGTGATTCAATCGTCGTTGCCCCTTCGCAGACGTTGAGGGATCAGGAGTTTCATATGCTCCGTACGGCGGCTTTTGATATCATCAATTCCCTCGAAGTCGTGGGAGGCTGCAATATACAGTTTGCTTTAGACCCTGACAGCAATCAATACTACGTCATTGAAGTCAACCCCCGGGTCAGCCGTTCATCGGCACTGGCCTCGAAGGCGACCGGCTACCCGATTGCGAAAATCGCCGTCAAGCTGGCCGTCGGCTATTCATTGGATGAAATCATCAATCCGCTGACAAGGACGACATATGCGAGCTTTGAACCTGCACTAGACTATGTGGTCGTCAAGTTCCCCCGCTGGCCGTTCGATAAGTTCCCTGAAGGAAACCGCCGTCTCGGAACGAAAATGAAAGCGACCGGGGAAGTGATGGCGATCGAACGGACGATGGAAGCAGCCTTTCAAAAGGCGGTCCAATCCCTGGACATCGGTGCGATGGGTCTCTCCCTTAAGGAAGGACTTGTGTCATTGCCGGACCGGGTGCTCCTCGAAGCAATCGAATTTCCGACGGACATCCGCTTCTTTCAACTGGTGGAGCTGATAAGAAGAGGCGTGGGAATGGATGAGCTTCATGACAAAACAGGAATCGATAAACTGTTTCTGTCCGTCCTTGAAAATCTGTTGAGTGTAGAGAGTAAGCTGCAGCGAGAACCTTTAAGTCCTGAACTCCTGGAGCTGGCAAAAAAATATAGATTCGAAGACCGTGATATTGCCAGACTTTCAGGCACAGGGGAAAGTGAGGTCACGGCTCTGCGCAAGGCCTTCGGGCTCAAACCGGGCTTCAAGATGGTCGACACATGTGCCGGCGAATTCGACGCAATCACCAACTATGCGTACTCCACCTACTGGGGAGAAAATGAAATAGAGCCGCTTTCCGGCGGAAAGAAGGCGCTCATCATCGGCTCCGGCCCCATCAGGATCGGCCAGGGAGTGGAGTTCGACTACAGTGCGGTCAAAGCGAATCAGCGCCTGCAGGAACACGGCTACAAAACGATCATCGTGAATAATAATCCGGAAACGGTCAGCACTGACTATGAGACGGCAGACCGCCTGTATTTCGAACCGGTCACAGAAGAGAGCGTCATGGAGATCATTCAACATGAAGGGATCGATACCGTCCTCGTTCAATTTGGGGGACAGACGGCCTTGAATCTTGCACCTCTTTTAGAAGAAAGAGGGGTTCATCTGCTTGGTATCACTTCTGACACCATTGATGCCGTCGAAGACCGTGACCGATTCTATCAATTGCTTGACGAGCTCGAGATTCCCCGCGTCAAAGGGGACATCTGTCACAGCAAATCCCAGGCACTGAAGGCAGCGAAGGACCTGCAATTCCCGATTCTGTGCCGTCCGTCTTATGTCATCGGCGGCAAGGGCATGGTCAAACTGGAAACGAAGGAAGAACTCCATAAGTGGCTCGAGGAAGCAGACGAAGACTATTTTCCAGTCCTTGTCGATGAATTCAAAACGGGTGCGGAAGCTGAAATCGATTTGGTGGCAGACGGGGAGAATGCCTATATCCCGGGCATCATGGAGCATATCGAACGGGCCGGCGTTCATTCGGGAGACAGCATGGCCATTTTTCCTGCACAATCACTGTCCGCAAAAGTCAAAAGTGAAATTTCGGACTATGCCGGGAAAGTCGTCTCTGCCCTGAATTATAAAGGAATCATGAATATCCAGTTCCTCCTTCAGGGGGATGAGGTATTCATATTGGAAGTCAATCCTCGGGCAAGCCGGACAGTGCCGATCATCAGCAAGGTCATCGGCTTTTCATTGATTGAAATGGCAGCCGACCTTTTATGTGACGGGCAGCTGAAGATCGATTCGTTCCCTGCACCGTCTGCCGGTGAACTTGAAACCGTGGCGGTGAAATATCCGGTCTTTTCTTCGCACGCCCTTCCTGAACTTGACCATATTCTGGGAGCGAATATGAAGTCGACCGGAGAAGGGATGTGCCTTGGGCATACGGTGGAAGAAGCGATGTTCAAGGTGTTTGAACCGCTGCATGATCATGTGCAGAACGGAGGCACGATATTCGTCGATGGAGATTTCGACGATCTTCAAGTCCATCAAACTTCCGGAGAAGCCGGATTTGATGAGTGGGTGGACGCCCCGGAAGCAGCGGTCTATTTCAATAACCAGGATAACGGAGAGATGAAGAAGAAACGCATTCAGGCACTTGAAGGGGGAATTACCGTCATCACGGAAAAAGAAACCCTGCTTGCTTTTATAAAAAGTATGGAGACGGGCGAAGCTGCTCCGATTCCACTGGCAAAACCTAAAATGATGCAAGGAGTGAAGTGAACATGATGAAATCAAATGCAGTCCTGTCACCGTTTAAGACATTATCCCTTAAAGGGAGGGACCTGTTGACGTGGCTGGACTATACAACAGAAGAGGTGCATGAACTCCTGTCACTGGCGGAGCAGCTTAAGAAGGACCCGGTTTCAAAGAAACTGGAAGGGAAAACACTCGGGATGATCTTCGAGAAATCATCGACCAGGACCCGCGTATCATTCGAAGCCGGCATGCTGCAGCTGGGCGGGCACGCAATCTACATGAATTCACGCGACATCCAGCTGGGAAGGGGCGAATCGATTGCAGACACCGCGAAAGTGCTTTCCTCTTACGTCGATGCCATCATGATCCGCACCTTTGAACATGAAAAGGTTGCAGCACTTGCAGAGCATGCGAGTGTTCCCGTCATCAACGGCTTATGCGATACGTATCACCCCTGTCAGGCACTGGCTGACGTACTGACCATTTACGAGTTGAAAGGTCAGCTCGCCGGAATGAAGGTCGTCTATATAGGAGACGGAAATAATGTTGCCCACTCCTTCATGATCCTGTGTGCGAAGCTTGGAATGGATGTCGAGGTCGCATGTCCCGAAGGCTATGAGCCTTCGCAGGAAGTCATTGATGCCACGGTTGAACTGGCAGGGCAAAGCGGAGGGAGCTTTACGCTCACCCATGACCCGGTGGAAGCCGCTGCCGGTGCGGATTTCGTCTATACAGATGTCTGGGCCAGCATGGGGCAGGAAGAGGAGACGGCAGAGCGCCTTCAGATTTTCGAACCTTATCAGGTTAACGACGAGTTGCTTGCCCACTCCTCCTCAGACGTGAAATTCCTGCACTGCCTCCCTGCCCACCGCGGGGAAGAGGTGACGGCCGAAGTCATCGACGGAGCGAAATCGGCGGTTTTCCAGCAGGCGGAGAATCGCTTGCATGTGCAGAAGGCGATTTTGTTGTCTGTGATTGGTTGATAAAATAAATGGATGAACCCCGTTTCATTTTAGATGAAGCGGGGTTTTTGTTGTGGATAATTGGATTAATTACCCAAAAATACCGCCGGATTCCTGTATAATGAATATATATGAAAGTGAAGAAGGTTTGGGGGCGTTAAAGATGCTGGAACTCATGCTGCTGGTATTATCAATTGCAGTCGTAATTGTTTTATACCGTAAATCAGACGAAGAAGAACCATACCTATTAGCGAAGTTGATTGGGTACACCATCCTCGGGACGGCGATGTTTAACCTGAACGGATTCCCTATTCCCGTTGGGTTTATAATCTTTATACTATTTTTTCGTAACATCCGGGCCAATGTGTGGAGCAAAAATCGTGCAGCTTATACCGGATTTACAGTCTTCCTTTTGTCAGTGATCCTGTCGTTCGCAGTTCAGGAATGGTATGAATGGCCAAGAAAGGTGACCCTGCAGGAGACGAATTTTTATGAGGGAAGCCTGTTGGAAGAATGGACCAATATTAAGAAGGAACTGGACGTGGAGAATGATTATGGCGTGAAGCTGACTAGATTTAGTGTGGTCATTGATAAAGAAGGAGAATACGAAAGTCTTGATATATCAATTGTCGATGAGGATCACCCCGAGACCGTTTTTTACCGGATAAGACTTTCCGAAGACGGGGATTCAGTAAACGTAAAAAGGACCAAGTCGGATGCCGGAGGGTGGGGCCCGACTCCTTATACTGAGGCCGACTTTGTCTTCTCGCAACTGGACCTCATCACCAAACCGATGCTGAACGATGAAAGTATGAACTACTACGAACTGAACTCCGATGGCCAGCGGATGGGCTATGCCGTTAAAGGTGTAGAGAACTACCGAATCGACACCGCAGGCAAAAAAGAACTCAAAGACAGCGAACTTCCCGTCGACGGCATTGCAGTCGATGTATGCAGTACAGAAGGCGGTATCGATGAACACGGCAGGATCTTCGAATGCGGCAAGGTGGAACACTATCTATTTGATGTGCTGAAAAACAAGCCTGAATTGAATACCGGAAGCGTTCTGGAAACAGCAGAAAACATATCCCCGCAGATCGCCGGGTGGTTGACTGAACACTTAGGAGACAATATCGGAAGCGAAAGAGATGGAGAATTCATCTTAAAGACAGACGGCAAGGAAAAGAGGGTAACTGAACAAGAGTATATGAAGGCATTGAAAGAAACCCCTTTTGTCGAAGTCATAGAAGAAGGTCAAGATAAATGGAAAGTAAAAGTCGAAAACCCCTATGGAAATGCACCTCACACCATGAAATTCGAATTAACCAGGGAAGGGCCGGAAGTTTTGGACCTTCATTTCAAATAAAAACTCATTTGTTATACCTGTAGGAAAGTTCTAACCGGGGAATTTTTTTATGCATTGATAAGGTTTATAACGGTGGTTAGCCGGTTCCAGCGATTGATTGGAGTGCAAAACGTAGACTCCTGCGGGAAAAGCGTGTTAGGTGAGACCCCGCAGGCGAAGCCGAGGAGGCTCACCAACCGCCCGCGGAAAGCGGAGTTTTGCACGGAAATCAATAGCGGCATTAGAGGCACCATAACCCTTACCCCTTGTCTGAAAGTGTTTGCATAAGAGAAAATGGGAGAGAATAAGCAAATGAACAGCTTCAATCATATAGTGTAATGAAAATCACCAATATCCGCGGAGGTGCCGGAAGTGAGTAAGCCAACAATCGATGACTATCTTGAAAATGGGATGTACGGACAAAAACAGACGAAGCCTGACGAAAGGCGGAAATTCCTCGGAAGCTTGCGGGAACGGATCGTCATTGCCCTGACACAAAGCCAGGTAAGGGAAAAGAAAGTCTATCAGGAAGTCGCAGAATGCCTGAAGGAACACCGGGGGGCAAAACTCCTGCTGAATGGAAACATGAACTATAACTACCTTACAAAATATATAAAACTCGCCAATCAGTATGGTGTGAAATTTTCAATGGTCACGAACAAAGAATCCCAAACCGATATCGGTCTGCTGCTTGCCTATGATCACGCCATCAACAAGGAAGAGATTTATGTGACAAAGCAGGCAGACAAACCTGCTGTGAACACAAAGCAAAAAAAGAAAAGCGTGTTCTCCAAAATAAAGAACAAGCTTTTCTAATGCTGCTTTGCCTCAAACAACTGTGATTTGAACAGCCATTTGAGGAAGAACGGGATGATGAATAAGATAAAAAGAATCCGGAACAGGTGGTATCCGGTGATAATCGAAAGATCGGCATTCACCGACTGGCCGACGATCGCCATTTCAGCCATGCCGCCCGGTGCCAGGCTGATGAAGGCTGTCAGGAACGAAATATCATGCCATTTGCTTAGAATAAAGCTCAAGCCGACACAGCTTACCAAGAGGCAAAGGGAAGTGATGACGGACAGCGGAACGAATTTAGATAATCCTTCTGCCGAGGAAAAATCGAGCATGAAGCTGAAATAAATCCCGAGGCATAACTGAGCCAGGATGATGAGCACCCCAGGCATGGCCGGAACATCAAGGCCTGCAATCACCAACCCGCCGACTGCAATGATCGGTCCGAGCATGGAAGCGGTGGGGAGGTGTATTTTTTTTGCAGTAAATGCCGATAAGACGGCAATCCCCAAGAATAGGATAAAACCCCAGTCAAAAGACGACATAGTGCCCGGACCCGAACTGGCAGAAGCCGGCGCATGACCTGCGAGAAGGGGACTGAATACCAAAAACGGCACGACAAATATGACGGACAGCAGCCGGACGACCTGCAGGATGGTCACGACGGTCAGGTCGATATTCTTTAATTCTTCACCAAGCACCACCATTTGGGACAGCCCTCCCGGAATGCTGCCGGTAATGGTCGACGGCAGGTTGATTCCGGTTATTTTGGTTGTGAAATAGGCAAGGATCATTGAAATCAGGATGACAGCAAGCGTCATAGTGAGCATGGAAGGCAGCTGTGTTCCGATTTCAATCAGTGTTTTCATGCTGAAAGACTGGCCGATCGCATAGCCGACAATCACCAGGCCGAAATCCCTTAACACTGGCGGCCACTTTAGAGTGATAGGTGTCCATTTTTGAAAAGCAAAGACGGCCACCATCGAACCGAGCATCCAGGACAATGGGACGTGGAGCAGGGTGAAGAGACCGCCGCCTGCGAGTCCGATCAGGAACGTTGTGAGAATCGCACGCATATGGAAAATCCTTTCTTTTATTATCTAATTTAAAGGTATAGAAAATAGGGGGAGGTGGCAACTTCTTTGTTTCGTAACCCGAAAAATAAAAAATCGTATGGCGTGACAAGGACTCACCTTCCATCAGACTGGCATACGGATTTGACCAGTTGGAAGTCATTTCATACAGACCTGGCCTATTGCTTTAACACCGCGATTTTTGGTATTATCAATAGTATTGCAAGTGTTCGAAACTTTATGGAGGTGAAGAGGATGTCTAGAATTTCAGAAGATCAGGTGAAGCACGTTGCACACCTTGCACGACTAGCCATCACGGAAGACGAAGCAAAGAAGTTTACCAATCAATTAGATGCGATCATCGGGTTTGCCGAGCAGCTCAATGAATTAGATACAGAGAATGTCGAAGCGACAAGCCATGTGCTTGATATGAAGAATGTTATGCGTAAAGATGAGCCGACAGAAGGGCTTCCGCGTGAAGAAGTGTTAAAGAACGCACCGGATAAGAAGGATGGACAAGTACGCGTGCCATCGATTTTGGACTAAGGAGGGAAACTCATGTCATTATTTGATCATAAATTATCAGAGCTTCATGAGCTTTTACATAAAAAAGAAGTTTCTGTTACAGACCTGGTCGACGAATCATACAAACGTATCGATGCCGTCGAAGATAAAGTGAAAGCATTCCTAACACTGGACGAAGAGAATGCCCGTGCGAAAGCGAAGGAAATGGATGCAAAGCTCGGGACGGATGAATCGAAAGGCCTTCTATTCGGGATGCCGATCGGGATCAAGGATAATATCGTCACAAAAGGCCTTCGTACGACGTGTGCAAGCAAGATCCTTGAGAACTTCAACCCAATCTATGATGCAACGGTCATCAATAAATTACATAATGCCGATACAATCACAATCGGGAAACTGAATATGGATGAGTTCGCCATGGGTTCATCGACTGAGAACTCAGGTTTTCAAAAGACAAGCAACCCTTGGAATCTTGAAACGGTTCCCGGCGGATCTTCAGGCGGTTCAGCAGCTGCGGTTGCAGCCGGGGAAGTTCCATTCTCACTGGGTTCAGATACAGGCGGATCAATTCGTCAGCCTGCATCTTTCACAGGTACTGTCGGTTTAAAACCAACTTACGGACGTGTATCCCGTTTCGGTCTTGTCGCATTCGCGTCTTCTCTTGACCAAATCGGACCGATCACACGGAATGTTGAAGACAATGCATACTTGTTACAAGCCATTGCTGGTCTTGATCCTAACGATTCCACTTCAGCGAACGTTGAAGTACCTAACTATGCAGAAGCATTGACAGGCGATATCAAAGGTCTGAAAATCGCGGTGCCGAAAGAATATCTTGGTGAAGGTGTCGGGGAAGAAGCACGCCAATCCGTTCTTGCTTCACTTAAGGTGCTGGAAAGCCTTGGAGCGACTTGGGAAGAGGTTTCACTCCCTCACTCCAAATATGGTGTAGCGACATACTACTTGCTCGCTTCATCGGAAGCGTCTGCAAACCTTGCCCGTTTTGACGGTGTCCGCTACGGCTACCGCACGCCGAACGCAGACAACCTTCTTGATCTTTACAAGAAGACGCGCGCCGAAGGATTCGGGGACGAGGTAAAACGCCGTATCATGCTCGGTACGTTCGCCCTCAGCTCGGGATACTATGATGCTTATTATAAAAAAGCGCAGCAGGCACGTACGCTGATCAAGAAAGACTTTGAAGACGTATTTGAAAAATATGATGTCATTGTCGGCCCGACAACGCCGACTCCTGCATTCAAAATCGGTGAAAAGATCGATGATCCGCTTACCATGTACGCGAATGATATCCTGACGATCCCTGTCAACCTTGCAGGTGTGCCGGGAATTTCCGTTCCGAACGGTTTCTCTTCAAACGGACTTCCGCTTGGACTGCAAATCATCGGGAAGCACTTTGATGAAAGCACAATTTACCGCGTAGCTCATGCATTCGAACAGGCTACAGATTTCCATACAAAAAAACCACAACTGTAAGGGGTGAAATCAATGAACTTTGAACCAGTAATCGGACTAGAAGTCCACGTAGAATTAAAGACCGACAGTAAAATGTTCTCACCGGCGCCGAACCACTTCGGGGCCGAGCCTAACACGAACACGAACGTCATCGACCTTGGATACCCGGGGGTACTTCCGGTGGTGAACAAGCGTGCCATTGAGTTCGGAATGAAAGCGGCAATGGCCTTGAACTGTGAAATCGCACAGGATACCAAGTTTGACCGTAAAAACTATTTCTATCCGGATAACCCGAAGGCATATCAGATTTCTCAATTCGACAAGCCGATTGGTGAAAACGGCTGGATTGAAATCGAAGTCAACGGTGAGAAAAAACGCATCGGGATCACCCGTCTGCACCTGGAGGAGGATGCAGGTAAGCTGACTCACTCCGGCGACGGATATTCCCTTGTCGACTACAACCGCCAGGGTACGCCTCTCATCGAGATCGTATCAGAGCCGGATATCCGTACCCCGGAAGAGGCGTATGCGTATCTTGAAAAGCTGAAATCCATCATTCAATATACAGGTGTTTCAGACTGTAAGATGGAAGAAGGTTCACTGCGCTGTGACGCGAACATTTCCCTCCGCCCGATTGGACAGGAGAAGTTCGGTACGAAAGCGGAGCTTAAGAACCTGAACTCCTTCAACTTTGTTAAAAAAGGACTGGAATACGAAATCGTCCGTCAGGAAAAAGTCCTTCTATCAGGCGGCCTGATTCAGCAGGAAACACTCCGTTTCGACGAATCAACGGGTAAAACGATCCTCATGCGTGTAAAGGAAGGATCGGATGATTACCGTTACTTCCCTGAACCGGATCTGTTGAACCTCCACATCGACCAGGAGTGGATGGACCGCGTACGTGCGGAGATTCCTGAGCTTCCGGATGCGCGTAAACAGCGCTATGTGGAAGAAATGGGACTGCCTGCATATGATGCGATGGTTCTGACTTTAACGAAAGAAATGTCCGATTTCTTCGAAGAGACGGTCGGCGAAGGGGCAGACGCGAAGCAGGCTTCCAACTGGCTGATGGGTGAAGTATCAGCTTACATGAATGCCCAGCAAAAAGAACTTCACGAGCTGAAATTGACTCCTGCAGGTCTTGCGGGCATGATTCAGCTGATTGAAAAAGGTACGATTTCTTCCAAAATCGCGAAGAAAGTCTTCAAGGAGCTTGTTGAAAACGGAGGAGATCCTGAACAGATCGTGAAAGATAAAGGTCTTGTTCAAATCTCTGACGAAGGAGCCCTTCTAAAAATCGTCACCGAGACACTGGATAACAATCCACAATCCATCGAAGACTTCAAAAACGGTAAAGACCGTGCGATTGGATTCCTTGTCGGACAAATCATGAAAGCAACAAAAGGCCAGGCAAACCCGCCGATGGTTAACAAATTGCTTCAGCAGGAAATCCAAAAACGATAAATCCAATCATTTGAAGGCCCGTCCCTCACCGCTTTAAAGCGGAAGAGGGATGGGCCTTTTTGTGTGGAATTTGATGGAAATCAGAAAAGAATGCACGTATAGGACGTTATTTTGTTCAAGTTTTCCTGAAACGAACGATTTTTTAGCTTTTTTTGTAGGTATTGAGATATAGGTTTGAGAAAGTTGTTTTTTGGGTATTTTGGCTCATTCGTCTGCTGGCAGTCTTGTACTATAGTTTTATCTACAGTTTGAAAAGTTAGAAAATTCTAAAAAGAGGTGTTGTAATTGAAGAAAAAAGTCGTAGCGTTAGGATTAACTGCAGGTCTGATGATGAGTCCCGTATTATCCGCGGATGCATTGGGTGCACCCGATCTGAGCCAGAAAGTGAACTTCAATGAGAAGATTGGAGCCCCGCAATTCATTTCAGGGAAGCTGACCCAGCCTTCTTCCAATGCTCCTGAAAAAATCGTGATGGATTATTTCAATCAAAAACAGGATGTATTTAAGTTCAAGGGCGATGCAAACCTTTCTTTTAAAGTAGTAGAAAAGAAAAAAGATAAACTCGGATTTACATATCTCCGCGTTCAGCAAATGTACAAAGGGACACCGGTATATGGAGCCGTTTTGACTGCGCATGTCAATAAAGATGGTGTATTGACGGCAGTGTCCGGGGCACCGGTTCCGAATCTTGCAGACAAGCAGTCTCTTAAAGCTTCTAAGAGCCTGTCGAAAAATGATGCCCTCGCTGCAGGGGAAAAGGATTTAGTGGCTGAAATCGGCAGTGAGCCGGCTTATGAATATGCCCCTAAAGCAAAAACAGTGATTTATGTAAAAGGCGGGGAGGCACATCAAGCTTATCTCGTAAACTACAATTTCTTAGATCCGAAGCCGGGTAACTGGAACTATTTCATCGATGCGGCAAGCGGGGAAATTTTGGATAAAGTAAATGAGATCCATGAAGCCGGCGGAAAGCCTGGTGGTAATGGTATTACAGGAACTGACGCGGTAGGTACTGGTACAGGAGTACTTGGCGATTCGAAGTCTCTGAATACAACTTTTTCTTCCTCCACTTATTATTTGCAGGATAATACAAGGGGCGGCGGTGTATTCACGTATGATGCGAAAAACCGTCAAAGACTGCCTGGGTCTCTCTGGGCGGATGCGGACAATAAATTCAATGCTTCATACGACGGTGCTGCGGTCGATGCCCATTATTATGCAGGAGAAACATACGATTATTACAAAGACGTCCACAATCGCAACAGCTATGACGGCAACGGGGCAGCTCTGAAATCAACGGTCCACTATTCACGAAGCTATAACAACGCATTCTGGAACGGCCAGCAAATGGTTTACGGTGATGGGGATGGATCTACATTCGTTCCACTATCAGGAGGACTTGACGTCGTGGCACATGAACTGACCCACGCCGTGACGGATACAACGGCTGACCTTATCTATCAAAACGAGTCAGGTGCCATCAATGAATCCATGTCCGATGTATTCGGAACGCTGCTTGAATACCACACAGGGAACAACCCGGATTGGGAAATCGGGGAAGACATCTATACGCCGGGAGTGAGCGGGGACGCACTTCGCTCCATGTCAGATCCGACGAAATATAATGACCCTGACCATTACTCAGTCAGATACACAGGTACCGGCGACAACGGCGGTGTCCACATCAACAGCGGAATCGGGAACAAAGCGGCTTATCTGTTGAGCCAGGGCGGTACACATTATGGAGTGAACG
This sequence comes from [Bacillus] enclensis, assembly GCF_001456935.1. Taxonomy (GTDB): domain Bacteria; phylum Bacillota; class Bacilli; order Bacillales; family Bacillaceae_B; genus Rossellomorea; species Rossellomorea enclensis. The sequence goes on along the minus strand of NZ_KQ758484.1, from coordinate 450,056 downwards.
TAACGGGTATCGGGACGGATAAAGTAGGCGATATCTACTACCGTGCACTTACGCAGTATCTGACTCCATCTTCAAACTTCAGCCAGCTTCGTTCAGCTGTGGTACAGTCCACTTCTGACCTTTATGGTTCAGGAAGCTCCGAAGTGGCAAGTGTCAATGCTGCATTTGACGCTGTGGGGGTAAACTAAGTTAAGGTAGATGAAAAAGGGAGGGCTTAGGCTCTCCCTTTTTTATGTATAGTGAGGTTGAAAGATGAGGGTTCTGTTCAAAAGAGAAGTTTTTTTTATGATGGAGGTGGACAATTCCTGGACCGAATCCAGTCCACCGAAGTTGACTCAACAGAAAATCAATCACCAAAATCCAATCCGTCAGTCAATCCGCGCCGGCTCTCGGTACAGGCTACTAACAGTCCACCCCGTCCACATCAAAAAACCAAGTATCTCATACTTGGCATACAAAACCCCATTCACATGAAAGGACAAAATTGAATTGAAGCCTCTATATATTCCTATTTGTAAGAAATCAGGCCGTCAAAATCGTTTACCGGAAAAAATCTATGCCTGCTTTCTGCCTTTTTCCAGGATCTTTTTTGCCATGCGGTAATACATATCTGCTTCCGCTTTGGATTCGGCGCTTTTTAACTGCATCATATAGTTCTGAAATCGAAGTTTGTCGACAGACGAGACTTTCATCACAATTTTCCTCATTTTTGCTCTCCTTTGGTGGACAAATATGTGTCCAATTATCTATTCTGAATATTCTGTAAATAATATATAATAATAGTAAATGATTCCAGAGGGTGGATAGAATGTCCTTAATTGAAGTGATCTTGTTGCCAATGTTGATGGGCGGTATCGGGGGCTTAGGACATATTTTGATTTTCAAAAATGGTCATTTCACCTTTCCACGGAAATTTATCGACGATCAGGGGGAGAAGCATTACCTTTTTGGCTCAACGAAGGATATTATCATAGGTGTTCTGGCAGGTTACCTCTCTGTACTTCCAGTCATCGATACGATCCCGATGTGGTATGCCATCTACATCAGTTTATTATCCGGAATCGGGGGAAGTTCCGTCATTACCAGGAAAATGGAGCAAAGTTTGGCTACGACGAAAGAATCCTATATCCAAGAGCTATCACAATATCAGCTCGAATTGACCTCTAAGGGAGGATCTTCAAATCACAATGAGGTGAAACCTGTTGGCAAAGTGGAAGAAAAGAAGAATCAAGGTTGAACTGCCGCCTGAAGATTATGAGAAAGCGAATCTTTACATGAAAAGGCTGAAGGAGGCAGACAGTGTGATCGAGCTGAACTACTACTATAAAAAAGTCGCACAGATAATAGAGAATTCCAGACATTTTGAAGATGGTTCAATTGAAAAGTAATCCTATAATCATATACATTAACCAAATTGAAGAGGATTAAACTGACTATTGAGTCAGCTTTTTTTGTGAGATTCCGTTTTTCGGTTTTCTGTATACATTCGTATTTCAATGAGGACTGAATAAAAAATCACCCTATTCCCCGCTGGATCTTCCTTTGAATAGCCCGATGGCTATTCATTTTTTTCTATAGATGACAATCTCAGATGAAATTGCTTTCTTTTATTATATGCCTGCAGGCATAATCGCACAATTGAAATTTATGAATCAGCCAGAATAGATATTACTTGTGGATTCAGGTAAAGATGAATAAGATATAGAGAGAAAATGAGAAAGAATAGTGATGTTTATAGCTATGCACGCTTAGGAGGAGTTCATATGACCTTGCAAGAATGGTTCAATAAAGGAATGTCATCAAGTGAATATTTAGAATATATGAAAACCCACAGAGAAAATACATTGTCTATCTTAAATAAATTTACCATCCCCGAAGAAGATAAAGACGTCTTGAAGTCGCTTGCCGGTCATTCTTTACGTGTCATCGCGCTGACTGAAGACTGGTGCGGTGATGCGATGCTGAATATCCCGATCCTCTTGAAACTGGCAGAGGAGGCGGATATGGAGGTGAAAATGATCCTCCGGGACGAGAACCTGGAGCTCATAGATCAATATCTCACCAACGGCACATCAAGGGCGATCCCGATCTTTATCTTCATTGACGGGGAGGGTGAAGAAAAGACCGTTTGGGGACCGCGGGCGCCGATGGTGAAAAAAATCGTCGATGATGAAAGGGCGAAACTGCCTCCGAAGGATCATGAAGAGTTCCCTGAAAAGCAAAAAGAAATGATTGCACGACTGACAACGCAATATACAAGCGATAAAAACATCTGGAACGAAGTATACGAAAGCCTTAAAACAACCCTGGTCCAGAAAATATTGATGTAATCCGCATCACAGCAGCCGAGGAGACTTTTTTCTCCCGGCTTTTTCTATACTGCCGATTGGATGACTTCACCCTTTGATGAAAAAACAGGAAGAATTATGCAGTTTTTGTGTAAGGGAGGCATTGCCACATTTTTGGGTGTGGTAAAAAGTGCCCTCGTGATTGGAACTTTTTGCCGGTTCACGAATGACGTAATTCACGGTACTATGGTATAGGATGAGGAGTTGAAGCATCATGATTCACCAAAAAACAAATACAATTGTCATTGAGACATTGGATAGATTTCCCCATAAAATTCACATTAAATTGGGAGAGATCCTTCGTGAACGAGGATTGACACAAGGTGACCTGCACCGTTTGACCGGTTTGCGTGTAGCGACCATCAATGAATTAGTGAATTTCAAGAAAAAATCACTGACGGTTGCCCATCTTGTTTCAATCATGATCGCTCTTAGAATCACGGATATCCGTGATCTTATCGAAATAGAATTCGATGAAGAGGTACAAGCCTACTTCAACGAAGAGAACGAGCGAATGAATAACGGGTTCACTCCAGACCTTACAAAAACAGCAGAAACAAACGTAAAGCGTATCGCAGCTGGAGTCAAAAACTAAATCACCCGTATGTATCGAGGCCATCTTTGATCGGCCTTTTTTTTCTTGCATTTGAAGGCCTGGTCCTTCAATGTGATAGAGCACAATCCCTTTTTCTGGGAGAGATGTGAAGATGACATGAAAACGTAACGTGATTTGGAAGGGATTTGTTCTATGATAGGAGAAGAAGTAGTAAAGACGATTTTGGGCCGACAGGGCGTAAATTGGTTGAATTTGACCTTTTAGGGAATTAACATTATATACATAGCATGGTTTAGAAAGAGTGATAGGATGAACGCTGTAGAAAAATACGTGAATTACCTGAACATGGAGATCGAGGAGCCGACGATTAATTATCTGCAACGACTGATCCAGCAGCATCTTATTCGCATTCCATATGAAACCTTCAGTAAATTTTATTATTTTTCAAAAGGGGGCACGTATGTCCCGTCGCTTGAAGATTTTACGGAACATTTGTATTCAAAGGGCTGGGGAGGCACCTGCTTCACCCTGAATATCAATTTTGGGAGGCTTCTGAAAGAATTGGGCTTTGACTGCCGGTTTGTGAGGGTGAAACCCGGACACCTCGGCCTGATGATCACCATCGACGGTAAAAAGCTGTACGTTGACGTCGGGTATGGCTCGCCCATCATGAAGCCGGTTGAACTTGAAGCAAGGCATCGCCACCTCCTGCACGGGTTCGGGGAAGAAATCATTTTCACCCACAGAGATCAATTCGTGTTTGAAGTGGACCGCCGTTCAAACGGAAAATCCTTCGTGAAAAAGATGATTGAATGGATCCCGCTTGAGGAAGATGATCTCATAAAGGATATTGAAGCATCCTATCAGGACACAGACGACAATATCACAATGAGGCGCATCACCGCCGTCCGGTTTCAGGGGAATCAATGCTATTTTCTCCGCAACCAGACCCTGAAGGTCATGACGTACCGCAATATCCGGGAATATCAGATGAGAGACCTCGACAAATGGAGGGAAATGATCCAGGAGGTTTATCAATTCGATGACAACTCCCTTCAGGATTCCCTGCAGTTCCTGGAACACCGTAATATCAAACTGTTTTCTTAAGCCGCCCTGCGATGATTCGTCCAGGACGGCTTTTTTGTATCTATATACTGATTCCAAAGGACTACTATAATCACGGTTTCATAATCATAAAAATAAAGAGAAGCACTCCCAGGGCCGACGCAAGATAGAACCATCGATCTATGGTTATCAGTGCATTCTGAATCTCTTCTGGCGGAGCTCCTGTGAGATCGAGGTTTTCAGGGCGTCCGAGCCATTCATTCACTTTTCTAGTTGGAGGAGTGATCAACACGATCACGATGAGTTGAATGAGGACATAGAGAATCAAAGAGCCAAGAAGCCACAGTTGTGTGAACGGACCGTAATTCCCCAGGAAGAAAAGAGCAATTCCCGTCAAAACAGCAATACTTCCGCCTATTTTTGGGAAGAATTCTAAAGACCTGCTGTATTTCATGGCGATGCGCAATTCATCCACATCCTTACCCGGCCTCGTCAACAGGTGGGCAAAAAACGTCGGACCCACCCCGATCACAGCAGAAAGCACATGAACCAATATCAATACCTTCATAACGAACCTCCATCACTGCGTAATATATAATCTTTTAATCGTACGATGGTTGGAGTGGTTTTATGAAAGTCTTTTTTAGAATGCTTGTCTGCAGCATACTTTTATGCGGAAGATAAAGAAAGTTAGTTTAAATCGGAGCTTGTTTAAAATAGAATTTTACTCCTTAGTCCAATCCCGCTGTTGGTTGGAGTGGAAGACGAAGACTCCTGCGGGAAGAGTAAGTAATGTGAGACCCCGCAGGAACGCAGTGACGAGGAGGCTCACGGGCTACCCGCGGAAAGCGAAGTCTTCCACGGAAACCATCAGCGGAGTTAACATCATTAACTTAGTCGCCGGTCTTTTGTAATAAATCAAAGAGCCAAATGTCATAAAACCTTCTTTTATTCCCTCGGATTTTATTAGATTTTTTTTCGGAAAAGAGTTATGATATGGAGCGGTAGATGCTTGTTTGAAGAAAGGCATCTATTTTGCCATTTTTAAACAAACAGCAGGAATCAAAGCCATATTGCATGTAAACACTTATTTTAATATGATGTTAAAAGATGGAATTCTAATATAATCTCCGAGATCGGGTAATTCAAACTAAAGATTAGGATGATGGGGTATGAAACGCGCAAGAATTATATACAATCCTACTTCAGGCCGGGAGCTTTTCAAAAAGCATCTTGCCGAAGTGTTGATTAAATTGGAACAGGCAGGATATGAAACATCCGTGCACGCAACGATCTGTGAAGGCGATGCAACAAAAGCGGCCAAAATCGCTGTAGAACGGAAATACGATATCGTCGTCGCAGCAGGCGGGGACGGAACGCTGAACGAAGTGGTGAACGGACTGGCGGAACAGGACTATCGTCCGAAGCTTGGCATTGTGCCGATGGGGACGACCAATGACTTCGCGAGGGCCCTTCATATTCCGAGGGACATCGGACAGGCCATTGATGTCATCACGAAGGGAGAATCCATCCCTGTCGACATCGGCCGCATGAACGAACGTTATTTCATCAATATCGCAGGCGGGGGACGCATCACAGAGTTGACGTATGAGGTCCCAAGCAAGCTCAAGACGATGATGGGACAGCTTGCCTATTATCTGAAAGGCATTGAAATGCTGCCATCGATCAAACCGACGGATGTATCGATCGAATATGACGGCAAGCTTTTTGAAGGCGAAGCGATGCTGTTTTTAATCGGATTGACCAATTCAGTTGGAGGATTTGAGAAGCTCGCTCCTGACGCTTCAATCAACGACGGCTTGTTCTCGCTTCTAATTTTGAAAAAGACAAACCTGGCGGAGTTCATCCGTATCGCTACGCTTGCCGTCCGCGGTGAACACGTGAAAGATCCGAACGTCATTTACACACAGGCGAACCGTATCAAAATCCATGCGAAGGAAAAAGTGCAGCTGAACGTGGATGGTGAACTCGGCGGCGTCCTGCCGGCTGAATTCGAAAACTTATACCGCCACCTGGATGTATTTGTCCCGCTGGACAAGATCCGCCCTGAAGATAAGGCGATTTGAATGTGAAAAGGAATGCCCGTTATTGCGGCATTCTTTTTTTTATGGAGTTAGAGGTTTGGGGGGGTGTGGACGTTGGTTTGTGGAAGTATTTGGTAAGTGACGGAATTATTTTGAAAATTCGAAGATTATCGGGTGAAATTAAAAGATTTTCAACTGGAATTAAAAGATTATTGAGGTAAATTCGAAGATTATGGCCATAAATCGAAAGAATCACAATGAAAGCCGCGTCCCGGCGTCATTAATACAACCAAAAACCGATGAAAGCCCCGCCCCGGCACCGTCAAAACAATCAAAAACGATGAAAGTCCCATCCCAGCATCAGCAAAACAACCAAAAAACGGCCCCCCGATACCAACCTCGGAAAGCCGATTTCCATTTTCACCACAAAATCTCTATTGAACCAATAAAAACACCAAAAAAACAAGCGGAAACCCGACTAAAAAGCCCCACCCGATCTGCTGCTTATGCCGGAAAGGCAGTTTCCTCACGATGAACGAAAGTACATGGGCAACCATCACGAATACGAACGCCCATATCAGCTGGCCGACGACGAATACGAAGAGATAGGACAGGATGGATTGACTGCCCAGTACAAGTGAGAGGCCGAATCCGATGGTCAAGGTTAAAAAGGTGAGCCCCATCAAGATATAAGGGAGCCACCAGCGGCGTGATTTTAATGTAAAAAGCACACCGAGGAACACATTCCCCACCAGGATCAGGTTTACTAAGATGTCTGGATTCATATGATCTACCTTCTTTTACATGTTCTTTTTTGAAGTCATTATTTTAAGAAAGAAATATACAGCATTCCCTATTTCCTTTTGAGTAAATCTTGAAACGAGGTAAGTTTTGACAGGGTGCAGAGCTGGTCTCTCTTAAAATATCTTTCTATACTAGCAACTATCTCCGATTCTTTTCAAGCGATAACATGGATCTTCCAGAAATCGTCATGAAGAATAGTTTCCATGTGAACCCCGTTGTGTTAAAGTGGGAAAAAAGCTTGTCGGCAGCAAAAAGCCAGGAGAGGGGTGGATTTCATGTATATCGTACATTCAACATTCGCTGTACCGGATGATAAGGCGGATGAGGTCATATCCATTTATCATTCGCGTTCGGGGCTCGTGGATGAAGCAGAAGGATTTCAGCGGTTCCTGCTTCTCCAGAATGAAAAGAAGCCCGGCGAAATCACCGTGCATATGGAGTGGGATACGAAGGAACATTTCATGACATGGATACAAAGTGGAGATTACAAACGGATTCATGAGCTTGAAAAAAAGTATCCTGATAAAGATCTTGCATCGATCATCCCGTCGATTGATAAGTATAAGGTGGTGGCTTACTGATGGATAGTATGTACAAACCTGTCATAGACAGCGCCGTAAAGAAGCTCTATGAACGTTATCCCGAGCTGCTCGAGAGATTCGGGGGAATCGGTATGCAGAAGTGTTACGAAGATAACGTACACCATTTTAATTACCTTAACACGACAGCGGCGGCGGGTGATGAAAAGATCTTCGTCGACTATGCATTGTGGCTGAACAATGTCCTGATCAGCAGGGGCATGAAATCCAATCATTTAATCGATAATTTCCAGTGTATCGTTGAAGCCCTGGAAGAGAGCGACATCGAAGAAGCCGGCCGCTTTCAGGTGTATCTGAATGCCGGGATCACGGCGATCCGCGAAAATGATCTGGCATCGCAGCTAAGATCGTAGAATACGTGCAAGGACATCGGAGACGGAATGTGTCCGGTGTTTTCTTTTTGAATAAAAAATAAGTGTGTATGCTATCCAGCTCCGGCGGCTGCAGGCTTGAGGTCAAAAGCTAAATGGTCCAGGATGGCCAAAAGCTCCTTCACGGTCCATCCATCTTATGCTTGTCTGGTCGAGCCGCCTGCGCATTTCGGGTTGTCGAGCTCGGGCGGCTGGCACTTCGAAGTGTATTTCAATTTGACTGACCGGATGTGGTACAATCAGTAGAGTCTAATTAGGAAGCAGAAAAGGAAGATCATAATGAGTAAAAAAGCACCTGTTCAAAAAAATGATTATATAGATGGCGCCTATTTCGAGGATTTGACGCATGATGGGAACGGCGTGACGAAGGTGGACGGCTACCCTTTATTCGTTCCCAATGCGCTGCCCGGTGAAGAAGGCACGGTGAAGGTCGTAAAACCAAGTAAAGGATACGGGTTCGGGCGTTTGATGGAACGGACGAAGGAAAGTCCTTACCGCCAGGAACCTCCGTGTCCGATTTACAGGGAGTGCGGCGGCTGCCAGATCCAGCATATGACCTACGAGGGCCAGCTCAGAGCGAAAGAGAAGAATGTACGCGATGTGATGCAGCGGATTGGTAAGCTTCAAGACGTCAAGATCCATGAAGTGCTTGGGATGGAAGAACCATGGAGATACCGGAATAAAGCACAGGTGCCGGTCGGTGAAAAAGACGGGCGCTTTGTAGCAGGTTTTTATCAGAAGCGCAGCCACGAAATCATCGATATGGACAAATGCATCATCCAATATGAAAAAAATGATGAAGTGATCCAGCACGTTAAGGATATCTGTCAAAACCTCGGCATACGTCCATATGATGAAAAGAAACATAAGGGGACGCTCCGCCACATCATGACCCGCACGGCATACACGACAGGGGAGGTCATGGTCGTCCTTGTTACAAGAACGAATGAGCTTCCCCATAAGAATGAAATTGTGGAAGAGCTCGTCCGGAATATTGAAGGATTGAAATCCATCATCCACAATGTGAACGGGAAAAAGACGAACGTGATCATGGGTGATACGACACGCGTCCTCTGGGGCGAAGAAGTCATCCACGATAGGATCGGAGACGTGAAGTTTGCGATTTCTGCCCGGTCCTTCTATCAGGTCAACCCTGAGCAGACGAAGGTACTGTATGACAAGGCACTCGAGTACGCAGATCTCAAAGGTGAAGAAACGGTCATCGATGCATACTGCGGAATCGGGACCATCTCGCTTTTCCTGGCCCAGACAGCAAAGAAAGTGTATGGAGTGGAAATCGTCCCGCAGGCGATTGCCGATGCAGAACAGAATGCGGTCCTGAACAATATGACGAACGTTGAATTCAAGGCAGGACCGGCAGAAGTCGTCATCCCTGAATGGTATGATGACGGGATCAGCGCCGATGTGCTCGTCGTCGATCCGCCGAGAAAAGGATGCGATGAAGCACTTCTCGACACCATCCTCACCATGAAACCGAAAAAGGTCGTATATGTTTCCTGCAACCCTGCAACATTGGCACGCGATCTGCGCATTTTGGAAGACGGCGGGTATAAAACAACTGAAATCCAGCCGGTCGACATGTTCCCGCAGACGATGCACTGTGAGGCAGTCGCGAAAATAGAATTGGTATAATCAAGAAGAGAGGCCGGGGGCTTCTCTTTTTTTAGGTTTTAGAGGACAACGGAGGTTGGACTGCGTATTCAATCCTCACGGAGGGCCAATCTTTTGATCGTCAAATCACTTTGTCCCCGCGTAACTTTTAATGAATTCACTTTGTCTGGTTTTAAGGCTGATAACAGATACTGGATTGATTTCAAAGGGTCGACTGAATGGCCGCAAGTATATCCGTCGATGGCGGCAAATCCTTTCTCAGGATACGTATGGATGGAGAGGTGGCTTTCTGAGAGGACTGCAAACAGAGTGGCTCCGTGCGGGTCGAATCTGTGATAGTCAATTGAAAGAACCGTGGCTCCGCTTGCCAGGGCTGATTCATTCAATTGCTCTTTTAGAAAAGCGATATCGTTGAGCTTATCGAAATCCACGCCCCACAAGTCGGCAATGATATGTCTCCCGAATGTACTGTATTCCAAGTGACTCCTCCTTTCTTCCGCTTTATTTAGAATATGTACGAGCCCTCTATTTTGACTTGAAAATGGATGCAGCTTTCTTAAAATCCACCTATTAATCTATATGACAGTTATCTGCAGGGGTGTTTGTCCCTTCACAACGATAGGCTTACAATCTATTTTTTCCCGAATGATAGAAACGGAAGAACTTATGAGTTGATTTCAAAATAAAATAGAATAATGAGAAATCAATTATAGGGAAGTGATTAATAATGGGACATAAAGCCAATGATTCTCAAGAGAAAAGAGTCCCGGAAACGTACGGGGATGATTGGGACCGTGCTGGGCTGAAGGAATTGAACGCCGGCGGGCATGATCGCCTTTATAAAGGCAGGAGCAAGTTTCAGGACATTCAGGTCATAAGTGCCGTGGATATCAGGTTATACTTGAATGAACAACTGCAGTTCAGTTCCCTGGATGAAAGGATTTACCACGAAGCGTTCGTCCATGTACCTTTCGCGCTCGGCAAATCGATAGAATCGGTTCTGGTACTGGGTGGAGGGGATGGACTTGCCCTGCGTGAAATCCTGAAGTATCCCGGTGTCAAAGAAGTGGATTTAGTCGATATTGACGGCAAAGTGGTAGAGATTGCAAGAAATGTTCCTGCCGTGGCTGAATTAAACGAACAGGCTTTTTCAGATAAAAGGGTAACGGCACATATCGAGGATGCCAAAGTCTTTATTAAGGAAAATAAGAAGATGTATGATTTGATGATCATAGACTTTCCCGATCCAACAAATGAACTCCTGGCAAGTTTGTACAGCAGGGAGCTATTTGAAGAGTTCTATCATTTGCTGAATGAGGATGGATTGCTTGTATGTCAATCTAATGCCCTGGACGCCACCCCCACGGTATTTTGGAGTATCGGTTTGACCCTTGAACAAGCGGGGTTTCATACGAAACAGTATCACACGATCATCCCTTCTTTCGGTGATTGGGGCTTCCAGCTGGCTGCAAAGAAAGAAATCACTTTAAAGTTCCAGAAAATAGAGGTCCCCCACCGCACCCTGCCCAGAGAATTGACCACACTATTCGTATTTCATCCTGCCTATGAAGAGTATAAAAAAGAAGCCATCATCAATTCCGAATCGAATTTGAAGATCCATGAAATTTTCAGGATGGAAAACATTTAAGAGAGGCATGCATCTGAATGGCTTGCGGGTTATGCTATAATAGTGAAAAATATTCATTATTGAGGCGAACCATATGTATCTCACAATCGCAGAAACAGCAGAATACCTTTCCCTGCCCGAATCGTATATAGAAGCTATGGTGCATGATAATAAAATAAGAGCGGTTCATGACGGAGAGCAGTACTTGATCTACCGTGAACAATTCAACCAGCACCTCGAACAGATGGAAAAAGCGAAAAAACAGCTGGCCGAATACCTCAGCGAGCCGATTCCGGAAGATCCGGATGTGAAGGATGAGGATTGACGGGGTATAAGTGGAATCACTGGTGACAGAGGTCAGAAAAACAGGATCGTTGATTAAGTAATTGCTCCAGATTTAGATTTATTGCGCCGGAATTAGGATTATTGCGCCACAATCGAAATATTTGCGCCGGAATCCCCGGAATTGCGCCTCTTTTTCATTTATTGCGCCACTTGTCGAATTTTCTTTCATACACACTTTAATCAGAACCCGCCCAAAATAAAACAAAGACAGGAGAATTCCATGAACGGACAACAGCGAGCAAATATCAAACCAGGACTTCAAGTTGAAATCGTACTGAAAAAAGACCAGCGTACCGGGAATCTGACCCAGGGGGTCGTAAAAGACATCCTGACAAATTCGGCCAATCATCCCCACGGCATCAAGGTCAGGCTCGAGGACGGCCAGGTCGGAAGAGTAAAGAATATTTTATCTTAAAGCTTAAAAGAAGGACAGTCCCTCGATCACGAGCGGGCTGTCCTTTTTGTCGTAAAAAAGCCCCAAATCCCCTAAAGGATTTGAGGCTTCAATGATGGCTGGCTAAAACAACTTCGGCAATTCATTGATCATTGTATAGACACCCATATACGACATGGCCACCACGATGATGAGGCCGAATACCGTCAGCCAGACCGGATGTTTGTAATCGCCGACGATTTTTTTCTTATGTGCTGCAAGGAGCATGACCCCAAGGGCGATCGGCAGGATCAATCCGTTCAGCGCACCGACGAGGATCATGACGGCAACTGGTTTACCGATCGACACAAACACGAGTGTCGAGATGACGATAAAACCGATGATCAGCCATTTATGGTATTTTTCCAAAAGAGGGGTGAAGGTTCGGATGAATGATACGGACGTATAGGCAGCCCCGACCACGGATGTGACGGCAGCTGACCACATGACGATCCCGAACATTTTATATCCGATGTTTCCGGCAGCAAGATTGAAGACGGATGCCGGCGGGTTTGACGGGTCAATTTGCAGACCCTGCGCAACGATTCCGAGCGAAGCCAGGAATAAGAAAATGCGCATGAGGGAAGCGATCCCGATGGCAGAAACAGAGCTTTTCGTAATTTCAGGAAGAGCTTCCCTGCCCGTGATGCCAGCTTCGAGCAGACGGTGTCCGCCCGCGAACGTGATGTAGCCTCCGACCGTACCGCCTACCAGAGTAATGATGGCCATGAAGTCGATCGTATCCGGCATGAATGTCTTTGTGACTGCTTCTCCGACGGGAGGGCTCGATGTGAACATGACATAAAGGGTAAGAAGAATCATTAAAAATCCGAGAATCTGTGCAAACTTGTCCATCAATCGGCCAGCTTCTTTGAAAAGGAAGATCCCGATGGCGATAAGGCCGCTGAATAAAGCGCCCATCTCAGGGGAAACCCCGAACAATACATTCGTTCCAAGTCCTGCTCCGGCGATGTTCCCGATATTGAAAGCAAGGCCGCCGGCAACAATCAGGAATGCAAGGAAATAGCCCAAGCCGGGGAGGATATCGTTGGCGATGTCCTGGGCCCTTTTTTCAGATATGGCAATGATCCGCCAGATGTTCAACTGGGCCCCGATGTCAATGATGATGGAAATGAGGATGACGAAGCCGAAGCTTGCTGCCAATTGTTCCGTGAACACAGTCGTCTGTGTCAGGAACCCCGGGCCGATGGCCGACGTGGCCATCAAGAAGGCAGCCCCGAGCAAAACGCTGAGATTTGAAGTTTTCATGTATTTCTCTCCTTTTCTGCTGATTCTGTGATGGTTTATTTAAGCTTGAGTGCAATCCCCTGCTTTAGATGGCGAAGCTGCTTTTCCCTGTCTATGAGAAGCTTCTGGGCTTCCTCATGGGTGATGACTGTAAAGGATAGCTCTTCTCCCGGTTTCGTCTGGGCGATCAGCGGAAGGTCGACAGAAGCGATCTGGCCGATGCGGGGGTAGCCTCCCGTCGTTTGCCGGTCTGCAAGCAGGATGATCGGATTTCCGTCCGAAGGAACCTGGATGGTCCCAAAGGAAACGGCTTCAGATATCATATCCGTATCTTGTTCCAGTTCGAGTGTTGTCCCCTCCAGCCGGTAGCCCATACGGTCGGACTGCGGCGACACTTTGAATGGCTTTTCGAAGAATACCTGCCTGCTGTCTTCTTTGAAAAGCGGGAACTCGGGTCCTTCCATCACCCTGATAGCCTTTTGTGACCGGTGGATGGAGATGAATTCCGAAGAAATCGACCAGTCGATTTCCGTAAAATGGCCGTCCTCCAAGTAAGGGGTCAGATACTCGATTATTTCCTGTGAATCATCAAGCACTTCACCGGAATGAAGGAGGTCTCCTTCTTTTAAACTGCGGCCGCCATAGCCGCCGATTCCAGCCCGCAAATAGGTGGAACGGCTGTTCATGACAGAAGGCGCGTCAACGCCGCCGGCAAGGGCGAGATATGACCGGGCACCGCTTTTGCATCCGCCGAATTTCAAGGTGGAGCCTTCTTTCACTAGAACGGACCTCCATAATGGGACGGGCTGTCCATCAATGGAAGGGGATAAGTCGCCTCCGCAGATGGAGATGAGGGAGGTCTCCTGGAATTCAAGTACTGGACCGGTAAGGGTCATTTCAATCACCGCTTCGTTTTCATCATTCCCCACAAGCCAGTTCGAAATTCGATGGGCGATCGGGTCCATGCTTCCGCTGACGATGACGCCGTATTTTTGATATCCGTATCTTCCGAGGTCCTGTACGGTGGAGAGGAGGCCCGGCTTTACTACATGGATCATGCTTTTCCCTCCATTTCTTTAAATTCATCTTCAGAGATCGAAACGAATTTAATGCGGTCTCCCGCCTGAAGGAGACTCGGGGTCTCTTCATCCGGCTGGAACAATGACAGGGGAGTCCGGCCGATCAGCTGCCAGCCGCCCGGCGTTTCAATCGGGTAGACGCCTGTCTGGTCGCCGGCGATCCCCACGGCGCCTGCCGGGATTTTCATGCGGGGTGATTTTTTTCTCGGTGTGGCAAGTTCCGGGTCTAAACCTCCGACATACGGGAAGCCCGGTGCAAACCCGATCATGTATACAAGGTAGTCACCGCTAGCGTGCTTCGATATGACCTCATCCGCCGATATTCCATGATAGGCCGCCACTTCTTCCAGATCAGGACCGTATTCCCCGCCGTAGCATACAGGGATTTCTACGACTCTGCCGGAAGCGGAAGTGTGTGCTGCATCGCCGGTAAGCAATTCAGCCAATAGTGAGCAGACTCCTTCATAAGGAAGTTGTCCTTCTCTTTCCTGTAAAACCAGCATTGGATCGTAATAAAGGGTGACAGTCGTAAAAGCGGGGATGATATCGACCAGCCACTCTTGAGGAGTTTCTTCTAATATGGATGTGACTAACTTTACCTTTTCATGCGTGCCGGTTTCAATTGCATTCCCCAATTGAATGACGACGGCACTGTCTCCCAAAGGCCGTAAAGAATAGTTCAAGCTGCTTCCTCCTTTAAAAAAGTTATATTTATACAAATTTATAAATAAATATTCAAAAATAGATAGTCAAATTAATTTTTCAGAACTTTTGGTCATGTTGTCTATTATAGTATAAATCGATAACTTTTCAATGAGGGAAATCATTGTAAGAAAATAGCAGAAATCTTTGGGATGAAATGATATCTCTTTTTTCCGGAATGTGCTATTATTTAGTAATTCGAAATAAATTCTTAGAATAGGTTATTCACGTGAATAAATGAATAATAGAAAGGGGGATTTCCTGTGACTAAAACAAAAGAACCTCTATGGACAAGGTCTTTTATTATGTTGATGGTGGGAAATCTTTTTGTATTCATGTCGTTTCAAATGCTGATCCCGACTTTGCCGCCTTATATCAAATCACTTGGCGCGTCAGGTCTGGAAATCGGTCTGGTGACGACTTTATTTTCAATCGGAGCGGTTTTGAGCAGGCCTTTCATCGGCTTTATGCTTGAATATAAGGATCGGAAGCCTTTGGTCATCATCGGGGTGGTTTCATTGCTGCTCATTACGGTGATCTATCCACTGTCTTCGATCGTCGTGATCTTTTTGATGTTCCGGTTTGTGCACGGTCTTGCGTGGGGGTGGTCGACGACCGTCAACGGAACGGCTGCCGTCGATGTCGTGCCGAAATCCCGCCTTGGTGAAGGGATGGGCTATTACGGATTGTCGATCACCATCGGGATGATCATCGCACCGAGTCTCGGAATCTATCTGTTTCAAGTGACGACCTTCACGAATCTGATCATCACATCCAGCGTTCTTGGCGTTATTGCCATCGTCCTGCTTGCCCTGGTCCGTTATCAGACTCCGGCAGTCGTGAAAGAAACAAAAAAGGATGATCTTAAATTCTCCTATATGGGTTCATTGATTGAAAAATCAAGCTGGTTCCCTGCATTCATCACGATCATGGTCACATTCGGCTACGGTTCGATCGTCACCTTCATCGTCATTTTCGGGGAAGAGCGCGGTATACAGCATATCTTCCTGTTTTATTTGTTCAACGCCATCATGGCCTCCATTTCAAGACCGGTTGCAGGGAAGTGGTTTGACGACCACGGTCCGAAGGGACTTGTCCTTTTCTGCATAGCGATCACATTTGCAGGCATGTGGGCATTATCATTCGCCCATTCGGACGCACTGATCATCGTATCGGGAATCCTGTTCGGAGTGGGATTCGGCTCGCTGATCCCTACCCTCCAGTCATGGACGCTGTCGATGACGCCGGATAACCGCAGGGGAGTGGCGAATGGAATGTTCTTTTCATCCATCGACCTCGGCATCGGGCTGAGCGGACTTGTTTTCGGTGTCCTTGCCCAATTCGTCGATATCGGAGTCCTGTTCCAGATCTCAAGCTTCTTCCTCGTACTCGCATTCATCGTGGCAGTCATGCAGGGCCGTAAGCAGCAAAAGCGTAGGCGGCTCGGTCAGGCCCGACAAGCATAAGAAGAATCGGCCGGGAAGGCGTTCTTTGCCTTCATGGCCGATTCAGCTTATGACCTCGAGGGACTAGCCGCCTGAGCTGGATGAACCAAAAGCGTAGGCGGCTCGGCCAGGCCCGGCAAGCATAAAAAACAGAGTTTACACCTTCATAAAAGGTGGTAAATATTTAGGACTATTCAGTTTTCGAAAGGGTGTAGCCTTTTTGTAACGGGTAGTCCTTTCTTGTGTAATGAAAGTGAGTCGAATGAATCACGGAATAAAGAATCAATTAGAAAATGAAAAGGAAATGAAACTTTATAAGGGTGAAATTCTGATAGAATGATAGCAATAGACTAGTCTGTGAGTCCTTTTTCCAAGAGGGATCACATATATCGGAGGACATTATGACTGAAGAAAAATTATTGATGGAGAAGTCGTTTTATGAAACTTTTTTAATAGACAATGAATCAACCCTTCATCCTATTGAAGTACTGGGGGCTGCGTTTGTGGAGGAGCAGCAGAACGAACCCTACGACCTGACGTACATCCGCTATGCGCAGGGTGAGGTGTATTTTCACAGCAAAGATTATGAAGCGGCCATCTTTAAATGGGAGAGCGTCCTTAACGAGCTCGAGCCATGGGCCAAGAAGAACATCGCTGATTCGTATTATGCACTGGGCATGCTTTCTTCAGCGGAGGATGTCTACACAGGCATCTCGACCGAAAATCCGGTGCTGACGATGGAGATTTCCCTTCAACTGTTCCATCTCTATATCGAAAGAAGCAAGCTGAAGTCGGCGTATCGCATCATTGAAAAAGCGCTCGGCATCGACCCTGATTATCCGCATGTTTCCCAACTTGCAAAAACGTTTTATGAAGAACAGCAGGACTGGAAAAATGCAGTCGGCCTTGCTGTGGGCGAATCGATCCGGACAGGCAGTGAAATATGGTTCCGCTCCCTGCTGGAGTATGCGGAAATGGGATATACGTCAGTATACACACCGAATTATTTCTACGATGTGCTGATCGCCGTCTATGAAAAAGATCGTCCGTTGTTCAGGGATCTTGTTCAGAGCTTATGGACCTCATTCAGGGAAGTTCCGGAGACTCATATTGAATGGATGGCCACGGTGAACACAATCTTTGAATATGTGGAACCGGAAACCGGCGAACGCTGGGGAGAGATCTCAGCCGAGTTCCAGAATGCCTATCTTCACTTCCTGGAAGAAGGGTATCTGGTAAAAGAAATCGAAGGCTTCATGCCTGCTCTATTGGCCAACTGGCTGAAAATCAGCAAGCAAGAGCAGCCGCTGTTTGCATCGGCAGCAGTGATGGCCTGGAGTGACGTCTTTGCTTATTCCATGGATCCCGAGGTTGTAGAAGAAGCGGAAAGGCTTCTCCTGCAAGGGGAATATCCTGCTTTCAAAATGGAAGAGACCCTGCTCCTGTTGAATAAAATCATCAGCTGGTCCGAGGGGAACGGTGCACCTGTCTCTTATAAAATGAAGTGGATCGCCGAGCAGCTCCTTGACACAAGCCAGCAATACCTTGTGGTTGCGGGCAGCGAATCCAGCGGTAAATCTTCCTTTGTACAATCCGTGCTTGGGGAAAGCGTGGGTGAGGCAGAGCATTCGACTGTCGTATACAGATATCACCGCGACCAGGTCGAAGTAACCGAGGTCCATGAGCGCGGTGCGGAGAAAGTGGAAAGCATCGCTGACTTCGAGGAGTTAATGGAGAGGGAATCATTCGTCGAGTACCGGCTGCCTTCCGATTTCCTTCAGAAGAATGGAAGTGCGCTGATCGACGTACAGGCTAACAGCAGGGGAATGAAAGATCTGACTTCCTTCTATCCCGCTGCAGACGGCCTTCTCTATGTGCTAAATGCAGACGCACCATTCAATGCTGAAGACCGCAAGACACTGAGGACATTGAAAGAGATCGGTCAGCACGTAAATGTCCATTTCCTTTTGAATAAGATGGATAAAATCGACCATGCCGGCCATTCTGAAGAAATCATTGAATCGGCCCGTACCAAAGCCAGGGAATGGTTCCCATCTGCTGAAGTGCTTCCGTATTCATCACTTGAAGCGGTACACCTTCAGCAGCGCGATGTGGAAGCATTTTTGAAAAATCATTACTTCCATCATCCGGGCGAGCTGAAGCGTGAGCGGAGAGTGAAGCTTTTCTATCTTGTTAGGAAAACGCTGAAAGATTTATTCTCCCAGCGAAAGAATCAGGAGCTTGGTTTACAAGAAGCAATCGAAAAAAATAAAGATATCCTTGTCCGCCTGAACGGCTTCCATACTTACCTGGAAGACATGCAACATGATAAAACCAAGGATATAAAAGATTCTTTCCGCAAAAAGAAAGAAGAGATGAAAAAAGAAATCTCGAGGAAAGTCCCTGAGATCCTGAGCGGTTGTTCGGATCTGATCACGGAAGAAAGTGACTTCAGACAGATTCACACCGAGTTGAATGAAGCAATGAACGCCAGGATCCAATCGTATATCCAGGAAGATCTCATGCCGCGCTACATGATCTTACTGGAAAACTGGCTTCAGTCCTCAAGGCAGGAGCTGCAGGACGGCCAGGACTATTTACATGAAATGAGCACCACCTTCAATGAGTTATTCGGTAAAGACCGCGTTGTCCTGCAGTGCGATTTCCAAGTCGTCGACGACTGGAAAAGGGATGTAAGCAGGATGGGAACCAGGGCGCAGATCGATAAGGAGAATATCCTTCTCAAGTTCAAGCCCGGTCAGTTCCTGCTGAAGAGTGCCGGCAAATTATTCGGAGGGATCCCTCAGAACAAGAACCTGCTTCACACTCAGTACAAACGCTACCTGGAAAACGAAGATTATTCAGAAACTGCCGAATCGGTCGCGAACAAGTTTTTCGTCCAATTCGATTTGTTTGAAAAATCACTGGACCAGGACATCCAATCATTCTTTGCAGAGCCGTTCAATCAGCTTGATCTTACGATTAAAGAGACAGAAGCAGAAGTGGCGGCAGAAGAAGAGACATTGAAAAAAATGAAAGAACATCCGGAACGCTATTTCGATCCGATTACCCTGTTCGAAGTGAAATTGCTTCATGATGAGTACAGGATGAAGGCAGGGGCAGGGAGTACACGTCCGTCTTATTGACCTGAATAGTGGGGAGAGCCGATTCGCTTTTGGTGAATCGGCTTTTTGTTGTTTTATAGGGAGAGAAGTGGACCGGGGGAGGAGGCTGGTGAGGTGTTTTTGGGTGGATGGAATTTAGGTATTTTTAGTAATAGATGAAACTAACTTCATCAGAGCAGTTGAAAATTGGTCATTTTTGGTAAGTGACGGAATTATTCCTGAAATTCGAAGATTATCCATCAGAATTCGAAGATTAATGCCTGGAATTCAAAGAAAAAGTCCAGTTTTCGAAAGATTACAGGCTGAAATTAAAAGATTCCGCGGTTCCTCCTTTATAGCCGTAGCAAAAGTGGCAGCCGGTAAGGTCGTCAGAGGGGTTAGGAATGGGTCATTTTTGGTAAGTGACGGAATTATTCTAGAAATTCGAAGATTATCCATCAGAATTCGAAGATTAATGCCTGGAATTCAAAGAAAAATTGCAGTTTTCGAAAGATTCCAGGCTGAAATTAAAAGATTCCACCGATTCCGGCCGTTCCGGGAGCAACGTGATAGCGCTCATTGAGCTCAAAACGTTGATTACACGCCAAACTGCATTGCAATCAATACGCACACTGCCTCAAAAATGCCGATAACGTCATAAAACCACAACAAACCTCAAAAAACACTAATCACGCCCCAACCACCGAATACAAACGCAGCTCGGTCCACCCCCGCAACGCCAATTACACCCGTACAACTCTAATAAAAATAAAAACCCCCAAAGCGACGCACGCTCCGGGGATTCTACCCAATAATTTAACAAATCAAGCTGTCTTATTCAATAATACATTCAACTGTTTCCTCGCCCGGTGGTACCGGGTCTTGACCGTGGCAGGGTTAAGGTCGAGCCTGAGGGCGATCTCCTTATCACTGAGACCGTGGATTGCTTTTAACCGGAGGACTTCCTGCTGCGCAGCAGGAAGCATCCCGATTCCTTCTTCAATTTCTTCTTCCAACAGGTGAAAGTCGACTTCGGATTCTACCAATCTGGCTTCACGCGAGATAAATGGAGAATCATAGGTTTCCTGATCGTCGACCAGCTCTTCCCGGCGCTTTGATTCCTTCCGGATGAAGTCGATGGCTGTCCGGCTGGCAATCGATGAAAGCCATCCCTGAATCTTTCTGAAATCAATCAGGGTGTCCCATTTCCGGTATGCTTTCATGAACGTTTCCTGTACGATGTCTTCTGAAAGATGGGCATCCTTCGTCAGTTTATAGGCGATGTGATAAATCAATCGGTGAAATTGAATATATACATCCTCGAATGTTGGGGATTCAATGTGTATGAGTTTGGCACTCACTGGATATCACCTCGATTCTTTCTCATTGGCTGTTTTCTAAAAGATTGTTGCTTTTCGTATCTAGGCTTATACCTGAATATAGCCTGTGGACGTGCTCTTTTCGAACTCAACCCTTCAACAAGAAACGGACCGGTAACCCGAAAATACCCAAGTTCCGGTATTTTCCCGTTATCTATAGCAACAAAGTATACGAAAAGAGCTTTCTCATTACATTATTCAAGAGCTTGTTTTACAAAGGAAGGAGCGTCTTCTTCGGTCAGGCCCATCACTTCGACATGCGGTTGTCCTTTGTATTTGATGCCGACGAGATACGGATTTTGCTGTCTCTCATAGCTGAGCTTCTCCAGTATTTCATTCAGCTTTTCTTTTTCATTGATCTCAAGTCCGGTTCCTTGTTCCTTCAGTTTAGGGAAGATGTCGCCGGGGTAATCTGCTTTCATCAATTCACGAGTATGTTCTTTTTTATCAATGACATAGATCCAATCGATGTCATCCGCTGTCACTTTGATTTTCTCCAGGTATCCTTTATCGCGAAGCCATTGTTCGAACTCATCATATGTGTTGCGTATGCTTATACCTGTTCGCTGGTTATTGGATAACAGAACCTCAACGGAGAATGTGCTCAATCTGTTTTGATCGTCGAAGCTCTCATTGTAAATTTCTTTCTTTAAGATATCGATTGCTTCCTTGATTTCTTCAGGGTCGACAATTGTGACGGTTTTTCCAGCGGTGTATTCCTGGTGAAGCGTCAATTTATCGATTTTCTCTTCATCGATGTGGAAGATGTCGTTCGTAGCTTCTTTGTATTCCCGGGTTTCGTATAAAGCCGAGTAGTACTCTTTCAGATCACCTTGCTCGATTTCGTAGCTTCGGACCAGCGTACTTCCGTCTTCTAATTTATAGTAAAAGAATGCAGGCATCCGGTCGTATCCGGTCGAAGTTTCTCCTTTATTAATGATGGCTTTGTGCAGATTCCGTACTGCTTTGATCGAATCTTCTTCTTTCAGCATTGGATCGCGTTTGATCTCTGGAACGAAGCCATTCTCGCTGCTCATCATGATCTCACTGTCGCTGTTAAATAAGTCATAATAGCTGTAACCGACATACGCCTCCTTGATGCTGCCTGCTTCCGGCACTTTCTTTTCATATTGAAAAAGGTCGAATTGGAACAGGAATGAAGCGGCGCCGATCACAAGCAGGTAAACAACGTACCCTTTCCAGTGGTGAAAGACTCTCCAGTGTTTTTGTAAAATCATTTCTGCAACATAATAACCGATCAGGGCACCAACGACGTATCCAAACCACATCCAGTACCCCTGACCCTGCACTTCGGTGAAGTACATACCGCCGACAAGCATGGCACAGAAAGTCACGCTGTATTTAAAAATCGGCTGAAGGAGTTTGAATGTGATTGGCTGTGATGCTGTCTCGATTTTTCTATTTTTATAGAGTAGAAGAGCGAGTACATAGAATAAAATCGTCAATCCTGCATAAATCAGTGCGTCCCATCCTGAAATCATTTTGTTTTCGAGCATGGCCG
This sequence comes from [Bacillus] enclensis, assembly GCF_001456935.1. GTDB lineage: Bacteria > Bacillota > Bacilli > Bacillales > Bacillaceae_B > Rossellomorea > Rossellomorea enclensis. Next base: position 427,752 of record NZ_KQ758484.1, on the reverse strand, counting down.
CCTTGACGATCGGAGAATATTCTTCAATTTGGATGTTGTAATAGTATTCGGTCGGATAGCCGAACAAGATCTGCTTCAGGCTGAAGGTAACCAATAAGAACATTCCTGCCGGCAATAACAGAATGATGTAGGTCAGCGCGCCTTGCACCGCCGAAAGGCCTGTAACCATGGCGATGAACGTTCCCGTCAAGAAGAAAAGGAAAGACATCAGCAGTGTGATTCCGGCCCAGGCGAAGATGTCTGCTGCATCAATGTAAAGATTAAGTTCAGTAATCCAATAGAGTCCCAGAAGGAATAGTGTATTTAGCAGTATCGGTATCAGCAGGATTCCCAGTCCAGTGAGCAAAGCATGATGGAAAATCTTGTTCCGTTTGATCGGCAGACTGTGAATGAAATCCGCCGGGTGTTTTACGTGCAAGTAGCGGAACAGAAACACTGCCAGTAACACCGGGATAAGGAACAGCAGCCCCATTTGAATCGGATATTGCATTTTAAAAAGATTTTCATAGATATTGTTGTAATAAGTAAGATTTGGGTTCGTCAGTTTACCCAGGATGTCAATCGGAAGCGCAAACAACAGCCCCATAAAATAGACGATTCCCAGCCAGCCTACACTCCGCAGGCTTTGCATGATTAGTTCCTTATTGATCCAAGATGTTTTGGATGGCATATCCAACATCCCCCATTTCATATATAAAGATTTCTTCCAGTGTCAGCGGCAGTAAGTCGAAAATGACCGGATGGTAGGAACGAATCAGGCGTTCGACCTCTTCATGTTCACCGCGTACGATACATAATAGTACACTGCCCCTCGTTTCTTTATGAAGGACATCCAGTTTATTGAATAGTCCGTCGGGGACTTCCCCTTTAAAGGCGAGCTGGATTTTATGGATGCCTGATTTGAGGTCATCGAGTTCTTTTTCAAGCAGGAACCTGCCTTGATGCAGGATGGCGATATGGTCGCAGATATCCTCGACCTCTCTCAGGTTGTGGGAGGAAATCAGGATCGTCATTTCCCTTTCAGCCACTTCTGTAATCAGTACATTTTTTAATTTCTTTCTGACGACAGGGTCAAGTCCGTCAATCGGTTCGTCCAGCACCAACACATCGGGCTTGGCAGACAGGGCGAGGATAAAGGAAGCCTGGCGCTGCACCCCTTTTGAGTACTTATGAAGCTTTTTATTAGGATCGATTTCAAACAATGCGGTCAGCTGATGATAATACTCCTCATCCCAGCGGCTGTACGTATTTTTATAAAATTGAGCCATCTGTTTCAGTGTATAGTGGGTAAAAAAGAACGGCTGATCCGGAAGGAAGACGACTTTTTCCTTGATCGCGGTCTTTTCGAATACCGGCTGGCCATCCACCGTGATTTCTCCTTGATCTGCCTTTAAAATCCCGGCGATCGTACGCAGTAACGTGGTCTTGCCGGCACCATTTGATCCGAGCAGTCCGTATATGGATCCCTTTTCGATGGAAAATGAAATATTATGAATGATTTCGGTTTTGTCAAACGCTTTACTGACACCTTTAATCTCAATCATCAGCTTGATTCCCCCCGACTGATGCCTCGATTTCGGCGATCATTTCTTTTAAATCTTCAGCGGTGATCCCTAAATAAAGGGCTTCCGATAAGAGTTTTGTAAGTTCTTCTTTCACTTTCATGATTTTCTCCGCATTTTGGATGTGACTTGAAGGATTGACAAAGCTACCTCTCCCTTTCACTGAATAAATATATCCTTGAGATTCAAGTTCCCTATATGCTTTCTGGATTGTGTTTGGATTGATTGTCAGCTGCTGAGCCAATGTACGCACTGACGGGAGCTGCTCATCCGGCTTCAGCACTTCGTTGATGATCAGTTCTTTGAGCTTTTCCACCAATTGTTCGTAAATGGGCTTCCGGCTTCTTAAATCGAGTTCAAACATATCCACCCTCCCAACTGTATACAGTGTACTATCTGTCTTAATACAGTTAAAGTATATAACATGTTCTTCCATTTTAGAAGAGTTTTTTGGAAAAATTTTCGGGGAGCGTGACAACGGTGTTGATTTCCGTGCCGGCGTGTTGAAATATTTTAAATGTCGCACCCAATATCCTTTGGAATCCGTCAAATATCATAAGAAGGTACATATTCCAAATAAGGTAATTTATGTTAGCATGGAAAAATACTGCATAAGGAAAGAGGGGGACATCATGCAAGAGAGAGAAGAGCCGATATTGTTGATTAAAGGGCTGCGGAAGAGATATGGAAGCAAGGAAGTGTTGAGAGGTGTCGATCTGGAGGTCCATAAGGGTCAGATCATTGGATATATCGGGCCGAACGGGGCAGGGAAGAGTACGACGGTCAAGATTATCCTCGGTCTCGAGGAGGGGTATTCCGGAGAGGTGCGTCTTTTTGGTGAGAATATTTCTCGCCAGTCGGCAGCGTATAAAAAGAGGATTGGATATGTACCGGAAATGGCCGACTTGTATGATAATCTGACAGCCGAGGAATATTTGACGTTCATCGGTGAGCTGTACGGGCTTGAGCCGGATGACGCCGGGGAGAGGGCTGAAAAGTTGACTGCTTTATTCGGGCTGGAGGAAGTCTATCAATCTCGCATCGCATCCTATTCGAAAGGGATGAAGCAGAAGATCCTGATCATATCCAGTCTCCTGCATAATCCCGACATTCTGTTTTTTGATGAGCCGATCAACGGACTTGATGCCAACTCGGTCATGGTCTTTAAGGAGCTTCTTGCCCAGTTGGCTGCTCAGGGAAAAACCATATTCTATTCTTCCCACATCATGGATGTCGTCGAAAAGATCAGCAGCCGGATCATTCTTTTACATAATGGTTTGATTGTGGCGGATGGCAGTTTCGAAGAATTAAAGAATACGAACAGTGAAGGGACGCTGGAGGAAATCTTCAACCAACTGACCGGTTTCAATGAACATAGAGAAACGGCAGAGAAGATTGTTTCGGTTGTCCAAGGGGTGTAGGGGATGAAGGAATTTCGTACCCTTCTGTTTCTGGACTGGTTCCGGCTGATTTTTGAAAAAATGGGCTTCGACTACCGTGCTTTACGGAGGATCCTCCAGGTGAAATTCACTATGGATCAGCGGCGGGTCCCGACGATCTTTCAACAGCAGGGCAGTAAGGGGAAAGAATCCAAGGATGAAAACCGCTTCATTAAGTCGCTTTGGATTTATGCCCTGTTTGGCTTGTTCCTCATCCCGTTTGTCTTGATGGGAGAAAATTATATTTTTCAGATGAGCATCAGTTTTGCCGTGATCATGTTTATCATCATGATGTCGATGATCTCTGATTTCTCGGTTGTCATCTTGGACATCAGAGATAATAATATTCTGTTCACAAAACCGGTGGAGAAAAAGACGATCAGCCTGGCGAAGTCCATACATGTGTGTGTATATCTGTTCTTTTTGAGCGGGGCAATGACCGTCATCCCGCTGGTTGTCGCGTTGATCAATCAGGGATTTTGGTTTTTCCTCCTGTTCCTGGCAGGAATCATCCTGACCGACATCCTGATTGTCGTGTTCACCGCGCTCCTTTATTACCTTATCCTGAAATATTTTGACGGGGAGAGATTGAAGGATATCATCAACTATGTCCAGATCGGCCTGTCGATCGGGCTGGCTGTCGGTTATCAGGTCGTCGCCACATCCTTTGAATTGGTTGATCTGCAGGTGAACTTCACCGCAGAATGGTGGCAGATCTTTTTCCCGCCGATGTGGTTCGGTTCCTTATTTGAGTGGGTATTAAACGGAGCGGACAATCCTTTGATCATCCTGTTCTCGGGTCTGGCCGTTTTGTTTCCATTTGCTGCATTGGCTCTTTATATCAAAATCCTTCCCTCCTTTGAGAGGAATCTGCAGAAACTCAATTCTCATGGGGGAAAGAAGGCAAAGAAGTCCAATTTGATCGGAAAAAGCCTGATGAATCTCATGTGCAGCAAGGAAGAGCGTGCAATTTACCAATTTGCACATTATATGATGAAGAATGAGCGGGAGTTTAAACTGAAGGTTTATCCCGGACTCGGATTCGCAATCATACTGCCGTTTATTTTCATCTTCAACTTTTTGAGGACGTCTTCTTTTGACGACCTTTCTGTAAGCATGGTGTACCTCTCCATCTATACAAGTCTGACCGTCATCCCGACGGTCGTGATGCAGCTTGGATATTCAGGAAAATACAAAGGGGCGTGGATCTATAAAGTGGCGCCTGTGGAAAAGAATGCACCGATCCACAAAGGGACCCTGAAAGCGTTCCTGGCAAAACTTTTCATCCCATTGTACGTGGTGATGGCGGTATGCTTCCTTTATCTGTTCGGCCTAAAGCTGCTGACGGAGCTTATCATCGTCTTGATCAGTGCGCTCATCTACACGGTTGTTTGTTACAAGCTGCTGAGCAGCGGTCTTCCGTTTTCGGATAGTTTCGATGGGGTAAAACAAAGCGACGGCTGGAAGGTGCTGCCGTTTTATATCATCATCGGTGCATTTGTCGGCCTTCATTTTTTGGCAGTGAAAATGAATTATGGTGTGTATGTCTATTTGCTTTTCCTGTTGGTTGTGAATTTCTTTGTATGGAAATTTTCGTTCAAGGATTGAGATATGAACGGACCATGATTGAGGTGCATAAAAAACAAAGAGCTGGGCATCCCTGTATGGGTGCTTAGCTCTTTGTTTTTGAGGGAAGTATATGGAGAGGATAGACACAATCTGGAGCGGATGTCATATATATAGGAATGCAGACATTTGAGTTTACGCTTAAACATTTCCTTTGACGAAGAAAGTTTCCTTGATGCAAAATAGACGTATCAGAAAAAAGATGGGAGGAACGGGTATATGATGGATTGGTTTACAGCATTGAATCCGACCATGCAGGCGCTGCTGGGCGGAACGATGACGTGGGGACTTACAGCTCTCGGAGCGGCCACGGTATTTTTCTTCACGAAAATCGAAAAACACACGATGAACATGATGCTCGGATTTGCGGCAGGGGTCATGATTGCGGCGTCCTTCTGGTCGCTATTGGCGCCGTCCATAGAATTCAGTGAACAGAACGGACATATTCCATGGCTCGCACCGGCAATCGGATTTCTGCTCGGAGGAGTCTTTATCAGGCTTCTTGACTTCGTGGTTCCCCATCTTCATCTCGGCAACGCCCAGGATAAGGCGGAAGGACCGCAGACGAAGTTCAAGAAATCGACGCTCTTGTTCCTGGCCATCACTCTTCACAACATCCCTGAAGGCCTGGCCATCGGTGTCGCCTTCGGGGCTGCGGCGCTCGGAATCGGTGATGCAACGGTAATCGGAGCCCTCGGTCTTGCAATCGGAATCGGAATCCAGAATATGCCCGAGGGGGCTGCGCTCTCAATCCCATTGCGGGGAGAAGGAATGTCACGTGCGCGTGCTTTCAATTACGGCCAGCTTTCTGCCATCGTGGAGCCGATCTCAGCCGTCCTCGGGGCGGCCGCCGTCATCCTTGTCCAGCCCATCCTGCCCTATGCACTGGCATTCGCGGCAGGAGCGATGATCTTCGTCGTCGTCGAAGAGCTCATCCCCGAATCACAATCCTCCGGAAGCACCGACCTCGCGACACTCGGTCTGATGGCCGGGTTTGTTGTGATGATGATTTTGGATGTTTCGTTGGGGTGAATTTATTATAGTTTGTTAATGAGGTGTGCAGGTTGGGCTGCACGCCTTTTTTATGGTTTAAGAAATGTCATCAGCAAGGTGGACCCTTGAGGTGTTTACTAAACGGACTGCAGCGATAGATCATGGAGGGTTTGTTGGGTGTAAGGAGATATGACGTTTCTTAGGGTTTTGTGTAAAAAGCTCCTTTACCTTTACCGTGAGGGATCAAGCCGGAATTCTGAAGGATATGAAAGGCCACTTTACGGGAAGGAAGGCAAAGGAAGCGTCTTAATTCATTGTTTGTCATTTTACTGTTTACCAAAAGGAAATAATCTTCAATGGCTTTCAGGTGACCAGATGGGGACTGCTTAGAACATTTTGGACATAGCCAGGATTTACTGATTCTTATCATCGGGAAGTGTCCGCAATGCTCACACTGGACCCCCGGGAGGATTTCCTTCTTCGTAAGGTTATACGTTTGCAAGTAATTCGAAGGGGCATCTTCGTGATGGGTAAGAATGAGCTTCTTGATCTTTTTCAGTGTTTTATCTGTCAAAGTGTTCGTTTTGTAGAGATGGTTTAATTGTATAATCCGGTCGATGACATTTTGAGAATGAATGATATTAAGATATGGAGATTGGGCTTCCGGGCGGGAGGTATACTCAATGGTAGTGGATGGATTGCTGATGACGACGAGGTATTCGATGGGGAGCAGGGGTATCTTATGAAGCGATAACCACTTTTGAAGGAAGTGCTTTTGCCGTCTGACTTGGGAAATCGGATCGATAAATCCTTCTTGTGTGTCTTTGTAAATCCTTGTACATTGTTTGATCTGTGGGTCGATCCTGACGATTCCGGAGACGTTTTTCACTTCAATAGCCAGGATGTAGTAAGGAGTCAGCAGGAGGGTATCGATTTGAAAGTAGTGGGGGTCGAGCGGAAGGCGGATGTCGAAGAAGAGCCAGTAATTTTTCCCGGTCAGGAAGCTCAAATGATAATCGACGGCTTTTTCACCGTTGTAGCCGGCCTTTCTTTTCTTCAAATCAAGCTCGATCAGGGGCTTTGTTTCATGAAAGGGGGCGAGCCGCGTCAATAAAGCTTCGTTTTCCAGTATTTTTAACGGGATTGTTCGTTCTTTTAGTATCAAAACATCACTCCTTAAAGGTTGATATAGGTTTATTCGCCATAGAGAGGGAAAATCCCTCTATTAAATTTGTAATAAATGGAATATTATTGTAGATATGATCCATTTTAAGGATTTATGTTCCATTCTGGAGAAATATGTTCCATTCTGCGAATTTATAATCCATTTTCGAAATTTATGATCCATTCTAGAAATATATGATCCTTTAAGAATGATTCTAATTAACAGAGGTCGGCCATGCTATGCTACCTCAACTATGGGGCTGGGTGACAAGCCGGAAAACACCAATACGAACCAAACCCCAAAGGAACATACATATTCACTACAAAAACCCAAAAAGGAGCACCCAATGAAAATCGGACTAATCAGACACTACAAAGTAAAAAGGGGATATCCGAATTCAATCGTGTCCTCGGCTGAATTGATGAAGTGGGTGGAAGAATATGAAGCTTCAGATGTAGAAGAAAATGATGTGGATCTGAACGGGATTGAATGGAAGTCCTGCTATTCGAGCAGCATGCAGCGAGCGGAAATCACGGCACGCAGCATCTACGACAGGGATATCATTTTCCTGGATGAATTAAGGGAGGTTCCGTTATCACCGCTATTTCCTCCGAAGCTGAAGCTGCCGTTGTTCATCCATTTGCTCGGCATCCGCCTGGCATGGTGGTTCAATCATCCATCACAGGCTATAAGTAAGAGAGAGGTTCTGAAAAAAATAAACAAGGTCATAGACAGGGTCATCTCAGAGAATCAGGATGTATTGATTGTCGGGCACGGCGGAGTGATGATGTTCATGAGAAAGGAACTGATCAGGCGCGGGTTTTCGGGTCCTGCATTCAGAAGGCCGCAAAATGGTGTGGTCTACCTTTTTGAAAAAGAAAATGAAAAAGGATGATTCCAACCCGCGGGCTCATCCTTTTGTTCATTATTAACTATATCACGCGGACCCCGGAGACGCTTCACAGAGTCTAAACACTCAAATCAAAACAGCCGGGCCGTTCAAGGAATCGATTTATCAAGCAGGATCAGCTAGGCCGTTTGTGACGCCTAGAATTTCGCGCCAAAAATCAGTCTTGAACCAACAGCAAAATCTTGCCTTCATCCAGCTTTTCTTCGTACTGATCGGCTTCCTCTTTGGAAAAGCCCATCTCCTGAAGCTGGTTGCGCAGTTCGTCGCCTTTGCTTAAGATCATATTTCCGACAGCTGTACCGATGCCCGTTTCCCTTGCGCCGATTTCATTCGCGTTCGCATTGTCGGCCACACGCTCTGTGCGGTCATCGTCATGTGATAGTACATATAGGTTCTTTTTGCTTATGCCTTGAGAAGATAATTTTTCAACTTCAGAAATCAGTTCCTTATCATTGTAGAATTCCTTAACAGTTGGTTTCAAGTGAATCTCCTCCATAGTCATTTTCGTTTACAGTCGTTCTTTTCCCGTTTTGTAAAAAGATAAACATGGCCGCCTCGCGATTTCAGAAGGGCAGAATGGGGAATAGTTAACCATATCAGTTTATACAGAAAGGAAGGGATGGAAGGTGAAAGAGCAGCATACCCTTGAAGAAATAAAGAATACGATACATTCAGAAAAAATGGTGCTTTTATATATTTCACGGCCGAATTGCTCTGTGTGTCATGCTTTGCTGCCGCAGGTGGAAGAAGTGTTGAAAAAGTATCCAAGCATAAAGGCTATACATGCGGATGCGGAAGAAGTTCCTGAGATTGCAGGAGAGTATTCTATTTTCACGGTACCTGTTTTGATTGTGTTTATCGAAGGGAAAGAGATGATGAGGAAGGCCCGATTTGTCCCGATCGATGAACTGGACAGCGGATTATCGAGGATGATCTCCGCTCTTGAAGATTAAACAAACGTTTGATTAAAAGAACCGGGTCCTTGCGCTGCAAGGGATGAGGGAGTTAAACGATCGTTTAAGATTATTCTGGAGGGCTGCCTCCTCGTGGCAGCCCCGTCCTGTCAGTAATAGTGACACTGCATGCTTATTCTAAAAACAGTTCAAAAAGTAGCTCTTTTGTCATGTCCTGCTGAATAGGTATATAATAGAGATAATACACGGAAGATTCAGAATTATTTCCGTAGGAAGGAGGGAATGGATGCTGAGGTTGTCCAGAGCAAGTAAAGTTACCATTTCAGTTGCTGCTATTATTCTATTTATCGCTGCCAACCAGATTACGTTTGTTCAACACTTTACTGCCCGAGCGGCCACCAAACTTTATGTGGGATGGAAGTATAACCATCTCGACCTTGAATACGAAGACGTGGAGTTTTCTCCGCAATTCGGCGATTACTCGGTTGCCTATAAAGATAAAGAAGGCAGAGTCTATGGTTTCATGGTTGCCCCTAAGTCGATGCCGGTTATCATCTTGCACGATCCGCTTAATGAAAGTCCTTGATCGTTTCCTTCAATTTCATGTCCGCAATTTCTTTTACTATTGAATGTTTTCGTGTATAATACGAACTGAATTATAATTTAATAAACGTAACCACAAGGGGAGCGATTTGCTGAGAGTGAACGGCACTGCCTGTTCTGACCCTTTGAACCTGTTAGTTAGTACTAGCGTAGGAATGTGGATGATATAGGATCACTATGCCTATTTGAATTGACTGACTCTCCCTTATGGTTTCGTTTTAAAAAAGGGGAGATTTTTTTTATGAAATCTTTAAGTTTGGTCGTCATGATCGAAGCTGCATTGATGGCTGCATTTGCGTTGATTCTGGACCTGCTGCCGTCGATTGATCTTTCGCCGAGTATTTCCATTTCGTTCTCGATGGTGCCTATCTTCATCCTGGCATTCCGAAGAGGGGTGAAAGCGAGCCTGCTGGCCGGATTTGTGTGGGGTGTCCTGCAGGTGGCGCTCGGCAATGCGTGGATCGTCACACCTGTTCAAATGATCATTGAGTATTTCATTGCCTTCACGTTCATTGGATTTGCGGGTGTCTTTGTCAACCGCATCCAGCAGTCACTGCGTTCCGAAAATAAATCCAAGGTGTATGCCTGGATTATCGCGGCAACCGTACTTGGCAGTGCGGCCCGTTATTTCTGGCATTTCATCGCCGGCTTCATTTTCTTTAAAGAGTATGCGCCGGAAGGCATGTCGCCGATCCTGTTCTCACTTTTTGCAAACGGGGTGACGATGCTCGGTTCGGCAGTGTTGTGTTCAATCGTGCTTGTCCTCTTGATTGCCACTGCTCCGCGCCTGATCAGGCAGGGTGTGAATGCACAGCATGATCAGCGGAAAGCTTCATAAATACGTGTAAGGCCAGCCGATCCCAAATCCGGGGTCGGTTTTTTCATGTCTTCATTGCTTAGAGGCACACTTATCCTATAAACTATACCTATTCAAAAAATGCGCATGGAGAGATCTTATGGAAGCAAAAATGATAAGAAGGTATGACATAATGGAAGTTTGTCTGCTGGCAGGAAAGATCATGCTGCAGAGCGGGGCGGAAACGTATCGGGTCGAGGATACGATGATGAGGATTGCGGCTTCCTACGGGATCAAAGAATCGCACAGCTATGTGACACCGACCGGGATCATCTTTTCCATCGAAACGGATGAACCGACCAAAACCAAGCTGATCCGCATCAATGAGCGGTCGACCGATCTTGAAAAAGTCACCCTTGTGAACGGGATTTCAAGGAAGATCAGCGAGGGCTTATACAGCATAGAAGAGGCTTACAGCGAGCTGGAGGAACTTGAGAAATCGGATCATTCCTATTCCTTTTTGGTTCAGGTTTTTGCCGCATCAATCGCGAGCGGATGTTTTCTGATTATGTTCCTTGGAAGATGGGATGATTTTATCCCAGCGTTCATTACGGGAGGTGCCGGCTATATGAGTGTCGTGTATTTGCATCGGTTCGTACCGATTAAATTCTTTGCAGAGTTCCTTGCGTCGTTCATTATCGGGATCCTATCCTTTATGTTTGTCCACTTCGGGGCGGGACAGGAGCTGGATAAAATCATCATCGGTTCGGTCATGCCGCTTGTACCCGGGCTTCTGATCACAAATGCCGTCCGCGACCTGATGGCAGGCCATCTGGTGTCGGGATTATCTAAAGGGGCGGAAGCGTTTTTGACCGCGTTTGCGATCGGGACAGGCATCGCGGTGGTATTCACCATCATATAGTGCCGAACATGATTAAAAGGAGTGAATAGGGATGTTCATCATCAACCATCTGATCACCAGTTTCATCGCCGCTGCAGCATTCGGCATCATTTTTAATGCTCCGAAAAAGTCCCTGTTCAAGTGCGGGATCGTCGGAATGCTCGGCTGGGTCATCTATATGCTGATGTTTCTGAATGAAACGGATGCGGTCCTCGCCACGCTGCTCGCGTCATTTGTTGTAGCGGTCATCAGCCAGTTCTTTGCTAAAATGTATAAAACACCTGTCATCATCTTCAGTGTGGCAGGGATCATCCCCCTTGTGCCGGGCGGCCTTGCTTATGATGCCATGAGAAACTTCGTGGAAAATGACTACAATGCGGCAATCACCCTTGCCGCAAAGGCGTTTATGATTTCGGGTTCGATCGCGGTCGGGCTTATCTTTTCGGAGGTCATCAATCAAATCATACGCAATGCCAGGTTCAATGCAAGTGCTCGGAGAATGAGATAGACATTAAAATGACCTTGGGTACAGGGTCTTTTTTTTATGGAGAATTATCCGTGAGCTTGTCCTGTAACTTTCTTCCACTTTATCCGTCTAATGTGAAAATAGAACATAAAGGTGGGTCAACCATATGAAGAAACCCTATTTCTATCTCTTAATCCTTGCGGGAATCGTGTTGTGTGCTGCTTCTGGACTTTATTTTTATTTGCAAAAGCCATCGGTCATGGCAGAGGGAAGTATTGATGGAAAGCTGATGGTGATGGAGGAAAATCCGTGGAGCCTTCAGTTCTCGGCCCCGGTCAGGAAAAGTACCGTCAATTCGAAAAATATTTCAGTCAAGGATTCCGATGGCCGTAAAGTCGACGTTTCATTCAAACTCGACGATGATCTTAAAACTCTATATATCGAGCCCCCGGCCGGCGGTTATCCGGATGAGCCCCGCCATTTCACTCTTTCAGTCACCTCCGGCCTCAAGACGAAAATGGGATATTCCTACAGTGGAGACACGAATTTGACCTTTGCCGTTACGGAAACCCTGCCTGCATTCGATTCAACCAAAGAATTAACCAATTATTTTAAAACCATCGCAAAAAGACAAAAAGCACAGCAAAAAGCAGAGTTCAGCCTTTTCCGCAACAGCAGGACCGAATCATCTGAAGACAAGGCGGCATCCGGGGAAAGTTCCGGATCAGCCCACTCGGAAACGAATAACCAGGTTCAGGGTGTGGATGAAGGGGATATCGTCAAAACAGATGGGACATATATCTATCAGGTGAAAAACGGGGAACTTGTCATCTCTAAGGCAGTTCCGGCCGACAGCATGGAGGTTGTCTCTAAAGTGCCCTTCAAAGAAAATATCAATCCCCGGCATTTATTCCTGGACAGGGACAAGGTGGTGGTGATTGGTGACAGCTGGACTCATTACGTTGAGCCCAAAGCAGCTGATGACATCATCCGCCGCCCGGTACAAGGCTCAGCATTTGCGATGGTTTATGATATCTCAGATAAAGATAAGCCGGTATTTGAACGGAAGGTAGAAGTGGAAGGGCATTATATGACGTCCAGGAAAATAGGAGAGAACATTTATTTTATTGCCAATTTATATCCCGATTATTGGATGGCCGACAAGAATTCAGATATCGATTTGAGACCGAGGGTGATGGATAGTGAATCCGGTGAAAAACTTACACCCATTCCACTCAGCCGGATCAAATACTTCCCGCAGTCGATGCAGCCGAACTATACAATGATTGCATCTCTCAACATTGCTGATCCTAAAGGAGAATTCAACGTCCAGACATATCTGGGAAGCGGAAACGGGATGTATATGTCAAAAGAAAATCTTTATATTGCCGTTGAAAAGGTTGGGGATCCGGACAAATGGGACGTATCAAGTACGGAAGTATATAAATTTGCCGTGAAAAATTCAAATGTAACATTTAAAGCTTCCGGAAATGTGCCGGGAAGAATTCTGAATCAGTTCTCCATGGATGAACATGAAGGGTATTTCAGGATTGCCACAACGGATGGAGAGGTATGGAACGACGACCGGCCTTCTTCGAATGCCCTTTACATTATGGACGGAAACATGAAGAAAACGGGTGAAGTCACCGCTCTAGCGAAGGGTGAGCGGATTTATTCTGTAAGATTCATGGGGGATAAGGCGTATATCGTCACATTCAAGCAGGTGGATCCGTTGTTTGTCATCGACACGGCTGATCCTGAGCAGCCAAAGGTACTAGGGGAATTGAAGATTCCCGGTTTCAGTACGTATCTCCATCCAATCGGAGAAAATCATTTGATCGGTTTCGGGTTCGATACCAAGATCATGGATGATGGTAAATCATTTAACGGTGAGCCCCGGATCACACGGAACGGTATGAAAATCTCATTGTTTGATATTACGGATTTCAATAATCCCAAGGAAGCTGACACAGAGATCATCGGGGGTGCAGGCACCCATTCACCCCTCTTGGAGGATCATAAAGCGCTCTTTCGTGAGCCTACAAGGAATTTATACGGATTTCCTGTCTCTGTCTATCATGACAAAGAAGGAAGCGAATATGAGCAGGTATTTGATTACCAGGGTGCGCTGCTATATGAAATCACGCCGGAAAACGGGATTGAACGAAAGGCAGTGCTGACTGCGGAAGAAGGAATGCGGAAGGATATCTATGAAAGCTGGGAGAATAATGTCCAGCGCCTTCTCTATATCGACGATCATGTGTATACTTTATCCAATCAAAAGATTGACGCGTACTCGCTGGGTGATTTTAAAAAAGAAAGCTCGCTGATGATCGAGTAAGCCGGGGGGAAGGGACTAAACTAAAAAGCTACAATATAAAGACGAACAATATCAGTATAGGTTTTTTTATACCGCTAATGATTTCCGTGCAAGACTTCGCTTTCCGCGGGTAGCACGTGAGCCTCCTCGTCGCTGCGCTCCTGCGGGGTCTCACCTGTCCAGCTGCAGGGCTTAGAGGCACATGTCATAAGTCAAACCGGCCAAGAAGGCAAAGAACGCCTTCGTGGCCGATTCGTCTTATGCCACACGCCTCTGAACAAAGCCCTTCCGCTTTTCTTATAAGCTACTCTTCCCGCAGGAGTCTTCGCCTTGCACTCCAATCAACCGCTAGATAGGCTGGAAAAGCTAAATGTAATGTGAACAATTATAAACCCGAACTGATTTGCCTCATCGTGTGCAAATTAGTTCGGGTTTTACTTTGATTCAAATACCTTGGTCCCGGCCACTTTCCTTATACAGCAGGTTCTACACTTGAAAGTTCAGAAAAAGTTTCACGTGAAACCTTTCATCCGTGTCATATGGGAAGAGGGGGGCTTGTGAACCTATTATTGAAGTCACCAAACTACCCACCAACATTAAAAAGCGATATCATGGTACATATATACATATGATAAGAACGAGAGCGCAAGGGGTGTGTGAAATTGAGGATAATCGGTTTTTTGAAGCCCTATCGGTGGGCGATGGGGATTGCTTGGACATTGATGCTTGTAGAGCTCGCTGTTGAGCTTTTGAATCCATTATTCATGGCGAAGATCATTGATCAGGGAATCTTGAAGGAGGATATGGATGTGGTGCTCTTATGGGGCGGGATCATGGTCGGAATGTCATTTCTTTCATTTCTCTCCGGAGTGACGAATTCCTTCTTTGCTGCCCATACGAGCCAGGGCTTCGGATATGATGTGCGTGAAAGTTTATATAAGAAAATACAATCGTTTTCGTTTGCGAGTTTCAACCGGCTGCCTGCATCATCGCTCATCACGCGGCTGACAAATGATGTGAGGCAGCTCCAGAACACGATTTTTATGAGTTTACGAATCATGCTCAGGGCACCGCTGCTTGTCGTCGGATCAACCATCATGGCTTTGATTGTAAACGTGAAGCTGGCCGTCATTCTGCTCATCGTGATCCCTGTCCTGTGGCTGTTCTTATTGTGGGTCCTTAAGAGAGGGTGGAGTTTATTTGAAAAGGTACAAAAGCGGCTTGACCGGGTAAATGAAGTGATGAAGGAAAATTTGTCCGGCATCAGGCTCATCAAAGCCTATACAAGGGGAGAGCATGAGGAAAAACGATTCCACGGCGCCAATGAAGATTTAAAAGACAGGACTGTGAGCGCCCTAAGGTTCATGGAAATCATCATGCCCTTGTTGATGCTGGTGATGAACGGCGCCATCCTGGTCATCCTCTGGTCGGGGGGGACGGCGGTGAATACCGGCAGCGCGCAGGTGGGCGAGGTCGTGGCGATCGTTACATATGCGACGAGGATTTCTTCCGTATTTTCCATCTTTTCATTTATCATCACGAGTTTCTCGCGGGCACGTGCTTCTGCGGACCGGGTGGAAGAAGTGCTGAATACAGAAGTTGATTTAAGGGACGGACAAGAAGCGAGAATTGAAAATAAAGTCACCCGCGGGGATGTTGTGTTCGATGGAGTTTCCTTTCAATATCCTGAAACGAGGGGGCTTGTCCTCCAGGATGTCTCATTTCATGCCGCAGCAGGGGCGGCCGTATCCGTGCTGGGGGCGACCGGTTCAGGAAAGTCGACTCTGTTTCAGCTGCTCCCGAGAATGTATGACACGACGGAAGGTGAAATTAAGGTAGACGGCCATCCGCTGCGATCGTTTACGTTGGAAAATCTGAGAAAAAGCATCGGGTATGTTCCTCAGGAAGCGGTCCTCTTTTCCGGTTCGGTGAGGGAAAATCTTTTATGGGGAAAAGAGCATGCTTCTGATGAAGAAATGATCGAGGCTGCCAAGGATGCACAGATCCATGATACGATAGTGAATCTGAAGGATGGGTATGAAACGGAACTGGGGCAGAAGGGAGTGAATCTTTCGGGAGGTCAGAAGCAGAGGCTGTCGATTGCGAGGGCGCTGATCAGAAGACCGAAAATCCTCCTGCTGGATGACAGTACGAGTGCACTCGATTTGAAGACGGAAGCGAAACTGCTGGAAGCGATCAAGAAATATGATTGCACCACGATCATCATCACACAGAAAATCAGCACGGCGATGGAGTCGGATTCCATCCTTCTTCTTGAAGACGGAGTGGTCATCGGGAACGGATCCCATGAAACCCTTCTGAAAGAATCGGAACTCTATCAACGGATTTATCAATCTCAGTTCGGGGAGGTGCACCATGTCCAGGCATATGAGAAAAAAGCTCGGCAAGGATGACAAAGCAAGGGATACGAAAGGGACACTGCGAAGATTATGGGTTTATCTGTCAAAGATGAAAGGCCTCCTTTATCTCGTCATCCTGATGGTCATCATCAGTTCTGCAGCCTCCCTTCTGGGTCCGTTTTTAGTGGGCAGGGCCATCGATGATTTCATCGTCACGAAAGATGCCTCTGGGATCATCACCCTTCTTGCAGGCCTGGTGATCGTCTATATCCTTCACTCGGCATCTGTCTGGTTCCAGAACTACTGGATGATCGGTGTGGCCCAGGACACTGTCTACCGATTGAGGAAGGATTTGTTCCACCGGCTGCATCTGCTGTCAATCCCTTTTTTTGATAAAAGAAAGCACGGGGAGCTCATGAGCAGGGTCACGAATGATATTGATAATGTCAGTAATACATTGAATAGTTCCTTCATCCAGATCATTTCCAGTGTGCTGACACTGGCAGGAACCGCAGTAGTCATGCTGTGGTTGAGTCCCCTCTTGACGCTGATCACGCTCACGATCGTCCCTCTCATGGTACTCGGGATGAAATGGATCACGAAGAGGACAGGGCCGCTGTTCAGGCAATACCAGCACAATATCGGTGAGCTGAATGGGTATATCGAAGAAACGATTTCGGGACACAGCATCATTAAGACGTTTTCGAGGGAAGAGACCGCGATTGATGAATTCCAAGGGAAAAACAAAAAACTCCGGACGGCAGCATATTGGGCAGATACATATTCAGGTTTCATCCCGAAATTGATGAATATGCTGAACAACCTGAGCTTTGCCGTCATAGCCGGCGTCGGGGGGATCTTTGCGCTGAATGGCATGGTCACGATCGGTGTGATTGTGATTTTTGCTGAATATGCAAGGCAGTTCACCCGTCCGCTCAATGAACTCGCCAATCAATACAACACATTGTTATCAGCCATTGCAGGAGCTGAGCGTGTTTTTCAAATCATTGATGAAGAAGAAGCAAGGGATGAAGAGAATGCGGAAGAAATACATTCACTCCATGGGAAAATTGAGTTCCATCACGTTCATTTTTCTTATGGACAGGATGATTCGACCCTTCAGGATGTTACGTTTTCCATCAACCCGGGTGAAACGGTGGCCCTTGTCGGACCGACCGGCGCCGGGAAGACGACGATCACAAACTTGTTATCCCGATTTTATGATCATAATCAAGGCAGGATCCTGATTGACGGCCGGGATATCGAGACGCTCACCCGTAAAAGTCTTCGAAGGCAGCTTGGGTTTGTGCTTCAGGACAGCTTCCTCTTTCAGGGGACGATCATGGAAAACATCCGCTACGGAAGGCTTCTCGCATCTGACGCGGAAGTGGTGGAGGCTGCGAAATTGGCAAATGCGCATTCCTTCATCGAGAAGATGCCGAAAGGATATAACACGGTTCTCAGGAACGACGGAAGCGGCATAAGCCAGGGACAGAAGCAGCTGTTGTCGATTGCACGGGCAATCCTGTCAGATCCATCGATCCTCATACTTGATGAAGCCACCTCAAGCATCGATACCATTACGGAGCTGAAGATCCAGGATGCGCTGAAAAACCTGATGAAGGACCGTACATCAGTCGTGGTCGCCCACAGGCTGAACACGATCCGCCAGGCCGACCAGATACTCGTCCTCGACCAGGGGCGGATCATCGAAAAAGGAACCCATGAAGAGCTGCTGGCGCAAAAAGGCTTTTACCACGGCCTCTATCACAGTCAGTTGAAAGAGACGAGTTAATAAAAAAATGAAGGATCTTATTAGTCAAGAGAACGCTCTTTAGTCAACAGGTGAAGATGCTCTTCGACTTCAGTGAAGGAGAAAAAACTTCTCGAGAGGCTATGAACTGGCCAATTCTCAAATTAAGTTATAAATTATGAAAGAGGTTGGTACAAAAATATCTTGGCCAAATAAAAACCCGCACTAATCTGCATCTCTGAATGGAGAAAAGTGCGGGTTTTTATAGTCTTTTACAAATGGACTATATTTTTTAGTTGTTCCAGCGGTTGATTGGAGTGCAAGACGAAGACTCCTGCGGGAAGAGTAGCTTATGTGAGACCCCGCAGGCTTGCCGAGGAGGCTCACGGGCTACCCGCGGAAAGCGAAGTCTTGCACGGAAATCATTAGCGGTGATAAGAGCCTATACACTAAATTGTATCCTTCGTTTTGAACGGGCCTCTTCATAAATGGACAAAGCCCCCAGTAAGCGTCGGCGCTTCCTGAGGGCTTTTAAAATTGGTGAGGGACTGAACTTCCTGTCAGTGCTCCCTCCATCATGCCTTAATCGGAAAGGCATGTTCTGTAACTTGCAACATCACAAGTAATATATTTATTTCCTTTAAACGTATTCAGATAATAAACAGCCGCGGGCAATTCCTTGAGTCGTTTGATGAACCTAAACGACGTAAGCCCTACCTCTCTTACATCCTTACGGCTCCGAAGCCGATCCAGTGTGAATAAGTACATATCAAAACAGAATAGAATTACAGATTATCTGCTCTAGTCGTTTTAATTATGTCACAAGTTAACAATGATTAAATATATCATGCATTTGATTACTTGTCAACATTATAATTCAAGTGTGTGCGGCGACCCTTCATCATCATTCATCAATCGGATGGTATCAGGAGTGATTTTCAACACGATATAATTGGGATCATCCTTGCCGTCGAACCACTTTTCCATATGCTCATTCCAAAGCTTCTCCTTATATTCCCGTGACTCTTCGATCGATGCCTTTCCCTGGATTTCAACAAAAGTATCCCCGTATCCTTCGCCTTCATACCCGAGGAGGATATGGACATTCGGGTTCTCCTCAATTTCTTCCGTTTTATGTGTTTCTTTGCTTGTTGGTGTATAAAGAGTCAGATCATCATTGAAAAAAGTCATATAGCGTGAATGGGGTTTCCTGCCTTTTACCGTTGCCAGCGTCCCCACCTTGCTTTCCTCAAGGACTTTCATTATCTGCTGTTTAAGCTCAGTTTGATTCATCAATGCCATCTCCTTGTTCTGGTATATCCATACTATTCCTTAACAAAAGAAGAAATAAACATATGGATGTGTAAAGCTGGAGGCCGGTTGGGTATAAAGAAACTAACAGAGATGCGGCCGTTTCCGCCAGAGCGTTCCGAATGCGGAGGGGCGGCCGATGAAAAGGATGATGGAAGTGCTGCCGAAAGATTTGGTTGAACAATGCAAAAAAAGAATGGAGCCATACAATTGTGAAGGGTTTGTTTATGGCCGCGGTCCTGAGAATCCAGAAATCATGATCGTGGGGGAAGCCCCTGGAGAAACGGAAATTCATAATGGAATTCCTTTCAGCGGCAGGGCGGGGAAGGTCCTGAACGAATTTTTTGAATACCTGGGTGTTTCGCGGGATGATATTTATTTTACTTCTACAGTGAGGAGCAGACCTTTTAAAATCGTACACAAAGAGGGCCCGGATGGTGAAATCATCGAAAAGAAATACAACCGGGCGCCGAATATGAAGGAACAGCTTGCCCATGCGCCGATTGTCGATTATGAAATCCGCCATGTAAAGCCGAAGCAGATTGTAACCCTCGGCAACATCGGCCTGCAGAGGCTGCTTGGTAAGAACTATAAAATCTCGGAAGTCCATGGGAGACTGATCCAGGCGCCGGTCCGCAGGCTAAAAGATATGAATACAAACGAATGGACTCTCAGCGAAGAGGAATATTCAATATTTCCGACCTTTCATCCAGCGTCCATCTTTTATAATCGGTCCCTGCTTGAAAAAGTATATGAAGACCTGGATGAGCTGAAGAAAATCTTAACCAGCAAGAAATGATAAAGGAGGCATAAGATGCTTATTGGCAGTCTATATGGCATTTACCGTATCCTGGTCGTCGGGATCCTCGCATATATCTCACTGGTCGCATTGTTGAGGTTATCGGGAAAAAGGACGCTGTCTAAATTAAATGCCTATGACCTTGTGGTAACCGTTTCGATCGGGGCAATCCTGTCACAGATCCTTTTGAATAAGAAAGTGCCCTTGATAGAAGGTGTGGCCGCTATAGTACTGTTAATTACTTTACAGTTTATCGGTACCTGGATGTCTTCCCGCTCTGAAACGTTCAGCACCCTCCTTAAATCATCGCCGGCGCTTCTTTATTACAAGGATCAGTTTCATGAGAGAGTTCTCAGAAAGGAACGCATTACAAAGAGGGAAGTTCTTCAGGTGGTGCGAAATGCCGGTTACGCATCCCTGCAAGACGTGAATATAGTCATTTTGGAAAGTGATGGAGGATTTTCGGTAATCGGCCACACTGCTGAAGAAGATTCTGATTCACTTAAACATGTATTTGGATATGGGGAAGGGAAAAAGGACTGAATTCGTAAATTGAATTCAGTCCTTTTTCGTGGATTAATATGTGCAGGCAGCACTGCTGCTTCGACCTGTACATGCTTAAGCACCCTTCATTTCTTATTTAAATTTTCCTGAGCCATCCTCACTAACTCCTTGACCATATTCCCGCCCATCCGGCCGCCGATCTTCCCAGCCTGTTCGGAAGTCAGTTTCCCGTTGTAGCCGTTATCCAGAGGGATTCCCTGCTCCCTGGCAGCTTCAAATTTCGCTTCCTTCGGGTCGCTTACACCTGAAACCTTTGCTTTCAGCTGATCCATTGCCAGCCGGGCTTCTGGCACTAAAAGTTTTCTTCTCGACATGATATAACCTCCTTTTGACATTAGGGTGCCCAAAAAATTTTTTTATACAGGCCGGGTACTGCTATGAAAGGGTTTTGGAGTATAACGGCTTTTTTACGGAGAAAAAAAGATTGTCTAATTTGTGTCAAATAAAATATAATTCTTAATAGTTAGATAATTTTTGGGAGAAAAGGGGGAAACACTGTGGAAGAAATTGTAGGCAAATTGGTGGGTATTCTTTGGTCACCCGTGATGATTTACTTTTGTTTAGGTGTAGGTCTTTTATTTTCTATCTTAACAAGGTTTTTGCAGGTGCGTCTCATTAAGGACATGGTGGTTCAAATGTTTAAAGGGAGCAGCTCGAAATCCGGGGTATCCTCATTCCAGTCTCTGGCACTATCCTTGTCAGGGCGTGTAGGGACAGGGAATATTGCAGGTACGGCAACCGCCATCGCATTCGGCGGACCGGGTGCTGTCTTCTGGATGTGGGCCATCGCTTTCATCGGGGCGAGCAGCGCCTTCATCGAATCGACACTGGCACAGATCTATAAAGTGAAACAGGATGGGGAATACCGCGGGGGACCGGCGTATTATATTGAAAAAGGGATCGGTGTGAAGTGGTATGCAGTACTATTTTCACTGGCTACACTCCTTGCGATCGGGGTATTGATGCCGGGGATCCAATCAAACTCCATTGCACAGGGACTTGATAATGCGTTTGGAGTTAATACGTCCGTGACAGGAATTGGATTAGTCATCCTTCTTGCCGTGATCATCTTCGGGGGAGTTAAGCGTATTGCAGGTGTAGCTTCCTACGTCGTGCCATTCATGGCTGTTGCTTATATCCTTCTGGCTCTTGTGATTGTGGGGATGAACATTGGAGAGATTCCTGGTGTCATTTCACTTATTTTCAAAAGTGCATTCGGTGCAGACGCAGCATTCGGAGGAATCATCGGAAGCGCGATTGCCTGGGGCGTAAAACGAGGAGTCTACTCCAACGAAGCAGGTCAGGGTACTGGACCTCACCATGCAGCAGCAGCTGAAGTATCCCATCCGGCCAAACAAGGTTTGGTGCAGGCATCTTCCGTTTACATTGATACGCTTCTAGTTTGTTCGGCAACGGCATTCATGATTTTATTTACAGGTGCCTATAACGTAGAAAAACCTGACGGGACTGCGATTGTCACGAATCTGGAAGGCGTTGAGGCAGGTCCTGCTTATACACAGGCAGCGATTGAATCAGTCATTCCCGGCTTCGGTGCAGGGTTCGTTGCGGTCGCACTATTCTTCTTTGCCTTTACAACCATTATGGCATATTACTATATGGCTGAAACGAATGTAGCATATTTATTAAGAGGCAAAAACGCCAAGCCGGCCATTTTCATTCTCAAGCTTGTCTTGCTTGGAGTCACATTCTACGGAGCCGTAAAAGAAGCGGCGCTTGCATGGGCACTTGGGGATATCGGGCTTGGCCTCATGGTATGGCTCAACCTGATTGCCATCCTGATCCTTGCAAAGCCTGCTCTTCGTACCCTCAAGGATTACGAAGCACAGAAGAAGCAGGGGCTTGATCCGGTCTTTAACTCGACAAAGCTTGGTATCAAGAACGCTGAGTATTGGGAACAGGAATACAAGGTGGATAAAGAAGAGAACGCTTCATAACACAGGAAAAAACCTGCTGCATCGTCAACATTGCAGCAGGTTTTTTGTGTGCTTTCAAATCTGGCAGGTGTCACGAAACGACGAATAATAATTAATCAGATTGGTTTAATGGGACAAAATCTTTGTTTACTTAAAATAGATTGATTATCATAGAAGTAAGTCAATGTCGGCAGAGGAGGATTTTTAGTGGATTTATATGAATCATATCTTCAAAACGATCGTCAGCGAAAACTGCTGGAAATGGCAGGAAAGCTGGCTGATACATTTTCTGCACGTGCTGAAAGGTTTGACAGGGAAGAGGCTTTCCCATTTGAAAATTTCTCTGATATAAAGAAATCAGGTTATGCGTCCTTGAGCGTGCCGAGGGAATATGGCGGGGAAGAGATCAGTTTGTATGAAATGGTGATGCTTCAGGAAAGGCTGGCCACAGGGGATGCCGCTACATCGCTGTCAATCGGCTGGCATATCGGCGGGTTAATGGAACTCACTGAAAACCGTCCCTGGAAGGAAGAAACGTTCAAGAGCCTATGTGCAAAAGTCGTCAAAGACAAGGCGCTTATAAACCGGGCGGCAACGGAGCCGGCAACCGGAAGCCCGACCAGGGGAGGCCTTCCTGAAACAAAGGCGGACCAATCCGAAGATGGATGGATATTGAACGGACGCAAAACATTCACCTCGATGGCCAGGGTGCTGGATTATTCTTTGGTGTCGGCTCGAATCGGTGAATCCGGTGAGAAAGGATTCTTCCTTATCGATCATACTCAGGAAGGGGTATCGATTGAAGAGACCTGGGATACCATCTCTATGAAAGGTACGGGCAGTGATGATCTCGTCCTTCAGGATGTAACTGTTGCAGGGAATGCCCTGGTAGAACGGGACAGTGATGCACGTGATTCCCGGGAGGAGCTGCCGAAAGCATGGCTGCTGCATATCCCGGCCTGTTATATAGGAGTCGCGATTGCAGCCAGGAATGAGGCCATCAATTTTGCCAAAGAGTACTCTCCCAACAGCCTGCCGGGTCCGATCAAAGACGTTCCGGAGGTCAGAAGGAAAATTGGAGAAATTGAACTGGAGCTCTTCAAAGCAAGGCAGATTCTTTATTCAGTCGCCGATAAGTGGGATAAGGAACCGGATAAGAGGCACGGGATGGCAGCAGAGCTTGCCTCTGTAAAGCATATCGTGACAAACAGCGCTTTCCGGATTGTCGACACCGCCATGCGGATCGTCGGGGCCAGAAGTCTGTTCAGATCAAACCCTATGCAGAGGTACTACAGGGACGTAAGAGCAGGTCTCCATAACCCGCCGATGGATGACATGGTCATCTCCATGCTCGCTGGTAAAGCGTTAAAAGAATAATAGCCGTTATAAAAGGATCGCAGGAACAATGGTTCCACGCGATCCTTTTATACTTGCAGTGATTTCTCCAAGACGTTTTCATGCTGTTTTTCCAATACATGCAGTTCATTCAGCTCCTCCAATAAATCATGGATGGACAGCAGTTCATATAGTAAGATTGTCTCGCAGGAAAAATAATGCCTGATCGATTCCATGGTTCGGTTGTGAAGCTCCTCATGATCCTCCCAGAATTCCTGAAGCAACTCTTTCATCAAGAGGAAATGTCCATCCTCCATGTCATAAGAAGGATGATGGAGGATATTCTTGAGTGAATGAACAGCCTGGAGAATCTTATCCTTCTCCTGAGGAGTAAAAGACTTATCATGCACAGGGAGATAGATGAGATTGCCGATATGAAAATGGATCTGCCTTAACAGGTTGAGCTTCTTGAAATGATAATGATGGTTCCGCAGGGCTTTCCGGCTGGAACGGTGGAGCTTCATTTCTTCTTTTTCATATTCACACAGAAGATTTGTTTTATCGATCTCACGCGTGATGTCAGTGAAGATCATCTTCGTTTCCAGGTGCAGGGAGTTTCCCTTAATAACTTCGTTCACTCTTCTTTCTAATAAGTTCCCCGTTTTTACATATAAGTCATGGATATTCCTGCTGATGATCGGTGAATATTTAGGCGGAAGGATCCACAGATTGACCAGGGTGGATACGATCAGTCCCAAACTGGTTGTACCCAGCCTGATAAAGAATGTTGCAACATAATGATCATGAATCGTGGGAATCATGGCTATACCGGTCAAAGTAGCAACAAGTATCCCGGCATCAAGACGAAGCTTGTGGCAGGTTATGATCGTCAGGATGGCAACCAGTGCATACGTGATTGCGTGATCTCCGAGAAGCGGGGAAATGATCACCGCAAATAACGCACCCAATGCAGATGCGGGAAATCGGACAAACGCTTTTTTAATGGAATCTGCTGCTGTCGGCTCGATTGTCACAATGGCCGTAATGACAGCAAACATAGCGGGCCAGTTTAACAGTTCGCAGACAAAGGCCGTCAAAAAAACCGCAATCCCGGTCTTCGCAATCCGTCCCCCCGCAAACCTGAAACGTTTAAGAAAATTCATATAAGACTACCCTTTCAAAAAATCAATCCTATTACTATTATAAAGAAAATAGTGAAAAAATGAAAAAAACCATAAAACAAAAAAGAACTGTCCGGAATGAACAGTTCCTTTATATGAAATTATCTAAGAGGTAACGGCCGTAATCTGACGTGAATCGACCGGGGCATCAAGTTTTCATTCTGAGCCTCTTTCAAATACGTGAACATTTGTTTTCCGGCAACTGAGTTTGCCGAGTGAATCGTGATGGATTCAGCGAACAATTGATACTTCACCATGTAATGCACGAGCATGAGACCATTTCTCGTCTTGCTCTCCAAGTCATGATCCAATGAAAGATGAGAGATGGGAAATCTCTTCAGCAGGTCTATACATTCATCGATGTCTTTTGCCAGAACGTAACCTTGTGGACAGTGTCGGTAATCATCTAAAAACACATTTACTGTCATAGATATTCTACTTTCGTTGATTTGACTTACCTTCACCCTAACAGACTATGGGTGATACTTATATAGGCACAAAGGACTAATGGGTTTTAAAGTTATTGTACAAGTATAATAATCGATTTGTCACGAATATCAGAAATTGTTGTGAAATGTCGAAGGGAAAATAAAGCTTTTTTCCTTGATTACAATTACTTAGTTATCGAGCAGTTTCAAAAGCAGGTCAGGCCTGTCGGTTATGATCCCGTCAGCGCCGGCGTCAATCAGGCGTTTCATTGTCTGCCGGTCATTAACTGTCCAATAATGGACACGCAGGTTTAAGCGGTGAGCTCCGTTGATGAGAACAGGATCTGTAAAATCGATTTTTCCTTTTTGCAGCGGCAGCTGAAACCCTTGTACTTTCGGTTTATAGAGATTCCTCAATAAAAGCTTGTGCAGAATAACAAATTTTTTCACTTCTTGTGTGCCTGCCTGGACGGCAATCCTGCCTTCGGATGCAAGAATGAACCGGTCTACGATGCTTTGGTCGAATGAAGCAATTAGTACGTTGTTTTCCATATTATATTCTTTAATCAGCCCATTCAGCTTTTGGATGATCTCATCCACTCTTTCAGGAGGATTATCGTCTTTAACTTCAATATTCATTTTCATTTCGGGGAAACGCTGGAATACTTCTTCAAGGGTCGGGATATAGACGCCTTTACCTCGAAATGAATGTTCTCTTTCTTCATTCTTAAATGTATATCCGGCGTCCAGACGCTGCAGTTCTTCCAGTGTATAGTCTGCAACCAGCCCCTGCCCGTCGGTGGTGGCATCGACAGTTGGGTCATGGATGGTCACCAGATGCCCGTCCTTGGTTATATGTATATCCATTTCAAGTACATCTACCCCAAGCTTTTCAGCGTTCCGGAATGCTTCTATTGTATTACCGGGTGCAAGCAGCTTTCCGCCTTGATGTGCAATCACAAGCGGCTTTCTCTGTTCATTTTGAAAGAAAGGAAAGGTTTGTCCTTTATCTGCCGGCAGGAAATAAGCGATGCAGAAGAATATCCCGATAAAAAGGATAAGCGAAATCCAGTAAAAAGGTTTGGTCCGTATAAAGGGAGAGGGGCTCGATTTAAGATTATTCATAGACAGTCATCCTTTATTGTAGTAGTTCGTGTGAATTCTTCTTCCTTAATATCTATTAACGAAGGGGCCGGGACATGAATGGTTTTTCTTTTAATTTTCCAAAGGGACTTCTGGATCAGTGAGAGAGGAGTCAGCAGTGAACAGGAAAAAGTGAAAAAGGATATTTGTGGCAATAACGTGAACTTAAATTCTTTTGAGAGTAAAAAAATTACTTTAAAGGGAAATTATTATTGTTTTAAAGCGTAATATATATTACTCTATAAAGTAAGGAGGCGATTTCAAATGCAAGATCAATTATCATTGAATGTTTCATTGCTTCGCCGCAGAGTGCCGAATTTGACTACAGCTGCGAAAGCGGTGGGTCTTAGACCCGCGACAGTATCAAATCTTTGCACCGGCAAAATATCCGTCGGCCGTGCAGAAGTGAGAACTCTGGTCACGCTGGCCAATCTTGCCAATTGTTCTCTGGATGAATTGATTATTCAAGGAGGGAAATTAAGTATGATTGAAACGGGAATAAAAACAGTGGATTTATTTGCTCCAATCGTAAAAGGCGGAATCAACGGTTTTGTTGCGAGGGCACAGGTGGGGCAGCTCGTTGTATTGGCAGAAATCACCCAAAACTTAAAAGAAAAAGGTTTTGAGACCATCCTGTTGGCACCAGATAAAGAATTCACAGGGTTAAGCGATCTTGAAGGGTTTATTGACGCAAAAGTGCATTCCATCGAGGATGCATTTGCTGAGGTCTCATTGAGGGATGAGAAGGCGAAGGTCATTCTGCAGGTAGACCGCTCATTTGTGGTTTCCGGTGATCTTTATCAGCTGCGGGAACGGTTTGAAGCGGAGGGTTATCCTGATATCACGACCATCCTGTTCGACCCAAGCGGAACGGCAGTGGATGAAGACGATCCATACGGCCCGCTTGATACGATGTGTTATTTCGATATCGACTTGGCGAGCCGGGGCATCTATCCAGCTATCCATCCTGTCCAGTCCACATCTTTATTGATGGAAGAGGACTCACTGGAGGATCGTCACAGTAAAGTGAATCGCAAAGCGAAAAAACTGCTAAGACGTTATAAAGAAATCAGGGTTCTATTAAACTCTCTCGGTAAAGATAAGATACCTGAAGCGGATCTTGAGCTTTACGCCATCGGAGAAAGACTTGAAGCCTATCTCAGCCAGCCGTTTCATGTTGCAGAAGAATTCACACGTATTAAAGGAGAACGGGTCTCCGTGCAGGACAGTATAATAGATATCGAAAAAATCCTTTCAGGTGATTACAATCATCTCAAACCTGTAGAATTAAAGTTTAGGGGAAGGTTATGATAAATCACTAAAATAGGAGTGGATTTGAAATGAAAATTCATACTATAAAACCAGAGCGATCTACCTTACATGGCTCATTTTCGAAAGAATTTGAACCGGTTATTACCATTGAGTCCGGCGAAACACTTCATATTTCAACACTTGAAGCAGCATGGGGATTAGAGCCGCATCGGAAAGATCGTCAGCGTAAACGATTCGAACCCCGAGAAAATCCGATAGACCAAGGGCATGCTATGATTGGTCCTATCTCAATTAATGGTGCTGAACCAGGGATGGCGTTGGAGATACAAATTAACGATATACGCCCTGGGAGCTGGGGGTGGACATCTGCGGGAGGTTTCCCTTCTGAAAATAATAATAGATTAGGACTGGCTGAAGGGGAAGAATACCACCTTAACTGGCAGTTGGATACGGAACAAATGGTTGGTCAAAGCAATAAAGGTCACCAAGTAACTTTGTCGCCATTTATGGGGATTATGGGGATGCCCCCAGATGAATCAGGAATTCACTCTACATCTCCACCTAGATATTGTGGTGGAAATATTGATTGTAAAGAATTAGTTGCAGGGAGTACGCTTTATTTGCCCATTTCGGTTTCAGGTGGTTTATTCTCTGTTGGTGACGGACACGCGGTGCAAGGTGATGGAGAAGTAGCTTCACCAGCATTAGAATGCCCCATGGAGCACGTAAGTTTGACGCTTAGTGTTCGCGATGATGTGAAAATTGATTTCCCCAGAGCCAAAACCCCCACTGGCTGGGTTACGATGGGTTTTCATGAAGACTTGAATGAAGCGACGATGATTGCTCTAGATGAGATGCTCTCATTAATGACGGAGCTGTTAGAAATGGAACGAAAGGAAGCGATGGCTTTAGCAAGCTTAGTTGTCAATCTGCGCATCACACAAACTGTTAATGGTGTTAAAGGGGTGCACGCACTATTGCCGCATGGGGCAATAAGAAAATAATGACCATTTTCTTTTTTATTACCTTAAAAGAGGGACTATTCTTGTGATAAGGATAGCTCTTTTTTTGATTGGTGAGCCTGGATGAAATGCTTTCGAACTAATTACTCCATTTACCGTACATATGTTCCATGATAGGATAGAAGAAATGAATGATGAAACCTAGCGTACAGGCAACGATGACAGTCCCGATGCCGACTGCTCCGTGAAAGACCATGGCGAGCGTGATGGCTATGGCTTCGTTCAGCAGGCGTGCATTACGGAGATTGAGGCCGAAGCGGCGGTGGAGCGCGATCATGAATGTATCCATCGGACTTGAAGGGAGCTTTGCCTGCAGGTAGATGGAAATGCCTAAGCCGAGGATCAATATGCCGGCGAGGACGAATGACAGCTGCTGAGTAAAGCCTGCAGGCTCAACTTGTGATAGACCGGTTTTAATCCAAAAGTCCACCATCATACCTATAAGAAATATGGACAGGGCAGCGGGCCATTCAATTCTTTCCCTTAATAATAGCGCATTGATGACGATGAGAAGGCAGCCATTCAGAAAGATGCATGTCCCGATACTGAGATGAAACAAGTAAGACTCCCCTACGGCCAGTGCATCCCATGGAGCTGCTCCCAGGTTTCCTTTTATGATGAGTGAGACCCCAAAGGAAAGGCATAGGAGTCCGATGCAGTAAAAGGTGAATCTTACTTTCATTCTATTTTCCTCCGTTCGATCGAAAATGTATCTATTATCAACGATATGAGTTGTCCCAATAAGTTAGAAGAATAATTTAACGAAGGTCGTGGTGAGGCGTGGTGGAAAAAGTGAAAGTGTCCGTCAGGGAACTGGTGGAGTTCGTTTATAGAGAAGGAAGCATCGACTTGAAATTTCAGGCCCGTTCTTCAATGACGATTGGGACAAGACTGCATCAGCTTCTGCAGAAAGGGTACAAAGACGGCGATGAGAAGGAAGTATTCCTGAAGGGTGAAATCATGTCAGATGAGCTTTCTTTTATCCTGGAAGGCCGATGTGACGGGATTTTGTACGAGGGAGAAAAAGTTAAGATCGATGAAATAAAATCCTCCGCAAAAGACCTTTCGGATATTGACGGGGGTTCCCGTGTCCATTGGGCGCAGGCAGAGTGCTATGCCTATTTGCTGGCCAGGGACAGAAACCTCGAATCCATCGACGTTCAGCTGACCTATATTCAAGTCGATACAGAACAAGTGAAAATCCTTGAAAGGACATATCGTTTCATCGACCTTGAAGATATCGTCCGAAATACGCTCATTGCATTTACACCATTCGCGAAAGTGATGTTGCAGAATAGAAAAAGATTCAGGGAAAGCATCTCTGAGGTTTCTTTCCCTTTCCCTTCTTTCAGAAAAGGGCAGAAGCAGCTCGCCGGGGCGGTTTATAAAACGGTTGGTGAGGAGAAAACACTTTACGCAAATGCACCAACCGGCACCGGGAAGACGATATCCACTCTTTTCCCGACAATCAAAGGGATGAACGGCGATGGGCCGGAAAAATGGTTCTATCTGACGGCAAAAACGATTACCAGGACGGTGGCAGAGGAGGCGCTTTCCCTTCTTGAGGAAAAAGGACTCCGCCAAACCTCCGTGACGATAACGGCCAAAGATAAAATCTGTTTCAAGGAAGAAACCAACTGTCAGAAAGAATACTGTGAATTTGCGAACGGCTATTATGATCGAATCAATGGTGCCCTCCTTGATATACTTGATCAAGAAACAATTATGACGCGCGAGATCATTGAGCGGTATGCAAGGAAACATAAGGTATGTCCTTTTGAATTTTCAATCGACCTATCTTATTTAGTCGACGGGGTGATCTGTGATTACAACTATGTGTTCGACCCGAAAGTATCGTTGAAAAGATTAAGCGATGAAAGCAGGAAGAACTCTGTTCTTTTAATAGATGAATCGCATAATCTCGTAAACAGGGGGAGGGAGATGTTTTCGGCAGTGTTGAGCAAGTCCTCATTCCTTGACGTGAAAAATCTGTACCAGGAACACGGGGCTCTAAAGAAAAGCATCCAGGCTGTTAATAAACAATTCATTTCATTAAGAAAAGAAATGCAAGGAAAAGGTGAATGGAAAAAAGATATGGATCAGGAGCTTCTGGAGGAAGTAGAAGCTTTTGTGGAAACGGCAGAAAAGTGTTTGGGAGAGACAGGCAAAGAGTGGTCCCAGGGTTTTCTGCAGTTATACTTTGATTCCCTTCACTATGTGAGGATATCCAGGATATATGGGGGAGAACACCGATTTGTCCTTGATTCGCAAGGGACGGATCTGACTGTGAAGCTCTCCTGCATCGATCCTTCCAGGTTGATATCTGATGTGAAAAAACCATATCACTCCTCCGTCTTCTTTTCAGCTACCCTGCATCCGTTTTCTTATTACTTCCAGCAGCTGGGGGGAAGTGAAGAAGATTACCGATTCCTCATTCCTTCGCCTTTTGAAAAGGACCAATGGAAAGTGGAAATCGATCCGATATCGACACGGTACAGGGACAGGGAGCGCACACTGCCGAGAATCGTCCAATCCATTGCCGATTGTATACTGTATAACAAAGGTAATTTCCTCGTATTCTTTTCCTCGTATGCCTATATGAGGGAAGTATATGAGAAGTTAAAGGAGCTTTCACTTGATGCTGAATTTCTTATTCAGGAAACGATTATGAGTGAAAATGAGAGAGAAGAATTCCTGCAGTGCTTTCAGGCAGAACCAGAGAAGAGAGTAATCGGGCTCGGTGTACTGGGAGGAATCTTTTCTGAAGGCATCGATTTGAAAGGGGATCGATTGAATGGAGTGGTTGTTGTAGGTGTCGGTCTCCCGCAGCCCGGGCTGGAACAGGATATGATGAAAGAGTTTTACGGGGAAGACGGAAAGAACGGATTTGATTATACGTACGTTTATCCAGGGTTAAACAAGGTGTTCCAGTCAGGTGGGAGGCTGATTCGTTCGGAAAAAGACAAAGGGGTTTTGCGGTTGATCGATGACCGTTATCTGACACCGAAGTATAAAGCCCTCCTGCCTGAAGAGTGGACACCATTCGAAGTCATAAAAAAATAAGGAAAGACCGGTCAAAAATACGGTCTTTCCTTATTTTTATAATTTAACTGAAAGAAGGATCTTTCAGCAGACGGTCAAATTCTTCAAGGTGATGCGTTTCATCCGCAATCATATCCTCAAGCTTGATGACAAGCTCCGTCAAGCCAAGCTCCTCAGCCTGCTCTTTGCGTTTTTTGTAGCGTTCAATTGTGTCAGCTTCCGCTTTGCGGCCTTCCACAAGCATTTCTTTCACGTCATCTGTCTGTTTGACAGGAGCGGGAGTCGTTGTGGGATCTCCGCCTAATGTTTTGATTTTTTCTGCTAAGTATAAAGCGTGACCTTGTTCATCAGGAATTTCCTCTTCGAAGAAAGGCTTCAATATCTGACGATAAAGTCCGCTGACGACTGCAGCATAGTTCGTATATAGAATGACTGCTGCATATTCGTTAGCCAGGTCTTCATTTAATCCATCGATTAATTCTTTTTTCTTTGCATCCATTATGTTACCACCTTTTGTTAATTGTTTATATAGAGTATTTACCCGGAGAGCCGGCAAGTAAACATATCCAATTGGATTTGAACACTCTTTGTTATTTTGTCTTGAATCAGGGTTTCTAAACATTTTGGTGTAATATCCTGGACCGTTCCTTTTCGCTTCAGGCATTTGCTTTCCGCGGGGAGGAAGTCAAGCCTCCTCGTCGCTGCGCTCCTGCGGGGTCTCGACCTTTCCTCTCTTCCCGCAGGAGTCAAATGCCTTCCGCTCCAATCCACTCCGGGTTTTAAGTTAGTGTTAAGGTACCACCAATCAATTTCCTTCAAAACAAATATAGTTATGATGACCGTTTACTTCTCTGGGAAAATGAATTTGGGAATCAATTATGAGTCATCTCCATCTGTTGATTGGTGTACAAGACGAAGCCTCCTGCTGAAAGCGAAGTCTTGTACGGAAATCAACAGCGGTGATAGTACCCCACAAAATCTTCGGAAGTTTGATGAATATCTTTTTGGCGGAAGGAAAATCCTAATGTTAGAAATATGAAAGCGGAGGCGGGGTGCCGCCGGAGCTTGATAAAAAATGGAGGTAGTTTGAGATGGCAAGAAAAATTGGTGTTGAAGAGTCTCTTACAAATGTTGTGGAAGCTTTGCGTGCAAAAGGACATGACGTTGTTGAACTTAAGCAGGAATCAGATGCGCAGGGCTGTGACTGCTGTGTTGTGACTGGATTGGACTCAAACGTGATGGGCATCCAGAATACTGTCACTCAAGGTTCAGTCATTGAAGCAAGCGGGATGAGTGCTGATGAAGTTTGTCAGCAAGTTGAAAGCAGACTTCAATAATTCATAGTTAAAAACAGGGCCGCAGCGTGCGGTCCTGTTTTGTTGTTTCCGGACATTATCCAATCTGAGCCAAAGGCTGATTCCGTATATGTTCCTTTAAGAGGTCGGGGGCAGTCAAATAAAGCATTCCGTTTCCTTCGAGTGTCTTTGGGAAGTTCAGCGGCACTGTCCGTTTTATGAGCTGTGCATAAAGTTCCGGTTCAGACAGCGGACGCTCAAATGCTGCCTGTTCATATTGTTTGATGAGGGCAAGAGCACCGGAAACATGGGGAGCAGACATGGAAGTTCCGCTTAGCTTGGCATATTTATCACCCGGAATTGTAGATAATATTTTCTCGCCGGGGGCAACCAGATCCACTTCGTTATTAGAATTGGTGAAGTAGGAAGATTTCCGCTGCAGATCAATCGCTCCGACAGCAATGACTTCATTATAGGAAGCCGGATAGGAGAATTCATCGGTCGAACTGTTTGAATCGCCTTCATTTCCAGCTGCGCAAACGACTGATACGCCGGCCGCAACAGCTTTTTGTATCACTTCATGCAAAGGTTTATAATCCGTCGGACCGCCTAGGGACATGGAGATGATATCAGCACCTTGATCGATCGCATATTGGATGCCATTTACGATCCAATCATAGTCCCCGCTCCCACGGCTTCCTGCCAGCACTTTTATGACAAGCAGTTCTGCAAGCGGCGCAACCCCGATGACGCCGTTTCCGTCTTCGTTCGCTGCGATGGTTCCGGCAACATGTGTACCATGTCCGCTGTAATCCGTCACATTGTTTTCATCTCCGTCATCATCATCCGTGAAATTCCTGACGCCTTTTACTTTTCCTTTAAGGTCAGGGTGATCGACGTCACAACCCGTATCTAGGACCGCAACCGTAATGCCTTTTCCTTTATAACCATTTTTCCATAAGGTTGGAGCTTGGATTAAATCAATGCCTTTGGGAATCTCATTCGTATCAGCCAATTTTTCTTCCATGAAATATGGAATCAACCTGATTTCACCTTGCATATCAATCCCTCCCGAAAATGGTAGTATACATTGAGGTAAAGAATCTGAAGTTTCTGAAAATATAACATTTTTCGGACGAGTTTTCCAGTGTAATTGGTAATAGGAAAATAAAACCATTTACTGGAATAACAGACAGGCTCAAATTATGAAGGCGGAATTTTAAACAAACGTTTGATTAAACCCCGGAAGTGTTGATGAATAAGGGGTAATCAATTTTAAACAAACGTTTGAATGAATTTGTCATGAACGTCCTTATCTTTTCATAAAGTGGTTATGAAGCACAGAGAAGGAGGCGGTATCAATGAATTATTATCAATACGGCTATCCTGCCTATTCATATTATCCTTACAGGAATATTCCCGAAATGGCATACGCCATGATTCAGGGAGGCCCTCTTGCTCCGAAGATAAACGGTTATGTCTTCTTCAGGGAAGTACCGAATGGAGTGGAAGTTTTCATAGAGGTGCACGGGCTGCCTCAATATCAGCAAGGCAGCGGGGATAAAAAACCTGTAGGGCCCCATGGCTTTCACCTCCATGAAAAAGGGGTCTGTGAAATCGGAGACAAGTCAGATCCATTTCAATCTGCAGGCGGACATTGGAATCCTGACAAGCAGCCGCACGGAAACCATGCAGGTGATTTCCCGGTCCTGTTCTCCAACGACGGGTACAGTAAGATGTCCTTCTTCACAAACCGGTTCAGAGTGGAAGATGTCATCGGGAAAGGCGTCATCATCCACCAGAATCCGGACGATTACCAGTCACAGCCCTCGGGAGATGCAGGGAAGAGGCTGGCGTGCGGCGTGATCATGAAATATGGGATGTGAAAAAGCGGACCTTCATCAATGAGGTCCGCTTTTTCTTTATTTTATATAATTCCAAGTACATCAAGCATGACGGCAATGATCAGAATCGGGGCGACGAAACGGATCAGGAAATACCACGTCTCGAACAACCCTCTCTTCAACGAACTGCCGCGCTTCAGTTCTTCATACAGCGCTGTCTTCTTCATCTTAAGCGGGATGAAGATGGCGATGAGCAGGGAACCGATCGGCAGGAGTACGTTGCTCACTGTAAAGTCAGCCAGATCGAAAATCGTCTTCCCGAAAATGATGACATCCGCAAGTACACCGTATGATAAGGCAGAAGGAATACCGAAGACGAAAATCGCCAAACCGACGATCCATGACCATTTTTTCCTCTGTGCAGGTTCCCCTTTGGAAATGGCCGAAACGATGATCTCAAGCATCGAGAAAGCAGATGTCAGGGCTGCAAACAAAAAGAGTACCAGAAAAGCGATAAAGAAAAGCATTCCGAACGGCAATTGATTAAAGATGGTCGGAAGTACGTTGAATAACAGGACAGGTCCAGCACCCGGTTCAAGCCCGAATGCGAATACAGCCGGGAAGACGGCCAGGCCGGCAAGCAGGACGATGAAAAGGTTCATCGCAACAATCGACCCCGCTGAACGCGGCAGGCTTTGATCTTTCGGCAGGTAAGAACTGTAGGTGACCATCACCGATACCCCGACGCTCAGTGTAAAGAATGACTGCCCCATTGCTTCAAGGATCGTCTGGGACGTCACTTTGGAAAAATCGGGCTGGAGAAGGAACGTAATCCCTTCCATCGCTCCATCAAGCGTAACGGCACGGATCACGAGAATGATGAACAGGACGAAGAGTGCCGGCATCATGATTTTGCTTGCCCGTTCGATTCCATCCTGTACCCCTTTTGCAACGACTAAAATCGTCATAAGGATAAAGATGAATTGTACCAATATGCTCAATCCCGGATTAGAAATCGTGGCGCCGAAAAGCTCGCCATACTGTTCTGAGCTAAGACCGTTCATCTCTCCAGTGACGGCTTTGAACAAATAGGCAACGATCCATCCCCCGATGACGCTGTAGAAAGATAAAAGGATGAAAGATGTAACCATCCCTAGAATCCCTACCCAGTGCCACTTCGTACCCGGGGCTATTTTTTTGTAAGAATCAACCGCATTGCTCTGGGCAGTCCTTCCTATGGAGAACTCCGCAAGCAGTAGTGGAAGGCCGAGAAGTAAGGTAAAAAGTATAAAGATCAGGAAAAAAGCTCCGCCTCCATTTTGACCTGCGGTGTAAGGGAATTTCCAGATGGCCCCGAGGCCGATTGCCGACCCTGCAGCGGCAAGGATGAATCCAAGTTTTGATGACCATTGTTCACGTTGACTCATATACAATCTCCTTTCTGTTCGATTTGATTAAATTAATAAGAAATCAACCTTGCATTTTAGAATTGGCCAGCTCCAGCGCCTAGCCCCTCGAGACGTTTCGGTCCGCCCACTGAAGTCAAAGAACGACTTCAATGTTCGGCCCTCCAACGCTTGTCGGGGCTGAACAAGGCGCTTCCGCTTTTCGTAGTGTTCCGCATAAAGACATAAAAAATCGCCCCTACGTATCGTAGGGACGATTGAATATCGCGGTACCACCCTAGTTATGAGAAAATATTCTCATCACTTTAGTAAAATAACGGCTGTGCCGTCTTTTGATCTCGTCAAAAGAAGCTCCAGAATCGAAATTCGCTACCCATCTTTGTACCGGTTTCCACCAACCACCGGCTCTCTGTCACAGGGAAATGATCACTACTAGTTTCCTTCAAAGCTTGTTCAATATTAGGTTATTCAAGTTTTATCATGAAACGAAA
This sequence comes from [Bacillus] enclensis, assembly GCF_001456935.1. Taxonomy (GTDB): domain Bacteria; phylum Bacillota; class Bacilli; order Bacillales; family Bacillaceae_B; genus Rossellomorea; species Rossellomorea enclensis. Next base: position 390,877 of record NZ_KQ758484.1, on the reverse strand, counting down.
CAACTTGTCAATAAATTTCGAAAATACAAATTTTGTATGTACTTCATGGAAAGGATTACATCCCTCGCCTGCGCGTGATTGTATCGGGCTTCTTTCTCTTGTACAATAGCTAACAGAATCCAAATGAAAAATATGATCGGAAAAGGTGTTTTTAATGGGAAAAATCATTGTCATCGGAGCAGGCATCCTTGGCGCTTCCACAGCCTATCATCTCGGTAAAAGAGGAGCAAGGGTCACGCTTGTGGACAGGAATGAAAAGGGACAGGCTACGGATGCAGCCGCAGGAATCGTCTGCCCGTGGCTGTCGCAGAGGCGGAATAAAATATGGTACCGGCTTGCAAGTTCCGGGGCGGGATACTATCCATGGCTGATCCGGGAGCTCGAGGAAATGGGCGAGACGGAAACAGGTTACAAGCGGGTGGGGGCGCTCAGTCTTCACACAGACGAGAGAAAGCTTGACAAGATGATCGAACGCGCGTTGAAACGCAGGGAGGATGCGCCTGAAATTGGCGATATTATCAAGCTGAACCCTTTCGAAACACAAAAACGCTTCCCATTGTTGTCGGAAGAATTCTCCTCTGTTTTTGTCAGCGGTGCTGCGAGAGTGGACGGCAGGGCGCTTCGTCATGCATTGGTCCGTGCTGCAGAAAAGAGGGGTGTGACGATTCTTAATGGAAATGCGTCTCTTTTAACAGAACAAAACCGGGCTGTCGGTGTGAAGATCGGTGAAGAAACGATAAAAGCTGATAAAATCATCGTGACTGCAGGAGTATGGGCTAAGCAGTTGTTCGCAGAAGCGGGGATTGATTTCCTCGTTTCCGCGCAAAAAGCACAGATCCTCCATTTGAAAGCTAAAGAAGAAGAAAGCGGCTTTTGGCCAGTCGTCATGCCGCCGGGCAGCCAATATCTCCTTGGGTTCCCCGAAGGCAAAGTGGTGGCAGGGGCGACCCACGAAGATGAAGCGGGTCTTGACCTTAGCGTGACAGCGGGAGGGGTGCATGAAGTCCTTCATAAAGCGATTGAAACCGCCCCTCATACCGCCGATTGTACCATTGTTGAAACAAGGGTCGGGTTCCGTCCGTTCACTCCGGGCTTCCTGCCGGTATTCGGTGCCGTACCAGGATTCGAAGGAGTATTTACAGCGAACGGACTAGGTGCATCCGGGCTGACTTCCGGACCATTCCTGGGCTCGGAGCTCGCCAAACTCGTCATGGGGGAGGAAACGGAACTCGATCCAGCCGATTATCCGGTGGAGGGTGCCATTGGATAGCGGCAACATTCCATCCTGAGTCACGATTTTCCTCTATCTTCTAAACGGCCGGGCCTTTATAATAGAGGGAGTGTCTAATTTTTAAAAAACAATAGTTTATATAGAAAAGGTGTAGTCATATATGAGTTTATTATCTGTAAAGAATTTAACCCACGGTTTCGGTGACCGTGCGATTTTCAATGATGTATCGTTCCGCCTGTTAAAAGGGGAGCACATCGGATTGATCGGTGCGAACGGCGAGGGTAAATCGACCTTCATGAATATCATTACGGGCAAGCTTGAGCCGGACGAAGGAAAAGTCGAATGGGCAAAGCGTATCCGCATCGGCTATCTCGATCAGCATGCCCAGCTTAAACAGGGGATGACGATCCGTGATGTATTGAAAACGGCATTTCAGTATCTGTTTGATATGGAAGCAGAAATGAATGAACTGTTCGGGAAGATGGGGGATGCCTCCCCTGAAGAGCTGGAAGAACTGCTTGAAGAGACCGGCACGCTTCAGGATGCATTGACGAATAATGATTTCTACATCATCGACGCAAAGGTGGAAGAAATCGGCCGCGGGCTGGGTCTTGATGATATCGGTTTGGACAAAGACGTCCACGACTTGAGCGGAGGGCAAAGAACTAAAGTCCTGCTTGCCAAGCTCTTACTTGAAAAACCGGACATCCTGCTACTGGATGAGCCGACCAACTATCTTGATGAACAGCATATCGAGTGGCTGAAGAGATATCTTCAGGAGTATGAAAATGCGTTTATCTTGATCTCGCATGATATCCCGTTTCTGAACAGCGTCATCAATTTGATCTACCATATGGAAAACCAAGAACTGAACCGCTATGCAGGGGATTACCATGAATTCAAGAAAGTCCATGAAATGAAGAAGCAGCAGCTTGAAGCCGCTTATAAAAAGCAGCAGCAGGAAATGAAGGATCTGAAGGATTTCGTGGCACGCAATAAAGCCCGTGTATCAACACGGAATATGGCGATGTCCCGTCAGAAAAAGCTTGATAAGATGGACGTCATCGAATTGGCAGCCGAAAAGCCAAAGCCTGAATTCAATTTCAAGTTGGCGAGAACGGCCGGCCGTGTCATTTTCGAAACGAAGGATCTGGTCATCGGGTATGATACGCCGCTTTCCAAGCCGCTCAATTTGAAAATGGAGCGCGGACAGAAGATTGCCCTTTCAGGTGCAAACGGAATCGGTAAGACGACGCTATTAAGAAGCATTTTAGGGGAAATCCGTCCGATCTCCGGTTCAGTCGAGCTTGGGGACTACCTGCATATCGGCTACTTCGAGCAGGAAATCAAGACCCAGAACTACAACACCTGCATTGAAGAAGTGTGGAATGAGTTCCCGTCCTTCAATCAGGCTGAAGTACGTGCGGCCCTTGCAAAATGCGGCCTGACAACCAAGCATATCGAAAGCAAAGTGGAAGTGCTGAGCGGAGGGGAAAAAGCGAAGGTGCGCCTCTGCAAACTGATGAATAAAGAAAGCAACGTCCTCGTCTTTGACGAGCCGACCAACCACTTGGACGTCGAAGCGAAAGAAGAGCTGAAACGTGCGTTGAAGGAATATAAAGGCACGGTCCTCCTCATCAGTCACGAACCTGAATTTTATAATGATGTGGCGACTGAAGTGTGGAACTGTGAGTCTTGGACGACGAAACTGTTTTAATAAGAGATGAAGAATGCTCCCTTTTGAAAGGGGGCATTTTTTTGATATACCTCGCATCTGCTTAGTTTAGTGGAAATTCGACAATTCGAGCATAAAAACAAGATTCCGAGCATATTTCTTCCGTATTCGAGCATATCAATAAAATTTCAAGCATAAAAGCAAAGTTATCGCGCATATCATTTGCCAGTGATGCCGTGTACGTGTCGAATCTTGTAGAAAAATCTACAGCTCGCACATATATCCCGGGTTTCGCACATATATGAAAAATTCCGCACATATATCCTTGAACCTTTTCAATCTCTGTGCACGAACTGTATCATGCACCTGCCTATAACCCCAGGGTTCCCTACATGAATGACAATTTCCATATACCAATACCAATACACACAAATACTTACAACTTGCTAATAGATCCTCTTTCCTATGTAAATCCAACACATTTTCCATGTTTTAATTTTCTGAAAATATATTGACATTTTCCAGTAAAGACGTTATCTTTTGAGTAGTTGAATATAACACTTATTTTAATAAACGAATTAATAACGTTATATGATTATAGTTTTACATAAGGGGAGGCATGGATATTGATTCTGCATGAGATTGAAACGGCCGGTCGAGATCAGATGGAAAGCCTGCAGCTGGAGCGTCTCCGCAAGACTGCCAGCCTGGTTTATCATTCCGTACCTTTTTACAGGGACCATTTCGAAGCAAGGGACATCCACCCGGATGATATCCGGTCTTTAGAGGACTTAAAAATGTTACCGCTTACAACAAAGAAGGACCTGCGTGATCATTATCCTTTCGGGATGTTCGCGGTGGGACAGGAAGAGCTGGTGAGGGTGCATGCTTCTTCCGGGACGAGCGGGAAGCCGACGGTGGTCGGTTATACGCAGAAGGATATCGACATGTGGGGGGATATCGTCGCACGGGCAATTGCGATGGCAGGTGGCAGACCCGGCAGCGTGCTCCACAATGCTTATGGATATGGATTGTTCACAGGGGGCCTCGGACTTCATTACGGAAGTGAGAAACTCGGGATGATCACCGTGCCGGTTTCGGGCGGGAATATGGATAGGCAGATTACATTGATCGAGGATTTCAAGCCGACCGTCATATGCGGTACCCCTTCTTATGTGCTGAACCTGGCCGAGACGATTGAATCGCAGGGGAAAGATCCGGCCCGGCTTTCACTACAAGTCGGAATCTTCGGGGCTGAACCCTGGTCCGATAAGATGAGGGAGACACTTGAAGGAATCCTTGACATAAAAGCCTGTGATATTTACGGGCTGAGTGAGGTCATCGGTCCCGGAGTCGCCATGGAGTGTCCCGAAGCGCAGGACGGCCTTCATATTGCAGAGGATCATTTCCTGGTTGAAGTCATCAACCCGGATACCCTTGAACCAGTTGCTGACGGAGAAGCAGGGGAACTCGTATTCACAAGCTTGACCAAGGAAGCATTCCCGATCATCCGCTACCGGACAGGGGACATTGCGTCCATCCAGCGCGGGTCTTGCCCATGCGGAAGGACGACTGTCAAGATGTCCAGGGTGAAGGGGCGCGTCGATGACATGCTCATCATCAGGGGCGTGAATGTCTTTCCTTCTGAGATGGAGCATCACCTTTTTGAGCTGAAGGAACTTGCTCCCCATTATCAGCTTCACCTGAAGAAAAAGGGAGCACTCGATACAGTGGAGCTTCATGTGGAAGTCAGCCCGGAATATTATGCGGGGCTGTCAGGAAATATCGGACATGAAAAAGTCGGTGAACTGATTACGAAAGTAAAACGGGTGATGAAGAACGGTTGCCTTGTGTCCATGGATATAAGAGTGAGGGCGCCGAAGGAAATACCGAGGTCGGAAGGAAAGGCTATCCGGATCGTGGATCTTCGGGAAGAAGCGGTTCTTCCGTAAAAAAATTTGCTCTATAAATCTATTACATTCTTAAAGATAATCGTGAAAACAGTGTGATAAAGGAGGCAGTGCAATGAGTCTGCAGATGACTGAAGAAGAACACATGGCACGCTTTATGAAAAAAATCGAAAATGATGAAAAAATCGAGGCGGATGACTGGATGCCCGATGAATACCGCAATGCGCTGATCAAGTTGATTTCAATGCACGGGATCAGTGAGATCATGGGGGCCCTCCCCGAGAAGGAGTGGGTGCCGAAAGCACCGTCCCTCCGCAGGAAGCTCGGCATCATGGCCAAGGTCCAGGATGAGATGGGGCACGGACAGCTTCTCCTCCGTGTGGCTGAGGATCTGATGAAGCCTTACGGAAAAACCAGGGAACACATCATGAGGGATTTATTTTCAGGAGATTTGAAGTTTCATAATGTCTTCCATATGGAAGCACCGACGTGGGGCGATGCGGGACTGATAGGATGGCTCGTCGACGGCGCCGCAATCATCTCGCAGACCAATATGCTCGGCGCATCTTACGGTCCCTATGCCCGTGCCTTGAAGCGCATATGCGCGGAAGAAGTGTTTCACGCGCAGCATGGCGAAGCGATCATCATGGCGCTTGCAGAAGGGACGGATGAACAGAAAGCCCTCGTGCAGGATGCGGTCGACCGCTGGTGGGAGGCACTGCTGATGTTCTTCGGACCTGCCGATGCAAAAACGACCGGATCATCCAAACAGGATATCACCATTAAATATAAGATTAGGACGAAAACAAACGAACAGCTCCGCCAGGATTTCTTCACGAAATATGTACCGCGGATGCTGTCATTGGGCCTTACGCTTCCTGACGAAACGATGTATTACGACGAAGAGCAGGAGCTGTGGATTTATAAGCAGCCTGACTGGAGCCGTTTTAAAGAAATCATCCGCAATAACGGGCCGAAATCGAAGGAACGTCTTCGCCTGCGGGAGTTATCCTATGACAACAACGCCTGGGTGAGGGAAGCACTGAGCCCAAGCGGGAGAGTCGGTTAGAAAGGAATGAGGCAGATGTCTGACAAGGGGCAGAATTTTTACCAGGAGTTTGAAGTGTTCAGCAAACGTACAGACGGGGCGCAGATGCAGCATCAATTCAGTCTGCTTGCCCCCAACCATGAATTGGCGATGGTCATGGCGCAGGAGAATTTCATGAGAAGGGAGCCGGTGGCGGACATTTGGGTCGTCAAACGCTCGGACCTCAGAAAGATGACGCCTGAAGAAAGGGAAAGTGTAAAGCGCCTGGATAATAAGGATTACCGGAATGCAAAAGGATACGGCTACCTTAAGAAGAAGTGGCGGCAATATGAACAGGAGATGCTTGATGAGAAAGAGATCATGTCCTGGGGAGAGTTGGTGAAGAAAAAATGATCGTAAAAAGTCCGGATGACATCCCGAATAAAGAATACAAAGAAGCGCTGCTGAGCCTGCTCTATCAGCTTGCAGATGACGATTTCATCCTTGCGTACCGCGGATCTGAATGGCTGGGGCTTGCTCCTCATATCGAGGAGGATGTCGCATTCTCTTCCATCAATCAGGATACGATGGGTCACGCGACAATGTATTATCAGCTGCTTGAAGAGCTTGGTGAAGGGAGCCAGGATTCACTGGCCCATGCCCGTCCTTCCGGAGAAAGAAGGAACGCGGTTCTTTTAGAGGAAGTGAACGGACCGGGGGACTATTTGACGGAACCACGCTACGACTGGGCATTTACCGTGGTCAGGAACTATTTTTACAGTGTGGCTAAAAAGGTTCGGATCGATTCATTGAAAAACTCTTCATATGAACCATTGGCTGATCTCGCCATTAAGATCAATACGGAATTATACTATCATCTCCTTCACTGGAAAACGTGGTTCCTGCAGCTGGTGAATGCCGGCGGGGAAGCAGGGGCGAGAATGAAGGAAGCAATGGAAAGGGTGCTCCATGAGTTTCAGGGAGTCCTGACACTTGGACCACAAGGCAAAGAAATGTCCGTTATGGGATTGATCGAAGGAGAAGAAAATCTCAAAAAGCGCTGGGAGCTCGCCATTCAGCCCGTCTTCCAATCTGCGAATCTCGCATTTCCGCCGAAAACCGGCATGAAAAAAGGAGACGGCCGCCAAGGAGAGCATACATCAGACCTGGATCAGGCATTATCCATTCTCAGTGAAGTGTATAACTCAGATCCGGCAGCAATCTGGTAAAGGATGATCAGAAATGAGAGAAACGATTTGGAATGTCCTTCACACGGTGAAGGATCCGGAAATCGATTCAATAAGTATCGTAGATTTGGGAATGGTGAATAGAATTATAGTGGGCGATGGGCCGGTGACCATCGAACTGCTTCCTACATTCATGGGCTGCCCGGCACTCGACATCATTAAATCCAATGTGGAGGAAGCCTTCAGGGACCAGTTGGGAAATACGGGAGTCGAAGTGAAGTTCGTCTATTCCCCGCCCTGGACCTCGAGCCGGCTGACCGAAAAAGGACGAGAAAGCCTGAAGGAATTCGGCATTGCACCGCCGCCGAAGGACTTCACGGGAGAAGAAGACTGGCAGATCCACTGCCCATACTGTGATTCTCCCTATACATCCATGGAAAACCTCTTCGGGCCCACCGCCTGCAGAAGCATCCTCTACTGCAAACAATGCAAAAACCCGTTCGAAGCCATGAAGCCTATTTCGACCATGATGTGATCAGAAAAGCGGAGGCAGAGTGATCGACCCGACAAGCATAAGCTAAATGGGCCAGGAAGTTCGCCTCTTGGACCATTTAGCTTAAGACCTCTCAGGTCTAACCGGCAGAACTGGACATATGAAAAACGGAAGGGATCACTTGGTCAGTTCTAAAGAGGATTGGTTAATCTTCAATATTAACCGAATCCAGCGGTTGATTGGAGTGGAAGACGAAGACTCCTGCGGGAAAAGTAGCTAGTGTGAGACCCCGCAGGAGCGCATGCGACGAGGAGGCTTACGAGCTACCCGCGGAAAGCGAAGTCTTCCACGGAAATCAAAAGCGGTATAAAAACAAATTTTTAAATAATAAGGAGAGATTAACAATGGTAAAACTAATCGCATTATACAAACACCCTGAAAACAAGGAACAATTCGACGAGCACTACTTCAATACCCATGCCCCGATCACATCAAAAATCCCTGGTCTTAAAGAAATGAAGGTTACGAGAATCACAGGTTCCCCAATGGGCGGGGAAGGCAAGTACTACCTCATGTGCGAGATGTACTATGAAAGCCATGAAGCACTTAAAGCAGGACTTAAATCCGACGAAGGAAAAGCTTCAGGAAAAGATTTGATGGGCTTCGCTGCCGAACTGGTCACGCTCATGATCGGTGAAGAAGTGGATGAGTAAGCACGAATACATTGCAGTCAGCGAAAGGGACGGGCTCGGATTCATCGAGCTTAACCGTCCCAAGGTGCTGAACGCCATCAATCGCCCCATGGTTTCGGAAATCGTTGAAGCTTTTGAGGAGTTTGACCGCAATGACAATGTGAAAGTGATCATCCTGTCCGGAAAGGGGAGGGCATTCGCCGCAGGAGCCGACATTGATGAAATGTCGGAAGACGGCGCCATCGACCTTGAACTTCTCAACCAGTTTACGGAATGGGACCGCCTCGCGTGGATCAAAAAGCCGGTCATCGGCGCTGTCCAAGGCTTCGCTCTCGGCGGCGGATTTGAACTCGCGCTTTGCTGTGACATGTTGTTTGCCGCTGAAGACGCCAGTTTCGGTTTCCCCGAAGTGAATCTCGGTGTGATGCCGGGCGCTGGAGGGACCCAGCGCCTGACAAAGCTCATCGGTAAATCAAGGGCGATGGAATGGCTCCTCTCAGGCGACCGCTTCACGGCTCTGCAGGCACTCGAATGGGGTGTCATCAACCGTGCAATCGCTCCGGAACTATTAATGGAAGAAACAGAGAAGTTCGCGAAGAAACTGGCCTCCAAGCCGCCGCTTTCCATACGGTTGATAAAAGAATCCGTACATAAAGCGGTTGATTATTCCCTTTACGAAGGAATGCAGTATGAACGGAAGAATTTCTATCTTCTTTTTGCCTCCGAGGATCAGAAAGAAGGCATGAAAGCGTTCGTGGAAAAACGCAAACCACATTTCAAAGGAAAGTAAGGAGGCTGCATCGTGTACGAAACCATTAAATATGAAGTGAAAAATCATGTAGCCTGGATCACCCTGAACCGGCCGGATAAATTGAATGCGTTCATTCGCCAGCTCAATCTTGAAGTTGCAAAGGCAGTCAAGGAATCATCCCGTGACAAGGATGTGAGGGCCGTCGTCATAACGGGCGAAGGGCGTGCATTTTGTTCGGGGCAGGATTTGAGTGAAGTGGACGAAGAGATGGATCACGGGGAAGTGCTGCGGAATAACTACGGACCCATGGTGAAGGAAATCGAAGCCTGCGAGAAACCCGTGATCGCCGCGGTGAACGGTGTGGCGGCAGGGGCCGGTTTTTCATTGGCTCTGGCATGCGATTTCAGGATTGTATCAGAGAAAGCAAGCTTCGTTCAAGCGTTCGTCCATGTCGGTCTGGTCCCGGATTCAGGAAACCTCTACTACTTAACGAATCTGGTAGGCTATGCAAAAGCACTGGAACTCGCTGTTTTTGGTGAAAAAATCACTGCAGACCAAGCTGAAAAGCTCGGATTGGTGACGAAGCTTATCCCGGTTGAAGGATGGCAGGAAGAAACAACGGCCTTTGCAGAACGGATTGCCTCCATGCCGACGAAGGCAATCGGACTCATGAAAAGGCTCTTGAAAGGAAGTCATGATGTATCCTTCCATGAATACTTAGAAAAAGAAGCCTTTGCCCAGCGAATCGCCGGTCAAACCCAAGACCACCGCGAAGGCGTCACCGCGTTTCTTGAAAAACGAAGACCAGCTTTTCACGGTAAATAGATTGCTTTTGATTTAAGGCTGCAGCCAGCGTTTGATTGGAGTGCAAGACGAAGACTCCTGCGGGAAAAGCGAGTTAGGTGAGACCCCGCAGGCTTGACGAGGAGGTTCACCAACCGCCCGCGGAAAGCGAAGTCTTGCACGGAAATCAAAAGCGGTGTTTAGCATACTAAAATGAAAAAGGAGATGGGACGATGTCTACAGTAAAAGAACAAAGCTTTGAAGTACTTGAAATGAAAAGAGAGCATTATTCATTGGTGATCAACGGTCAGCGTATGGAAAGTGAATCAGGGGAAACGTTCACGACGTATAATCCTGCAACCGGCGAACCGATTGCAACGGTATCACTTGCTTCCGTGGAAGATGCAGAAAAAGCCGTCCAGGCTGCAAGGAATGCATTTGATCACGGTAAGTGGAAGAAGTTCCCAATCAACAAACGTTCCCGAGTACTGAATAAGATTGCCGGTATTATGCGTTCCCGCTTCAATGAACTGGTTTCACTTGAGATCATGGACAGCGGAAAATCGTTATCTGCAGCTCAAGGCCAGGTCATGCAGGCAATCGAAGACTTCGAATTCTACGCAGGAGCGATTGTGGGGCACCGCGGAACAGTGAACAATGTACCCGGTCAATTCACAAACACAGCAGAAAAAGAGCCTGTCGGTGTCTGTGCGCAGATCATTCCTTGGAATTATCCGCTCATGATGGCGGCCTGGAAGATCGCACCCGCGATTGCGTCTGGATGCTCTGTCGTCGTAAAGCCTGCGACACTTACTCCATTAACTGCAATTGTCCTCGGTGAAATCTGTATCGAAGCAGGAGTTCCTGAAGGAGTCGTAAATATTGTACCGGGGGCCGGATCCTCAGTCGGAAACTACCTTGTTGAGCATAAAAAAGTAGACAAAGTGGCCTTCACGGGTTCAACACCGATCGGGAAAAATATCATGGAGAAGGCTTCTCAAACCCTTAAGCGTGTGACATTGGAGCTTGGAGGCAAATCTCCGAACATCGTCTTTGATGATGCAGATGTAGACGCAGCGGTGGACGGATCGCTGTTCGGTATCTTCTATAATACTGGACAGTCCTGTGAAGCACGCTCAAGGCTTTATGTTCATGAAGACATTTATGATGAATTCATGGAAAAATTCGTCGAGAAGACGAAAAAGCTTGCGCTTGGAGATCCGCACGACAAAGGGACTCATATCGGTGCGATCATCAACCAGGGTCAGGTCGATACCATCCACAGCTACGTGGAATCAGCCAAAGAGGACGGCGCCACCATCGTGACCGGAGGGAAGCCGGCAACTGTGGAAGGTTTCGAAAAAGGTTACTGGTATGAGCCGACAATCATCACGGATGTCACTCATGACATGAAGGCTGTAAAGGAAGAAATCTTCGGACCGGTTGTTGTGGTCATGAAATTCAAAGATGAAAAAGAAGCCATCAAGATGGCCAACGACAGTGAATACGGACTTGGCTCAGCTGTATGGACACAGAATCATGGCCGCGCGACACGAGTATCGAAAGCAATCCAGGCAGGTATTGTCATGGTGAACTGCCCATTCTCCGCATTCCCGGGCACACCGTTCGGAGGTTACAAGCAATCAGGATTCGGCCGCGAACTTTGTGTTGAAACGCTGGATCTATATACAGAAACGAAGAGCATCATCTCTTACTTCGGTAATCGTTCGCTGAATCCGTTCGGCGTATAAAATAACAGCTTGATACAGGGGTTGTCCTTTCCGGGTCAACCCCTTATTGCACTAAAGGAGGAATAACAATGACACAGCATATCGTGGTTGTAGGTTCAGGGGTTATGGGAAGAGGCATTGCCTACGTAAGTGCCGTCGGGGGCTTCAGAACCACCCTGGTGGATATAAAGCAAGAACAGCTGGATCATGCCAAATCGGAAATTCAGGGCATTTTTGAAAAAGGTGTGGAAAGAGGGAAGATCACCGGTCAGGAATATATGGAGGCACGCGAACAGCTTTCATATTCCACCAATCTCTCGATCACAGTCCGTGATGCAGATGTCGTCATCGAAGCGGTGCCGGAGAAGGCGGATATCAAGCGCGGGGTTTTTGAAGTGCTGGATGCGCATGCTCCTGACTACTGCTATCTTGCAACAAACACTTCAACGATGAGCCCGACAGAAATCGGCTCATTTACAAAGCGTCCGGAAAAAGTCATTGCCATGCATTTCTTCAACCCTGTACATAAAATGCCGCTGGTGGAGATCGTACGTGGACTGGAGACAAGTGATGAAACGGCCGAAGTGATTGAACAGGTTGCGCGCCTGATGGGCAAGGAAACAGTCGTCATCAATGAGTTTCCCGGTTTCGTTACAAGCAGGATCAGCGCACTGGTCGGAAACGAAGCCTTTTATATGCTGCAAGAAGGCCTCGGTTCACCGGAAGAAATCGATAAGGCCATCAAGCTGGGTCTGAATTATCCGATGGGTCCGTTTGAGCTTGGGGATCTTGTCGGATTGGATACGCGCTTGAACAACCTGAAATATCTTCATGAAAAGCTTGGTGAGAAATACCGGCCGGCACCGCTTTTGGAAAAGTACGTCAAGGCGGGGAGACTCGGCAGGAAATCCGGCAGGGGCGTGTATGATTACTCGGAAACGAAAGAAAAGGAGAGCCGGCCATGAAGGAAGTAGTCATTGTAGATGCAGTGCGCACACCGATCGGAAAGTATAAAGGAGCATTGAAAGATGTCCGTCCGGATGATCTTGGGGCAATTGTGATCAAAGCACTGGTTGAACGAAATGACATGATGCCGATGGATGAGATCGAAGAGGTTGTGCTAGGTAATGCCAACGGGGCAGGGGAGGACAATAGAAACGTAGCACGTATGTCCGCCTTGCTGGCAGGACTGCCTGTTGAAGTTGGAGCGACGACGATCAACCGGCTGTGCGGCTCCGGGCTGGATGCGGTGAATTATGCTGCACGTGCAATTCTTGCCGGGGAAGGGGATATTTTCATTGCCGGCGGGACGGAAAGTATGACACGGGCACCCTTTGTCATGGCGAAGCCTTCCAAAGAATTTCCGAGAGGCAATATGGAAATGTTCGACACAACTATCGGGTGGCGATTCGTCAACTCGCGCCTGAAGCAGAGATACGGGACGGATTCCATGCCTGAAACAGCTGAAAATGTAGCAAAGCAATATGAAATCACCAGGGAGGAACAGGACCGCTTTTCCTTTGAGAGCCAGATGAAGGCGAAGCATGCAATGGAAGAAGGGCGATTCAGCGACGAAATCGTTCCAGTGGAAATCACCGACCGAAAAGGGAATGTCACCACTGTTACAGTCGACGAGCATCCCCGTCCCCAGTCAAGTATGGAAAAGCTCGGTAAGCTCTCCCCGCTATTTAATGAAGGAACAGTCACGGCAGGGAATGCGTCAGGAGTGAATGACGGAGCATCCGCGCTGTTATTGATGAGCAGGGAGAAAGCGGAGGAACTAGGCCTGAAACCGCTGGCACGGTATATCACCTCTGCGACTGCGGGACTGGAGCCTTCAGTCATGGGACTCGGGCCAATCTATGCAACGCGCAAGGCACTGAAGCGTGCAGGCCTTTCGCTTGATGAAATCGGGCTGGTGGAGCTAAACGAAGCGTTTGCGGCACAGTCGATCGCCTGCATGAGGGATCTCGGACTTAACGCGGAAATTGTTAACGTCAACGGCGGGGCAATTGCGTTCGGTCACCCGCTTGGTGCAAGCGGTGCGAGGATTCTGACCACCCTTGTACATGAAATGAAAAAGCGAGGAACCCGCTACGGCCTCTCGACGATGTGCATCGGTGTGGGGCAGGGGATTGCAACGCTGGTGGAGCAGGTGGAATAGTTTTTGTTAAACAAAAATAAGGAAGGAGGCGTCCTTCCTTTATTGTCTGCTCGTCTTTCGTTTTAACTTTTTATTGACCTTCCTCATGATGAAGTAGCCTGCGTTGATATAGACGGCGAGGATCAAGAATTCATACCATAATGCCAGGTATGTTTCAGTGGTGATTGGCGTGAATAAGTTTGCTGCGGCGAGTCCGGCATACAGGGAAATTCCCAGCACAGCCGTGTCCATCAAGGACTGATAGGGGGACAACAGATCTTTTAAGTATGTTCCTAAAAGAATAAGTGCCATGGCTGAAAAAAAGAGGCTATGTACATTGTCAAAGGACTGATCACGCCCTACCTCCCAGCCAGGGATCCAAAACAGTGCGGTTAAAAAGGAACTAACGGCAAGGAATGCTGTGAGTTTCTTCTTTTTATATGCCCATTTCGAGTTACTTGTTTCTTCTCTTTTCTGGTAAGAGTCAGGGCGCCATTGAGGATGAGTGCTATGTTCTTTAGTCACAGCCATTACGTCAGGAAGCTGGGAATTGGATGTAAGCTGCTTTTTCTTTATATCCCCATAAAATAACTTATAATCCTTATGAGGTATATCCTTTAAATCCAGATCAGTAGTGTATACAGGAATAGTGTGGTCGTTGAACAGTTGCAGCCATTTGGCCAGGTCTTCCTGAGTTTCCGCTAAGAATAGTAAATACTGGTCGGTTTGTTTATCTTTATATTGAATGACTATGTTTGCAGCGACCCTGAATCGAATCGTGCGGTCTGTACTCCTGGATGAAGTCCAAGGCAGATATGCATAGCCTATTAATGCCTCGGTCATATTTTGATATGGTACAGCCTTTTCTTCCATTTTCTTTGTTTCCTTATTGAATAATCTTTGGACGTAACCTTTTTCATCCCACCATGATTTATGAGCGGTCTTTCCTTCAATTGTATGATATTTTTGTAGATCCATATGCTCTCCTTCAAAATAATCTTTATATACTTTACGAACTTACCATATATAAGTTTCACTAATACTCTACCATTTTTGAGATTGGATCTGCCTGAAAGCTTTTCTAATATGAATTAAATTATGATATGATAATATTTAAACGTAAAATAAACGGTATAATATATTTTGGAAAGATAGTAAAAAGGAGAGGCATCAATGAATACCAGATCAATGATTTTTACCCTTTACGGGGATTACATACGCCACTATGGAAATAAAATTTGGATCGGCAGTCTCATCCGGCTGCTGAATGAATTCGGCCATAATGACCAGGCCGTCCGGGCGGCGATCTCGAGGATGAACAAACAAGGCTGGGTACAGGCGGAGAAACAAGGGAATAAAAGCTATTATTCGTTGACAGAGCCCGGTGTCGACCGCATGGAAGAGGCGGCAAACAGGATCTTCAAGCTCAAGCCGCAGGACTGGGACGGGAAATGGAGAATCTTCATGTACAGCATCCCTGAAGAAATCCGCAGCATCCGTGATGAACTTCGAAAGGAACTGGTTTGGAGCGGGTTTGGAACGCTTTCGACTTCGACGTGGATTTCACCGAACAATTTGGAAAAACAGGTTCAGTCGCTGATCAAGAAATATGATATTAAAGAATACGTCGATTTCTTTATAGCAGAATATCAAGGTCCGAATGAAAATCAGCGGATCGTCGAAAAGAGCTGGGATTTAAAAGAGATCAATGAACGTTACCAGGATTTCATTGCTCACTACAGCCAGCAGTATATGATTGATAAAAACAAAATTAAAAAAGGCGATATGAGCGACGCGGAATGCTTTGTGGAACGCACGAAGCTCGTACATGAGTATCGTAAATTCCTATTCGTCGATCCCGGACTGCCTGAGGAGCTTCTTCCGGAAAAGTGGCTTGGGTCCCATGCAGCCTCCTTATTCGCCGAGTACTACAAAGAACTCGCGGAACCGGCATCCCGCTTCTTCGAAAGTGTATTCGAAGACGGAAACGAACTGAAAAATAAAGATCGAAGCTACGATATCATGACCCATCCTTTATTGCTGGATTAAAAAAAGTGTTTTAGCATATGTTAAACCCGAACTAAATGGCTTTTTTACTGCCAAATTAGTTCGGGTTTTAGTTTTCATTTATGCTTGTTGGCGTCTTCACAGCGGTTGATTGGAGTGCAAGACGAAGACTCCTAACCGAAATGCGGAAGGGCTTTGCTCAGAGGCGTGTGGTATAAGACGAATCGGCCTGCAAGGCGCACTTGGACGGTTTGGCTTATGACATGTGCCACTAAGCCCTGAAGCTGGACAGTTCTTATCCTGAATAAGGAGAGGAGGCTCACCAACCGCCCGGGGAAAGCGAAGTCTTGCACGGAAATCATTAGCGGTTTTAAGTATCGATTATCATTTTACTAGAATAACGAAAGTTACCTCTTGTCTAAATTTTTGTAAACGTATAACATGAATTTAACGAAGGGGGATTATAATGAATAACTTAACGGGGATTCTCAATATTGATGTTCCCATTCTTCAGGGGGGGATGGGGAATATCAGCAATGCTCCTCTGACTGCAGCCGTTTCAGAAGCAGGTGCACTGGGTACGATCGGCGTTGGTACAATGGACGTCGATGAAGTTGAAAGTATAATCATAGAGACAAAGAATCTTACAACAAAACCATTTGCGTTAAATATTCCGATCGCCATCACTCCTCATTTACAGGAGATGGTCCGCCTGGTGGTTAAACATGGGGTCCCAGTCGTATCCTTATCGGCAGGAAATCCGACGCCGCTCATCCCATATTTTCATGAACATGGTGTGAAGGTCATCTGTGTGGTCGCTTCAAAGAAACAGGCGGTGAAAGCAGAACAAGCAGGGGCGGATATTATCGTGGGCGAAGGATATGAAGCGGCTGGGATCAATTCCAACCTGGAAACGACGACCCTTGCCCTCATTCCTCAGCTCGTTGATGCCGTCAGTATCCCCGTGGCCGCTGCAGGAGGCATCGGGGATGGAAGAGGGCTTGCGTCCATGCTTGCACTCGGAGCAAGCGGGGTTCAGATGGGGACGCGCCTGATCGCGACAAAGGAAGCGCCGTTTCATGAAAACTATAAAACAGCGCTTTTGAATGCAAAGGATGACAGTACGGTGATTGTCGGGCGCTCAGTCGGAAAAGTAAGAAGGGTCATGAAGGCTCCTTACTCTGCGGAATTGCTGCAAAAAGAGAAAGAAGGCGTTCCTGCCGAGGAGTTCGGAAAGCTTACTTCAGAAGATTTTCATAGAATCGGTGCACTGGAAGGGAAGCTGGACCGGGGTTTCATCAATGGGGGACAGATCTCCGGACTGGTATCGGATATCCCGACAGTGAAAGAGTTGATAGAGAAAATGATGAGAGATGCAGAGGGCATTTTTACGCGGTTAGTGAATCACAAAGTTAAATGATGGAGAAGAGGCATGTTCCTTTTAGGGGGGCATGCTTTGTTGTTGGAAGCAATCTTCAATACAACAGATGGGCACTGGCCAGACAACGGGTTATCGACCGTTTATCGATTTTATCGTCCGTTTTTTGAGATATCTCCTAAAACCTTTTTTTTATCGATCATAATATCAATTTATCGTCCGAAATTTTAATATATCGACCATTCTACAAAATACGACACTATTCGCGCTCACCACGAAAGCAACACCCTTCCCTCCCGGTCACACTATTAAAAAATCAAAAATTCATCTAGATATTCAGACCCAAACCGTCTATACTAGTATTAATTTTTAAATTTTCGGAATATTATTGACTATTTTGTGACGGTGATGATAATATAACGTTGTATTCACGAAGGTGGCATTTTTTATTACAATGGGGATCTAGTAGTCTATTAGACTATTAATCATAAAATTTTTCAAGAGAAAAAGGGGGATATCAATGAAGAAGAAGAGTTTGTTGTTCGGTGCCATGACAATGCTTCTGGGTATGACGATATTATCCGGATGCGGCAGCAGTGAAAAGAGTTCGGCAGATGATGGTGACAAGAAATATGTCATCGGTGTCACCCAGATCGTAGAACATCCTTCCCTGGATGCTGCATTTGAAGGATTTAAAAAAGCATTGGAGGAGAACGGCTTTAAAGAAGGCGAAAATGTTGAATACAATGTTCAGATAGCCCAGGGAGATCAAAGTAATTCACAAACGGCGGCCAAGAACCTTGTGGGTGACGGCGTAGACCTTATCTTCGCAAACTCAACCCCAAGCGCACAGCATGCGCTCAATGCCACAAAAGAAATTCCGATCGTTTTCACTTCGGTGACGGACCCAGTGGGTGCTGAATTGGTGAAATCGTTTGATGAGCCAGGCGAAAATATCACGGGTACGACGGATACTCATCCTGAAGCGATTTCCAAGACCCTTTCTTTTGTCACAGACGAAATGAAAGCGAAAACAATCGGTATCATTTATAACTCCGGTGAACAAAATGCTGTCGTTCAGGCAGAGGAAATCAATAAGTTTGCCAAAGACAAAGGAGTCAAAGTCGTAGAAGCTTCCGTTTCCACATCAGCGGATGTCAAGCAGGCAGCTGAATCCTTGACAGGGCGGGTGGATGCCATTTATATCCCTAAGGACAACACGGTGGTATCAGCACTAGAGTCGGTCATCGGTGTTGCGAACGAAAAGGATATCCCTTTATTCGTGGGTGAACTAGATTCATTGAAAAAAGGTGCGATTGCAGCAAGCGGCTTCAATTACGAAGATCTTGGTTACGAAACGGGAATGATGGCCGTCAAGATTTTGAAAGGTGAGAAAAAACCGTCTGAAATTCCTGTACAGGCTCCGCAAAATTTCGAGTTGATGTTTAATAAAAAAGCAGCGGAAGAGCAAGGTGTGGAAGTGAAAGATTCATGGTCTGATTTAGGAAAATTTCTTGAAGAATAAGGGAGGATGAAGATTCGTGCCAACAGCAATATTCGCATCCTTTGAATCTGGAATCATATACGCAATTATGGCCCTTGGAGTCTACCTGTCCTTTCGGATATTGGATTTTCCTGATTTAACGGTGGATGGCAGCTTCGTGACCGGGGCTGCTGTCGCCGCCACCATGATTGTCAGCGGCTACAATCCCGTTACAGCAACACTGACAGCAATCGTAATTGGATTTGCAGCGGGGTGCATAACAGGTCTGCTTCATACATTTGGAAAAATCAATGCATTATTATCAGGGATACTGATGATGATTGCCCTTTATTCCATCAACCTCAGGATCATGGGACGATCGAATGTCCCTTTATTGAACCAGGATACAGCTTTTACAGGTGTTGAAAGTGTATGGGCACCGCTCGGCATCGATACAGCGCTCAACAAGCTCTGGATGGCAGTGGGACTTGGGGAACCTCTCCCGGGGACGTGGAGCATCCTGTTCATCATGGTGATCATCACACTCGCCATCAAGTTCCTGACGGATGCTTTCTTGAAAACCGAGGTTGGTCTGGCGCTTCGAGCAACAGGCGACAATCAGCGGATGATCCGCAGCTTTTCCGCCAATACAAATCTTATGATCATACTTGGACTTGGGATTTCAAACGGCATGGTGGCGCTGTCGGGTGCACTGATCGCCCAGTACAGCCGTTTTGCCGATGTCGGAATGGGGATCGGGATGATCATCATCGGTCTTGCTTCTGTCATCATCGGTGAAGCGTTATTCGGGACAAAGACGATCGCACGCACGACTCTTGCCGTCATAGGCGGTGCAATCATCTACCGGCTGGTCGTCAGTATGGCACTCCGGGTTGAGTTCCTTGAAACCGGGGACATGAAGCTGATCACTGCGGTCATCGTCATCCTTGCTCTGATCATGCCGAAAGTGATGGACAGATACAAGGATAAGAAACGTAAAGCACAGCGTATGGCGGAAAGAATGAATAAGGTTCCTCTTACTGAAAGGAAGGGTGATGACGGTGCTGCAATTAAATCGAATTCATAAAGTTTTCAATGAAGGCACACCGGATGAGAAAATCGCCCTCGACGATATCCAGCTGACCATGAAACCGGGGGACTTCGTCACGGTCATCGGAAGTAACGGTGCAGGGAAATCGACTCTCATGAACATCGTATCGGGAGTCCTGCTTCCGGATGTTGGTAACGTCCTCATTGATGGCCATGATGTTTCCAGGGTATCGGAGTATAAGCGTTCAAAGCTGATCGGACGCGTCTTCCAGGACCCGATGGCAGGGACGGCCCCTTCCATGACGATCGAGGAGAACTTGGCGATGGCTTATTCCCGGAACCGGACAAGAACCTTCCGGATCGGTGTCACGAAGAAGAGGAAAGAATTTTTCAAAGAAGTACTCGAAACCCTCCATCTCGGTCTCGAGAACCGGCTTAACGCAAAAGTCGGAATGCTGTCCGGCGGGGAGAGACAGGCGCTGTCCCTTTTGATGGCGACTTTCACCGAGCCGTCGATCCTGCTGCTTGATGAACATACCGCAGCACTTGATCCGGCCCGGGCCGATTTGATCACGAACCTGACGAAAGAAATTGTGGAGAAATATCAGCTGACAACCCTGATGGTCACCCATAATATGCAGCAGGCACTCGATCTCGGCAACCGCCTGATCATGATGGACAAAGGACAGATCATCCTTGAAGTCAATGAAGATGAGAAGAAACACCTCACAGTTGAAGGACTTCTCAATGAATTCCAGCGGATCCGCGGCAGCAAACTCGCAAGCGACCGCGCGCTTCTATCCTAAAAAGAGATTGGATCATAATCATTTTAGTCAAAGTATACCCCGAGCAAATTAGCTCGGGGTTTTAATTTTGTTTAAATATAGTGAGATGTTAGTCCATTCCAGCGGTTGATTGAAGCTGGACAGTTACGCCCTGTTAACGTGACGAGGAGGCTCACGGGCTACCAGCGGAAAGCGAAGTCTTGCACGTAAATCATGAGCGGTATGGGGGGTCAAAATGCAGGTTTATGAAATGTTTAAATTTTAACAATATATTGACTATTTATAATACTGAATGTTATTATATCGTTAAATTAACGTTATATGAAAATGTATGATGCGTTGGTTTAAAGGGGGAAAGCGATGAAGTCCGGTTTAGCTGAAGGACATACTGCGACGATCATGACGGAAGTGTCCCCTTCCATGCATGCCCAGTTCGAAGGAAGTGTGGTGCATCCGGTTTATTCAACCGTTTCGATGGTCTACCACATGGAATGGGCGTCCAGGAAAATCATTCTTCCTTTTCTGGAGGAAGATGAGGAAGGCATGGGGGCGAAAGTGACTGTTGAGCACATGGCTCCAGCAGGCACCGGTGCCAGTCTTGAAATTAAAGCCGCGGTCATTAAATACGAGAAAAATATCATCGTGACGGAAGTGATTGTGAGAGATTTCAAGAATGACAGGATCATCGGCAGGGGAGAGGTCAAACAGGTTGTCCTGCCCAAAGAAAAAATAAGAGAAAGAATCGAACGTATATAATTTTTGAGCTCTAATCTGTAAGCGTTTACAAAAGGTCTGGGGGAATCGGAATGGATATGTTTGAACAAATCAAGAACCATGAACAAGTTGTTTTTTGTAATGATGAAGATACAGGACTCAAAGCCATAATCGCAATACATAACACGACACTCGGCCCGGCACTCGGCGGCTGCCGCATGAGGCCGTACGGCTCAGTGGATGAAGCGTTGAACGATGTGCTTCGCCTGTCAAAGGGAATGACGTACAAATGCGCTGCGGCAGACGTTGATTTCGGGGGAGGAAAGGCAGTCATCATCGGTGACCCTGCGAAGGATAAGCATCCTGAATTATTCCGTGCCTTCGGTCAATTTGTGGAATCCCTGAACGGCCGTTTCTACACCGGAACAGACATGGGGACAGAACCTGAAGATTTTGTCTATGCACTGAAAGAAACGAATTGCATAGTAGGTGTCGATGAAGTATACGGAGGAAGCGGAGACTCGTCGATCCCGACTGCAATGGGGGTCATTTACGGACTGCAGGCAACGAACCAGACCATCTGGGGATCAAGGGACCTGCACGGGAAGAGCTATGCGATCCAGGGCCTTGGGAAAGTCGGTTATAAAGTGGCCGAGCGCCTCCTGGATGAAGGGGCGGATCTGTATGTGACCGATATCAATCAAGGTTCGATTGATCAGCTGGTATCAAAGGCGAAAAGCATGGGAGCGGCCATCAAAGTCGTATCAGGCGATGAAATTTATTCAGTCGATGCCGATGTCTTCGTGCCGTGTGCAATCGGCGGAATCATTAATGACGACACGATCGACCAGCTGAAAGTGAAGGCAGTCGCAGGGTCAGCCAACAACCAGCTTCTCGACCTGTCCCATGGGTTGAAGCTTCATGAAAAAGGAATCCTTTACGCCCCGGATTACATCGTCAATGCCGGCGGATTGATCCAGGTGGCAGATGAATTATACGAACCGAATAAAGAGCGGGTCCTTCAAAAGACAAGTGCCATCTATAACACACTTCAGAATATTTACCTTCAAGCAGAGAACCAGCAGATGACCACAATGGAAGCAGCGGACCGCTTCTGCGAAGACCGCATCCACTCCCGCTCAAGAAGAAACAGCTTCTTCTCACACATGAAACGGCCTAAATGGGCAGTAAGGCAATAAGAAAAGCGGAGGTGGCTTGCTCAGCCCCGACAAGCATAAGGCAGGGGTGCCAAAAAGGCGTTCTTTGCCTTTATGGCAGCCATGGCTTATGACCTCGAGGGGCTAGCCGCCGGAGCTGGACAATAAGAAAAACGTAGGCGGCTCGTTCAGAGGTGACAAACATAAGATGAAGGCGTATTTTGCCTTCATGGACCATTTGGCTTATGACAAGTGCCTCTAAGCCCTGGAGCTGGACAATAAAAAATAAGCACCACACGAGGTGATGAAATGATCGAGGATTTTCCAATCGTCCAGGTGATGGACAATCAAGGGGAACTTATTCAAACCGAATATGAAAACGAGATTTCAGAAAACATGGCCCGGCAGTTTTATCGTCATTTGATCAGGATCCGAACCTTTGACCGTAAAGCAGTCAGTCTTCAAAGGCAGGGAAGGATTGGCACATATGCACCATACGAGGGCCAGGAAGCCTCGCAGGTCGGGACTGCCCTCGCACTGAATGAGAAAGACTGGCTCTTCCCGACATACCGCGATCACGGGGCCGCGATGACGTTCGGTCATTCCCTGTTGAACATCCTCCTCTTCTGGAAAGGGAGGAATGAAGGATGCGTCCCTCCGGAAGGGAAGAACATTTTCACACCGGGCATCCCGATTGCCACACAGCTCCCGCATGCGGTGGGTGCGGCTTATGCCGAGAAAAGGAAAGGGACGAGGAATGCTGCGATTGCATACTTCGGCGACGGTGCGACGTCTGAAGGGGATTTTCATGAAGGCTTGAATATCGCAAGCGTATGGGAGGCTCCGGTTGTCTTTTTTAACCAGAACAATCATTATGCGATATCAGTCCCGATGCATAAACAAATGAAAACGAAAACCATTGCCCAGAAAGCACTGGCTTATGATATTCCGGGAGTCAGGATAGACGGCAATGATATTTTTGCTGTGTATTTTGAAACGAAAAAAGCCCTGGAACGGGCACGAAGCGGAGAGGGACCGACCCTGATCGAATCGGTCACCTGGAGATACGGTGCGCATACGACTGCCGATGACCCGACAAAATACCGCGACCAGCAAGAGAGCGATGCGAGAAGGCATGACAACGACCCGGTAGACAGGCTCGTGAAGTTCATGGAGAAAAAGGGCTGGATCGACGAGGATTGGATGGAATCAGTCGGGAATGAATGTACGAAGGAAGTGGACCTCGCAGTTGATGAATTGGAAGCCTATCCTGCTGCAGATCCAAGTGTCATATTCGATTATGTTTTTGAAAAACCGACATGGACGATCCAGGAACAAAAAGAAAAGCTCCTGAAAAGTATGGGAGGAGTGAGCCGATGAGCACATTAACCAAGACAAAGATGCTGACGATGGTCGGGGCGGTCACGGATGGAATGAGAGTGATGCTGGCTGAACACGATGACGTGCTGCTTATGGGGGAAGATATCGGCACCAACGGAGGCGTTTTCAGGGCGACCGACGGACTGCAGGCAGAGTTCGGTGAAGACAGGGTCATGGATACCCCGCTCAGTGAAGCCGGGTTCATCGGTGCTGCGATCGGTATGGCCGTGAACGGCTTCAGACCGGTGGCAGAGGTTCAGTTCATGGGATTCATCTATCCTGCCTATGAGCAGATCATGACACATGCTTCCCGTCTGCGCTCAAGGACCCTTGGGCATTTCACATGTCCGCTCGTGATCAGGGCTCCTTACGGGGCGGGGGTCAGGGCGCCTGAAATCCATTCCGACAGCACTGAAGCGATCTTTACTCATATGCCGGGCATCAAGGTGGTCTGCCCTTCAAGCCCTTATGATGCGAAAGGGCTCATGATTGCGGCCATCGAAGACCCAGATCCGGTCCTTTTCCTCGAACCGATGAGATGCTACCGTTCCTCACGCGAAGAAGTGCCGGAAGAGAAGTACACGGTTGAAATCGGGAAAGGGAAGGTAGTGAAAGAAGGGGAGGACGTCACAGTCATCGCCTGGGGGGCCATGGTCAAGGTGGCGGAAGAAGCCGCAGAAGAAGCTGCGAAGAAAGGGATTTCATGTGAAGTGCTGGATCTGCGCACCCTTTATCCGCTGGATAAGGACTTGATATCTGACTCCGTCCAGAAAACGGGAAGGACAGTCGTGGTGCACGAGGCACACGCGACTGGCGGAGTGGGGAATGACGTACTCGCCATCATCAATGATACGTCCTTTTTATATCAAAAAGCACCGGTGGAGCGTGTGACGGGCTTTGACACACCCGTTCCGTATTTCGGTTTTGAAGATTTTTATCTGCCTGACAAGAAACGCGTACTGGAGGCAGTCAAGAAAGTGGCAGAATACTAGATTGATAAGAGGGGGGAGAGTATGGAGGTCAAGCTTCACGATATCGGGGAAGGCATGACGGAAGCGAACGTGAATCATTTCCTTGTCAAGGCAGGGGACACGGTCAAAGCGGATCAGCCGCTGGTGGAAGTACAGACGGACAAGATGACCGCTGAAATACCTGCGCCTTTTTCAGGCAGGATAAAAGAATTGAAAGTCGGGGAAGGGGAAACGATCCCGGTCGGTACGACTGTGCTGCTGATGGAAAAGGAAGATGGGATGCCGGAAGCAGTCACACAGCCGAAAAAGCCCCAGGGCATCAGGGCGAGGAGAGTACTGGCTTCACCTTACACAAGGAAAATCGCCAGGGAAAACGGTGTGGACCTGGATGAGGTCACCGGCAGCGGGGCAGGCGGACGGATCCTTGATGAAGACGTGTACACTTTTCTCCAAAAAGACACCGGCTCACAGCCTGAAGAGCCTATACGCGCTGAAGAGGCACTGGAAGTACAGGAAGTCCAGCCGGACGCTGCCGCCAAGGATACAAGCACGATCCCGTTCAGGGGAAGAAGGAAACAAATCGCTTCAAAGATGACACATTCCCTTCGCACGATCGCGCACTGCACCCACTTTGAAGAAATCGACATGACCAATCTGCTGGAATGGAAAGAAACGATGAAGAGCCGGGGGCAGTCCATTTCGATGGGAGCCTATTTTATCAAAGTCATTTCGATCTGTTTAAAAGAGTTCCCTCTATTCAATGCGGAACTTGATGAAAAAAATGAGTGTGTCCATCTTAAACGGGAGCATCATATCGGTTTGGCAACAGACACAGAAGAGGGGCTGATCGTTCCGGTCATCCGCAATGTGGAAGCGAAATCGATGAAAATCATCCATCAGGAAATGAAAGAACTGACGCGCAAAGCGCAGGAAAATAGATTGACGGTCAAAGAAATGACTGGCGGGACATTCACGGTCAGCAATGTCGGTCCGCTGAATGGATCGATCGGAGCCACGCCGATCATCAATGAACCTGAAACCGGACTGCTTGCCTTCCATAAAACGAAGAAGCGGCCGATGGTGAATGAAAACGATGAAATCGTCATCCGTTCGATGATGAATGTGTCGATGTCTTTCGATCACCGGGTAGCAGACGGCGGCACGGCGGTACGATTCACCAACCGTTTGCGTGATCTCATAGAGGAACCCCAAACCTTGCTTCTGGAGTTGATATAAATGGTAGTGGGAGAAATCACGGAAGATAAAGATGTTGTCGTCATCGGCGGCGGACCGGGCGGATATCATGCCGCCATCAGGGCTGCAGGCCTTGGGCGGCGGGTGACCCTCATCGAAAAGGAAGAACTGGGGGGCACATGCCTCAATAAAGGGTGCATACCGTCCAAGATCTTCACCCATTTTGCACAAGAATATAAGAAACTCGGCCATCTAACGGAAATGGGAATGGAATTCATGCAGACAGATCTGAACATGTCCCTCCTTCAACAGTACAGGGAGAAAAAGGTCACCCAGCTCCGCAAAGGGGTGGAAGCACTCTGTAAAGCGAATGAAATCGAAATCGTGAAAGGGACGGCTTCTTTCCTCTCGGATTCGAGGATCGGAGTGGAAAACGGGCACGAGTTCTCACTGTTTAATTTTAAACAGGCGATCATAGCGGCCGGGGGAGAATTCCATTATGAAGCAGGCATTCAGTTTGACTCAGAAAGAATTCTGAAAGAACGCGACATCTTTACGCTGGAAGAAATTCCGAATGAACTGGCTGTCTGCGGATCGGATTATATTTCACTCGAAATCGCCTCGTCCTTTGCGGCGCTCGGGTGCAGTGTCACACTGATCCTGCCGGAGGAACTGCCATTCGATTCCAGTATTACAAAAGAACTCCTGAGACTTTTTAAAAAGCAGAAGATAACCGTGCTGAAAGACTGTGAGCTTCAGGAGGTATCGAGGAACGAATCCGGGGTTCGCACGATTCTGAAGAAAGAAAATGGCGAAACCATCTCGATCGAAAGCAGTCATTTCGCTGTAAGCGGAAGTGTAAGGCCGAATGTAGGAAATCTGGGCCTTGACCGCCTGGGAATCGAATTGACAGGGGACGGGTTCATTAAAACCGACAACCTGGGAAGGACGTCGATTGATAACCTATGGGCTATAGGCGATGTGACGGAAGGCCCGTCCCTTGCAGTAAAAGCGATCAAGCAGGGGAAGGCGGCGGCAGAGGCCATCGCGGGAAGGCACCCTGAAGTTGACCTCCGGCATATACCGACAGTCATCCAGCTTACTCCGCCAGTGGCTTTTACGGGGTTGAGTGAAAGCCAGGCGGAAGAGGAGGGGTATGCGGTTTCCGTGAGCGAATTCCCTGTGAGGGCGAATGGCTATGCGGGTGTGACAGGTGCATCGGACGGCCTGGTGAAGATTGTCTCTGATAAAGAAACCGATCTTATACTCGGAATCCATATGATCGGGGCAGGCGCCGTCGAGTTGATCCAAACCGGGGTCCTCGGACTTGAAATGGCAGCCAGGGATGAAGATTTCAGTTTTCCCCTGTATGCTCATCCGGGGTTCGGAGAGAGCCTTTTGGAAGCAGTGGAAGCAATAAAGGGAGCGTCGGTCCATCTGCCTCCCCGCAAAAAAGAGCCGGCTGGAAGATAGTGCGCTTCATTGCAGAAAAGCGTTCAAGCTTCACCGGCCGCTCTTGAGAAGATGCGTGTAATTATTTACGATATATTCAGAAAATATAAAAAGTTATCTGGAGGGATCAGTATGCAAGAGAATGCGGCGAAGAAAAAAGAAAAAGTGGAAGAACTATTTCCGGTAAGGGATGTTGACTATCTGGAGTATTATGCGGGAAATGCAAAGCAGACCGCCCACTTCTTCTGTACGGCATATGGATTTAAGACTGTGGCTTACTCGGGCCTTGAAACAGGCAACCGGGACACGGTCTCCTATGTTCTGCAGCAGAATAAGGTGCGCCTGGTGATCACAGGCAGTCTGCACGAAGGAAGCCGTGTCTCACAGTTCATCCATAAGCATGGGGATGGAATCAAGGATATCGCTCTTATGGTGGATGATGTTGAAAAGGCTTACACCGGGGCTGTGGAACGCGGGGCGATCGAAATCATGCCGCCGTCCACACTTGAAGATGATGAAGGAACATTGAAAAAAGCCGTGATCGGTACATATGGTGACACGGTCCACACGCTGATCGAGCGCAAGGATTACAAAGGGATCTTCATGCCGGGCTTTGAAAAATATGATTCGGCACTGAACAATGAAGATACCGGCATCATCGCGGTCGACCACGTTGTCGGCAACGTCGAAAGAATGGAAGAATGGGTCGAGTACTATGAGAAAGTGATGGGCTTCAAGGAAATGCGTCACTTCACGAATGAAGATATCACGACCGAGTATTCCGCCCTCATGTCCAAGGTCATGCATAACGGGGGAAGAATCAAGTTCCCAATCAACGAACCGGCGGAAGGGAAACGTAAATCCCAGATTGAGGAATATCTCGAGTTCTACGGCGGACCTGGTGTCCAGCACATTGCGATACTCACAGAAGATATCGTGAAAACAGTCGGTAAATTAAAAGAAAACGGAGTAGAATTCCTGAACACTCCGGACTCTTATTATGAAATGCTTTCAGAGCGTGTAGGCGAAATCGATGAAGAAATTTCAAAGATCAAAGAACTAAATATTCTGGTTGACCGCGATGATGAAGGGTATCTCCTTCAAATCTTCACCAAGCCGATCGTCGACCGTCCGACACTGTTCATCGAAGTCATCCAGCGTAAAGGAGCAAGGGGCTTCGGGGAAGGAAACTTCAAGGCACTTTTCGAATCCATCGAACGCGAGCAGGAACGCCGCGGAAATTTATAAACCATATTAATAGATACAGATAAATAAAGAAAGATAGAGAGATATTGGGGTCAAAGGGACCGGTCAAGGGGGGTTAACCCGTAAAGAGGGGAGCTGATTCCGGCTGAATAGGTGCTTATTCAGTGCGGGGGAAGCTTTTTACTTGAAACGGGTCGGCCCCCTTCATCCATGAGGAAAGCGGGGGACATGCATGGCACTTAAATTTAAAACAAGAGAAGCGGTAACGCATATCGCTCCCTATGTGCTGGGAAAGACATTGGCAGATCTGCAGAAAGAGCATGGATTGAGCAAAATCAGGAAGCTCTCGGAAAATGAGAATATTTATGGCTGCTCACCGAATGTGAAGAAATGGTTCAAGGAACAGGACGGGGATCTTTTTCTCTACCCGGACGGGGCAGCCATTGAACTATCAAATAAAGTTGCAGCGTTCCTTGGTGTGGAGAAAGAAAAGCTGGTGTTCGGGAATGGGTCGGATGAAGTAATCCGGCTGCTGACAAGGGCATATATGTCCTGCGGGGACGAAGCCGTCATGGCCGATGTGACCTTTCCGAGGTATCAGACGAATGTATTCCTTGAAGGAGGCTCACCTGTCATCGTCCCTTTGGTTGATGGCACGCATGACCTGAAAGCCATGGCCCGGGCGGTCACTCCAAAGACAAAGCTCATCTTTGTATGCAATCCCAACAATCCCACAGGAACCATCGTCGGAAAAAAAGAGCTGCTGGCATTTCTCGAAAGCATCCCGTCGCACATTTTGGTGGTCGTGGACGAAGCATACATGGAGTACGTGACGACCGATGACTACCTCGAAACATTACCATTATTGTCTCAGTTTGATAATTTGATTGTCCTGAGGACCTTTTCAAAAATTTACGGCCTTGCCGGGCTGCGGGTCGGGTTCGGCGTGATGAACGAGGAAATTGCCGAACAGCTGAGAAAAGTAAAGGATGTATTCAACGTGAACATGATCGCCCAGAGATCTGCGGTCATCGCGCTCGAGGATCAATCTTTCATACGTGAATGCACCCACAAAAATCAAGTTGGCCGTGAATACTTAGAAAAAGAGTTTCACCGTTTGGGAGTAAGCTATTTTCCATCACAGGCAAACTTCATCATGGTGGACACCGGACTGAACGGTGATCATGTTTCCTCTGAACTTGTGAAAAGAGGGATCGTCGTCCGCTCCGGGACCCTGCTCGGATATCCTACGACCGTGCGCGTCACGATCGGCACCGAGGAAGACAATAGACTGTTTGTTTCTTCACTGGAACAAATTTTAAATGCGAAAGGAGGAGAGTGAATGGATCTCAAACCACACACCCTTCCCTGGCAGGACGCGTATAAATTAATGATCGGCAGTATTTTGCCGCGGCCGATTGCTTTCGTCTCCACCCTCGACGCTGACGGGAGGGCGAATCTTGCTCCTTTCAGTTTCTTCACGGCCATTTCCGCGGAGCCGATGCTCGTCTGCTTTTCCCCGATGAGAAAGGGGAAAGACGGGGCCAAAAAAGATACGCTCTGGAATATCGAAGAGACGAATGAATTTGTCATCAATATCGTAAGTGAAGAGTTCGTCGAGGAAATGAATAACTGTGCGATTGAATTCGACCGCGGAATCGACGAGTTTGAACAAACAGGCTTAACAAAGAAGGAGTCGGTCACCGTGAGGCCGCCAGGAGTTGCAGAAAGCAAGGTGCAGCTTGAATGCACCCTGCATCAGGTCCTTCACTTCGGGGATCAGCCCGGTGCAGGGAGCCTTGTGATCGGCAAGGTGGAATGCGTGAGGATCGACGATGACCTTTATTATGACGGGAAGATCGATTCACAGAAATTAAAGCCTGTCGGCAGGCTTGCCGGCCAATCGTATACGAAACCGCTGGCGGATTCGTTTGAAATGATCAGGAAAAGGTGATCCTCAATGAAACTAGTAAGTTTTCAAAAGGAAAATGAAGTCAGGACCGGCCTTATTCAACATGACCTTGTGATAGATTTGTACGAAGCAACTGACGGGAAGCTGCCGAAGGACATCCTTGCCTTGATGGGACGCGGGGGCGGGGCTCTGGAAACGATCGCTGACCTCGGACCTTTTTCCGAAGGCGGCAAAGGGGTTATTTTATTGGAGGATGCCACGCTGAAAGCTCCGATCCCAATACCGGTCAGCATCCGCGATTTTTATGCATTCGAGGAGCATGTCAGAACCGCCCGCAGGAAAAGGGGGCTCGATGTCGTGCCCGAGTGGTATGACGTCCCAGTATTCTACTTTACGAATCATCTGGCGGTGAAAGGACCGGACGAAGCGGTCGCAGGGCCGGCAGAGAGTGAATGGCTCGATTATGAACTGGAGATCGCATGCGTCATCGGGAAAGAAGGCAGGAATATTGCAAAGGAAGATGCCGAAGACCATATATTCGGCTACTTTATCATGAACGATTGGAGTGCCAGGGACATCCAGAAGCATGAAATGAAAGTCGGACTAGGGCCGGCCAAAGGGAAGGATTTCGCCACATCCTTCGGTCCTTATCTTGTGACAAAGGATGAATTGGAAACCCGCAGGTTGGGGGACCGGTTTGATATGAAAATGACGGCGAAAGTAAACGGGAAGCTCCTTTCCGAGGGGAATTTCAAAGATATTCACTACACGTTTGCCGACATGATCGAAAGGGCGTCAAAAGATGTCACGCTTTATCCAGGTGAAGTCATCGGCTCGGGGACGGTCGGGACCGGCTGCATCCTTGAACTCGGGACGGAAACCCACCGCTGGCTGAGAGCGGGGGATGAAGTCGAATTGGAAATTGAAGGACTCGGCGTGCTGCGAAACACTGTCGCAGGCACGAGAGAGGAGGAAAAAGATGTATTACCGCAAAATGGGGAAAATACCACACAAACGTCACACCATGTTTAAAAAGGACGACGGCATGCTTTTCAGGGAGCAGGTCATGGGGACAAAAGGATTCTCCGGCACGCAGTCGATCCTGTATCATCATCACCTGCCGACTTCCGTCACAAAGACGGAATTTCTCGGCAGCTATAGACCTGAGTTTGAAGAAGACGGTGCAGTGCGCCACCGCCACTTCATGACGGACGGGGTGGAGAAGAAAGGTGATGCGCTAAAAAGCAGGGAATACCTGCTTGGAAATTCGGATCTCCTGATCGGGACGGCGTATGTCACAGAAGGAATGAAGAACTTTTACCGTAATGGAGACGGCGATGAGGTTTTGTATATCCATTTCGGAACAGGGAAAGTCGAAACGATGTTCGGGACAATCACGTACGGAGAAGGAGATTATGTCGTGATCCCGATCGGCACGATTTACCGGGTGGTCCCTGATGAAGACACAAAAATGCTGATTGTCGAATCCTTCAGCCAAATCACCACGCCGCGGCGCTACCGGAATGAATACGGCCAGCTCCTCGAACACAGCCCGTTCTGCGAAAGGGATCTGCGCGGACCGGAGAAACTCGAAACCTTTGAGGAAAAGGGCGAATTCGAAGTCATCCTGAAATCACGCGGCGCCCTTCATTCACACATTCTGGATCACCATCCGTTCGATGTGGTCGGCTGGGACGGCTACTTATATCCGTGGGTCTTCAACATCGGGGACTTCGAACCGATCACCGGGCGCGTCCATCAGCCGCCTCCGGTCCACCAGACATTCGAAGGCCATAATTTCGTCGTGTGCTCCTTTGTGCCGAGATTATATGACTATCATCCGGAAGCGATCCCTGCCCCGTACAACCACAGCAACGTAAATAGCGATGAACTGCTGTACTACGTGGAAGGGAACTTCATGAGCCGTAAAGGAATCAAGAAAGGATCGATCACCCTCCACCCAAGCGGAATCCCGCACGGCCCGCATCCCGGAACAACCGAAGCAAGCATCGGCAAAAAAGAAACACTAGAACTCGCCGTCATGATCGACACCTTCAAACCACTAAAAATCGTCAAAAAAGCAAAAGATGTCGAAGATGAGAAGTATATGTTTACTTGGACATAACCAAAAACCAATTTAAAGTGCCTGACGCACTTTAAATTGGTTTTTTATTTGTAGAAATTTTAATTTAAGTTAGGAGAGTGGTGGGATTTTATTGAAATGTCTCCCCTAATTCAGACTTATTGTGTTCAAGGACAAATATAAGTTTTGGATGAATCCAGCAGTTGATTGGAGTGAAAGACGAAGACTCCTGCGGGAAGAGTAGCTAATAGAAAAGCGGAAGGGCTTTGCTAAGAGGCGGGTGGCATAAGACGAATCGGCCACGAAGGCGTTCTTTGCCTTCTTGGTCGGTTTGGCTTATGACATGTGCCTCTAAGCCCTGCAGCTGTACAAGTGAGACCCCGGAGGCGCAGCCGAGGAGGCTCACGGGCTACCCGCGGAAAGCGAAGTCTTTCACGGAAATCAACTGCGTATTAAAGTCCGATACTCATTCGCTATTATCAATTATTCTTTGAAACTGAGAATCACCTAAATCCTTATTCATAGGCCCATCCTCCTTCTACAAAAAAATGACCATCAAACCTTGTCGAATTCCCCCAAACCCGCGCCAAACAAATGAATCACCACTCATTAAAAAAATTCCAAAAAAATTTAAACCAAACAAACATGATTAGGACAAAGATGTAAGCGGTTACCATAAATCAGATAAATCTAAATAGTCTAAAAATTTATAAAAATACTGTTGACCTTCCCGGGAAACGGGCGTAATATTGTCCTCAATATAAAAATTCGAGCCGCAGCAAACCGGTCATCGGCCGCTCCATGAACGCAGTCGAGACCACTGGAAAATGGCTCATAAGCAGCACCGGATTTAAGCTGCAAAACATACAAATCTATCAACCTATACAAAAACAAATACTCCCGCGAAAGGAATGATGAACATGAACGAACAATGGATCTACTTAGACGGTCAATACGTTAAAAAAGAAGACGCAGTCGTATCAGTTTACGACCATGGTTTTCTTTATGGAGATGGAGTGTTCGAAGGGATTCGGATGTACGATGGTAACGTATTCCGCCTTGAAGAACATGTTGACCGCCTCTATGACTCAGCAAAAGCCATCATGCTCGACATTGAAGTGTCGAAAGAAGAGATGTGCGACATTATCGTAGATACATTGAAGAAAAACCAACTGGAGAATGCATACATCAGAGTAGTCATTTCCCGCGGAGTAGGAAATCTTGGTCTTGATCCATTTTCCTGCAAGCGGCCGCAGCTGATCGTCATCGCAGAACAGCTGGCCCTTTTCCCGAAAGAATTATATGAATCAGGCATCGAAATCGTATCCGTCGCAAGCCGCCGGAATCGTGCCGATGTGCTTTCACCGAAAGTAAAATCACTGAACTACTTAAATAATATCCTGGTTAAGATCGAAGCAAACCTTGCTGGTGTGAGCGAAGCGCTCATGATGAACGACCAGGGGTACGTAGCTGAGGGATCTGCCGACAACATCTTCATCGTGAAAAAAGGAAAGATCCTTACGCCGCCGGGATACGTTGGCGCACTGGAAGGGATCACACGGAACGCGATCATCGAACTCGCTGAAAAATCAGGTTTCGATATCAAGGAAGATGTATTTACCCGTCATGATGTCTATACAGCGGATGAAGTATTCCTGACCGGAACAGCGGCGGAAGTCATCGCAGTAGTGAAAGTGGACGGCCGCGTCATCGGAGACGGTAAACCGGGATCCTATACAAAGCAATTATTGCAGGAATTCAGAAACACTGTCACGCAGGATGGAAGAAAAGTTTACAAACAAAATGCTCAAGTCGGATAAGTTGGAGGTGATGACGTGCGAAGTGACATGATCAAAAAAGGAATCGACCGTGCCCCTCACCGCAGTTTGCTATATGCAACAGGGGTCAAACTTGAAGATATGGAAAAACCATTCATCGGGGTGTGCAACTCCTACATCGATATCATTCCGGGGCATATGCACCTGAACGGTTTTGCCCAGGTGGTGAAAGAAGCCATTCGTGAAGCAGGCGGAATTCCATTCGAGTTCAATACAATCGGAGTAGACGATGGGATCGCGATGGGACATATCGGGATGAGGTATTCACTTCCAAGCCGTGAACTCATCGCGGATTCAGCGGAGACCGTCATCAACGCCCACTGGTTCGACGGAGTCTTCTACATCCCGAACTGTGACAAAATCACTCCCGGGATGCTGATGGCATCAGTCAGGACGAATGTACCTTCCGTGTTTGTATCGGGAGGACCGATGGAAGCGGGAGTATCGAGTGATGGAGATCCTTTATCACTTGTATCTGTCTTTGAAGGCGTCGGTGCCCACCAGTCAGGCAGAATGACAGCCGAACAGCTCCTCGACATCGAACAGAATGCCTGTCCTACATGCGGTTCCTGCTCGGGGATGTTCACAGCGAATTCGATGAACTCCCTGATGGAAATGCTCGGCATGGCGCCTCCAGGGAACGGGACGATCGTCGCCACTTCCGCAGACCGTCACAGGCTGATCAAGGATGCAGCCAAACATCTGGTGGAAATGGTCAAGAAAGACATCAAGCCGCGTGACATCATCACGGAAGAAACGATCGACGATGCATTCGCACTCGATATGGCGATGGGCGGATCAACCAATACCGTCCTTCATACCCTGGCGATCGCAAATGAAGCGGAAATCGATTACGACATCAACCGTATCAATAAGGTGGCCGAACGCGTCCCTTATTTATCTAAAATAAGCCCGGCATCCGACTACTCCATGCAGGATGTCCACAATGCCGGCGGAGTCAGCGCCATCATCAAGGAACTATGCGAAATGGGTGCTGTACATAAAGAGAGGATCACGGTCACAGGAAAATCTCTTTATGAAAATGTAAAAGAAGCGCACATTCAAAACGACGATGTGATCAGGAGCAAGGAAAACGCCCACAGCCCGGTCGGGGGATTATCGGTCCTCTTCGGAAACATCGCCCCTGATGGAGGGGTCATTAAAGTCGGAGCGGTCGATCCTTCGATCAAGACATTCATGGGAGAAGCAATCGTTTATGAATCCCAGGATGAAGCACTCGCTGGAATCGAAAGCGGGGAAGTGAAGGAAGGCCATGTCGTCGTCATCCGGTACGAAGGACCAAAAGGCGGTCCGGGGATGCCTGAGATGCTCGCCCCGACAGCAGCGATTGCCGGCAGGGGACTCGAAAAGAAAGTGGCGCTCATGACAGACGGAAGGTTTTCCGGGGCATCGCGGGGAATTTCCATCGGCCATGTTTCTCCGGAAGCGGCTGAAGGCGGCCCAATCGGCGTCATTGAAAACGGGGACGCCATCCTTATCGACTTAACGAACCGGACCATCTCACTCATGGTCTCCGAAGAAGAACTGAAATTCAGGCAGCAGGAATGGGTCCAGCCGCCTCCGAAAATCAGAAAAGGTTATCTCGCAAGATACGCAAAGCTGGTTACATCCGCAAGCACAGGCGGCATCTTGAAAACCGAATAGATTGAAAGCGTTGAAGAGGTTAAAGGATCGGGACTTGTATTTCCAGAGAGCTGGTGGTGCTGCAAACCAGTAATACATCCGATACCGACATCCCCTCTGAGTATCGTTCTGAAACATCGGAGTAGGAACGATCGAGTAGCTGTTACTCGTTACAAAAACAAAGGCTGATGCCAATAAAGTCAGCCTGCTGAGGGAGACGGCCCCGTGTCGTCTCTGAACTAGGGTGGTACCGTGGAAAGGAACAAAGCCTTTTCACCCCTGCGAAAGATCAAATTCTGACGTAGTGGGTGGAAAGGCTTTTTTATATGGAAAATCAATAAACTATCGGCTGATAGAAATCCATTTTTTGAGGAGGAGATGAAAAAATGAGAGCTAAGCTAGAGGCAGAACCGGTTTCGCACACAGAGACAGAAAAAGCCAACGGTGCTGACATGCTCATGAAGGCGTTAAAAGAGGAACAAGTGAAAATTCTGTTTGGGTACCCGGGTGGAGCGGTCCTGCCAATCTATGATGCTCTATACAAAGCCCCGATTAAACACGTGCTCGCCAGGCACGAGCAGGGAGCCATCCATGCTGCAGAAGGGTATGCGAGGGTTTCGGGAAAACCAGGGGTCGTCATCGCGACTTCAGGTCCCGGTGCAACAAATCTCGTAACCGGGATCGCAGATGCCATGATGGACTCACTGCCGCTCGTCATCTTCACCGGCCAGGTTGCGTCAGGAGTGATCGGGACCGATGCCTTCCAGGAAGCGGATGTTGTCGGGATCACGATGCCGATCACGAAACATAATTACCAGGTCCGGGACATCAAGGATTTACCGAGGGTCGTAAAGGAGGCTTTCCATATTGCCTCGACAGGGCGGCCGGGTCCGGTCCTCGTCGATATTCCAAAGGATCTGACTGTTCAGGATGCCCCGCAGGTGAAAGACGTGGAAATGGATCTGCCCGGTTATCAGCCGAATTTTTATCCGAACCCGCTGCAGATCAGGAAGCTTGTGGATGCAATCAAAGTATCGAAAAGACCGGTGATCCTAGCTGGGGCGGGCGTCCTGCACGGCAAAGCGTCAGAAGAATTAAAAAACTTTGCCGAAAGTTACGACCTTCCGGTTATCCATACCCTTCTCGGGTTGGGCGGCTTTCCGGCAGATCATCCGTTATTTTTAGGGATGGCAGGGATGCACGGCTGTTACACAAGTAATATGGCACTTTATGAATGCGACCTTTTAATTAATATCGGCGCCAGATTCGATGACAGGCTGACCGGGAATCTTGCCACCTTTGCACCGAAAGCAAAAGTGGTCCATATCGATATCGACCCGGCTGAAATCGGCAAGAACGTGACAACGCATATCCCGATTGTGGCCGATTCCAAACAGGCTCTCTTGAAAATACTTGAACATCAGCCGGCAAGGGGAGATACAGAAGACTGGCACCGCCATCTTCAGGCATACAAACTTGAGAATCCTTTCTGGTATACGAAGACGAATGATGTCCTGTCCCCTCAGCTACTGATCGAGCAGGTATACGAAATGACAAACGGGGAAGCGATCGTCACCACAGATGTCGGTCAGCATCAAATGTGGGCAGCTCAGTACTACTCATT
The DNA here is from genome assembly GCF_001456935.1 of [Bacillus] enclensis. Lineage (GTDB taxonomy): Bacteria > Bacillota > Bacilli > Bacillales > Bacillaceae_B > Rossellomorea > Rossellomorea enclensis. The sequence continues at coordinate 353,377 of NZ_KQ758484.1, read as the reverse complement.
CAAAAAGCCGAATAACTGGGTCACTTCCGGAGGACTCGGAACGATGGGGTTCGGTTTCCCGGCGGCAATCGGCGCCCAGCTTGCGAATCCTTCAAGCAAGGTCGTAGCATTCGTCGGGGACGGCGGCTTCCAGATGACACTGCAGGAACTGGTCCTCTTAAAAGAACTCAATCTTCCTGTCAAAGTCGTCCTGCTGAACAACAGTACGCTGGGAATGGTGAGGCAGTGGCAGGAAACCTTCTATGAAGAAAGGTACTCACAATCACTCTTTTCCCTGCAGCCCGATTTTGTAAAACTGGCCGAATCATACGGAATCAAAGGTTATCGCGTGAAAACACAGGAAGAAGCCGAAACGGTTTTAAAAGAGGCACTGACAAGTGACGAACCGGCCCTCATCGACTGCCTGGTGAATCCGAAGGAAAACGTCTATCCGATGGTCGCCCCAGGCAAAGGAATCCACGAAATGTTAGGGGTGAAACCATGAAGCGGATTGTAACTGCGCTCGTTCATAACCGCAGCGGCGTACTGAATCGTGTGACTGGATTATTCACGAAGCGCCAGTTCAACATCGAAAGCATTTCGGTCGGCTACACCGAAGTGGAAGGCATTTCACGGATGACATTCGTCGTCAACGTGGAAGACGACCGCAAAATCGAACAGCTGATGAAACAGCTTCACAAACAAATCGACGTATTAAAGGTGACGGACATCACGGACCAGGGAGTGGTGGCCCGTGAACTCGCACTTATCAAAGTGCTGAGCACAGGCCAGACAAGGTCCGAGATCAACGGGATCGTCGAACCATTCAGGGCATCGATCATCGATGTGGCCAGGGACAGCGTCACCGTCCAGGTTACCGGTGAAACCTCAAAGATCGAAGCCATCATCGACTTATTAAGGCCTTACGGGATCAAGGAAATCGCCCGGACCGGCATCACGGCTTTTGCCAGGGGAAATGGAAAACCGGTGACGGAGCTCAAGCAGTATTCAATCGTGAACTGACGGAAACACCGCTAAACGGCGTGAATTTTATAAAAAAACTGGAGAGGATGAGCGAAATGGTAAAGGTTTATTATAACGGAGATGTGAATGAAGAGGTTTTAAAAGGGAAGAAGGTTGCGGTCGTAGGATACGGTTCCCAAGGTCATGCCCATGCACAGAATTTAAAGGAAAGCGGATTTGATGTAGTTGTCGGGCTGCGTAAAGGAAAGTCATGGGACCAGGCAGTGGAAGACGGATTGGACGTCTATTCTGTACGCGAGGCATGTGAACAGGCGGACGTGATCATGGTCCTTCTCCCGGATGAACATCAGCCTAAGGTGTATGAAGCAGAAATCAAGCCGGCCCTCACAGCCGGAAAAGCACTGGCATTCGCACACGGATTCAACATTCACTTTAGCCAGGTTGTTCCTCCTGAAGACGTCGATGTCTTCCTTGTCGCTCCTAAAGGTCCGGGGCATCTTGTACGGAGAACATTTGAAGAAGGGGCGGGTGTACCTGCACTGTTCGGTGTGTATCAGGATGTATCAGGTCAGGCCCGTGAAGTTGCACTTGCCTACGCAAAAGGAGTCGGGGCAGGACGCGCCGGGATTCTTGAAACCTCATTCCAGGAAGAAACGGAAACGGATCTATTCGGTGAACAGGCGGTACTTTGCGGAGGGCTTACTTCCCTCGTAAAGGCAGGGTTCGAAACGCTCGTCGAAGCAGGCTATCAGAAAGAAGTTGCATACTTTGAATGTCTGCACGAACTGAAATTGATCGTCGACTTAATGTACGAACAAGGACTTGAAGGCATGCGTTACTCCATCTCCGACACAGCCCAATGGGGAGATTTCGTTTCAGGACCGCGTATCGTGAACGAAGAAACGAAAGCCCGCATGAAGGAAGTCCTTTCAGACATCCAAACAGGAAAATTCGCAAAAGGCTGGATCCTCGAGAACCAGGCGAACCGTCCGGAATTCAATGCCATCAATCAGCGTGAAAGCAAACACGAACTCGAAGTGGTAGGGAAGGAGCTCCGTAAGATGATGCCATTTGTTCAGCCGAAATCCTCTAAAAAAGAGAAGGAAGTGGTAGCAAGTGCGAACCATTGATATTTTTGACACAACGCTTAGAGACGGGGAACAATCTGCCGGTGTAAACCTGAACACAGTCGAAAAAATAGAAGTGGCAAAGCAGCTCGAACGCCTCGGGGTCGACGTCATTGAAGCCGGGTTTCCTGCAGCTTCAAAGGGTGATTTCGACGCCGTGAAGAGGATCGGTGAAACGATCAAAAACAGTTCTGTGACCGGATTGGCGAGAGCGAGTATACGTGACATCGATGCTGTTTGGGAATCGTTGAAAACGACTGCCGAACCAAGGCTTCACGTCTTTATCGCGACCTCTCCGATCCATATGACCCACAAGCTGAAGATGACGCCTGATCAAGTCATTGAGAAAGCGGTCGAAACGGTGAAATACGCGAAGAAGTTCTTCCCGGTCGTCCAGTGGTCTGCTGAAGATGCCGGCAGGTCGGATTTGAATTTCCTGGTCAAAATCATGGAGAAGGTGATTGATGCAGGTGCATCGGTCATCAACCTACCTGACACGGTCGGATATATGACACCTCAGAAATACGGTGAAATGTTCCGGTTCGTACGCGAGAATGTCCCGAATATTGACGGCGTGAAATTATCCGCCCACTGCCATGACGATCTAGGGATGGCAACGGCGAATTCGCTGGCAGCCGTCGAAAATGGAGCCGATCAGATCGAAGGAACGATCAACGGAATCGGTGAACGGGCCGGGAATGCAGCTCTTGAAGAGGTGGCAGTCGCCCTCCGGATCCGCGAAGACTTTTACAGCGCGTCCACCCGTTTAAAGCTCGATGAAATCAAGAAAACGAGCGCACTCGTCAGCAAGCTGACCGGAATGAGGGTGCCGGCCAACAAGGCGGTCGTCGGCAACAATGCCTTCGCCCATGAATCCGGGATCCACCAGGACGGCATGCTGAAGGAGAAAACAACGTATGAAATCATTACGCCTGAGCTGATCGGGGTCAATTCCACAAGACTCGTCCTCGGCAAGCACTCAGGGCGTCATGCTTTTAAAAATAAGGCACTTGAACTTGGCTTCGACCTGACGGAAGAGAAGCTGAAAGAAGCATTTGATACCTTTAAAGATTTAGCAGACAAGAAGAAAGAAATCGTCGACGACGACCTGTTCAGCATCCTGACGAACAAGCAAACCGAAATCGGTGAAGACGTTGGCTTCAAGCTTGAAAGGATGCAGGTACAGTACGGTATGGATAATATCCCGACCGCAACCATCGAGCTCCGTGATGAAAATGGCGACCTGAAGCAGCTCGCATCTACCGGGTCGGGAAGCGTGGAAGCCATCTACAACACAATCGAATCGATGCTTCCATCGCCATCCAGGCTCCTTGACTACAAAATCAACTCAGTCGGCGGAGGCCGGGATGCCCTGGCAGAAGTATATGTCCGCCTTGAATATGACGGAGATAACACAAGCGGCCGCGGCACCGCACAAGATGTCCTTGAAGCATCCGCCCGCGCTTACCTTAACGCAGTGAACCGGATGCTGCAGCAGAAAGCGGCGATGAAGGAGAAAGTGGCAGTGAAGGCCGGGGTATAGATTTTTATTAGTTTTTTGATGATACCTGTCTCAAGGCAGGTACTTTATTCAAAGCAATGGTATGGGAAGATCTAGCTGTTGATTGGAGTGCAAGACGAAGGCTCCTGTGGGAGAAGTGGCTAATGTGAGACCCCGCAGGCGAAGCCGAGGAGGCTCACGGGTCACCCGCGGAAAGCGAAGTCTTGCACGGAAATCAACAGCGGTTTTGTAACAGATTTTATAAAAACAGGAGGTAGTTCTAATGAAGAAAAAAATCGCAGTGTTGCCTGGAGACGGTATCGGTCAAGAGATCATGGATGGTGCATTAGAAGTACTGAAAGCGGTGGGTGACTGGTTCGGCCATGAATTCGAGGTAGAAAAAGGCTACATCGGCGGAGCAGCGGTCGACCGTTTCGGTACCCCGTTACCTCCTGAAACAGTCAAGCTTTGCAGGGAAAGTGATGCCGTGCTCTTAGGGGCAGTCGGCGGCCCGAAGTGGGAGCACCTGCCAAAAGAACAGCGCCCTGAAAAAGGACTGCTTGCCATCCGTAAAGAATTCAATCTATTTGCGAATCTGAGACCGGTCAAAGCATTCGAAAGCCTGCTGAATTCGTCTCCTCTGAAAAAAGAAATGGTCGAAGACGTCGATCTGGTAATTGTCCGTGAGTTGACGGGCGGCCTGTATTTCGGTCAGCCATCAGGCCGCCAGGGGAAAAACAATGAGGTAGCAGTCGATACCCTGGTGTACGAACGAAGTGAAATCGAACGAATCGTCCATAAAGCATTTGCTCTTGCTCAGAAACGAAAGAAAAAGTTGACGTCCGTTGACAAGGCGAACGTTTTGGAAACGAGCCGAATGTGGCGGGAAGTCGTGAATGAAGTAGCTGTCGAATACCCGGATGTGGAAGTCGAGCACATGCTGGTGGACGTGGCTGCCATGAAACTGATGTATCAGCCGAAGCAATTCGATGTACTGGTGACGGAGAATATGTTCGGGGATATCCTCAGTGATGAGGCGTCCATGATCACAGGGTCCCTCGGAATGCTGCCTTCTGCAAGTTTAAGAGAAGACTCTTTCGGACTCTATGAACCAGTACACGGCTCCGCACCGGACATCGCCGGTAAAGGAAAAGCCAATCCGCATGCGATGATCCTGTCCGTAGCAATGATGCTCCGTCACTCATTCGGACTGAAAGAAGAAGCAGAAATGATCGAGCTGGCCGTCCAGGAAGTATTGAACGCCGGCTACCGTACCGGCGACCTGTGGACGATGGGCCGCGGCACCGTCGTCGGGACAGGGGCGATGAGCCAGCTCGTCGTGGAACGTCTGGAAGCGGATCATGCATTGAGCTCGATCTTGGCGGCTTATTTGTAAGAAGGAAAGGATAATAGACTCGCTTCAACGTGTGTGGACACTCGATGAAATTCGACATTTAGAGCAAAGATCATAGAATTCGAGCAAAAATATGATGAAAGCGAGCATACTTGCAGGATTTTCGAGCATAAATCGAAAATTCCGAGCATAAAGTAAGATTTTCATAGGGATACGAACCACAATAGAAGCTATAAAGACAAACAAACCAGGAGGGAGATCATGGCAGGGAAAAATATCATTGAAAAGATATGGGAAAAGCATATCGTGCATGAAGAGAAAGGGAAGCCGGATTTGCTGTATATCGATCTGCACCTTGTTCATGAGGTGACATCTCCCCAGGCTTTTGAAGGACTCCGTCTCAAGAGCAGAAAGGTGAGAAGGCCGGATCTGACTTATGCCACGATGGATCATAATGTTCCGACCCGTGAGCGCCATATCGTGCGGGATGAAATCGCCAGGCTGCAGATGGATACGCTGAAGAAAAATTGTGAAGAGTTCAGTGTTGAGCTTTCCGACATCCATCATCCGGATCAAGGGATCGTCCATGTCATCGGTCCCGAGCTCGGGCTTACCCAGCCGGGTAAAACGATTGTCTGCGGTGACAGCCATACTTCGACTCACGGAGCGTTCGGTGCTCTCGCATTCGGGATCGGGACGAGTGAAGTGGAGCACGTACTCGCAACCCAGACCCTCTGGCAGGCGAAACCGAAAACGCTGCAGGTGGAAGTGACCGGCGAACTTGGTTTCGGCGTGTCGGCAAAAGATGTGATCCTTCACATCATCTCCGCATACGGGGTCGGATTCGGAACCGGATATGTCATTGAGTTCACAGGCGATGTCATCCGGAATCTCACGATGGAAGAGCGGATGACGGTCTGTAATATGAGCATCGAAGCAGGTGCAAAGGCAGGATTGATCTCTCCGGATGAGGTGACATTCGAGTATCTTGAAGGCAGGGAGCATCTGCCTAACCACACTTCTTATGACGAACTGAAAAAGGAGTGGCGTTCTCTTCAAAGCGACAGTGATGCCGCATACGACGATCACATCTCGATCAAAGGGGAAGACATCGAGCCGCATGTGACATGGGGTACGAACCCCGGAATGGGTGCCGGCATCTCAAGCAATGTCCCCCATCCGGGAGATTTTCAGGATCCCTCCGATCAGGAAGGCACGGAGCGGGCGCTGCACTACATGGGGCTTGAACCCGGCATGAGGATCGAAGACATTGAGGTCGATTATGTGTTCATCGGTTCCTGTACGAATTCAAGATTGAGCGATTTGAGAGCGGCGGCGGAAGTGGTGAAAGGCCACAAGGTCAAAGAGGACGTGACCGCACTTGTCGTACCCGGTTCATTCAAGGTAAAGCAGGCCGCTGAAGCAGAAGGGCTTCATGACATTTTTAAAGAAGCAGGGTTTGAATGGAGAGAAGCCGGATGCAGCATGTGCCTTGCGATGAATGATGATATCGTTCCCCCTGGGAAACGATGTGCATCGACTTCCAACCGGAACTTTGAAGGGCGCCAGGGGAACGGGTCACGCACCCATCTCCTCAGTCCTGCAATGGCCGCGGCAGCAGCGGTAACCGGCAAACTGACAGACGTAAGAAAACTAAAAGCAGCGACAGTATCCTGAGGAGGTGGACTACTGATGGCATTCAATCATCTGGCGGGGAAGGTATTCCCTCTCAACCGCGATAATGTTGATACCGATCAAATCATACCGAAGCAGTTTTTAAAAAGAATCGAGCGCAAAGGGTTCGGACAGTTCCTGTTTTACCACTGGCGCTTCGAGGATGACGGGAAGACGCTGAAACAAGACTTTCAGCTTGATACCAGGAAGTACAGCGATTCGGAAATCCTTCTTGGCGGGAAAAATTTCGGCTGTGGATCATCGAGGGAGCATGCGCCGTGGTCCCTTCAGGATTTCGGATTCAAAGTGATCATCGCCAAGAGTTATGCAGATATTTTCTATAATAACTGCCTGAAAAACGGTATCCTGCCAATCCGGCTCCCGGAAGATACAGTGGATGCTCTGTTCAAGAATGAAAAGAAAGCCGATCTTTATAAAATTGAAGTGTCGCTGGAATCACAGATGCTGTGTGATTCCGAAGGGCTGATTGCATCGTTCGAGGTCGATCCTTACTGGAAGACGATGCTGATGAAAGGCCTCGATGAAATTGATCTCACATTGAAATACGGCGGGAAAATCGAGCAATACGAAAAACAAAACGAGGTGAGTGTCTTGGGGATTTAATGAAAAGTGCTGATGTTGTAGAAGCGATGGAAAGAATTTGCGGTCAAGTGCATCGAACGCCGTTGAAGCAGTCTTCAACATTGAATACTTTTACCGGCGGAAACATTTTTATGAAAATGGAAAACTTGCAGCGGACCGGGTCTTTTAAAGTAAGAGGGGCAATGAATAAAGTGATGTCCTTATCAGAGGAAGAAGCCGCGAGAGGAATCATCTGCGCTTCTGCAGGGAATCATGCGCAGGGAGTCGCACTTGCCACCACCCAGCGCAACGCGGACTCGAAGATATTCATGCCGAAGCGGACTCCATCTGCGAAGGTGGAGGCGACAAAGCATTACGGGGCGAACATCGTGTTGGAAGGCGAGACCTATCAAGAAGCCTATCGTGCGGCTGTCGATGAAATGAGGACAAAGGGCTCGACATTCGTTCATGCATTTGATGATCCAAAAGTGATGGCGGGGCAGGGAACCGTCGCACTTGAAATGCTTCAGCAGCTCAGCGATCTGGACACGATCCTTGTTCCGGTCGGCGGCGGGGGATTGCTTGCCGGCATGGCGCTGGCAGTGAAAACATTCAACCCCCGGGTAAACATTATTGGCGTGCAGGCACTCGGTGCCCCTGCAACCTATAATTTTTTCACAGGGAAAAATAAAGGCTCCCTGAATCACGTGCACACAATCGCCGACGGAATCCTAGTGAAGAAACCGGGTGAGCTGACCTTCCCGATCATCCGCAAATACGTGGATGACATGGTCACTGTGACCGACGAAGAAATCGCTTATGCGATGATGTTCATGCTGCAGCGTGAAAAAACACTCGTCGAAGGCGCAGGTGCCGCATCCTTAGCTGCCGCCATGTGCCATAAAGTCAAAGTACATGGGAAGAAGGTCGGATGTGTCATCTCCGGGGGCAACGCGGATCCAAGCAAAATCCCCGTCTACCGGGAACTATCAAAAATGGTCCGCCAGCTTCACTATATCGGATAAAGCAGGACGGCTCCCGATCTGAACCGAGATCAGGGGCGGTCCTCTGTTATTAAAATGGGGATTTTTCAGATCGGGTTGTTTCATTGAATGGAGAAGGTCCTTAGTACGAACGGGAATGGTTATGTTTAGATAATCGTTTATAGTAACCTATCCAGCTTTTGATTGGAGTGGAAGACGAAGACTCCTGCGGGAGAAGTGGCAAATGTGAGACCTGTCTAGCTCTGGGGCTTAGAGGCCCATGTCATAAGTCAACTCGTCCAAGAAGGCAAAAAACGCCTTCGTGGCCGATTCGCCTTATGCCACCTGCCTCTGAGCAAATCCCCTCCGCTTTTCTGACCCCACAGGAGCGCAGCGACGAGGAGGCTCACGGGTCACCCGCGGAAAGCGAAGTCTTCTACGGAAATCAAAAGCGGTATTCAACAGTACATTTTTTATTCCCAATCTACCAACAAAGAAAGCTCTTACATTCAGAAAATACGAAAAAAGGTATTGTAATAGGAAATTATTTCTACTATAATGTCCTCTATACAAATACAAATGTACACCAGAAATAAACAATTGGAGGTTTTCGACTTATGGAATCAATTTCAATCGGACTTTTGGGACTCGGAACAGTGGGAGCCGGAGTTGTGAAGATCATCGAGAATCATCAGGATAAACTGGCGCATCAAATCGGCTGTCCTGTGAAAGTGAAAAAAGCCCTTGTTCAGGACTTGGAAAAGGATAGGGGACTTGCCATCGAGGACGGGATTTTGACCTTGGATCCCGAGGACGTCCTGGCCGACCCTGAAATTGATATTGTGGTCGAAGTAATGGGAGGGATCGAAGCTACAAAGGAACATCTCCTCGAGGCTTTGAAAAATAAGAAGCACGTCGTGACGGCAAACAAGGATCTGATGGCCGTACATGGACCGGAGCTCCTGAAAGCCGCTTCCGCCAATGAATGTGATTTGTTTTACGAAGCAAGTGTAGCTGGAGGGATCCCTATTTTAAGAGGGCTCGTAGACGGGCTTGCATCCGACCGCATCACGAAAATGATGGGGATCGTCAATGGGACGACGAATTTCATCCTGACGAAGATGACGAAAGAGGGCAGGACCTTCGATGATGTATTGAAAGAAGCACAGGACCTCGGGTTTGCCGAAGCGGATCCGACTGCGGATGTCGGCGGTCTTGACGCAGCGAGGAAGATGGCGATCATGTCGACGCTTGGCTTTTCCATGAACGTGGATCTATCCGATGTAAAGGTGAAGGGGATCACAGATGTGACGGCAGAAGACATCGAATATGCAGGACAGTTCGGGTATACGATGAAGCTGATCGGATACGCACATCGCGACGGGGAAAAGGTGGAAGTGAGCGTAGAGCCGGCATTGCTGCCGAATGAACACCCGCTGTCATCGGTAAATGATGAATACAATGCCGTATATGTATACGGAGAGGCTGTAGGTGAAACGATGTTTTACGGACCGGGGGCAGGAAGCCTGCCGACGGCGACAGCGGTTGTTTCCGATATGGTCTGCACAATGAAGAACATGAGACTGGGAGTGACGGGAAAGAGCGCCGTGAACCCTCAGTTCGAGAAAAAGTTGAAGGAACGCGAAGAAATTTCCTCTCAATACTTTTTGCGCCTTCATGTTCAGGATGAAATCGGAGTGCTGGCAAAGCTGACGTCCATTTTTTCAAATCATGGTGTCAGTTTCGAGAAGATTCTTCAAAATCCATTGAATGGAGCGGGTTATTCCGAAATCGTCCTCGTTACGCATAAAGCATCACTCGATCATTATGAGGATATTCTGATGGAGCTGAAAGACTATCATGCTATTCATTCAATCGAAAGCTCTTACCGGGTGGAAGGGGGAGAGAAGGGATGAGATGGAAAGGTTTATTGGAACAATACGGTGAGCATCTTCCCCTTACGGAAGAAACTCCGCTTTTAAGCCTGAATGAAGGAAATACACCATTGATTGAATTGAAGACGCTGTCCGAGGAATGGGGAATCGAGCTTTATGCAAAAGTCGAAGGTGCCAATCCGACCGGCTCGTTCAAGGATCGCGGGATGGTCCTTGCAGTAGCAAAAGCGGTTGAAGACGGAAGTTCGACGGTGATTTGCGCGTCAACAGGGAATACATCAGCCTCGGCTGCAGCCTATGCAGCTCGTGCAGGCATCAAATGCATCGTCGTCATTCCTGAAGGGAAGATTGCTCAAGGCAAGCTTGCCCAGGCCGTCATGTACGGAGCAGAGATTGTATCAATCGAAGGAAACTTTGACGATGCGCTGGAAATCGTGAGGGAATTGAGTCATACGGAATCTATGACTCTCGTTAACTCAGTGAACCCCTACCGTCTTGAAGGGCAGAAGACTGCTGCCTTTGAAGTCATTGAAGGTCTGGGCCAGGCGCCAGACGTGCTGGCCATCCCAGTCGGCAACGCAGGGAATATCTCAGCTTACTGGAAAGGGTTCAAGGAATACAGCAGGCGCGAAGAATCAAGCCTGCCGCGAATGTTCGGGTTTGAAGCGTCGGGGGCTGCTGCACTTGTTCACAACAGGGTATTCCCAGAGCCTGAGACGATTGCTACGGCAATCAGGATCGGGAACCCGGCAAGCTGGGATTTTGCAGTGGATGCGTTGAAAGAGTCGAATGGTCATATCGATGAAGTGACTGATGAAGAAATCCTTGATGCATACAGATTGATTGCGAAAAAGGAAGGGATCTTTGCAGAACCTGCCTCCTGTGCCTCGATAGCAGGAGTCAAGAAAAGCCTTGAGAAAGGTTTGTTGAAGGAAGGAAGCAAGGTAGTTGCGGTGCTGACAGGCAACGGATTGAAGGACCCCGTCACAGCCATGGAATATAGTCCCGTTCAGCCGGTAAAGCTTCCGAATGACAAGGAAAAGGTGAAGGATTACATCAAAGGGACAATTGGAGTATGAAGAAGCGGGAGGCTCGTTCCTGGAAAATAACCGTCCCCGCGAGTACGGCCAATTTGGGGGCAGGATTTGATTCGCTCGGCCTGGCACTGGATCTGTATTTGACAGTGGAAGCCGTGGAGTCCGAAACATGGAAAGTGACGGCCCTGTCCCCGGAGCTTGAGGTATTCCCTTCTGATGAATCTCATTTTATTGTCGAGGTGGCTAAAGAAACTGCAGAAGCATGCGGAAAGAATCTCACGCCTTGTGAACTATATATTTCAAGTGATATCCCGCTGACAAGGGGGCTGGGTTCCAGTGCGGCTGCCGTCGTGGCAGGGATAGAACTTGCGGATATTTCAGGAGGATTGAACCTCTCTGCACAGGAGAAGCTCGAAATCGCGACGCAATATGAAGGTCACCCGGATAATGTCGGGGCTTCCCTTTATGGCGGGTTCGTCGTAAGCTGCCGGACGGACACGGGAGTCCAGATGCTGCATGTATCTCAGCTGCCGGTTGAAGTGGTTGCGGTGATTCCGAAGACTGAATTGAAGACCTCAGAATCGCGGAATGTCCTGCCGGATGAGATGAGTTTTCAGGAATCCGTTCAGGGCGGTGCGGTATCAAATGTGCTAGTGGCTGCTTTCATGAACGGAGATTGGGAGCTGGCGGGGAAGATGATGAAAGAGGATCGCTATCATCAGCCGTATCGCAAGAAGCTGCTTCCACACTACGAAGCAGTCGAGGAAACAGCCCGGAAGTTCGGTGCATTCGGCACAGCAATTAGCGGAGCGGGTCCAACCATTGCCTGCTTTGCCGAGAAGGGCGCTGGTCAGTGGCTGCTGAAGCAGCTCCGCCAATCATTCCCTTCCATGGACATCCGTAGACTCTCCATCGATACGACCGGAAGTATAGTTGAATGTAATGAAGCTGAACAGAAGGCCCGTCCCTCAACGCTTTAAAGCGGTGGAGGCGGGCTTTTTCTTATTGTCCAGTTGCTGCGGCTAGAGGAACGGGGGTCATAAGCTAAACGGTCCATGAAGGCAAAGACCTTCCGAATTTCTATTGTGCAGTAACGAAGGCTGGAGGCTCGAGGTCAAAAATGGTTTTTTAAGGAGGAATACTGGGGTTTTAGGCTTGTTTGACGCTGTATACGAATTGGCTGCACCCGCCCTAATAGGGGAAATCAGTGTTTTGGCTCAAAAAGCGCTTTAGTTCAGCCTTCGGAACGGGTGGAATCGGGGTAATCTTTTAATTTTGGCCGAAAATCTTTCGAAAATTGGACTTTATCTTTCAATTCCGGGCAATAATCTTCGAATTCTGCTGGATAATCTTTTAATTCCAGGATTTATTCCACCACTTACCAAAAATATCCAAACTGTACACAGGATGATTTAAGAAGGCAAAGACCGCCTTCCCGTCCGGTTCGTCTTATGCCACACGCCTCTTGGCAAAGCCCCTCCGCTTTTCTTTGTCCAGCTCCGGCGGCTAGAGGCTCGAGACATAAGCCATGCCAGCCAAAAAGGCAAAAAACGCCTTTATGGCCGCCCTGTCTTATGCTTGTCGCCTCTGAACGAGCCGCCTCCGCTTTTCTATTCGCATGTAAGGATAAAACAGCGCTGTTCTTCATTGATGTGTAAGGTGTAGGAGTCTTGAGGTGTGATGCCCATTTCATCTCGGAGTTCCTTCGGGATGTGGACGGTTCCTTTTTCAGATACATATCGTTTGTTATTGGTAGTATGTTTTCGGGCGGGTTTGATATAAATGGAATCGTTTTGATAGATGAGCTCTGCCAATCTCCCCGGGATGAGTCCGAACCGCTGCCTCCACTGTTTGGGTAATGTGATCATACCGCTGTTACTGAAGGTTTTGTTTTCGTAAACCTGGCTCAAAATATCGAAACACCTGCTTTCCTTTTTGACCTGTAAGTCTTTTTCCATATATATCGTTTAACCCTAAATTTGGAAAGGGTAAACACATTCCCGGGAAAATGGTACATATGACTGAGGATGGACGTTTAGGTCAGGAAGTGCGAAGGGAATAAATAGTGAAATGAACATCGTTAGGAGGTGATTATCATTGAACCTTTAAGCATGTTGATCCTGCTTATGATTGGTTATTTGGTGTATACAATTGATAAAAAGAAAAAAGATATCCCTGTGCCGGTGGTGCTGCTGATAATCGGGGCGCTTATTGGATTCTTTCCCGGATTTGAAGGACTTGAACTGACGAAGGACACCATCTTTTATTTGTTTCTTCCTGCGTTATTATTCATCTCGGCCTATCAGTTTCAGGTCAAGGAGCTGAGGAAGCACGGCAGCGAGATTTTCCTTTTAAGTACATTGGGAATACTGGTCACAGCACTTCTCATGAGTATACTGATCTATTATATTCTCCAGCCCGTACTCCCGATTTCATATATAGAAGCCTTGTTGATATCCACTATTTTAACCCCGACGGATCCTGTTTCGGTTGTTTCTATCTTGAAACAGTCATCCAATAAACAAGCGCTTGCGAGCGTGGTCGAAGGTGAATCGATGATTAATGACGGCACCAGCATTGTTCTATTCACACTCGCAGCGGGAATTTATTTCGGAGATGAATCTTTTTCAATTACTTCCTTTTCAATGGAGTTTCTATGGGTATCCATTGGGGGAGCGGTGATCGGGATCGTGTTTGGATGGCTGGTGACCAAAGCCATACATTTCACTTCAGATTCACGCTATCAGATTATGCTATCAGTGATTTTAGCTTATGGAAGCTTCTATATTGGTGAGGAAATAGGTGTTTCGGGAGTGCTTGCAACCGTGGCAAGCGGCATTATGCTTTCCTTTGAATATGAACGGACCATTAAAGAAGATCATTTCAGAAAACAGCTGGATGGTTTCTGGGAAGTCATTGAACCCACCATCCTCACCTTCCTGTTCTTATTGATCGGGATCAAAGCGGTCGATTATATCTCTTTTTCAATGATGGGATGGTTTTTCTTCTTATTTATCATTACCTTATTGGTCCGCTATGTTATTATTATTGGAGTTGTAAAGATAAGAAAAACATGGAGAAGCACCTACGGCTGGAAAGAAGTATTTATCCTGACATTATCAGGGATAAAGGGGACGATGTCGGTTGCCCTGCTTCTTGGTATGGAAGGAAAAGGAGCAGAATCGATTCAATCCATTTCGTTCGGCGTGATCATGTTCTCACTTATTATTCAGAGCTTGTCGATTTATCCTTTTTCCAAAATACTCTTTTCAAAAAGGAGTTAAGCAGGAAAGTGATAAAATTCAGGCATTTGTGAAAGTATAGAGGTAAGACTAAAGTGAATTTAGGTGAATCACTCAATATGAGAAAAGCCAAAGAGATTGCCCTTAAAGTAGCTCTTGCTTATGTGCTGCTCGGCATACTGTGGGTTATTCTGTCAGACTATTTTTCTGTGATCCTTGCGCATGAGAAGCTTAGTCTGTACATTTACTTTCAGCGCTTCAAGGGCTGGTTTTTTATATTTGTCACAGGAGTCATCCTGTATCTGCTGGTCTACCGCAGGACCAGGGATGTACTTCATTCAAATGAACAGCTGCGAAAGAAAGAACGGGAATTATATATTCAGAATGAACAGTATCATTCGCTGTTCAAACATAATCCTGATGGTGTATTGGAACTGGATTTGAAGGGGAAAATCATGGCTGTCAATCCTGAAGCTGAAGCGCTTCTGGAATCTTCCCAGGAAGAGTTGGAAGATATTCAATTGAGAAATTTCCTGAAGGAAGAGGACATAAAGGTCGTAACGGGTCATTTTATTGATACGCTTTCTGGAAAAGGATCGATGTTTGAAACGAATATCCATCTTGCAGGAGAAAAAGCAAAGATCCTGCGCTGTTCCTTCATCCCGATTATTGTAAGCGGTGAAGTGACGGGCGTATTCGCGATTGCCAGGGACATCACTCAATTCAGGAAAAACGAGGAAATGATGATCGTCTCTGAAAAAATGTCCGTCATCGGGCAGCTGGCTGCAGCGGTGGCCCATGAAATCAGGAATCCACTCACATCCCTTAAAGGATTCATCCAGCTGATGCAGACAACCGGCAGCGTCAACCGTGATCATCTGGATATCATGCTCTCAGAGGTCGATCGTATAGATTTGATATCAGGTGAAATGCTGATTTTAGGGAAACAGCAGGATCTGCACTATCAAATTGAAAATGTAGACTCCATCCTGAAGCAAGTGATTGTATTGATGAAAGCACAGGCGAATATTGACAATGTATCGATAGATCATAAACCTTATTCAGTTGAGCCGTTATATGTTGAAGCTGAAGCAAATCAATTGAAACAGGTCTTTATTAATATAATCAAAAATGCGGTGGAGGCGATTCCCTATGATCGAAGAGGAAGGGTGTCCATATCTCTCAACCGGAAAGACAACGAGGCGATTATCATCGTGTCGGACAACGGTACAGGGATGGATCCCGAACGAATCGAGAAGGTCGGCGAACCTTTTTACTCTACAAAAGAAAAAGGTACCGGACTGGGACTCGCAATCTGTAAAAAAATCATCGAAAAACATAAAGGGAAAATTGTCTTTCACAGTGAAAAACAAAAAGGAACGGTCGTGGAAATATGTTTGCCATTGATCCAGGGAAACAGTTTGCGTGAAACGGCCGAGAGGGAAAGGAAATCGTAAAAATGAATACAATATCTGACATGATCCAAGCATCTTTTTTAAAAAACAATTGGGAGGAATCGGGTTTCTCCGCGTTAACACCGGTCCAGGAACGTGTGCTGCCGCTCATCCTTGACGGCAAAGACGTGGTTTGTGAATCTCCGACAGGAACAGGGAAAACCCTGGCCTATTTACTGCCGATCATTCAAGGGATCGACCCGGCGCGCAAACAGGCACAGGCCGTCATTATTGCTCCTTCCCGGGAACTCGTGATGCAGATCCAGCAGGAAATCCAAAAATGGGCCAAGGGCAGTGATGTGACAAGTGCGGCTTTCATCGGAGGCGCCAATATCAAGAAGCAATTGGAGAAATTAAAGAAGAAGCCTCATATCGTGGTCGGGACGACAGGACGCCTTCTGGAACTGATGAAACTGAAAAAATTGAAAATGCATGAAGTCAAAACGATCGTCGTCGATGAGTTTGATTTAATGGTAGGTCATGAGCATAAACGCGAAGTGGAGGATATCATCAAGTCGACGCTTAAAGAGAGGCAGGTCCTCTTCTTCTCGGCGACTCTTTCCGACCGGACGGAGGAAGTGGCGGAAGAACTTCTCCAAAATCATGAAATCGTCAAGATGGATGCCAATCTCGACAACCCGAAAGTCGACCATATCTACGTATATACCGAGCTTCGCGACAAAATCGAAGCGCTCAGGAGCCTGGCCTATTTCAAAGACATCAAGGCGCTTGTATTCTTCAATCAGCTGGATAAACTGTCCGAAGCCGAAGAAAAATTGAAGTATAAAGGCGTTGAGCTCGAAGTTCTCGCAGGGGAATCGAAGAAAACGGAACGAAAACAATCCCTTGACCGCTTCCGGGCAGGGAAGGTGCCGCTTCTTCTTACGACTGATGTAGCGGCGCGGGGCCTCGACATCACCGACGTAACCCACGTCATTCATTTTGACTTTCCGACGGACACCAAGCAGTACATCCACCGTTCTGGAAGGACAGGCCGTATGGGAGCGGAAGGAACCGTCATTTCCCTCGTTTCCAAGCGCGAGCAAAGTTTCCTGGAGAAACTGAGCAGGGAACTGGACCTTCCATTCCAGGAAAAAACCATTCACGGCGGAGGATTGAAAGAACCCCGCAAATAAGTGGAAGGCCCGTCCCCCAATGCTTTAAAGCATTGGGGGACGGGCCTTATTTATGCACTTCGTTCAGCCTTCAAAAATAATCTCCCCATCCATTATCGTCATAACTGTTTTCACCTCAAGGATTTCTTCGGGATGTACTTCAAATAAATTGCGGTCGAGCACAACAAGGTCCGCTTTCTTGCCGGCTTCAATCGTCCCGAGGTCGTTCTCGCGGAAATTCCCGTATGCCGCGCTTTTTGTATAATGGATGAGCGCCTCGCCCAATGTTATTTTTTCCTCAGGGTTCCAGCCTCCCTCAGGTGTGCCATCCTCATGTTTTCTTGTGACCGCCCTGTATATGCCGAGCATCGGGTTTAGGTCGACGATTGGAAAATCCGTCCCGAATGCAATCGGGGCACCATGCTGATTCAGGGAACCGATCGGCCAAGTGTATCTTGAACGCTCCAAACCGAGGCGGTCTATGTATGCATGGGTGTCCATCGAGCCCGAGGTCAGATGTTCAGGTTGAATCGATGCGATGACACCAAGCTCTTTGAAGCGGTTGAAGTCACTTGGATGGCATACTTCGATATGCTCGATTGTATGGCGCGAATCGCGCTTCCCGTTCACGCTTTCTGCATGCTCGAATAAATCGAGCCCCATGCGGACAGCCCCGTCCCCGCATGCATGGAGCCTGACCCTGAAGCCTTCCCGGTCTGCATCCTCGATCCATTTTTTGTACTGCTCCACTTCATAGATCGTTCCGCCTCTTTCATCCGGCCGGTCGGCGTAAGGCTCGAGCAGATAGCCGGTGTACGTAAGGGGGACGCCGTCCAGGAATTGCTTCAACCCGGAGAACTGGAGGCGGTCCGACTGAAACTCTTCTTTCAAGGCGCGGCTTCTGGCAAGATCCCCGTCCATCACGTCAAGGAAGTGGATCCGCGTCGTCAATCTCCCGCGTTCTTCAAACCTGCGGTAAAAAGAAGGGTCACCAAGCGTATAGCCTGGAAGCGGGAGCATATCCCCTACTGAAGTGATGCCGAATGAAGCGGTTTTTTTCAGCATATTCTCCATTAACTTTGCCTTCACGGACTCACTAAATTGAAATGCCCTCGTGACGTATTTTACTGCAGTCTCATATAAGAACCCGGTTGGATCGCCATTCTCATCTTTTTCAATCCGGCCGAAAGGAGGCTCCGGTGTGTACTGGTCGATTCCAAGCTTCTTGAGTGCGGCTGTATTCAGCCACGCACTGTGTGCTTCCTCGTTCAACAGGATGGCGGGACGGTCGGGGAGGAAGCGGTCCAGTGAATGGCGGCTCGGAAGCTTCTGGCCCGGCCAGCGGACGTGATGCCACCCTAAGCCGAGAACCCATTCATCCTCGGGATGGGCTAAGGCATAGTCCGCTGCCATCTTAGCCGTCTCATCTTCCGTTCCTCCATATGTCAACTGACAGAAGCTTTCAAACATCGACCCTAGAAAAAAGTGAACATGAAAATCATGAAACCCGGGCATGATCAGCCGGTTCCCCATGTCGTATACTTTCGTCGAAGCATCAAGATAGCTTTCCAGTTCAGAAGGAGCACCCGTACCAATGATTTTATCTCTATTCAGCGCAACAAACCCGGGTGCAGGGAAGAGGGAGGTACCGGTAAATAAAGCCGCACTCTTAATGATTTTCTGTGCTTTCATTCTGTTCATCCTTTGCAATGATCGTTTCTTTTCATTATACAGAATGCTGAACATTGAAAAACACCATTATTTTCAAAAAAGAGGTGATTGAAGGCGGGGTATTGAATAAAGTTAACAGACAAGAAACAAAGGAGTTAATAAGATGGATCACACACAGAAATTCCCGGTTCTGACAACCGGAAGATATATGTTGAGGCAGATGGAAGAAAGAGATGCGCCGGACGTATTTGCTTATTTTTCAAAAGATGAAGTGACGAAGTACTATGATCTTGAAACATTTACCGAAAGAGGCCAGGCAGTTGAGATTATTGACCAGTGGAATACGAGATTTCAAAAGGGAGAAGGAATCAGATGGGGAATCGCAGATAAAGAATCCGGCAGAATCATCGGAAGCTGCGGATACCACTGCTGGGAGAAGGAACATTTCAAAGCGGAAATCGGTTTCGAAGTGCACCCGGATTACTGGAGGAAGGGTGTCATGTCGGAAGTATTGAAGCCGATTATCCAATATGGATTCGAAATGATGTCCCTGAATCGGATCGAGGCTTTCTATGACCCGGAAAATACGGCTTCGAGGGATTGTCTTTTTAAAGCGGGCTTCATCTTTGAAGGGGTATTAAGGAAATCAGCATTTGAAAAAGGGGTATTCTGTGATGCGGCAGTCTGCTCTATTTTGAAAGGGGAGTATGTATAAACAATAGACGCTGTCTATGTATCTTTCACATAAACAGCGCCTTAATGTAAGTAAATCTTTTTCAATTACACGTTCTATCCTTTCTTACTAATACACATACCAAACATTCAATTAATTTAAATTAATGGTGTTGCATGTTATTTAGTTTATTTTTTTCTTTCGCTGCATCCCCACATGCCCACATGGTGCGAAGATAGTTTTCACGGGCTATCTTCTATATGCAACATGATCCTAGCATGCTTCGCTTACACTCTTCATTGGAATCATCTCCTGAAATAAGATTTGCGCGTCCCCGCATATCCACACATCTTGAAATCAGTTTTCACGGGCCGATTTCAGTTGCAAGATGTGATGTTGACATGCTTTGCTTTCACTGCGTCATTGGAATCACGCCTTCCTTAAAGATTGTGTAAATCTTTTGTTAAATATATAGTAGCAAATCCCACCGGTTATTTAAATGTTCAGAAAAGTCCATATTTTCCGATTTCAGACGAATTTCAAATCGTAATAGGCATTTATCTTTCTTTATCGCATTCTATCTCATTTTTTGAAACTACACTTGCCTGCGCGAAAGGTAATAGTGTTCAAACCCCATTTCCCTATTGACGAGCAGCTCCATTTCTTCCAGGTGATGTGTTTCAACCACCGGATCACGGGAGGACCAGTGCACCTTATTGACAAAATAAAACGATCTGATTTTCCTGAGTATCACCAAAGAATGAGGGAACAGATCAAACTCTGCCTTTATCGAATTGTGCCGGGTAAAACCCCATTTTGTTATTTTCACGTTCATCACCTATTTGTTACTTACCTTTTTTTGGCTTGGTTTAATCCTGGGAAGGAGAGTTGTGGAGCCAGTTTTTGAATTTAAGCCCGTCCCTTTTCGCTGCAGGCACAAGAAAGGAGGGACGCTGTCCGCCCGCGGAAAGCGAAGTCTTCCACGGAAATCGGGCAGTGGTATATAAAACCCGATTTAAACAAACGTTTGATTAACATACGCAAACTTTGCAGCAGCAGGCTTAAACGATTTAAACAGTTGTTTAACTCCAATCCCATGAAATCAACGTTTTGATCGAAAAATTTAAACAAACGTTTGATTAACTTCCGGAAACCTAATGATAACGGCATGTAGAGGATTTAAACAGTTGTTTAAGAGAATTGGCAGAAATTGATTTTCACGAGAATCGATTGCGGGATGCCGGCGGCGCTTGTTATGATAAAAAGGTTACCTATTTCGGAAATGAACTTTTGCTATAGAGCAAGGAGAATGTGCGTTGAATAAAGTACAAGCGAACTACTCGATTTATCCATTTGAGGCAGAGAAGACGGACATCCCCTCAGCCTCATTACATAAAGGACAAACGTCAAGGGAATTGGTTGCTTCAGAAGAGGGGGATGCATTCTTTTTCAGGAAAATAGAAGAGGCGGGCATTCTTTTGAATGAAGCGCAGATAGCAGCGGTGCGTCACGGGAGCGGTCCGTGCCTGACACTTGCGGGTGCCGGGACAGGGAAGACGACGGTCCTTGTATGCCGCGCAGGATATCTGATGAATGTGAAGGACATCATGCCGCAGAACATCCTCCTCGTCACGTTCACGAAAAAAGCAGCCGAGGAAATGAAGCAGCGCATCAACTCGCTTCCGGGCATAGAAGGAAGGGGACGCAGTATCCAGGCCAGCACCTTTCATGCACTGTTCCTCTACTTGCTGCGTTCGAGGCATTATACCCAGGAGATTATTGGGAATGACCGCTACAAGCAAATCATCCTGAAGCAGCTCCAGCGTGAAATGAATATCTACGACCCATATGATGCCGAAACACTGCTTGCGAAGCTTTCGCACTATAAATTAAATAAAATAAACATAAAAGAAATGCCGCACTCTTCAAAGTCAGACAAGGAAATCCGGGACATCCTGATTCGTTACGAAGAATGGAAGCGAAGGAATCACAAGATGGATTTCGATGATATCCTGACCGAAGCATACGATCTGCTCGACATGAACCCGAATCTCCTGCAAAGTCTGCAGCACCGTTTTCAGTATGTCATGGTCGATGAGTTCCAGGATACAAACCTCATACAATATGAATTGATCAAGATGATCGCGGCCCATGGAAACCTGTTCGTGGTAGGTGATGACGACCAGACGATCTATTCCTTCAACGGGGCACGGAACGAGTTCATACTCGACTTTGATGAGGAGTTCCCCGAAGCCAGGATCGTCACCTTGAAAGAAAACTACCGTTCCGATGCCTGTATCATCGGGCTGGGGAATGAGGTCATCGACCGTAATGTCCACAGGCGGAATAAGAGATTGATAGCCACGAAAGAAGAAAAAGAGAAGCCTCTTTACGCAAGGCCGGCGACTGCCGATGAAGAAGCGGTCTGGGTGACAGAAGAGATTGAAAGACTGGTAGAAGGGGGCTATTCTTATCGAGACATCACCATCCTGCACAGGACAATGAGCAGCGGACGTGCGGTCTTTGAGCAGCTGTTGATGAAGGAAATCCCTTTCCAGCCATACAATCAGAAAGACTCTCTATTTTATGAAAACTGGACGGTCAAACCTGTCGTCGATTACTTGAGATTATGTATCGTGCCGCGAAACTTTGACGCGATCGGAAACATCCTCCCGACCATGTTCATCAGAAGGGAACAGGGGATGGCCCATATTTTACAGGAAGACAGCAAGGCAAGAAAAAAATATCCGCTCATCCACCTGACCACCATGAACGGGCTGAAGCCTTTTCAGGTGAAAAATATAAAATCTAGGATGAAATTCATTAAATCCCTTCAGGAGGATTCGCCCGAGACGGCCATCAAGAAAATCCGCAAAGAATTCTACCATCAATACCTTGATGCCCAGGAATCACATGTCGTGACGGAGCAGAAGGAACTGATCAAAGAAATGCTGTCGGAACTCGAAGGCTCGGCAAAGAGATTTGAAACGATATCGAGCTTCATCACCTTCATAGATGAAATGAAAGCAAAGTACGAAGACGTGAATCAGAATAAGAACCGCGACACAGACAGCGTGTCCCTTATGACGATTCACCGTTCGAAAGGTCTCGAGTTCCCGGTTGTCTTTCTGATCGGAGCGATCGAAGGCAATCTTCCGCACAGCTCCGCTTTGAATGCCGGGAAACTGGAAGACAAGATCTATAAAGAATCTGCCCATAAAGAGAAAGGGGCGCTCGAAGAAGAAAGAAGGCTCGCCTATGTGGCGATCACCCGTGCCAAAGAGAAGCTCTATATCTCATCCCCTGCCTATTATCAGGGGGAGACAAGGAAGTGTTCGCGCTTCATCAGTGATATCTTCAGCAAAGCACCCCACAAGGACGAGGTGAAAAGCGGCGGCTCCCGTGAGAAACGGACAGGCAGGCTGCACCGCGTCAAAGCCTGGCTCTGTACGAAAGGGAACTGCATCGCCTGGCAAAGGCGGGAAGCTGGTGAAACGGCTGCGGATAAAAAGAAATGCCCGATGTGCTCGAGCCCGATGGAGCTTGGGGAGAAAGAAGTATACAGCTAAAGATAAGATGAGCCCCTGCCTTGGATGGAGGGGCTTTTTTGTGAATTGAAAATAAGTTTGCGGAAGTTGAAAATAAACCCATCCAACTTGAAGATAAAAGTATTAAAGTTGAAAACAAAAGTCTGTAACTTGAAAATAAATGAGCCGGGGACATCAAGGAGGCAATGCCGGATACGAAAAAACGTTTCCACCGGAAGGATAACTCTCTTCCAATGAAAACGCCGCTGTTATTGTGAAAAATGGTCATGATCCTTGTGCTGGTCAATCCGCTTTGAATCATTCGAGTCCAGGGCTTGTCTTAAGAAATAGATGAGGACGCCTAAAATCATACCAAGGAACACAATGAATCCCACTGTCGTCAATATACCCATTCATCTTCCTCCTTCCGCCTTATCAGTTATGACAAACTTTCCAGGATTTTAAACCTTTATACGTTAAGTCTATGAACATTGTGAGGAATTTATATCTGTTGGCGGGGAATTAAGTGAGGCAGAGGTTTTTTCAGGGAATGGGAGCTGAGTGCGGGAGGTGGGGGTGTACCAGGCACATTTGGGGCGGATTGTACCTGGTACAGGGGAGAAGTTGAGCCTGGCTCAAATCCGCGGTCACGAGCCTGGCTCATAACAATAGAATTGAGCCAGGCACCCCAGCCAGGCACCACCCCTAAAATCGAAGGTGCCAGGCACAGAAAGGCCAAATTGTACCAGGCACAAAACCACTCGATTGTTCCCGGCCCAGTCCTCAATCCAAACCCCCCCTACAAAAAAGAAGCAGCCATAAAGCTGCTTCCAACAAACAAAATTATTTTCCTTCCCGGTCAATCAATACCGCACGGACCGGTGAACCGTCACCGTCCCTGAGGGCGAGCGGCATGGCATACAGGTCATAATAACCGGGTTCTACATCGTTCAACACGATGC
This sequence comes from [Bacillus] enclensis, assembly GCF_001456935.1. Classification (GTDB taxonomy): domain Bacteria; phylum Bacillota; class Bacilli; order Bacillales; family Bacillaceae_B; genus Rossellomorea; species Rossellomorea enclensis. The sequence goes on along the minus strand of NZ_KQ758484.1, from coordinate 329,617 downwards.
CTTCCAGGATCAATATATCATTCTCGGTCAGTGCATGGTGGGCTTCCATCTCCTTGCTGTCCAGTTCATCCACCGAAGGGAGATCCACCCCGATCAGGTGGATGCCTTTCTCTTTTAGCAACGGTGCCAGTTCCGGCTGGATCGGGGGGATGGACTCAGGGAAAGCATTAAGATCTTTCCACGCACCTGTTTTGAAAAGTACTTTTTCAACCCCGCTTAAGTCTATGCCTGAAAGGTGTTCGGGGCCGAGGCTCTCAGCGTTTTCAGCCGAAACGACGACGGCAGGTCCGATATAGCGGTCCAGCGGCAGATCCAATATTCGCCTGCCGTCATTTCTGAAATGAAACGGGGCATCCACGTGGGTTCCGGTATGGGCGCTCATGTTGAGCTGTCCCACATTGACCGAGCCCGTATCTTCCATTGCCCAATTGAGAGAAAAGGAAAAAGGGGTATCGCCCGGCCATACTGGTATATCATTGTGCAATGGCTGTGTAATATCGATGATTTTCATAATGACCTCCTCAGGCTACAACGTCACGGACGTTTTCAAATTGTTTATACTCTTCGTTCTCCATGATTTTCTTCAAAATCTGGACGGTGTTCCAAACGTCTTCATAAGACGAATACAGGGCCACGGGAGCAAGGCGGATATTATTGGGCGCCCGAAAGTCAGGCGTCACTTTATTGACTTTCAAGGCCTTGCAAATCCTGGCGGCTTCGTCGTGCTGAAGGCTGATATGACCGCCGCGCCTTTCATCTTCAATCGGGTTGCAGATTTTGAACCCGTATCCATTAAGTTCTTGATTCACAAGGTCCATCAAGAATCTTGTCAGGGAGAGGGATTTTTTTCGAAGTTCCCCGATTCCCGCTTCCTCAAAAAGTTCAAGGGATCCCAGTAAAGGCGCACTGCTCAAAATATGCGGCGTCCCGATCTGGAATGCCCCGGCGGATTCCGCTGGGGTGAGCACATGCTCCATATCGAACTGTTTGTCTTTTTTTGAACCGAACCAGCCTGCGAGACCAGGTTTCTTCCCAAAGTGGCGTTCGTGGACATATAATCCGCCGACTCCGCCTGGTCCGCTGTTCAGGTATTTATAATTGCACCATACCGCAAAATCCACACCGTCTTCATGAAGCTGATGGGGAAGGGCGCCGATTGAATGGGCCAGGTCGAAGCCGATGATGATCCCGCGCTTATGGGCTTCCGCCGTCAACCGTTTCATGTCCAGGAGCTGACCGCTCCGGTATAAGACGGAAGGAAGGAGAATCAGGGCGATATCGTCTGTCATGGCCTCGATGATATCCTCTTCCTTCAGAGTATATCCGTCCCGGCTTTTCACCTGCACGAGATGCTCCTCATGGCTGTACCCTTTTAACTCCAGCTGGCTTTGGATTGCGTAAATGTCTGAAGGGAACGTCAATTCATCGGCCAAGATCTTTGTCCTGGTTCCCTCAGGCTCATAGAATGTCGCAATCAGTTGATGAAGGTTTGTCGTGATCGATCCCGTCACGATGACTTCTTCCGGTTTGGCCCCGGCTAAGGGAGCTGTTTTAGCACCTAGTTTTTCAGAATAATAGTACCAGGGCTCTTCGCCGTTCATCCAGCCGTCGATGCCGTGATCCTTCCAATCCTGGAGTGAAGTATTAAGCGCTTTCTCCGCACGTTTCGATAATAGGCCGAGAGAGTTGCCGTCCATATAGTAATGGTCTTCTTTTATGTAAAATTCGTCTTTAAAACGAGCGAGAGAGTCGCTCTTATCAAGTTCCTTTGCATGTTCGAGTGTATGCTTCTGTGACATCTTGATCCCGCCTTTTATTAGTTTCTTCTTTACATAGAATGATAATCCAAATGGTCTGAATAGTAAAACATTTCAAAAGCACCTTCCAAAACAAAAAAACAGCGCGGACCAAAAATGGCCCGCGCACCTATAGTTTAAATCCTCTTCAAAGATATTGCCTTCCGCATCTTCTTCAACGCATCCTGTCCGGTGGCTTCACGCTTCATCATGATGTTCACGTACAGGGTATCAATCAGCGTAAGCTGCGCGATCCGCGATGAAAGGGCTTCTGATCGGTAATCCGTTTCTTCTGATACGGTATATAAGGGAATGTCGACCCCTTGGCTCAACGGGGATTTTGCGAAGTTTGTGATGCAAATGGTCTTCGCTCCCGTTTCCTTTACAACTTCCAATGTTTGAAGGATATCCTTCGTCGAACCGCTGTGAGAGATGAAAACGGCACAATCTGTATCAGTCATCTGTGAAGCGGTCATCAGCTGGATGTGGCTGTCCGAAGTTGCCCGAACGCGAAGTCCTGTCCGGATCAGCTTGTGATAGGCATCCAGTGCAACCACGCCCGAGCCTCCGCTTCCGAAAAACTCGATAGATTCAGCTCCGGTTAACGCATCGACTGCTTCCTGAAGCCTGCTTTCATCGACGACCATCAGGGTGTCTTCGATCGTTTTGATGTTTGAACGGAATACTTTTGAGGCGATTGTTTGAGGGGTGTCGCCCTCATCGACCCGTTCATGGATGTCTTTCAGCCCTGTCACGATTTCGGAGGCGAGTGCTATTTTCATAGCCTGGTAGCCTTTGAAACCGATTCGTTTGCAGAATCGGAAGACAGTTGAATCAGCTACACCAAGATCTTCAGCCAGGCTGTTGATGGTGGAATGAATGATCTGGGTGGGATTTTCCAATATATAATCGGCAATCTTTTTTTCCGTCTCACTGAATTGCGGGTAATGTGAGCGGATGCTTGCCAGACAATGCTGATGTTCTTTCATCATGGGCAACACTCCTGTAAGGGTTTTCATGATTTTATTATACTAGAATAAAAGAAAAAGAAAAATATTTTTTGTAAACGGTTGCAATTCGAAAAATATTTTTTATAATAGAGATATCAAGAAAAAATAATTTTTCCGACTCGCGCGCTTCTCAAGAAAATATTTTCCTAGATAAACAGGTTGAGAGGCTCACTTACATAATGTGTTTTGTAAACGCTTAAATGTATTGGTTGGAATAAGAAATAAGTATATTCAAAAAAAGAAGGGCAGGGGTTCAAGATGTCAGATCAAATGCTGATATTGGTTGCGTTAGCAGGAATTTTTCTTCTATTATTTTTAGTTATTAAAACGAAGCTTCATGCTTTTGTTTCGCTGCTTCTGGTAAGTTTAATCGTCGGGATTGCAGCGGGTATGCCTCTTGGTGATGTTGTCACCTCGATCCAGAACGGAATGGGAGGGACACTCGGATTCGTCGCTGTCGTCGTTGGTTTAGGTGCGATGTTTGGGCGCATGCTTGAAGTTTCAGGAGGGGCAGAACGTCTTGCCCAGACATTGATCAACAAATTCGGGGAAGATAAAGCACAGTGGTCACTAGGAATTACAGGGTTCCTTGTAGCGATTCCCGTATTCTTCGATGTCGGTTTCATCATCCTTGTGCCGATCGTATACGGACTGGCAAGAAAAACAGGAAAATCATTATTGTACTATGGTATTCCGCTGCTTGCGGGTCTTGCCGTAACACACAGTTTCATTCCGCCGACACCTGGACCGATTGCGGTTGCCGACTTGCTCGGTGCAGATCTTGGCTGGGTCATTCTTTTCGGGGTGATTGCAGGGATTCCGTCCATGATTATTGCTGGACCGCTTTTTGCAAAATTCATCTCGAAAAAAATTCATGCAGTTGTGCCTGATTATATGCAGGTAGAAGAAATGGAATATGATAAGGAGCTTCCAAGCTTCGGTCTGATTGCATCATTGATTTCGATTCCACTCGTATTGATTCTTTTGAATACGCTGTCAGGAGTATTGCTGGATGAAGGGAATACACTGCGTTCGATCTTGACATTCCTTGGTCATCCGTTCGTTGCGCTCACTATCGCGACGATCCTTACATTCATCCTTCTTGGGACGAAGCGCGGCTACACAAGGGATGAAGTGCAGGAAATTGCAACAAAAGCACTTGAACCTGCAGGGATCATCATCCTTGTAACAGGTGCCGGAGGAGTCTTCAAGCAAGTCTTGATCGACTCAGGAGTTGGTGAGGTCCTTGGTGAAATGATGGCGGGATCGAGTCTTCCTCCAATCGCCCTGGCCTTCCTGATTGCGATGGTCGTGCGTGTTGCACAAGGTTCTGCGACCGTGTCGATGGTTACCGCGGCAGGTCTGATGAGCCCGCTGATTTCAACACTGGGCTTGGAAGGTCCTGTACTGGGATTGATGGTAATCGCCATCGCATCCGGCGCGACAGTATTCTCGCATGTCAATGACAGCGGGTTCTGGCTGGTCAACCGTTACTTCGGGCTGGACGTTAAAGACACGTTGAAATCATGGACCGTGATGGAAACCCTCATTGGTTTCGTCGGATTCGCGGTTGCGTTCATCCTGGGTATTTTTATCTCTTAAAGGTTTCATACTAAAGTCAAAGAAAGAAAAGGAAGGGCTCCCGGGGCTTCTTCCTTTTCTCTGTTTTCTATCATAACGGGTGACTTTTAACAAACCCCGTCTTATACTTGTCACAGCAATGGTTACAGGAGGAATGAACATGGCACAGATGATTGGCGTAGATATCGGAACAACAAGTACGAAAGCGGTACTTTTTAATGAAAAAGGAGAAGCACTCTGCCGTCATGGAGTGGAATATCCATTGCATACACCTGCACCGGGAACGGCTGAACAGGACCCTGAAGAAATTTTCCAGGCGGTCATAAAAGCAATCAGGGAAGTGACGGTGCAAGCGGAGGAAGAGATTTCGTTTGTTTCGTTCAGTTCAGCGATGCATAGCTTGATCCTTGTCGATGAGAACGGCCAGCCGCTCACGGGATCGATTACGTGGGCAGATAACCGCAGCGCCGGATGGGCTGAGAAAATCAAGAAGGAATACAATGGGATGGACATTTACCGCAGGACGGGCACACCGATCCATCCAATGTCGCCCCTTGTGAAACTGGCCTGGCTCAATGCGGAGCATAATGATTTATTTTCAAAAGCAGCGAAATTTATATCTATAAAAGAATTTGTCTTCCACCGTTTCTTCGGTGAATATGTAGTCGATTATTCCATTGCGTCTGCCACTGGGATGTTCAACCTGGAAAATCTCGCCTGGGATGAAGAAGCATTAAACACAGCAGGTGTAACGGGCGTTCAATTATCAAAACCTGTTCCTACAACCGAAAGTCTGACAGGCTTGAAAGAGGAATATACAGAAATGCTCGGGCTGCCGGCGGACACACCTTTTGTAGTCGGCGCAAGCGACGGCGTCCTGTCGAATCTCGGGGTGAACGCCATCGAACCGGGTGTCGTGGCAGTGACCATAGGTACGAGCGGAGCCATACGGGCCGTCACCGACCGGCCTGTGACCGATCCCAAAGGACGGATCTTCTGCTACGCATTGACGGACAAGCACTGGGTCATCGGAGGGCCGGTGAATAACGGCGGAATGATTTTTAGATGGGTGCGTGACGAACTCGCCTCAGCCGAAGTGGAAGTCGCCAAGCGGATAGGGAAAGATCCTTATGAAGTACTCACGGACATCGCAGAAAAAGTCGAACCGGGATCTGAAGGGCTCCTCTTCCACCCGTATATGGCAGGGGAAAGGGCGCCATTATGGAACGCAAAAGCCCGCGGATCATTCTTCGGGCTCGGGATGCATCACAAAAAAGAGCATATGATCCGTGCGGTGCTTGAAGGGATCGTCATGAATCTGTACAGCGTGCTGCTCGCCCTTGAGGAACTGATCGGTTCCCCAACCCGCGTACAGGCAACGGGAGGATTCGCACGCTCAGAGCTGTGGCGCCAGATGCTCGCGGATATTTTCGACCAGGAAGTCGAAGTGCCGGAAAGCTTTGAAAGCTCCTGTCTTGGAGCGGTCGTCCTCGGCATGTACGGGCAGGGAACGCTGGACTCGCTTGAAGAAGTCAAATCGATGGTCGGCTCCGTCCACTCCCATCAGCCTGACGAAAAAGCAACCGAAGCCTACCGCAGACTGATGCCGATCTTCATCCGCCTGCCGCGTCTTTTGGAAAGCGAATACGAAGAAATCAGTGCATACCAGGAACAAAGCCGGCTGTAGAGCCGGCTTTTTCTTTTGAAGTTTTTAATAGGAATAATATAGATGTCAATTTACTTTTTAGCAGACCACTTATTTAGAATGATTCTTAAAAGATCATATTTTCCTGAAATGGATCATAAATTCCCAGAATGGAACGTATTTTTTCAGAATGGATCATAAATTTCTAAAATGGAACATAAATCGCCAAAATGGATCATAACCCCGTCCCGACCACCAAATTTCCGCCGTTCAAAATTCTCATAAAGTCGAATGAGGATTTTATTTGCACAAATATCCATTTTCTTTACTCACCAAAGACGATTTTGCACAAAAAAGAGCAACCTTAAGGCTCACCAACCGCCGACGGAAAGCGAAGCATTGCACGGAAATCAACTGCGTATTTTAGCCTCACTCCAACACATTAGCCAACTTTCGCCCTTTTCATGTATAATGAAATGGACAAACAAACATTCATTATCGATTAATTTTATAGACTGAAAGAGAGTGAAACAGAATGGGACGTAAGTGGAATAATATTAAAGAAAAGAAAGCGTCAAAGGACGCAAATACAAGCCGTATTTATGCGAAGTTCGGACGTGAAATCTATGTAGCGGCGAAATCCGGCGAGCCTGATCCAGACCTGAATCAGAATTTGAAATTCGTGCTGGAGCGTGCGAAAACGTACAACGTTCCTAAACATATCATCGACCGTGCCATTGAAAAGGCTAAGGGCGGTTCCGAGGAGAATTATGATGAGCTGCGCTATGAAGGCTTCGGCCCGAATGGATCAATGGTCATCGTTGATGCACTTACAAACAATGTGAACCGCACAGCTTCGGAAGTACGGGCAGCGTTCGGTAAAAACGGCGGTAACATGGGTGTGAGCGGCTCGGTTGCGTATATGTTTGATGCAACTGCAGTCATTGGAGTTGAAGGGAAATCTGAAGAGGAAGTCCTTGAGATTTTGATGGAAGCAGATGTAGATGCACGCGATATTCTTGAAGAAGATGAAGCAGTCATCGTTTATGCCGAGCCGGATCAGTTCCATGCCGTGCAGGAAGCGTTCAAAGGTGCAGGCGTGGACGAGTTCACGGTTGCTGAATTGACGATGCTTGCCCAAAATGATGTGGAGCTTCCTGAAGATGCTCAGGCACAATTCGAAAAAATGATCGATGCCATTGAAGACCTGGAAGATGTCCAGCAGGTCTATCATAATGTGGATTTGGGAGAGTAAATAACCTGTAGCGTATTCCTTAATGGGATACGCTTTTTCTTTTGCTTTTTTAGACGATGCTGTTTTTTAAAAGTTTGTTGCTTTTCGTAAATTGGCTGGCAGTCTGAATATTGCTCGTGGACGTGCTCTTTTCGAATTCAAGTTTAAACTACAGGTGGACGGACATCAGTAAATACCCAAGTTCAAAAGCAACAAAGTATGCGAAAAGAGCTAGACGAAAAACAACCCTGCATGTTTTGAATCCGCACAACTCATACTAAAACATGGAGGTGGTACAGGTGGAAAGAGATAAAAAAGAAACCGAACTGAACTTTGACACACCCATCAATCCGGAATATCAAAGCTTCATGCCGGAGAAGGATGGGCGCTATACTTCTGTGGAATTTAAGGAAGCATTCCACGGGGAATCAGTTGATGAACTGAGGGCGATCGAGGAAGGGAATATTTATTTTGCCGGGAAAGAAATCGGCCAGCAAAATGAAAATGGATAAGGAGGAGTCGTAATGAACACAGAACATTATCCGGTGGCAAAGCTTTCAGATGAAACGCTGGACAAATTACAGCATATTGAAAGCGAATTGCGCAGCCAAACCGATGAAGATATTGTGCTTATTGCCTATAAAAAAGAGAAGGAAGCTCATTAAAATGGAGGCAGGGGAAATGGATAAAGGAAAAAAAGAACTGCCTGACTTCAAGCAGCTTGATGATCGGCTGATTGCGGAGCCTTCACAAGGCCCCTTTTTTGAAATCAAAACCAATCTTGATACGCCGGTCACCGAAGACAATCCGTACATCTCATCAGAAACGAGCAATGAAGAGATCGAAAAGATCAAACGATTTTTCGATGATGACGTTTACTGATGTAAGACCTGGTCTTATAGGGATCAGGTCTTTTATATTTGTCTGTTTCGGGCCGATTCAGTCAGAGGGTCGAACGAACAATTTTTTTCAAAAGCCCTCCTTATTGTTACAATTGATAACTAAGAGGTGATATTTTGAAAGTATTGATCATTATTTCACATCCCAGAACAAATTCATTGACGTTCTCGATTGCCAAGCATTTTCAGGAAGGTTTGCAGGAAAAGGGGCACAAAGCGACAGTATTGGATCTCTACAGGGAAGAATTCGATCCAGTGCTAAAGGAAAAAGATGAGCCCGGATGGGGGAACCCCGTTAAAACGCGGGCGACACATGTGGTGGAAAGTGAAAGGAAAAGGCTAAAACGTTATGATGCTTACGTCTTTATCTTTCCGATATGGTGGGGAGGTTTACCGGCCATATTAAAAGGGTATATAGATAGAGTATTCTTCTACCCTTCTCCTTCTAAATTCCGTGCGGACAAAGTGCTCTGGCTGGGACTTGCCGGCGACACCGAGCAGGAATTTACTTCAAGCGGACATGATAACGCTTTAAAACACCAACTTATTCATGGTATTTCAAAAAAAATGGGCATAATGAGTTCAGAAACAAAATTCTTTTTCGACACGAGTGATGAGGATAAAAAATTCGATTATGAAAAAACTATGGAAGAAGCCTATCAAATCGGTCTTTCTTTCTAAAAAACAGGAAAAATGTCATGGTCTCTTTAAAATAAATTTAAATAATTTTTGATGAATAAATATCGAGTAATACTTTATATTTGTGTTTAAAATGGATATTTAATGTATATTTATTCATTAACATCCTCGTTTTTTGAATACCGGACTTTTATTTTTTCTGTGTTATGTTATGATAATTCCTGTGTCTACATCGGAGAAGGTTATTGCAGAAGAGATTTATTGTGTATAAAAAATACAAAAATATGTATAAGGAGGTTGTTGCTGCGTGGGAGAACAATTGACTATGGCAACGTGGTTATGGCTGACCATACCAATGCCGCTATTGATTCTTTTATCGATCATTACATTCTTTACAGAAAAAACAAAGGAGTAGATAACAGACTATGGATATCAATATAGAAACGTTAACGTCGATTATCATTTATTTAGTAGGTATGTTAATCATCGGTTATTTGGCCGCTAAATTGACAAGTAATTTATCTGATTATGTATTGGGAGGAAGACGACTGGGCGCGGGAGTTGCAGCGCTGAGTGCGGGATCCTCGGACATGAGTGGATGGTTGATGCTTGGACTGCCGGGTGCGGTATACGCAAGCGGTATGGGTTCCATCTGGCTGGCAATCGGGCTGGCTGTGGGTGCATACTTGAACTGGCAATTCGTTGCGAAACCATTCAGGGTTTATACGGAAGTAGCGAACGATTCAATCACCGTTCCTGATTTCTTTGAAAATCGTTTCCACGATAAAAGCAAAATACTTCGAGTGTTTTCTGCAATAATCATTCTCATTTTCTTCACCTTTTACACTTCATCAAGCTTAGTAGGTGGAGCAATCTTATTAGAACAATCATTTAATATGGATTACCGTTTGGCATTATGGGTAGGTGCTGCAGTCATCTTGTCTTACACATTCTTCGGCGGATTCCTCGCAGCGAGCTGGACGGACTTTATCCAGGGGATCCTGATGTTCCTTGCATTGATCATCATCCCGATTGTTGCAATCAATGAGCTCGGCGGCTGGAGTGAAACAGTAAGTGCTGTCGGAGCCATCGATACGTCTTATCTTAATATCTACACCGGCGCTACATTTGTAGGTGTCGTTTCACTATTGGCATGGGGTCTTGGATACTTTGGACAGCCTCATATCATCGTCCGTTTTATGGGGATTAAATCAACAAGGGAAATTCCAAAAGCACGCCTGATCGGTATGGTGTGGATGATTGTTTCCCTATTCGGAGCAATCTTCGTCGGATTCTCAGGTATCGCTTACTTTGCAGATTCACCGCTTGAGAACTCAGAAACAGTATTCATCATGTTCTCCCAAGTTCTGTTCAACCCTTGGGTAGCAGGATTCTTACTGGCGGCAATCCTTTCTGCGATCATGAGCACAGTGGATTCACAGCTGCTTGTTTCTTCAAGTGCACTGGCTCAGGATTTCTATTCTGCAATCTTCCGAAAAGATGCAAGTCAGAAAGAAGAAGTTCTCGTCGGCCGTATTTCAGTTGTGGTCATCGCGATCATCGCCATCTTCCTTGGATATGACCGTGACAGTAAAGTATTGGAGCTTGTAAGTTATGCATGGGCAGGATTCGGTGCCGCATTCGGACCGGTTGTCATCTTCAGCTTGTTCTGGAAACGCATGACGCGTAATGGTGCGCTTGCAGGTATGCTGACAGGTGCAGCAACCGTCATCATCTGGAAACAGCTGAGCGGCGGACTGTTCGACGTCTATGAATTACTTCCGGGATTCATCTTTGCATCGATTGCAATCATGATCTTCAGTTTTGTCGGCAATGGCCCTTCAAAAGAAGTACAGGAAGAATTCGATACAGTGAAAGCTCGTTTAAGAGATTAATCAGTATAAAAGAAAGGCCCGATACTCCGGTATCGGGCCTTTCTGTTTTAGAAATAAAGTACATAAATGACCAATACCAGCAAAATGCGGTAGAGCGCAAACGGAATCAATTTCACTTTGTTGATCAGCTTTAAAAAGAATTTAATCGAAACAAGCGCGAAAATAAACGCAGAGATGAACCCTGCAGCCATGAAAGGAAAGGCATCGATCGTAAAGTACTGCCAGTTCTTTGCGAGAGACAGCACGCTTGCCCCGAGCATGATCGGAACGGCCATGATGAAGGTGAAATCTGCTGCCGTCCTGTGATTCATGCCAAGCAGGACCCCGCCCGATATCGTAGAACCCGACCGTGAAAAGCCCGGCCAAAGTGCGAGACATTGGATGAGTCCGACGATCAACGCCTGCTTGTGAGTGATCATGTCCACCGATTCAACCTTCACAGAGTTGTATTTCGAACTGATCATATCGGCAATGATCATGAATACCGCGCCGACGAATAAACCGATCAGGACTGTCTCTATTGAAAATAAATATTCATCGATTACGTCTTCGAATAAGACACCTAACACACCTGCCGGAAGCAGGCCGACAATAATGTGTGACAATTTTAGTTTATCGCCTGAAGATTTAACCGCTGTTCTCCGGGACTTGAAGTCCAGCATATCCATGAACCGTTCCCGGAAGATGACGATCACGGCCAATATCGAGCCGAGCTGGATGACTACCTTGAATGTATTCGCCGGGTACTTACCCAGAAATTCCTTTGACTGCAGCCACAGGTCATCCACAATGATCATATGTCCTGTCGATGAGATTGGCGCAAATTCAGTCAGACCTTCGACCAGTCCTAAGATGACTGCTTTAATTAATGTGTATAGATCCATTGTTGTTCTCCATTCTGTAAAAAATAATGTGGGGCGATAAAACTCTGTACCCGCGGCGGTCAGAGGCCGAATATCTTTGCAATCTTATCCCAGTTCATCAACTGCGACGCAGGAATATCGGGGAAAATGGAATCCAGGCTTTCTCCCATTAAGATGGAAGAAAAATAAATTGCCGCTAAGAAAGCCGCCAGACCTGCAAGGCAGGTGATGATACAAATAATCGACTCTTTACTATAATTGTTCTCTCTCAATTAAATTCTCTCCTATCCTCGGAATTTAATTTTCTAAGGCAATACAAACAAACCTCAGAAATGACTGAAGTTGAAAATAAATCATCTATTCATTTGAGTATGAGATTTAGATAGAGAGGTAATTCGAACAGTGCATGACCATATGGAGGAATCCGCCGGAATCAGGCGAAATGACCATGGCAAATAAGTTCACATTGGAAAGTGAAGTGAGGATGGCTTGTTTGAAATGTAAAGAAGGCTTTTTGGGCAGCAAAATGTCAGGAAGCTGCGGCAAAGATGACACCGATGAAAGTATGACATCGACTCCTGTAATATAGGAGTTGTCGGTTATGCTCTGCTCATCGTCTGTAATCAATACATAGCGGTCTGTATTCTGCATAGGAAAGAAAAACACGATAGTGCTTAACAGAAATAATAGAGCAAACTTCTTCACCTTCAAAACCTCCTTCTCAAACAAGACTAAATCTATTATAACTGCTTTTACCGGAGTGTCTAGAAAATGATGGGGATTTCTTTTAGTATTAGAATAAGGAACTCTATTAAAATATGAAAGGAGGCGCTGCATGGATGAATAGGAAGCTGAGGGGCCACCATCTCCTATGTACCCACGGATTCAGGGGGATGGGGTACAGTGAGGGATTTGTTAAAGTCATGTCAGATATCACTGATGATATCCGTGATGAATATTCGGATTTTCAGGTGCAGGTGCTGCAGGGATTCGATGATGCCTGCCAGGCCTGTCCGCACAGGGGCCGGACAGCATGCGAGAAGAGTGAGGACTCAAACGGGCACGTCCTGTCGATGGATGGGAAAGTAATCAGCCATTTAGGATTAACAGCCGGGGAGACCTATATGAAATCAGACCTTGTCCAGCTGACAGTTGAAAAGGTGAACCCGGATGATCTCGATTACTTATGTGAAGGATGTTCCTGGCTTGAATATGGGGTCTGCAAGGAAGGGATCAGGGAGTTGAAAGAGAAGTATGGGGGTTAGAGGGTAAGTGAGTTGGATTGGTGATGAATTTGGCAGGTTTTTTAGATGGATTCAGCTGGGATTTAGTCAAGTCCGGTTAATGTATTGAGGGATATACCTGGATAATGGTTGTTTTTATTAGCAGGAAGGAAGATATGCTCCCATCCAGGGGTTTATGCTCCTAATTCAAATTTTATGCTCCAAACTGGAAATTTATGCTCCTAACCCGGATTTTATGCTCCAATCTGAAAATATATGCTCTAAATCAAGATTTTATGCTCTTATAATAATGATTCTAATATGGCGGTTTCCAATCCAACCTCAGGGCCCAAACCATCAAAAAACCGGGTATCCCTACCCGGCCCATGCCTGAAGCTCTTAAAGTTCGTAATACTCCCTGATTTTCTCCACCAATCCGCGCAGCGAAGGGTCACCTTCTATGTTAACGATCATTCCCTTGATCACAACCGTCCGTGTTTCTTCTTTTAATATTTCTTCTTTAATCACTTCAAGCGAGACCAATCCTGTTTCGTCTTCAACACTTTCAAGATGTTCATCGATCATGTTGACCAGCATATCTTCATTTACCGGCCCGGCTTCTGCCGACTGCAGCAGGGGAGCCAGTTTCTCGGTGGACAGGACAGGTTCTTCTCTGCTTCCGAGGAGGCCGTGAACCAGGTCATCCACACGTTTCATTATAAATTCTGACAAGTAGCGGAAATCCATTTCGACCTTATCGAGCATCACGACTTCAAGGTACGATTTGAGGATTCCCTGGATAATCAGTGACAGGTCCCAGAAATATGGTTCGATTTCTTTTCCGTAAATGGCGGTCAGCCTGCGTTTATAAAATTCATACGTGTGTACCTTCATTTGGTGAAGCAGGGCGTGGATGTCTTCGTTGAACGGCATCGCGTTTTCCCTGATCTGCATGATGATGAATTCTTTATGTTTCCAGACTTCCACGAGCTGGAACTCGAGCTGCTTGCGGAATTTTTCGTATGGCGCCAGGTCTTCGTGCTCGATAAGATCCACCTGATCTCTGATCATTTCGAAATAATATTTCATGATGGCCAGCAGGAGGGCTTCCTTCGATTTAAAATATAAGTAAAAGGCCCCTTTGGAAATGTCACATTCATTGACGATTTCCTGGACTGAGGTGGCATTGAATCCCTTGCTGGCAAATAACTTTATGGATGTTTCGATGATTAACTTTTCTTTTTCCTTCATGCTTTTCTCTCCCCGGTAAACTCCTTATTTACATTATGACCGATTGGTCAGTAAAAATAAACCTTTATTTTCTAACAAGTATTGACTATTGACTGTACGGTCAGTTATATTAGTCTATGTTATGACTAGTCAGTCAGAAAGAGAAGGGATGAATAAAGAGTGAACAGTATAATCAATTTTGTGCTTAAGAATAAGTTTGCTGTTTGGCTGATGACCATCATCGTCATCGTGGCAGGCTTATATTCAGGGTTTAATATGAAGCTTGAAACACTTCCAAATATCAATGTACCGGTTGTCAGTGTGACGACTGTCTACCCGGGCGCAGCGCCTGAAGATGTGGCAGATAAAGTCTCTGAACCGATTGAAAAACGTCTGGAAAACCTGGACGGTGTGAATGTGGTGAGTTCCTCATCTTTTCAAAACGCATCTTCCGTCCAAATTGAATACAAATTTTCAAAAGATATGGATGAAGCAAAGACAGAAGTAGAAGAAGCTTTATCCGAAGTTTCATTTCCTGAAGGCGTCCAGGATCCTGATGTGACAAGAATCAGTATGAACGCTTTTCCGGTCATCGCGTTGAGTGTCGCAAACGAGGATCAGTCACTTGCCCAGTTGACTTCTACAGTTGAAGAGACCATTATTCCGGGACTTGAAGGTCTTGACGGTGTAGCTTCTGTTCAGGTTTCCGGACAGGAAATCCAAGAAGCCAATCTGGTATTTGACCAGGAAAAACTGACGAAATACGGCCTTGATGAAGAAACGGTCAAAAATATGATCAAGGGCTCCGATGTAACGGCGCCGCTCGGTCTTTATACGTTTGGTGATACCCAGAAGTCGGTTCTCGTTGACGGGAATATCTCCACTTTGGAAGATTTAAAAGAAATCAAAATTCCTGTGACGCCGTCCGGCGGAGAGGGCATGGCACCGTCCCAGGGTACACAGGACCAACAGGCACCAACTCAGCAGGCGGCTCCGCAGCAGAACATGCCTGCCGATGTGAAGATCCCTACGGTTGAACTGGGAGAGATCGCCAACATCGAGGTGACCGGTAAAGCCGAATCGGTTTCAAGAACGAACGGGAAAGAATCCATCGGCGTACAAATCGTAAAGGCGGCTGATGCCAATACCGTCGATGTTGTAAATGCGGTTAAGGACGAAGTGAAGAAATTCGAGGGAGATATCGATAATATCGAGATCATCTCTACCTTTGACCAGGGTGAACCGATTGAACAGTCCGTCAGTACGATGCTGAATAAAGCATTGTTCGGGGCAGTATTCGCGGTCATCATCATCCTTCTGTTCCTGCGTGACATAAAATCGACGATCATTTCGGTCATCTCGATTCCTTTATCGCTTTTAATTGCGATTTTAGTGTTGAATCAAATGGACATCACGCTGAATATCATGACGCTTGGTGCGATGACGGTAGCCATCGGACGCGTCATCGATGACTCCATTGTCGTAGTGGAGAACATCTACCGAAGAATGTCCCTGAAAGGTGAAATGCTGAAAGGGAAAGAATTGATCCGTGAAGCAACGAAAGAAATGTTCGTGCCGATCATGTCTTCAACGATCGTTACGATCGCGGTATTCCTTCCGCTTGCACTGGTTTCCGGCATGGTAGGGGAGCTCTTCCTTCCATTTGCATTGACGATTGTGTTTGCCCTGCTGGCATCACTTCTCGTTGCCGTGACCATCGTGCCGATGCTTGCGCATTCCATGTTCAAAAAAGGTGCAGGCAAGAAGCATAAAGAGAAGCCCAGCCGCCTGGCGAACTGGTACAAAGGAGTACTGAATTGGACGCTGAATCACAAAATCATCACATCACTCCTTGCAGTGGCGATGCTTGTGGGAAGCTTGTTCCTCGTTCCCCTCATCGGAGTCAGCTTCATCCCTTCCGATGAAGAAAAAATGATGATGGCTACGTATAAGCCGGATCCTGGTCAGACGAAAGAAGATGTAATGGAAATCGCAGGTAAAGCGGAAGAATATCTGCAGGATCGTAAAGGTGCAGAAACGATCCAGTATTCAGTCGGAGGGGAAAACCCGATGAATCCCGGCAGCACAAGCGATGCCATCTTCTTTGTGGAATACAATGACGACACAGAAAATTTTGCAGATGAAAAAGAAAAAGTCATCCAGGACCTTCAGAAACAGACAGATAAAGGCGAGTGGGCACAGCAGGATTTCTCCGCGAGTGCAGGCAGCAATGAAATCGTCGTATTTGTGTACGGTGACACGCTCGAAGAAATCGAACCTGTTGTAAATGATGTCCAGGATAAGATGAAAGACATCAAGGATGTTAAAAAAGTGGATTCAAGCATCTCCGAGTCTTATGAAGAATACTCGCTTGTTGCAGATCAGGAAAAACTGAGCCAGTATGGCCTGACTGCGGGCCAGATTGCCATGGAACTTGGCCAGACCCGCGAACGGCCTGTCCTGACAACAATCGAGAAAGACGGGGAAGACGTAAATGTCTATCTTGATGTTGAAAAAGAAGAATATGAAAACATTGAAGATCTGACCGGCAAAACGATTCAATCTCCGCTGGGTATGGAAGTGCCGATCGAAGAGGTCGTGAAGGTCGAAGAAGGAGAAACATCCGATACTGTCTCAAGACGTGACGGCAAGGTGTACGCGAAAGTCAGCGGAGAACTGAGCTCAAGCGATGTTTCCAAAGCTTCTGCTGCCATCCAGAAAGGAATTAAAGATCTTGACCTTCCATCGGGTGTTGAAGTAAACATGGGCGGAGTGACAGAGGATATCCAGGAATCATTCACGCAACTGGGTCTTGCGATGCTAGCGGCGATCGCGATTGTCTATCTGATCCTGGTCATTACATTCGGCGGCGGCCTTGCGCCATTTGCCATCCTGTTCTCGCTTCCATTCGCGGTCACAGGTGCCCTTGTCGCACTGCTGATCTCCGGGGAAACCATTAGTATTTCTTCCATGATCGGAGCACTGATGCTGATCGGTATCGTCGTAACAAATGCCATTGTGTTGATCGACCGGGTCATTCATAAGGAAAAAGAAGGGTTATCAACACGCGAAGCCCTCCTTGAAGCAGGCGCGACCCGTCTGCGTCCGATCCTGATGACGGCGATCGCAACAATAGGGGCATTGTTCCCGCTCGCTCTTGGTCTTGAAGGCGGCGGACTTATCTCGAAAGGCCTCGGTGTGACGGTTATCGGCGGACTGACAAGCTCGACGCTGCTGACGCTTATCGTCGTACCGATCGTGTATGAGATTTTAATGAAATTGAAACGGAAATTGTCCCGTAAAAAGAACGTGACAGAAGAAGTATAAGATATAAAGGTAAGATGGACAGCTCCCGCTTGGTGCGGGGGCTGTTTTTTTATGGGGGAGGGGATGGATTTTTATGTGTGGAGGGTGAATTTGGACGAATGTGAGGGAGGAATTGCTCCAATTATATGAGTGGGGGGTGTGCCTGGCACAATAATGGGTGATTGTGCCAGGCACCACGGATGGCGAAATGTGAGTTATCAGCGTTTTTTGAGTGGTTATCGAGAAAGTGAGGGTTTATCGACCAAAATTCATTTTTATCGACAATTTTTCCGTGATACCGACGATTCTTCAAAAATCGACAAATTTCACCAGACTCCCAGCGAGCCGCCGCGCAGCTGCTTCTAAGCCGAGCGTTCAAATCCGAACTCACGAGGTTGAGGCTACGAAGTTGAGTCAGGCTCAATCCAGGCATCCTGAGCCTGGCTCATATCATCCCAATAGAGCCAGGCTCAAAACAGCAGTTCTCAGCCTGGCTCAAAACCTCCACTCTGAGCCAGGCTCAATTCACCATATCTGAGCCAGGCTCAATCACCCCTATCCGAGCCAGGCACCACTCTCCCAAGGCACCGCTCACCCAATCCAATCCCCAAATAACCCGCCAACCCGCAAACACATAATCACCGGACAACCCTCATACAATGAATTATCATATTCGAAGGTGGTCCGGATCTATGAGTTTGTTTTTAAAAGGCACGCTGGTGCTTGTGATAACGGCTTTTTTTGGAGAATTGGTCGAGTTCATGATCAATATGATTTTAGCACGTGAACTCGGGGAGGCGGGACTTGGTACATATATGTCGATTTTGCCGACGGTTTTTTTGGTGGTGATTCTCTCAAGTATGGAGCTGCCGATCAGCTTGTCGAAGTTCATTGCGGAAAAGGATGAGAAGTATCATCGCGGCATGCTTCAGTATGTGTTCAGGTTTGCCGTGCTGACGACGATTTTCCTTTTAATCGGAATGGTTCTTGTCTATATGTGGACCCCTCTGTTCCAAGGGATTCATGCGGGTATCCGCTGGCTGATCCTGGCTGTTATTCCTATTGTGGCGTTTACCTCGATCACAAGGGGGTATTTTATGGGGGTCCAGCAGATGCGGAAGATCGCGGTCGCCAATTTTCTGCGTAAAGGGATACAGCTGATCCTCCTGGTTTCCATTTATCAATTTTTATCCTTCACAAGCGATACATCCATCTTTATTGCATTATGTACGCTGGTCGCCAGTGAAGCGGTCGTATTTATTTATTTGATACAGGCTTACATTCTTAACCGGAGGGGTAAAGGGAAGGAAGGTATCCCGCATGTTCGTTTATCGAAGGGGGAGATGAGGAGGTCGATATTATCCGTCTCTGTCCCGACCACTGTCCTGAGGATTTTTCATGCTTTTACCCATGCCGTTCAGCCTTTTCTTATAAAATTGGCACTCGTCCACGCAGGGATGGGGGCGGTAGAAGCGAATGAACATTTTGGCATGATGGCCGGGATTGCATTGACTATCGGCTTTTTCCCTTCATTTATCGCTTTTTCGCTGTTGATCGTCCTGATACCGACGATTTCCGAGAAAGCTTCGGCGAATGATGGGGAGGGGATCCTCCAGCACTTGAAGCAGGTGATGTGGATCACGCTTGGGTACGGGGTGCCGGCAGTTGCCATCTATTATTTGCTGGGTGACTATATCACTGTGACGTTTTTCCACTCGACTACCTCTGCGTTTTACCTCAAGCTGCTGTGGCCGTATTTTTTCTTTCATTTTCTAGTGCTTCCACTCCAGGCTTTTCTCATCGGTCTCGGTCTGGTAAAGGATGCACTGATCCATACGGTTTGGGCAAGCATATTTTCCTTCAGCCTGATTTACATACTCGGGTCTCAGCCTGATTTCGGCATGACAGGGGTCATCATCGGCATGAATGCAGGTGCAGTATTGAGTGCTCTTCTTCATTATGTGACGATATGCAGAGAATTGGAAACGACTATTTGGTTAAAATCAGCGGTAAAAATGTAAACTAACACATACTAGGATTCTTATCTTTTGCAACGAACCGCCCTTACCGATTATCATGTTCCATAAGCATAATGCCATCATTACAGCAGCGAATTTGCTAATTCATACATCAAAGGAGTACGCGATGATTGATTCTATATTGTTTAACTTAATGCTAATCGGTTTTCTCGGCATTGCTTCCCAATGGCTCGCATGGCGATTCAGGATGCCTGCCATTGTCGTGATGTCGATTGCAGGCCTACTTGTTGGGCCGATATTCGGGCTGATTGATCCAAAAGCTGATTTCGGTGATATGTTCAAACCGATCGTGTCGCTGGCCGTGGCCATCATATTATTTGAGGGAAGTTTGAACCTCGACTTCCGTGAAGTAAGGGGACTTGGAAAACCTGTCTTCCGCATCGTGACATTCGGGGCACTGCTGGCTTGGATTTTCGGTTCTCTCGGCGCTCACTATGTAGCCGGATTGTCATGGGCGGTGGCATTTGTCATCGGAGGATTGTTCATTGTGACAGGTCCGACAGTGATCCTGCCCCTTCTCAGGCAGGCAAAGCTGAAGCCGCGGCCTGCCGCGATTTTGAAATGGGAAGGGATCGTGGTAGACCCGTTTGGGGCATTACTGGCTGTCTTTGCATTTGAAATCATCAACTTTCTGATCAGCGAACATGTCACTGCAACCTCATTGCTCCTTTTCTTTGCGGCATCCATTTTTGCAGGAGTGTTCGGATGGCTCGTGGGGAAATTCACTGCCTTCATTTTTGAAAAAGGACATGTCCCCGAATTTTTAAAGTCGCCGGTTGTGTTCGTATTGGTGCTTGCAAGTTTTGCGATATCCGACCAAATCATGCATGAAACGGGTCTACTGGCAGTAACGGTGATGGGGATGACCCTGGCGAATATGCATATCTCTTCAATTGATGATATGCGCCATTTCAAGGAGAATATCTCGGTGCTGCTGATATCGACCATTTTCGTCATGCTGACAGCATCGTTATCAGTTGATACGCTGCTGCGGATCTTTAATTGGAATATCGTTGCATTCGTTCTGCTGATGCTTTTCATTGTCAGACCTTTATCAATCTGGCTGTCTACGATCGGGACTGATCTTTCGAATAAAGAGAAGCTTCTTGTCGGATGGATCGCTCCGAGGGGGATCGTGGCACTGACGGTTTCAAGTTACTTTGCTTCCGTCCTGCTGGAAAAAGGATTCGAGGATGCATCGATCCTGACGTCGCTCACGTTTGCCCTCGTATTCTCGACTGTCGTGGCACATGGGTTCACGATCAAGTGGCTGGCCAAGAAGCTGGATCTTGCCATTGATGAGCAGCCGGGTGTTGTGATTGTCGGAGGCAACAGTTTCAGTACTGAACTCGCAAAGACACTCCAGGAATTGAAGATTCCGGTTTTGATTGCCGATTCATCCTGGCAGCGTCTTATTCCGGTAAGGAAAGCGGGAGTACCTTTTTACAAAGGAGAAATCCTTTCGGAGCAGACGGAGTATTATCTCGATCTGACACCGTATGAATATATGATTGCGGCAACTGAACTTGATTCTTATAATGCACTTGTCTGCACCACCTTTGTCCCTGAAATCGGGAGGAATAATTTATTCCAGCTGAGCCTGCGCAATCAGGGGGAAGTGGATCTTGAGGACATGGTTCACACCATCGGGGGAAGGATCCTCTTCCAGGAAAATGTGACTTGGGAAGAATTGAATAAGCGGATAGAAAGAGGAGATGTGTTCAGGAAGACGAGCATCACGGAAAAATACCGCTTTGAGGCTTATCTTGAAGAACGTGATGAAAATACACTGCTGCTATTCGCCCTGAAGCCTTCAGGCAGAATCGAATTCTTCACCGAGGGTGCATCTCCAAAGATCGAACAGGGAGATACCATCGTAAGTCTTACCCAGCGCTGCAAGGAAATGAAAAAAATCAACGAGAAGCTTGCAGAACAGCGTGAGAACAATCAGAATGGGAATGTAAAATAAAAACAAAAAGAAGCTGGGACAAAAATGTTTTAGTCTGAATAAAACCCGAACTAATTTGCACAAAATGAGGCAACTCAGTTCGGGTTTTTAATCTGTTTAAAAAATTTCTAGCGGTTGATTGGAGTGCAGGACGAAGATTCCTGCGGGAAAAGCGAGTTAGGTGAGACTTGTCCAGCTCCAGCGGCTAGAGGCTCGAGGTCATAAGTCAAGAAAGCCATAAAGGCAAAGTACGCCTTTCCGGCTTTCTCGCCTTATGCTTGTCGCCTCTGGGCGAGCCGCTTCCGCTTTTCTATTTGTCCAGCTCCAGTGCTTAGAGGCACATGACATAAGTCAACTCGCCCAAGAAGGCAAAGAACGCCTTCGTGGTCGATTCGCCTTATGCCACCAGCCTCTGACCAAAGCCCTTCCGTTTTCCTAACCCGCAGGAGCAGAGCGACGAGTAGGCTCACCAACCGCCCGCGGAAAGCGAAGTCTTGCACGGAAATCATTAGCGGTATTAAGAACCTACTACTATTGTTCGTATTTAAATGATGATTTTTTTAGTCCCAACCTCTTTTCACACAGATTATTTATCCAGCTGCCAATAAAGCATATCATTAACTTTTCCGGTTTTTGTCATATTCAGTTTCTCTAATACTTTAATGGAAGGGATATTATCCTCCAGGCATTCAGCAACTATTTTATCTACAGAATGAGAATGAAGTGCCCATTCAATGAGACATGTTAATGCTTCTGTTGCATATCCTTTATTTTGTTCAGAAGCTTTTATCCCGTAACCGACTTCTACGGAATTTTCTTCATCAGGCTTGCCTTTAAACCCCATATCTCCAATGATTTTATTCGTTTGTTTATCGATTACAAACCAGACACCCCACCCAAACACAGATGGGTCTTCTTTTAATTCTTCAAGGTGCATTTCGATGTGAGGTCCAAGTTCGTAGTCTTGAGCAGAGTGAGTTGCGAATGCCTCATCACTGCAAGGAATTAGTTTTAACCTCTCTGAAAACAGCTCTATACTCATGTTAATTCCCCTTTGATTCTGATTGATAAAATCATTTTATATCCAATAATTTGAAATAACAACAAAAAATGTTGATCTGCAAGACAAAAAACGCACTGTGAATTCCATGTAGAATTCAAGTGCGCTTTTCTAAAGCAACTCATAGAGCATCAGCCCGGTGCTTTAAGTTATTTTTTCCGGGAGTACTGCCCGCCAAGGAGTTGTTTCACCTGGTTGTACGTCAACCCCGACTCGCTGTTCAGCTTTTTCACTTCTTCAATATCTGTTCCGGAAACCGTCCGCTTCTTGCCGTGACCATTTTCCATACAAAAACACCCCCTCCAACTTAATGTCAGTCAGAAGCGGTGTTTCTATACCTGGGTACCCTGAAGCCGTTAAGGACGTCCGGGAATGCGGGTCTTTCGGTAGAACAGGGTGATGAGCAGAATGACGATAGCCAGGGTGTATGCGGTATAAGCAAATGCTCCATGTGCATCTAAGTTTTTCATGCCGATCCCAACAAACGCCCAAACGAAGACAAGCGGATACAGCCAGTCCTTTTGAGAAACTCTGACCACTATCGCAAGCACCGTTGCAATCAGCAGGCCGCCGTAAGACCAGAAACTGCCGGCACTGCCCTCTCCAATCAGACCGATGTCGGTAAAGTAGTAGAGGATGTTAACGATCATTGCTATCGAGATCCACCCAAAATAAATTGAAAATGGGGCCATATCCAAGAGAGCCGGGTCCGTCCGTTTCACCGCTCTGTAAAGTGATGCGAGGGTCAGGAACAGGCCGATCATTACAAATACAGAAACGAGAAAATAATTATAATGCCAGACAAGGATCCAGCCGGAATTCAGCAGACAGCTCAGTATGAAGAGACCGCTCGTGTTCTGATAAAGAGGCAGCTCCCTCCTGCTTTTAGGGATCATCCTCAGTATCCACACGCCCAACAGTAAATAAATCAAGCTCCATATCGAGAATACATAACCTGCCGGAGTCAGCAGGATATCCAATCGGTTGCTGATCTCAGATGTCGACTGATTATTGAGCGGCAGTGTGACAGCAAGCGTGTTCATGATAATGACAAGTGCAAAGGCCAGGATGTTCAATATCAATTTTGTCAAAAGTAGTCCTCCCATCTTTGTCTAAACTAAATCTATGCTCGAGATATATTTTTAAATACTATTCCACTGTTCTGTCAGGGTTAATCTTTTTTTAGAGAGTCGAAATATCTTTCGATTAATGGGAGGATTCAGTCCATGAATCGAGAATAATACAAAGACAGGTATTAGATAAAAATAGGGGGCAATTATGAACACTACATATTCTGATGTATGGGATTTAGATGTATTTTTTCAAGGCGGAAGTGAGTCACAAGCATTCAGGGAACATCTCGAAACGCTGAAAAAAATGAAAACGCATTTCGAGGAAAATGCGATTGCTTTTCACCCGCCGCAGTCAGGCAGCGATGCCGATCTCGTGTGGAATTTGATTGAGGAAGCTAAAGAAGTGATGCTTTATCTGCGTCAGGCAGGGGCGTTCGTCAGCTGCCTTGAAGCCCAGAACATGCACGACCGGAAAGCTGATGAGCTGAGGGGGGAAATCACGAGCATAAGCGCGGATTTTTCTTCTGTTTTCACGAAATTTCAGCAGCAGCTCTCAGACAGCTCCGAGGAAGTTTGGGAGGAGCTCCTTCAGCATGACAGGTTAAAAGAAATCACATTTGTCTTAAATGAATGGAGACAAAAGGCGAAAGATAAATTGTCCAGCACGGAGGAAGCGCTGATCGGCGCCCTTTCGGTGGACGGATACCATGGCTGGGGCCAGATGTATGACACGATTGTCGGCTCAATGGAGATCACGCATGAAGGCAGACAGCTCTCGGTCGGACAGGCAAATAATCTGCTGTCGAGTCCTGATAAGCAAACTAGGAAAGAGATTTTCGAAAAGCTGGAAGAGGCGTGGAAGCAGAATGAAGAATTATTTGCGAAGACGCTTAATCACCTGGGCGGTTTCCGGTTGACTGTTTACAAGAAGCGCGGCTGGGAAGATATCATGAAAGAGCCGCTTGAATATAACCGCATGAAGCAGGAAACACTCGATGCAATGTGGGGGGCGATTTCAAAAAATAAAGCTCCGTTTGTGGACTATCTTAATCGGAAAGCGCAGTTATTGGGCAAAGAGAAGCTCGACTGGTTCGATCAGGATGCACCGGTTGCCGAATCGACGAGCACGATGAGCTATGATGAAGGAGCCCGCTTCATCCTGAAGCAATTCGCCCGTTTCGGGGAGGAAATGGCCGGATTTGCTGAAAAAGCGTTCGAGGACAGCTGGATCGAAGCGGAAGACCGTGCCGGCAAACGTCCTGGCGGCTTCTGTACATCATTTCCGATGAGCGACCAGTCACGGATCTTCATGACGTATTCAGGGAGCATGTCCAATGTATCGACGCTCGCTCACGAACTCGGGCATGCTTTCCACTCCTACGCCCTGCGTCCGATGCATACGCTAAACCGCAACTATGCGATGAACGTCGCTGAAACAGCTTCAACCTTCGCGGAAATGATCGTCGCGGATGCAGCTGTGAAGGAAGCGGAGACGAAGGAAGAAAAAATCGCCCTTGTGGAAGATAAACTGCAGCGCAGCGTCGCCTTCTTCATGAACATCCATGCCCGCTACCTGTTTGAAACCCGCTTCTATGAGGAGCGTAAAAAAGGAATCGTTTCTGCAGATAAACTGAATGAACTGATGGCGGCAGCCCAGAAAGAGGCTTTCGCAGGTTCACTGGGGGAAGTGCATCCGCGTTTCTGGGCATCCAAACTCCATTTTTATATCACAGGTGTACCGTTCTATAACTTCCCGTACACCTTCGGCTATCTGTTCTCACTGAGCATTTACGCAAAGGCTCTCGAGTCAGGTGAGAATTATGAAGAGAAGTATATGGCGCTGCTTCGCGATACAGCAATCATGAACGTTGAAGAACTCGCCATGAAACACCTCGGGGAAGACATCACCCAGGAAGCATTCTGGGAAAAAGGCATAAAGCTCTGCATCGCCGATGTCGATGAATTCCTTGAACTGACAAACTAAATCGAAAGCCCGTCCCTCATCGCTTTAAAGCGGCGGGGACGGGCTTTTTTATATGCAGTCCTACCCGGGCTAAGCCTCAAGTCTTAGCTGAAAATAAAGCCAGAGCTCGTTATGGGGAATCGGAAAACCAGGTAGGATAAAGACATGAAGAAGAAAGGAGGCAACAACAAATGAAAAAATTCGGATTGCTCTTAGCGGGAGGGATCGCAGCGATCGTGCTGCTTGCCAATTTAGGACCGATCGTGGGGCTCGCGCTTTCCCTGGTGATTATGTATTACAGCGTCAAGGCGTTCCTTAAAACAGACTCAACATTCAAAAAGGTCCTTTGGGCCCTGATCGGACTGGCGGCATTCAGCGCCACAGTATCCAACTTCCCGGCCATCATCGGACTCGTCGCACTCTACGTCCTCTACGTAATCTACAAAAACTGGAAAAAACAAGACATCATCATCCAAGAAACATCAAACGACCCATTCACCAATTTTGAAAGAGAATGGTCTCAGTTGAAGAACTAGGGTTTTATCAGTAGATCTTGGTCCCTAGACAAAATGCAGTGTTGTATGTCTTGAGAATTTTAAGTTCCATCCAGCGGTTGATTGGAGTGCAAGACGAAGACTCGCCCATTTAGGCGCAAAATGTGTGAGTTTTGCATCCAGTTTAACAATATAAGACTTTCATACTTGGATGGATGTCTAGAGTGGATTGTAGCGGAAGGCACTTGACTCCGACGGGAAATAGAGGAAAAGTCGAGACCCCGCAGGCGGAACGCCGAGGAGGCTTGACTTCCTCCCCGCGGAAAGCAAGTGCCTGGAGCGAAAAGGAACGGTCCATGTTCAAAACCGATAGTAATAAAAAACATATCAAAAGGAGAGAAAAAACCATGCCAAACTTATTCCAAAGAATCAAAAATACAGTCATGTCCGACCTGCACGAAGCATTAGATAAAAAAGAGAAGAAAAACCCGATCTCCGTACTTAACCACTACCTCAGACAATGCGAAAACGAAGTAGAAA
Organism: [Bacillus] enclensis; assembly: GCF_001456935.1. Taxonomy (GTDB): domain Bacteria; phylum Bacillota; class Bacilli; order Bacillales; family Bacillaceae_B; genus Rossellomorea; species Rossellomorea enclensis. Next base: position 303,179 of record NZ_KQ758484.1, on the reverse strand, counting down.
AAGTCAGGAAACTGGTCGAACGCCAATACCTTCTCAAAGAAGAATTCACAAAAGAATACCAGCAGGCAGTGAAACTTGCGGAAAAAAGAAAACATCAGGCTGAAGTGGCTTCAAAGGCAAGCGAAACCGAGCTTTACGAATTTGCCCTTCAGGAACAAAAATACTATGATGAGCGCGCAGAACGCATCGCGGATCTTAAGCTGAAGGCTGTGAAAGAGCTGGATGAGCTCGAAAGAAAATACGAGGAAATGAAGCATAAGCTGAAAGATATGTACATCAAAAGAATGGAGCTTATGGGCAGGGAAAATATCGCCCGCGCCCATAATAAGATGAACAGCGTGCTGGAATCTTCATCAGGCTACAATAACGCCTCGTTCTCGAAATTCGATGAGATCGAGACGTACCTGGATCAACTCGAGCACGGGGTGAACTCCTCATATTACCGCAACACAATCGATGCGAAAATCGCCAAATTGGAAAAAGAAATGAAAAAAGAGGAAACTGAAGCCATTCCATCGTAAAACATGGTATTCTTATAACAGAAAAAAGGGGGAGCCCATCCAGGGTTCACCCTCTTTCATACTATCAGGGGAAAAATAAAATACTATACATACATTCATGAAAGGAGGAACCCCCTTTGTTCAATAGACTGCGTTCAGACGGCATCAGCTGGATCATTTTGATCGGTACGTTACTCATCCTTTTGGAAGTCTCTTTTTATGACGGGGGGGTTCTGGTCTTTCTTTTCTTAGCGGCATTTGCCATTTATTTCGGCCGCAAGAAACTTCATAAAAAATCAGGCAAGATCCTGTTCTGGTTCGGGGTCATCAGCCTGGGGATCAATATATTCAATACCGTCGCATTTAAATTTTTGCTTTTTGCCATTTTAATTTTCATTATCATGAGATTTGCGGATTCGAAGAAACATCCGAAATATATAGCGCCTGACATCAAAGAAACATTCACGCAATCCCAGGAACCGCTGATCATGAAGAAAGCTGCCCTTCAAAACGAATGGTTCGGAACAAAGCGCACGCCTGAGGATGTGTTTGAATGGAATGACATCAACATCCAGGGGATCATCGGTGATTCTGTCATCGATATGGGAAATACAGTGCTTCCGAAAGGGACGTCGGTCGTATCGGTCCGCAATATCCTTGGGAATGTGGAAATCCTCGTCCCGTATGAAGTGGAAGTAAGCATTCATCACTCTGTGCTCGCGGGTTCGATTGAGATATTCGAAAGTGTGGAACCGAAAGCGATCAACCAATCCCTATACTATCAAACGCCGGGTTACGAAACGGCAGGCCAGCGGGTGAAGATTGTGACCTCCCTCTGGATCGGTGACTTAGAGGTGAAGAGAATATGAGTACGGTCGGAAAACAACTGGCAGCCGGATTGTTCTTTTCACTTTGTGTATTGATTGTCGTGTCCCTGTCATTTTTCTATTTGTACCCGCTTGAAGACTGGTCCCTCTTATGGGAAGTCGAAGTGATGGACATACCGGCGGCCGGCTTCATTCTTCTGGTCACCATCCTGCTCGGGCTCATATTCGGTCTGCGCTCGGGTTGGCTCCATAAAAAACAGCTGCATGAAATCGAAGATGCCCTCCTCCATGTAGAACAGGGGAGGACCTTCACCCCGGCAGAGTCCTCGTCTGCAGAACTACAGCATATTTGGAAAAAAGTGGACTCACTGGGGAAGCATCTTGCCGACCAGGCAAGGTATTCACAGAAGCTTGCCAATGAAAAAGCGGAGGAGCAGGAGAAGCGGATCCAGGAAATCGTCTCACAGGAGCGCAACCGGCTTGCCCGGGAGCTTCATGATTCAGTCAGCCAGCAGCTCTTCGCCGCTTCCATGCTCATGTCGGCAATCACGGAGACGCCGTCATCGACAAGGACGCCACAGGAAGAAAAACAGCTGAAGATGGTCGAGCAGATGATCCATCAGTCACAGCTTGAAATGAGAGCACTACTTCTCCACTTGCGCCCTGTTGCACTTAAGGGTAAGGACCTGCAAGAAGGAATGAAGGAGCTGCTGGTCGAATTATCACAAAAGGTGCCTCTCGATATTCAATGGAAGATCGAGGATATGAAACTCGACAAGGGAGTGGAGGACCATCTGTTCAGGATCCTCCAGGAATCGGTTTCAAATACTCTCCGGCATGCCAAGGCCTCGTCCCTTGAAGTGCTGTTGATCAAAAGGGAATCCATCATCATCATGCGTGTCGTGGACGACGGCCAGGGCTTTGATGTCAACGAATCGAAAGCCACGAGTTCATACGGTCTTCAGAATATGAAGGAAAGAGCCATCGAGATCGGCGGTACATGCAAGATCATCAGTATCCCAAATAAAGGCACGCGCCTTGAGGTGAAGGTGCCGGTTGTAGAGAATGTAGGTGAAGAAAATGATTAAAGTCGTATTTGTAGATGACCACGAGATGGTGAGGATCGGTGTATCCTCCTATCTGTCTGCACAGTCTGATATCGAAGTCGTCGGGGAAGCCTCGGACGGGAGTGAAGGGGTGAAACTCGCGCTTGAACTGCGTCCGGACATCATCCTGATGGACCTTGTCATGAAAGAAATGGACGGCATCCAGGCGACGAAGGAAATTATCAGTCAATGGCCAGACGCGAAAATCATCATCGTCACAAGCTTCCTTGATGACGATAAAGTATACCCGGCTCTCGAAGCGGGCGCTGTCAGTTATATGCTGAAAACATCCAAAGCAAGTGAAATCGCGGAAGCGGTCCGCAAAACGTATCATGGTCAATCCATCCTCGAACCTGAGGTGACAGGAAAGATGATGACCAGGATGAGGCAGCGCACGGTTTCCGAACCTCACGAGGAGCTGACCAACCGTGAACTCGAAATCCTCCTGCTGATGACCCAGGGAAAGACAAACCAGGAAATAGCCGATGAATTATTCATCGCCTTGAAAACTGTGAAGACGCACGTGAGCAATATCCTATCAAAGCTTGGGGTGCAGGACCGCACACAGGCCGTGATTTATGCATTTAAACATGATTTGGCCAAATAAGGACCCGGAAGCAGAGGCTTCTGGGTTTTTTATTTTTCAGGTAGAGAGAGGTTGTTTGAATCTGTCGGATTATGTAGATAAATTTGTAGTTCGCACATAAATCCAGAGGATTCGCACATATATCCAAATTTCCGCACATATACGAAATATTTCGCACTTATATCGGAAATTCCGCACATACCCGGCTAACATGCAGGCTTTTAGTCCTATTCGAACACATCGACTGTCGTAAAAAGGATAAGGATTAAGTTCTATGAAATTTAAGGAAATACCCTGGGTGTATAGTAGTATCAATTTACAAAACCAAAACACTATTTACAAAATAATAAGATTAATAACACCCTTCAGCCTATTACTCTGCAAAATAAGACAAAATATACTTGTACTGTAATCTATTTTTTATATTTGTCATCTATTTTGAAAGGGGAAAGGGTATGAGCATGAAAAAGTTTTCTTTGTCAGTAATGAGTACAGCGTTATTGCTTGCGGGGAGCCTCGTTCCACAAGGGTTCACGGATACTAAGGAAGCGGCGGCAGCCTCCAATACGGCCGTGATCAATGAAGTCGCCTGGATGGGGACGACGGCTTCTTATAATGATGAATGGATTGAATTGTATAACGCATCTTCATCCAGCTTGTCCCTTGATGGATGGGTGCTTGAAGCCCAGGACGGTTCACCGTCCATCCAGTTAAGCGGATCGGTGGCGGCGGACGACTATTTTCTTTTAGAAAGAACAAGTGACAGCACGATTTCAGGTGTGGCAGCGGACCAGATTTATACAGGAAGTCTTGGTAATTCGAATGAAGTACTCTACTTGAAGGATGCTTCAGGAACGGTCGTTGACGAGGTAGACAGCTGGTATGCGGGGGATAATACGACAAAGGCGGCGATGGAGAGAACTGACATCACCGCGACCGGTACGAGCGCAGCAAGCTGGGGTACATCTACTACTGCTTATGAAGGCGGATACGGGACACCGAAGGCTCCTAACTCCCAGCAGTCTGCACCTCCTTCAGGCAGCGGAAGTGAATCCTTGACGAATGTCAGCGAGGACCTTGGCGCAATCAATGTCTTCTTCAACAAAAGTGCGGCAACTCAATATGCATCTTCTGGCAACGCGGCAAACTATAATGTGAATCTGGAAGATCAATTGATTGAAAGGCTGAACGAAGCGACGACCTCGATTGATTTTGCTACATATGAAATCAATCTGCCGCGTGTGGTTGATACGCTCATGGAAAAAGCGGCTCAAGGAGTCGATGTGCGTATCCTTGCCGATGCGAAGGACGGGGCAGATCCTCATTATGCCGAACGATATGAAACAATGAGACTTTATTTAGAGAAGCTTGTCCGCGGAAAAGATAAGATCGTAGGAACGGCGGACGATGCTCATATTCTGTCGGATTCCCCGATGTTTGCGGTTGAAGACGCCGCGAAACGTTCTGCGTACAATCTGCCTGCCGATTTCAATGATTTCACGCAGCGCACGGTGATGGTGGGAAGCACGGAGACGACAGGTCATCTGTTCGTTGAAGGTGAAGAGAAGGCTGCGGACAGTTACTATTCACCAGGTAACCAGATGCACAACAAATTTGCTGTGGTGGATGATCAATGGGTGTTCACAGGCAGTTGGAACTATACGGTGACAGGACTTTACGGATCAGAAGAGAATATGAATCAGGGAATTCTTGACGGGAACCAGCAGCATGTCGTAGAGGTGCATTCTCCTGAGCTTGCTGCCATCTATGAAACAGAGTTCGAGGAAATGTGGGGGAGCGCGACCACAACACCTGATAAGACGGTTTCAAACTTCAGTACGCGCAAAATCGATAATACACCTCACTCAGTGACGATCGGGGGGAAAGAAGTCGAGGTATATTTTTCATCAGGTGATGATGCAGTCGGGCGTATGACTGAACTTGTGAGAACAGAAGCGGATGAGAATGCTTATTTCACGATTTTCGCCTGGAGCGATCAAGCTTTGGTAGATGAACTGAAGAACAAGTGGGAAGGGAGCTATGAGGACAATCAAGGGACGTTGACAGGCTTTGATGTCAAAGGACTGTTCGATGCGAGCTTCTGGAATCAGTGGTGGTCAGCAAGCATCGAGATGACCGGCAGGACGGCATCCCAGACGAGCGAAAACAACCCGAATATCCGCTGGGCCAACCCGGCTCCGGTTTACTCTGCTAATGAAAGCAGAAAGCTCCATGCCAAAACGATGATCATCGATGCAGACACGGCCAGTGATCCGACCGTCATCGTCGGTTCTACGAACTGGAGTGAAAACGGGAACAATGTAAATGATGAAAATATGCTGATCATCCATGATGTTGCGGTAACAAATCAGTTTCTGCAGGAATTCAATGCGCGGTATGTGAATGCCGGCGGTGTAATTCAGTAATCAATAATGCAGTTTGGCTTTGGGAGTGAATCCCAGGGTTGGACTGCGTTTTTTTGTAACTGGAAAAGGTAAATGCCTTCTTTTCTGGAATATAACAATAGATCTTGTTCAAAGAAAGGAGGGCGATGATGGGGAATATCGATAAACGAAACCGCCTGGAAGAATCTCCGTTTACATATAGGGAAATGAAAAACGGTATGGTGTTTATAGATTATGAAGGAAGGCAGGTGAAAATACTTAAGGGGGAAAGAAGCTGACAAGTTCATGAAAAGAGTAAAAATGGCAGGAAGCGAAAAAGAAAAACAATTAGTGATGGCAAAGATCACCGGTAATTTTAAACGGGGAAATAAACATTGAGAATCAACCGAAAAAGATGCCTCCATCTGGAAGCATCTTTTTTCAGTTGAAGGCATCAGGATCATTCCATCCCAGGTGCCTTCTGAATTTCAAAAATAAGTACAATGGCAGTAATCGCGTGAGCAATCAACCGGATGATCGGGAAGAAATTGAGGAATGAGGCAATGATTCCAAGCGCACTTCCGAGAATCGGCTGATCTTCTGATTTTGAAACGTACAACACACAAGCATGCCAGACCGCCACTAAGCAAAGGAGAAACGGAATTGCGTCACCCGCAATATTTCCAAAGACCGGAACCGCGAGAAATAATTCAATCGAAAAGGACAACCATTTAATACGTGAAAGCACGGCACACACCTCCTGTTTACAAAGTATGCAAAAGGAGGCGGGTGGTGCTTGTAAGAATGAGACATTTGGAAAAATCCTGATTTAGCGTGCCCTATTCCCTATGATGACTCATTATTTTTTAGTGAGCAAATGCTTTTTCAAAAAACTTAAACAGGATCACTTTCTTAGTCATCGGACTGCTTCACACTAAGCACGGTGATCGTAACCAGGATAACCGCCATTCCGAGGATTTGAATGGCGTTCAAGTGATCCCCGATAACCAGGACGCCGAATAATGAAGCTGTCACCGGCTCTACCATAGCGACCATGGAAGCATTTGACGGAGTAGTCCATCGTATTCCAATCACGTACAATGTAAATGAAAGTCCAGCCCCGAGGATTCCCAGAAGTAAAAACAGTCCTAGATCACTTGAAGCCAACACATCAGCTGCTTCAGCCTTATCCGTGAAGAAAAAAAGGATGAGACAAAATGAAAAAAAAGAAATGGCTAACGTGGCGGGCGGATTCGCGATAGAAGATGCATTTTTAAACCCGAAAATAAATAAAGCATATGAAAGACCGGCAGCAAGCCCCGCGCCCATCCCGATAAAACTCACTGAAATCGATTCAGTGTTGTAGGCACCTGTAAGCAGGACAATCCCTAAAAGAACACCAGCAATGCAGCCCCACTTGAACCAAGTAGAAGGTTCAATCCGTAATAAAAAGGAGATTAAGAGAACGAATACAGGTGCGGTGTACATTAAAGTAGCGGCTACCGCAACACTGGATGCCTCGATACTCAAAAAATAAAAAGTGAAATTCCCGGCAACACCCACACCCGCAATCAGAGCCCACATGAATAAACGGGGAGAAGTGACCCGGTTTTGTCTAAAACGAAAAAGAAACCACAGGAAAAAACAAATAAAGCCGACGGCCCCCCGGTAAAATGAAATCACAATCGGATCCCAGCCCTTGTTCATTAATACATCGGCAATCCCGCCGCTGATGCCCCAGCATATAGCCGCTAGTACAACTAAACCAATACCAGCAAATTTCATCGTGTACCTCCTGACCGAACATATGTTGATAGATAAGGTGTTATGGGTAATTCCTTTAATTTTTCTTCCTTAAACATGCATAAAAATATATGAGTGGATATTTTAGAATAAAGATACTGGCTGGGGTCAATAGGAGGGCGGATTTCCGTGGTATAACAATCTATGTATATAAATTTATATTATTACTGGAATGGAATTGGAATTTTGGGGATCCAGGGGATTTGAAGCTCCCAAAACAGTAAAAAACCCGGAACCGCAATCAGGATCCGGATTTTTTGCGTTTGGGTCAGGCTAGAAGCTTCTCAATCACCTGATGTTCATTTTCATTTAAGAGATTCTTTTGGATCGTATCGTGGACGTCTTTATTCATGTTTTCAGCGAGTACAGCGGCTTCTTCTTTGTCGCCGACGAGGACGATCTTTTCCCAGTTTTCATCGGCGGCTTTTTTATCGAGGATACTGCCGAGGCTTTTCCACCAGCGCTGCTGGTTGGCTTTCAGCCTTTCATCAAATTCATCCTGCTGGTTTGATTTGCCGCCTCCGCTGCCCATGCTGACATCTGCATGGTGCGGTCCTTCACTTCGTCTCCAGTCCTCTGTGTCTAGGTCGAATTCCATGAACTCGCTTGTTTGGAGCTGTCCGAAAGCGGAGGTAAGGATTTTAATCTGATTTTGCTGCAGGAGGATCAGTCCGGTTTGCGGATATTGGTCGTGCAGTGATTTTAATTGCTCGAGATGGGGCTTTTCCTCCCAATAGAAGTTCGTTTCGACCGGTACCTGCAACTCGAACGTTTCCCAGATGCCGCTGTCGGCTGAAGCAAAGATGATGAAGCTTCTGGGCAGTTCCCTTTCCCGGCTCAGGATATGATTTTCAACTTTTGGCCGGATCGCCTGCAGTCTTTCACGTTCTTCAGGGGCGCTTTCCAAATATTCGACTAGACTGTTGAAGCCGTTTTTCAGTGCGATTTTCCATTCGCCGCCCTGCTGATCGGGATCGCTTCGGTCGGTGTTCAGATAGACGGTCAATAGTTTGTCCGGTTTCTGCAAGGATAAGTTTTCAAGCTTGTTCATCGTGCGTTGAAAAGACATCGAACCTCTCCTTTGAAATTTTATGTCTATAGTATTCTATAAACAAGTTTGACAGCCGTTAAACATGATTTTTGGGAGATTGGGTAAAATCTCCAAACCACATTGAAAGCAGCGAAAATGATAAACTGGAAAAATAAGAAAAGGGGGAGAAGACATTGAAAATTACACAACAATGGAATCAGGAAGACAGCGACTACATAAGAAAAAAGTTGATTGAGTACAATATGAAATCAATCAATGACGAAGTGAAAACCCCGTTGGAGAAGGTGAGTTTCGTTGTAAGGAACGAAAAGGATGAAATAGTGGGCGGGGTGACGGGTGAGACATTCTGGCACCATCTCCACATCGATTTCCTTTGGGTGGCCGAGGAACACCGAAAGGAAGGACTGGGTGTACAGCTCATTGAAAGAATAGAGGAATACGCAAGGGGACTTGGATGCTACTTGTCGGTGCTTGATACATTCAGTTTTCAGGCACCCGGTTTTTATAAAAAACTCGGTTACAGAGAATTCGGTGTGCTGGAGGACTTTCCAAAGGGAGGGCGCCAGCATTTCATGGAGAAGCGATTATAATCAAAAAACAACCAGCTCTAGATGAAGCTGGTTGTTTTTAAAGAGATCACCCTTCTTCCGGTTTGGCGTGGGTCACATAGGTCCCGGCGATAAAATCATGAATCGCCCGTTTGTCTTCACGGATGCCGACCATAAAGGCACTGACGATGATCCCGATCCCCAATGTAAGACCGTAAACAATCCCGGAAACGATTGTCCGCATCAGCATGTTTCCGATGTGGACATTGCTTCCATCCTTTTTAACGATGCGGATACCCGCGATCCGCTTTCCGACTACATACCCTTTCCAAAGAACAGGAGTGATCAGGACATATACAAAGATGACCGTGGAAACAAAGGTGTTATCTTGTGAAAAATCCCCTGTAACGAGTCCTGCAATAATAATCAGTGGAAGATTGATGATCAACCAATCCACAATATTGGCTACGAATCTGACCCCGAACCCCGCTGGCTGCGTCATGAACTTTCCCCCTTACCTCTCTAATTTGTAAAAAGTGTAACATAATGACTACTACTATATGAAAAAGTTTCCTTAAATAAGACGAACTCCCTAAAAAAATGTGCTTAAAGACTGAGATTTTATAGAAAAATAGATTAAAAATGTTTTACAAATATCTCATCGGGTATATATTTACTAAATCAAACTTGACGGGAGAGAGTATAAAGTGAGCTACATTAATCGCGGAAGAGAACGTATTCAATTTGATCGAAAAGGCAGCGAACAAGATCTACATATCGTGGAATGCAGTCACTGTGAAAATGAATTCAGGACCCCGATGAATGTCCAGAAAATAGAATGTTCCCACTGCTCGGCATCAGCTAAATTCGATCATTCAGACTTCAGGGTCATCGGATTTATCGAAAATCATCAAGGGAGTGAAATGGCATGCTGAATAAAGATAAAATAGCAGATATGAAAATGGATTTCAGTGATATTCTCTGGATGAGTTCCGGTATCGTCATCATCCTTCTTCTGATCGCTATGGCAAATTTCTTCATCGTATCTTAAAAATAATCTTATGAACGGCTTAAAAAGTCCCGTCTGTGATGGGGCTTTTATTATTATCATTCGGCCATACGTATAAAGCCCGTCCCTCTCAAAAAAGGGACGGGCTTCTCGTTTGGTTATCCTTTATAGTTTTCATCATATTCAAGGTACACGACGTGAGTTTCCAAATACTCGTTCAGGCCGTGTTTGCCATCTGCCCCGCCGATTCCTGATTGGGCACGGCCGGCGTGAAAACCGTTGATGGCTTCGAAGTTTTCGCGGTTGACGAAGGTTTCCCCATAGCGAAGTTCATTTGCCGCCCTCATGATTTCATGCAGATTTTCACTGAAGATGGATGAAGAGAGACCATACTCCGTGTCGTTGGCAAGTTCAATCACTTCATCGAAGTCCTTATATGTCATGATCGGCAGCACGGGACCGAAGATTTCTTCTTGGATGATCTCCATGTCCTGCTTGACGTCTGTGAGGATGGTGGGTTCGTAGTAATATCCTTTAGCATCAAGCGGCTTTCCGCCTGTAAGGATTCTGGCTCCGTTCCCTACAGCGTTATTGACCATTTCGGTTACGGCATCCAATCGATCCTGGTTCACAAGCGGGCCGATTTCATTGTTTCTGTCAGTAGGATCTCCGACAGACGTCTGTTTGAATGCGTCCGTGATTTTTTCGATAAATTCATCGGCCACACTCTCATGGACATAGACCCTTTCAGCATTCGTACAGGCCTGTCCTGAGTTCGTGATCCTGGAGGTTTTGATTTTTTCAACAGCAAGGTCTATATCTGCATGCTTTGTCACGATGGCCGGGGCTTTGCCTCCAAGCTCCAGGTTCACCTTCGTGATGGATTTTGAAGCAGCCTCCATTACTTTTGAACCGGCAGGATAGCTTCCCGTCATGGAAACCATGCGCACCTTCGGATGACCTGACAAAGGATTACCGATGTCGGAACCTTTTCCTGTCACCAGGTTAAAGACCCCTTTCGGAAGCTCGACTTCATCAATGATTTTTGCGAACTCGCATGCTGTATTCGGCGTGTACTGACTCGGCTTCAGCACGATGGTGCACCCCGTTACGATTGCAGGGGCAACTTTTCTTGCCAAAATGAACATTGGGAAATTCCAGGGGACAATCCCTGCCACTACACCGATCGGCTTTTTGTAAACGAGGATATTTTCATTGGAACGTTCACTTTCAAGAATTTCCCCTTCATATCGGAGTGCCCAGCCAGCCATGTAGCGGAAATATTCGATGGACAGGTCGATTTCTCCCTCGGAGGCATCGATCGTCTTTCCATTTTCCATTGTCAGCAACTGAACAAATTCATCCCTTCGCTCCTCAAGCTTATCCGCGATCTTATGAAGGTACGAAGCCCTCTCTTTAGAAGTGACCTTCTCCCAAGTAAGAAAGGCGGAGTGGGCAGCTTCGATTGCCCGGTTTACATCTTCCTCCGAACCATTCTGGATTTTCGAAATGACTTCTTCTGTTGCGGGGTTGAGCACATCGAGGGTTTCACCTTTCGAGCCGTCTGTGAATTCCCCGTTTATATATAATTGATAGGATTTCATGAATCTTTCCTCCTTGGTGTACTTTCTTTCTTATTTATTTCTTTCCCTTTGTGAATAAGGAAGAAACATGGGGATGGGCTCGTAAAAAAAGACAGCCCTGTATGGACTGTCTTTTGTGAATATTATTTTTCAGGCTCTGCCACTTTCACAAGTTGCTTGCCTAGGTTTTTCCCTTGGAACAAGCCGAGAAAAGCATCCGTTACATTGTCAAAGCCATCTGTGATTGTCTCTTCATACTGAAGTTTGCCTTCTGAGAGCCATTGGCCAAGCTCTGTCGCCCCTTCTTTGAATCGGTCGCTGTAGTCGTTGACGACAAATCCTTTCATGAGGGCGCTTGATTTAATCAGTTTCGATTGTACTCGCGGACCAAGGTCCCTTTCGGTTTTATTATAGGAAGATATAGCTCCGCAAACCGGCACTCGTCCGTGCTTATTCAGCAGGCTGATGGCTGCATCACCGATTTCGCCGCCGACGTTTTCAAAGTAGACGTCGACTCCATCCGGGCATGCTTCTTTCAATGTGCTGTAGATATCGTCTGTTTCTTTATAGTTGATGGCCTCGTCAAATCCGAGTGTTTCTTTCAAGTAATTCACTTTTTCCTCAGATCCTGCGATGCCTACCACGCGTGCACCTTTGATTTTCGCGATCTGGCCGACAACAGATCCAACCGCTCCGGCTGCACCTGAGACCACAACCGTTTCTCCTGCCTTAGGCTGGCCGATGTCGAGGAGACCGAAGTAGGCTGTCAGGCCTGTTAATCCGAGTACACTCAGGTGAGTGGATAGCGGGGCTGCATCCGGATCGATGGAGCGCACTTCTTTTTCGCCCGCCAGTGAATATTCCTGCCATGGAAGCATGCCTACGACGAAATCGCCTTGCTTGAATTGCTCCGATTTTGATTCCATGACTTCTCCTACGACACCGCCGGAGAGTGCTTCATTCAATGCGAAAGGCTCTACATAGGATTTAGCATCGGACATTCTGCCGCGCATGTAGGGGTCGACTGAAAGGTACAATGTTTTGATGAGAACCTCGCCCTGGGACGGATGAGGAACATCGACCTTTTTGTAAAGAAAATCACTTTCTTCGGGCATTCCCTCTGGACGGGATACGAGTTGGATCTGCTGCTGGGTTTCAGGGAGCATAAATTGGTTCCTCCTTTGAAAAGGTTGTATTTATTGAAACTTATCACAAACAGTACATGGGATACAAAGATTCGGCTTTTTCAATATGTAAAAAACCGCTTTGATTTTTAAGTCAAAGCGGTTTTCCCTTAAGATTATTTCACATTCTTTTTAATATATTTCACGGTTCTTAAAAGTTCATCGGGATGCGGCCGTCCGAATGGGCCGGTCTGCTGCTGCTGATACATCAATTCGCCTTTTTCATTTACAAGGAAATAAGCAGGCTCGCCGTGCTCACCGTGATCTTCATACGGGGCGTCCTCGCCATGGTAGTAAACGTCGTACGCTTTAATGGCTTCGAGTTCCTTGTCTGCCATGATCGGGAATGTGATGTTTTCTTTGTTTGCATATTCCTGCAGGTCTTCTAAATCATCGTTCGCAACCGCCAGAATATGGACACCCTGTTCCTCGAATTTCTCTTTATTCGCCTGGAACTCACGAAGCTCTTCTTGACAGACCGGGCACCATGCTCCCCTGAAGAAAACGATCAGATGCCAGCTGTCATGTTCCTTTTGATGCTCCTTGAACGAAAATTTCTCACCTGCGACTGATGGGAGTGTGAAATCAGGTACCGTATCTTTTAATTGAAAGTTTGCCATATTTCATTCCTCCTTATCTACTGGATAAACAATACTGTGTGGACATGCATACAATATAGTCTTAACTATTTTCTCTTACAAAAGGTGTTTTCCCTTTGTGTAAGAAATGAAACGTCAAAGGAGGTGCAGTATGGGCCGAAGGGGAGAAAGAGGCTATTGTGTTCCAGGTTATAAATGGTGCGGCCCTGGGTGCAGCGGGCCTGGACAGCCGGTCAATGAAATAGACAGCATCTGCATGGAACATGATTTATGCTATGAAAAATACGGACCAGCTTGTCACTGCGACAGGGAATTCCTTTCCAGGTTAAAGCCCCGTGTCAACATGGATTCTCGGGAAGGAAGGGATGCCTTCATCTTTTATCACTATATGAAATTCCAGAGCAGTGTAAAATGCGGACAAGAGCGCAGGGGCTGCAATCGCGGGATGCGTTGGATTTAATGCGGTTTATCTATTGAGGTCTATATCTAAAGCCGATTGATGCTGAAATTTATTTCCGAAGCGGTGACCCCACACTCTGTCTGTCAGAGATTACGGAAAGATGGACAGTCGAATTTATGAAATTGCTCTGGTAAAGCATATTGGGGTTATCGTTAATAAGTGAAACCCGAACTCATTTAAAAACTTGGTTTCTAATGAGTTCGGGTTTTTATTAGCATCGTTTAACTTAGATATTAGCGTTGTTTAAAGTCCACTCTAAAATGTTCGCCTTTAGATCCTTGCCTTAAAGATTTGTCTCACCCTCATTTCATCTTCCGAATAACGGAGATTCACTCATAAAGTCAACGTATAATAAAAAACCTCATTGTCCCTTACATAGCCATTTTTCTCATACAAATGCTGCGCGTGAAAATTATCATGATCGGTTTCGAGTATGACCGCTTTTGATCCGGTCAGTACGGCGTGTTCCCTTGCAGCAGCAAGAAGCTCTTGGCCGATGCCCCTGTTTCTCGCATGTTCTGCGATAAATAAATCATTCAGCTTCCAGATCGGTTTGAGATAAACGGAAGAAAAAGAAGGGTAGAGCTGTGTAAAACCAAGGCATGCATCGTCATCGACAGCAATGAATATGATTGATTCATCGTTTGCCAGACGTTGTTTAAGGTAATGACGTGCTCCTTCCAGGTCAGAAGGCTTTTTGTAAAACATGCGGTAATGGTTAAACAGCACAGCCACCCGGTCCAGGTCCTGAAGTCTCGCCCGAAGGATTTTCAAAGTTCTGAAGCCTCCTTTTAAAAAAGTATTTACGTTTCCTATGTTTATGGGGAAAACGAGCTGAACATTCCTTTGAAACGGGGACCGGAACCCTTGGCAGGCAAAATCCAATGCTTACCGATATATGTCTCACGCCAACAATGGTATAATAGGCGTGTCCAGACAGATTACCAGAAAGAGGTTTTCATAATGCTTAAATCAGCGATAGGGCGTTTCAGATTGAGTGCTTTCATCGAAGGCGCTTCATTATTGGTCTTATTATTCATTGCCATGCCTCTTAAATACATGGCTGGTGTACCGGAAGCTGTAACGGTAGTCGGCTCATTGCATGGGTTCTTTTTTGTGGTGTATGTCCTCGTCATCGGTTACACGACACTTAAAATCAGGTGGCACTTCAAATGGGCGGCAGGTGCTCTTGCAGCAGCGTTCATCCCTTTTGGCAACCTGGTTCTGGATCGTTATATCAAACGGTCATTTCCAGCTCAATAGAAACTTGAACTTTATATAAAGGATGACTTACCAGTGAAGTTTATCAATCAACTTTTTTCAAAACGAAAGAATGTCACAGTCGAATTTTGCGAGAAGAACCTGGATCGGTTTTTAACTGAAGAGACTATGCCTGAGTATAGTGAGTTCCTGAACAGAAAGAACGTCATATATAAAGAGTACGAATGCCAGAGCAGGTGCAAGGAATGCAAAAAGTCACCTTATGCCCTGGTGGATGGGGAATTCACTCCCGCTGATGATTCCCGTGCTCTGCTGGAAAAAATGAAAAAGTATATTGAAGAGAAGTAAACCGCGCAGATGTTGTGCGGTTTTGCTTTTCGTGTATTGATAGTAAGAGAAGAATGAAAGGTAAAGGAGGAATACCGGATGAGGACAAAAGAAGAAATCCGTCACCAAGTGTGGAACAGCCTGACCGAAAAAAAACTGGGACGTTTTCCGTTCCCGCTGGTCAATCGCATCCCTAACTTCAAAGGGGCGGAAGCGGCGGCGAAACATATGCAGGAAATGGATTTCTATAAAAACGCAAAAGTGGTTAAAGTGAATCCTGATGCACCACAGCTGCCACTAAGGACTTCTGTCTTGAAAGATGGTAAGACCCTACTCATTCCTACGCCGAGGCTGAAGGATGGGTTTGTTATGATCAAGCCTGAGTGGGTGCCGAGTGGGGAAGAGAGGAAAGCGGCGAGTATCAAACATATGAATTCATATGGGAAAGTAGTGCCCCTTACTGACATTCCTGAAATCGACTTGATTGTTGTGGGTTCTGTCGCAATTCACATGGACGGCAGAAGGCTTGGAAAAGGGGAAGGGTATGCCGACCGCGAATATGCGATCCTCCGTGAAATCGGCAACAAACCCGTCCCGGTCATCACCACCATAAACAGTGAACAGCTGGTGGATGATGATATCCCGAGGGACTCATATGATTTGGCGGTCGATTGGATCTTTACAGAGAAGGGCGGAGTGGAGACACATACGCCGTACGAAAAGCCTGAAGGGATCGAGTGGGACCACGTCAGCGAAGACGATATGGAGAAGATGCCGATACTGAAAGAATTGAAGGATTTCTCGAATAAATAGAATGAATCAGGAGATTTTTTTTGAGAAAGAGTCTTATTTCAGTTAAAACATATGCATGCAGCCGGCAATCATGTGATTTTTTCTTCAATCCTCAGGATTTATCCCGGGACTCTGATGCCGAACGAAACAGCTCATAAATTTATTATCGAAAATGAAGAATTTATTATCGATAATCAAAGATTTAATAGCGGAAATCGGCATTTTATTATCGAATTCAAAAATTGTATTTTTAAAAATTGACCAGTAATAGTGGAAAAATGGATTTATAATCAAAACGGCATTTCTATTATTAAAAAGGCCGGCATGAAATCAAAAAAAGGACAGCCCCCCAATGTGGAGGGGGCTGTCCTTCTTTCATAAACTTAATATCCTTCCACAACCAAATCAAGCTTCCCGGTTTCGGGAGAGATGACAAGTCCGTGGACGGGGATGTTTTTATCCATCAGCGGGTGGTTTTTGATCATGTCGACGCTGTGGGAAACACTTTCTTCAACGGAATTGAAGCCTTTCAGCCAGTCGTGCAGGTCGATCCCTGAGTAACTCAGAGTGTTAAACGTGTCTTCGTCGATGCCGCGCTCTTTCATCTTACCGATGATGTGTTCACTGTTGAGGGCGCTCATTCCGCATTCATGATGGCCGATGACGAGGACTTCGTCCGCCTGAAGCTCATACACTGCAACCAACAGGCTTCGCATGATACTTCCGTATGGATGGGCAACAACCGCTCCGGCATTCTTGACGATTTTCACATCGCCGTTTTTCATATTCATTGATTTAGGAAGAAGCTCGACAAGGCGCGTATCCATACACGTCAAAATAACAAGCCGTTTGTCTGGAAACTTAGTCGTCCTATACTCTTCATATGATTTTTCTTCTACAAATTTCTGATTGTACTCAAGCAGATTTCCAAGTAAAGTCATATTCGATTCTCCCAACTTTGAAATGATGTACATCTTTATTGTACATTTTTCATAAGGAGGATTTCAATTTCTTTCACCCGATCCATGACTTCTTCCCTATTCCAATCACTCGTATTGGTCAATTTTAAGTAGAGTGATGAAACGCTTGCCAATACTTCTCTATGATTTGTATCTTTCCTGACGATATTCGATTCCCCAAGTCGGTCGAATAAGCCGTTCATCTGCTGCGAGACTTTCTCATATTCGTTGTCTTTTGTGATGACCGCCATATGAAACCGCTGCTGTACATCTGAAAACCTGTAGAATAGATCGACAAGTTCAAAGGAAGAATTCTTTTTCAGATTCACTTCCATTTTTCCGGATAGATCTTTATGGATGATCCGGGCAAATTTAGGGGAGCTTTCTTCTTCAAGAATCGAGAGGAAACTTTCTCCCCGCTTTAAAAGGTCATACCCTGAGTCAGAGGCATCAAGGACGTTTAATCCCCTATCCAATATCAGATAGGGGATCGGACAGAAATCAAGATTTTCCACAGTATCCCTCCCTGTGAAAGGTTACGGACACCATTGTTCCGGCATCTCCGAGATGAAGTGCCGGTTAATTGTGAGAGGAACCTTCAGTTTGATATTTTTTCTTCTATCAGTGCAAGGAACTGATCGGCATGCTCCTCTAAGTACTCGTTCAATTCCCTTAAATCATAAAAGGTTTTGATTGAATCCTTTTTCAAGAATTCAAGTTTGTAGTGGGAGATAAGCCTTCCGCCAACCAGGATCTTTATATCCGGCTGCACTTTCTCTATCTCCTCAAGGCACTCTTTCAGCTGCTGTATTGTCGTTGTCATCCCGATGGATATTGCAACTGCCTGAGGTTTCCAGGCTTTGACGAATGTGACTGCATCCCGGATCGGCACATTTGCTCCCAGATAGCGTGTATTCCAATGCTGCTCTTTGAATACCTCGTTTGCAAGTTCAAGTCCCAGGCTGTGCTGCTCGCCTTCTATGCAGAATAAGAGGCCTTTTGGGCGGCGTTCGGACACTTCGTATGGAGTATAGACGCTTGCAAGCAAATATTTTAAGGTGGCCGTAGCTAAATGTTCTTCAGCCACAGTGATTTGATTTTTCTCCCAAAGATCACCAATGCGATACATGGAAGGTCTTACAACAGATTCATAGAAAGTAAGGGAATCTGTACGGCCCTGTATCGAAGAAGTATAAAGTTCAGACAATGCCTGAACATCACCCTTCAGTATTAATTTGGTAAAGGTGGGGACAAGCTGTTTCATGCATTATTACCCCCTTCTAAAGGTGAGGAAAGACAACTACGTAATTATATTCCACATATATTGTGAAATTCCTCTAAGAAAACGACTTAGAAAAACCATCCATATAATGAATATAAAAGTGTGGACCAGCCTTGCTTTATTCAAGGGATACGGGTCCAGGAATCACCGGCATCAGCATGTTGACTTTCTTAGCAATCTTATTTATGATAACCTCTGTACAACTATATGACGCTCACATAACTTGAGAGAGGTTCATAGCATTAACCCTCTATAAAAAACTATGTTTCTATGAAACGAATGGTTTTTCTAAAATCTAGAAAATCATTATCTACTAAGCGTAACAGTCAGCAGAGGGAATTGCAAAAATGCGGATTGCTGCTGTTTTTAAACAGGCTAATGCTATGTCCTCCTTTATTTCTGTGTACAATGAATGGGAGGATTTTAATATGTCAGGCAGAAAAGATGAAGAATTAACAGATATTACCTTGCTGGGAAATCAAGGAACAAACTATTTGTTCGAATATTCCCCGGAGATTCTTGAATCATTTGATAATAAGCACCCGAACCGTGATTATTTCGTGAAGTTCAACTGTCCGGAGTTTACAAGTCTCTGTCCTAAGACCGGCCAGCCTGATTTCGCAACCATTTATATCAGCTACATCCCCGATCAAAAAATGGTAGAGAGCAAGTCATTGAAGCTTTATCTGTTCAGCTTCAGGAATCACGGTGATTTCCATGAAGACTGCATGAACATCATCATGAACGATCTCATCGAACTGATGGACCCGCGCTACATCGAAGTATGGGGCAAATTCACGCCGCGCGGAGGAATCTCCATCGACCCGTACTGCAACTACGGAAAACCCGGTACAAAATATGAAACAATGGCGGACCACCGCTTGATGAACCATGATCTGTATCCGGAGAAAATCGATAACCGGTAAAGGCTTGAAGGCCCGTCCCGCACTGCGTTAAAGCAGTACGGGACGGGCTTTTATCTTTATGGGCCCATATTTCTATTGCCGAAATAATCTCCGCGGGATTATACTTGCTTGAGACGTAATTGAAGAGGAGGGGGCAGGATGAAACCAATCAACGCATCACTATGTGTCCTTGCAGGTGCAAGCAGCTACGGCATCCATGCTTCTGTGGTGAAGCTCGGGTTTGCGGAGGGTTACACCGTAACGGAGATAACGGGGGTTCAATATCTATTCGGTCTGATGATGCTGCTGGCGGCTTTTCTTTTTACCAAAAAAGTGAAGGTTTCTCTGAAGCAGGTGCTCTCTTTGTTTGGAATCGGAGCGCTGCTATCCATGACCGGCGTTTTTTACGGCCTCAGCTTAAGCAAGGTGCCGGCGACGATTGCCGTTGTCATGTTATTTCAATTTACCTGGATCGGACTTCTGATCGAAGCGCTATATATGAAAAAATGGCCAGCGAATAAAAAGCTCGTATCGTCTGCTTTCCTGTGGATGGGGACGGTACTTGCAGGAGGCATTGCTTCTTCGGGAGGCTTTAACTGGACTGAGAATATCCCTGGAATCCTTTATGGAGTCGCTGCGGCTTTCACGTTTGCGCTATTCCTTTTCCTGAGCGGAAAGGTGGCGAGAGGGGTGCCTACCATTCAAAAAAGTCTGTTGATCACATTTGGAGGCATGTTGGTTGTGATTTTGGCGCTTCAGCCTTCTTTTATAAGGGAGCCGGCGCGGTTGATAGACATGGGTGAGTTCGGGTTGGCGGTGGCGGTCGTTGGAACGATCTTTCCGGTCGTTTTTCTGGCGATTGGTTCACCGCATCTCGATTCCAGCATCACGACAATTCTCGGTGCAGCGGAATTGCCCGCAGCGATTTTGTCGGCAATGTTGATCCTTCATGAGCAGGTCACAGCGCTGCAGATGATGGGGATCATCCTCATCTTGATCGGAATTGCGATTCCGCAGCTTCATTTCAAGACGATGCATTCGGGAAAACAATATAGCTAGATAGTGGCTCTCTTCTTTGGAGGAGGGTCTTTTTTGTAAATATCAGTATAACGTTCCTCATAAAAAATAACCCCTCCACCCTGGCAGAGAGGCATTTGCAAACCCTTGCAATTGTCACAATTATTAAACCTTATTTTTTTGGCCGCATTCCCTTTACAAAGGGTGTTTGCGGGCTTTATAATCCCGTTGTTCAATCATTTACGGAAAAACCTAAAATACTAAACAATAAAGGAGGTTGCGGTGATGCGACAAAGATTATTTTCCTTCATCATGATGAACCTTGGTGCGTTCCTTGTATCCATCAATGTTCACTTTTTCTTATCGCCAAATAATTTAGCGACAGGGGGAGTCAGCGGATTGTCGATCATCATGAACGACTTGTTCCCGGGGCTGTCACTCGGGCTGTTCATGATTATCATTAATATTCTGCTGTTCATTGTCGGAGTCATTTTTCTTGGGTTCAGCTTTGGTGCAAAAACAATTTATGCAAGCTTTGCGCTGTCGTTCTATGTATGGCTCTTGGAAATCGTTGCACCGATGAGTCAGCCGTTAAGCGATGATATCCTGATTCAATTGATCATCGGTCAATGCATCGCCGCAACCGGCATGGCGATCGTGTTCCACCAGCAGGCATCAACAGGCGGGACCGATATCCTGGCATTGATCTTTAATAAATTTTTCAATATAGAAGTAGGCAGGGGAGTCCTGCTGGCTGACTTATTTATCGCACTTTCCTCTGCCGTACTGTTTGGGCCGCAGGTTGGTATGTATGCGTTCTTTGGTGTCATCCTGAACGGACTCGTTATCGACTATACCCTGCAGCAGTTCAATTCAAACAAAGAAATTGTGATTATCAGCAAATACAGTGATGAAATCAAATCATTCATCGTGCACGAACTTGGAAAAGGCGCGACGATCCACACGGCAAAAGGAGCCTTCACTTCTGATGAAAAAGAAGTGATCACGACGATCCTGGGCCGCAAAGATTTCTCTAAGCTGAGAGGCTTCATCACCCAGATCGACAACCGTGCCTTCATCACGGTGCACACGATGAACGAAATATTGGGACAGAATTTTAAGCGGTTGGCTTAGGGTTTTGTGTGGAACTCCGTCCCGGGTTTTGGGGCGGGGTTTTTTGTGTGTAAGGATTAGTGGTTACGGGATATCATGAGTGATTGCAGTTGTAACAGTATGAGTTTGGTGTCTGCTGTGCGGGTATTCGAGAGGTTGGCGGTGTCGGAATTTGTCGGATAATCGACAGTTCGCGCATATATTTCATATTTCGCGCATATACCGGGGATTTCGCGCATAAATACAGAGATATCGCTCATAAAACAAATTGAACACCTGTTGGGGTATATCCCGACTTACCCCACCCGGACCCTGTCGAAAAATCTCCAGTTCGCCCTTAAATCCCGGATTCCGCCCATAAAACAAAAATCCCGCCCTTATCTCACTGATATCGCCCTTAACCTCAAAAGTATCGCCCATAAACCTGCTCGCCGGCCCATCGGGGTATATCCCCCTGCCTTGCATATCGCCATATCCAATACTACAAACCCAATCGGCACAACCCGACACCTCTTTCCATTCAATGCCCCACCCCCTTGGCGCATCTCCAGCCCCATCCCCATTCCATCCAAACCCGACACCCCATTGACACCCCACACCAAAAACAAACGCGAAAAATATCTTAAAAAGAAAGGAAATATCTCAGCCGGTACTGTATAAATAACAGTAAGGAGGTGGGAATATGGAAAGGGAAGAGTTAGAACGTCTGGAAATGCGGGTCGATTCGCTTGAGAAGGAGTTGAATCTCGTCAAGATTCAGCTCATGAAGGCGAAGCACGCAGCATCGACTGATGCACCCGAATCGCCGCAAGCCTCAGATGCAGCGGATACACAGCAAGCGCCGCTAACGCCCCAAACCAGTCAACAGCCGCAGCCGGCCACTCAACAACCGCCGCACAACAATCAACAAAATGAAAATCCGCAGATTCATCAAGCGCCTGCAGCCAAAAAAGGCGCCGCAGATACACCATCACAACCGGAAAAACCATCAAAACCAGCCTTCGATTTCTCAGTTGAGCGCTGGCTCCCGAAAGTGTTTTTATTTGTACTTTTAATCGGAAGCGTGTGGGGGTTCATGGCGGCATCCCAAAACGGATGGCTATCTCCCGGATTCAGGGTCCTGACCGGCGCTGTCTTCAGTATCGCGATGTTCGTTCTTGGCGAGCGTTATATCAAAGACCAGCGCAGACTGGGCATCACCCTGTTATCGGGAAGCATTGTCCTTGCCATCATTACGTTATTCTCTGCAAACATTTTATACGGGTTCATCCCGGGAATCGTGACGAACCTTTTGCTGCTGCTGCTCATTTTGACGGGTCTTTGGGTATCGCATAAGCATTCTTCACAGCTAGTGCTGTGTCTGATCGGGTTCGGGGCATATTTATTCCCGTTCATCTTCGCGGGTGATGCGAGGAATGAGTGGCTGTTTTACGGATATCAGCTTTTGATGTTCTTTGTACTGGTCACATTCAGTACGTGGAAGCGATACCGGATTGCCTGGAATATCCATTATTATCTGCTGTATTTCACCCTGGTTTTCTTCGCTGCCTTCGGAGTGGGGGAAATCACCCTTACGATCCTGATCCCGTTTGCGATCCAGCATGCGTATATCCTGCTGCTCATCGTTCTGAACCGGGATGAGCGGGTCAGTGCCGAGATGATCCCGGCGGTCGTTTCAGGGACCTTCATCCTGCTGGCGCTGCTGAACAGTATTTATGCATATACCGGGGTCCCGCTGCACTATTACGCGATCTTCACAGTCGTGTATATCGGAATTTCATTCATGGAGCCTGAAGAGAAGAAGCAGACGAAGGATGTCCTGCTGGTTCTGGGGTTCCTTCATCTCATGCTATTCATTTTCGGGTGGATCGATTATGATTGGACGTTTATCCTTGTCGCACTCGAGGCTGCTGCACTGCTGTGGCTCGCCGGGAAAAGGAAGAGCTATGTCGGCCTTGCCGGGTCTGTCATTCTTATTCTCTATTCTTTACTCGGGGTCATGATCGGACCGGTGAATGATTTCATCAGGGTGGAACTTCCGATCTTCCTCATAGTGTTCGGGTACCTGTTTCTGCTGGATCATTTCCGGAAGTCGGGTACAGCTTTTACGAGTATTCCGCTCATTCTGTTGAAATCGGTGCTCACGCTCATCGCCTTCTTCTTTGTGATGAGAGCGACGGACTTTGTCGTGATCGGCTGGGATTACACGCCGAGGACGACTGCGTTTACGGTGGCGATTGCCGTACTGTCGATATTGTATCTGGTTGTGGGGGAAAGCAGGAAGGATGCTTTTTATCGATGGTGCGGGATCGGATTCCTCGCGATTGCGCTTGTAAAGTTCTTTTTTGCAGACCTTGTGTTCCTTGATTTCACGATCCGTGCGATGATCCTCATTCCGATCGGCGTCATCGGGCTTGTGCTGTCGCGGATTTTGTACAAAAAACGGTAAAACAAGTTGCAAAAGCTTTCTGAATAATTATATAATGACTGTATAAACTATCGTCATTGAAAAAGGAGGTGGAATCTGAGATGAATCGTTCTGTTGGATTGCGTGGCAAGTACCTGGATTTTATTTATATCTGCCGTGCAATTTTTCATGCATTTGCGTTCAAGGGGACACGTATGCCCTTTTTTAGCAAATGAATATGAAAACCACTGAACGGTAAGAGGTCTCAGATTCCAGCCACTTTTTATTAAGGATCGGAAACAGAGGGCGTCCAGCTCTCTTTTTTCATGCCTATTTTTAAAAAGCCGCGAGAGATTCTTAATCTTACTCGGGGCTTATTTTGTTTTATTGACGAATGGGGAGCGGTGCGTCCAGCTGATCACTCAGATGAAACTCTCCATAATAGAGTTATAAATGTAAGAGCCTCTTACCGATAACATAAAAGACTGAAAGGAAGAGGAAAAATGATTATTTGCAGTGCGCAGGAATTAAGTAAAATGTTTGGCGGAAACTTGATATTTGAAAATTTATCGTTTGAAATCCCAGAAGGTGCCCGAATCGGCCTGGTCGGCAGGAACGGAACAGGGAAGACGACGATCTTTAAATTGCTGTCCGGTGCTGAGACACCTGATACAGGAATGGTTCATTTGAAAAAAGGCGCGAAGGTCGGCTATCTTGCACAGATTCCCCAGTTTCCGGAAGGGACGAAGGGATTGGATGTATTAAAGTCGGCGTTCTCAAGCCTGCTTAGGACGGGTGAACGGTTGAAGGAGCTCGAGAGCAGGATGGGAAATGAAGGGGACCCGGATAAACTGAATCGTTTGTTGGAGGAGTACGGAAAGCTTCAGGACGAATTCACCCTGTCCGGCGGCTATGAGATCGATGCGAATATCGCGAAAATCTCGAATGGCCTGGAGATCAATGAGCTGCTGGAGAAAGATTTCAATCAATGCAGCGGAGGTGAGCAGACGAAATTGTGTCTGGGGCTGATCCTGCTTCAGAAACCGGATCTGCTGCTTCTTGATGAACCGACGAATCATCTCGATATCGGAGCGGTCGAATGGCTTGAAGACTTTTTGAAAGAGTATGAAGGAACCGTGCTGTGCATTTCGCATGACCGCTACTTCCTCGATCATGTCATCAACAAGGTTTTCGATCTCGAAGATGGCGAAGTGACGATTTATCACAGTAACTACTCAGGGTTTGTAAAGGAGAAGGAAGAAAGGCTGCTGCTTGAGTTCCAGGCGTATCAGGAGCAGCAAAAGAAGATTAAGAAGATGAAGGAAGCAATCAAAAGGCTGAAGGAATGGGCCAATCAGGCGAACCCCCCGAATGAGGCGCTTCATAAGAGGGCCAGGAACATGGAAAGGGCCCTCGAACGTATGGAGAAAATCAAGCGTCCGATCCTCGAGCGCAAGAAGATGGGGCTCGAGTTTGAAGAGACGGACAGAAGCGGCAAAGTGGTGTTTTCCATGAAGGATGTCACCAAGTCCTTTGACGATAGAGCATTGTTCACAGAAGCGGATCTGCTTGTCCATTTCAAGAACCGGACAGCAATCGTCGGTCAGAATGGAACGGGTAAGTCGACGATCATCAACATGCTCCTGGGTAATGAAACGTGTGATTCTGGCGAGGTAAAGCTCGGCAGCAACGTGAAGCTCGGTTACCTGTCCCAGCATTTTACAATCGCTGACCCCGATGCCCGCCTGATCGATGCATTCCGGGAAGAAGTGGCAGTGACCGAGGGGGATGCCCGCCATATCCTCGCAAAGTTCTTATTTTATGGACCGAATGTGTTCAGGAAGGTGGGCCAGCTTAGCGGAGGGGAAAAAATGCGGCTCCGGCTTGCACAGCTGATGCATCAGGATATCAACTTCCTTGTGCTCGATGAACCGACGAACCATCTGGATATCGACTCCAGGGAAGTTCTTGAAGAAGCACTGGAAGACTTCAAGGGCACCATCCTTGCTGTTTCGCATGACCGCTATTTTCTGAATAAGTTGTTCCACAAAACGTATTGGATCCATGACAGGAAACTCTACTCATTTGAAGGGCCGTACAGCTGGGCGAAGGAAAAGCTCGCGGAACTGGCACCTCATGTAAGTACAGAAGTGGAGGCGCCGAAAAAGAAGCCGGCGCCGATGCGCGAAAAGGAAGAGCGTCCAAAACCCTCAATCTCCATTGAAGAGGTAGAAAAGGACCTTGAAGAATTGGAAGGGAAAATCGGGGAGATCGAAGATAAGCTTCTGTCTTTGACGGAACTGGATGCCCTGCAGGAGCTGTACAGCGAGAAAGAGAGTCTGGAAAAACAGAGAGACGAAAAGTATGATCTTCTGGAAGGATGTTTGTAGTTTTATGACAGCTGCTCCCAAAGAGGGAGGCTGTCTTTTCTATGTAAAAGATTGTTTTCTAAAAGATTGTTGCTTTTCGGCTGGTAGCCTGAATGTTGATTGAGGACGTGCTCTTTTCGAATTCAAGTTTAAACCTCAGGTGAACGGACATCAGAAGATACCAAAATTCCGGTATTTTCTTTTGTGGAAAGCAACAAAGCATGTGAAAAGAGCCTCTTTGTAAAAATAAATAGTGGGAATTTTATGTCTATTATATAATGGAGGTAATAAATGGATAAAAAGGGTGGTTCAATGTATAAATCACTGGAGTTTCAACCTAAGAAAAGGTCCGCATTCCGGGTGTTTCTGGGTACGGGTTATTACCGTGCAAAGAGATATTTGGAGTGGCTGACGACTCATGAAACATTTGCTAAAACGAAAGAAGCGGAATTAAAGCAGCATGTGATCCATTCGCACCGGACGCCGTTATACAGGAAGCTGAAGGATGTGGACATGTGGTACCAGGAAAATAAGGTGAAAAATTTACGCATTGCCGTCCGGGAACTCGATAAGATCATCATAAAGCCGGGAGAGACATTTTCGTACTGGAAGCTGCTCGGGAATACGACGAAGCGGAAAGGATATGTAGAAGGGATGGTACTCTATTACGGCTCTTTCAAACCAGGCCTAGGAGGCGGGCTGTGTCAGTTGTCAAACCTGATTTACTGGATGACGCTGCATACGCCGCTGACTGTCACAGAGCGTCACCGTCACAGCTATGACGTGTTTCCCGACAGCAACCGAAGGCTTCCGTTCGGGAGCGGGGCCACATGCGCCTACAATTATCTGGACTTGAAAATAAAGAACACGACAACTGAGACTTTCCAGCTTCACGTCTACCTTACGGATGAAGCCCTGGTGGGGGAATGGCGGGCGGCCGCACCGGCGCTCACCCGATATGAAGTGTATGAAAAGGAACATCGCATTTCCCAAGAATACTGGGGCGGATACCTCAGGCATAATCAGATATTCCGGAAGGTGTTCAACAGGACTGGAGCACAGATCGATGATGAATTCATAACGGAAAATCATGCGCTGATGATGTATGAACCGCTGCTTGAGCAGAAAACGGGCAGCAATTCCTGACGGCCTTCAGAGCTCCTGTTTTCAGAATAACTCCACCCTTTTCATCAAACAATAAACGATAAGAAAATTTTAGTGAATATGAGGAATGAACATGATAAAGGACATGACGTTAGAATTGAAGAAAGCATCCGCTGAACAATTGGATGAGATCACGGAAGTGTACTCCAGGAGTAAGAAGGATCTTGATGACAGCGGACTGCTTCAATGGGATGATAACTATCCTGGCAGGGAGTATTTTGAAGAGCAGATCGGATATGGGGACCTTTATTGCCTGTATTCGGATGGCGGGCTTTCTGGTGCCGTCACGTTGAATACCTGGCAGTCCCCGGAATGGGACGAGATCCCTTGGGAGTATGAAGGGGAGATGGTCGTTCATGCTTTGTTCCTTGATCCCGCCAAACAGGGCCGGGGACTCGGCAGCCGTTTCCTGGGAAAGTGCGAGGAATTTGCAGCGGGGAATGGATACCGGAGCATCCGCCTCGATGCCTACGCAAGAAACGAAGGGGCCAATTCACTCTATGAGAAAATGGGATACACATACAGGGGATCGGTCTATTTTACATCAAAGCCTGAAGGTCACCAGGAATACCGCTGTTATGAAAAGCCGTTGAACTAACTCGGAGTATGTCTCTAAAGGGACGGGATTCCTGAGCCTGTCCCGATGTGCCGCTGTTCAATTTTTGTTCAAATGTACTCCTCTCAATGAAATCCCGGCGTGATATACTTTGGTTGACAACATGGTTATAAGGAAGCGGTAGGATTGAAAGAATTAGTTTCTGAGGCGAAAGCTTTCATAGAGCAATTTTATATAGAAAATGATAAAACGGGTGCCGGGATGCGGTTGCGGGAAATCCAAGAGGAGATAGCTGAAACCGGCACTTATACCCATACAAAGGAAGAGCTTGTATTTGGTGCAAAGCTTGCGTGGCGGAACAGCAACCGCTGTATCGGGCGTCTGTTCTGGAATTCACTGAATGTGTTTGATGAAAGGGATGCATCGACGGGGGACGAAGTGCTGGACGCACTCGAGCGCCACTTGGCATATGCTTCGAATGAAGGACGGATCCGCCCCGCCATTACGGTTTTCAGGCCATCACAGCCCGGGGAACCGGACATCCGGATATGGAATCATCAACTGCTGAGATATGCAGGTTATAAAGTCGGCGGTGGTGTTATGGGGGATCCGCATTCGATCGATTTTACGGAAAAATGCGAAGCCCTTGGCTGGGAAGGGGAGAAGACTGACTTTGACCTCCTTCCTTTCGTGGTGAAGATCGGGGAGGATTCTCCTCAGTGGAGGCCCATCAGAAAAGATCTCGTTCTTGAAGTCGATCTGAGGCACCCGGAATATGAATGGTTCACAGACCTCGGTCTCAAATGGTATGGGGTGCCGGTCATATCCGATATGGAATTGAAGGTCGGCGGGATTTCTTATAAAGCGGCTCCATTCAACGGATGGTATATGGAAACCGAAATCGGTGCAAGGAATCTGGCGGATGTGGAGCGCTACAATCTTCTCCCGAAAGTGGCAAGCTGCATGGGGCTCGATACAACAAGGGCCATCACACTATGGAAAGATAAAGCTCTGGTCGAACTGAATATCGCTGTCCTTCATTCTTTCAAGGAAGACGGAGTGAGCATCGTCGATCATCACACTGCTGCCCAGCAGTTCAGGCTGTATGAAGAAAACGAGAAATCGGCTGGCCGGGAAGTCACCGGGGACTGGGCGTGGCTGATTCCGCCGGTATCGCCTGCTGCCACCCATATTTTTCATAAAGCGTACGACAACACGTGGAAATCCACGAACTATTTTTACCAAGACAAGCCGTATTGATGGAAAGCTGTTTCTTGAATGTTGAACTTCAGGAAACAGTTTTTTGCATTATGGAGGGACAGGACCGCTGTCCTGGCCGGAGCACCTCTATGATTTGATGGTCGAACTGCCGGCATTCACGGTGAATCTCCAGCCTATGTATAATAGGGTGACGTTCCATCCATCCCTCTCTTCGACACCTCGAAATAACAGAACCAAAAGCGGAATTCATCAAACAAGATGGAACGCTCGAGTGTGAAGTGGTCAAAAAAATCCTCCAAGAGCTCGGCTTCACTGTCATCGAGCAGACCTGTCACGTAAAGGGGCGTTTTGAAGCGCTTATATAAATCCTCATGGCCGTAAAAGTGAAATAAATCTTCCATTTGCTGTTCGTTCATGCATTCAACACTCCTTTTTCTTTCTAGGATGGGTCAGTTTTGATGGATTTATCCGTGAAGGCGGCAGATCAGGCAGCCGTGCTGATTTTTCTCAAAAAATGTCTTCTTAAACTTCTTTCTTATTGGACACCTTAATGGGGAAGGAGTGATGAAGGATGCGAAGCTTGTTCGTCTTTTTGACAGCCGTGCTGCTGATCCAGGGTACAGCGGGTGCGAGAAATATCCTGCCGTTGCCGGCCCATCAAAAGGAACTGGCCATTGTGATCGACGACTTGGGAAATGATATGAAAGGGACCGAGGAAATCCTCCATCTGCCTGTGACGCTGACGCTCGCGATCATGCCGTTTTTGCCGTCAACGAAAGCGGATGCGGAGAATGCCCGCAGATTTGGGCATGAGGTGATCGTTCACCTCCCGATGGAGCCGGTATCCGGCAAAGCAAGCTGGCTTGGCCCGGGAGCCATCCTCACCTCATTGTCAAATGAAGAGATCAGGAGTAGAGTGGAAAAAGCGATTGACGATGTACCATATGCGGTCGGCGTCAATCATCATATGGGATCGAAGGCAACAGCCGATGATCGGGT
The DNA here is from genome assembly GCF_001456935.1 of [Bacillus] enclensis. Lineage (GTDB taxonomy): Bacteria > Bacillota > Bacilli > Bacillales > Bacillaceae_B > Rossellomorea > Rossellomorea enclensis. Next base: position 273,207 of record NZ_KQ758484.1, on the reverse strand, counting down.
GATGAGGATCGTGCTCGAGGTATGCAAGGAGAGGGGGCTCTTCTATCTGGACAGTAAAACGACGGGAAAGAGTGTCATTCCGAAGCTTGCCCGTGAACTGGAAGTGCCTTATCTAGAGAATAAGCTGTTCTTCGATGATGTCTATACGCTTCAGCATATCGGGAAGCAGGCGAAACACCTATCTCATGAACTGGATGAAAGTGAGAGCACGATTGCGATTGGCCATGTTGGGGTGACCGGGATGAAGGTTGCTGTGATGCTGAAGGAATTCATACCGCTTTATGAAAAGAAAGCGTCGATTGTCCCCCTGTCTGATTTGATACCCGAATATCATTTGATTGATGAAAGCATGCCTTGAGGGGTGTGCTTTTTTTGTAAGGAGGATTTTCATGTCACTCTTTAGAATACATAGAGAAAAAGGGAAGAAGGAGAATGTGTATATGAAAAATGAAAAACAAATCCTGGAATGGTTCAACCATTTTCACACTCATCCTGAAGTGAGCTGGAAGGAATATGAGACGACGGATAAGATTGCAGAAATTCTCGATGGCCTGAATGTGAAATACAGGAGGTTCACGAATGTGACCGGGCTGATCGCGGAGATTGGAGAAGGAGGGAAAGTGACGGCTGTACGGGCGGATATCGATGCGCTTTGGCAGGAAGTGGACGGTGAGATGAAGGCGAATCACTCCTGCGGCCACGACGCGAATATATCCATGGTGCTAGGTGCGCTGCTCTATACCCTTGAAGATCCGCCGAAAGATAAGCGGATCCGGTTCATTTTTCAGCCGGCTGAGGAAAAGGGAAATGGATCGCTCACAATGGTCGAAAAGGGTGCCCTTGAAGATGTTGATTATTTGTTCGGCGTTCATTTGCGGCCTCAGGAAGAATTGGGCCACGGGTATTTCTGCCCTTCGATCCATCATGGAGCCGGCATTTTTATGGAAGGGAAGATCACAGGGGTGGATGCGCATGGGGCAAGGCCGCACCAGGGGAAAAATGCAATCGATGCTCTTATGGGAATCCATTCCTTTTTAAAAACAGTCTATCTGTCCCCGTTTGAAGCTTATTCCGCAAAACTGACGAAGATTGAAGCGGGAGGGGAGAACCTGAACATCATCCCTGGCAGTGCCAGGTTTGCAGTCGATGTCCGCGCCCAGAAAAATGAGGTGCTTGAAGACATACAGCGCCGGCTGGAAGATGGGGTGAAGGGAATTGAACAGCTTCATGGAGTGCGCATTCAGTATGAATGGACGGATTATACGCCGGGGGCGGAGGTGTCGGAGGAAGCTGAAATGATTGCGAAGGAAGCGATCACAGCGATAGCAGGAGAAGAAGCATTGGCTCCGGCGGTCATCACTTCCGGAAGTGATGATTTTCATTTTTACACGATCAGGCACCCGGAAGTGAAGGCAGCCATGATTGGGGTTGGAGCGGATTTGATGCCTGGACTGCATCACCCGGATATGACGTTCAATGTCTCTGTCCTTGACCGGGCAGCCAAAATAGTCGCAGAGGCGCTAAAAAAAGCATAAGGTTTTCGTGTAAACGGTACCATAATCTGATTGACTGATTCTTGGAGTCCCCTTATCATACTTATATAGCGACTATTTAACGACAATTTAAAATAGTCAAAAAACAACTAAGGATTTCAAGGGGGAATTTTCATGAAAAAAGAAATGCCATTCTGGCTCGCGGTCATACCGCTGCTTGTGATGATCACGGTGATGGCCATTACGATTGTCGTGCTGGAACAGGGGCCTCATATCCCGCTGATCATCGGGACGACTACGGCTGCGCTCGTAGCCTGGTTTGCAGGCTTCAAGTGGAAGGATATCGAGGAATCGATGTATAAAGGGATCCGCCTGGCGCTTCCGGCAGTCGTCATCATCATGCTGGTGGGACTCACCATAGGGGCCTGGATAGGCGGAGGAATTGTCGCAACGATGATTTACTACGGCCTGAAAATGATCACTCCATCTCTTTTTCTCCTGTCGATCGCAGTGATTTGTGCTGTCGTATCCCTTGCGATCGGAAGTTCCTGGTCTACGATGGGGACAATCGGTGTTGCGGGGATGGGAATCGGGATGAGTATGGGGATCCCGGCACCGATGATTGCCGGTGCGATTATCTCAGGTGCTTATTTCGGGGATAAAATGTCACCGCTCTCTGATACGACCAACCTGGCTTCGGGACTCACCAATACAGATCTTTTTGTACATATCAGACATATGCTTTACACAACGATACCGGGCTTTGTGATTGCCCTCGGTGTCTATGCATATCTGGGAAGGAACTTCGGAAAGAACGGGGTCGACACGGCCGATATTGAAAAAACGATCGGCGTCCTGCAGGACAGTTTCGTCGTTTCGCCTTTTCTGCTGATTGTGCCGCTTCTCGTCATCGTGCTCGTTGCCAAGAAGGTTCCGGCCATTCCGGCGTTGATCGTGGGTATCATTCTTGGATTCTGCGCCCAGGTATTCATTCAGCATGATTCGTTCGCAGAGGCTGTCTCCGCCCTCCAAAGCGGATATGTAATCGAGACGGGTAATACAATGGTGGATGATTTATTTTCACGCGGCGGACTTGATTCAATGATGTATACGGTATCGATGACGATCGTGGCGATGACGTTCGGAGGGATACTGGAACATACCGGCATGCTGCGTGCCATCGTCAATCAGATCCTGAAAGTGACGAAGACGGCCAAAGGACTGGTTGCTTCGACGGTCGTTTCCTGCTTTGCCACGAATGCTTCCTGCTCGGAACAGTATATTTCGGTGGTGGTGCCTTCGAGGATGTATGCGAATGCGTATAAGGAAAAGGGGCTGCATTCAAAGAATCTGTCCCGCGCCCTGGAAGACGGCGGGACACTGACGTCAGTCTTCATTCCCTGGAATACATGCGGTGTGTTCATTTTAGGGACACTCGGGGTCCATGCCTTTGATTATGCCCCTTATGCCGTGTTGAATTTCATTGTGCCGGTCATCTCCATCATCTACGCATTCACGGGCTTCACGATTGAGAAGCTGAGTGAAACCGAGATGAAAGCAGCAGCGGAAGAGGAAGAGACCACGTTATCCTCCTGATTCCGTCAGTACATGGGAAAGGACAGCTCATATACAGCACGGGGCCGCCCCTGAGCATAGGTCATTTCCTCTCCTGTGATTCTGGCAGAACCGTTGTCGATCAGCTTCTTTAAGATCCGTTCCGCAGAACGCCTGGAGATTTGCATATAATCGGAGAGTTCAGCGGCGGTAAAATCCCGGAATGTACGATTCTTATAGAATTGCATGATCTTAGAGAGGTTTGCAGGACTCAATTTTAATTGCTTGGCAAGTGACAGCATGTCTGGATGATTATATTTCAGCTGCTGTTTCTTGTTTTTATCAGGATAAGGACCTGAAAGTTCTTTGTCCTCATTCACGATAAAAGCACAGCTCTCAGTATCATACTTCGATGCAAATGAAAGGGCGGTCTCTGCATTCTCCTCAGCCTGAGCAGCCGTGTGTCCATACCCAAAACCGGCCAGGACGGGCTGGTCAAGCTGGAAGAAGGAATGGAATTCTGCAGTTTCCAGGAGGTTTTCAATGCTTCCCCTGTTGCTGAAGACGGTATAGGCGGAATCACCGTCCTTTTTTTGAAGGGTGCCTTCCATCAGATGAACAAGTTTTTGAAGATCGCTGTTTTTTTCCTGAACAATAAGACGCACCGCGGCAATCGTGGATGCTTTTCTTTTAGAAAGAAGGGCTTGAGAACGGGCTTCATTGATTGTCCGCATCAATGATTTAGCAGGATCGATCATCCTCATGCATGGGATATTCAGTTGGATGAGTCTGTCATAAACACTGTGGATGCTCGTTAAGGCAAATCTGGTTTTTCCCTCTTGGAATAAACGCTGGTGAAAGGTGGCATACTCGTTGATGCTGAAGTTGTGAGGAAGGCTGCTTTTATAATCCATCACGTATTGGGGAGGGTTCTGAAGGTGCAGGTCTGTCATGATGTGATCGACAAAGGCAGTGTCCATCAAATCGATGGATACGTGTTCAGGTTTGATTTCATGATGCTGAAGGATATGGAACAGCGATGTGATGAGAGCCGTCTCATCCTGTTCAAGATACAGGACGGGGACCGTTAACTCTTTGCATGCTTCTTTTGTAAAAAAATATGGCAGTGCCCCGGAAAATAAAACGGCATCACAGGGCACGATTGTTGAAATCAGCTTCTCTGCTTCCTGCGGCTCGGAGTATATGTAGGGGATCAGGTCGATTCCGTTCAGGCGGGGGGCGATGGAAGCCTGGACGTGTTCAGTGAAATCCCTGGAGCCGATCAAGGCGATTTTCGTATTCATGAGGATCTCCTTTCCAGATTAACGACTATATAACGACATTATATCAATCTTACAAGACATTTGTCAGATACAAAGGAGTGTTTTAGGATGATCATTAAAAAAATTAATCTTTACGCCATCCGGCTGCCACTGAAACAGCCATTCATCATCAGCTATCATACATATGAGGATATGCCTTCCATCATCCTTGAGATGGAAACGGATGAAGGCATCATCGGATACGGGGAAGCGGTAGCGGACGAGCATGTAACGGGGGAAACGTGGGAAAGCACATATCAGCTATTGAAGCATACTCTGGCCCCTAAGCTAATCGGTATGAGTCCTTTTAACATTGAAAAGATTCATGAGATGATGGACCTGACCGTTTATCAATGTCCGGCAGCAAAAGCAGCGGTTGATATCGCCTGTTATGATGTTCTTGGGAAAAAAGTGAAGCAGCCCGTCTATCAGCTGCTCGGAGGACGGTATCATGAAGAATTCCAGCTGACCCATGTCCTGAGCATAACAGAACCTGACCGGATGGCAGAAGAAGCGGCCAGGATGATCGGGGAAGGATTTCAGTCATTTAAGATGAAAGTCGGGACTGAAATCGGAATGGATATCGAACGAATCAAAAAAGTACGTGAGCGGATCGGGATGGAAGTCCCGATAAGGGTGGACGTGAACCAGGGGTGGAAGAACAGCAGCCAAACGTTGAGGGCCCTGTGCCACCTTAAGGAATTGAACATCGACTGGCTGGAGCAGCCCGTTTCTGCGGACGATGTGGATGGGATGGTCCGGATCAAATCGATGACGGATATTCCGCTCATGATCGATGAAGGCCTTAAAGGCATACGTGAAATGCGTGAAATCATTGCAAAACAGGCTGCGGATAAAGTGAATATCAAGCTAATGAAAAGCGGGGGCATCTATCCTGCAGTCAAGCTCGCACATATGGCGGAAATGGCAGGGATGGAATGCCAGGTCGGCTCGATGGTCGAGTCATCGATCGCGTCGGCTGCAGGTTATCATGTTGCCTTTTCAAAAAAGGTCATCACTAGTGTAGAATTGACGGGACCGATTAAATTCTCAAAGGATGTCGGCGATCTGAAATATGATGTCCCTTACATCCGTCTGACGGAAAAGGCTGGTCTCGGCGTGGAAGTGGACAAAGGGATCCTTGAAGAATTGACCGGGTTTAAAAGTTTCATAGAGTAAGGAGCATGAATACATGGAGTATCTATTTCAAGGTTTTCTTGAGAAGAACAAAGAATCCTATACTGTCCGGCTGCTGAATAAAGAGGATATTGATCAGCTTCAGGAACTGCAGGAACTGGTAGTACTGGGCCTGAAGGAAAAATCGATCTTACAGCCCCTCACGTACGAAGAGCTCGGATATATTTTGGATGGAAACGGCCTCATGATCGGTGCTTTTACAGAGTATAGATTGATCGCATTCCGCGCGTTATTAATCCCGCCGATTGATGAAGAACATCTCGGACTGGATGCGGGACTGCCTGAAGAAGAACTGGAGGATGTGATTTATCAGGAAATCTCAACTGTACACCCTGATTACAGGGGCAACCGTCTGCAGCAGACCCTTGCCCATTTGATCATGGAAGAACTGGGGAGTCTGGAATGTAGCTTTACTTACGCTGCCTGCACGGTCGCTCCATTCAACATTCCCAGTTTGAAAGATAAATTCAGCCAGGGGATGGAAATCGCCGCCCTTAAGATTAAATATGCCGGCCAGCTGCGTTATATTTTCATCAAGCGGTTGGACGGCAGGGGTACAAGAGGGGAAATTTACGAGCTTGAGAGAGTACCCATGGAGGATACAGCAGGGCAGCAGGCATTACTTGGTGAAGGATGGCGCGGTATTTCGATGGAGGAAGAGAAAGGCGGGTACGTGGTGGTGTACGTGAAAAGGTAACATTAAATTGACCCCGGGGATTTAGAAGGGAAGTACGATTCCATCCTTTTATAAAATCAGCAAAAAAGCCGGGTCAAAGTGAGCCCGGCTTTTCTTGTCTACGATTTTTTTTGTGTGATTTCCAGGCCCTGCTGCTCCAGTGCGTACTTGATTCCCTGCTGTAAGATGGTGAAACAAGGGATGCTTGCCACTGTATGTCCGGACTGAACGATCTTCATACTGAGTTCAGCCGATATTCCAACGAGGAGACATTTGGTTCCCAGAAGGCTGGCAGATCCGACAAACTTACGGATGAAGTCAAGCGTGTAGTCGTCGAACCCAGACAGGCTGGTCAGGTCGAGCACTAAATAGTGAGCATTGTAATGAGGAAGATTCAGCAATGTCCGGTTCAATAATTCCTCTCCCCTCAATTCATCATACGGCCCGACCAATGGTACTACCAGAATCGAGTCCATCACCGGGATGATCGGAGAGGAAATTTCTTTGATGATATCGGACAGCACCTGGGTCCGCTGTTCCGTGAGCTGCTCCAATTCAGCGCGTACCTTTCTTGTCTGTTCATCGAATAAACTTTGAACATTCAGGGTCGGTGTGATATCAGAAGGGAAAAACTCATACTGACTGTATTCGTCTCCCCCTATCTGGCTCTTCTCAACCTTGTACCATACATTTGCATCGAACAAGCCGGAAAATACGCCTGCCCAGTGTCCGGGGAGAAATTTCCCCTCACCGGTCTTTTTCTGGGCAAGTTTGACTTTGAGTTCCCAGCCATTTTTGACGGTGATCACGGCTTTCTTTTCTTTAATAGAGTAGTAGACGACATCAGTGATTCCCCATCCGGCTGTCACATATGTATTGGGAAGCTTTGTCAAGATTTCATCCGTATTTCCGATCGTGTCCATATAAAATTGACTCACAATCTTTCCAGTTCTGTATCCTGCTGTTTCAAGGACGAGTTCTGATTCCTTTTCCCCTGCGATTTCTTCAATGGAATCAAACAGCGTTTTAAAAGCTGTATTCACCCAAAACATAACGACTTCATCATTCTCAAAATGGAAGTCTCCATTCTCCAGATTCCAGTCAAAAATAGATCCGTTGACATTCACATCATACGTCGTCATAAACAACAGCCTCCATAAAACTAATAAGTTGATAGTTACCTATACCCTAAAAAAGGGGATTATAAAGTTTTTTATTTATCAATTTAATTATACGAATATCTATCGATCGAGTAAATCGGCACGCTTTGCTGGAAAAAAGAGAATGAAATAAATAAAAACCCGGCCATTAGGGTCGGGTTTCATGTTTTCAGTTCTGTATAGATGACCAGCCGTTTACTGTAGTTCCTTGCTGAACGGTCGAAGTCTCCTGTGCAGGTGATCAGGTTCAATGAGCTCCTGTGGGTATAGCCGAAGATGGTTTTCAGCGGGGCATCATCCCACGGGTATTCTTTTTTACCAGTGACGACAAAGGTCCTTGTGTCACCAGACTTACTTGTGACTTTGACCTCATCGCCTTCTGTAAGCTTATCCAATTCATAAAAAACGGCGGGGCCGTTCCTGCTGTCGACATGGCCGCCGATGACGGCATTGCCGGGTTCACCCGGTTTGTAGCCCTTGTCAAACCACCCGGTCGTATCGAAACTTTCGGTGACAGCCATCTCCCCATTTTCCTTCAGACCGACGGATTCAATATCGGCTTTCAGGCCGATTGCCGGTATTTCAAGAGAGGAGGGGATAATTCCCGTTCTTTCGTCCTTGATGATCGATTCGGCGTAAGGGGAAGAGGTGGTGGTTGTACTGGCCATGGTCTGCTGTGTTGTTTCCATCTGCCTGGCGGGTTTTTCAGCCGGTTCCACGTTTGAGGTCGCGCCCATTTCTGAACTGCAAGCAGAAATAGTCATTAGTACAAGCACAAGGAAGGCAGTCCTCATAGTATAAAACATGTGAAGCCACTCCTTTCATCTTCACAAAAGAGGGACAGACCTTGCAGGGGGCTGTCCCTTTTGCTTTGTTATGATTTTGTTATTGTGCCGCTGGGATATTCAATCACGGATTATTTATTTGCTGCGAATTTCTTCAGTGCAAGTACAGATCCGCCTGCGATCGCCATCAGTGCAGCAAGCAGGTATTCAAGCGGGAATTCTTCTGCATCAGCCGTACCGCCCATTCCGGTATTCGGCATCTGGGAAGGCATGTCCTGGGCGAATTTGTCAGGATATTGATCGACAATCGCGGAAGAAAGTCCCTTTGCAGGATTCAGCATATGCTCATAAGCCATGCGGATGTCCTCGAAAGATTTTTCATATTCTCCTGCAGCGTAGCTGTCGAATGCACCGATTAACTGATCCACGTGCATCTGCAGACCTTCAGCCAATGCATCTGATTTCAAACGTCCGTCAGTGGCTGTTTCAAGGAATTTAGAGAAGTCTGCGCGGTAATTATCAAGTTTCTGAAGGGCTTCCTTTTTCGCTGCTTCATCTTCAGCACCCGTTGCTTTTACATAATCAACAAAGAATCCAATATGGTTGGACCACATTTCCTTGAACTGATTTCCAGCTTCTTCACCATATACTGAAGCAATCGCTGCGGATAAGTCTTCAGTATTGGCATTCAGTGCATTGACGGAAGCTTCGAAGTCCTCTGAACCGTCGATTCCGTTTTGCATCGCCATTGTGGCAAGAGCGGCATGTTCTGTCAGCAAGTGGTTAAGTGTTGCCCTTAAATCGGCTGCCGGTGTTACGGCCATCGTGTTCTCGAATTTATCAGGGTATTGATCGGTGATGGCACTGGATAACCCTTTTGCGACCATATGCATATGATTGATGGCTTCGCGCTCGTATTCGTAAGCTTTTTCATAATCTCCTGCCACATAACTGTCAAACGCCCCGATCAGCTGATTCACGTGCATCTGCAGACCTTCTGCCAGTCCGTCTGACTCAAGGCGTTCGCCGGTGGCTGTTTCAAGGAATTTAGAGAAATCAGCGCGATAATTATCCAGCTTCTTCAGGGCTTCGTCTTTTGCTGCCTGGTCGTTTGCCCCGGTCGCTTTTACATAATCGACGAAGAACCCGATATGGTTGGACCACATTTCATTGAACTGATTCCCGGCTTCTTCACCGTACACGGAAGTGATGGCAGCCGTTAAATCTTCCGTGTTGGCATTCAAGGCATTTGCCGCCGCGTCAAAGTCTTCGGAGCCTTCAGCGCCCCTTCTCATGGCTTCTACTGCCAGGTATGCGTGCTCACTCAAGTAATGCTGCAGTGTCGTTCTTAAATCTGAAGCAGGTGTAACTGCCATCGGTGAGTGATCTTCACCATTGTGTGCAGATACTGTTCCTGCCGCCGGGATCAACAATGACATGCTCAGTGGTACTGCCAAATAACTTTTTTTGAATTTCATAGGGTAATCTCTCCTTTTGTTTTGTATTTTCATAAAGCTAACGACAGAAGTTTAGGGTTGGATCACTTTTTTTGAAAAAAAGTTTTATCATTGTTTAAAGGACTAAAAGCAGAGGTTTGAAAAAAGAAAAGCACCTGTATGCTCATGTAGCTTCTCAAAACAAGTTTCTGTATATCTAATGGGTCTTTTGTCGTATACGTGTTTTTACCGCCGGGAATAACGTCCTAAACTTTTAAGAGCACATCGGCTGCAGTTTATGTAATGAATAAAAAAACTCAGGCAGCAAGGTACCTGAGTTTTTTTGAAGACTGAATTCAATTGTATTTATATTTCAGAGGCGAGAACGATATCCCCCTCCGGAAGCTGACTGTTTGCATCAGGTTCCAGGGTGATGGCGACAGTATCCCAGTCTTCCCTTGCGAATTCTTCATTCATCTTAAAGATGACTGATCCTTTTCCGTCCTGTCCGGTCACAAATGTACCTGCGCGCTGAGGCTTTTCATCTTTGATGAGCCACACCTGGTACACTTCTTCATTCGTCAGGTCTTTCAGCTGAGAAGCCTGCACGACAAGGCTTGATTGTTCACCCTGCTTGATGATACTTGCTGTACCTTTTGCGTTTCCTGTAACCGCAGCGAGTTCGACATATTGGGTAACCTGATCGATTACGGCCTGTTCCTCGATTTCCTTCTCTTTTTGAACCTGCGTGAACAGATAGGCGTTGCCAAGTAACGACAGGGCGAGCACAGCTGCTGCAGAAGGGAAGAGCCAGCGTCTCTGCGGCTTTTCTTTTCTGAAAGGAGTAACGTTTTCTTTTATATTGGCAAAAACCCGCTCTTCCAATCCTTTCGGAGGGTCGATGGGCTCGGATGCATAGGGGAGGAACTCATTCAGCTGGTACAGCTCGCTTAAGGCTTCCCGGCATTCTGAACAGTTCTCCAGATGCTTCTCGAACACGTCTTTGTCAGACTCATTCAAGTGCTGGTTGTAATAATCGAGTAAGTGATCACAATGGCGAGTCATTCCATTTGCCCTCCTTTCCCTTTTAGACAGCTGTGCAGATGTTTCAGTGCCAGCCTTATCCTTCCTTTTACCGTACCAAGCGGCGTATCGGTATTCTTCGAAATAGACTGCTGCGTCAGCCCCTTGAAATAAAACAAGTGGACGATCCGCTGCTGATCTTCCTTGAGCGTGCGGATGCAGTCCCGTATCGCATTTCCTTTTTCCTTCCATTCCATGATATCGGCGGGTGTTTCATTTTGGACCTGTTCCTTAAGGGAGTCGTGTTCCAGATACTCGACCGACTCATGCTTTTTGCGCCTTCGCAGGGCATCGAGACAGGTATTGCGGGTCATCGTCAACAGCCAGGACGAAAACTTTCCCTTCGAGCTGTCGTAGGGGGCATGCTTCTTCCAAAGCTTCAGGAATACCTCCTGAATGACTTCTTCCGCAATCTCACGGTCGTCAGTCATTTTATACGTGAATGAATAAATCAATTTTTCATATTTTCGGTACAGCTGCCTGAGAGCAGACGAATCCTGATCCTCGACCACTTTCCGATATAAATCAATATCCTTGATTTCTTGTGGCATAATACGCTCCTTAAACATGACATAAGTAAATTAAGGATACTAAAATAACCCTTTTAACTCAATTCAAAATAACTCTCTTCTATATAGCTAACGGAAAAATGAGGGAGTTGGATCATTTTATGTTTGAATTTGTTTTGGGAAGGGTAAAACAGGGGTTTGGAATTTGGGGATAGTGGTTTGGCGGGGTGCGGGGAGTTGAGGGGAGGGGCTTGGCTTAGTATGGTGGTGACTGGGAGTGAGGGGAGGGCATCGAGAATAGGTTTTCCAACAATTTTCAGGATTTACCGACAAAAATCAGGATTTACCGACGAAACTGGCCGGATACCAACAATATTCAGCGTTTACCAACAAAAATACAGTGAATACCGACAATTCTTCAAGAAACGACAAATTTCGCAACCGATTCAACAGCACCGAGGCATGCAGAAAACACCCAACGGCCCCTACCCAAACATCCACCACAAAAAAACGGACACCCGATCCACCGGGAGTCCGTCCGTTTAACTGCAAAGTGCCATTATCTTACCTTCTGAAGCTTATGAATCACTGTAAGTGAACGTCCTGTACCGATGGCCACGGATTCCAATGGATTCGGTGCAAGGTGGACAGGGACGACGATTTCATGGCTGAGCCAGTCCTGAAGTCCGTTTAAGAGTGAGCCTCCGCCTGTCAGGATTACACCGCGGTCCACGATGTCCCCGCTCAGTTCAGGAGGGCAGTTCTCAAGTGTCGCTCGGATCGTTTCCAGGATGTGAAGGAGTGATTCCTTCAGTGCACTCTGGATTTCGTAGGACGTTAGTGAGATTGTCTTCGGAAGTCCGGTCACAAGGTCGCGTCCCCGGATTTCCATTGTACGTTCTTCGTGATCGATCAGCGCATGTCCGACTTCGATCTTGATGTTTTCCGCCGTTCTTTCCCCGATTAACAGGTTGTAGCGTTTGCGTACGTGCTGGATGATGTCTTCGTCCATTTGGTCCCCGCCGATGCGGATCGTGTTGCAGGATACCACGCCTCCGTAAGAGATGATGGCTACTTCAGTCGTTCCGCCGCCAATGTCTACGATTACGTTCGCGACAGGCTCATCAACCGGAAGGTCAGCACCGATCGCAGCTGCAACAGGCTCCTCGATAAGAGTGACTGTTTTTGCACCGCTTCCGCGCACAGCATCCTGGATCGCCCTGCGTTCAACACTTGTTGCGCCTGATGGAGTACATACGACAACATTTGGCTTGCGGATGGAGAATCCAAGTTTTTTACTCGCTTTTTTCATCACTTGCTTAAGCATTTCAGTCGTAACATCAAAGTCAGCGATGACGCCGTCCTTCAACGGGCGAACTGCTACGATTTTACCAGGTGTCTTCCCGATCATACTTTTGGCTTCTACGCCGACAGCTAATACGTTTTTAGTTTCTGTGTCGATGGCGACTACAGAAGGTTCGTTTAAAATGATTCCTTTATTTTTACTATATACTAGAATATTTGCGGTTCCTAAATCGATCCCGATTTCAGAGTTTGATAACATCAAAATTCCTCCAACTATAAGAATTCTACACAGTATAACCTTCTATATAGTATAGGAGATTTTTGGCGTTTTTGTAGGTGGAGATATTTACCACCGACACAATGTTACAAAGTATGACATAGATTGTTTTGACTTAAAGGTCTGTACAGAGCCTTTTTAAATACCTAGGTATGTATTTTGAGCAGCGGGTCACCCGGCCTCTCGTTAAATAAATTTAAACGTCCTGTAACAATGCGGCGGGTGCAATTACGACTAGTAGGAAGGTGATACCGGGTGTGAATAGGTAATATAATGAAAAAATCATTGTGGCTTGAGTAAATTAGTATCAGATATTAGAAGGATCAGAGTGGGGATAAAGCTCTGTATGTTGCATTTCATTAATAGCAGACAGTTCATAAGTAAGAGACCGGACCCGGGCCCGGTCTCTTTTGAAGAGATTCTTTATAATGTGAATTTATCCAGTTCCTGTTTCATCTTAACAGTCATTGCGTTCAACTCGGAGACCTGCTGGTTCATCTGATCGAAGTAGCGGAGCTGTTCTTCTGCAGATGAGTAGATTTCTTCGGTGCCGGCTGCTGTTTCTTCAGTGATCGCAGAGATGTTTTCCACGGCTGAAATGACATTGACCGTACGCTCATTGGAAGCCGACATGCCTTGTTCCAGGTCGTTTAATTTTTCATAGATTGCAGTGACATTGCCTGCTATTTCTTCAAAAGCACTTTCGGTGACGGTCATCGACTCCATTTGCCGGCTGGAAAGGCTGCTCCCTTTCCGGGAAGCTTCCATGATTGAATGGATGCCTTCTTTGATGCTTGCGACCATGTTTCCGATCCTTTCAGTTGCGACCGAAGAATCTTCGGCGAGCTTGCGAACTTCCTGGGCTACCACGGCGAAACCTTTTCCAGCGTCCCCTGCACGTGCAGCTTCAATTGCTGCGTTAAGGGCAAGGAGGTTGGTCTGTTCAGCGATCTCTCTTACAGATTGCGAAGCCTGTTCGATTTCTCCGGTATACTTTGCGAAAGCCTCTACTGATTGTTCAATCGATGCGGAAGAATCCGTGATGGATTCTGCAAATTCTTTTTGCTTGGAAAGCGATGTCCTTCCGTGTTCCACGGATTGGAGAGCCACTTTGCTGTTGGCTGAAGATTCCCGGCTCCCGCGCATATTGGCCGCGAATTCTTCTCCCATCACGGCCATAAGTGATGCAGTTGACTGTACATCCTCTGAAATCGCCTGGCTTCCTTTGGCCAGCTCTTCTGTTGCGACGGCGACTCCGCTGCTGCTTTCTGAAAGATTGGCCATTTGCGCTTTAACATCCCTTGTGAATTGTTCAACGCCCGTGCCGATTTCATTGACGGTCTGAACCGTACTGCGCAGGTTTTTCACCATATGCTGAAAGGCTGATTGAAGTTTATGGACTTCAAACTTACTGTCGTTCTTTTGGCTTTCCTCAAACGAAACTGTCAAATCCCCGCTTGCGATCCTTTCTGCATTTTGAACCATCGAGTTCAAAGGTTTTACAATCCGGTTTGACAGGATCATCGACGCACCGACTGACAAGAGGATGGCGGTCAAGAAGCCGATAAGGGTAGCCCATACAATGAATGTGATATTTTCCTCATTCTCTTTCAATAAGTTTTGATACCAGTCGGATGTCTGCTTATTTAAAAGATGCATATCATTAAGGGCCCCGGAGATTCGGAGGGACTGCCGCTTAACTTCCGCTTTGTTCCCATCTTTCAGTGCTTTTTCAGAAGCTTCCTGCAGCTCATTGAACTTTGTTTGCACAAGGTCCAAGGACTCCTGCTGGTCCTTAACTGAGAGGATGCTTTGAAGATCGTCAATCTGTGAAGAGGTTTCCTTCAAAATAGTTTCCGCCATCAGTTTATTTTCAGCAGATGTGTTGGCGGAATAATTGGCGAGTGCCTGCTTAGTAACGATAAGGTCACCGCGAAGTTTTTCCGTTTCTACGAGGACCTTTACGTCTTCATTTGCCGAACTTTGAAGGAAAAACAATTTAGAAATGACGTATCCTATAATGATGGTTGAAAGAATGAGGGGGATGAACCCCAATATCATTAATCGTTTTTTCAGTGCCATGTAAAATAAACTCCTTAGTTGGGATTAGTTCGTTTCGATACTGACTTCTCCTGAAATAATCTTGTCAGTCGCCTCTTTGATCTTTTTGCTTTCCTCGTCTGTCAATTCCGTGATACGGACAGGGGCCAGACCGACCCCATCTTCTTTTAAGCCGAGTTCAAATGAAGACTCCGAAATACTGCCTTCAGATACTAATTGCTGAGTGAGGTTGAATACAGCGTTATCGATCTTTTTCAGCATGGACGTCACCACAGATTTTTCCGCAATGAAGTATTGATCGGAGTCGACACCTCCGGAATAAATCCCTGCCTTCTGTGCAGCCTGAATCGAGCCGACCCCGGTAAACCCGGCAGCAGGGTAAATGAAGTCCGCTCCCTGCTCTATCTGTTTTTCAGCAATGCTGCTTCCAAGGGCTGCATCCCCAAAGTTGTTGGCATTGTCCTTTAAAATAGTGATCGATGGGTTCACATATTTCGCACCCTGCTCAAAGCCCTTTTCAAAACGGTGGATAACCGGGGCATCCGCACCGCCGATGAACCCCAGTTTATTCGATTTCGATTTCATCGCCGCCACCATCCCGACAAGAAAACTGCCTTCCTGCTCTTTAAATGTAATCGAGATGATATTATCCAGCTCCGAAGATCCATCGATCAGCAAGAACTGCTGTTTCGGATGTTCCTTCGCCACCTTCTCCAGCGCTTCCTGGATGGAGAAGCCAAGCCCGATCACCAAATCGTGATCCTGGGCCACAAGTTCCTCCAATGCTTCCTCAAAATTCCCATCCGGTGCTTCCCGGTAATCAAACAGGATTCCGAGTTCGTCCCTGGCCCGTTCGAGTCCGCGGAACGCGGAATCGTTGAACGATCCATCGCCGAGACCGGTGTCAGAGAGCAGAATCCCGATCGTTTGTATATTTTCATCCGGTTTTTCCTCTGATGAAGCTGACGAGCAGCCCGCTGCAGAAAGCATCATCACCAGTAATATCAATATGAATTTTTTCAAAACAGTACCTCCGTATAGTTGTAAGAATAAGACATTGTACTTGTCCGTACCTTTGTATTATCGGAGAGAGGAGAAGGAATGTTAGGGGTAGGGGAAATGTGGGAGTATTTAGAAAAATCCCGCAACAAAAAAAGATGCCCAATATGGGCACCTCTGCAAAGACTAATAGGCATTCCTGAAAAATTCAGCCAGCTCCTGGCTGTGCTTTTTACGTGCTTTCCGGTGTTCTGCACGATTCTTCGCCGTTTCGTTAAGCCATTTTTCTTCTTCCGTTTCCGGTACGACCTCCGGAATCACGACCGGCTTGCCGTCCTCAAGGGCAACAAACGTTAAGAAGGAAATGGCTGCTACGTTTGTTTCGCCTGTCAGCAGCACTTCCGATGTGACTTTGACTCCGACCTCCATCGAACTGCGGCCGGTGTAGGTCACCATCGCTTCAAGTGTAACGGCATCCCCGACTTTTATCGGCTGAAGAAAGTCGACCGAGTCTGTGGATGCAGTGACGACCGGCTTGCGTGCATGGCGCGTGGCAGCGATGGACGCCACATCGTCTATATAGGCCATCAGCTTCCCTCCGAACAAGGTACCGTGATGGTTGGTGTCCGGCGGAAGCACATGGGTGGTTTTGCTTGTTTTAGTTTCTTTCATGAATTTTTTCTCTCTCATCATCTTTCACCTTCCGTCCAAGAAATAAATGTACACTACCTTTTACTATTCACCAAAGACGCAGAATAGAAACCTGATAGGCGAATTTTTTTAAGAAAGCGGCCGATAAAGAGCCCCAAGGTGAAAAAATCAGATGAACATACTGACAATGATCGCTGTGATGAAACTAGCCAGTGTTCCTGCAGCAATCGCTTTTAAGCTCAGTTTTGACACGGTCGGACGCTGTGAAGGTTCCAGGGAGCCAAGTCCCACAATCAACTGACCGATTGATGAAAGGTTTGCAAAGTTACAAAGTGCCACGGATAGAATCGCGACCGTTTTTGGCGATAATTCATCAATCATGCCCGAAAGCTGATCATACGCAACAAATTCATTGACGGAAAGCTTTGTCCCGATGATGGATGCGGCGCGGAATGCTTCATCCGCCGGAACTCCCACCAATAGGGCGATAGGGTAGAAAACATAACCGAATATCGTGGAAAGGTCCGTATCGACGAGACCGAGTACCCCGTTCACAAGGGCAAGGATCCCGATAAAGGCAATCAGCAGCCCTCCGATATTGATGGCTAGCTGAACACCGCTGATCGCGCCTTCGGAAATGGCTTCGAAAATGTTGGTGTGACCGGTTTTTCCGAGCGAGATGTTTCCGTTTGTATTTGATTCCTCGGTTTCAGGCTCCATGACCTTGGCCATGACGAGCGAGACGAGGGGTACACTGAAGACAGATAGAAGCAGATACTTCATATCGATCCCCATCAGTGAATAACCGATCAGAATCGCTCCGCTGGCAGAAGCGGTCCCGCCGACCATGACGGCGAACAGCTCCGAACGCGTCAATTTTGCCAGATAAGGCTTGACCAGAAGCGGTGCCTCGACCAGTCCAAGGAATGAATTCCCAATGGCATTGAACGATTCGACCTTCGTCGTGCCAAGGATTTTCCCCAGGACGATGCCGATATACTTTACAAAAAACGGGATGATGCGTAAATAGTACAAGGCAGATATGACGGCGGAAATGAAAATGATGGCCCCGAGCACATTGATGGCAAATACAAATGTGATGTTGCTGCCTTTTTCAAAAAAGCCGCCGAATACAAACATGATTCCTTCATTACTGTAATCGATGACCTTCTGGACACCAAGTGCCGTCTTTTTCAGCAGGGTCTGCCCGAACGGAACTTTCAGGACGAAAAGCACGAGAAGGAATTCAAGGGCAATGCCGATTCCGATCGTCTTCCATTTGATTGCCGAGCGGTTGCCGCTCCACAGCCAGCCGAGGAAGAGGACCCCTGCGAGTGATAAGAAACCGAGTAGTATATTCATCATAATACCTCCAGTGAATGAAATGACGAATCCCTATAGATCTGATGTCAGACCTCCTGGAAGAATAAAAAAACGTGCACACAGACAATCTTCTATACTATAAGAAAGTCTGCATACACGTAAAAAAGCTGTGATTCAACTTTCCTTATAGTCCGGCATTTTACGGCTGCCAGGTAGAGACTTATGGTCCATATCACCATAGATATATAAGGAATTCGTATGAAATGATTAAAATATGTTGTCTACTGTAACACAGCCTGGAAACCCGCAACAATGGTTTTTTAAAAAGTAAATGCTTACATGACAATAGTCTTTTTATTCTACTAAATTAAGAAAATTCCCACGTAAATCAAAAAAAGGGACGGGCCACCATTCCTATGAGCAGTTCATAGAAGTGAAGGCCCGTCCCTCATTTTCTATTATTTTGTACGTTCTAGTAAGTTTGCCAGAACGTGCTTTTTGTAAGATTCAACTTTGCGTTCCTCGTGGCGGCGAACGCCTGCTTTTTTAAGTTCTTCCACGTACCAGCCTTTGCTTCCTCTATGCATCTGAAACATCCTTTCTGCGTAGTATTGATTGGAATCTCCGACTAACTCGGGTCGAGAGTTACATTAAGATTGCTTACGGTTGTACATTGTAACATCTGAGTTTTTACGTTTAAAGGGGTGATCCGGAATTTTTCGGATTCGGGCATTTCTGAAAATTTTTCTGGAGAAAAATAATTTTTTAATGAAAAGAGTGATCCAAATTTAAACTCCCTTCGTTAGCTATGTGAAAGAGTGAAGATGGTTGTTTGAGAGCAGAAATTAAAATTGAGCTTTAAGTAGGAAATTATCTGACTTTCATTCAACTTCGCTTATCATTATTGGGTGATTAAACCCCCGAAAGTAGTTCAATTATACTAAAAGAGTTTTTTCACTCTAAGTTTTTAAAAGGTCATATTTATTGACAAAGGATAACAGAGTCGTATACCCTACTAGGTATAAGAAACTGGAAGGAGGTGACAAGACGACGTGCATAAACGATTAATTGGTGCTTTAGTTTTTCTGGGAATTCTAAGTATTCCTTCATTTGCTTCAGCAGAAGGCGGACTGCTTACGACGGTTACGGATGAAGTGTTATCAGTAGAAGGTGAGGCACCTGCTCCTGACGAGGAGAAGGACAAGACTGGAGAGGGAAATATCCTTTCTTCAACAATTGATTCGGTGAAGGACACGGTTGATCAAACGACCGGAACTGTTACAAATACCGTGGATACAACGGTTTCCGAAGCAGGTGATGCGGTGAACCGAACCGTGGACACGTCTGTTGAACCGGTTTCCCGATTGACAGGGGATTCAGCGGCTCCTGTAACGGATACGGTGAAAGAAACGACAAAATCCGTCACGAATACCGTTGAACACACAACCAAAACGGTAACCGGCACAGTCGAAGATACTGCTGAGACAGTGACAGAAACGGTAGAGGATACGACAAAACCTGTAACGGAATCATTATCCGATGATGAACCGCTGGTAGAAGTCGATGTTGATGATCCCGGAGTGAAAGTTGACACCGGCATCATCGAAGCAGATGTTTCAGAAGAACCATCCGTCATTGTGGGAACTGGGAATCCAGATGAGATTGAAGATTCATCGCGTACACCAGAAGTTCCTGTAAGCCAAGAAAGTGAAGCAGACGCTCCTGATAAAGGAGATAAAGAAAATGAAGGAACGTCTGAACTGAGCACAGAAACCAGAATGAACAAAGCAAAACAAATAGAGGAATCCATCACAGCTGCAGCAACTGATACAGCTTCACCTAAAGAAAAGCAAGTGAACACAGGTGCTGTTGATGGACAGGCAGAAGAATCAAAAAATGATTTCCCGCCAATCCCATATAAACAGATCGAACCTGTACTTACCACTTCGTCAATCAATATGGCAAATGGTCATTCTACGAGCACAAATGGAATGGGGCAGACTGCCGCTGCAGGAAGTCTGCAGGTTGTCCGTGAACAGGAGGCCGACAATCTCAGTCTTGAGCGGGCAGGATTCAATGGCAAGGAGAATCTATATTATGATCAATGGTTAAACGCACCACCGTCGCAGCCACCTCAAACTTCTCTTCTTTTACAAAGTATATAAACCTAAAAACTTTTAAAAGGAGAGAATATTAAAATGAAAAAAAGCGTATTTAGAACATTAGCATTTACTGGTGGTTTAGCAGCAGCATTAACATTCGGAGGTCAAACAAGTTTTGCGGCAGACAACGATTCTTTACTGGATCGTGACAATGGGCTGGTTGAAGGCATCAATATCCTTGATTCTGAAGATGGTCTATTGGAAGGGCTAAACCTTGGAGGATCGGACGATGAGTCGAATTCTGATGTCAACGCAGACGCGGACGCGGACGCAGATGTCATGAGCGAAACAAGAGTCGAGGAAGAAAACGACACGGTTTCTACTGAAAATGGTGCGGCAGCCGAATCAGGTGTGAACGCAGCAGTTGAAGGAGAAGACGAATCAGCGGAAGTGAATGCAGAAACGGAAGCTGGCGTGAAAAA
>NZ_KQ758484.1:0-252382 GCF_001456935.1 [Bacillus] enclensis | reverse complement strand
CAGCAGTTGAAGGAGAAGACAAATCAGCGGAAGTGAATGCAGAAACGGAAGCTGGCGTGAAAAATGAAACAGTAGTGGACGAAGAAAATGACACTACTATGACTTCAACAGAAGCAGGAGCATCTCAGGACGTGAACGCAGCGGTTGAAGGAGAAGACGAATCAGCGGAAATTGGAGCAATGACGGATGCTGGAGTCATGAATGAAACAAAGGTCAATGAAGAAGACGACTCTGTTTCATCAAAAACTGCCGGTAACCTTGCTTCAGGCCTGAATGCTTCAGCTGCCAATGAAGACAGTGAAGTGATGGCTGATGCAAAGACTGACAACACTGGATGGGTACTGTTCGAAAGCAATGAAGAAAATGATTCTTCCAGTGCAGCGATCGGTACTGAATCCATGAATGGTTTCACACTTGGAGCGATGGATCGTGAAGACGGTGAATCTTCTAAAGTAGAAGCTATGAACGACACTTCCCTTATGACAGTGGCAGAAAACAGTGAAGATTCTTCTGCATTTGCTGCAGAAGCAGGCAACGATCTTATGTTTGATGCCATGACTGAAGATGAAGATGGAGAATCTGCTGCTATGATGATGAACAACGTTGATGCGGCACTATGGGCTGAATCAATGGAAGATGGTGAAGAAGAGTACAGAAATGCAGGCCTTTCAGCTGGTACTGACACTGCTTTAAATTTCCTTTCTTCTGATGAAGATCGTGAATCATCCCTTCTTTCCAACCTTGGTGTGAATGCTGATGCAAGCTACACAGAGTGGGAAAACGAAGATGATTCCGATCGTGAATTCAACCTTGGTCTTTCAACGGATCTTGGACTAAATGCGATGCAGTCTTCTGAAGATGGTTTTGACTTGGGACTGTAAAAGAGTAAAGAAAAGGAATGATCCATTCGTGGATCATTCCTTTTTCATGTTATTGGACAGCCTTCTTTAATTGGATTTCTTCCTTTTCGAAACGTTCAAACATGATGTAGAACAAGCCTGCGCTGATCAATGCTAACAGCGATAAGATGATGAATGTCCAGTTATACCCGGCATAGAGCGAGAGGGTGATCGACAGCGGTGCAATCGTCCTTGCGATCGTAAAACGCAGGCTTGCCGCCGCAAAATACTGTCCTCTCATGTGATCCGGTGCAAGCTTCGAGACAAAGCTCTGCTGGATGCCTGCGGTCATAAGTTCTGCGAACGTGAATACGGCCATCGCGGCGATGAAGAACCATACGGAGCTCGACAGCCCGAACATAAGGATCGATCCTGCATAAATAACGGATGACAGGATGAACACATTCCGCTCGCGGAACTTGGTGATCCAGCGCGTGATGACAACAGTCAATAGCGCTACGAAGAATCCATTTTCCGAAAGGATAAGTCCGAAGATCTGCTCGCTCACCAGCGTCAGGGACCAGTCGCCGATGCTGAATAGCACAGCCTTATCCATTACATCTTTGATATAAACAGGTATAAGCAGGTCGAGCTGCATGAATGTCTGCCCGACAAGGATCCCTGCAAGAATGAATAATAAGAACGTTTTATCTTTGAAAATAACCCCGTAATCCCTGAATTGATCGGTCATCACGCTGTACCAGGCTTTCTTTTTGCCCTCAGTCACAAGCAGCTTGCTTCGATCCCCGGGTGCGGTTTCACGGGTCATTTTATATAAAAGAAAAGACAGTCCCATACAAATGATGGCTGCAGCCACAAGGAGCTCGAATCTATAGTGCACATAGAAAATACCGCCTAAGATCGGTCCGACGACCACAGCTATATTGATGGACGTATAAAACACTGCAAACACGTGGCTCCTGTCTTTCTCATCGACCACATCGGCAACCATCGCCTGACTTGCAGGCCAGTAAAATGAACCGAATACCCCCACTAAGCTGAAACAAATGAATCCAATCATTGCGGAATCAAGCCAAGGCGAGCTTGCCAGGCCAAATATCAGAAAGGCAAATCCCTGTCCGAAGGCGGAGATCACCATCATCGTCTTCCGTCCGAAACGGTCCGCGCAATAACCTCCCATCAGGTTGGCTGCCACCGCAAACACTTGAGAAAGGACCAACAATAATCCTGCAGTCTGTTTACCGAATGCTTCCGTAAAATAAATCGTCAGGAACGGAAAAAACATCCAGAATGTGATGTTGATCGCTGCTTCCCCAAACAGCCGCACTTTCAGGTTGCGGTCCCAATCGCGAATTCTCATCTATTTCTCCTCCCCTTTGAAAACTCTTGATGAACTAGAATATCATAGCTCGGGAAATGAAATAAGACAAGATAGATTTACTGGAATTTACAAATTTCAAGACGTATCTTCATAATACTGAATACACTATTGTATCTTTATAGTGCGGGAGGGGGAGCAGTCATGACGGGTGAAGAGATTATCCTTAGCGGAGCATGGACACAAGTGGCTGGCACAGTGATTGCTGCTGTCGGGGAGACCCTTCTTGTAAAGGATTCGGGAGCAGGCTCCCCGGGTTACAGGTTCGTCTCGATTGGCAATGGCTTTGAGGCATCGGGGAATTCCCTTCAGGGAGTGGGATCCCTTCAGTTGTTTGACGGTTCTGAGGCGGAATGGCTCAGGATCATAGGAGAATGGGTGCAGGCTTCGGGTAATGCCACAAACGTAGTGGCAGCTGAACTTCAATTCTCCGGTGAAGAAACAGAAGGGTTGAAACTTGATGTGGTCGGGGACTCAATCCAGGCGACGGGCCTTGGCTTCGAGGCGTACGGTGCAGGCTTAAGTCAGCTGAGATACAAAGACCTGCTGGCTGCAGGGAATACTGTTCAAGCTCTTGGAGCCATCATTGAAGGAGTTGGGGAAAATTTTATCCTGAAGGGGAAAAGAGAGTTGGGTCTTCAAATAACGGCATTCGGCAGCTATGGACAGGTTGCGGGTGCCACAATGGCAGCGATTGCCCTGACAAAAGAGTTCGGAGGTCTATGAGTTGCTGGATTCTTCTTTTATATATTAAAAAACCGGGAAATGGAGCCGCAGCCCATTCCCGGTTTTTCAATCACGGATGAAATTAGAACGCCCAGCCGCCGTCACGAAAGACAGGTTCTTCCGTACCGTCTTCTTTGATTCCATTGATGTTCATCTTGTCTGAACCGATCATGAAATCAACGTGGGTGATACTGTTGTTCAATCCGTTTTCATCAAGTTCTTCCTGACTCATTTTCTTTCCGCCTTCGATACAGAATGCATAGGCATTTCCGATGGCAAGGTGGTTTGAAGCGTTCTCGTCAAACAACGTGTTGTAGAAAAGGACGTTTGATTGGGAAATCGGTGATTTATGAGGAACCAGCGCGATTTCTCCAAGGTAGTGCGAGCCTTCATCCGTGTCTACAAGGCGCTTCAGGATTTCTTCGCCTTCTTCGGCTTTTACGTCGACGATACGGCCGTTTTCGAATGTGATGGTGAAATTGTCGATCACGTTCCCGCCGTAGCTTAATGGCTTCGTGCTTGAAACCGTGCCGTTGACTCCTGTTTTCAATGGGACAGTGAAGACTTCTTCTGTCGGCATATTCGCCATGAACTCGACACCCTGCTCATTCACACTTCCTGCACCTACCCAAAGGTGACCTTTCGGAAGCTCGATTGTCAGGTCTGTACCCGGAGCAGTGTAGTGAAGCTTTTGGTAGTTCTTATCGTTCAGGTATGCCACTTTTTCATGAAGTGTTGCATCATGGTCCTTCCAAGCCTGAACTGGATCTGCCTGATCAGCGCGGACGGCTTTGAAGATGGCATCCCATAATAAGTCCACTTGCTCCTCTTCGGAAGCATCCGGGAATACTTTTGCAGCCCAGTCTTTAGAAGGAGCGGCAAGTACACACCAGCTTACTTTATCGGATTGGATGAACTGACGGTATTTGGACATCGCTTTACCGGCAACCTTCTGGAAGTTGGAGATGCGGTCAGGGTCAACACCCTTCAGAAGGTCCGGGCTTGAGGAGACGATGCTCATGAACGCAGCGCCGCCTTCCGCGAGCTCTTCGACTTCACGTGCTTTCCACTGAGGGAACTCCTGGAATGCCTCATCTGGTGCTAGATCATACTTAGTACGATTCACAACATCGTCATTCCAATTCACATAAACATGCTTTGCGCCCACTTCATAGGCTTTTTTGACTACAAGGCGGACAAACTCTGCCGCATCGATGGAGGTGTTGATCACCAACGTTTGACCCTTTTGCACGTTCACACCGACTTGAACGGCAAGATCTGCGTACTTTTCAAGGTTTTGCTGAAAGTTAGACATATGTATTCTCCTTTTTTTCAGAATGTTCTATTACAATTCAATTGTATCAGTGCCATCAAGGTTTGCAAGTGTTTTCAACCGACATAAATAGACGGGCCCCCTTTATCGGAGAAAAGGGAATATGAACGTTCTTTAACAATGCGCGCATTTTGTCGACATGCCTGAAGACCCGCGGATATAATAATCTTATATCTTTAGTGTAATGAAGGGGGAAACCTGGTTGGCCTTTAATGTACTTTTATTAAGAATGTCCGCGGTGTATGCATTAATCGGCGCCTTCATGGGGTCGCATATGGCAGGGGCGGGATCCTATGCCTTTAAACCTATCCATGCTCATATCCTGGTTGTCGGATGGCTGAGTCTTTTTGCCTTTTCTTCGTATTATCGTTCTTACGAGGTGCCTAAGACATCAAAGCTTGCAGCCTTTCACGTATGGACCGCAATCATCGGCACGTTCGGATTGACGTCCGGAATGTGGCTCTATAATCTTAATCCGTTCAATCTTCCTGGTACGTTTACGATGGTCTTTTATATTGTCGGCGGAACCACACTGCTTGTGAGCTTTTTCCTGTTCATGCTGATGACATTCAAATATGCGGAAAGCAAAAAGTAAGCGGAGTGCCTGTTTCCAGTTTGGGGACAGGTTTTTTTGATGGGATTCTAGTTGGTGTGTGTGGCGGGTTGTTGTACCAGGTACAGAGTTGTTGGTTTGTACCAGGTAGAAAAGTGTCGAATTGTGCCTGGTAAAGAAACGGCGGTTTGTGCTGGTACAGAAGAGGTGTTTTGTTCCAGGCACAAAAAGACCAAATTGTGCCTGGCACCCCGACATGGCACCCCGGCCATAAAGAGCGCCGGAAGAACCTAAAATAAGAAGCCTCTCACAACTATGAGAGGCTTCCACCATTACTGTTCGGTTTCAGGGTGCTGCTGTTGAAAAAGCAGTCGGTAATCCATCGGATTGGTTACGAGGTCGGCAAGTGTATATCCGTCAAGCACGGTCAGGTAGGCGTTCAGGGCTTTGGCGAGGACATGCTTGAGGCCGCATACGGGAGTGATGACGCAGCTGTTGTTTTTACCGAAGCATTCGACCAGTTCAAAGTCTTCCTCTGTTTTCCGTACGAGCTTCCCAATGTTGATGTCAGCGGGCTCCTTGGCGAGCTTGATGCCGCCGTAACGGCCGCGGATGGTCTCGATGACCCCCATTTTGCCCAGTTCATAAGTAACTTTCATCAGGTGATTCTTCGATATCTGATAAGAGTCTGCGATTTCTTTTATAGTAGAGAGTTCGGATTTAGGCTTGGACGCCAGATAGATCAGGACTCTCAGTGAATAGTCAGTGTATAGTGTCAATTTCATTTGAATTCACCCTTTTCCTTCCCATGTACCTATTATACTAACCGGAAACGATTGTGTCTAAATAATGTATGCAATTGTGTCTAATCTGTTAAAGAAGTATTTATAATATTGCTTTGAAGCTGTTATGGGTGTAAGTTAAAGATGTATTAAAAATATTTCTTTAGAGGTGAATGAAATGTTATCTCAAAAAACAATTGATATCGTGAAATCGACAGCTCCAGTTCTAGAAGTGAAAGGGACAGAAATTACTTCTGTATTCTATAAAAATATGTTTGCCAGCCACCCGGAATTGCTGGACATTTTCAACCATGCCAACCAAAAGAAAGGAAGACAGCAGACTGCCCTCGCCAATACGGTGTATGCAGCTGCCAAGCATATCGATCAGCTGGAAGCATTGCTGCCTGCAGTGAAACAGATCGCTCATAAGCACAGAAGCCTTGGCATCAAGCCTGAACACTATCCGATTGTTGGGGAGCACTTGCTCGGTGCCATCAAAGAAGTACTTGGCGATGCAGCCACTGATGAAATCATCGGCGCATGGGCTGACGCTTACGGTGTGATTGCAGGAGTCTTCATCGATGTGGAAGAGCAGATGTACGTGGAAGCAGAAAGCAAGGAAGCGGGCTTCCGTGACTTCAAACCATTCGTCGTTGCCAAGAAAGTGAAAGAAAGCGATGTAATCACTTCTTTCTACCTGAAGCCGCAGGACGGGGAGAAAGTACCTGCGTTCAATCCAGGTCAGTACATTTCAGTGCGTGTGACGATTCCAGGCCAAAAGAATACCCATATCCGTCAATACAGCCTATCTGGTGCATATAAAGAAGAGTATTTCCGTATCTCTGTGAAAAAAGAAGAGGAAGTGGATCCAAACGGAATTGTTTCTGTATTTCTTCATGAGAAAGTTCAGGAAGGGAGCGTTGTGGAAGTGAGCGCCCCTGCAGGAGACTTCTTCTTGAATCAAGAAAATAAAGGAGGCAAGGTTGCACTCATCTCAGGTGGTGTGGGTATTACACCTATGGTGAGCATGCTTGAAACCATTGCCGAAGAAACACCTCAACGTCCTGCAGCATTCATCCATGCAAGCAAAAATGAAGGCGTGCAGGCATTCAGAAAAGATATCGATGGGCTCATGGATAAACTTGAAAACGGAGAAGCCTGCTATATTCTTGAGAATCCGTCCAACGTTTCTCTCTGCCATTTCTCCGGCTATGTGAATAAAGAAATCCTCTCCACCTATGTTGACAGCGAGACGGAATGCTATGTGTGCGGACCGGCACCATTCATGAAAGCCGTGATCATGACACTGAAAGAAATCGGTCTTCCTGAAGACAAAATCAACTTCGAGTTCTTTGGTCCTGCGATGGATCTGTCAACGGTTGATGAGAAGGAAAAAGTAAAAGCACAATAGGTGAAAAAGAAGGCATCAGGAGCAATTTCCTGATGCCTGTTTCATATTACAAACGGTGTTCGTCGTTATCGACCCTGTTCTTGAAAGCCTCCTGGGTGACAATCAATTCTTCGTCACCAGGTGGTTTTTCTGTGTGCCTTTCTGTTGTGCTATTATTAGGGAAATTGCCTGGATGTCCTTTTTTCTTTGCTTCGAATGATTTTCCGCGTGCCATAAAGAAACACTCCTTTCAGATGTCTTAAGATAGTTTTTCCATGAGATATGAAATTATGTAGGAGGCGGAAGCAGGAAAACAGGCGATTGCATCCAGACTGAACGCTCAGTCGGAGGTTGTTGCTATTTCGTCAAAAATCATCCCGGTCAAATGCAGAATTTCGTATACACTAATAGTAACAAGCGGCCAGCCGCACTTCTTTTGGATAATGAGCCAGTCCCGCTGAAATCTTTACAGGAAGCGAGGGATTCATATGGATTTTTCAACGATTGTTTCAGAACAAAGGATCAAGAAGGCCCAGGAGGACGGGGAGTTTGAAAATCTTCCGGGATACGGGAAACCACAGAATCTGGACGATGATTTATCGATACCGCCCGCTCTCAGGATGGCGCACAGGATCATGAAGAATGCCGGTTATTCGACAGAGGAAATGGACATGAAGAAAGAAATGATGAGGATCGAGGATTTGATCCGGGTCTGTGAAGATGAGACGAAAAAAGAAGAACTGCAGAAGAGCCTCAACGAAAAGATGGTAAGATACAACTCGATGCTCTCGAAAAAAAGAGTGAAGACGAACAGCTCCATTTTCAAGAATTATGAGCAGAAAATCGAAAAGAAACTTCTTTAACAAGCAGACCCCCGTTCATGTGTGAACGGGGGTTTTTTCTGATGGACTATTTGATTGGTTTGGGTTTTGTCTGGAACATTGTCTCACACAATCCCCATGCGATATCGTTTCCGTTCGGATCGGTTATGCTCACGATTGGAACAACACGGGATACCACCGTAACATTATCCACTTTGGTCATACCGGTTATGAGCTTCATGTTCTCTCCGTTAATACCGTAGATTTCCTGTATTTTCAAAGGCTGCAGTGCCGGGTTGAATAGGACTTCCAATAAATAACGTTTGGAAGGATCCTTCCTGGGAAGAGTGATTGAATAGTTTCCGTCCTTATCCACTTTCCCGGTGCCTTCAGCAGTGATTTCCGCACTTGCCTCCGCCTGCCAACGAATGATGGTGCCATATTTGCTGGAAAGGTCGCCGTATTCCTTGATGTTTGCATAAATCACGGAATTTTTAGGGAGATTGCTTGTTCCGTCGATGATGAGCTCATTTGATTTCAGGTTCACTTTCCCGTCAAGTTTCACAAGTTTACCTGTATTCTGCTTGGTTTTTACTGCCGGTGCGGCATCCCATTCGATTCTGCAGCCCGCCAGGAGGAGGGTGCTCATGATTAAAAGGATGAAGGCCAGCTTAAATGGATTCATGATGATTTTCCCTCCTGTTTTCACGGCCGGCAAGGACAAACAAATTATCGGCAGACGAAGGGGGAATCTCAGGTTTAACCACAATCTTTTTCGGTTTCCTCAAAGACTTTCCTTCAATAAATACTTCCTTTATAACCGAGTTGATTTCATTCACACAAAAAATCGCTGCCGCAAAGAAGGCAAGGGGAGCCAGAAGCAGCCAGGGATAGAGATGGACCTGATAGATATTGATGCTCATGGTGGCAGCCCAGTCATTGATGAAGGAGAAATATTCCGGCCTATGTTCAAGCAGTCCGAATTCCACCATTCTCAGGCCGCCCAGACAGATATGCAGGATGCCAAGTTGAATGAGTAAATAGAGAGTCTGTGCCAGTTGTTCGGAAAACATCACGATTGCATGGCGGCTGAATTGGGAGCGCAGGTGTCTCTTGATAATAAAAAACCTGCCTGCTCCGATCTGCCTTGAAACTGAAATAAAATCATTTTTAAGAAATTCTCTCATTTCCTCCCCGATGTACATACCGAGTGAAGGGATGACAATGAGAGAAATCACGATGACTTGAATAACAAGAAACTTCATGGAATATAGAGAACCTGTCTCAAATGCTCTCTGAAGGGGAGCCAATAATACAAAGGCGATAATGGCAAGCGGGATGAAATTGAACGTATCCCCGAGGCCTTTGCAAACCTGCCTCACCCAGCCAGGAAGAAATGCGTAAGTCAATCCGAACAAAAAGCCTCCGGCCATTCGGATCAAGGCAATCGCAGTTGCGGCGAGGAGAGTGTATTTAGCTCCTTCAATCAGTACAAAAAAGACGTTTCGCCCTAACTTATCACTCCCCATCGGCCCCATTTCAGAAGGGGTATAGGGAGGAGAAGCGAGTAATTTGCCAGTCTCTTCATCCTTTAGATAAGAAGGTCCCTGTTCAAAAAGATGTGGATGGGTGCTGGGCAGGACGAAGCTCACGGCGATCAGTAACAACAGGAGCCCGATCGGTATCCATAATCGTAATAAGCGGATGCTCATCAGGCCTGCACCTCCTCATGCGGCAGCCATTTTTTCAACAAGAGCCCGCCCAGGCTGAACACCACGAAAAATGGGATGTAAATCATCAGCATGCCCAGAAAGAAAGCACTCGGGTTCCTCTGGGATACGTCAAGCAGGACATTCATAAAACCATTGATGTTGAAAAGGATTTCGATAATCAATAGATTGGACAGCATCAAAAGAAAAATCGGTTTGATATGAAAATAAAAATGGATCCACACA
Organism: [Bacillus] enclensis; assembly: GCF_001456935.1. Lineage (GTDB taxonomy): Bacteria > Bacillota > Bacilli > Bacillales > Bacillaceae_B > Rossellomorea > Rossellomorea enclensis. The sequence continues at coordinate 242,584 of NZ_KQ758484.1, read as the reverse complement.
TTCCTGAACAAATGCACCCATATCGTATACGCCCTGGAAAATCCCTTGGAGAAAGAATATTCCACATAAGGCTTTTCCTCTTCTTCCCTGAGTTGAAAGAGAAAATGTTTCGTGAGAAAAGCAATCGGCATGATTGCCAGGCAAATAATCGGAACCAGGTAGACTTTTTCATCGCCCAATGTATAGATGTCAATCAAAAGAATATCTGTCTTTTTGAAAAACCAGATCACAAAGAACTGAATGAAGACGATGATCAAAACATCCGGAAGCGAATCAAAAATGTCCATGATCTTCAAACATACTTTATACACTTTTTTTGGCAGGAACATGAAACAATAACTGAGAAGTGCAGAAATGGCGGCGGCTGCCAGGAATGCAAGAAATAAAAGTAGAAAAGAGTATCCGAACAATTGAAAAAATATGGGATATATAGGGTATGTCTTATAGTCCGGCTCTGCACTCGCTTTCAAATCGGAGCTGATTTCAACGATGAGTGAAGAAGGATGCAATAATTGACTGATGGTTTCGGATAAGGTATGAAAGTATTTCCCCATCATGACTACCAGTTCAATGTCGTATGAGAGCAGGACCCCGGCACCGCTGAAAAGAAATAAACCGGCACATGTCAGTAAAAATTGTGCAGGCAGCGTGAAGTATCGAATTTGTTTCATTTGGACCCCCTTGAATCGTTCTGTCTATGTATAGATTATAATTCTATATGTCAAAAATTACAAAATATTTATAAAATTATTACAAATTTGAGTGAGTTTTCTATTTTTTGAATAAGAAATATTTCCACTGTCTGGTTAGGCTGATTTTACATATTTTTAGAAACATTTTTTCAAAGATGACTGATATAAGCTGCCGAATCCATAAAAAAACGAGGTTCGGACACAACTGAAAAATTGCCATATAAAGACGAACAATATCAGTATAGGCTCTTTATATCGCTAATGATTTCCGTGCAAGACTACGCTTTCCGCGGGTAGCCCATGAGCCTCCTCGGCAAGCCTGCGGGAAGAAAAGCGGAGGGGCTTTGAAAAGAGGCGGTTGGCATAAGGCGAATCGACCACGAAGGCGTTCTTTGCCTTCTTGGTCGAATTGACTTATGACATGTGCCTCTAAGCCCCGTAGCTAGACAAGTCTCACATAAGCTACTCTTCCCGCAGGAGTCTTCGTCTTGCACTCCAATCAACCGCTAGAAAAGACTAAAATCTAAGTGTATTTTTAACAAATTAAAAACCCGAACTAATTTGCCTCATTGTGTGCAAATTAATTCGGGTTTTACTCAGACAAAACACTTTTGTTCCAGTCTCGTTATGTTTTCTTACCATATTATTTTACTTCTCTCCCTGTTCCCCTTCAGGCTTGAAAAGGAAGTAGGAGATGATCCCCGATAATAATGTACCGCCGAGTACGATCAGGGTCCTGGTGCCTGCAGGGACCTCTGTATATGCTTTGCCCAGATAAGAGTTGGCAACGAGGAACACGACGAGCATGATCGGGATCGTGAAGATGAGTCTTTTTTTCAAAAATGCCACATCCTTTATTTCTGCTGACTTAAGTTTATCATAATTGGCGCAGGGATAAATCTACAAACCGATGAACTTTCCCCACAAAAAAGACAGGCCATTTTGGCCTGTCCCGATCGATTAATCCTTAATACTGTGTTCGATCCGCTCAGTGCTCTCAGCGGTGTCCTGGATGTAGCGGGCGATGGTTTCATTGTCCTGGTTCAGGGTTTCGATCGTCGCACTGATTTCCTCGAGACCTGCACTTGATTGTTCAATCACGGCAGCAAGTTCTTTGGTGGAAAACTCCACGTCCACGGTCTGGCCTTTAACCTCAGTGGCTGTGGATGCCAGCCGCTGAAATTCGTTTGAGATGCCGTCCAATTTTTCACGGAGCGAAGAGAAGTATTCCGTCACTTCACCGGTGGCAGACATGTTTTCATGAAGCTTCGTTGAACTCAGTGACATGATCTCAAGGGCAGTCGAGTTGACTTCGTTCACGGACGATAAGTTGTCGTTGATCCGGGTTGCAGTATTCCTTGTGATTTCGGCGAGCTTGCGGATTTCATCAGCCACGATCGAGAAGCCCCTCCCGGCTTCGCCGGCACGTGCAGCTTCAATCGACGCATTCAATGCAAGCAAATTCGTTTGATCGGTGATGTCCTGTATGCTTCCGATAAACGTATTTGTTTCTTCGATTTTCTTCGTCAATTCTTTAAACGTACTGCTCAGACCTTCAATGATATTTTTCAGTTCAGTCATGTTTTCATGAAGATATGTAACCCGTTCATTGCCTGAGAAAGCAAGGTGGTTCGCTTGGTCGGACTGTGCGGCCAGGCCATTTGAGAGGTGCGTGACTTCTTCCATTTTTGTCATCGTCATGGCAGCGACCGAGGCGATGTTATTGATTTGGTCACTCTGTGTCTGGCTGCCTGCAGAGATTTCCGTTACTGCTGTCCTCATTTCATTTTGCGAAACAAGGTGGACTTGGATTTGATCATTGATCTGGTTGATGCTTGTTGATATGGTCGTCAATTCTTTGGCTAAAAGAGAACGCTGCTCATCTTTTTTCATGCTGTCGTTTTCAAGTCTCTGAAGGAACTCCTGGATTTGGCCGGATTGTTTTTTATTCAGATGAATGACGACTCCGAGCACGATCCCGACGAGCAGATATGTGAGTAATGCAGGAAGGAACAGCTCATTGAACAGGGCATCTTCACCGGCAGCGAATACATTGTTCAGAATCAGGATAATCAGACCGGATATATAGCCGATGGCGAATATGACGGTACGGAAGTGGATGGCTGACAGGACGGCCATAAGCGTCAATATGACCATATTCTTGGCGTTCGCCCCTTCGGTAAGCAGCCAGATCAGCATAATGATGTAAATGGTCGGGATACTGAAATAGACATACATCTCAGGTTTTTTCAGAATCAGCTGAAGAATGATGAAATAGACAATCAAAAGAATCAGCTGTGAAGCGAATACCGAAGTGGCAATGATGCCTGAGTCGTTCAAAATGGCATAAATGAGACCCGCAAGCAGGCTTACTGAATACGTGATCAGTAATAAAGCGTTCTTCCGTTTTGTATCGGAAATTTTCATTTGCTCAGGTGTCACGATGTTTCTCCCCTTTAATATGTAAAATAAAATCCCTCTTCCTATATATATCGGTTTGAAAAATACAACTTTTATACTATTTATGGAAAAAATTTTACGCTTGTATGGGAGGATGAACCCCAATCCACGCCTGTAGAGAAGCAGGAGGATTGATAAAAAAACTAAATAAATGGATGGTTTGTCCGATAGTAAAAGTACTACTACAAAGAGTAAGGTGGACAAATCGATGGATAAAACGTCAGTTATTGGAGTCATTTTAGGATTGATTGCGGTTGGTGTGGGGATGTTTTTCAAAGGCGTGAGCCCGGTAGCTCTCATCAATCCCGCAGCCATTTTGATTATCCTGCTTGGAACGGCAGCTGCCGTCACCATTGCATTCCCGACCCACGAAATTAAAAAAGTACCGAAGTTATTCGGCATGCTGTTTAAAGAACAATCTGTCCAGGATCCAAAAGAAGTCATTCGTTATTTCTCGGAAATTGCTGATATCGCCCGTAAGGAAGGTCTGCTTGCGCTGGAGTCAAAGTCACAGGAGGTAGAGGATCAGTTCCTGAAAAATGGACTTTCCCTTGCCGTAGACGGACAGAGTGCAGATTACATACGTGATGTACTACATGAGGAAATCGATGCGATGGAAGAACGGCACAGCGCCGGTGCTTCCATCTTCTCACAGGCAGGAACCTATGCCCCGACGCTCGGGGTGCTTGGTGCCGTAATCGGTTTGATCGCAGCCCTCGGCAATATGGAAAATACTGATAAGATGGGTGAAGCGATTGCCGGTGCATTCATCGCGACGCTGCTCGGAATATTCACCGGCTATGTCCTGTGGCATCCTTTTGCGAATAAGCTCAAACGCAAATCAAAGCGGGAAGTGCAGCTGAAAATGATGATGGTAGAAGGCATTCTTTCCATTATAGAAGGAGAGAGCCCAAGGGTCATCGAACAGAAGCTTGCCTCTTATTTACCGGCAAGCGAGCGGATGCTGCTGATGGAGGGAGAAGCAAATGAGACGGCGTAAGAAGAAACACGATGATGATCATATGGACGAATCCTGGCTTATCCCTTATGCAGATTTGCTCACCCTGCTACTGGCACTTTTCATCGTCCTTTATGCGGCAAGCTCTGTGGATGCCCAGAAATTCCAGGAACTCTCTGAATCATTTAATGAAGTCTTTACGGGGGGGACCGGGATCATGGATAAACACAGTCCGGTCGAACCGCCAAAAAAGAGCGAAGTTGAAGTGAAAGCCAGTGCCGCTGTGAAATCTGACGAAAAAGCGGAACTTGATGAAAAAGAGATCGCACGTCAGGCTTTTTTGAAAGACCAGGAAGAATTAAGAGAGCTACAGGAAAAAATCAAAGAATACATTAAAACGAACAATCTTGAAGTACAATTCATTACAAAGCTTACTGATGAAGGACTGCTGCTGACGATCCGGGACAATGTGCTGTTTGACTCCGGGTCAGCTGTCGTGCACAATACGGATCTTGATGTTGCGAAGGAACTTTCTGAGTTATTGGTCATGAATCCCCCACGGAACATCATCATTTCAGGTCACACAGATAACGTTCCGATCCGAAATGCGGAATTTGATTCGAACTGGGAATTAAGTGTGATGCGCGCAGTCAATTTCATGAAGATCATCCTTGAAAACGAGGAGCTCGATCCTCAGTGGTTCAGTGCGAAGGGCTTTGGTGAGTTTGAACCGGTAGGGGACAATACCACCAACGAGGGAAGGGCCTTGAACCGCAGGGTGGAAGTATTGATCCTGCCGCGCGTGACCCAGTGAGAGTGAATGATGGATATATAAGGACTGAAACTGCTTGTTGGAGCGGTTTCAGTTTTTTTAATTTGGGATGTTTCACGGTGCCGATTCAGGGGAAAGAAAAATAGAAACAGCAGAATCAGTGTCTAAATTTTCAGAACCTGTTGAGGGCAGGCCCTCTATACATAAGTCTATCCGTACATACATATTTTTTGGAATGTTCTGGCGTTTAGACATTGTTTCTACCACTTAAGGAGGAGTTCCGTTGGAGAATTTTTTTGACATCATAGGAAAAATATCGGCTTGGCTCTGGGGGCCGCCGCTGATCATCGTACTGGCAGGGACGGGTCTGTATTTGACGTTCCTGCTCGGATTCATTCAGTTCAGGCATCCCCTTTACATTTTCAAGCAGACAATCGGAAGCGTATTCAGCAAGAAGAAGCCGAAAGGGGAAGGGACAGTCACGCCGCTGCAGGCTTTGACTTCTGCACTTTCCTCCACAATCGGAGCTGCGAACATCGTCGGGGTCCCTGCCGCGATCATGTTCGGGGGACCCGGTGCTGTCTTCTGGATGTGGTTCATCGCGCTTATAGGAATGGCCCTTAAGTTCTCCGAGAGTGTACTGGCCGTACGCTATCGGGAGAAGAATGAAAAAGGCGAGTTCGTCGGCGGTCCGATGTACTATATGAGAAACGGGCTGAATATGAAGTGGCTAGGCGTCTGGTTTGCCTTTGCACTTATGATCGAGCTCATTCCGAGCGTCATGGTCCAGGGGAACTCGGTTGCCGCAACGGTCGAGGAATCATTTAATGTGAACGGCCTTATAACCGGTTTAATCATGGCCTTTATCGTTGTGCTCATTGTTTTCGGAGGCATTAAACGGATCGGAAGGGTGACAGAGGTATTCGTGCCGTTCATGGCCCTTTTCTATGTTGGTGCAGCCCTTGTCATCATGTTCATGAATCTTGATGCGATCCCAGAGTTCTTCAGCTTGGTACTGGGACATGCGTTCCAGCCGATGTCCGCAATGGGCGGATTTGCCGGTGCGGCGATTGCAGAAACAATCAGGTGGGGGTTTGCCCGCGGGTTGTATTCGAATGAAGCAGGACTTGGTACTGCACCTATCGCCCATGCTGCAGCCAAGACGGACCACCCGGTAAGACAGGGATTATGGGCGATTGTCGGAATCGTCATTGATACGCTGATTGTCTGTACGGCAACAGCCTTCGTCGTACTCTCGTCAGGTGTATGGACGGCGGAAGATGCCCTGGATGACCCATCTGCCCTGACGACGGAAGCATTCAGTCAATACTTTGGATCATTCGGCGGTATCCTCGTCACGGTATCATTAATATTCTTTGTTCTATCGACGATCATCGTCATCGTCTTTTACGGTGCGAAACAGGCAGAATTCCTCTTCGGATGGAAAACGGCCCAGGCCATCAAGATTGTTTATGTAGCGGCCATCGTCCTCGGTTCAGTGGGTGCAGCCAAGACAATCTGGCAGTTCCTTGACCTTGCGCTTGCTGCCATATTAATACCGAATATCATCGCTGTCCTTCTCTTAAGTAAAGAAGTGAGAAGGCTGACGAAAGAATTCTTCACCTCGGATGAATACTACTTGAAAGACATCGGAAAAGCGAAGAAAGACAAGAAGATCAGTTAATCATGATACAACGAAGTGATGACCTGACTTGACCAAAAGCGTTTGTTTTAGACTAAATAAAACCCGAACTGACTTGCTTTTTAGAAGGTAAGTCAGTTCGGGTTTTTTGTATGCACAGGTGATTATTTGCTCATTTCAGCGGTTGATTGGAATGAAGGACGAAAACTCCAATTAGAAATGCGGAATGGCTTTGAACAAAGGGAGGAGGCTCACGGGCTACCCGCCGAAAGCGAAGTCTTGCACGGAAATCAATAGTGGTGTTTGAGATTTGTACTAAAATTTTGTCGAAAACCATTTCTTGCCCACAATTAAACAAAAGTTTAGAATATTAACAAAAGTTACTTTTACATATTTTTCAAAGGAGTGGGAGTCGTTGAACGAGAAGGAAAAGCTCTTGTTGACGTTAATTGAGGGTAATCCGTTTATGAGTCAGCAGGAGCTGGCGGAGAAAAGCGGAATGTCACGGTCTGCAGTTGCCGGATACATTTCAAACCTGATAAAGGAAGGCAGGATTCTTGGGAGGGCGTATGTTCTTCCGGGAAAAAAAGGAGTAATGTGCATTGGCGGAGCCAACATTGACAGGAAACTTCAGCTCCACGATGAATTCCTTCCGGAGACATCAAATCCTGCAGTTTCAAGCCAGGCAAGCGGGGGAGTTGCGCGAAATATTGCAGAGAATCTAGGACGAATCGGTCTTCAATCCTGCCTTTTGACAGTAGTAGGAGACGATACCGAAGGCAGCTGGCTTCTGAACCAGACGCGGAATTTCGTCGATGTATCTGCTTCGGTCTCTTTATTTAAACATACGACGGGGACGTATTCAGCGATTTTGAACAAGCAGGGGGAAATGATGTTTGCCCTTGCAGATATGGAATTAAATGAAAGCGTTGACATAGGATTCATCGAGAAAAGGTGGGGGACGATTGCTTCATCCGAGATGGTGCTCCTTGATACGAATTTTCCGGCAGATGTTTTGAGCTACATCATCAAAAGATGTCAATCGGAAGGAATTCCGTTGACGGTCGTTCCCGTATCGGCTCCGAAGGTAAAGAAGCTGCCGCCATCCCTTGAAGGGGTCACCTGGTTCATTTGCAACAAGGGAGAGGCTGAAGCTTACCTGGGTATGACAATCGATACAGAGGGAGATTATTTCAAGGCTGCAAAGATAATCACCCAAAAAGGGGCGGAAAGGGTCGTCATCACAAGAGGGGATAAGGGGCTGGTGTATTACAGGGTATACAAAGAAGCAAGTGCCATCCTGCCTCCGGAAGTGAAAGTCATCGACGTCACCGGTGCCGGCGATGCGCTTGTGGCGGGCATCATCTATGGATACCTCAAAGGGTCTGACACGGAAGGTGCCTGCCGGATCGGAATCACCTGCTCGTCATTGACGCTGCAATCAGCCCATACGGTCAGCCCTTCGCTTACAAAAGGTAAGCTTCAGCAGTACTTCAGCCTGTATTATTAGGCACTCGCAGAAGCGTAACAATAAAACAAATGGGGGAATGAAGCAATGAATTTGGAATCTTATATAGAGTACTCAGAAGAAGTCCTGGAAGGAAGGAAGAATGGGAAAGCCATCGCAGCCCTGGAATCTACGATCATTTCTCATGGTATGCCCTATCCGCAGAACGTACAGACGGCACGAGAAGTCGAGGATATCATCCGTGAAGGGGGAGCGGTACCTGCGACGATTGCTATATTGAACGGAAAAATAAAAATCGGCTTGTCCCATCAAGAATTGGAATATCTGGGCCAGGCGTCAAATGTGATTAAAGCAAGCCGCCGGGACATTCCTTATATCTTGTCTGCCGGGAAAGACGGAGCAACGACGGTGGCAGCAACTATGATTCTCGCGGAACTTGCCGATATTGCGGTATTCGTGACAGGCGGGATCGGAGGGGTCCACCGCGGTGCAGAGAAAACAATGGATATCTCGGCAGACCTCGAGGAACTTTCCAGGACAAACGTTGCCGTCGTATGCGCCGGTGCAAAATCGATACTGGACATCGGACTGACACTGGAATACCTTGAAACCAAAGGGGTGCCCGTACTTGGATATCAGACCGATTCCCTGCCTGCTTTTTACACAAGAAACAGTCCTTATCAAGTAAACTATAGAATGGAGTCTTGTGAAGAAATGGCTTCTCTGTTAAGAACAAAATGGGAGCTTGGACTGAACGGAGGCGTAGTCGTTGCAAATCCGATCCCTGAACAAAACGCACTGGAAGAAAACGAGATGAACAGCATCATAGAATCCGCGCTGCAGGAAGCAGAGGAGAAAAACATAACCGGAAAAGAAGCCACCCCGTTCCTGCTCGGAAAAGTAAAAGAACTCACAGAAGGCAAAAGCCTTATCGCCAACATCGCACTGGTCAAAAACAATGCCCGGGTCGGCGCCGAACTGGCCGTTAAATATAAATCTATGAAAATAACACATGTTTAAACTAAAACCCGGGCTTTTTTGTCCGGTTTTTTTATTGATTTATTTACAGTGGGGTGATTGTGATGAGCAGGCTTCAGCGGTTGATTGGAGTGCAAAACGTAGACTCCTGCGGGAGAAGCGTGTTAAGTGAGACCGCGCAGGGAGGTACGACTGAGGAGGCTCACCAACCGCCCGCGGAAAGCGAAGTTTTGCACGGAAATCATTAGCGGTGATGAATGGAAACAAATAAGTTGAGAAGTCAAAAAGAGCTTCTCTACTTAAGGTTGCCTAAAAACATAACCAAAATCTGTGTAGGTCAATTTATTGACGGTTTCATTCATATCAAAAGGCTCACGGGCTACCCGCGGAAAGCGAAGTCCTCCACGGAAATAAACAGAGTTTATGAGCAGTTGATATTTAAACATTACCACTCAACAATGGAGCAGATTCCCATTATAGTATAAAGACAAGCATTTATATGAACATAAAGGTAGGGTAAAATGAACATATATCACATTACGAAAAGGAAGGTACTATGGCTGAAATTAGACCTGTGAACGCCATAAGCGTTCATTCGATCCCTGTCCCCGCCGCTTTATGGAACCCTGTCCTGTCAACCATCATAGAAGCCAATCCCGAATGGGAAGAACGATCAGGCATAGACAGCTTCGATATTAAGAGATTGCTGGAATCAGAGTCAGAACATTTTATTTACAACGAATGTTCATATTCACTGAAGCGCGGGACGGTGGAAGAAAGCCTGGAGCTGTTGATGATCGTCCCCTCCATTGAAACCAGGACCTCGGAAAATGAAAAAGATAAACAGAATTCCAGCTCGGACATTTACCAATCCTTGATACGCAACACGCCGACCTGTGTATGTATCATTGATAAAAACGGAGTTCTCACGGAGATGAATGAATCCTTCAAACAGCTCTTCAAGCTGACAGATGAAGCAATCGGGGAATCACTCTGCCGGCAATCACCCTTCAAGAACCCTGCCTTTGTAAACCTGGTCATGAAGGGGATTCAAGGGAAAAATGTTCAGAGGGAGGAACTTACCTTCAAGACAGGTGATGATAGAGAATGTACCTGTCATATCACAATTTCACCTGCAGATTATAATCAGCGGGGTGCGGTCGACCAAGTAGGCATCATCCTGCATGATATCACGGAGAAAAAGGAATATGAAAATGATTTACTCTCTTTAAAAGTGGAATTGGAGAATACACTGAGGCTCCAAAAAACAATTACGTATAAAATAAAAAAACATCAAGATGATTTTGTGATTGAAATGGCAGCCGGCGACCTTCTTAACAAGCTGGATATATCTCCTTCCAATGTGATCGGTAAAACGATACAGGAAGTCTTTGACACGTATCATCTTGGGAAGATACAGCCTAAGCTCAAGAGAATCTGGGTAACGGGTGAAGAACTGACGTACGAGGATGAATATAAGGGACTTGAGTATATCGCCTCGATGGTCCCGGTCATGAAAGACGGGGAAGTCACCACCATCATCTGCTCCATTGCCGATATATCCTTGATCAAGGATATCCAGAGGAAGCTGATTGAAACACAGGAAAAATACCGGTCGATGGTTCAGTACAGTCCCGATAATATTTATATGTTAAATACTGAAGGAATCGTACAGGAAGTGAACCCGGCAGCAGAGGGACAATGGACATTCCCATCAGATGACATGATCGGGAAGCATTTCAGCGAATTTATCACAGAAGATCAGCAAATAGATACCATCAAGCATTTTGAGACAGCGCTGCAGGGGGAGGCGACAAGATATATTACGACCCTTAACAACAAGGATGGAAACCGAACCCATATAAGCGTGACGAATATCCCGATCCGTGTAAACGATAAAGTAATCGGTATTTATGGTATCGGTCAGGATATCACGGCAAGGATGAAAATAGCGGAGGAGCTGAAAGAGGCGAAAGAGCTCCTTGAAGCTTATTTTGAACATGCAGGTGACGGAATCGCCCTTCTCGATCCTGCAGGGGAAATACTGAAGGTCAATCAGCATTTTGAATCGATGTTCGGTTGGAATGAGGCTGAAATAATAGGAGAAAGTATCACGATCCTTCACTTGGAAGAGCAGGTTTCTCAATTTAAGCAGAATCTAAAAATGGTCAAAGCAGGAAAGCGGATCAAAGACTATGAAACTGTAAGGTATCGTAAAGACGGTTCTCCGATAGAGATTGTCTTCAACCTCAATCCTATCCTGAATGACACCGGCAAGCTGATCGGTATATCAGCCATCATCCGCGATCTATCTGAAAAGAAGCGAAATGAAGATCTCTTGAAGAAATCCGAACAGCTTGCAATGATCGGCCAGCTAGCTGCGGGGGTGGCACATGAAATTCGAAACCCGCTCACCACAATCAAGGGATTCCTGCAGCTGATGAAGGAAAGTGCTGAGGATGATTTCCACCTGCAGGTCATTCAGGGAGAGCTTGACCGCATCGAAATCATCACGAACGAATTTCTGGCACTGGCAAAGCCCAGGGCGGTTCATTTTTCTATGACCTCCCTAACAACACTGTTAACAAGTTCGGTGGAGTTCATCAAGATGGAATGCCTGAAGCAGGGAGTGGATGTTCGTTTTTCTGTTGAAGAAGCGGAGATTTACTGCGACTCCCATCAAATCAAACAGGTCGTGCTCAATGTCATGAAAAATGCATTGGAAGCTATGCCTGAAGGAGGACTGCTGAGCGTACAGCTTGAAAAGGAAAACGGCTGTGCGAAAATATCCATTCAGGATAACGGAGCCGGAATACCGCCTGAGCGGATGAAGCATCTTGGCGAACCTTTTTACAGTACAAAAGAAAAAGGAACCGGCCTTGGCTTGATGATCTGCCAAAAAATCATCAAGGAGCACAACGGTTCATTTTCAATCCAGAGCAACGTAAATGATGGATCGACCGTCACGATCCTGCTTCCGATTGCCGGGAAAGCAGGGAAAGAATACTAAAGATGAAAAGCTTCAAAACGGAATGACCATTTCCCGTTTTGAAGCTTTTTTGTTTCACCATTTATTGTGAGGAAATGACGATTCCTGCCGGGAGAAAGTCGACAAATAACGTGTTCTCTTATTGGGGAAAGTTTATTTTCCGGGAAATAGATCATTCTACAAATTTCGTCCCGTCCCGTTTCTTGTCGCCGGCACATCGGCAGGTTTCAACATTCGCGCTTAAGGATAAATGATAGGAAAGAGGTGAAACGACATGCGGACAAGCATTTTTATCAGCGGAGGGGGAATCGGGGGATTGACCCTGGGCTTGAAGGCAGCCCGATGCGGGATCGATGTGACCGTTGCAGAAAGGCTGCCTGGTCCCAGTCCCATTTATAAAGGGGAGCTGCTTCAGCCGAAAAGTCTGGAAATACTCGATTCCCTTGGGGTGATCGAGTCCATTTTCAAACATGGACATAAAATCTCTGATCTTGAGATGACTGAGCTTAAAAACCTGAAGGCTGTCCCGGAGCATTCCTTGATGAGCTACTCGATCCTGCCTAGCCGGTATCCTTTTTCCTTGATGATCCATCATGAAACCCTCAAAGAAATCCTCTTGGATAAGGCAAAGGAATATCCTTCTTTTCACTACCACCCCCACACCATATGCAAAGAAATAAAGGATCATACTGTGACTCTTGAGGACAGGAAAGAGAAGCAGTCCTATGAGGTGGAGTGTGATTTCATTGTCGGGGCGGAAGGAAGGAGCTCCGTCACACGGAACTACATGGACATTTCAGTAAAGGAAAAGAATTATAATCACCACTTCCTGACTGTCACGTTCCCAAGGCCGGAATCGATGGTGAAAGGGAAAATCATTTCTACTTATCAGTCCTTCCTGGGATTGTTTCCGCTCCCTGACAACGAAGTAAGATCTGTTTACCTGATTCCAGCGGGAGAGTATAAATCTCTCAGGAAAAAGCCGATTTCTGAATTTCATAACCTTTATAAAAAGTTGTGTCCCGAACTGGAGGGTTATGTCGATCAAATAAAAGAGTGGAAGCAGATCCAGCTGATGGTGCCCCTCAAATATCACAGCGATACGTATGTGAAGGATCATCTGGCGATCATCGGGGATGCAGCGCATACCGTGCACCCGATGGCAGGTGAAGGAATGAATATGGCGATACAGGACGGCGATGTCCTTGGTGAATTGCTATGCGATATGCACAAGGAGGGAAAGCTGGATCCTGTCAATCTTGAGTGGTATCCAAAGGTGCGGAAGAAGCGGGTCTCCCATCAGATGCATCTTAGCCACTTATCTGCGCTCGCCTACTCTTATCCTTACAGGCCGATCGGCTGGCTGCGTAAAAACAGCCTGCAGCGCATGGAGAGGGATACGGTGTCCCACTACAAACAAATGCTCAATATTTCAGGGCTTGGCTTGTGGAGGGAAACCCTGTACGACCGGATGATACAAGGCGGAGTCCTTCCGATCAGAACGGACAAGATCTCCTGCGATAAAGAGCAGGGCTGCACCATTTTCACACAAAATCAAGACTATCCCTGGAAAGAAACGGAGGCATTACGATGATTGCAGAAATGGCAGAAGTTTGGCGGGCAAGGACCTGGATGAAAAAGAATGTCCCGTTTCTATACAGCTGGCATGCCTACGTGGGGTATGAAATGGAGCTATTCGAAAGTTTCAAAAAGCCCGCTTCGATTCAGGAAGTGGCTCTGGCAAAGAATGTGGAAATGGATTTACTGGAACAGTGGGTGGAAGTCGGAATCACACTGAAGCATCTGAAACGCCAATCAAAAGGCAGGGTGAAGGTGAAAAACGGCTGGAAGCTGCCTTCTTCCAAAAAAGAAACGTTTTCCTCAGGAGTTTTGCTGAAGGAAATGATGGAGCTCCATATCCCGGCACTCCTTTCCTACCCCAGCCTGTTGAGGAATCAGACAAGGCAGCATTTCAACTCGGATCTGCATGGTTCGACCGTTGCCAAGACATCCATCCTGTTGGAACGATTCGCGTTTCCAAAGCTTCAAAAAGTGATGAAGAAGTTCAAGGTGAATTCCGTCTTGGACCTGGGATGCGGCGAAGGCGGCTATATCCGAAGGCTCGCGGACCGTTATCCGAAGAAAAAAATGGTCGGCATCGAAATCCACGAAGGGGTGGCGAGGGAGGCGGAGGACCAGCTGCAAAGCTATGAGAACGTAGACATCGAGTGCTGTGATTTACATGAATATGAACCGGAACAAGCATTCGATATGGTCATGGCAAACAATCTATTTCATTATATCGATCCGTCGGAGCGGCTGCAGTTTTTTGAGAAAGCCTCGGACTGGCTGGAGAAAAAAGGGCTGTTCTTCGTCCTGACGCCGATGCAGAAATCAAAGCACGGCCAGCAGTTCTCCAGTGCGTTCAACAGCTTTTTCATGACGTTCCAGAACCTGCACCCGATTCCATCCCAAAAAGAGATGGAGACACTGGCCAAAAAGACAGGCTTCAAAGTGGTTTCTGTCGAACCAATCGTAAAGGAAGGCGGCTGGTATGCGCTTTGCTTTAAAAAGAAGTAGAAATGATGAAGGACTTCCCTTATACGGGGAAGTCCTTCTCAAATAGTTTTTCCTTACTTAGGAAAACATAAAAAGAATATGTATCGGGACTGGAGGTAAATGCGTTGGAAAGAGAAGAGATGTATGACTGTATCGGCATAGGGATCGGGCCGTATAATCTGAGCCTGGCCGCACTGATGGATGAGAAGACGGATTTGAAGGTGAGATTTTTTGACAAGACCCCTGAATTTCAGTGGCACCCCGGCATGCTGATCGACCTGACCGATCTGCAGGTACCGTTCATTGCCGATCTGGTTACGTTTGCGAATCCGCAGAGCAGGTACAGCTACCTGAATTATTTACATACTCATAACCGGCTGTACAAGTTTTTCTTTTTTCATAAATTTGAAATGCCCCGGCAGGAATATAATGACTATGCAAGCTGGGTCGTAAAACAGCTGCCGCATTGTCAATTTCACAGCGAGGTCACCGGTGTGAAGGATACTGGCGCTTATTTTGAAGTAGAAGTCAGGAACGGGCAGACTGAAGAACGCGAAGTGTACAAGGCGAGGCACGTGGTGATGGGGACCGGGAGCAAGCCGCTTATACTGGATGGTATGGAGGGGCTTCCGCCTGAGGATGTCCACCATACGAGCAGCTATCTGTTTCATAAAGAATCCACCGTGGAAAGCGCGTCCATCACGATCATCGGATCCGGTCAGAGTGCCGCAGAGGTATTTCATGATTTATTAAAAGAGCAGCCCAATCATCCGTACAAGCTGACCTGGATGACGAGGTCGGAGGGGATCCTCCAGCTCGAGTCATCAAAGCTTGGCCAGGAGTTCTTCGCCCCTGATTATGTGGATTACTTCCACGGACTGTCCTTTGAAAAGAGGCTCGAAGCTTTAAAGACATTGGATCAGCTCCGGAACGGGATTGATATGGATACCCTGAATAATATTTATAATATCCTTTACCATCATTCTGTCAGTGAGAATGCCCCGGATATTGTGATTCAGCCCTTGACCGAGGTTCAGAAGATCCGGCAGGAAGATGATCACTATGTCCTGGAATGCAGGCAGTGGCAGGAGGAGAGGGATTTTTCATATGTGTCAGGGAAAGTCATATTGGCAACCGGTTATGTCCCGAATATCCCGTCCTGGTTCGATGAAGCTTTAGGGGACAAAATCGTCTGGGAGGATGAAAAGAGGTTCAAAGTGTCCCGCGATTATAAACTCGTCTTCAAGGACGGGGAGGACCGCAGTCACCATTTTTATACGCTGACGAATCTTGAACATTCACACGGTGCAGGTGCGACCAATCTGGGACTTTCAGTAGACCGCAATATCGCGATCATCAATGATATCACCGGGAAGGAAGTATACAAGACACAGCGAAATACAATTTTCTCCCAATTTTCAATGGACGAAACCGATTGACACGTTTTAATTTTGATTGAACGGGTAAATTTATTATGTGAGCAAATAAACAAACTAACAAATAGGAGTGTTTTATTTTATGGCTAAAGTTGCATGCTTACTTACAGATATGTTTGAAGACGTTGAATTTACAGATCCTGAAAAAGCATTGAAAGAAGCAGGTCACGAAGTCATCACGATCGAAAAGGAAAAAGGGAAGTCCGTGAAAGGAAAGCAGGGGGACGCGACGGTCTCCATCGATGAAAGCATCGATAATGTTAAACCTGAAGACTTTGACGCACTCTTGCTGCCGGGCGGATTCTCACCTGACCAGCTACGAGCGGATGAGCGTTTCGTGAAGTTCACGAAGCACTTCATGGATGAAAAGAAACCGGTCTTTGCCATCTGCCACGGCCCGCAGCTTCTTATCACCGCGAAGGCGCTTGAAGGCAGACACGCAACAGGCTTCCATTCAATCAAAGTCGACATGGAGTATGCAGGTGCCACATACGAAGACAAAGAAGTCGTCGTTTGCGGAAACCAGCTTGTCACAAGCAGGACACCGGATGATATTCCGGCATTTAACCGTGAGTCGCTGGCTTTGTTGTCTAAATAATAATGATAGTGGCAAAAGGGACATCCTTGATGGGGTGTCTCTTTTTTTTGTGAGGTTTTGAATGGTGAGACGTGCAGTTTATCGTGGATTGATGTTCCGAAGTGGGATGAAAAATGCTTTATATTTGTGGTTTGCAAGCCGTTTTGGGATTATTTTTGCTTCATTTTTTAATTTTTGAACGATTTAAGAGGAATTTCAATGTTATAAGGGATCTGTGATCCTTCTGGGAGTCCTGTTATGCTGTGACTCGGGAAAATATGATCCATTCTGAAAATTTATGATCCAAATTGGAAAAATACGATCCAAATTCAAGATTTATGATCTTATAAGAATCATTCTAAAGAACAATCGAACAACCAGGCAGGCACGCCGTGAGGCACAAGTCCGATGCCTAATCCTCTAGAGACTGGCACCCGTTCCCATGCCTATCCCGGCATATAAAAGCCCGTCCCGCACTGCGATAACGCATCAACGCAGTGCGGGACGGGCCTTTCATTATTTCCTCAATGCACCAAGCTCTTCGATGATGGCTGTCATTTCGCTCGGGCTGAAGCGGTCTTTCTTTTCGACCATTAGGTAAAGATCGTGAAGGTCTTCGTACATTTCCTGGTTGAAATGTTCAGGCTTGATGGCGCCTGCGTTTACGACGTTGAGTTTATCCTTGATGGCGGTGACCATGTATTCGATATTTTCTGCCGTGTTTTGTGATAAATCCATAACTGTTCGTCCTTTCTTTCGTGCCTTTTGTTAGTATTCATCTTTCCATGATTCTGCTGCTCTGTCAACATGGCATTGAGTTAGAGAGTGTCGAAAGAAGGATTTTTTTACCTGAATGTTTTACACTATTAGGAATTGGGGAATTAGTAGTTAAGCATGTAAGGTTGGAGAAAACTATACCGGAAAACCGGACTTTGAAGGAACTCTGACCCTATTTAGAGAAAACAATAGTAAATGGCTGCGGCTGCAGCCGATCATGAAAATAGAATATAGGAGGATCATGAAATGGGAAATAGCAAGTTTTTTAAAGGAGTCATGCTGGGGGCCGCCGCAGGAGGACTGTTGTCGCTTCTGGATAAAACGACACGCAGGGAAATGGGCACAACGCTTAAAAACAGCGGGTCTGCCATTTCCAGGTATTCGAAGAATCCGAAGATGCTTGCGGATACATCCAAGGATATTTATGAAAAGATGCGTACGACTGCCGATCAGGTGAGCAGGGATATTCAGTTCATTTCAGAAAAAGTGAATGAAATCAAAGAGATGACCCCTCAAGTGAAAGAGATGATCGAGGAGACGAAAGAAACGTTCGAAGATTCTACGGAAGCTTATAAAGAGACGTTCTCCGATCATCCTTCTAATGAAATCAACGCGGGTGAAGAAGGCAGTCAGCCTGTTGCTTCATCTTTCAAAGGCTACTGAGGAGGAACACCGGAGGATTACTGAAAGAGGTGAGAGGATGTCTGTGGGAACGACCCGCAAAGGTTGGAAGAAAGATTCAAAAAGATTATTTAAACAAATAAGCGCCAATGATATAGCTGGGCTGGCGGCGCAGATCGCCTATTACTTCTTGTTATCATTGTTTCCATTGCTGATTTTCGTCTTTACGCTGCTGCCGTATCTGCCTGTGGATCAGGCGGACATCCTTGGCGTGATCAGGGATTTTGCGCCGGGTGAGACGATGTCGATGATCGAGGAGAATTTGAGTGATGTCATGAACAATAAGAATACGGGCCTGCTCTCGATTTCCATCATCGCGACGATATGGTCTGCGTCCAATGGAATGAACGCGATCGTGAAAAGTCTGAACCGCGCATATGATGTCGAGGAAACGAGGTCGTTCATCGTTACCCGGCTGATGTCGATTGTCCTGACACTCGGGATGGTCGTCGTGTTTGTGGTTGCACTTCTGCTTCCGGTCTTTGGAAAGCAGATTGGTCTCTTCTTATTTTCTCAATTTGGCTTTTCCGATCAATTCCTGACAATTTGGAACGGCATTCGCTGGGCGATCTCGCCGCTTATCCTGTTCATTGTGTTTGTCGGATTGTATTATTTCGCACCAAGTAAGAGGATCAAATGCTTGAGCGCCATCCCGGGTGCAATCTTCGCTGCAGTCGGCTGGGTGCTCGTTTCGCTGGCATTCTCCTTTTACGTCAGCAATTTCGGCAACTATTCGGCGACTTACGGGAGTATCGGGGGAATCATCGTCTTGATGATCTGGTTCTATCTGACAGGAATCATCATCATGATCGGCGGGGAAATCAATGCCCTTGCCACAGAGAAAGACGATACACCGTGCTGATAAATATAATCAATTAGGGGAAGATTCTATTAAACAAACGTTTGATGGGTCTTTCTTTTTTTGTGTGCACCTGGAACGGTCAAGTATAATGAAGGAAAAGGGGGTGCGGAGTGATGCTGATAGCCGCCATGATCGAACGGCTTGGGATCATCGTTACGATTGCCTTTGTTATGACAAGGCTCGGCTTCTTTCGAAAGCTGATTGAACAAAGGAGTCATGTGAAGAAGTCACAAACTGTATTGATCGTCTTATTGTTTGGTTTCTTTGGGATCATCGGTTCTTATACAGGGTTGATTGTGAACGCAGAAGCAGATGAATATGCAAAATGGCATATGACGCTTCAGGAAAATGAAGCCATTGCAAATTCAAGGGTCATCGGGATTGTGGCAGCCGGACTGCTCGGCGGCCCCTGGATCGGGCTTGGTGCAGGACTGGTCGCCGGGGTGCACCGCTATTTTCTTGGAGGATTCACCGCCTTCGCCTGCGGGATTTCCACCATCCTTGCAGGAGTGCTGGCTGGATACATAGGAAAGCGTGAGAAAAAGAACCGTCTGGTGTCCCCTGTAAAAGCATTCGTGGTCGGATTTTTGGCAGAAGCGATGCAGATGGCCATCATTCTTCTCTTTGCAAAACCATATGGGGCAGCCTATGAACTAGTATCGGATATTGGCTGGCCAATGATCATTGCCAACGGGATCGGTACCGGGATTTTCCTGCTGATCATTAAGAGTGTTGTGTATGAGGAGGAACGGATGGGGGCGGTGCAGTCACAGAAGGCACTCCGCCTCGCAGACAAAACAGTGAAGTATATGCGGAAAGGATTGAATGGATCTTCAGCGTATGCCACGTGCACGATTCTGATGACAGAAGTCGATGCCATTGCTGTCTCGATCACGAACAGAACCCATATCCTCGCACATGTCGGGGTCGCTTCCGATCATCATCAGAAGCACAAACCGATCCAAACCGAGGCAACGAAGCGGGTGATTGAAACCGGGGAGCTGTTGAAGGTCGGTAAAAAGGAGATCCATTGCGACAGGGATGACTGTCCGCTCGGTGCTGCCGTCATGGCCCCGCTTTTAAAAGGGGACGAGATCGTGGGAACACTGAAATTCTACTTTCACTCGGAAAAAGTGATCTCACCAATCATGATGGAGCTAACAAAGGGAATCGCGACGCTGCTCAGCAATCAATTAGAGCTGGCGGAGATCGATACGCATAAAGAACTGGCCAAGGAATCAGAGGTCAAGGCCCTTCAGGCGCAGATCAGTCCTCATTTCCTGTTCAATGCGATCAATGTCATCGTATCCCTGATCAGGATCAATCCCGATAAAGCACGGACGCTGCTGATTTCCCTCTCACAGTTCATCAGGCAGAACCTGAGTGGAAGTACAAAATCCACATCCACTTTGAAAGAGGAATGTCAGCATGTGAAAGCGTATCTTGCGATTGAAGAAGCGAGATTCTATGACCGGCTGCAGGTCGAATACAACCTGGATGAAGATGCCATGCAGGCTGTCGTTCCATCGATCACCCTGCAGCCGCTGGTCGAAAACGCAATCAAACACGGGATGAAGAATCAGGCAGAAGGGTTTATTTTAAACCTATCCATTACAAGGGTGAACGGCAATGTAAAGGTAAAGGTGGAAGACAACGGAGACGGGATCGAGCAGTCCCGGCTTGAGACCCTCCTGTTTCAGCCGGTGGAATCGAAAACCGGCACCGGCCTTGCCTTGTACAATGTAAACAAACGACTGGAAATGATGAATGGGGAAGAATCGGGACTTATCATCACATCCGATAAAGGAAAAGGAACAGCCGTTCAGTTCACAATTAAAGGAGGAAGTGCAGCAGATGAAAGTCGCAATCATCGATGATGAGCCATACAGCCGTGAGGAAATGAAGCATCTGTTAAGTACGTACGAATGGGTCGAAGTGATAGGAGAAGCAAGCTCGGCTGAAAAAGCGATGGAGCTTCTGCTGACTGATGACCCGCAAGTCTTGTTCCTTGATATTGAAATGCCGGGTATGAGCGGCGTCGAGCTTGCCGAGGCACTCCGGAAAATGAAGAAAAGACCTCAGATCGTTTTCGCGACGGCCTATCCGGATTACGCCCTGAAAGCATTTGAAGTGGAAGCGGTCGACTACCTTCTCAAGCCTTTCGATGAAGAGCAGCTCGCACGGACGATGGAAAGGCTGAAAAAGACCGTCGCAGGTGAAAATGCTGATGGGAGGGAATCCAGGAGTCAAGGGAAGCTCGCTGTCCAGGATGAAGACAAGATCATCTTCATCGAGCCGGAAGCCATCCTCTATATTTTCCGTGAAGAGCGTGAAACGTATATCTGCACGGGGAAAAAACGGTATACGTGCCGGCTGCCGATCAAGGAACTCGAGGCAAAGCTTGTCACCTATCCATTCTTCCGTGTCCATAAAAGCTACCTCGTCCAGCTGCCATTTGTCGAGGAACTCATCCCATGGGGAAACGGAGTCTACCAGCTGAAGGTGAGCGGTGCGAAGGAGAAAATCCCGGTTAGCAGGAATTATGTGAAAGAGCTTCGGGAGAGGCTGGAGTTGTGATGAAAAAAGATGCGAAGCGGGGTGCTTCGCATCTTTTTTGAATTAATTCAGCTTCATTTCCTTCATTGTTTCTTCCAGTACGTCCGGATAATTCGTGAACATCCCGGTCACTCCCCATTCAAGCAGCTGTTTCATATCCTCTTTGTCATTGACTGTGTATGGGTGGATCAAAAGGTCGTGTTCACGGACTTTCTGTACATAGTCCTGGTTGATTTTTTTGTAGCTCATCCCCAGGCCGGCTGCGTACTCGGAGTAGTGATCAAGCTCCTCATCCGTAATCGTGGCTGTCCCTTTGTAATCAAGCAGCTGGACAAGCGGGATATTTTCATTCAGGTTGTGGACCTTTTGGAGGCTTTCCTCACTGAATGACTGGATGATCACGCGGCTTGACGGACCATTTTGCCTTGTCAGGTTGTAGTCTTTCAGGATCTCAAGCAGCTTTTCCTCCATTCCAGGGTAGACATCCGGTGATTTCGTTTCAATATAATAATTCTTATTTTTACCGAAGTGTTCAATCACTTCCTGGAGGGTCTGGACCTGCAGCCCGTTATATTCATCTTTCGCTTTTTCCGGATATGCCGCGTTGAACCATGAGCCGGCATCCAATGACTTGATTTCTTCAAGAGTATGATCTTTGACCTGGCCGGTGCCGTTTGTGGTGCGGTCGAGGGTCTCATCATGCATGGCGATGAGCTCTCCGTCTTTCGTCATCTGAAGGTCAAGCTCTATGTAGTCTCCGCCCATTTGGTCACCAAGCTCGTAAGAAGGCAGCGTGTGTTCAGGCGCGTATCCCGAAGCACCTCGGTGTGAAATGTTCAAGATCTGGTTGTCGTTCAACTGCGGGTTATTGCCTGATTGAGCTGACGCAGGGGTGACGGCACCTGCCCCTATACCGATTACGGCTGCTGATAAACAGATGTTCCTCATGAATTTATTCATTGTCATTCTCCTCTCAAATAACGTTCTATTTAAGGGTAATGAACAAACATAAAGAGAGGATGAAAGAGTTGAAAAGGCAGTGTGAAGATTCCATTAAGGGAGCGTTACAGGCAGGGAGAAAGGACTGGGAGGAATGGTCTGTACGGCGCGATTATCGGCATGAAACCCCACTGCACGTCAACCAGTCTGGAACGCATGTCAGTCTGTATTTTTGACATGTTGGACATGAATGTGACGATACTGTGACATTGTTTGATATGATGTAAGCGTATTCATTTTGAACGAAAGGGGATCAGCATCATGGTCACATTTCTTGTTGCAATCGCATTATTAATCGTTGGTTACTTCACATATGGAAAATTCATCGAAAAGCTCTTTGGTGTAAATGAGGGACGTACGACACCTGCTTACGCAAAAGCGGACGGCGTCGATTACGTGCCGATGAACACGAAGAAGAATTCGATGATCCAGCTTTTGAACATCGCCGGTGTCGGGCCGATCTTCGGACCGATCATGGGGGCATTGTATGGACCGGTCGCATTTTTATGGATCGTCCTCGGGGCTATTTTTGCAGGGGCCGTTCATGATTACTTGACTGGTATGATTTCAATCCGCAACGGAGGCGCGCATCTGCCTGCCCTTGCAGGTAAGTTTTTAGGAAAAACAATGAAGCACGTCGTGAATGGATTCTCGATTTTACTTCTGGTTCTTGTAGGTACGGTATTCGTAACAGCACCTGCAGCATTGATCGCCGATTTGACTCCGGCATGGATTTCATTGGGCGTGATCATTGCCGCGATTTTCGTTTATTACCTTTTGGCAACATTGCTTCCGGTCGATAAAATCATCGGCCGCGTGTATCCGCTGTTCGGGGCACTGCTTCTAATCAGTGCTGTCGGTGTCGGTGCAGGACTTGTGATTACAGGTGCTGACATCCCTGAAATCACATTGACAAATATGCACCCTGATTCTGTCGCTATCTTCCCATTATTATTCTTGACGATTTCATGCGGGGCGCTGTCAGGATTCCATGCGACACAGTCTCCGATCATTTCAAGAACGACTCAAAATGAAAAGAACGGACGCAAGATCTTCTACGGCATGATGATCCTTGAAGCCATCATCGCGATGATCTGGGCAGCGGCTGCGATGAGCTTATTCGAGCCGGGTGAACTGAGTGCGATCTTAGCTGAAGGCGGACCTGCTGCAATCGTCAGCGAAGTGTCCATGTTAATGCTTGGTTCCATCGGCGGAACACTTGCGATCCTTGGTGTCATCGTCCTTCCGATCACATCAGGTGACACTTCTTTCCGAAGCGCCCGTATGATCATTGCTGATTATATCAACGTGAAGCAGGTAAAAATGTCAAGCCGCCTTTGGATTGCCGTTCCATTATTCGCAATCTCAATCGCTCTGACACAGATTGATTTCAACTTACTATGGAGATACTTCTCCTGGGCAAACCAATCAACGGCCATGATCGCACTGTGGGTAGGCGCCATGTACCTTGCCCTTCAGAAAAAACCTCACTGGGTGGCGAGTGTACCGGCCGTATTCATGACGATGGTCACGTTCACGTATATCCTGAACGCACCAATCGGTTTCGGATTGTCGATGGGCATTGCTTATGCAGGCGCGACGGCTGGTACGATCGCTGTTATCATTGCCTTTGCTTGGAGCCTGAGAAAACGACTGAACGCAGGCGGTGTGATCCAGGTTGATGAGGATGTTCCTCAGCCAGCGGCGTAAAGGTTGCAGGAGTTACTGGAGGCCGCTTTGGAATATGCCGGCTGCAGCCTGAACGTGGTTGTTGAAGCTGCCGGATGGGAGGAGGTTCCTCATCCGGCGGGGCTGCTGCTGAATTTCACCGGCCAGGATGGAAAATGATTTCAGCACCCTGAGCAATGACATTTTTCTGTTATCCTTGATGAGTTTTCCGGTTATTACCGGGAAGCTCTTTTCTTTTTTTGCACAAAATAAGAATGGTTCATAAAACCATTGTTTTGTTAAGCTGCCGGTCCTGGCTCTGGCTGCAGGGATGTATGAGTTGCAGCGGGACGGGGGGACAGGTCCCTTGTCCCGCCACGGACCGGATGCAGATTTTACGACTTGTTTTTAATCTAATGAAACAGGAGTGATTCAGCATGACAAAGAAAACGAAAAAAGACGGCGGAACAAAGCAGAATAAAAACCACAAACCTAAGCAAAAGACATCTGGTTCTGCAAATGGGCAGAATGGATATCACTAGGATTTGGTGAGGGGCCAACCTCTTTGGGGGTTGGTCTTTTTTTGGTTTGGCGGGGTTGTGGGGAGGCGGTGCTTTCCTAGGCTGCCGTTTTGGAAGCAACGCCTCGCAGCGAGGGCGGCGTAAAGATTTTTCGACAAGTTGCTTGAAAATCGATGAAAGTGGTTCATAAAATTGAAAAGTGGCACGTAAATTTGGAAAGTGGCTTGTATTTTCTGAAAGTGGATCGGAAAATGTGAAAAGTGGCTTGAAAAGAGGTTGGCATCCAAAATTTTCACTTGAAGGGACACGTCGGAGTGTGGGATGATGCGGTTTTTAACCGGAAGCATTCAAAAAACAAGCTGTTTTCCCTGAAAAGATGTATTATAATGGAGAAATAGAAGGTTTTCACCTCAAAAGGGGGTTTCAAGATGACGGAAAAGAAAAAGATCAGCCTGCAGGAAGCGATGAAGCAGCAGCTGGCGAAGAAGAAAGAAGCCCAGTCAGGCGGCAAGCAGTCGAAGAACGGTCTGGCTTCGAATCAGCGCATGCAGAGTCAGCAAACGAAGAAGCCGAGTAATACCCGCCGTAAGATGGGAAGTTAATAGAACGAAGAAGAGCGCTTAGTTTTTGTAGGAGCTCTTTTTTTATTGAATTTTTTAGAGTTGGCTGCTCGTAAAGAAATCGGTTTGCCCGCTGCGAACCCCTACATGACCCAACTGACTTATCCAACTTATGCTGACAAATCCCGTTTTATGCGCAAAAATACTAATATATGCTGACAAAATCAAATATATGCTGAAAAATTTCATTTTATGCTGAAAAATTTTGTTTTATGATGAATTTGCCATTTTATGGATATGGCACCACGTACTCTCCTCCCAACTTCTTCAAATTGTCAAAACCTCTTTTAAAAAAAATCAAACCATCTACTATCCTCTGTCGTCAAAGGTGTAGAGAACTGGGGTGGATCTATTGGATGCGGACGAATTGCCGATTGAAAAATTAAACAGGGATGAGCTGCTTGAAGAGGCCATGGACCGGTATGGCCGGGCGGTTTTATATATGGCGTACTCGTATGTCAAGGATCACGGGCTTGCGGAGGATATTGCGCAGGAAGTGTTCGTGAAGTTTTACAATAAGATGGAATCGTTCAGGGGTGAGTCGAGTCTGAAGACATATTTGATGCGGATCACGATCAATCAATGCAAGGATCATCTGAAGCGCTGGGATACGAGGAAGGTCCTTTTCACGAATAAGCTGAGCGAGGTCCTTCAGGAACGCGGAAATCCTGAATCGAAGACAATTCACGGAGAAGAACGGAGTGAGCTGCATTCGAAGCTCCTCAAACTGCCGGTCAAGTATCGGGAGGTATTATTTTTGCATTATTATCAGGAATTAAAGGTGAAAGAGATCGCAGGGGTTCTGGAACTTAGCACGGGTACGGTCAAGACGAGACTGAAAACGGGCAGGGACAGGCTGCATCGCTTGTACGGAGAACGGGGGCGGCATGATGGATAGGGAACTCGAGCGGAAGATCAAGAGAATGACCGATGAGGGGTTGAAAGATCTGGATTTCAATTCCGAGCTGAAGGGGAAAGTCCGCCAAAAAATAAAGCGGGATAAGCCGTACCGGAGGCGGTGGTATGCTCCCGTGATCAGTTTGCTGATTGTGGTGTTGCTGCTGTTCATTTTTGCAGTGGTGAAGGGGGAGAACCTCGGCTTCATCGGAAATGAGTGGCTGAGCGGTTTTTTTGAGAACAGTAAGAACTTTGATATTGAAATCAACGCTTCCCACGGTCCGTCGGTAAGTACGTTTGACGGGACGATTACCCGGGAAGATGTCGTAAAACCACTTTCTTTTACAAAAGATGAAAGGGATAGGATTTTTGCCAAGATTGAAAGCATTGATTTTGAAGGTGGATTGGATCTTCCGGACGATAAGGGCTGTAATATGCAGCCTTACGGGGGATATGAGGTGAAAGCCAGGATCAAGGGTGATGTTTACGAGTACCGATCTTCCGGCTGCCACACGACGGCCGACAGCCGGGCGCTGGATGAGCTGTGGGAGATGATGCTTGAAATGATCGGCAATAAGCCAGGGTATGAAGAGATGGTGGAGCCCTACTTGATCATGTAAAAATAGGTTTACTTCCTCCTCATCAGATGATAATATAGTAAAAATTAACAAATGCGATGACGAGAAGAGTAGCCGGCAGAATCCTTCGCCAGAGAGCCCCGGGAGCTGAAAAGGGGCAGGGAGGCTTTCGGTGAACCAAGACTCTGAGCTGCATACCGGAACCTCGGCGGGGATGGTATGACGGGAGCTCCTGTTATAGAGCTAGGGTATGGGCCCCTTAGGCAGTACCCGAAAAGGCCGGTATGGCAACATATCGGTGAACTGGGGTGGCACCGCGATCAAATCTCGCCCCCAAGACTGAAGAGGTCTTGGGGGTGGGATTTTTTTATTGTCGTCCTTCTGAAGATGGGGGACGTTCTGAATAAAATCGCGGGGAGGAATGGTTGATGGGTTGGAAGAATCCGTTGTTGCTGTTGTTGAGTATCGGGTTGTCTAATATTGGGGCATGGATTTTCTTGATCGCTCTGAATCTGATTGTGCTGGATGAGTGGGGTTCGGCACTGGCAGTCGGCATATTGTATGTGTTGAAGCCGCTTGCCGCATTGGTTACGAATGCGTGGGCGGGGAGTGTGGTCGACAGGTTGAATAAGCGGAGGCTGATGGTGTTTTTGGATGTATCCAGGGCTGTCCTGGTGGCAGTGCTGCCGTTCATTTCTTCACTGCCGCTCATGTACGCGGTGGTGTTTGTGGTCAATATGGGGAGTTCTGTTTTTTATCCGGCATCGATGACGTATATGACGATGCTGATCCCGAAGAATAAAAGGCAGAGGTTCAATGCACTCAGGAGTCTGGTGGGTTCCGGTGCATTCATTGTCGGACCAGCGGTTGCAGGATTACTTTTCATTGTGGGCACCCCGGAAACCGCCATCTTTTTAAATGGAGCGGCGTTGTTACTCTCCGGGATTGTGACCCTTTTTCTGCCGGATGTGGAAGAGGGCGCAGCCGAGGGGGCGAAGAAGCTGTCGCTGGACATGATAAAAGAGGATCTGCGGGTGGTCAGGCGTTTCAGCCTGCACCGCCTCTATGTGATGATGGTGTACTTTTTATTCAGCTGCATGATTGTGCTCACTGCGGCCGTCGATTCGCTGGAGGCTGCTTTTTCAAAAGAAGTGCTCGGATTTTCGAACAGCACGTATGGATATTTGGTGAGTATTGCGGGAGCGGGATATCTCGCCGGCGCAATGGTGAATACCGTGATTGCAAACAAGGTACGGGATGTGAAGCTGTTTGCGTTCGGCTCGGTCGCGGTATCGGCGGGATACATGGTTTATTCAGTCTCGGGTGGATTTATGGCTGCAGCCATCGGGTTTTCGCTGCTGTCCTTCGCTCTTGCCTTTGCTCAAACCGGGTTTGACACATTCATTCAGGAGCGGATCCCTGTCGAAGTGATGGGACGGGTGAGCAGTGTGTACGGCTGGGTCGAAGGGTTTCTGGTTATCGCTGCAACCATCCTGATCGGTGCGGGTGCTCAAGTTTTGTCCATCCGTCACGTCGTGGCAGGCGGTTCCCTGATCATGGCGGCCGTAACCGTTTTACTCTGTATCTATTCATTGAGCCGGGCGGAGGAGAAGCAGGCTGAAAGAGCCGCTATCGAACCACGCTAAAATTAAATTGACACTACATGGAAATCTCTATATAATCAGTTCAAATACTTGAAATCTTCGATGAGGATCAGTAGAGTGACCCTGTCTTTTCAGAGAGGGGGCCGATTGGTGCGAGGCTCCTATAGACAATCATTTGAACCTGCCTCTGAGTCTGAATATTCAGCGGTTCATACCGTTATCATGTGAGAGAGTGAAGCTTTGCTTTGAATCAGGGTGGTACCGCCAGTAATGGTCCCTGATGATGAGCCGGGCTTTTTTTATTTTATAAAAAAGAGGTGTCCAGTATGGCAAAAGAATTTGTAAAAGACGTCACGGCGATGGACGAGGATTTCGCCCAGTGGTATACAGATGTCGTGAAGAAGGCGGAGCTGGTCGATTATTCAAGCGTCCGAGGATCGATGATCATCCGTCCTTACGGCTATGCGATCTGGGAAAATATCAAGAGTGCGCTCGATGCGAAAATCAAGGAGACAGGGCATGAGAATGTGTATATGCCGCTGTTCATTCCAGAGAGCCTCCTGCAGCGGGAGAAGGATCATATCGAAGGATTTGCGCCGGAAGTGGCATGGGTGACGCACGGCGGTGAAGAGGAATTGGCTGAGCGATTATGTGTACGCCCGACTTCCGAGGTGCTGTTCGGCGAGCATTATAAAAACATCATCCACTCCTACCGCGATCTGCCGAAGCTTTATAATCAATGGGCAAATGTCGTGCGCTGGGAAAAAACGACGCGGCCGTTCCTGCGGACGCTGGAGTTCCTGTGGCAGGAAGGTCATACATGCCATGAGACGGATGAAGACGCGCACGAAGAAACGGTAAGGATGCTCGACGTGTATGCGGAGCTTTGCGAAGAGCTGCTGGCGATCCCGGTGGTGAAAGGTCAGAAGACGGAAAAAGAAAAGTTTGCCGGTGCGAAGTATACGTATACGATCGAGAGCCTGATGCACGACGGAAAAGCGCTGCAATCCGGGACGTCCCACCACCTGGGTGACGGATTTGCGAAAGCGTTCGGTATTCAATTCACCGACCGCGAAGGAAAGCTGCAGCATGTGCAGCAGACATCATGGGGACTGACGACGCGCATCATCGGGGCGATGATCATGGTCCACGGAGACGACCGGGGACTTGTCGTACCGCCGCGCATGGCACCGACCCAGCTGATGATCGTGCCGATCGCGCAGCATAAAGAGGGCGTGCTTGATTTTGCCTATGATTTGAAAGAGAAGCTGTCAGCCGTGGCGCGTGTCGGGATCGATGCGAGCGACAAGAAACCGGGCTGGAAGTTCAATGAATATGAGATGAAGGGGATTCCATTGCGCCTCGAAGTCGGGCCGCGTGATATCGAGAACGGTCAGGTGATCCTGGCCCGCCGTGATAGCGGTGAAAAGGTGACGGTCCCAGTGGGTGAGCTTCAAACGAAAGTGCCTGAACTTCTCGAAGAAATCCAGAAGAACCTTTTTGAAAAGGCAAAGGAGCATCGCGAAGAAATGACGACCATTGCTGCAGGGTTTGAAGAGTTCAAAAAGGTTGTCTCGGAAAAAGGCGGCTTCGTAAAAGCAATGTGGTGCGGCGAGCTTGCCTGTGAAGAGAAAATCAAGGAAGAAACCGGCGCGACTTCACGCTGCATGCCGTTCGAGCAGGAGAAAGTGGGAGACACCTGCGTCTGCTGCGGGAAACCGGCTGAGAAGATGGTGTATTGGGCGAAGGCTTATTAGGATTTGGGGTATGCGATGTGTGGACCAGGTACGGGGGTGTGGGTTTGTACCAGGTACAATGCAGTGTTGGTGTACCAGGTACAGGTCGGTGAAATTGTACCTGGTACATAATAGGGGAAATGTACCAGGTACAAGAAATACTATTTGTACCTGGTACATTTTTTTTGCAGATGTCTGTGCCTGGCACAATCAAGGAGGTTTGTGACAGGCACAGCTGCCCGGGTTTGTTCCAGGCACAAACCGCCAATTTGAACCAGGAACAAAAACCCAAATCTGAGCCATGCTCAACACCCCGACTTTGAGCCTGGCTCAAAACGACGGAATCGAGCCTGGCTCAATCATCCCGAATCGAGCCAGGCACCCCGCAACCCCGCCTCTACACCCTGCACCAGGCACCAACTGGGCCGACGTACCTGTCCCCCCCCCCGGCCCGCAATCCCCAACCGGGCCGACCCATCCCAATCCACAAGCCCCCTTCCATTACCCTGGCCCAGCCCGCATCTCATCCCAATCCATGTCGGATATAATTCTTCCGGCCCTTCTTTTCAAACCCTCGTCTATTTGGTGGCCCTTCTTAATATAGATAGGTAAGGAGGGGATTAGAAGTGTTCATGGAACTTATTGTGATTCTTATTATTTCATTCGTGGTGATCAGTCTGTGGATGATTAATGTCAGGCTCGGCCGCATTGCCAATTATTTTGATAATGGTGACGACCATTCCCTTTCGGATGAGGAAATAGAGAAGGAGCTTGAGGAAGAGTGGGAAAAGTGGAATCAGCAAAAATGATGGAAGCGAAGCGTTTCTCTTGAGGGGGCGCTTCTTTTTTGTGGAAAAAATTAGAGGATGCGGAATAAGCACAATATGGGAAGCTGTATCGTAGGCTGATAGGAGAGGATAGCTGTGAGGTGAAACTCAGTGAATAAGATGGTGAGATGGATCATCGGTTGTGCCGCGTTTCTCCTGGCGTGCCTGGTGCTCTATTTAAAATTTAATCCTCCGCTTGCGAGTAATGGCTATGGGTGGAGCAGCGCCCAGCCTGGACTTGTGACGGTGGAGCTGCAGAACGAAGGCTTTCACGGGGTCAAGTTGAAAAAGGTATTTGTCAACGAAGGCGACCGTCCTTGCAAGGTGGACTTGGGGGTGAGCCGTTCCAGTGCGCTGATAGGCATTTTTGCATTAAAGGAAGAAATCGATGGAATCAGTTTTCACCCTATAGATGAGTACGAAATTGAACCAAAGCTGAACCGTGAAGAGGTCATCGAGCTGGAAGAACTGGATAACAGAAGTACGATTCGTCATTACGGCCTGGCGGTCGATCATTGCAAGAAAGTCGACTCCGTGACGGTGAAATATACGTATTTCGGTTTTCCTTATAAAAAAGAAATCAAGATTGAAAGAATGGAGTAAGGGCGCACCTCATAAACTGGTATAATAAGAGAAAAAGAATTTTCCGGGTCCGCCCTGAAAGTGAGGTGCCTCCGTGGATAAAAGGAGTTTAAGCGTTGAGACGGCCAGATTGGTTGTCAGGCCGTTCATGAAGAGTGATTATCATAACTGGCTTCATGAAAATATGAACAAGCTGCCTTCGCAGCATAAATATGATATCGGCTTGCAGGATATGAGCGAGTGTACGGAATTCTGGTTCCACAATATGATCGATCAGCAGAATATCATGATGAATAGCGATGAGGTGTATATATTCGGTATCTTTCTAAAGCAGACGGGTGCTTATATCGGGAGCGTTGATTTCTCTACGCTCATGAGGCTTAATTTTCATTGGGGCCGGGTCGGCTATACGCTGAATAATACGCACTGGCGGCAGGGATATGGGAAAGAAGCCGTCCGCGGGGCGCTGAAGATCGCTTTTGAAAAAATCAATTACCACCGGGTGGAAGCACATATCAATCTTGATAATACCCCTTCGATCAAGCTTGCTGAAGGAATCGGCATGAAGTATGAGTGCACGCGGAAAGGCTTTATAAATGAAAATGGAAAGTGGACGGATAATCACGTGTTCTATATGAATGCGGAGGATTATTACTAAACTCCTTGGAAAAAGAAACGCTCGGATTTCAAATTAACGGGTTAGGTTTTCGAGTACAAAAACTTAATTAACAACGCCAAATAGAAGAAGTCCAATTCGCAACCAAATTGGACTTCTTCTATTTGTTAATAAAACAGGTTTTTTAATCAAACAATTAGCACTGCAATTCTCAAACGTTTTGAGATAACGACTGAAGTTATTGTCACCGTGAGAATTCGTATGCTGGCTGCCATAAAAATTGGATTACCAAAATTCATAAAAGGATTTTGGATAATTATGTTAAAATAGAGAGTGGCTAATTTAAATATCGAAGCAGGTTACTTTGAGAAGACGTGAAATTTTTAGTGCAAGAAACGTTACATACAGGGGAGAGACGATGAAAAAAATAATAATTGGTATTGTAGCTGTAGTAATAATGATGGTGTCTGCTTTATTCTTTTTAGAGAATAGTAAAAAGAATAATTCATA
Organism: [Bacillus] enclensis; assembly: GCF_001456935.1. Lineage (GTDB taxonomy): Bacteria > Bacillota > Bacilli > Bacillales > Bacillaceae_B > Rossellomorea > Rossellomorea enclensis. The sequence continues at coordinate 210,019 of NZ_KQ758484.1, read as the reverse complement.
TTCAACGCCAGAAGAAGCATTAAGTAATGTTGAAAATCCCAGACTTAGAGTTTTAGAAATTATTGATACAAAGCTCTACGATAGTGTCGCGTATGTTTTTTACTATTCAGAAGTAAGTGAAACTCCTAAGAACTATTTAGCAGCAGGAAAGATAAATAAGAATAAATATGGTTGGCGGTTTGACGAAATAATTGGTATCGGAAATATTGATGAAAATAATGCGGGAATGTCTTCAGGCAAGGATAATTACATCGTCGGGCTTGCCTCAAAAGAAGTAGAAAAAGTGCAATTTGGAATTCAAGAGGCTGAATTGATAACAATAGATTCTAAAGGAATGAAAGCATTTTTATTTCACGATGTAGAACCTGATTTAATGGGTCATACGGATTTCGGGTATTTTGATAAAGACGGAAACGAACTGCCTTATTAAAGTAACGGGTGCTATGGGTAAAGAAAACAATGTGCAAAAATGCTTGGAGCAGTGTCCCCAAGCATTTTTTTATCAAATTGCCTTCTGATTCAAGTGCGGACTAGTGTGCCGAAAGCATTGTAAATCCGCATTTTGTACCTCAATACCGAACCCGTGGATTTCAAATCCCAGCGTTTCTTTTTTCAATGGCCAGGTCCACTTCCCGTTTATGGTGAAGGTCATGTTCAGCCAGCCCCTCGAGATACTTGATCAGGGTTATTTCTTTACTGCCTGGTTTGAGTGTCTGTTCCCAGGATTCATCAGGTATCTCTTTTAAGCTTTCAATCAATTTTTCTCTTGTAAGGATAAATTGCCGGATGACTGCTGTTTGATTGCTTGTACGTGCCTTGGTAGCAGATTGTTCATTTAACATCTGCGGATCTGGGGCGCTCGGCAGCGGCTCTCCCGTTCCAAGAAAGGGGAGGCGCTTATTCACGACAAATTCATCCCAAGGCTCGAGATGGCCGACTATTTCGGCGATGCTCCACTTGGCTTCTTCAACTGGACGAAGCCATTCTTCCTTGGGAAGAGACTCCAGCGATCGTGCCCATCTGATGAATTCTTGATGATGAAAAAGAATGTTTTCTCTTGGATCTTCCACACCCATCACTTCTTTCAAATAGTATGTATTCAATATTTTACCATAGTTGTAGATTGTCAATGGTATATAAAAGCCCGTCCCTGATCTTACCTTGGAGGGACGGGCAGGATTTTATGCCTTTTGCAAAACATGAGCCGCATCCGGTTCCATCGGATACAGCCGGCCGTCTTTGTCGCGGAACACGATATGCCCGCGATTGAGTTTTACAGGTGTATCGACGCCTGCTGCCGCTGCAAGGTTGTACAGTCCTTCGCGAAGGGACAGCATATAGTTGCAGACACGGAAAGCTTTTTCCTCGACGATCAGGGCCTTTTGAAGTTTGTCGTCGGTTGTTGCGACGCCGACCGGGCAGTTGTTGGTGTGGCATACCTGTGCCTGGATGCAGCCTACGGAGAACATCAGGCCCCTTGCGATGTTGACAAAATCGGCACCGAGAGCGAGAGCGAAGGCGATTCTATCAGGAGTCAAAAGTTTTCCGGAGGCGAATATCTTCAACTTGTCGCGGACGCCGAATTTAAGGAGCGTATCATGGACATAAGGCAGGGCCGATTTGATCGGGACACCCGTTGAAGCAGCCAATTCCTGATAGGAAGCCCCCGTTCCTCCTTCGCCGCCGTCCACCGTGATGAAATCCGGGTGTTTTCCCGAAGAAGCCATATAGGAAGCGAGTTTTTCGAAATCATCCGTGTTCCCTATAACGATTTTGATTCCGACCGGCTTTCCGCCGATCTCGCGCATTTTCTCGATGAAATCGAGCATTTCTTCATTGGTTCCGAATTCCTTGAAGCGGTTGGGACTGTCGATCGATTTATGCGGTTCCACGTTTCGGATGTTGGCGATCTCCGGTGTCACCTTTGCCCCGTCGACATGGCCGCCACGGGTTTTCGCTCCCTGTGCGAGCTTCAGTTCGAATGCCTTCACTTCATCCAGATCGCTCTTTTTCTTGAATTCTTCCCATGAGAACTCTCCATCCTTGGTACGGACACCGAACAGGCCCGGTCCGATTTGGCAGATAATATCGACACCGCCTTTTAAGTGATGCTTCGATAATCCACCTTCACCGGTGTTCATCCATGTCCCTTTGGCGAGGGCGAGGCCGGTCGACAGGGCGGTGATGGCTTTTTCCCCGAGCGATCCGTAGCTCATCGCCGACTGCCCGACGAGGCTCCTGACTTTGAAGGGGTTCCTGCATGTTTCCTTCCCGATGACAGGGGAATCTTCTTCACGGAGCAGGAAGGGGGAGACCTCTTTTTCCTCGCGGTGTTCCTTCCTCCTGAATAGATTGTCCTTATCGATTTTATATAACATCGAGTTGATTTTCTGACTATTGTCGACACGCAGTTCATCACGCTGGACCGGGAATAATGCATTCCGGATATAATAGCCTTCCTTTTCAAAATCGCGTTCAGAACCGAATCCGAGCATGCGGGATTTGTACTTACCCGAAAGCACGGTCTGCTGGTATTCATTCCGGGAAAATGGTTTCCCTTCATTGTCATTCGAGAAGAGATACTGCCGCATTTCCGGTCCGATTTTCTCTAAAATATACCTCATCTTTCCGAGGATCGGAAAATTACGAAGGACGGCATGTTCTTCCTGTTTTTCATCTTTGAACATAAGATACAGGATCATCACGGCCGGAACCAGGATGATCAGTCCGATAAGTGTTAATAAAATGCCTAATACAATTGAAATTCCATCCATTTGTTTTCCTCCTATTCCAATAAAACCAGATATAAAACCGCAAGGCCGCCGATGAGGAGGCCGCTTGATAACGAAAGCCATTTCCATTTGTTCAGTGGCGGCTTCGCCTTCATCAGCGATGTCAATTGAACCGCGATGGAGACGGCGGCCAGAGCGAGGATCGACAACAGGGAAGCTGCCGGAGACATCTGCTTCCTGCCGTATTCGATCAGCAGATATCCTGCGACGGCCGTGCCGATGACAATTACATATAGGATGATCAGCGTCGATTTTTTCATGGTGCTATCCCACCTTCCCGTATAAATAGACGAGTGTGAAAATCAGTACCCATACAAGATCGACAAAGTGCCAGTAAAGGGAAAACACGGCGATCTTTGACTGCAATTGTTCAGCCGGACCCTTCAACTTCAGCTGGATGAGCAGGAGGGCCATCCAGATGCATCCTGCGGCAACATGCGCCCCGTGGGTCCCGACCAGCAGATAAAACGCGGATAAGAAAGAGCTGTTCTGCATTTCGTAGCCTTTTTCGTAGTAATGGAGAAATTCCCTTCCTTCCATGATTAAAAATGCTCCAGCCAGGACCAGTGTCAGCAGAAGGAATACGGACGCCTTCCCGGCTTGTTTCGCTTCCGACGCATGGCTTGCGATGTAAATCGTGAAGCTGCTCGAAAGCAGGAGGACGGTCGAGACCATCACTCCTTTCAGTTCAAGCATCTCATTCGGGGAGGGCCCTCCGTCTGTATGGGAACGCAGCGTCAGGTAGACACCGAATAAAGAAGCGAAGATGACGACCTCGGCGGCGATGAAAAACCACATTCCCATTTTCTTGTCTTCTTTCTGTTCGAGAAGAAAGGGCTCTGTGTTCATGATTCTTCCTCCTTTCCTTCAAGCTCGGAGCGGGTGTAAGCCTGCCAGCTGTCATCCTTGAAGGACCTCAGGATCAGCATGGAGGCTACCCCGATCACGCCCGCCCATTGAATGAGGGGCTGATAAAATATGAAGCCGAAGGAGGAAACAAAAAGAATGCCAGACAGAAACACAGGCTGTGCCGTGTTCCGGGATACATAAATCGGTCCGTCCTCCCTGATGGTCCGCAGGGTCCCATCTCCTTTCTGCTTTTCATACCATAACTGATCGATCGTCGTGACGACCGGGCGATCGATGAAGTTGCCTTCCGGGGGCGGGGATGGGAGCGCCCATTCAAGCGTACGTCCGTCCCATGGATCCCCGGTCGTGTCTTTTTCACCGTGCCTCATACTCCAGTAAATATTGAACAGGAAGATCATGACCGCAGCGGCCATGATGAAGGCACCGATCGTACTGATCAGATTCAGGCTGCCGAGCCCGTCCCTTTCAAAATAGGTGAAGACCCTGCGCGGCATCCCGTTAAGCCCCATGAGGTGCATCGGGAAAAAGGTCACGTGGAAGCCGATGGTGAACAGCCAGAAATGCCATTTTCCAAGCACCTCGTTCAAAAGAAAGCCGAACATTTTTGGCCACCAGTAGTAAACTCCGGCAAAGATTCCCAGGATCGTGCCCCCTACAATCACATAATGAAAATGACCGACGACAAAATAACTGTCATGGTACTGATAATCCGCCGGCGCGGATGACAGCATGACCCCGGTGGCTCCGCCGATCAGGAACGTGGGGATGAAGGCAAGCGAGAAAAGCATGGCCGTCTTGAACCGGATCACGCCTCCGCGGAGGGTGAACAGCCAGTTGAAAATCTTGATGCCGGTCGGGACGGCGATCGACATCGTGGCCAAGGCGAAAATGGCGTTCGAAATCGGTCCGAGCCCGACGGTGAACATGTGGTGGATCCACACCATGAAGCCGAGGAATCCGATCAGAACGAGCGCGAAGACCATGGCTCCATAGGCGAATAAATTCTTTCGTGAAAAAGTCGTGATGACATCCGAAAAGATCCCGAAAGCGGGAAGGATCAATATGTAGACCTCGGGATGGCCGAATATCCAGAATAAATGCTGCCAGATCAACGGATTCCCGTCCGTACCGCTAAGGAATGCCGTGCCGTAGACGCGGTCCATCATCAGGAGCAGCAAAGCAACGGTCAATGCCGGGAAGGCAAATAAAATCAATATCGATGTAACGAATGAGGACCATGTGAAAAGCGGCATCCTCATGAATGTCATCCCTTTTGCACGTTTCCGGATGATGGTGACAAGAAAATTGATGGCCGAGAGCATGGTGCCGACCCCCGCGATCTGGATGCCGAGCGTATAATAGTCAAGACCGGGGCCGGGACTAAATGCATCGAGACTGAGAGGGGAGTACGCCGTCCAGCCGGTTGACGGTGAACCGCCAAGCACAAAGCTAACATTCACCAGCGCCCCGCCCGTCAGGAACAGCCAGAAGCTGAGCAGATTCATATAAGGGAAGGCGAGGTCCCTTGCGCCGATCTGGAGCGGGACGGCCACATTCATTAATCCGATCAAGAGCGGCATCGCCACGAAAAAGATCATGGTCGTCCCGTGCGTCGTCATCATCTGATTGTATTTTTCACCTTGAAAGACCCAGAACTGATTCTCGGGGAGGGCCAGCTGCAGCCGGATGATCAGCGCATCGAGACCGGCCCTCAGGAAAAATGCCCCGCCGGCGGCAAGATACATGATCCCGACCTTCGTGTGGTGGGTGGAGGTCATCCAGTCCCATGCGTATGTCCACTTCTTATACCGGGTCAGGAAAAATACGGCCAGTATTCCCATCAGCAGAATCGAAAGGTCCGCTGCGATGATATCCGACGGGAATACAAACTCCCTGCCGAAAATCGTATATTTGATGTCCATTGGAGTACCCCCTTTTCACCCTGCAGGTTATTTTAAGTTTGATAGATAGTCGGCGAGTGCTTCCAGTTCCTCATCTGACAGATCCCCGAATCCGGGCATTTTTGCCCCGGGCTTGAAGGATTTCGGATCTTTTATCCACTTTTTCATATTCTCATCGCTGTTAGGAATGACACTCGCGATATAGTCCTTCCTGCCGACGCCGGCAAGGTTCGGACCGTCGCGTTTCTCCGTGTATCCGTCGGCGTGGCAGCTTAGACAGTTGGATGTGAACAGTTTCTTTCCTTTTTCATATGAATCGGATGCAGCCGCCTCAGGTGCCCGATCCTCCTGTTTATCGCTTATCCATTCATCATATTTTTCCTTGCTGACGGCATGGACTTTGAATCTCATCAAAGAGTGGGAGGCCCCGCAGAGTTCCGCGCATTTCCCTTCATATACCCCGGTTTCAGAGGCGTGAAGGGTCAGCCGGTTAGGGGTCGTGCCGCCGGGATTCAAGTCCTTTTTTCCGCCGAGCTGCGGTACCCAGAACGAATGGATGACATCATCTGATTTCAACTTGAACACAACCGGAGTGTCCACAGGGATCCACACTTCATTGGACAAGGTGACCCCCTCATCGCTGTAGTTGAATTCCCACCAGTACTGGTGCCCTGTCACGGTGATTTCCATCTTGCCGTCTTCATTTTCCTGGGAATCTGACAGTGAAAAAGTTCCCTGGACGGTGGGGACAGCCAGGATCAATAGAAGAATGATGGGAATCACTGTCCAGGCGATTTCATATTTTCTGTTCCCTTTCACGTATGCAGGCGTAACGTCCCTGCGTTCCGGGGTTTCCCTGTATTTCCATGTGAAGATGACAAACATCGAAAAGACCGTGATGAAGACAAGGATCATGATTCCGGTGGAAAGCTGGAACAAGTTTTCCTGCAGTTTGGCTACAGGCCCTTTCGGATCAAGGACCTGAAGCGAACTGCATCCTGAGAGCGGCATTATGGTGAAAAAAAGTACCAGGAATAACAGACGTTTCATGTGCATCCTCCTTAAAACAGCCGCTTTAATGCTTTGCGAAGCGGAGGCATTTCTGCTTCATGCTGCTTGAAGAATTTTTTCATCACATGCTTTGAATAACCGGCGGCCTGATCCATTGTGATTTTTCCAGGAAGGGGCGGCTGATCTTCAATATGCACATCAATAATGACCGGCTTATTCGATTTAGCGGCCATATCGAAAGCGGGTTCAAGATTCTCGTGTTTCACGACCCTGTACCCCTCACCACCGCAGGCTTTCGCAAATTGGGCAAAATCGATGTCCTGAAGGTCGGTTTCATATTCAAGGTGGCCGATCGATTCCTGTTCGTATTTAATCATCCCGATTTTTCGGTTATTGAGGATAACGACGATGATCGGCAGCTTATATTTGACGGCCGTCACAAAATCTTGCATCACCATCGTGAAACCGCCGTCCCCGCACACGGCGATTGCCTGGCGTTCAGGGTTGGCGAGGGCGCTGGCGATCGCTCCCGGTAGTCCGCAGCCCATCGTCGCCATCCAGCTCGAAATGATGAATTTTTGATTGGTCATCCGGAAATGCCTTGCCGTCCAGACCGTCACGTTCCCGACGTCGACGGAAAGGACGGCATCATGGTCGGCAATCTTCTGGATCATCGGGATGACCTGAGGCGGCTTGATCGGGGTGGTCGCTTCGACTTCATCCTTCTCGACATGCTTCCACCAGTTCTTCATATTAATCTGGCATTCTTTTAAAAAGGCACGATCTTCCCTGCGTGGCAGTGATTTATTCCACTCCTGCAGTACAAGCTTTGAATCACCTGCAATCCCTGCCGTGACAGGATATCGTTTGCCGATCTGGGCGGGATCGGCATCGACCTGGACAGCCTTCGCATCATCCGGCAGGAACTCCCGGTAAGGGAAGGACGTCCCGATCATGATGAGCAGGTCTGTCTCCTCCATCGCTTCATAGGCTGGTTTGGTCCCGATCTGACCGAGCTGGCCGAGATTCAGCGGATGCTCATCGGGGAGCGTCCCTTTTGCCGGAAGGGTGAAGATGATTGGGGCGGCCAGCCTGTCAGCGACCTCTTCCAGCTCATCCACTGCCCCCTTAGCACCAGTCCCTGCAAGGATGACCGGACGTTTGGCATCCTTAAGAAGTTTAAGCCCGTTCTGGATATCATCAAGCAAAGGAGCCGGCTTTGACTTCGAAGACACGCTTGACGTATTACGTACACTGTCCTTGATTTTCTGTGCTGGCATATCGTCCGGGATGACAAGCACGGAAACGCCTTTTCTCGCATAGGCCGTCCGTATCGCCTGATTTAACAGATCCGGAAAGGATTCAGGTGAAGAAACACGGGCATTGAATACGGATACATCCTGGAAAAGACGCTCAAGATGGACCTCCTGAAACGAGTCCTCCCCCAGCTTACTGCTCTCCACCTGGCCGGCAAGGACGAGTACCGGCGCACCGTCTGCCTTCGCATCATACAAACCGTTGAGAAGATGGATCGCACCGGGTCCGCCGATCGACAGGCAGACGCCGACCCTGCCGGTCACCTTCGCATAAGAAGAGGCGGCAAGTGCAGCGACCTCCTCATGTCGGACCTGAATGAACTCCAGCTGCTCCTTTTCGATTCTCAAGTTGTCGACAAAGTGATTGATCGAATCACCGGGCAATCCGAATATATGCCGGATATCCCATTCTTCCATGACCTCTGCAGCTATCTTTCCTGCTGAATGTTCACTCATTTCTATCATCCTCCAAAAATTTGGTTTTTGTAATTCGTTACCACTTATACAGAATGAGTAAACGGAGAGGGAGGAAAGATTTATATTTTGTTAGTGAGAAAGGGATGGAGGGGAATTTGTAGTAGGTAATTTTACCTGGTCTGATTGGGTATTTATGTTAAAATAATAAGCATTAAAAGGTATCTTAGATGAAAGGAAAATGAGAGGAAGATGAGATATGAATGAAGCATCCACAGCCGTCCTCCTTTATCCTCAATTCAGTGAATATGAATTGAGTGCAGGGCGGCAAGCCGGTCGTGACGGCGGGGGTGGGGGGGGACGTTTGGATGGTGAGAGAAGAAAATCAATCAAATCAAAAAGGACGAAACCCATTTCAGGTTTCGTCCTTAGCTTTTTATTCCAATCCCTCAATCTTCAATGCCTTCACCGGCAGGAAGCTCTCGCCTGTATCCATGAAAGTGACGCTCACTTTGTCTTTTTCCTTCAGGTATATCGCCAGCGGGCTGAGCTCGGAAGAAACGAGGTAGTTCTTGCCGTTATCCAACAGGAAGGAGACAGCCGTGTAGTCACCGACCTTTTCTTTGTATACGCGTACGACGGTTCCGGCTGCTTGCTTTTCTTCAGCCTTGGAGCTGCCGTCTACTGTGCCGCCGCCTTTTTGCAGGGCGGTTTTGTATTTCTTGATGGCCTGGTTCGGCGTATCTGCATAGGCGGAAATCTCCGGATTCGCTGCTGATACGATGAAGTAGTTTTGCAGGAAGCCATTCGCGTCAAGAACCGGTGTCAGCCAGCTTGCTTCACCGAAGAAGTTATATAGAACCGGCATTTCACCGTCCCATTTTTTCTCGATGAATTTCTTCTGGATGATCTGCAGGGCACCCTGTGAATCCATATAAGACTCTTCGAGGTTACCTGTATAGAATGTTGCCTCGCCTGTACGTGAGTTGGTCAGGGAGTACCCGAGCATTGAATCGACGCCTTCTTTCGGAGACGTGAAATCAGTGAAGTAGTACATTTCGCCGTCTTCGGTGAAAATAGGGCTGACATTCGCTTCGGTTCCTTCATCAGACGGCAGCTTTACTTCCGATTTACCGAAAACGCTGTTCCAGAAGCCCTGGACGTAGTTACCGAAGTAGCTGTTCTGCAGGCTGACCGTTTCCGGCGACACCGCCCCGTCTATAAAGTCAGGGGATTCACTCAGTTTATAGGATTTCGTCTCTCCGTTCTGAGGATCGACAACGACAATCCCTTTCGCTTCAAATCCGTTACGTGCAGAGATGAAGTCCCCGTACGTGCGGATATAGAACGGTTTGCCCTCATCGTTGATTTCGAGCTGCGGATCACCGTTGAAAATATATTTTGGATACTGCATCCGGATATGACGCTCAATATTCTTATTGAAGAAAGAAGATGGAGTATAGGTCATTTCTTCCTTCATGAATTTAGGATTCGCTGATGAATCGGTAGCACTCAGCGTGAAGTAACCAGGTGTTTCGTCTCCTTTGATCCATTTGAAGAATCCGGAGAATTCGACCGGTGCGATGTAGACATACTCACCGTCGACCTTTTGGATTTGCAGGCTCCCGAGTTCATAATAGCTTGTATTCGGTACTTGCCCAAATGCTTTTTTCATTTTGTTGCGTGCAAATTGCGGAGGTACGCTCGCTGGTGTTTCATTTTCATCAAATGCTTGGATTTCCGTTTTCACATCCATTTTGGCCGATTGATACTTCTCATCGGCATTGAATACGAATGCAGTCAGGAAGTAGGCACCGACACCAAGGCCGATGAGGAAAATCGCTCCTTTGATCATGCGCTCCTTACCGGCTGCAAAAGCAGCTCCGGCACCTGCCGCAATGATGAACAAGATCCACATCGACGTAAAGTTGCGGTCGAGGTTCGTCATGTAATAGAAAATGAAGGCACCGATGACCGTAATGATCATGGTGGCAGCGATCATCCCGACCACGGAAGGATTCGCTTTGCCTTCTTTCTTTTTTGTAAAAGTGACCGGGACCAGGAGCAGCGCCATGATCAATCCGACAATCACTGAAAATAATAATATATTACCCAATGTATGTTCCCCTTTCAAAGGTCTATTTCTGTGTATGGTTTATATACGGATGAGGAGTGGGGGAGGTTTCAAAATTTTGCTGGGAACGGGGGTTGGTAACGAATTCTTACCTGACAAGCAAACGTCCAGACATGAAAACCAGCTTGTAGGGATGTTCGTCCGCAAATCGAGAGGGAATAGATGATTATTCTGTAATAAATGGTTGAAGTCACTGCTAATATGTCCCAATCAACGAAATGGTTAAGTTCATATAATGAAGTATTCTGAGAAAAAGGGGGTGAGGATGAATGGGTCTTAATGAATGTACTTGTAAGTATAGGTTAGGCATTGAAGCAACCGACGCAACGGCGCAGGTAGTCGTTGATGGAGGAGATCCGCAAATGTTCACGGAAACGATCAATTTTTCTGCTGAACAATGCTTTACCGGTGGACCAAACTGTAACCCTGCAGTAAATAACTTTACTATTGACTTCGGAGGGCCTCCGGGGACCACAATCAATTTTACCATGGGCAGACGCGGGATGATTTCGTGTGAAGATAATACTGTTGCCTTCATGGTGAACGGTACTGCACAACAAAATGGAAACGTGATGCCAACTGGTGAGTATATTGTGAATTTTTCTTATACAATTCTGCCTGATGATACCGCTGATGTTACGATTGAAGCATCAAATAATGGCAGTTCGTTTTCTACAACATTCAATGCGGAAATTACTCCGCAAACCTTTATAGGAGATTGTGACGAAACCGTTGAAGGATAGACAGCTGAACATTTAAAATCGAAAAGCCGGATGCTCCCTGTGAGGAGTGTCCGGCTTTTGTACTGCTGACTTTGAGTTGCATCTTTAAAATTCGACCTCATCTTCATTTTTGACGACTAATAATGTCTTACCTTTGTCTAATTCCTCTTCCAGCTTTTGAGCCTTCGATTGTTCAAATCCGATTTCTTTCATTTTCGAAATCAGTTTATCAGACTTTCCTCTGAATATATTTTTGGTAGCAGTGCCGACTCCTGTTACACTGACCCCGATCTTATTGGCATCATTGCTTTTTCTGGCACGCCGGACATGGTCATTATCATGGGCAAGCATATAAATGTCATCTTCACTGACGCCATTCTTTTTGAGTTTGTCGATTGATTCACTTAAGTGTTCATCGTTATGAAACAGTTTGAAAATAGGATTCATTGGAATTACCTCCTTAGAAGGACACTTACCCCTTGAACACTGGATTAAACAAATCGATTGAACGCTCCAGTCAAAATAAGAAGAAGCCCGGAGCGTGGAACTCCGGACTTCTTCTTTCACATGTTAATATGCACTTCAATCCCATAATGATCCGACACGACAGGTTTGTTGTTACCGTTGAAAATAACGTTGGATGATCGCACATCCACTTCTTCACTAGCCAGGACCAAATCGATTCGTAAATTCGTTTTATTTTCGTCCCATCCGGCAATTTCGCCTTCGACGGTGACACCGTCATCACGTTCAGCGGCAAGCTCATAGGTGTCTACAAGATCTTTTGATAAAAGATAATCATAGCCTTCATCGCGGATGTAAGCGTTGTTGTTGAAGTCTCCCATCAAAAAGGAAGGGGACTCAGCCGTGATCTGTTCCAGCAGTGAATCGGCCTGATATCGAAACGGCTCCTCCTCATCCTTCCACCAGCCGATATGGCAGGAGTAGAAGGAAAGGGGGCGGCCGTGATAGGAAATCGTCGCCCCGACGATCTTGCGGGTCTTCCAGTAGGACTGGTCGTGACTTTTGGATATGAAGAAGCGGTGTTCTTCGACGATATCATGCTTTGTCAAAATCGCGACGCCTTCTTCGTAGACATCATAGCCGATATGAGCGAAATCCCAGACGATCTGGTAATCGGCGACGCCCAGCTTATTAAGTTCATCAAGCAATACAAGGGCGAAATTGTCTTTTTTTACAAGGCCCGATACTGTCTCGCTTTCGGTCAGCTGGCTGACTTCCTGAAGCGCGATGACATCGTAGGATTTCTCTGCGATAGCATGAGCCAGGATCGATATCTTTTCAAGCTGGTTGTCTTCCTGCCAGGAGTGGCAGTTCAATGTCAGCAGTTTCATCAATTACGCTCCAAGCAGGTCCTGGATATCGGATTTGATGACGTCTGCTTTAGGACCGTAGATGGCTTGTACGCCTTTATCCTTCAGGATCAGTCCGAGTGCTCCATTCTGTTTCCATTCAGCTTCGGTGCCGACAGTGTCAGTGTCTTTAACGGTGACACGAAGGCGGGTCATGCATGCATCGACGTCCACGATGTTTTCCTGGCCGCCGAGTAAAGCGACGATCTGCGGGGCGATGGAATCTTTTTTCACAGCAGAACTTCCGGCTGCTGCTTCGTCTTCGATATAGTTGCCGTTGCGTCCCGGTGTCGGAAAATTGAACTTCTTGATCAGGAAGTTGGCAACCCCGAAGTTCAGGAAGAAGAAGACAAGACAAGCAATGACGAAGTTGACAAGGTCCATCCAGAGTCCGGCTTTGACGATCATCGGAACACGCGTCAACAGCTCGATCGATCCGAATGAGTGGACGCGGATGTTGATGATATCGACAATCGCGAACGCAAGACCTGTCATGATGGCGTACACAACGTATAGAAGGGGAGCAGCGAACATGAACATGAATTCAATCGGCTCGGTCACACCTGTCAAGAAGACAGCAAGACCAGCTGAGAAGAACATGGATTTGTATTTTTTCTTTTTATCCTGGTCGACGTTTCTGTACATCGCGAATGCGATACCGATGAGGGCAGCTGATGATAAGATCATCTGACCCACTTTGAAACGTGCAGGTGTTACGTCATTCAATAATTGCTTGTAGCTTTCTGTATCCCCGGCTTTAAGGAAATTGTTCAAATCGGCGATCCAGGCAAGCCACAATGGATCTTGTCCGGCTACCGTTGAACCTGCATTCGATCCGGTGAGAATCTTATAAGTTCCGCCAAGCTCGGTGTAGTTGATTGGAACCGTCAGCATATGGTGAAGTCCGAATGGCAGCAGCAGACGTTCCATGGCACCGAAAATGAATGGTGCGATGATCGGTGCACTGTTGCGTGAAGTCGCAATCCATTGACCGAAATCGTTCAGGGCTCCCTGGATGAACGGCCAGACGATGGATAGTGCAATCGCTGTAATGACCGATCCGCCGATCACCACGAATGGCACGAAACGCTTACCGTTAAAGAACGAAAGAGCGTCCGGCAGTTTATCAAAGTTGTAATATTTGTTGAAAAGATTCGCTCCCAGGAAACCTGAGATGATCCCGACGAACACACCCATGTTCAAGGCAGGTGCACCAAGAACTGATGTAAAATAGTCAGATACAATCAATGTCTGTCCGAATAGGGAAGAAACGGTTGCTTCCGGGTCGGCAAGCATGTCACCGTTCACTCCGAAAATCGCCCCGGTGATGCGGTTGATCAGGATGAAAGCGATGAGTGCCGCGAACGCCCCGCCGGCACGCTCCTTGGCCCAAGATCCCCCGATGGCGACGGCGAAGAGGATATGTAAATTGGTGATGATCCCCCAACCGATGTCTTCCATTACTCTTGCAACCGTTTGCACTAACGTGATGTCTCCACCCGTCATACCGATCAATTTACCGATCGAAATCATGATTCCTGCAGCAGGCATAACAGCCACGACAACAAGCAGTGCCTTACCGAATTTCTGCCAGAAATCAAATGACATTAAATTCTTCATAATCCCTGTTTCCTCCTTTAATACCAATATCTATTGTGTATTCGTTTTCAAAAATAATTGTGTGCGTTTTCATTTCTAAATATAAAAAATGAAAGCCGGATTGCAATTGAGTGTAGGGTACTCTGAACACATACAATGAAATGCAACCGTTTGCACTAAAATTCGATAAATCTTATTATAAGAAAACTCTTTCCATAAATCAATAGGAAAATATTATTTTGAAAAAATATCGATTCACCGCGCTGCAGTTCGTATGCAGACTGAAGAAGATTTGTAAAAAAAGTATGATTGTAAAATTTTGTCTAATACTAAAAGAAATATAGCTCGTAAAGGATATTATAATGATAGGACTCATACTAGCAATCATCATTTTCAATTCGGCAGCTTATTTTTTCAGCGGCCGGTTGACAAGGAACCATAAACTGCATATATGGACGTTTACGATTGCCTTTCAACTGGCTCATGACCTGATCGTAGAATATAAGCATATGGCTTATTGGTATTTCGGTAAAGGGATCAGCTGGCAGGGGTTGATGGGACATACTATCTTACTGCCGCCTGTGAACATCCTGTTTCTCAACTTTTTTCCCTTCGGAAAAGGGTTTTTGAAGCAGTTCTCCTACGTGGCAGTATGGACAGCAGGACTGCTGATCTATGAGTTGGTGGCAAGACTGCCTGAACCATGGGGATATTTTCAATACGGCTGGTGGAAATGGGAGTATTCTGCCATTGAAGATCCAATACTTTTATTGTTATTGGTATTGTTCTATAAGTTCATTATCTGGATTGAGAAAGGAACCATGAAAGGGGAAGGTTAACGTGAACGTGAACGTGCAGGATGTTGATTTCCTGGAGATGATCTCCCGGTCAACCGCAAGTTTCCTGGTATTGTTGCTCCTCGCGCGGCTGCTGGGGAGAAAGCAGCTGAGCCAGCTGACTTTTTTTAATTATATCACCGGTATTTCAATCGGTTCGATCGCAGCGGATATAGCAGGGGAATCGGGGACACCTTTTCTGAACGGGCTGACCAGTTTGATCTGGTGGAGCTTCTTGAGCTTCCTTGTTGGATACATCAGTCTTAAGTCTTCCAAAGTGAGAGTAGTTCTTGATGGTGAGCCTTTAATCGTCATTAAGAAGGGGAAAATCCTTGAAGACACGTTAAAAAAGCTGCATCTCAATATGGATGATTTAAGCATGATGCTGCGGGAGAAGGGGTTGTTTTCAATGAAAGCTGTTGAAACGGCCGTCTTTGAACCGGATGGCAAGCTGTCTGTTATCTTAAAGCCAGCTTATCAATCCGTGACGAGGGAGGATCAAAATATAGTGAAAACCCCACCGACGTACATACCATCTGAATTAATCGTGGATGGCAAGGTTGTTGAACAGAACTTGAAGGAAGTGGGAGTGACGAAAGATTGGATTGATATGCAGCTGGACAAATTGCAATTGAATCGAAGCGATGTTTTTTATATGGAGATGCAGGAAGATGGAAGTCTTTTTATCGATCGCAGGAATGATGGTTTGAGGGAGTAGCGGACATAGCCAGAGGATTGGGAATGACTAAAGTGAATGCGGACAGTGTAGAGAATGTCCGGAGGGATTACCGCCCTTTCTGTATTAAAAAAGTCGTCCAGTAAATGATGGACGACTTTTTTTAGGAGTGCGATTATCTTTCAACTTTCTCGCCTGCGTAAACTTGTACATCTAAAGGAGCGGCCATATACTCCGGCGCTCTTCCTGCAAAAGAAGTAAAGTGGCTGCTTGTATTGTGAGCTTCTACGGCAGCCTGATCTTTCCAGATTTCCACCATTGTATAGGTGTGGTCAGCGTCAGTAGCTTTCATTAAATCGTATGAGACATTGCCGTCTTCGTTACGTGAAGCAGCGACCAGGGCCTGCATCTCTTCAAGGAATGCAGCTTCTTTTTCAGGATTAATTTGAAAATGTGCGTGGATGATGATCATATGGATTCCTCATTTCTTTTATAGTTATAGGGGTTAGGGGATGGGACAGTGTACCTGTCCCCTTGTCCCGGTTTATTTCCATTCTGTAATTTTTTCGACCGGCAGGCGGACGGATTTGTAGCCTGCATCGGCTGCTTTACCGATGGAGATGAGCATGACCGGATAGTAGCGGTCTTTGTCCATTCCGTAAGCTTCCGCGATTTGGTCTTTTTCATAGCCGCCGATCGGGTTGGTGTCGTAGCCATGTGCTCGGGCTGCAAGCATCAGCTGCATGGATACGAGGCCGCCGTCAATCAGGTTCATTTCCTTATATTGTTCTGCCGGCATGACATCAAGCAGGCCTTTTATCGAAGGAAGCTGGCGGTCCCTGACTTCAGCCGGCATATAGCCTTTTTCAACGGCTTCGTCATAGATCTCATCCGCGTAATCCAGGCTGTTCATGTCAACAAATACAGCGATGACAGCAGAGGAAGTCTTCACTTGCGTCTGATTGAATTTGGCGAGCGGTGCCAATGTTTCTTTCCCTTCGGCGCTGTCGATGACGAGGAAGCGCCACGGCTGCAGATTGACAGAAGAAGGAGCAAGCGTTGCTTCCTGAAGGATTTCAGTCATTTCCTCCTTGCTGATTTTGATGGATGGATCGTAGTTGCGGATCGAGCGGCGTCCTGTGATGATTTCTTGAAAGTCATTGATTCTTGTTGTGTTCATGTTGAAAAAACTCCTTTATATTAGTATTGAATGTTTTTTCCATTTTGCTGGATTCGCATGAGCAAATCCGACAGCATCTCTTGTTCATCCGTACTGAAGTCCTTCAGCATCTGTGAGATGAACTGTTTCTTTTCTTTGCATAGAGCAGCAGTTCTTTCCCTGCCTTCATCTGTCAGGCTGACAAATGTGATCCGGTTGTCGTCCGGATTCTTTCTGCGGGATACCATTCCCTTTGCTTCGAGCTGCTTCAAATGCCGTGTGACAGCTGCATTGTCTATATTCACTTCCCGCTGCAGGGCTCGCTGGCTGATTTCATCGACTTCCATCAGCTTGTGCAGCAAATCGAGGCGTGACTGGCTGATCCCCGTGCATCGTTCGAACTTCGGGCTCAGCTGTTTATAAATATCATTAAGATGACGTAAAATCGTTTCTTCGCTGGACAAAGCATCCTCCTCCTCTGAATGATTGAGGGGTCAATCATTGATACGTCAACTAATATAATACAGGTCGTATATGAAGTCAAAACATCCGGTTTCCCCCCTGTAAAGCTGGGCAGTTTTTACTAAAAAGAAAACACCCTGAATCCTTTCAGATCGGGGTGTTTTTTACGTTAACCATCATTCGTTTTCTCCAGAAATTACTAATACATCTTCACCTTCAGAAATCGTTTTTTCAATATGCTGCTCGCCCCATGAACAAAGCATCTGCAGTGCGGGGGCAAGGGAGTTGCCGTATTCAGTCAGTTCATATTCCACTTTCGGCGGCACCTGGTTATAGATGATGCGATTGACGACGCCGTCTGCTTCGAGTTCCCTCAGCTGCTGGGTGAGCATTTTCTGCGTGATGTTCGGCATCATCCGCTTCAGCTGGCTGGTACGCAGCGTACCGTTGTCGATGAGATGGCAAAGGATGACGACTTTCCATTTACCGCCGATCACTTCAAGCGCCGCTTCCACGGGGATATTGTACTTCTTCATTAATAACCCTCCTCTAAGGATCTTTTCTTACTGTATATCATGTTCCGTGTAGTAGTATTCATTCGCTTAATTACAGTTGAAATATAACATAACCGATCATACACCGCCTAATGGACGGATTGGCGTCTTATGGGTACTCCCGGGTACCTATTGGACTTTAAAGTGCGTAATTCCATTATGGAACCATACCCCTCATAATGTTGGATAGGCGGGAAAGCGAAAGGCGCCTTCGTGAGTACCGGGTGTTTAGTTTAAGGGTCTTTTGCTGCTGACATGGCAGCTTCCGTTTTAAAGACATTTTGCTTTTTGATAATATAAATTGCTTTTTGATAATAAATCACTGGTTTTTGATAATATAATCGGATTTTTGATAATAAAACTGCCCGTTTTTGATAATAAATCGTTCTGATGGCCAGTGAGGGGCGGTTTTACAACTTCAAAATGGTCTTTCAAGCAATCAATTAACGAAATTCAGATCAAAATGCTTCCTTTCAACTGAAATCAAATGAAAAAGTCGTTTCTCACGTCAAATTTAATCAATATAAGGAGGAATTCTCTATGAGTTCTCATGCACATACAATGAACCACTCAAAAACAAAAGGAGGCACGCCTGCGCTGCTTGCGCTGGCGATCTCCGCTTTCGGAATCGGCACGACTGAATTCGTGCCGGTCGGACTTTTGTCATCGATCGCAGATGACTTGTCGATATCAATCACGCTCGCCGGGTTATTGATTTCCGGCTACGCAGTCGGGGTTGCAATCGGTGCCCCGGTCCTTACAGCTTTGACAAGCAAGATGAACAGAAAGTCACTCTTAATGTCGCTGATGATTTTGTTTATCGTCGGCAACTCGGTTTCAGCCCTTTCAACCAGTTTCGGTCTGCTTCTTGTGGCACGCTTCATCACAGCCTTTTCACACGGTATTTTTTTCTCAATCGGTTCGACGATCGCGGCAGACCTGGTCCCTGCCCATAAACGGGCAAGCGCCATCGCCTTCATGTTCACCGGACTGACTGTCGCAACCGTAACGGGAGTACCGCTTGGCACGTTCATCGGCCAGGCATTCGGATGGAGAGCGACGTTCTGGGGAGTGGCGCTGCTCGGAGTCATCGGCATCATTGCAAGCTCGATCCTTGTACCAAAAAATCTAAAAGAAGCACCACCGGCTAAATTCAGCGAGCAATTAAAGATTTTGCGTAATGGAAAATTACTGTTGGCATTCGCCATAACGGCACTTGGTTACGGCGGTACATTCGTTGCGTTCACGTATCTGACACCGCTTTTGGAAAGTGTCACAGGTTTCAGCTCAAAATGGGTGAGCATCATCCTTCTTGTATATGGAATCGCCGTGGCAATCGGTAACGTGGTCGGAGGGAAAGCATCCGATCGAAATCCCCTTAAGGCATTATTCTGGATGTTCATACTGCAGGCAGTCATCCTCGTGGGATTGACCTTTGCGGCCCCGTTCAAGATTGCCGGTCTGATTGCCATCTTCCTCATGGGCTTGTTTGCCTTTATGAATGTACCAGGGCTTCAGATCCTGGTCGTTGATCTGGCGGAAAAATATGTGCCGTCAGCCGTTAACGTGGCCTCTGCCCTCAATATTGCGGCATTCAATGTCGGAATCGCGATCGGATCGTTCGTCGGCGGTCTCATCGTAGACGGAATTGGACTGATCCATACACCTTGGATCGGGGCCATCATGGTGGCCGGGGCCGTCCTTCTTACAGCTTGGCTGAGAAAGCTTGAGCAATAATCAATATAAAATAAAAAACGTCCCTTGGATTAAGGGGCGTTTTTTTTCTGAAAAAGAAGCTGAAGGAGAAGTGTACATGGTAAAATAAGGATAGTCCAAACCGGAATTGGAAGGGTGCTTCAGATGAAAAAGTGGTTCGTGATTATCCTGACTCTATCAGTGCTTGTTTTTTGCGGTTATGTGTTTTTTTACAACGGGATCTCCAATATCGAACGGATCGAGATTGAAAAGTACAACCATAAAACAGAGACGTATGATCAGGAGAAAATAGTAACGGACCAGACTTCCATCAAGACGTTCACCAAAAGCCTGAACAGAGCAAGGCATGAGAAAAATACGATCTATGAAATGGCCAATCATGAAGACTACCTGGTCACCGTCACTTATGAAGACGGCGCCACAGATGAGTTCAGGGTATGGGAAAGCTCAGGACGGTATACACATATCATCAGGGCCGGGGAAGGCGATAATTTTAAAATCAGCGGTGATAAGAACAGGGAAAAGCTCATAAAACTATTGAAATAGAACGAACGGGGGAAAAGAATGAATCGTTTCGTCATCATGACCGTCGGCAAGACCCACAGCGGGAAGTCGACGTTTGCGGATAAACTGGAAGAGCAGATGGAGAATGCCGTCGTGATCGATCAGGACCGCCACGCAGAATTCATCAATACATATTATAGAAAGTTATTGGCGAAAGAGGGGCCGAATACAATCAAATATGCAGTCTCCAAAACCATTGTCGATCACGCAGTCGGGCATACAGACTGTCACCTCATCATCTGCAATTCAAACCGGAACAAGGGAGGAAGGGAGGAACTGCTCGACTACTTCAAAAGCAATGGATTCAAAAGCATCCTGGTCCATTTCGAGCTGCCTGATGAACTAATCCAGGAGCGTATTGCGGCAAGCACCAGAAGTAAAAGGATATTCAGGAATGCCACTACTTTCAAAGAAGTGCTTGCACGTCAAAATGAAGAGACTGGAATAGGGAATGTGATCGATCCTGATGAAGGGGAAGCGGACCGTCTATTTGTAATCAGGGATGAAGCGGAAGTGGAAAATGTCATTGGAAAGATAGTGGGAATGGTAGAAGGAGGGGCCATATGAGTCTGGGGAATGAGTATATAAGAGTCATCCTTAAACGATTTAGGAGTGTAAAACGCCTTGGGGATAAAACATTGGAACAACTATCGGAAGAGGAGACCTTCTGGACCGATAACAGTGCGTCGAACAGTGCTGCGATCATCGTAAAGCATATGAGTGGGAATATGGTTTCAAGATGGACGGATTTTTTGACTGCTGATGGTGAAAAAGACTACCGGAACAGGGACGGGGAGTTCCAGAACGATTTATCTTTAAAGTCTGAAGTGGCCATTGTGTGGGAAAATGGCTGGCAAACCCTGATGGATGCATTAGAGGAACTCACGGAGCAAGATCTATTAAAAACGGTCACCATTCGCGGCGAGCGCCACTTGGTGTTGGATGCCATTGAAAGGCAGCTTGCCCATTATTCTTATCATGTGGGCCAGCTTGTCTATATCGGCAAACTCCTGAAAAATGAACGCTGGGAGAGCCTCAGCATTCCAAAGGGGAAATCAGAGGAGTTTTTAAGAGAAATGTTGAAGAAGCACGGTAAGTGAATAGGAAAAAACCGCCCTCATACGAAGGCGGTTTTTATTATGATCTCAACAACCGCAGTCCATTCAGAATAACCAGGATTGTACTTCCTTCATGCCCGATGACCCCATATGGAAGGTCAAGCACCTGCAGGAAGTTGGATGCGATCAGGATCATGATGACACCGATTGAGAAGATGACGTTCTGCTGGACGATGCGCTTCATTTTTTTCGATAGTTTGATTGCTTCCGCAATTCGGGTGAGGTCGTTCTTCATCAGGACCACATCCGCAGTTTCGAGTGCGACGTCGGTTCCTTCTCCCATCGCGATGCCAACATTGGCTGTTGCGAGAGCCGGGGCGTCGTTGATTCCGTCCCCGACCATGGCGACCGTCCCAAAATGGTTTTTCAGTTTCTTTAACTCTTCCACTTTCGTTTCAGGAAGACATTCAGCGATGAAGGAGGTGACGCCTGCTTCTTTCGCGATGGCCCGGGCTGTCTTTTCGTTGTCTCCCGTCAGCATGATCGTTTCGATGCCTTCTTGTTTCAGTAATTGCAAGGCTTCGGCCGTTTCCTGACGGACGATATCCTTCAGGGCGATCAACGCAGCGATTTGACCGTCTATTGAAGCGAAAACCGTTGTCTTTCCGTGTGATGCCAGTTCGCTGTATGCTCCGCTCTTATATGCGGCGGCCAGCTCCTTCCCGACAAATTCAGCTTTCCCGATTTTCCACTCTGATCCGTTCACTATTGCTTTAACACCCCAGCCTGATACGTCCTCGAGTGAATCCGGCTGGATGAGGTCTGCCTTCAGTTCCCTGCGGACATGGCCGGTGATGGCCTGGGCAAGCGGGTGGTTCGATTGATTTTCGATGGAAGCGATGACGGTCATGACTTCCTTTTCGTCATATCCTTCTGCAACGAGTGTATCGGTTACAACGGGTTTCCCTTTTGTAAGCGTCCCTGTTTTATCAAACGCAATGGCTTTCAGGTTGCTGAGGTTTTCGAGATGAGCCCCGCCTTTAAAAAGGATCCCGTGCCGCGCCCCATTTGAAATCGCGGACAGGCTGGCCGGCATGATCGATGCCACCAGTGCGCAAGGAGAAGCGACGACTAGCAGGACCATTGCGCGGTAAAAGGTTTCCGTCCAGCTCCATCCGAGCAGGAAGTGAGGGACGAACATCATCAGGAAGACGACGGCAAGGATCACTTTAACATAGGTGCCTTCAAAGCGTTCGATGAACAGCTGGGAAGGAGATTTCTCACTTTGTGCGGATTGCACGAGGTCGATGATTTTCTGGAACAAGGTTTCGCTGCTCGGCTTTGTCATTTCGACAGTGACAGCACCGTTGATATTGACAGTTCCTGCGAAGACTTCATCGTTTGCTTCCTTTGTCACAGGGACGGCTTCCCCGGATATGGCTGCCTCGTCGATGGACGTCGTCCCTTTTACAATCACTCCGTCAGTCGGTACGCGTTCTCCGGGCTTTATCAGGATACGATCTCCGATATCGAGCGCAGAGACGTGGACTTTCTTTTCACCTGAGGATGTCACGAGCCAGGCTTCCTCCGGCTGCATTTCCATCAGTGCGGAGATTTCCTTCTGACTTTTGTTCATCGTATATGTTTCGAGCGCTCCTGAGACTGCGAAGATGAAGATGAGGATGGCACCCTCTGTCCAGTAGCCGATGATCGCGGAACCGACCGCGGCAAAAATCATCAGCATCTCGACATTTAGTTCCTTGTTCTCGATCGTTTCTTCAATGCCTTCCTTGGCTTTTGCAAATCCGCCGATGACGAATGCAAGCAGGTAGAAGATGACACTGAGGGTCTCACTGTCTCCTTTTGAGAAAAGCCAGCCGAGTAAGATGAACACACCGCTTATGAGGGCGGCAATCAATTCTGCGTGTGGTTTTATTTTTTCAAGGAAGTGATGTTGTTCCTTCGGTGTTCCGATTGAAAGGGCTTTGGACTGTGAGCTCATATGGTACTCCTCCTTTGATTAACTGAAAATCAGGATTCCTAATTGAGAATAATAATCAACGTCATTATCCCTATAAAACAACGAAAGCTGCCACCTGTTAGGGATGACAGCAAATCTATATGTGTTTTGAATGGACTTTTTAAAGAATCTCTTAATTTATAATTATTATAATCTGATAGTACCATATCTATATGAGAAAGAAAAGGGTTTTGTGCGGATTAATTATTTTGTGAAACTTCCCGGCGCCTGTTTTGCAGGGAGAAGACGAGCAGACTCACAAAAATCAACAGCATCATCAAGCTGATCAGATAGAAGAAGCTTGGTCCGCTGAACCATTCGATGACGATTCCACCGATGAACGGGCCGATCATGCTTCCGAAACTGAAAAAGATGCCGCACATAATATTTCCTGCCGGAAGCAATTCCTTCGGAAGGAGATCGGTCATATAACTGATGCCGAGTGAAAAAGTCGATCCAACCGCCATACCGGCGAGTGTGAAGCAGGTGAATAAACCGATCGTCGATTCCGAGACGAAGCCTGCAGCGGTAAAGCACATAAATCCGATCAGCATGACAATCAGCAGCACGTTCTGCCTCCCGTATTTATCACTCATGACGCCGAGCGGGACCTGAGAAATGATGCTTCCGACTGCAAATGCGGGCAAGAGGATCGAGACCGCTTCAACCGAGATACCATTCCGGAGGGCGAATACCGGGAAATTCCCGTTAAGCGATGCTTCAAGAAATCCGTAGCCGAGCGGCGGAAGAAGCGCGACCCAGGCGTATTTCAGGACCTTGCCGAAGCGCTGGAATGATCCGAGGAACGAAGCACTGCCGAGATTCTGCTGTTCAGGGAACTCATTCTTCAGCTTAAAGACAAAACTCCAGACAAGAAGGCTCAAAAGAGATGAAATGATGAACGGGAGAGCCTGGCTGTATTCGATGAGCTGTGCCATCAGTGGGCCGACTGCAAATCCGATACCGAACGATACGCCATAGATTGAAATGTTTCTCCCGCGGTGTTCTTTTGGTGAAAAAGATGTGATCCAAGTCTGGGTGGCAAAGTGGAGCATATGGTCGCCGATCCCTATGAAGAGGCGGAGTGCAAACCAGAACCAGAATGATTTCCATAATGGAAACAGAAAGAGTGATAATGCAACGACGATTCCGCCAATGATGATCATCGGTTTGTAACCTATTTTTTGAAGCGGTTTTTCCATGAGAGGTGAAGCAAGTAAGATTCCGATATAAAGTGCTGTGGCGTTCAGGCCGTTCAGCGAAGAGGAAAGGCCGTCCTGCTCAAAGATGATGGCGATCAGCGGGAGGAGCATCCCCTGTGAAAAGCCCGAAATCGCCACGATGGCCACAAGCACCCGGAAGCGGAATGAAAGTGATTGATTCATCTGCAAAACTCCTAAACTAGAGATTTTTCCTTATTAGATGGTACCCCGGAATCGATTGTTTGGCAATGGGGCGGGGTATAGAGTAAAATTTAGAGAAATGATGAATGAGGAAGGTGTACTAAATGGAATTCAATATGCAAGAAGGCGGTTTTTATACAGATTTAGGTTTCGGGAAGCTGGAGGTATCGGGCAATGAAGAATACGGATTCCGCCCATTTCAGCTGCTCGTATCATCAGTAGCGGTCTGCAGCGGAGGTGTCCTTCGCAAGGTGCTCGAGAAAATGCGCATCGATTTCGATGATATCCATATCAAAGCGGATGTCGTAAGAAATGAAGACGAAGCGAACCGGGTGGAAGAAATCTCTCTTCACTTCACGATCAAGGGAGAAAACCTCGATGAGAAAAAAATTGAAAAAGCCATGAAGCTTACGCGTAAAAACTGTTCCATGGTCCAATCCGTCCAGGACTCAATCAAAATTGAAGAAACGTTTGAACTTGTTTCAAAGTAAAGCCGTGTAAGCAGCGAAAAAATGGGCCTTCGAAGGGAAAGTTACCCTTTGACGGCCCGTTTTTTTGTTTCAACTATAAGAATAGGTGGAATATGGTTGATAGGCTGAAAGAGCGCTCTGTCGTGTATTGCATCGAGCACCTGCTAAAGAGTCAATTCCTGCGGTTCTTTCCCCGGTTTTGCATAGTAAAGGATGGTGACGGGGTTGAGTTTTAATAGGAGATATTCAGGATCCTCCGGACTTGCGATCCAGTGCTTAAGCTCTTCCGACCAGAATTTCTTCTTGAGTTCTGCAGATTCTTCAACGGATGCTTCTGCTTCGATTTCTACATAATGTTCATGATTTGAATCACGGTCGTAGCCAAGAAGGATATGGACATTCGGGTTCTGTGCGATATCCTCAGCTTTATGGGCATGCTCATTTGTGGCGGTATAGAGAGTAAGATCATCATGATTGAACATCATAAAGCGTGAATATGGTTTATTGTCGCGGATAGTGGCCAGTGTCCCGATTTTATGGTGGGAAAATAATTCGGTTACTTTATCTTTCAGAGTGTTCGTCATAAGATTGCCTCCTTATAAAAGTTCTATCTATTAATGTGTCTTTTCATAGTGGTTTCATGAGTTTCTTCGCAAAAAAAATAATACATTCCATACACTAGTAAGGGATCTTACAAATAATAAACAGGAAAAGAGGACTGTACCGTGAATAAAATCTTTTTAATCCTTGTATTGGCCGGTGTTCCGATATCCGTCATCGGAAGCCTGCTGCATTGGCCGACCGTGATGATGTTCGTCATTTACTGCCTGACGATCGTCGCGCTCGCAGGTTTCATGGGCAGAGCGACGGAGAGTCTTGCTGTGATATCTGGTCCGCGAATCGGCGGGCTGCTGAATGCCACATTCGGGAATGCGGTTGAACTCATCATTTCTATTTTTGCATTAAAAGCAGGACTCATCGGTGTCGTTCTCGCTTCCTTGACGGGATCTGTACTCGGCAATCTCCTGTTGGTGGCGGGACTTTCATTCTTTGTGGGTGGAATCAAATTCAAGCGGCAGAAATTCAATGTGTTTGATGCACGCCATAACTCAGGGCTCCTGATGTTTGCGGTCATTGTAGCATTCGTCATACCGGAAGTGTTCGCACAGGAAATGAATGAACGTGCCACGATGGTGATGAGTGTCGGGGTGGCAGGAATTCTGATTGCCCTTTATCTGTTCGCCCTTTTCTTCAAGCTCGTCACGCACCGCGGTGTTTATCAGCATGGAGAGGTGGGAGACAAGAATACTCATGAAGAAGAGCCGGAATGGAGCAAGGGGAAAGCCATTCTCATTCTTGCAGCTTCAACGGCAGCCGTTGCGTATGTGTCAGAAAGCCTCGTCCATACATTTGAAGAAGTAGGGGAAGCGTTCGGCTGGAGCGAGCTGTTCATCGGGGTCATCATCGTCGCGATTGTAGGAAATGCGGCAGAGCACGCCTCAGCGGTCATCATGGCCTATAAGAACAAGATGGACGTGGCTGTGGAAATAGCGGTCGGGTCAACCCTTCAGGTTGCCATGTTCGTCGCACCGGTGCTCGTTTTCGCCTCATTGTTCTTTGAAACAAACATGCCGCTTGTCTTCACACTTCCGGAGCTGGTCGCAATGGTATCGGCCGTCCTCGTCACGATCATCATCTCGAATGACGGGGAGACGAACTGGTTTGAAGGCCTGACCTTGCTGGCTGCATATTTTATTATGGGAATTGGGTTTTACTTTTTGTAGGCATTCACAGAGAAGGAAGTAAGATCAGAGGGATGCCTCTGGTCTTTTTTTCGACATTAGACCTGGCCGAGTACTACCATCCTCCCGCCATTTGAAGTAAAGGCCTCCTCTGCGGCCAATCAATCCTGCTTCATCCAATTGAAGCACCGGATTCTCTTCCTGAAAATAAAAAAACAGCGGTCTCCCGTTTAGGGAACCGCTGCTTCTTTGGGAAAATAGAAAATTATGAAAAACTGCCAGCATTCCAAGATGTCTGACAACCCTCCAGGTGACTTCATTATAAAATAATTATCGAATTTTGTAAATATTCTTTCAGTTATAAGATTTTATTTTTCCGTGGATAAGCTCCTGCAACATAGAAAAAACTAAAGGCAAACCCTTAAGTTTAAGTTGAAAGGAGTCTACACAATGAAAATAATGCGTACAGTTCTTATGTTCATTCTCGCATTTCTTGTAGCATCTGCCGGCACCCATGCTGAAAAAAGTCCCGCTCCGCGAAAAGACGCGGACTCCGGGAAAGTCACCATACCTAATTCAGTCCTGGATATCGCGAAAGAAAACACATACCCGAATTCAACACAGGATCAGCCGTATCTTCAGCCAAGCGAATTTACCCAGGAGCTTCTGGATACAGCAAATGTTAAAATTGAAAACCCTAACCTAATCCGAATTTTGAATGAATCTTCCATCAATAAAGCACCTACCATCGGATTGCGTGCGACCATCTATTTGGGGGAATGGCCGCTCAATTATGCTTCAACCGAGACATCCCCGAACTGGGAATACCAGAAAATCAACACGAATTACTATGATAACCGCGGCGGAAAAGGCAACTATCAAATTCACTACGTGCAAGAAGCGCAAAAAGTAGTAAAAGGCGGGCTGACAGCGAAAGTCCCTCATGCTGATGACGTGGAAAAAATGATGATGATCAAAGCCATGGACAACTCCCAGCTTCCACTTGCGTTCCAGACAATCGTCGGGGCAGGAACGAAAAAGAATCAAGTCTATAATATTTCCCCAAAACGCCTGGGCTATCTATATGCATACGCGCCGGCAATCAACGAAAAAGGAAAAGTGACCTATGGAGAAGTGTATCTTCAGATGAAAGGCACCAAACGTTCTGTAGTCGTCAAAAACGTTACCTCCCAAGGGGTAGGAGCCTGGATCCCGATTCAGGATCATGTACATTTCGGATTTATGGCAAGCGAAGTACCTAGATAAAAGAGAAGGCCCGTCCCGTACCATACAAGGACGGGTTTTCTTATGATCATGTTTAAATAGTGTCGAATGGTGGTATATAAATAATTCAGCTGAGCCCTTTAAAATATTTTGATGATATGTTATAATATTCAGAATAATCTAAACAAAAGGAGGTGATGAGAATGGAGTATCTATTAGTATTCGGAGCCGTACTTGTGCTGGCGACGGCTATGAGAATCTGGTTCGGATCCAGACGAGCGAAGTATTACGCAGAAAGAATCAAGCGCTATGGTTTAGGCGAACAGCCATTTGAGAAAGCGGCACGTGAACCCGCACCGATCGATGACAAAACGATCAAATAAGAAACACTTCGGATTATTTCTTTCCGGGGTGTTTTTTTGTTTTGGTGAAGCGGCTGGCGGTTTTCAATAATGATTATTAGTTGCGCAATTATCGGGAAAGAGGCGCAATTAATTGGAATCTGGCGCAATTATCTGGAAAGGGGCGCAATTATTAAAATTGAGGCGCGAAAATCGTAAAACTGGCGCAATTAACGTTTTTCGCAGCAACAAAAAAATCCCAGCCTCATTCTGAAGCCGGGACGGTCAATCAACGCTCAATCAATGATTTTCTTTTAGAAAAATCAACATTCTCATAATACATGGACTTCACCAGTACATTCGGTCCGAGACATTTAGCTGCAGGGCAGTGACAGTTCAATTCCTTCGCAAGCTCCCCTTCCTGCCATTTATCGAATATTTCAGGCAGTGAGTCATTCGTAATGTTCCCCAGCGGCGGCGTATCGCCGAAGTCGGTTACGATCACGTCACCAGTAAAGATATTGACGTTCAGTCGCGAGCGGCCATCAGGGTCATTCCGTACACTTACATTTTTGGCTGAGTACAGCTGTTTCAATAAGCTGCGGTCTTCTTCAGAGGTGCTGCATGGATAGAATGGCAGCGTGCCGAACAACATCCACACATTTTCATCTCGGAACTCCAGAATGCCTTTAATTGCATCACGCGTCTCATCAAGTGACAGGGTTTCGAGGCTCGAAGCGAAATCTGATGGGTACATAGGGTGAATCTCGTGCCGTCCGCATTTCATCTCATCGACAACCTGGCGGTGGATCTTTTCGAGATAAGGCAGCGTGTTTTTATTGAGCATCGTTTCAGCAGAAACAAGCACACCAGCTTCAGAAAGCGCGCGGCTGTTCTCAATCATCCGGTCAAACAGCTTCTGGCGCTGCTCACGGGTCGGCTTCCTCTCCATATTGGCAAAACCGACATCGATGAACTCATCTGTCGTGCCCCAGTTGTGGGAAATATGTAAAACATCGAGATAAGGGGCAATCAACAAGTAACGGTCAAGGTCGAGGGTCAGGTTCGAATTGATCTGTGTATGTACCCCTCTTGTATGCGCGTACTTCAAAAGCGGCAGCACCACATGTTCCACCGATTTCTTGGAAAGCATCGGCTCCCCGCCGGTAATACTAAGGGAACGAAGTGCAGTGATTTCATCAAGGCGCTGAAACACGGTATCCATAGGCAGCGTCTCCGGATCCTTCGGCGTCAGGGTGTAGCCGACTGCACAGTGCTCACAGCGCATATTGCAGAGCGTAGTCGTGGTAAATTCGATGTTGGAAAGCGTAATGCCTCCGTGCTCCTCCACATCGAGATATGCCTCCCAAGGGTCATGGTCGATCGACATCTTCTTGAAGAGAGTAGTTGATTTCATATAGTAAAAACTCCTTTACAATAAGTCACTAACTCATTATTGAAAACTGCTGACCCCTTGTCAATCCGAAAGTTATTGGTTACCATGATAAAGGTATGAAAGGAGAGATTCTCTTGGGCAAAGCCGTAGATGATAAAAACTCACAGGTAGATTACCTGAAACAGCGTTTGAATCTATTTGTAGATGTATTAGATTCCATCGACCCTGAACAGGCCGATGTGGAAGATATCGACCGCCTGATTTCCATGATCGATGATATAGAGACGAAATGCGAACAATTTAAGAAGAGCGAATAAGAGTCCTGGTGATGGGGCTCTTTTTTTTATTTTGGGTTGGGAGTGGGCTGTTGTTTGTAGATTGAGCTAGGCTCGGGTTTGGTGTTTTGAGCCAGGTTCAAATTGGGTTTGTTGAGCCAGGCTCAATCGGGTGGTTTTGAGCCAGGCTCAAACCGGGGTCATTGAGCCAGGCTCAGGATCAGGACCGGTGCCTGGCACGTTTTTGGTGTTTTGTGCCAGGAACAAATCGAGCAGATTGTGCCAGGAACAATCCACCTAATTTGTGCCTGGCACAATCACAGCCACCAATTCCAGCCACCATTCCCGTTTATTCTTCCTGGCACAGGCAGAATGATATCGTTATTTCCCGGAAAATGATGAACCCTGTCACATATCCTCTAACCCCGGGGAGGATTTTCCTGATTTTAGTCAAATACATAACAGTGGTTCACATATAAAGGAGAGATACATATGCAAATTCAGGCGATACAAAAAGAGCAGTGCCCCGCAGCGAAGGAAGTCATCCTGGCCGGATTCCTTGAGCGGTTCGGTTTCATCGACCACACCCTGAACCCTGATATCCAGGACATCTGGAGTGAGTACATGCAGGGTGATCATTTATTTTATGTGGGGATGGACGGGGATAGAATGATTTGTACCGGGGCGATCAGGAGGGAATCTCAAGATACGTTTCAGGTTGTGAGGATGTCTGTGTTGAAGCCTTACCGAAAGCACGGTCTCGGCCGGCGGATGCTCGACCATTTGGAAAACAAGGCAAAATCCATGGGTGCACAGAAACTGATCCTGGAGACGAATAAACAGTGGGCGGATGCCATTCAATTTTATAAGAAGAACGGGTATTCGGAGACTCATGAAGATGAGGTGTCCTGTTATTTCCAAAAGGAATTTCCTTTGTGAAATCCCTTTCAATCCGATTCTTATAGGAGTATAATGATTGGTGAAAAATCATGAATCGTTTATACAATTCAATTGGTTGAGGGGAAAGGGGAAGAATGATGAATAAAGAGACATTGCAGCAAAGTATGTATGACTTGATCGTGGAAACGTCCACGAACCTGCCGAAGGATGTGCGCCGTGCGATCCGTTCTGCGAAAGAGCGTGAGAATGCGGGGACGCGGGCGGCGATGAGCCTTGATACGATTTCGAATAACGTAAAGATGGCGGATGACAATGTATCTCCGATTTGTCAGGATACAGGTCTTCCTACATTTAAAATAAAGACTCCGGTCGGAGTGAATCAGCTTGAAATCAAAGACGCGATCTATGCGGCGATGGTACAGGCGACAAAGGACGGGAAACTCCGTCCGAACTCAGTCGATTCCCTCACTGGTGCAAACTCAGGGGACAACCTGGGTCTTGGTACACCTGTCATCAAATTCGAACAGTGGGAAGAGGACTATGTGGACGCTCGCCTGATCCTGAAAGGCGGCGGCTGTGAAAATAAAAACATCCAGTACAGCCTTCCTTGTGAGCTTGAAGGACTGGGCCGTGCGGGTCGCGACCTTGACGGAATCCGAAAATGTGTGATGCACTCAGTGTACCAGGCACAGGGTCAGGGATGCAGCGCAGGGTTCATCGGCGTCGGTATCGGGGGAGACCGTTCTTCGGGATATGATCTTGCAAAAGCACAGCTATTCCGTTCAGTGGATGACGTAAATCCTAATGAAGATCTTCGCAAGCTTGAAGAATACGTGATGGAAAATGCAAACGAACTTGGCATCGGTACGATGGGCTTCGGAGGGGAAACGACGCTTCTTGGCTGTAAGGCCGGCGTGATGAACCGTATTCCGGCAAGCTTCTTCGTATCGGTTGCCTACAACTGCTGGGCGTTCCGCCGTCTGGGTGTGAAGCTTAATTCCGAGGGTGGAATCGCTGAGTGGTTCTATCAGGAAGGCGAGAAGATCGATCTTACTCAAGGGTCCGAAGCTGAACTTGAGACGGCCGCTGCTGATGCCGGTGAGGCGCCGAATGTTGTGACGCTTCAGGCACCGATCACGGAAGAGCAGATCCGCGAACTTAAAGTGGGTGACGTAGTGAAGATTAACGGCCGCATGTACACGGGCCGCGACGCGATCCACAAACACTTGAGTGACAACGATGCGCCGGTTGACCTTGACGGACAGATCATCTACCACTGCGGACCGGTCATGCTGAAGGACGATGAAGGCAGCTGGCACGTGAAAGCGGCCGGTCCGACGACATCGATTCGCGAGGAACCTTACCAGGGCGATATCATGAAGCGATTCGGCATCCGCGCGGTCATTGGAAAAGGCGGCATGGGGCCTAAGACGCTTGCTGCTCTTAAGGAGCACGGTGGTGTCTACCTCAACGCAATCGGCGGAGCAGCTCAGTACTATGCTGACTGCATCAAGGGTGTTGACGGTGTCGATTTGATGCAATTCGGTATTCCTGAAGCCATGTGGCACCTGAATGTAGAAGGGTTCACTGCGGTCGTGACCATGGATTCACACGGAAACTCATTGCACGAAGAAGTCGATAAATCATCATTGGAAAAACTGGCTCAGTTCAAGGAGCCGGTATTTAAATAAAGAAGAACAGCGTCCCGTGGATATACACGGGACTTTTTTGTTGTCATTATTCGGAAATTTCCAACAATGGGTGAGTTTGTGGTAAAATAAGGATATTGATGCAGGTGGAATGGAGGAAGCACTTTGAGCGAAAATCAACAGGCACAGCACATTTTTACCCCGCCAAAACATATTGTTTCGGCGGCGACAATTGTTTTAAATGAACAGGGTGAGCTGCTGCTGATCAAAGGACCGGAAAGAGGCTGGGAAATGCCCGGCGGTCAGGTGGAAGAAGGAGAATCACTTAAGGACGCGGCCATCAGGGAAACAATCGAG
This sequence comes from [Bacillus] enclensis, assembly GCF_001456935.1. Taxonomy (GTDB): domain Bacteria; phylum Bacillota; class Bacilli; order Bacillales; family Bacillaceae_B; genus Rossellomorea; species Rossellomorea enclensis. Next base: position 177,085 of record NZ_KQ758484.1, on the reverse strand, counting down.
GAATCGGGGATTGAAGTGGAAATCACGAAGTTCTGCGGAATTTTTCAAAATGTGGCTCAGTCCATCTGCAATACCTTATTTTTAGCGAGGCCTGTAGGGGGGACACCGACTACCTCTGAAGAAAGCCTTGAAGTTGGCTTTTTTCCGGTTGAAGAAGCTTTGGAAATGGTGACTTTCCAAAATTTCAAAGAACGGATCAGGCAGTGCCTTGACGAAGGGACCCACCCGTTTTATGTGGAGTTTTAAGGAGCGCCGGAAGTACATAGGATAGTAAAAAGGAGGCGTCCAATTATAATGTGGTGGTTCTGGATCATGATTGCAGGGATTTTAATTTTTGCTTATTTGATCGATGTCCGGAGGAAGCGGAGAAAAAATGATGATCACCTGCCAGGCATCAATCCTGGTGCGAAGCCCGGGGAAGATAGTAATTATTCTGGGGGTGATCACCGCGGGAGTTCTGGAGGTCAGTAAAAGCAGCATGAGATTTTTTGCTGCTTTTTTCATTACCTAAGAAACTTTCCATCAATCGCCATTTTTAGTATACTACGGGGAAATGGAGGGATCTTATGAAACGGATTACAGCATTCTTCATCATGATACTTGCCGCGGCAGTGGTTCTTGCAGCCTGCAGCGAGCCGGCGGATAAAGTTAAGATAACGAAAATTGAAAATGTGAATTTGGATAAGTTAAAGGAAATGACCGGGACCTATGTCGGGGACAATAATAAGGTATACAGCATCGTTCAAAGCCTGCCAGGCGGTGAAACGGTGAAGGGAATCGACTTGTCCGATGAAAGAATCAAGGTTACATACGGTCTTGAAGAAGGCTCCGGCATCTCTGAAGAGCAGTTCAATAAGTACTGGTTCAACGGGAAAAATGTCGATAAGCAGAACTTTTATTATAATGCCATTTATCTTGCGCTTTTAGTTCCTAATTCGAAAGGATACTCGTTTGAAATCGATGATTTCACACTCGATGTCTCGAGACAGCAGGTGGAAAAGGAGTTAAAAGAGGAATTTAAGGATTTTCCCGATGTGAATGACGAAGAAGCGGTGAGGAAATTCATCGAGAAAAACAAGGCTAAATTGAAGGAACTTGCCAGTGAAGAGTATCAGGCTTTTTGATATGAGGGCAGGGCTTTAAAGAAAAATCGACAGCTCGAGCATAAATTCCGGAATTCGAGCACAAATCATATGCTTTCGAGCACAAATCCAAATTGCCGAGCAAAAAACGAAGCTTTTCGAGCATAAACTGGACGAGCCCTAACATTTGGATACTTTTAGTAAGCATGAAACCTCTAACTTCTCAAAAACTAAAGAAAATGAATGAGAAGGAAGGTTATTATGGCTAAGTTACTGAAAATCCTATTGATTTCGTCCCTGTTCATCCTGATCCTGCCGGCCAATGCCAAGGCCGTGTCGAACAACCCTATTGGCTGGGGCTTCAAGAAAAGCCGCGATGAAGTACCTGCGGAAGCTGGACCGGCCTATGATGCACTGCTGGAAAAGTACGGGGCTTTCTATAAAGGCTCCCCTGATAAAAAGGATATTTACCTCACGTTTGATAATGGCTACGAAAATGGTTACACGGAAAAAGTCCTGGATGTCCTTAAAAAAGAAAAAGTGCCTGCGACGTTCTTCGTTACCGGCCACTATCTTTTAAGCGCAGAGGACCTGGTAAAACGAATGGTCAAAGAAGGACATATCATCGGGAATCATTCCTGGCACCATCCCGACTTCACCACCACGACTGACCAGCGGATCCGCGAAGAACTTGAAAAAGTGAAGGGGAAGACCGCAGAGCTCACCGGTCAGAAAGAAATGAAGTACCTGCGCCCGCCACGCGGCGTATTCAGCGAACGGACCCTTAAAGTCGCACAGGAAGAAGGGTACAAGCATGTCTTCTGGTCACTTGCCTTCGTCGATTGGAAGACAAACGAGCAGCGCGGATGGAGATACTCCTATGACAACATCATGACCCAGATCCATCCGGGAGCAATCATCCTGCTTCATTCTGTTTCCAAGGACAATGCCGATGCATTGGAAAAAGCGATACAGGATTTGAAAAAACGCGGTTACACATTTAAAAGTCTGGATGAACATCCGGCGATGAAATAGGAGGGACGGGCCTTTAGCTTGCTAAAGGCCCGTCCCTCGATGCACGAGTATCAGTACCAAAGGATAATGGCTTCGGGATCATTACCACAATCTATAAGTCTGTACACATTGTCAGCCATTTCACCATTGGTGTATTCGATATTATTACAGGTGAATTTTTGCACTTTTCCATCTCCGAACTTATCTCTTCTTGTGTCCATTACCGATTTGAATACTTTACCGTCGAAACGGATGTCGTGCAGGATCGGATCCCCTTCTTCTGTATAGAAAACAATACGGATACTTTCTTCCTTTCCATTTCGTACATTTTCATAAAATTCCTCGAAGCGTTCAAGGTTCTCTACTTTACCATGAGTGTTCACGATATCCGTTTCTTTTGGTTCATAGTCCTCGACCGGTTTCCCCGCTTCCATCCCAGGATCCCCCGGCTCATCACAACCCCCAGCCAGCAGCACAAGCAGCATCCAAGCCGCCATCCACTTCTTCAAACCAACCATCCCCTTTTACCTGATACTACCAAATAAGACGGTATACAACGTTTAAAGGTTACACCCGCCATATGCTATAATACACATACGAGTTTTGAAGCGGAGGGATGAGGACGATGGTAACGAGGAATGTCAGGATTGAAGGCCCGTACAATTTCGACCGGGTGCTGGACAGGCTTTCGCTGGACCCGCTGAATGCAGTGGATAAGGAAGACCGCAGTGTAAAGGTGCCATATTATTTGCCGCATGGAGATGGAGAGGTTATCAACGTGCAGGCAGTCGGAACTACCGAGGAGCCCGGGTTCACGATCACCTTTGAAAATGATGAACAGCTTGAAGAGAAACACAACCGGATCTCTGAGATTTTTCAGTGGGAAAAAGGTCTTCACGAGGTGCATGAGCATTTCCTGCAAACGGCGCTGAAGCCCATATTCGAAGAACATGCCGGAACACCGATTGTCCTAGAATTCGATCCGTTCGCGAGCATCGTGAAGAGCATCATCCACCAGCAGCTCAACCTGAAGTTCGCTTTCACGCTGACGCACAGGTTTGTCACGACTTACGGCTGGCAGAAGGACGGAGTGTGGTTTTATCCATCTCCTGAAAAAACGGCAGCACTTACGGTGGAAGAACTCAGGGAGCTCCAGTTTTCACAGCGAAAAGCAGAATACGTCATCGGACTCGGACAGAAGGTGGCAAGCGGTGAGCTTAACCTGGACACCCTTCCAGAAAAAAACGATGAAGCCATCATCAAAGAGCTGACAAAGATCCGCGGCATCGGACCCTGGACGGCACAGAGCTATCTTTTATTTGGCCTTGGCCGCCCGAACCTGTTTCCGACAGCCGATATCGGCATTCAGAACGCCATCAAAATTTTATACAATATGGACAGGAAACCCACCCAGGAAGAGCTTAAACAATTCAGCTCGCCGTGGCATCCTTATTTAAGCTATGCATCCCTGTATTTATGGAGAAGTATCGAATAGAACGGACGTGAACCAATGAAAAAGCAATACACGAATAAACGGCAAGGCAACAATAATGAAGTGAAGATCGAGCTGAAACAGCAGTTTCCGCTTACGATAAAAAAGATCGGCATCAACGGCGAGGGCATCGGTTTCTTTAAACGGAAAATCGTCTTCGTCCCGGGAGCCCTGCCAGGGGAAGAAGTGGTGGTCGAAGTCACCAAGGTGCACCCGAAATTCACGGAAGCACGCATCAAGAAAATCCGAAAGAAGTCACCGCAGCGGACAAAGGCTCCCTGCCTCGTTTATGAAGAATGCGGCGGCTGCCAGCTTCAGCACATCACGTATGAAGGTCAGCTCGAAGCAAAGCGCGATATCGTTCTGCAGTCACTGGAACGCCATACAAAACTGAACCTGGACGAACTGGATGTACGTCAGACGATCGGCATGGACAACCCTTGGCACTACCGCAACAAGAGCCAGTTCCAAGTGGAATCCCATAAAGGGAAAGCATTCGCAGGCCTCTACAGCATGAACTCCAACAAGCTGATCAACATTGACGAATGCATCGTCCAGCACTCGGCAACCAACAAAGTCACAACAGAAATCAAACGCATCATCAATGACTTCAACATTCCTGTCTATGATGAGAAAAAGAAAAAGCCGATCCTGAGAACGATCGTGACGCGCGTCGGATTCGAAACAGGACAGGTGCAGGTTGTACTGGTAACGAACGACAAAAAGATCCCGCGCAAGGATTTATTGATTTCCGAAATCGAGAAACGCCTGCCGGAAGTCGTATCGATTGCCCAGAACATCAACCCGAAGAAAACGGGCATCATTTTTGGGGACGAAACGATCCATCTTTCAGGAAAAGAAAGCATCGAAGAACGCCTTGATGAATTCACCTATGAACTTTCTGCACGTGCATTCTTCCAGCTGAACCCGATCCAGACGACCAAGCTTTATAACGAAGCGAAAAAAGCAGCGGCTCTGACTGGTGAAGAGAAAGTAGTCGATGCATATTGCGGCGTCGGCACCATCGGACTTTGGTTAGCGGATGGAGCTAAGGAAATCCGTGGGATGGATGTCATTAAGGAAGGAATCGACGACGCCAAAAAGAACGCTGAACGATTCGGAGTCGACCATGCAAATTACTTCGTAGGCAGCGCAGAAGAACTCATGCCGAAGTGGAAAAAAGAAGGCTGGAGACCGGACGTAGTCGTTGTCGATCCCCCGCGTACAGGATGCGACCAGAAGTTCCTTGATACAATCAAGGAAGTGAAGCCGAAGAAATTTGTGTATGTGAGCTGTAATCCTTCTACGCTGGCAAAGGATATTGAGTATTTGAAGAAGCAGTACACTGTTGAGTATTTGCAGCCGGTGGATATGTTTCCGCAGACGGCGCATGTGGAGTGTGTGGCGAAGATGGTTTTGAAATAAACTAATAAAAGTAAAAGATAAGGTGTTTGGTCCCTGTATATATCAGCGGGTCAAGCACCTTTTTTGTTTTTTAGTGGTTCAGTTTTTCTAATGTGCCGGGGGTAAGGGACCTATTTTCATGTTTCAAGCCTTGCCTTCAATCAGTAGCAAAGCTATGGTAGCATTTATCTTATATATACTAATCATAAGCTCAAGGAATGAGGGAGTGCCGAAATGGTTAATTATAAATTCAAATCTAGAAGTCGTAGACAATCAAATAAAACAGGATGATCCAAAGTGCACGAATAAAACCTTAGCCAGGTTAGTGGATTTAGGTATTGAAGAACAGGTGTCCAAAGAGATGATTGCGACTGTCCTGACCGAAGAAATTTACGTTGTGATGAAATACCAAGAAACATTTAACGAAAAACGCTACTGCAAGAAGATGGCTTTACTGCCGGAGTACATAGAAGGTATTGAAGAAAGGGAAAGTGATCATGTAGTAATGCCTGTGAAAAAAGGGCCCTCTATTGGGAGGAATGATCCTTGTCCATGCGGAAGCGGTTCGAAGTATAAAAAGTGCTGTGGGAGACAATGAAATATTTAATGATCATCTTCAGTAGAAAAACTTTCAATTATAATTCATTAAGGTGGACCTGAAATGAATATTCATGATTTCAAGAGGTATATAGATAAAACAATTCTAGTCAGGGGATATGGCTATTACATTGATGGCAATGTCACGAAGGCGTCTAAACAGAGCGAAAACACTTTTCTTTTTCATGTGGAGGGAAGTGATGATTACGAAGTGCTGGTTGAGATGGCAGATGACGGTGAGATTCTTTTTTCCAAATGTGATTGCCCTTATGATTTTGGACCTGTATGTAAACATGAGGTTGCTGCATATTTTAGATTATCGAAGATGTTGAATGAAGATGTTGAAGATATCAAGGGAAATGATGGGCAATCAGACCTTCATATGGTTTTAAAAGGTCTTTCAAAAGAAGAGTTGACTGATATTATCGTAGATATAACGAATCAGGACCCTGCGTTGGAAAACGCTCTCCTGGTTAAATTCTCAAAAGGGGACGATCAGCAGGACCTTGAAGACTGCCGCAGATTAATAGATTCTATCATCAGGAAATATACTGGCAGAGAAGGTTTTATCAGGTATCGTCTTACTAGAGGATTTGTCACAGAAATGGAAGAGGTAGCAGAAAAGGCACGACAAGTTGAAGATACACTTTTGGCCCTGGAAATCGCATTTCTTTTATTTGAGGAAGCGATAGGTGCATTTCAATATGCAGATGATTCTGACGGAGATATTGGCTCCCTGGTTGACGAAACCCTTGAATTAATCGAAGAGATCGTTTTTGGCATCGATGATACAGATCCTCTCCAGTCAGAAATTTTCGGAGTGCTATTAGGACAGGTTGAAAACGACGTTCTAGATGGGTGGAACGATTACAAAATTGATTTGTTGAGTATCTGCTGTGAACTTGTAGATGATATAACGCTGAGGAAGCGGCTGATTGACAAAATTGAATCGATGTTGGATGAAAGATCAAGTGATCGGTATTCACCTTATGAGATTGAAAGCATGCTGCAATTATTGCTTGAATTGACAAAGAAATATGGAACACAAGAAGAAGCCGAAGAGTTTATTTATGAGCACTTGCAATATACAGCTTTTAGAGAGCATTTATTGAATAAGCTGCTGCTGGAGAAAAACGATCATGAGGTCATTGAGTTGGCCAAAGAAGGAGAAGCAAAGGACCATCAATATCCGGGGTTAATATCGAAATGGAAAACGTTCAGATACCTAGCCTATAGGAACCTTTCATTACGTGAACAACAGTATATGCTGGCGAAGGAATTTTTGTTTCAAGGAGATTTTTCCTATTACGAAGACTTAAAAGAATTAACCTCAGAAAATAAAGAGGATTTCTATAGACACTTAAAACAAGAACTAAAGTCAGCCAAAAGCTGGCAGGCGAGAAGTATGTTTCTAAAATTGATAGATGAAGAAAATGACCTGGAAGAATTATTATTATTTGTTAAAAGCAATCCCAGATATATTGAAGAATACGCACATAAATTAATTGAGCATGATAAAGAAAAGGTCGATGAAGTTTATAAGGGTTATATACGGGATGCTGCAAGTTCTTCTTCCAATCGGAAAGCTTACCAAAAGGTGTGTCAAAAATTAATAAATTATAAGAGAATTGCAGGCAAGCCGAAACAAGTAGAGTTGATAGATGAGTTAATGGATCTATATAGAAGAAGGCCGGCTTTTCTAAGCGAATTAGGGAAGATAAAATAAACCTGTCGGCAATACTGTGTTTAGGGGCTCAGTTTTTCATATAAGTAAGACGGTTAAAATATAAAAAATAGAGGGGAACAATGAACCAGGATGCAGGAGGGTTGTTCTTTCAGCAAGGAAGGAGGATTCACCATGGCCAAAAAGAAGAATGCTGATGTCTGGGCTGAAGCTAAGAAGCATTGCAGGATAAATTCAGCTGATATTCAAATGGCGAAAGAACTCGGGATGTCACCGAAGAGTTTGATAAAGAATATCCCTTCAAAGAGTCAGAAGTGGAAAGCTCCAGTGAAGGTCTGGATCAGTGAATTATATGAAGAGAAGTTTGGCCGGATTATTGAAGGTAAGACTGCGCGGATAGACAGTAGTGAAAAGTCTGTAAACAGAAAGAAAATTGACGCCTCTATAAACGATGAGGAGCTGCCGTTTTAATGGACAATCGTATAGAAAAGCTATCCCAAAAAGATATAAAGGCCATCCTAAGGGCCGCAGATTCGATTATTGCACAGGGAGGAAGGTCTCTTCTTTCCAAAATCTTAAAAGGTTCAAAAGATAAGAAAGTGCTCCAGCTGGAATTGGATACCTGTCCAATGTACGGGTATTTCAAGTCGGAGAAACTTGATGACATCATGAAGAAAGTGGACTGGATGATCGATCATGACTTCCTTGACGTCGAATATTTCGGAAAACTCCCGATGATTGTGTATACAGAGCGGGGCTGGCAGATTGAATCTGATCAGTATGCAGATGAACTGATCGATGAATGGAGAGAGTGGGTAAAAGAGGGGGAGCCAGTACCGGACATGACCTATCTTAAAGACCGGGACCGAGGGATGATTCTTTTGATGCTTAAAAAAATCAAGGAATCGGGTGATCGGGCGTTCCTCCCTTTTTTAGAAGCATGGGAGAAAGTAGATTATAAAAAGGTTCGGGCTGAAATCAAGGAAGTGATTCATGCGATGGAGCAGCAGGAAGGAATTGACGGACAAGCTTCACAAGAAAGGGAGGTACTCCTTAAAGAAGCGTTGGAAGGTTCGGCGCCTGAGGACTTAAGATTGAAATGCTGGGAGTGCGGCGAGCGGTTCATGTTTACTGTCGGAGAGCGGAAGTTTTATAAGCAGAAGGGATTCTCACTGCCAAAGAGGTGTGAAGATTGCAGAAGGTCGGATGGTCGGGCTGGATGGTACTTATAAAAAGAATACATGACAAAAGAAAAGGATACTCTTCAATTATTTGAGGAGTATCCTTTTATGTGTTTTTCATTCTCGGAAAGCCTCCCCACACAATTTGCCTCCCCCTACATATTTTCTGCAAAAATTCAGGGTAGAATCCTATAGGGTACGAGGTATTTGTTTGAAACGAGGAAAAAGCGTAAATAACACCATCAAAGGAGATGATTTTATGATGAACGGCGGAGGTATGGGTGGAGGATTTTTCGGAACAGGTTTTCTGTTTGTACTTATTGTTATTGCCATTATAGCCATTTTCATTTGGATGATGAGGTCTAATCCAAAAAATGAGTCTCACCATTCTAATCAAAATAGTAACCAGGCATTGAATGTGTTAAAAGAGAGGCTCGCAAAGGGAGATATTACGGAAGAAGAATATGATCGTCTGAAAAGAAAGCTGGATCAATAGAGGATTGATATCGGCGAATAGTAAGGAGACTCATCGATGAATAAGAAAATAATTGGAACTGTTTTAATTGCAATCCTTTTGGTCATTGGAGTAGTGGTTTATCTTAATTCCCCTTGGAACCAAAGCGGAAGCGGGTCATTACCTGAGGGAGTTAAAAATGGTGGTAAGAGTATATTGGAGGTCGGCGCCCAGGAAAAAGGGGACCGGGATGTAAAGACATTCAATTTAACCGCCCAGGAAAAAGAATGGAAAATCAGTGATGGGAAATCGGTAAACGCCTGGACCTATAATGGAACAGTGCCAGGGGAGCCGATCACGGTTACAGAAGGTGATTATGTAAAAGTGAATCTGAAGAACGAGCTTGATGTACCGGTCACGATTCACTGGCATGGTGTCCTCTTGCCGAACAAGATGGATGGAGTTCCCGGACTGACTCAAGATGCGGTGCAGCCTGGAGAAAGTTTCACCTATGAGTTTATTGCAAATGATGCCGGTACTTACTGGTATCATTCTCATCAACAAAGCTCAAAACAGGTGGATAAAGGCTTGTATGGCCCGTTGGTCATTGAAGAAAAAGAAAAAGAGTATGAAAAAGATGAATTTTTCATTCTTGATGAATGGGCAGTAGATCAGGAAAAACGTGATTTATCCAATATGGGGGGAATGATGAAGGGTGCGATGTCCGGTGACGGGGAAGCGGATACGAAACAAATGTATGACACGTTCACAGTGAATGGAAAATCAGCTGATGCCATTGAGCCCCTTAAGATGGAAAAAGGTGAAAAAGCAAGATTGCGATTCGTCAATGCGGGTTACCAGGTGCACAAGTTAGTGTTCCCCGAAGGTTCCATGCGTGTAATTGCCAGTGACGGAGAAAAAGTTGTGTCAGAAGGGAATACCTCCAATGTACTGGAAATTGCACCGGGTGAACGATTTGATGTAGAGTTTACCAAACTGAACGAAGAAACGATGTTCATCGGCCAGGAACAGAATGTAAAAAATGCAGAAGACATGGTGATTCCAATTGTATCAGGGAATAATGCCTCCAAAGACAAAGCAGTGCTGGCTTCCGGAAAAGGTGTCTCCAAAGGGATATCGTATGGAAGTGAAAACACCATATTCAAAGAAACACCTACCCCTGATGTAAATTACACGATGGACTTAAGCATGGGGATGGATATGGGAGAAGGCATGTCATTTCAAATCAATGATAAAACCTTTCCCGATACGCCGCCGATAGAAGTAAATGAAGGAGACATAGTGAAGGTTACATTGAAAAATACAGGCAGGATGAATCATCCTATGCATTTGCATGGTCACCGGTTTCAAGTCAACTCAAAAAACGGGGAAGAATTCGACCAGCCAATCGTGAAGGACCTCATCCATGTGAAACCGGGAGAAGAATACGTTATCTATTTCAAGGCGGAGAACCCGGGAGAGTGGCTGTTCCACTGCCACGATAACAATCATGCCGACAGGGGAATGGTGACGATCGTTGATTATGATGGGGTATATTCACCGTTTGAATTAGATGGGGAAAACGGTAATCAACCTAATTAAAAGCATACGCATCGTTTTGTCTGCGTGTAAACAATGGTTTGGTCCTTGAAGATGACGCATACGCGCATTGGAATAAGTAAGCCAAATGGCGGCTTTATTTTGGTTTTCTTATCATTCCTGATCAAATGCCTGGCTGCAGAGACTGGTTTCTTCTTATGATAAAGATTATTCGACATGAAGGGCATAATTTACAGCGGGAAGGGCGCAATTATTTTTACGAAGGGCATAATAAAAAAATATGGGGTGTAATTAATCAATTGAAAGGCACTATTCCCTTGATGAAGGGTGCAATTAGCCCCGACTGCCTTCTCCATAGCCTTTCTACAGTCTGTGATGGCCGGCTGCAAGGACCGTTTGCCGGTTTTCATGGATATTCAGTGAAGTTCTAACCTGATTTGTTATAAGTTTTATAGCAAAAAGGAGATGTCCTAATGGATATCTCCTTTAAATTTGATGAATTTTTTTACCTGGATAACGTAATGTGATTGATATACTCTTCTGCACTCTCCCTCACCTGATCTTCACCCAGCATCCGCACCCCTTGAAGCACGAAAGAAGGGAGGAAGCGCATCCCTGTCAAATTGGCCGTTGCCTGGAAAGGCTTTGTGAGTTCGCTCATACTGTAGTGGTTGTACCCTCCTGCCTGATAGGCTGCTTCGGGCCCGCCTGTTGAAATGGCCAGCATGAAATCCTTCCCGTGCAGTTTTGTCCCCTCGGAACCGTATGCCCAGCCATATGTGAGTACGGCGTCCTGCCATTCTTTTAATAGTGAAGGGCTGCTGTACCAGTAGAAAGGGAATTGGAAGACGATTCTGTCATGAGCGAGGAGAAGCGCCTGTTCCCTTTCGACATCGATATGCTTATGGGGATATTCTTCGTATAAATCGTGAACAGTGATGTCCGGTTCCTCTGATAATCTTTGTTTCCAGGTTTTGTTTATCCTGGATTCGTTGATATTCGGATGTGCGACGATGACGAGTGTTTTCATTGTGATTTTTCCTCCTGTCCATACACCACTTCTGCGTTAGTGCGGTCTATATGCATGTCATAAATGGCTTCGGCGATATTTTCTGCTGAAAAATAGGTGTCTTCCTGTACAAATCCGTTGATGGTCAAGGTTCCTGCGTATACTCCCTTTGGGCTGAGTTCCTGATTCAGGCTGTATGCGAGATTCCGCAGGGCCGCTTTCCCAACAGAAAGGGAAGCATATTCTGCATATGGATTCAGTGCAAGGCCGCCCCCTGTAAGGAGGATGGAGCCTGCGCGCGCTTCTAAGTCAGGCAGGACTTCCTGCACGGCAGTAAGCGCTCCTGCCGTGTTGACTTTGAAATCATATACGAAGTCTTCCGGACTGATCGTTGTCGGGTTTCCGGGTTTGATCGAAGCCGCATTGTAGAGAAGGACATCGATTGTTTCTCCAAATGCTGCTCTTACTGAACGCAGCGCCTTCCGCAGTGAGGCAGGAGATGAAACGTCTCCTTGAAAACCTTTCGCATTGATCTTCTGCGAAGCCAGATTCTGTTCCAGTTTTTCCAACGATTCCTGAGTGCGTGAAATCAGGGCGACGTTAAATCCTTTCGCTCCGAATGTTTTTGCAGCCTGAAAGCTGATTCCTTTACCTGCTCCGATGATGACGATGGTTTTCTTCATATTTGTTTCCTCCTGATTAGAATGATATTTGTATATGCAAATGATAGAGTAAAAAAATAAGCGGATATGGTCAGTCGTTTTATTTGTATGTGCAAATGATAGAATGAAAAAGACGGTGAGAAGAGGTTGTTTGTATATGCAAATGAATAGGTAAAAAAGAGCTCTTCATGCAATCACTCTTCTTTTTCCAGCTTGTTGCTTGCCTCGTGCAGCATTCTGCTTAAGTTAAGGCTGAAATCTCTTCCCAATGTTTCGGAATAATCATCGAATAGTTCCTTGATTGAAACGCGGAACTGTCTGTACATTTCTTCTCCTTCTTGTGTCAGGGAGATAAACGTCTGTTTTCCAGACATCTTTCTTGAGACGAGTTGTTTCTTTTCGAGCTTATCGATGAAGCGGGTGCTGGTCGAAGGAGCAATCGACAGTTTCCGGCACAGCTCTTTCTGAGTGATTTCCGGATGGAAGTGAACGACCATGATCATATAAAAATAGGAAGGGGCCAGCTCACCGGCATCAAGGAACTTTTCAGCCAGTTTAGTAATATTGCGCGCAAAGCGGCTGGCGGTAAAATATAGACAATGGATAAGGACTTCTTCCTCTTCGTTTTTCAAGACCTTCACCTCTTTCATTTGCATATACAAATTAACATGGATCAAAATACATTGTCAACATGGAAGGTTGATTCCTTCCTCAAGTCTCTACACAAAAACGAGTTTTGAAACTATATAGGGGGAATCAGCCTCCTCCCTGTGGTATGTAGTAGAGAGGTGATTTCCATGTTTAAGAGATATTTACGCTTTAATATAAAATTATTTCCTCTATATCTGGGATTGGCATTCATGTTGATGATAGCCATCTTTTTCGGCGAGGATGGCGGTAAGTTTCTGGAAGAGGCGGCAATCGCCATCGTACAGCTCAGCTTCATTGTCCTTATTCCTAATATTGTTTATATGTTTCGGCATAGGAGGGAATCAGGAAGTTTGATAGGACTGTTGGGGATGATTCCCGTCATTCCGGTTCCGTTTGTCCTGATCGCTATTCTGTTAAAAGTCTTGTATGTATAGATGAAGTGCGGGGACAGTTCTCTTCCTTTGTACTTCATAAGGAAATCTGATAATCTGCTTTCATATAAGAATCAGGAAATTGTATAAAAGGAGGTTGGCAAATGAAAGATCCCATCATTATTGTCGGAGCAGGACTGAGCGGACTCAGGGCGGCTTCCCTGCTTATAGCAAAAGGAATCCCATGCCGGGTTTTGGAAGCACGCGGCCGCATCGGGGGCAGGGTATTGAGTGAACCCGCAGGTAACGGTCCTGACGCGGGCATGTATGACCTGGGCCCGACTTGGTTCTGGCCGGAGCATGAGACTTATATTAAGAATTTGATTAGTGAACTGGGCATACCGGTGTTTGAACAGCATACGGAAGGAGCCCTGCTGTTCGAACAAACGGAAAGTCAACCTGCAGAGCGGCATGTGCTGCCCGCTGGTGCTGTTGAAAAATCAATGCGGATCGAAGGGGGAGTGCGGACGCTCATAGAAGCCGTGGCAGAGACCCTTCCTGAGGGAACTGTCGAATTGCATTCATCAGTGAAGGCCGTTCAAATGAGTGAGGAAGGGACTGTTGAGCTTGAAGTGGAGCAGCCTGTTGGAGAGAAGAAGATCCGTGCAGCCGCCGTCATCCTGGCCCTGCCCCCGCGGATAGCAGCCGGGAAGATTGAGTTCTCACCCCCGCTCCCCCGGGATCTTTCAGCCAGCCTGCTGGAAAAACCGACGTGGATGGGCGGTCATGCAAAGGTTGTGGCTGTGTATGACCGGCCATTCTGGCGCAAAGAAGGTTTATCAGGACAGGCCATGAGCTGGGCAGGCCCCCTTCAGGAAATCCATGATGCCTCGCTTCCTTCAGGGAATGGTGCACTCTTCGGTTTCTTTGGGATTCCAGCGGAGACACGCAGGGAACTAGGGAAGGACAGGACGCTCCAGCTTGTTCTTAACCAGCTGAAACGGCTATTCGGTCCGGCTGCGGAAAAACCGATCGCATTGTTATATAAAGATTGGTCCGCTGAGCCGCTGACCGCTGTTGAGGAAGATGCCGAACGGATGGCGGCCTTTCCGGCATACGGTCCCCCGGTGAATGCGGGGATCTGGGAGAAGAAACTATTATTTGCCGGGACAGAAACCTCCCTGGAACACGGCGGGCATCTTGAAGGGGCACTTCGTTCAGCAGAGCGTGCTGTAAAGGAAATAAGGTAGTTGGAATAAATACAAGGGCCTGAACGCAGGAGCATCATCCACGTTCAGGCCCTGCTTTTATGGCGCGGCTCAGAAATGACGAGTGGAACCGGCAAGCTGTTCCAGCCGGTGCACCTTCCGGCTTAATCTATAGACCGTACGATCAAGCTCATGAATCTGTTTTTCCAGCATTTCCAACCGGTAGGAGCAGACATTTGCGGAGTATTGCCTCGGCATGAGAGGGACGGCTGGTAAGTATCTTGAATACATTATTCTAATCACCTCGCTTGGTTAAAAGGGGCTTTCTTAAAGGGTATTCACAGTATGGGAGAAGAGTATGGGCACAAAGGGAAAATCACGTTCACAAAATCTTCAACTTAAATCGTTGACATTCTATAAAATACCAAATAAAATACCTGTAGGGGTATAAGGAGAACAGAAAAAATTCCCCGCTTAATGAAGGCTAATGAAACTAATCAAAATAAAAGGAGAGATCCATGATGAATCAAAACGTAACGGTTTACTCGACAAATACTTGTCCTTACTGCACCATGATGAAAAACTTCCTGAGCGGTCAGGGGATTCCATTTAAAGAAGTGAATGTTCAGGAAGACCCTGTGGCAGTAAGGAAACTAGTCGAAACGACTGGGCAGATGGGTGTGCCGCAGACTGAAGTGAACGGACAGTGGGTACTGGGCTTCGATCCTAATAAAGTAATGGAACTGTTGAATAAGTAAATTTTTTTATAAATAAATATACCGTAGGGGGTAAAGTGATGGCTGTGAAAAAATGGACGGCTGCAGATGTGACTGAAAAGATTTTGAATAAAGAAAACCTCTTTATACTGGATGTCCGCAATGTCAGTGACTTCGAGGATTGGAAAATTGAAGGAGAAAACTTCGATTATTTGAATGTACCTTATTTCGAGCTGCTTGATGGTGTGGAAGAAATCAAGGCGAAGCTCCCATCCGGCCGTGAGATCCTGATTGTGTGTGCGAAAGAAGGGTCTTCGATGCTGGTGGCTGATATGCTTGATGAAGAGGGAATCGATACAGCCTACCTCAGCGGCGGGATGAAATCCTGGAGCGAGCATCTGCACCAGACGAAGGTCTATGAAGATGAAAAGATCAAGGTCTATCAATTTGTCCGGGTCGGAAAAGGCTGCTTATCGTATATGGTCGTTTCCGATGACGAAGCACTGATTATAGATCCGGCGAGATTTGTAGATCAGTATATGGAAGCTGCAAAGGCTGAGGGTGCGAATATCACCCATATCGTGGACTCACACCTGCACGCCGACCATATTTCAGGCGGGAAGGAACTTGCCGATGCAACAGGCGGATCCTATTACTTGATGAAGAGTGAAGGAGCGGTCTTCGATTTCAACCCATTCGAAGATCATGAGAAAATCGTGTTCAAGGACATCGAACTTGAAGTACTCGCCGTGAAGACACCGGGCCATACGCCAGGGAGTGTATCGTTCTTCGTGAATAAGAAACTATTATTCTCCGGCGATACAATCTTTGTCAGCGGGCTCGGCCGACCCGATCTCGGAAACAAGGTCAGGGAATGGGCGAATGACCTGTACAACACGGTCTACACAAAAGTGTCCGAGATTGCGGATGATGTCATCGTCCTTCCATCCCACTATGCAGACTTCGATACGGAACTGAATGAAGACGGATATATCGGCGACACATTAGGGAATATCAGGACGCGAAATGAGAAGATGTTCACCGCTTCCCGGGAAGCATTCCTTGATGACGTGGAGAAATCCGCAAGTTCAGTCAAACCGCCAAACTTCGAAGAAATCATCATGATCAACCGCGGAGTGCAGGATGCTGATCGTGCGCGGAAGCAGGAGCTTGAAATCGGTCCGAACCGCTGTGCGGTTCACCATACGGATTGATTTGGTTGAAAGGAAGAAGGGTGTCCGTGGGATGCCCTTCTTTTTTTTGGGTAAAGATTATTCGACACGAAGGGCGCAATTATTGGCGGGAAGGGCGCAATTTTTTTTATGAAAGGCACAATAAAAAAATAAGGGGTGCAATTAATCAAATGAGAGGTAGAATTCCATCGACGAAAGGCACAATTATCTGCAAGTGCCTTCTCCATCGCCTTATGACCGACGTGTGAGGGCCGGTTTTAAAGGCCGGCTGCCGGTTTTTCATGATTCACCGCTCTTACCGCACCCCCGACAACCCCCGATTAATAAAATGATGCAGTATCCCCGCCATCTCCCCGGGTGTTTTATCCATTCCGTTTTCCAGCCAATTTTTTATCACATGAATACTTCCGCTCACCATGAACATATTGATGTATTCATAGGTTTCCTGGTCGATCCGGCTGTCGGTGACCCAGTTTTTGAAGATGAATTCGTGGGTGATGCCCATTCCTTTTTTCAAGAAATACATATCGGTGTTCTCGCTGAGGAGGATCTTGCAGATTCCGTTTTTGTCTGCGAGGAATTCGAATAGTTTTTCGGTCATCTGAAGGGCTTCCTCTTCTTTTGAAAAATTATACCTGCCAAGCGTTGCGACGAGGTCTTCGATGAATTCTTCTTCGATTGATTCGAGCAGCTCGTATTGGTTCGAGTAGTGGGCGTAGTAGGTGGAACGGTTGATGTCTGCCGTTTCGCAGATTTCTTTGATGGTGAGATTCGAGATTGATTTTTCCTGAAGCAGCTTCAGGAGGCTTTCTTTTAAAACCATGCGGGTGTATTGTTTGCGCCTGTCCATTTTTGAAGTCATATCCATGTTCCTTTCTTTCCAATTTCAGCCACATTGTCAGTTATCCGACATATGGCAGAAGAGTGTTGGCTATAGAACATTCACTACCCAACTGTCCGTTGAATATCCAACACGGTGTTTATTATAATGATAAGGTGAAAATGTTGGAGAAACAAGTGAGGTTGAAAAATGACAAATATTGCATCGTGGATTATAAAGCATAAGAAGGCTGTGCTGATCGTGTTTGTGCTGTTGACGGTCCTGTCGACGGCAGCGCAGTTTTTCGTGAAGGTCAATTATAATATGGTCGATTATCTGCCCGATGATGCCGAGGCGACGCGGGCGATGGAGACCATGGAGGAAGAATTTACGGGAGCGGTGCCGGATACCCGGGTCATGGTCACCGATGTATCGATCCAGGAGGCAATGGCCTATAAGGAAAAACTGGAGTCGATTGACGGAGTGACTGACGTCATGTGGCTTGATGATATGGTCGACCTCAACACGCCGCTTGAGGTGGCGGACCGGGATACGGTCGAGAATTACTATAAAGACCGGAATGCGCTGTTTTCGATCAGTGTGCGGACCGGTGATGAAGTCCGGATCACGGACGAAATTTATGAGCTGATCGGGGAAGAAGGGGCGATTGCCGGGGAAGCAGCCAATACGGCGAACTCTCAGAAGATGGCCGGCAATGAGTCAATGTATGCGGGGATGCTTCTCGTTCCGCTGATCATTCTGATTCTCGTCCTCTCGACGACATCTTGGGTCGAGCCGCTGTTCTTCTTGACGGCGATCGGGGTGTCGGTTCTGATCAACCTCGGGACGAACATCTTCCTGGGGGAAGTGTCATTCGTGACGCAGTCGGTTGCGCCGATCCTGCAGCTGGCGGTGTCGCTTGATTACGCGGTGTTCCTGCTGTACAGCTTCCAGGATTACCGGAAGGAGACGGATAATCCTGAAGAAGCGATGAAGCTTGCGATGAAGAAGTCGTTCCCGGCAATCACGGCGAGTGCGGCGACGACGTTCTTCGGCTTCATCGCGCTGACGTTCATGGAATTTCAGATCGGGTCGGACCTTGGCGTGAACCTCGTGAAGGGGATCGTCCTGAGTTTCATCAGCGTGATGGTCTTCCTGCCTGCTCTGACGCTTGTTTTTTATAAATGGATGGATAAAACGAAGCATAAGAGCTTCGTTCCGGACTTCAAGGGTATCGGGAACAAAGTGGTCAAATTGAAGATACCGAGTTTGATCCTTGTGTTCGCGATCATTGTGCCGGCTTTTCTGGGGCAGACGAACACTAAGTTCATCTACGGTTCGGGTGAAGCGCCTGAAGACACCCGGGTAGGCAGTGATTTCAAAAAGGTGGAAGAGGCATTCGGTGAGACCACGCCGATCGTCATGCTTGTCCCTAAAGGGGATATGGCGAAAGAGAAAGAGCTTGTCGAGGATATCGAGAACCTCGACTATGTCACGGGCGTCATGGCGTATGTGAATCAGGTCGGGACCGAGATCCCGCCTGACTATCTCGACAAGTCGATCACCGATGAATTCTACTCGGAAAATTACAGCCGGATCGTCATTAACACGAATCAGAGTACAGAAGGCGAGGTCCCTTTTTCAATCGTCGAAAAGGTGAAAAAAGCGGCCTCCGATTATTACGGGGATGATGCCCTTGCGCTTGGCGAAAGCGTGACGCTGTATGATATCAAAAATACGGTCACGAAGGATAATGTGGTCGTCAACGTGCTGACGGTTGTGACGATTGCGCTCGTACTCCTGTTCAGCTTCCGGTCGATCACCATTCCGATCATCCTGCTTATCACCATCGAATCGGCGGTCTGGATCAATCTGTCGATCCCGTACTTTACGAATACGCCGCTCGTGTTCGTCGGCTATTTGATCATCAGTACGGTGCAGCTGGCCGCGACGGTCGACTATGGAATCCTGTTCACGGAAGCGTACACCCATTACCGGAAGGAGATGCCTGCGAAAGCGGCCATCGTGAGGACGCTTGATGAAAAAACGTTCTCGATCTCGATTTCAGCGGCGATCCTGTCGAGTGTCGGATTCATCCTTTGGATTACGTCCTCCAATCCGATCGTCGGTTCCATCGGGCTCTTGATGGGAAGAGGGGCGCTCCTCGCGTTCATCATGGTATTGTTCGTGCTGCCGGCGATGCTTCTGGTATTTGATAAATTCAATAAGAAAACGACATATAAATCAAACTATTATGAGGAGAAATGATGATGAGAAAAAAACGACTGACCTATAGTGCACTCGCATTGATGCTGTTCTTGCCTTCATTTCTGAGTGTGCCTGTCCAGGCTGCAACGGAAGGGAAGGTGTCGTCGAAGGATGAGGTGGTGTATGCGACCTTGACCGCGGACGGCGGCCTCGATCATATCTATGTCGTGAATACGTTTGATGTCGCTCGCGCAGGTAAGATCCTCGATTACGGCCGCTACAGCAGCGTAAAGAACCTGACCGACCTGAAAGAACTGAACCAGGAAGGGAAGAAAATCGAAATGGAAGCCCCCGAAGGGAAATTTACGTATCAAGGGAATATGAGTGAAGAGACGGAGCTTCCGTGGGATGTGAAGGTTTCCTATGTACTCGATGGACAGAAGGTGGATCCCTCTGAGCTTGCCGGAAAGAGCGGGCATCTTGAAATCAACATCGATACCGCTGAAAATACGAGCGGCGACTCTGTTTTTTACGAAAACTATTTACTGCAGGTATCACTGAGCCTCCCGAATACGTATGAAAATATCGAAGCGGGGGACGGGATGGTGGCGAATGCCGGCAAGAATAAGCAGGTCACCTTCACCGTCATGCCTGGAAAAGAGAAGAAGCTGACAGTGGAAGCGGATGTGAAGGACTTTGAATTCAAAGGAGTCGAAATCGCTGCGGTCCCGTCCACGCTTCCGATCGATACGACAGGGACCGAGGGCATGACCGATGATATGTCCGAACTGTCTGATGCAATCGGCCAGTTGAATGACGGCGTGGCTGAGCTAGAGGACGGGGTGTCACAGCTCAATAACGGTGCAGCAAGCCTCCAGGATGGATCTGCACAGGTGAAAAATGGACTTGGGGAACTGAACGGATCGTCGTCTCAGTTAGTCGGTGCGTCAAGTTCGATCCGCGATGCGCTTGCAACCATTAATAAGTCCCTATCCGGGCAATCGGCTGAAGTGGATTTGTCCAGTTTGAATGAACTGCCTGCGGGGCTGAATCAGCTTGCTGGCGGATTAAATGAGACGGCAGCCGGGATGACGAAGCTGAAGGATAATTATTCGCAGGCTTATGCCGCACTGGATGGAGCCATCAAGGAGATTCCGGCCAGTCAGGTTTCTGAAGAAGATATCGCTGCTTTGCGTGAGAGTGCGGCGAATCCGGAAGTCGTCGATAAGCTGGCAGCGTCCCATGCAGCTGCGCAAAAGGTGAAAGGGACGTATGACAGCGTGAATCAAGCGTTTGCAGCAGTCGAGCCGTCGCTGAATCAAATGAACGGTGCGGTGAAGGAAATCAGTGGACAGCTGACGTCGATCTCGAACAATCTGTCCTCTTCCCTGAAGGAAACGGACATGAGCGGTCTGGCGGAACTTCAAAAAGGACTGAGCCAGCTGTCAGGCCAATATGGAAAGTTCCACTCAGGACTTGTAAGTTATACAAACGGTGTGGGTGAGCTTTCCGCGAATTACGGAAAGCTCCATTCCGGAATCGCTGAGCTTGCCGGCGGAACAAGTGAACTGTCAGGCGGGGTGAACGAGCTCCATGACGGTACATCTGAATTGCATCAGGAAACAAAAGACCTTCCTGAAAAGATGCAGGCTGAAATCGATAAGATGCTGGCAGAATACGATAAGTCCGATTTCAAACCGGTCTCCTTCGTTTCTTCTGAGAATAAGAAAGTCTCCTCGGTCCAGTTCGTAATCAAGACGGAGAGCATTGAGAAGGAAGAGAAAAAAGTCAAGAAGGCGGAACCTGAGAAAGAGAAAGGGTTCTGGGAGTTGTTTTTGAATTTGTTCAGGTAAGATAAGTGAGTTTTTTGGGGGCAGGCGGTGTCAGGCACGGATTGGCGGTTTTGTGCCAGGAACAAATGGTGTGTTTTGTGCCAGGAACAATCAGGGTTAATTGTGCCTGGCACAATCTGGGCGATTTGTGCCAGGCACAGACACCGCAGATTGAGCCTGGCTCATTTACCCGTATTTGAGCCAGTTCCCTCCATCATCCGCAAAAAAAAAACACTAATAAACAGGGACTGCATTTCCACCGGAATCTGCAGCCCTGTTTTTTTACACATCAATATAAGAATCCGGACATCAACCCACTCTTTTTTCATACACTATTTCTGAGGTGAAAATTATGCCAAGAGTGAAATATACAGATGCGGACGTTGCGTTGATGGCCAGGATGATGAGGGCCGAAGCTGAGGGTGAAGGGAAGCAGGGCATGCTGTATGTGGGCAATGTCATCGTAAACCGTGCTGTGGCGGATTGTCTGGATTTCAGAGATGTCAGGACCATCCGGCAGGTCATCTTTCAGGTGCAGGGCAGTAATTATTCGTTTGAAGCGGTTCAGAAGGGGAATCTTTTTTATAACAGAGCGAGATCGGTTGAGAAAAGGCTCGCGAAACAGAACCTGGATTACTGGAGGCAGCACCCGGGTAAATATGCCCTATGGTATTTCAATCCGTATGCACCGTGCCCGCCGACATGGTACGGGCAGCCGTTTGCAGGGCAGTTCAAAAATCACTGTTATTATGAACCGGCAGCCGGGACTTGTGCAAGTGTGTATGGAGGCTGAAGAAAAGGAACTTTCGTTTCTCAACGGAAGTTCCTTTTTTAGGTTGGATTGTTACGTCTGTGTAAAGATATGTGGAAAGAGTTGAATCGGAGTTTAAGATGGTATAAAATCAAAATCGAAAATCGATATCGAAGTTTGATAATGCATGCAGGGAGGGATTTTTTATGGAAAATAAAGTACTGCGGAAACTGTTCCTGGGATTCATCCACATTCATATCCTTCACCATGCGAAAGAGGAGCCGGTCTACGGGGCCTGGATGGTGGAGGAGCTCCATGAGCACGGGTATGATATCAGCGCCGGGACGCTCTATCCGATTCTTCACGGCATGGAAAAGGACGGGCTCCTCTCCAGGGAAGATGTCAATGTGGACGGGAAGATCCGGAAATATTACCGCACGACCGATAAAGGGGATACCGTCCTGCAGGAAGCCAGGGCGAAGGCTTATGAGCTCTTTAAAGAAATCAAGTAGAAGGAAGGTGTTTGAAATTGAATCAACAGCTTAAAGATAGAAGCAGATGGTCGGTACTGCTTGAAATATTATTCACGTCCACCAAGCTTGGACTGACTTCGTTTGGCGGACCTGTGGCGCATCTTGCTTATTTTAAGGATGAGTATGTGGACAGAAGGAAGTGGCTGACGGATAAGACGTATGCAGATCTGATCGCATTATGCCAGTTCCTTCCTGGGCCGGCGAGCAGCCAGGTGGGGATTTCGATCGGCATGCTGCGCGGGGGGATCCTGGGAGGGATCATTTCATTCCTTGGATTTACATTGCCTTCGGTGATTGTACTAGTGATTTTTGCACTGCTTTACCAAACTTTTACGCTTGGAGATGCAGGGTTTATCCACAGTTTGAAGGTAGTCGCGGCTGCCGTTGTACTCCATGCATTGATCGGCTTGGGGAAAAAACTGACACCGGATAAAAGCATGATCGCGATTGCGCTTGGGGCAGCGGTGATCATGCTGGTGGCTCCATCAGCGTGGATCCAGATCTTGATTATTGTGGCTGCCGGCCTGCTGGGGTGGAAACTGTTTAAGGATAAGGCTGAATCAAAGATCGAGCCGTTCCACGTCAGTATTTCGAAAAAAACCGGATTGGCCTCGTTATCTGTATTAATCGGATTATTAATCTTTCTTCCAATTTTGAATAACACCTTCAACAGCAGCCTGCTCAATATCTTTGATGTCTTCTTCAGGGTAGGGTCACTTGTGTTCGGCGGCGGACATGTGGTCCTTCCGATGATTGAAAGGGAACTCGTTCCGCAAGGTCTGCTGTCGGCTGATGAATTCCTGGCAGGTTACGGAATGGCGCAGGCTGTACCGGGTCCGTTGTTCACGTTTTCGAGTTATCTTGGAACGATGATGGAAGGTATTGCAGGGGCTGCGGTAGCGACAGCGGCGATCTTTCTGCCTTCATTCCTGCTCATTGTGGCTGCACTTCCTTTCCTGAGCGAGCTGCGAAAGCGCGCCGCATTCCAGGGAATCCTTATGGGGGTGAATGCCAGCGTGGTCGGAATCCTGCTCGCTGCATTTTATGATCCAGTGATCAAAAGCTCGATTCTTGATGGTTCGGATTTTGCTCTGGGTGCGGTTTTATTCGCACTGCTTAATGTTTGGAAAGTCCCTGCCTGGATGATTGTGATCATTGGGGTTGCGGGCGGATATATTTTGCAGGCACTTGGATTTTAATACCGGTGGACCCCTTGAAGTGGGGAGGGGTCTTTATTTTATAAGGCTCTTTTCGTATATTTTGTTGCTATACAAACAAGAAAAAACCCGGAACTTCGGCATTTTCGGGTTGTACGTCCGTCTCTTGTTGAAGATTTTCAAGCTGCATTCAGGTTATAAGCCTATATACGAATAGCAACAATCATTTAGAAAACAGCTTTTTATAAAAATAGTAAAACGCCTATTGACACGTGAGAGGGAATGATATAAAATTATCTCATATTCAAGATATTTAATTTCAAGATAGTTTGTCAGGAAGCGGACACGGCATACAGAGGGGCTGAATCTGTTCAAACACGTTTACATGCAGTTATAAATTTTTTTGGGTAAATATCTCGAATTCAAGATAAATTATTAGGAGGAATGTAAAATGGTAAGTTTAGGATTATTGATTATTCGTCTGGTCATTGGTGTGTTATTCATCGGTCACGGAGCGCAGAAGTTGTTTGGATGGTTCGGGGGTCATGGCTTGAAGGGAACAGGCGGCTGGTTTGAATCAATCGGGATGAAGCCTGGTGTTACGCTGGCTCTGCTTGCAGGCCTTTCAGAGTTCGTTGGAGGATTGTTGTTCGTACTTGGTCTATTGACTCCGCTTGCAGGAATCTTGATTGCAGCAACCATGCTGATGGCGATCATCAAGGTGCACGGACAAAATGGAATTTGGGTGACGTCCAACGGCTATGAGTATAACCTGACGCTGATTGCAGTGGCAATCGGGGTTGCATTGATCGGACCGGGCCAATATGCCTTGGATGCATTTTTATTTTAAACAGTGAAGGGTAGATATTAGCAGCAAATCAAGGAGAAAAATTAATGCTGCCCATCGCGAACAGCTTGATCGAACGTTGATTACGATTGAGGTCGGGGACATGGAGTGATTTCGATTGTAGAAAGGGGATCGGATGGGTATCCGGTCCTTTTTTGATTGATAGGATTATTTTTGGTGAAAATGAGCAAAAAAGAAGGGAAATCCCGAATGATTTTAGGAAATGGTCCGATTTCTTGGGAGGTTGACCCGCGTATAGCTTGACCAATTTCTTTTGGACGGGAATTTTTGTTGATTTTCGATCGTGCGCTAATTTTATTATCGATATTGAAAGATTTATTATCGGAAAAAGCCGTTCTTTTATCGAAAATGAAAAGTTTATTATCGAAATGGCAAACTCGGTAAGATATATTCTCAAAAAGACAGGGTTGAAATCGAGTACAGGTCTTTATCATCGAAATGTCTTTTTTATTATCAATTAACTTCACGGGTAATGCAGAAGAGTTTCGCCCGCACATCGGATAAGCAGATAGTTGGTCAAAAATATGCACATCTACTATGATAGCTCTTGAACAACTTGAAGGAGGCAAAATCATGAACGGAAAATATAAAGAACTGTTATCTCCATATACATTTAAAAACGGAGTCGAGTTGAAAAACCGCATCATCATGGCGCCGATGACTAATTTTTCATCGGACGAAGACGGGAATGTGACGGACGCAGAGGTCGAATACTATGCGCGCCGTTCGAAGGATGTCAGCATGGTTATCACCGCGTGTACGAATGTGACGGCGAACGGGAAGGGGTTCCCGGGTGAGTTCGGCGCTGATTCCGATGAGATGATCCCAAGCCTTGAAAGACTGGCAAAAGCAATCAAGGATCAAGGGGCGAAAGCAGTCCTGCAGATTTTCCACGGAGGCGTGCAGTGTCCGCCGGATCTTGTGGACGGGGATGTTGTAAGTGCGAGTGAAGTGAAGGATGAAAACGGTGAGAAAAAAGCACGCTCATTGTCCGAAGCGGAAGTGGAAGAAATCATCGAAGCGTTCGGCGAGACGACACGCCGTGCGATCGAAGCGGGCTATGACGGTGTCGAAATCCACGGTGCGAACGGCTACCTCATCCATCAATTTTTCTCTCCAATGACGAATCAGCGTGAAGACCGTTTCGGTGGGAGCCTTGAAAAACGCATGGCTTTCCCGCTTGCGATCGTTGAGAAAGTGAAAAGTGTTGTCGCAGAGCATGCGGATCCATCTTTCCTTGTCGGATACCGATTTTCACCTGAAGAGCCTGAAGAGGAAGGTTTCTCGATGGGGGATACGCTGGCATTGGTTGATACACTTGCCGATAAAGAACTGGATTATCTCCATGTGTCCCTTTTCGAGTTCTTCTCAACACCAAGAAGAGGTGTGGAGGATACCGAAAAGCCGCGGATGGACTATCTGATGGAAACAATCGGCGACCGTACGCCTTTAATCGGGGTAGGTTCAATATACTCAGCTGAAGACGCATTGAAGGCATTCGGGACCGGTGTGCCGCTTCTGGCGCTCGGCCGTGAACTTATCATCGATCCGGACTGGGTGAAGAAGATTGAAGAAGGAAAAGAAGATGAGATCGTGACGGAAATCGATCAGGAGAAACAGAAGGAACTGGTTGTACCGGATCCTCTGTGGAATGCAATCATCAATACACCGGGATGGTTCCCCGGGGTGTAAGATGTAACAAGAAAATGGCCTGTCCTCTTTGAGAGGGCAGGCCATTTTTTTATTTCATCAGTTCTTTATCTTTCAGGTTCTTGTTGCTTGGTGCGAACCAGCCGAATAGGGCGATGCCCACGAGGACGCCGTAGAAAATCAGGGTCCAGAGTGTGCTGTGCGGGAAGTCATGGGCCAATACATGGATGTCTTCATGTGCAAGCGTGATGACGGCAAGCTTCACACCGACCCAGGCAACGATCGCATAAGCGGTTGTCTCGAGTGCCGGGCGTGTTTCAAGAAGTTTCACGAACCATGTTGCTGCATACTTGATGAGGATCAGGCCGGCGATTCCGCCAAGGACAACGATCAGGAATTTACCTCCGTCCATGCCTCCGAAATCAGGAAGCGGTGAATCTGGGAGTCCGAGGGCAAGTGCGACTGCAGCAAGGATCGAATCAATCGCAAACGCAAGGTCGGCGAGGGCGATCTTGCTGACTGTCGGCCAGAAGCCCTTTCCTTTTGCTTCTTCTTCCGTGTCTTCCCGTATATTTTCATTTTTCTTACCGAACTTAGCCTTGATTACGTGCTTTAATCCGAGGTAAAGCAGGTAAGCGGCACCGATCGCCTGGATCTGCCAGACATTGGCGATGAACGAAATCGCAAACAGCGCACCAAAACGGAAGGCGAATGCCAAAAAGATTCCGTAGCTGATGGCTTTTTTCTTCTGATCATCAGGAAGGTGCTTCGCAATGACAGCAAGGACAAGCGCGTTATCCGCTGATAACAGGCCTTCAAGGCCGATAAGAATCAATAATGTCCAACCGTATTCTAACCAAATCGAATCCAATAATAACTCTCCTTTTCACATGAATATACCGTGCGGGTCCACCCTGTAAAATGGGGTTGTCCACTCTGACTGGGTATACATTCCGCACATTGATCGTAAACTTTCTGAAAATAATTCTCCAGAGTATATCTTACCACTTATCTTGTGCTTAAATCTTCTCTGAATTGCAAATTATTGAAGAAAAGTTTTTAGCGGGTGAGAAGGCAGGCATATGCTTTATTAACTTTTTCCTTTTGCCACATTCATGGATTCCGTGGTATAGTATAATTACTAATAAATGACAGGAGTGATGGGTGGACGATGAAGAACTAATCTTATTTTCGCGATGAATTGAAATAGATTGATTTCAACTCGGGACCAAAATAGGATTAGTCTGCCCATTTTTAAAGATGCTGCAGGAGCTATCACAGGGATAGCTTTGTTTGTGCACGTTACAGGTACGGCTAATCCTTCCAGATCAACTGGGAGGATTTTTTTAGTGTCCTCCTTTTTCGGAAAGGGGAAGATTTTATGAAAGAACTGCTGAAATTAGTGAATGTGGGATATGAGATAGTGGATGAGAAGTTATTTGAAGGTTTGAACGGAAGTGTGCAGGAAGGGGACGTGATCGGGATCATCGGCCGGAATGGTGCAGGGAAGTCGACGCTCCTGAATTTGATTCATGGCGATATTAGGCCGGCGGAGGGTCGGATAATCCTGCTGGAGGACGGCTTGAACATGGAAATGGTCGTTCAGGAATCGGAGGACTATTTTTCAGATGAGGGTTCGGCAGAGGAAGTGAAACTCCTGGAAAAATGGCAGGTGCCCCCGCATGAATACACGCATTTGAGCGGCGGGGAGAAGCTGAAGGCAAGGCTTG
This sequence comes from [Bacillus] enclensis, assembly GCF_001456935.1. GTDB lineage: Bacteria > Bacillota > Bacilli > Bacillales > Bacillaceae_B > Rossellomorea > Rossellomorea enclensis. The sequence goes on along the minus strand of NZ_KQ758484.1, from coordinate 149,258 downwards.
CGAAAGGATTTGCCGGAAGTGCGGATCTCTTGCTGCTTGATGAGCCGACGAATCATCTGGACGGAGAAAGTTTATCCTTATTGAAAAAACAAGTCAGGGAATACAGGGGCACCATCATCCTGGTGTCGCATGACCGCCACTTTCTCGACGAAGCGGTGACGAAGATCTGGTCGCTTGAACATGGTGGCCTGATCGAGCATAAGGGGAATTATTCAAGTTATATGGAAGCCCGCGAGCAGAAGCGGCTGACGCAGCAGCGTGAATATGAAAAGCAGCAGAAGATGGTGAAGCGGATCGAGGGCCAGATGCGGGAGCTCACTTCCTGGTCTGATAAGGCCCATGCCCAGTCGACGAAGCAAGAAGGATATAAGGAGTTCTACCGGGTAAAGGCGAAGCGGATGGACAGCCAGGTGAAATCGAAGCAGAAGCGGCTGGAGAGGGAGCTTGAGAAAGCGAAGGTCGAACAGGTGGAAGAGGATCATGTGGTGAGGTTTTCGATCAACTCACAGCATAAAAAGGGCAAGCGGTTCCTGGAAGTGAAGGACCTCTCGAAGTCATTTGGCGGGAAGCCTCTGTTCAGCGGAGCTAATTTCACGATCCAGCACGGCGAGAAGGTGTCGATCACCGGACCGAACGGGAGCGGGAAGACGACTTTGCTGAAGATCATCATGGGGCTGGAGGAATTTCTTGGCGATGTGTGGGTATCACCTTCTGCCGGGATCGGCTATCTGACCCAGGAGGTGTTCGATCTTCCGCTTGATGAGACGCCTGCGCAGCTTTTCTACAAGGAAACATTCGAGGGAAGGGGCCGGGTGCAGACACTCATGAAGCACCTTGGGTTTACAGCGGCTCAGTGGCAGGAACCAATCCGGGATATGAGCATGGGCGAGCGGGTGAAGTGCAAGCTCATGAAGTATATTTTGGAAGAGAAGGATGTATTGATCCTGGATGAGCCGACGAACCACCTTGATTTGCCTTCGCGGGAACAGCTGGAGGAGACGCTGGCTCAGTATGACGGCACGCTGATCGTCGTATCGCATGACCGCTATTTTGTGGAAAAGACGACGGATGTGAAGATCGTGATCGTGATCGAGGATGGCAGGGTGCTTAAACAATTGAGTGAGCCGGCTGCCGTGCGAAATGATGCGGAGGAATTAAGGTTGAAGCTTGAGACGGAGAGGCAGGAAGTTCTTGGGCGGCTCAGTTTCATGGTGCCGGGGGACGCGGAGTATGCGGAACTGGATGCGCGGTTTTTGGAGTTGACGAAGAGGATTAATGGGTTGAAGCGTTAGCTTGGATTGGATAGGTAGCGGTTTGGTGTGTCATGTTAGATGGAGAAACTTCGACATGAAGGGTAGAATGATTCAGATGAAGGGCACAATTAACTGATTGAAGGACGCAATGAGAATGGGGAGAGGCCTAATAATTGAATAAAGGGTGCAATTATCCGATTATGGGGCACAATCCGCATCAATTAGCCATTTTCAAAAGACATTTAACGTATTAATATAAAAAAACACCTCCGATTCAGGTATTCGGAGGTGTTTTTTTACTTGGAAGGTCAGCAGATGCACGTCTTCCGCTTCAGTCCGACACGATCTTTGTCCACAATTTTCTTAATATATGTTGTAGCAAGAGGCACCTTGCATGCGGTATTTCCCACGTCTACATGAACCTTCCCGATCGACTCTGCAACACCCAGTGCTTCCTCGTGAAGGGCCGGGACATAGCTTCCGACTGAAATGACAAAGCCGTTCATCACATAGCGTACGCGGTTCCGCTCATTATGGACAGAGTTCTTCGCCCGGTTCAGGAGCACCCTGATTTCGTTCAAATCAAGCTCCTCATCCGGTGTGATCGACAGATAATTTGAGTAGGTGCTCCAGCCGCAAACGGCCATCATCTCTTCATCCGAATCCATCCATTTCTTCGCAAGCTCCCTCGCATAATCACTTTCTGCGGCAACGCCGGCAACCGTGTATTCCGCAAGCATATACCAGTTGGCTTTTTCCGCCCAGTCTTCAAGCGTTTCTTTTGAGATAAGCTTCGGGTTGACGGAGAGACCGGCCAGATACATGGCATCGTGATTGCCGGAATCATAAAGTTTGAGGGCAAGTTCATGATCCTTTTTTACGTATTTGACCAGCTTTTTCAAATCCCCGACCTTTACACCGAAAAACGGTTCTTTCGCGCCGTGATTCAGGAAGATCCGTTTTGTCTGATCCGAGCCGAGTTCTTCGAGTTTTTGCATGATTTCCTGGTAGGTCATCGTTTTCGCTCCTTAAAAGGGAATATAGTAATAATACGATGGAAACTCTTGGAATCCTTTCACCCGCTGCCAAACGGCTGATAAAGGAAATTCGACAATCGGCAAGATTATCGTGATTTTGGCACATATATCAGGATACCGGCACGATTATTTAAAAAGAGGCACAATAAATCAGATTCCGGCACAATTATTCTGTATGGGACTATTATTGACGCTGCCTCCAGCCTATTCAGCAGCGTCCAACCCCGTGGTTAATCCTTCGATAGAGAAAAAAGGCCTCTATTTTATAAAAATTCCACTAATCCTCCCGATAAAAAGCCGCCGTCCTCTCAGCCATCTCCAAAATCCTGCTGCCCAATCCTTCGGGCTCGACAACTTTCAGCTGATCCCCGAAACCGAGCAAATAGCCCAAGGCTTCATTTTCCGTATCGAACGAAAGTGTAACGGGTACCCGCCCCTCTCCGTTTTCTGCACCAACTTCAAGGACCCGTGCGAACCGGCCGCTGAAGGTGAGCCTTGAAACGACGGCTGCGGCTGCCTCCACCTTCACTTCATAGCTGGGCAGGTTCTTGATGAAGGCTTTGGTGGAAGAATTCCAGTATTCGACGAGGTCGAAGTCAACCGGCCGGATGAATGTTTCTTCGAGGAGTTCGGCGTGTTGGATGCGCGACGCCCGGTAGTTCCGGATGTCGCCGTTATCCTTGGCGGCGATCAGATACCAGAGGTCGCCTTTGGCCACGAGGCCGAGCGGGGAGACGATGCGGTCGGCGGTCTTTCCGTCTGCCTGCTGATAGGTGATCCTTAATTTGCTTTCTTCCCATATTGCTTGTTTAAGAACTTCGAACGAAGCTGTTTTTTCCTGCTGTCTGCGCCAGGAACGGGTGTCGATATGGATCCGATTCCAGACGTCCTTGGCGTTTTCGCGATAAGTCGATGGAAGGGAGGCAATCAATTTGTTCCTTGCTTCCGAGGAGATGCGGGTCAGGCCGAGATCCTCGAGCAGATGTGCGGATGGTGAAACGAAGAGTGCCTGAATTTCAGCTTCCTTCAATCCGGTCAAATCAGTCCTGTAATTTTCAAGCAGCGACCAGCCGCCGTTTTTCCCCCGGTCCGCAACGACGGGGATGCCAGTCCCGCTTAATGCATCCATGTCCCTGTAGATGGTCCTTTCTGATACTTCGAGCTCTTTTGCCAATTCTCCCGCGGTCATCCGGCCGTGAGACTGCAATAATATAAGGATGGAAATCAGTCTGTCGCCTCTCATTTCGTTCACCTTTTTCTTGAAATTTATTAATTTTATTTAATTAAATATGACACTTGATGTCAAGAATACAATCGTATAATGAGAGTATCTTGAAGATGGAAGGAATGATGGACATGAAATCATTATCTGGAAAAGTAGCACTCGTGACCGGAGCGAGCCGGGGAGCGGGCCGTGGAATAGCGATCGAGCTTGGAAAAGCGGGAGCGGCCGTTTATGTGACGGGCCGGAGTACGAAGGGAGACGCAACCAATGATTGGCCGGGGACGATTGATGATACCGTTTCTGAAATTGAAGCGGCAGGCGGGAAGGCTGTTGCGGTCCGGTGTGACCATACGATCGATGCGGAAACAGAAGCCGTCATCAATCAGATACGAGAAGAACAGGGGAAGCTGGACATTCTCGTTAATAATGTATGGGGAGCGCATGATATCGGCGTGGAACCGGGGGCTTTCTGGGAGCTGCCTCTTGCTCTTTGGGATAAGATGTTCACGGCGGGTGTGCGGGCTCAATTGGCGACGAATCATTATGCGATCCCGCTGCTCCGCGAAAATCGGGGAGGGGTCATCTTTCATACCACCTTCTGGGATGAGGGCAGGTACACCGGACAGTTTTATTATGACCTGGCAAAAAATGCGCTTGTCCGGATGGCGTATGGTGTGTCAGAAGAATTGAAGGAGGATGGGATTGCGGTCCTTGCCGTTTCCCCCGGATTCATGAGGACGGAACTGGTCCTGAAGCATTTCGGGGCGGATGAAGAGAATTGGAAGGACTTCGAGGATTTGAAGCAGACCGAGTCGCCGCGCTATATCGGACGGGCCATCACTGCACTCGCGGGTGACCCGGACGTGATGGAGAAAAGCGGGCAGGTATTTAAGGCTGGTGACCTTGCGAAGGAGTACGGCTTCACTGATATTGACGGGCGGTATGTCGCGCCGTTTACTGTATAGATTGTGGCACAGGTGCCCGGTTTGAGAGGTCCGTCCTTTATCACTTTGATGTGATGAAGGACGGGCCTTTTTTTATAGTGGAAATTCGACAAGTGGCGCAATTATCCGGGAAGTGGCGCAATAAACAGGAATCCGGCGCAATTCTCGCCAAAGTGGCGCAATAAAATGGAAACTGGCGCAATTATTCATCAGCGGGCACAATCATTAAAAGAGGATGCTTCTGTGAAGTCCAAATCCTTCTCTAAATGCAGCAACCTTTCACGAAATCCTCATGACCAGCCCATATTCCATAAAAAAACGACCTATAACGGCCTCTTAACCATATGCTTTCGACCCAACCAGCGCGTTCTTTTTTTGTCACATTTCTCCAACAACTCTCCAACTGGTATATAATGAAACTATCACACTTCAGGAGGTACATATGAAGCAGCAAAACTATGAAAATCACAGTAAGGTCGATCCGGTGTATCACTACGGGATATCCCTGTTGTCGCTTGCGACATTCATTTTGTCCATCATCTTTTTTGTAAAAAACGTTGCCGAAGAAACACTGCTCAGTTTCATTGTGCTGTTTGCGGCGGTTACGTTTCTATTGATTATGGCAAAACTGAGATTGTATGCCCTGCAGCTGCAGGACCGGATCATCAGGACCGAAGAAGATTTTCGTCACTACCGGTTGACGGGGAGTGACCTGGACCCGCGTCTCACAGTGAAGCAGGTGATTGCGCTTCGTTTCGCACCGGATGAAGAGTTTCCGGGGCTGGCGGCACGGACGCTGGATGAGGATTTATCACCAAAAGACATTAAGAAGGCTGTGCAGAATTGGCGTGCAGATCATCATCGTGTATAGACAATCTTAGGCCGCTCAATCAATACGGGGCGGTATGTTTTTTTAGAAAAGGAGGTTCATTATGCCTGAAGAAGTAATGGTTGATGTAAAGAATCTAGTCAAGCGGTACGGGACATTCACGGCTGTGAACGGGGTCGTGTTCCAAGTCGAAAAGGGAGAGATCTTCGGCCTGCTTGGTCCGAACGGGGCCGGGAAGACGACGACGATCGAGATGCTGGTCGGCCTCCGGAAGCCGGATGAAGGGACGGCAAGCCTGTCCGGTCATGATGTCCGGAAAGAAGTGAATAAGGTGAAGGAAGTGATCGGGGTCCAGCTCCAATCGACGTCATTGTTCGAGCTGCTGAAGGTGGAGGAGATCCTTCATTTGTATGCAAGCTTTTATCCGAGTCATGTGGATATTGACGGTCTGATTGAAGACATGCTGCTGACCGAGAAGCGGAGGGACCGGATCAAGGGGCTTTCGGGCGGCCAGAAACAGCGGCTGGCGATTGCGCTGGCACTGATCCATGATCCGGCGATTGTGTTCCTTGATGAGCCGACGACGGGACTTGATCCACAGGCGAGGCGGACGCTATGGGATATCGTGCTGCGGTTGAAGGAGCGAGGGAAGACGGTGCTCCTGTCGACGCATTATATGGATGAAGCCCATGTGCTCTGCGACCGGATCGGCATCATGGATCAGGGGGAGCTGATTGCGCTCGATACGCCGGAGAATCTGGTGAAGACACTGCAGTCGGCGAGTACGGTCGAGTTTTATCTGGATGATCCTCCAGAGCAGGAGTGGTTCGGGAAAATGGACGGCGTGAAAGAAGCGGCGGTCAAGGATACGTTCGTCCAGCTGTATACAGATGACCTGCAGATTGCCCTGACATCGCTCATTGAAGCGTCTTCGGTGCATGGCTTTGAAATCAGGGATCTGCAGACGCGGCAGGCGACTCTAGAGGATGTCTTCATCCATATGACAGGAAGGAGGCTGCGTGAATCATGAGAGCATATTGGCAGCTGACCCTGGCACAATTGCGGATTTTTGCGCGGAACAAACAGGTACTTTTCTTTACCTTGCTTTTTCCGGTCATCCTGATGGTGGCGCTCGGTTCATTCGTCGGCGGAGGGAACACGATGTCGCTGACGGCAGGGCTCGTCGATAAGGATGATAGCGGACCATCCAAGGACCTGAAAGCTCTTTTTGATAAAAATGAGGGGATAGAAACCTCTGATTACGGTTCGGTCAAAGAGGGGAAGCAAGCTGTCGAAAACGGTGATATCCAGCTTCTGATCGAAATCCCGAAAGGATATGGGGACAGCATCGATGCCCGTAATGGAGCCTTTTCCGTGCCTGTTTATTACAATGAAAAGAACCTGACGACCGCTGAACTCGGACTGACGGTGGTGAACGGCGTCATCGATCAATACAGCAAGGAGCTTGCCGGCTACGAGCCGCTCGTAATGGTCGAGAAGGTCGGGATCGAGGCGCTGAACATCCGCTATATCGATTTCCTTGTCCCTGGGATTGTGGCGATGATGATCATGAGTAACAATATGAACGGTGTAGCCGGACAGATTTCGGCCTGGCGCGAGCGCGGGATCCTGCGCCGGATGCAGGGGACGAGATTGAAAGCATCGACGTTCATCGCCGCACAGATCACGGCACGCCTACTGCTGAACGGGACGCAGGCACTGCTGGTCGTCCTCATTGCGAATCTTATTTTTGACATCAATGTTGCAGGCTCCTGGCTTGCACTGATTTTCTTCATCGTGCTGGGGACGCTTGCGTTCATGGCACTCGGCTTCATCATCGCAGGAATGGCGAAGAATCCGGAAAGTGCGGGGCCGATCGCAGGCTTTGTATCATTCCCGCTTCTGTTCCTGGGAGGCGTCTTCTTCCCGATCAGCAATATGCCGGATTTCATTCAGCCTATCGTGAAGATCCTGCCGATTGCCCATCTCGCTTCAGCACTCCGTGAGACGATGAACCTCGGGACATCGATCATGGCGCTCGGTACCGAGACGCTCATCCTGGGTGCATGGCTCGTCGGCGGATTCATGATTGCAAGCTGGGTGTTTAAGTGGGAATAGAGGAGTATGCTGCCCGTGTCCCCGCTTAGGCGGCCAGAGGGAGCCGCGGGGACAGGTCCCTTGACCCAATGGGCCCTGTGGTGAATTTTTGAAAAAAGGAGCCTTGTTATGAACTCAACCAAACCGGTTACTGAAAAATTGAATTTTGGCAAATATCCTGATAAGCTCATCCTCAACCTTCCGGAGGATATCGATGACTTCAGCGGGGTGGACTTTGACACATCGATTGAAAAAGACCAATATGATCTTGTGTTTATCTTTGTGTTTGATTTAAAAGAGTTTGCGTCTCGTCTGAAGGAAGTGGTGGAAAAGGGATTGGTGAAGGATAACGGCTATCTGTACTTTGCTTATCCTAAAAAGAACAACCCGAAATACGATGCGTACATAGAGCGGGACAGCATCTATAATGAAAATCATTATGATGAAGAAGGATATGTTCACGGAAGCAGCCTCAAATTCTCGAGGATGATCAGCCTGGATGATGTATTCACTGTGGTGGGCATGAAGGCGGCGCCTAAGAAGGTGAAGAAGGCTGAGAGTGCGAAAAAGAGCCAGTCGGTGGATGATTATATCGATCATATTGAAGATATTGAAACATATTTGGGCGGTAATGAAGAGATAGCTTCTCTATATGCAGGGTTGACGCCCGGGTACCGAAAGGATTGGGCGCGCTATGTTTACAGTGCGAAACGGAAGGAAACGCAGGAGAAACGCCTGAAGGAAATGGAGACGGTCCTAGCTGAAGGGTTTAAGACGATGGATTTGTATAGAAGGCGGAATAAATAGGTACTTGAAAAATGGGTCGGGTAACCTGTCCCCGCGACCCGGTTTCACCACCCGTCCCAGCCGGAAAACCACGGCCCGGACCCAAAAAAGCCGCATCCTGCAATCAATCAGGATGCGGCTTTTGCTATCAATTACGGATAAGGTAGTCGAACGCGCCCAGTGCTGCGGTCGCTCCTGATCCCATTGAGATGATGATCTGGTTGTAGGCACTGTCTGTGCAGTCTCCGGCAGCGAATACGCCAGGAAGACTTGTAGAGCCGTGCTTGTCGACGACGATTTCACCGAAGCGTGTACGTTCGATGGTTTCGTCGAGCCAGTCGGTGTTTGGTACAAGACCGATCTGGACGAAGACACCTTGCAGTTCGATGTGGTGTTCCTCATGTGTATCACGATCGGTGTAGGTGATTCCGTTCACCTTGTCGGCTCCGGTGATCTCCTGAGTCTGTGCGTTCGTGATGACTGTCACATTCGGAAGGCTGTGAAGGCGTTTTTGCAGGACGTCGTCCGCTTTCAGTTCCGAGTTGAACTCGAGAACCGTTACGTGGTTGACGATTCCGGCAAGGTCGATTGCTGCTTCGACACCGGAGTTACCGCCGCCGATGACCGCTACGTCTTTGCCTTCGAATAATGGACCGTCACAGTGAGGGCAGTAGGCCACACCTTTGTTCTTGAATTCCTGTTCGCCAGGGACGCCGATGTTTCTCCAGCGGGCACCTGTCGAGATGATCAGGCTTTTACTCTTAAGGACTGCGCCGTTTTCAAGTTCAAGCTCGATCATGTCTTTCTTTTCAAGGCGCTTGGCACGCTGAAGGTTCATGACATCGATGCCGTAGTCCTTCACGTGTTCTTCAAGGCTTGCGACAAGCTTCGGTCCTTCCGTCTGCTTGACGCTGATGAAGTTCTCGATGCTCATCGTATCAAGCACCTGGCCGCCGAATCGTTCAGCTACGATCCCTGTGCGGATTCCTTTACGTGCTGCATAGATTGCTGCACTGGATCCGGCAGGTCCGCCGCCGACAACAAGGACGTCGTATGGGTCCTTGTCAGATAGCTCGCTGGCATCAGGGCCTTCAACGATTTTCGCGAGGATTTCTTCAATGGTCGTGCGTCCGCCGCTGAAGAATTCAGCGTTCAGGTAGACGGATGGAACGGCCATGATGTTCTTGTATTCTACCTCTTCTTTATATGCAGCACCGTCAATCATCGTATGAGTGATGTTCGGATTGAGCACACTCATGATGTTGAGGGCCTGTACAACGTCAGGACAGTTATGGCAGCTCAAGCTGACATACGTTTCGAAGTGATGTTCGCCTTTGATGCTCTTGATCTGATCGATGACACTCTGGTCAACTTTCGGCGGTCTGCCGCTGACTTGAAGAAGGGCAAGCACCAGTGAAGTGAACTCATGTCCGAGCGGGATACCGGCGAAATGGACCCCGGTATCCTCCTCTCCGGCACGATTCACGCTGAAGCTTGGTGTTCTTGGAAGATCAGCTTTTTCGACAGTGATCTTTGGGGACATGGAAGCAATCTCTTCAACGAGAGCCACCGTGTCCTTAGATGTGTCGTCATCACCTGCAGATACCTTCAGGACGATGTCGCCCTCAAGCATCTGGAGGTACTGTTCCAATTGTGCTTTAATATCTGCTTCGAGCATGATTTACTGCACTCCTTATAATTTACCAACTAGGTCAAGGCTTGGCTTAAGTGTTTCAGAACCTTCCTGCCATTTAGCCGGGCAAACTTCGCCTGGGTTGTTGCGCACGTATTGTGCCGCCTTGATTTTGCTGATTAGGATATCTGCATCACGGCCGATGCCGCCAGCATTGATTTCAACTGTTTGGATGACACCATCAGGATCGATGATGAATGTTCCGCGGTCAGCAAGACCGTCTTCTTCGTTCAATACTTCGAAGTTGCGGGATACTGTTTGAGATGGATCCCCGATCATCGCGTATTTGATTTTACCGATTTTTTCAGAGCTGTCATGCCAGCCTTTGTGTGTGAAATGTGTATCTGTAGAAACGGAATATACTTCTACGCCAAGGGCTTTAAGAGCCTCGTAGTTATTTTGAAGGTCTTCAAGTTCTGTAGGGCATACAAATGTGAAGTCTGCAGGGTAGAAGCAGAAAATGCTCCATTGACCTTTCAGGCTTTCGTCAGTGACAGTGATGAATTCACCATCTTTGAATGCTTCTGCTTTGAATGGTTTTACTTCTGTTCCGATTAAAGACATAGTGTAAATTCCTCCTAAATGATTGTAGTGATGTGATTGAGAATTATTAATACTTTATAATAATTCTAATTCGATATTTATTATTATATATGCAGGTGAAAAAGTCAAGGAAGAAGATCGTTTATTTTGCAAAAAATGCAGTTTGGTGTCGTGAATGGATGTTATGGGTTCTTCTCCCTTGTAGCGGATGCTTTTATAAAATAAGCAACGAGGATAGTTTACCCCATTCTGGATGATTGAATCATGGGAAAGCTTTCGTTTGTATAGGAAATTTGACATGAAGGGCGCAATTATTTTTTTATAAGGTGCAATGATGAAATGAGGGGTAGAATTATGTTTTTGAAAGGTACAAATAATATTTGAAGGGTAGAATAAGTTATTTGAGAGGCACAATTTCGGTAAGAGGCAGGAAATGGTTAGGGAAAAGAAGCGGTTATAATGATGGAAGCGGTTATAATGATGAAGGGCATAATAAATATGAGAAAAGACATTGTTTTTAATAGAAAGGACTGCGTTCTTCTCAATCATAAAAGAAAATACGCCTCTGCTTCGCGAATAGAGGAAATTCGACATGAAGGGCACAATTATTTTTTTATAAGGTACAATAATCCGATGAAGGGTAGAATTATGTAATTGAAAGGTACAAAAATCCCTCTGAAGGGCAGAATAATCTATCTGAGAGGCACAATTCCAGGGTAGAGCAGAGTATAGCCCGGTAAAAGGATAAGGTTAGGATAATAAATGGAACACTTTATATGTAAGAAGGCAATATTTTTATAAAAAAGGACAACTTTCTTCTCGATCCCCAAAAGAAAACGGCCGCGGCCCGAATAGATGAAATTGATTGACAATTTTTCCGCGGCGGTGGTATAGTTGCTGTACAAACTAATAACTTACTCTCTGATAATAGAGGCGCGAGAATGAGGAGTAGCTTTCCTGAGGATGATGGATCCCGGGACGGAAAGTGAAAGGCAGATCGCCGAAACGGGAAACAGCCAATCGGTTTCCTGTTGGGCTGGCATTGAACAAGTGTCAGACTGTCACAATGGTCACGTTGTGGAGAACTATTGAAGAGATGTTAATACAGAATTCTTCAGAACGTTCTTCGTTTTGATCAGGAAACCGTATGAGCATCGCTTCATACGGTTTTTTTGTGTAGTTTTTTTCGGAGGGGTTTCAGGAGGAGATTCAAGATGACAGCAATGACAACGAATGTACAGGGACAATTGGAGATCGGCGGAGTGAGCACAGGCGAACTGACGGCAGCTTACGGTACGCCGCTGATGGTCTATGATGAGGACATGATCCGCCGCAATGCACGCGCGTTCCGCGAGTCGTTCATCGAGAGCGGGCTTGAGTTCCAGGTGGCGTATGCGAGCAAGGCGTTTATGTGCAAGGAAATGGTGCGCCTTGCGGAAGAGGAGAATCTGTCGCTGGATGTCGTGTCCGGCGGGGAACTGTATACGGCTCTCGAAGCAGGATTCCCGGCTGGACGGATTCATTTTCACGGAAACAATAAATCTGAGGAAGAACTCGTGATGGCGCTTGAAGCAGGGATCGGCTGCTTTGTGGTCGATAGCTTCCTTGAGCTTGAGCTTCTGCATGAGCTGGCGAAAGAGCGGGAGCAGCAGGTGAATATCCTGCTCCGCGTGACGCCGGGAGTTGAGGCCCATACGCATGACTACATCATGACGGGGCAGGACGATTCGAAGTTCGGGTTTGGCATTTCGACCGGACAGGCCGACCGCGCAATGCAGATCGCCCTTTGCAAGCCGCATTACAATGTGCTAGGGATCCACTCGCATATCGGGTCGCAGATATTTGAACTTGACGGATTCCAGCAGGCGATCACCGTGCTGTCCGATTTCCTTCAAAGTGTGAGGCTGGAATGCGAAGTCACGCTGCCGGTTTTGAATATCGGGGGAGGCTTCGGGGTGCGTTATACGGAAGAAGATAAGCCGCTTCCGATTTCCGAATATGTAAAAGCGATCACGGACTGCGTGAAGGAAAGCTTCGGAGAGAACGGGTATCCGCTGCCGGAAGTATGGGTGGAACCCGGACGCAGCATCGTCGCCGAGGCAGGCACGACACTCTATAAAGTCGGATCCAAGAAAATCATCCCGGATGTGCGCACGTATGTGTCGGTAGACGGAGGGATGACCGATAATCTTCGTCCGGCTCTTTACGGGGCGAAATATCATGCGGTGCTGGCAAACCGTCCGAATGAGGAATGCACGGAGCTTGTCAGCATTGCCGGGAAGTGCTGTGAGTCAGGGGACATGCTCATCTGGGATCTGAAGCTGCCGCCGGTCAACTTCGGAGACACCCTTGCTGTGTTCAGTACCGGTGCCTACGGATATTCGATGGCTAACAACTATAACCGGATCCCGCGTCCGGCCGTAGTGTTTGTGAAAGACGGGGAGTCGCGCGTGGTGATCGAACGGGAAACGTATGCAGATCTCGTGAGACTTGACCGTTAAACAGAAAGAACCTTTGCCGGGTTGGAAGGCAAAGGTTCTTTTTTTAGATAGAAGTCAGAGGACTTCCTTCTCCATCACCACGTTGGTGGTCTTGTAGCCGATCTTTTCATATAAGCCCCGGGCAATCTTGTTATGTCCGAAGACGTGCAGGCCTATTTTGTTCATTCCGAGTTGTTTCGCTTTTTCTTCTATTGCTTTCATGGTTTCTTTGCCATAGCCTTTTCCCTGGTACTCATCTTTGATCCGGATATCATAGATAAAGCCTTTCTCAGGGGATTGTCTGGCAAGCCATATGATTCCTGCCCCTTCATTTTTTTCGTTCAATATCGTGAATAAGTAGTTGTTTTCGGAATTCTCGCCATCCGGGAGAAGATTACTGAATTCATCTTTCGCTTTTTGCAGGGATTCTTCTTCCTCCCAGTTTCCCGCCGAGACTTTTTCCTTCGCATAGTCAGCGGCTGCAGTATCCAGATATCTCTGGAATTCATCTGTGTTCATCTTTTGTAAAGTCACCATATTCAGTTTTCCTCCTTGATAGTACATAATTTCTTGAAAATCCCGATTCAGCGGCTGTACACCTAAAGCAGGAGTAAAGATACCCCGCCAAGGAGCAGAAGTACAGTAACAGTCAATAGCGCGATTTTTGTGAAGCGGTTAGATTTATGAAAGATCCTGAAAAACATGGTCAACACCTCACTCTGTATATTTTACAGCTACTATAGATACGTTTGATGGGAGTGAAAAGATTCAGGATTATGAAAGTTGGTCTCTATCTACAGGTAGACAACAAGGTTGTCAGGAGGGATTCCATTCTAGGAAAAGCTTCCAATCTACCATTGTACAGCATGTACAAAATCGTTTACTATAAAGAGGTAAACTGGATTTATCAGAATTATGAAATTATTGATTGACGGAGGGGAAACTATGGGACGGATGGTGCATTTTGAAATTCATGTAGAAGATGTGGAAAAAGGGAAGGAATTTTACGGAGAGGTCTTCGGCTGGAAGTTCGAGGACTGGAGTGAATATGCGGGGATGCCTTATTTCGGGGCGGTGACGGGTGATGAGAGTGTGCCCGGAATCAATGGAGCAATCATGAAACGTCAGGGACCGCGCCCTGAGGCAAATCAGCCTCTGAACGGGTATTCCTGTACGATGGGTGTAGAGGATTATGATGCAGCAGAGAAGAAGATCCTTGAGCTCGGCGGTAAGGTGGCCCTTCCTAAACATGCGCTTCCCGGCATGGCCTGGCAGGGTTATTACACCGATCCGGAAGGGAATATTTTCGGGGTCCATCAGCCGGATGAGAATGCGAAATAAGTAAATGATGAGAAGCACCTTTCCCTTCGTGCGTGACATGTACCTAGGGAGGTGCTTTTTTATTTGAATTTTTTAAAAATTTATTATCACCAACGTTCCGGCCGTGTTAAAATAAATGTACTTTTTTATCAGGGGGTATGGGATGTCATGAATGATTTTCTTACGTTTCTCTTGCTTTCATTGTTTGTCGTGATGAGTCCGGGGATCGATACGGCCCTGCTGACGAAACGGACGATTTCCGACGGAAAGGGCGATGGCTTCAAGATGGCCCTCGGTATCGCGTCCGGCTGCCTGGTTCATACGGTTGCGGCTGCGTTCGGCTTATCCGCCATCCTGATGAAGTCGGCGGCTGCCTTTGAAGTCGTCAAGTATGTCGGGGCCGTCTATCTGATCTATCTTGGTGTGAGTTCTTTTGTGAAGAAGAAAGAGACAGCTGCTGAAATGGAAGACACGATGCCTGCGGTGAAACGGTCTGCGTTCAAGCAAGGGCTGTTTACCAATGTATTCAATCCGAAAGTGGCCGTCTTCTTCCTGACATTCCTGCCCCAGTTTGTAACCGGACAATCCCAGGCAGCCGGGCAGCTTGTGCTGATGGGAGTGGTCTACAGCCTGCTTTCGATCGGCTGGTTCTTTGTCTACGTCTTCTTCATCAACTACCTGCGCAGCTGGCTCATGACGCCGAGCGTACAGAGCTGGATGGAAAGAGCGACAGGCGTCGTCCTGATCGGCTTTGGATTGAAACTGGCTTTTGAAAAAAGATAAAGATATGAGGTTGACAAGAATGACTCAGTCTAAGGGAAACCCAAACTTATTTGCATTTTAAGGTCAAATAGGTTTGGGATTTTTTGGTTTTGTTTTACTGTGAGCTCAGTATCCAGCTTGTTCCAGCGGTTGATTGGAGTGCAAGACGAAGACTCCTGCGGGAAAAGCGTGTTAGGTGAGACCCCGCAGGCGAAGCCGAGGAGGCTCACCAACCGCCCGCGGAAAGCGAAGTCTTGCACGGAAATCATGAGCGGCATAAATGGACTACACATAAATTGGGGATCTGAAGCTTGTAGTTTTATTGTTTTTTCAAAGCCTTATTTCTTGTTATTCAAAATCGTAAAAATCAAAAACGATATCAATAGTAAGAAGACGACCCCCACCTCAAGGAGCAGATCAATGATCATGTCCATTTTATCAACCTCCATTTCAGGAAGCGCTATTTTCCATCATTCATTTCTTCTTCTTTCATTTCATGCATCTTCGAGAAAAACAGCGTCAAAAAGGCGGCCAGTACTACAATACCTATGCAGACTGCCAGCGGAAAATCCCACTTGATATAGGCAGCGGACGAGGCTCCCAAGATCGTGATCCATTCCAGCGCTAAAAATGGTTTGATGAACTTTTTCATTTGGATTCCCCCATATGTCTGTTGTTCGGGATAAAGGTTTATTTTCCTCCATACGATTAGACGGACCGGACCCGGGGGAAGTTTTCTTTTAAAAGGAAATGGCCGGACTTTGTCGAAGGATAAATAGAAAGAGAGATACGTGGAGGAGATGGACCATGAAGAATGAATCGCTGTCTTTGATTATGCCGCTGAAGAAGAGGGAGGAAGTCGGGAACCGCTGGCTGTTCCACCGCTTGAATACACTCTTGCCGGCTTTGATGAAGAAGCATGAGCTTGATATGTGGATTGTGACCGGACGGGAGTATCATGAAGATCCGGTCCTGAAGACGCTGTATCCTGCTGCGATCGACAGCTCGAGGAGACTGACGATATTGGTCTTCTGGCTGGATGAGGCCGGCCAGTTGAAGCGAGGCGCGATCCACCCGAATCCCAGCTTTGAGCCTTTTTATGAAAGGATCTGGAACAGGGCGGAAGGGGATCAGTGGGAATGCCTGAAGAACACGGTGGAGATGTGCGAACCGGAAAGAATCGGGTTGAATGTGTCGCACTCCTTTGCTGCCGGGGACGGACTGAGTCATACCCACTATGAACATCTGCAGATGGTCTTGAGTGAATACAGAGACCGGTTTGTGAGTGCGCAGCCTCTTATCGTCGACTGGCTGTCGGTGAGGAGCGGTAAGGAAATGATGGCGTATCCTGCGATTGCTGAACTGGCGAGGGGGATTGCGGAGGAGGCATTGTCTGCAAGGGTCATCCATCCTGGGATCACGACGACGGAGGATGTGGTGGACTGGATCCGCCAGCGGGTGCTGGATCTCGGGCTCCAGACTTCTTTTTACCCGACTGTCGACTTGCAGCGGAAGGGATCCGAGATGGACCGGATCGAGGGGGAGATCATCCGCCATGGCGATATCGTCCATTTGGATTTCGGGATCCTTTACCTGGGACTGGCCACCGATACGCAGCAGCTTGCCTATGTGCTGAAACCGGGGGAAACGGAGGCACCGGAAGGGCTACAGTCTGCGTTCTTCACGGCCCTTCGGATGGAAGACATCCTGAGCTTCCACATGAAGGAAGGGAAAACGGGGAATGAAGTATTCCGTACGGCGATGGCGGCCGCGAAAAAGGAACAGATCGACGCGATGATCTATTGCCATCCGGTCGGTCCGCACTGCCACGAGGCGGGTGCGCTGATCGGCCTCTATGATCAGCAGGGGGATGTGCCGGTAAAGGGTGACCTGCCGCTGACCGCGAATACATGCTATGCGATGGAATTCAATATCCGTCAGTTCGTGCCTGAATGGGGGCAGGAGGTGCCGATCTATCTGGAGGAGCCGGTGGCGCTTCTGGACGGGAAGGTAGAATATATGGCGAAAAGGCAGATGGGATTCTATTTGATATAGGGTTAGGATACAAGCTTGAAGGCCCGTCCCTCGCTGCAGTGATGCGTTACTGCAGCGAGGGACGGGCCTTTTTCTGTATTGTTTGACAATGGGTTGGTATGATTTTATAATGTGTATATATGATTACATGTTCATATATATTATATATGAAAACTGATAATATCCGTTTAATACACGGGAAGAATATGAGGGACAGGAGGAAATGGAATGGGACACGATCATGGACATGACCATACGCATGGAGCGAATAAAAAGGCATTATGGATCAGTTTTATCATCATTACCGGCTATATGATTGTTGAAGCCGCCGGCGGGTTTCTGACAAACAGTCTGGCGCTGTTGTCCGATGCGGGGCATATGCTGAGCGATTCGGTGTCGCTCGGGATCGGGCTGCTTGCCTTTACACTCGGCGAGAAAGTAGCGGATTACAGCAAGACATACGGGTACAAACGGTTTGAAATCCTGGCCGCCGTTTTTAACGGGGTGACGCTTGTTCTTATCTCGATTTATATTTTTTATGAGGCATATCACCGCTTCATGGAACCGCCGGAAGTGGCGTCGACCGGGATGCTGATCATCGCTGTCATCGGCTTGATCGTCAACATCGTCGTTGCCTGGATGCTCATGCGCGGCGATACAGAAGAGAATCTGAATTTAAGGGCGGCATTCCTTCACGTACTGGGTGATCTGCTCGGGTCTGTCGGGGCGATCATTGCAGCACTGCTGATCATGTTCTTTGACTGGGGATGGGCCGATCCGCTTGCGAGCGTGATTGTGGCCGTACTCGTGTTGATCAGCGGCTGGAGGGTCACGAAGGATGCGGTCCACGTATTGATGGAAGGAACACCTAAGAATGTGGATCTTGATGAGGTCATCAAGACGGTAGAAAGCGTGGAAGGGATCGAACGCATCCATGATCTTCACGTCTGGAGCATTACGAGCGGCCAGAACGCCCTTTCATGTCATGCGGTTGTCGACGGCAGGTTGACGATCGGGGAATGCCAGCGGCTTCTGCGTACGATTGAGCATGAACTGAGAAGTAACGGGATCGGTCATGTGACCATCCAGATGGAAAATGAGGATCACCCTCATGAGGATTCGCTGATGTGTGGGGCAACCCACGATCATCAACATTAATGGCAGTTCACCCGTTCCCGGTCGGAGGTAAATTGATGCCCCTCCAAATGCTATAAAATTTGTCTAATCACGGCAAAGCTTCTACAATAGGAAGCAGCAGATGTGTTTTCATATTGGAGGTGGAAGGGAAATGAACGATACGGAGAAACACTTTTCAGAAGAGAAGTTTTGGGGAAAGTTGAAAAAGTTTGGATTGAAAGCAGGTCACTCGGTCGTTTATACCGCGCTTCTTCTTTATTTTGTGCTGCAGAAACCGGATGTGCCGAAGAAGGCGAAGATGGTGATCATCGGTGCCCTCGGCTATTTTATCCTGCCGACGGATTTGATCCCGGACATGGCGGTCGGTATCGGGTTTACGGATGACCTCGGTGCGCTCGGCGTTGCTTTGCTGCAGGTCGCGATGTATATCGATGACGACGTGAAAGCAAAAGCGAAGGCCAAATTGACGGACTGGTTCGGTGAGAATGTGGATACATCAGAAGTGGATAAAAAAATATAAACGCTTGAAGGCCCGTCCCTCGCTGCGGTGATGCTTTACCGCAGCGAGGGACGGGCCTTTTACTATGAAGCAGGAATGGGTATGCTTAGGACATATGTCCTTTTGTGAAATGTGATTCTCCTATTTAATATAGTTCAGAATAGGAGGATGTAAGATGAGAGGTGCACTTTTTGCGCTGCTTGGGGGTCTGTGCATCACCATGCAGGGCATTTTCAATGCAAGGATGAGCGACGCGATCGGCGGGTGGCATACGACGTCCATCGTCCATCTCGCTGCCTTTACGATCGCCATGCTGATTTATATAAACGTAAGAGATGGAAAAGGGAAAAGTTTCAGGCAGGTGCCGTTCCTTTATCTGATCGGCGGTTCGTTCGGCGTCGTCGTTGTGTTTTCCGAACTGACGGCGATCCATATGATCGGTCCGGCACCCGCCATAGCCATCCTTCTTGCGGCACAGATCGGGACCGCCTTCGTCATCGAATCGCGGGGCTGGTTCGGGGAACGGAAAGTACCCGTGACGCGGAGGCAGGGAATCGGACTCATCATGATGCTTTTCGGGGTGGTCCTTTTCCAATTGTAAAAGAAGGAGTAAAGGATTGTGAAAGAAGTTCAGAACGTACAAATCGATGATTATATAAAAGGAACGGAACTCGGGGAATTGTTTCCTGCAGGGTTCAGGAAGCATCTGCACGTCTACTCTTTTGAAAAAGGGGACGTCCTGTTTTCGACAGGGGATCAGCTTGACGAGCTTTATTTCCTGATGAAAGGGAAAATCAAGATCTTCACCCACACACCGGAAGGGAAGCTGCTCATCAACCGGTTCAAACGTCCCCCGGCATTGATCGGGGATGTGGAATATTCACGGGGAAGCGCGGTCATCAACTCAGTCGAAGCCGTGACGGACGGGGAGTTCCTCGCCCTCCCCTTCAAGGATTTGGCTCGGCTCGAAGGGGAGCATCCTGCTGTCATCCGGTTCCTCTTCGACACGATGGCGCATAAGTTTTACACGGAAATGCACGCAACGAGCATGCATATGCTGTATCCGGTCGAAGTGAGGCTGGCGAGCTATCTCTTGTCGATTTCCGAAGTCGGGGAGGGAACCGTATTTCACGGAGAGATGAAGACAGCCAATCTGACGGAGCTGGCCGAATGGATCGGGACCAGCTACCGTCATCTGAACCGGGTGTTAAAGAAAATGTCTGCGGACGATATCATCGGGCGTGAGAATGGCTCGATTAAAATAAAAGACTTGAAAAAACTCAGTATGCTGGCAAAAGGAAACATCTATGAGTAAGGAGGTGCTGAAATGTTTGGTGCAGGTTTAGCGGTGATCGCAGGCATCTTGATCAGCCTGCAGAATGTATTCAATGCACGGGTCAGTGAAAAAACGGGACCGTGGGCAACGACGACACTCGTGCTCGGACTCGGCCTTGTCTGTTCTCTGCCCGTTTTTTACGGAGTGGAGCAGCGGAACCTGTTTGAGTTCGGGGATGTGAATCCCATTTATTTATTCAGCGGGGTGTTCGGTGTCGGGATCGTCTTCTTCCTGATGAGGGGCGTCACCCTGATCGGCCCTGCGTATGCGATTTCGATCGCACTCATCTCGCAGATTGTGATTGCATTCGTCATCAATACAGGCGGTTGGTTCGGTTTTGAGGCAAGTTCCCTTTCCTGGCAGAAGCTCACAGGAATCGCACTTTTGATCGGCGGCGTGCTTCTGTATAAATTGGAGAAACCGAAGAAAGATAAGTCTGAAGAAGCGGTTGAAGAAGAAAGATTGAGGGCTTGATAAGTGATGTCAGCCACCTGCTTCAATACAGCGGTAATCATGGATAAATGGATGGTATATTAAGTTTTTATAAAAGAAGCATATTTGACCTTGTAAGTACCTTCTTTTACCATTATAATTGGAACAAGATTTGGAAAGGAGGTTTTCAAATGAATTTGAAAAATTTGAGCGAAGAAGAAAAGAATTTGATCTACAGCGCGGACCCTTTCCAAATGACGCAAACCATTTTAAACAGTAATCTTCGGGGTCTTGAAAAGATCTCGATCGAATCGATAAAAAGCATGAACCTGCTTCCGGTGGAAGTGGTGAATGTCCTTCTTGTTTATTTTTACAGTGAATATTCAGGACAGGTGTATAACAGGAATGATTTAAAGAGGCTGTATCATCTCTGGGCTTCTGCCGGAATCAGGACGTATGAGGACGCCTTGAAGATGACGGAGAGGGATATTCAATCTGAATTGGGCTACAAATAATCCACTTATACATAGACTAGAGAAACGTGCAGGCTGCCTGCACGTTTTTTTCATGATGCTGATCCTTTCTTCCTTGTCCTCCAGAAGACAACCAGTCCCAACAGGAGTGGAAGGGCAAACTGAATCGGGATATGAAGATAATAAGGGACGAGCTTCAGGCCCACATATAAGTGTTCGGCGATATCTTCACTTCGGTAAAGAGAAAGCAGGTAGACGGACGCAATTAAAACCATGACATGCCAGCTTTTTTGTTTCAATTTGAACAGCTGTGTCAAGACGGCCTGTGCGGCATAGATAAAAACGGACACCTTCATGAAACCGCCCCCCAGTAATAACAAGTAGGTGAAAATCTCCAAATGTTCCACAATGCCTAAATACGTCACCAGTTCCATTGCTTTGGCAAAAGGGAAGTAATAAGTATTGGCAAACGGGGCATGCAGAATGCCAATGATCAACTCCATCGTGATCATGATGATCAAGCCGGCGGTGACCACAGGTATCCATACGACCTTTGTGAGCTTTTCTTTCTTATTCAGTGAAGGAAGTATCACAAGGAATACGACGAGTTCCCCGTAAGGAAAGGTAAGGCCGGTCGGAAAAATCATTTTCTTCAGGGGCTCCCATCCTTGAGCGAAAAGGGGAAACAGGTATTCAGCTTGAAATTCCTCAGAAAAGAAACCGAGCAGCCATAAAGCGGCAATGATCACCAGTAAAAATGCGGTCATGATGAGGCCGCTCCTTGCAATGGCTTCGATCCCGAGCATGATGCAGTACCCGACCACGATCAGGAAGGGAATGGCAGCGATCCACTTCGGGGAGTCTGGATAAATCAGCTGGGTTGTGAAGAAAGCAAAGTCATTCATCACCCGGCTCGCGATATACAGGAAATAGAAACTGAACACAATTGCGAAGAGCTTTGCGGGCAGAGAACCAAATCCCAACTCCAGAAGAGGGACAAACTCCTTCCAAGAGCTTCTTTTTACCAAATAGAGATAAAAATAGGACAGCGCGATGCCGAATCCTATTTCCATGGCGATCGCCAGGATGCTGTCTTCCCTCGCTGAAAAGTTCAAACCCACCACAATCGTGCTTCCCGTCAGGAAAAGAAGCATCATCGAGCACAGTTCAAGCGGGGTGATGGTGACTTTATTCATGTCAGCCTTCCTCCTTACAAAGACTACTAATGCTTGGTATGGCCGAATCGGATGAAGGTTACGTCGACGCTTGTCCTGATGTCGGCCGAGGAAAAGAAATCCTCATCATTCTGCTTTTCTTTCCAGGCTTCCGGCTGCTCCCGAAATAGAGTATCACGCAGACCGATGATATCCGTTCCGTCTTCCCGGACCTTCTTAATCAATGCCTCTATGTCTGCCTTGATTTTGGCTTCCATTGTTCTTTCCAAATCTGCTTTAGTTGATTGGGAAAGCAAATCACGGCTGCAGGTGCTTTCCTCCAGATTGCCTTCAATCGATACCTTCAACTGGTAAGAAAGTGGGTCCTTCAAGGTTGAAAGGGATGAAGAAGTCTGTATCGTATCGATGGTGAAATGATCGTCCCCATCCGGGCATGGGGTGGAAATCGAGACGGTTTGGTCGATTCCTTTGATCATGGCCAATGTATTGCTTTCTTCGAAAGTTAAAAAGGAATGAAGCTTTTCCCCTTTGAATGATGCCAATCCCTCGAGAGAGATGATGGTGGCAGGGGTGAAATCCTCGATATTCCTTTTAGACATCCCTTCTTGTATGTCCCCATGAACCTCTACGTAGGGGATGACGACATCGGACGTCTTGTCCTCCAAAAGGCTTTTGATCCGCTCAGAAGACGTATTCACCAGATTTCCCCACGAAGACTTGGAGTTTTCCACCATCGTTTTTGTATAGAGCGAGGAGAGCTTCTGCTGGGGGGTGAATAATTTGAAAAATACTTCCGGACTCTGATTTCTTATCAGAACGGTATTGATGTGCGCAGGTATTCTTGGGTCCCTTACAAGAAAGTCAAGTGCTTCATTCAGCCCCTCTTCCTTTGCAACCTTCTCGCTCACAATCACGACTTGGATGGTATCCAATATCGCTTCTTTCAGTGTATTTCTCTTGATTTTCATGAGTGCTTCAGGGATGGTCCGGCCGGTCTGGATATACGTGAATCCCCCGGTCGGGTCGACTGCATTCTTCTGGTTTGCAGCAGGATTGAAAACCTGCAGGGTAATGGAATACTGATCATCCACTTTATCGATCCCAAGGCCCGATACCAGTTCAACTTCATTTAACCGGCTTGATTTGGTATAGCCGACAATGACTGCCCCCATCAGGATTAAAAGGATGATGATGATTCGGAAGTTGGTCAGATTCAAGAGTCATTCTCCTTTTCCTCGTTTGTTTCCAACGGCTCCTCCTTATGGAAGGATGGGACGGTTTTGTTGATGTCCGGGATTGGATTCCGTAAAAATACATCCTTGGCCACATCGCGCCATGTGAAAGGGGAGACGGGTGCAAGGTACGGGACAGTAAATGACCGCAGATAACAAAGGTGCACGAGAAGCATCAGAGTGAATAAGGCAATTCCATATAACCCGAGCAGGGCACCGAGCAGAATGAGCATGAGCTTCAGAATCCTGACGGCATAGCTCATGATGGCAATCGGGATGATGCTCGACAGGATGAATGAAGCACTGATGATGACCAGGGTAACAGGCTGAACGAGCTGGGCCTCTACGGAAGCCTCTCCGAATACGATTGCACCGAACAGGGAGATGGTGATGACAACGCTTTGCGGCAGCCGGCTCGATCCTTCATAAATGGCTTCTGTCAAAATAAAGACAAGGAGTACTTCAAAGACGGTCGGAAAAGGGACAGATTCCCTCTGGGCAAGGAATCCGACCAACAGATTCACCGGCAGAAGCCCCTTATGGAACGTAGTGAAAGCCACATAAAGAGCGGGTATGTACACGGAAAGCCAAAAAAGGATGAAGCGGAACGGCCGCACGAATTTCACTGCTTCGCTGTTGATATAATAATCATCCGACGACTGGAAAAACTGGATGAATACGGCCGGGGCGATCAGGCAGAAGGGCGATCCGTCAACCACGATACACACCCGCCCCTCCAGCACTTCTGCCGACGCGACATCAGGACGGTCCGTATTCAAGGTCAATGGGAAAATCGTCTTCGATTCCTTTGTCAGATACTCGGCAATATAATTGGATCCTATAATCGAATCAAGCGAGATCTGATTCAGTTTGCGTTTGATTTCATTCAGGATTTCGAGGTCTACCATATTTTCTAAATACACAAGGGACACGGAAGTATTGGTTTCTTTCCCATACGATTCCGTTTCGATATGCATGAAGGGATTTTTTACGTATTTTCTGATCAATGCAACATTGCCGCTCCTGCTTTCGGTGAAACCGACATCGGGTCCCTCAATGGTCCTTTGACCCTTAGGGCTTGACAGGGTCCTTTCCTGCCATTTGGCTGTATCGGCTGAAAGGATTTCTTCCCGCTCTTCTAACAAAATGATGGTTTGCCCATCAAGCAGTTCAGAAATGACATTTTGCATACCCTTGATCGTCTTGATTTCCGGAATTTCCAGAACAGATTGAGTCAAGGATGGAATGAGTAGATCATCATCACTGATTGCCGGCTTTTTAAGCAGCGGCTCTATGATATGATGCTGTATCGAAGCGGAATCCACGATCCCCTCAATATATAATAGATAGGCGCTGCGGTCGCTTCCTTGAAGATGGAGATGTCTTTTTTTTACGTCCGAGCTTTCACCCAATGCTTCAAGGATCGCCGAAACCCTTTTTTCCAGTGAATCAGATGCCTTCTTTTTCATTTTACTCACCCTTTAGATAAGGCATTTTCAGCATGTTTTGCTGCTCTGGTACCACGTGCGTACAACCAAATAGTTGTAGAGTATGTCAGTATGGTAGTATGCGCTGTGTTTGCATGTTTATTCCATCACCTAGTTTTTAATGAAGTGCTCATAAATTATTTTATTCAATAATTATTTATTGTAAATCAATAAATAATGTGGTAAATTCAATATGAGATTAAGGAGTGAGGTGTTTTTATGAAAAGGGAGACGCTCTTTTTGAAAGTCGTTTTATTTTTCATGGGGCTTCCGGTTCTGGCTTTATGCCTGTTCGTCCTGCCGGAGATCGCCGGATTTTTCGCAGAACTGAATCCTTCGCTGGATTATTTACAATATCCCTTTTTGATCGGGCTGTATATCACCGCGATTGTGTTTTTCGCGGCGTTGTACCAGACGTTCAAGCTTCTCGGATATATCGACAGGGATGAAGCATTTTCGGATTTATCGGTAGGGTCGTTGAAGGTGATCAGAAACTGCGCGGTCACGATCGGCGCCTTTTATTCGCTGTTTATGCCGCTCATCTATTTGATGGCGGAGAAGGATGACGCCCCCGGCATAATCCTGATCGGTCTGGTCATCGTCTTCGGATGCATGGTCATTGCTGTATTTGCGGCCGTCCTGAAGAAGCTTCTGAAGAATGCCATCGAAATAAAATCAGAAAATGATTTAACGGTCTGAGGTGAATGACATGGCGATTATTATCAATATAGACGTAATGCTTGCGAAACGGAAAATGAGCGTGACCGAACTCTCGGAACGGGTCGGGATCACGATGGCGAATCTGTCAATCTTAAAGAACGGCAAGGCAAAAGCGGTCCGGTTATCAACCCTGGAAGCGATCTGCAAGGCACTGGACTGCCAGCCGGGGGATCTCTTGGAATACAGGGAAGATGAGGGAACGGAGGAGTAAGCTTACGGCTGCTCCTCCTTTTAAAAAAACAAGGAGGCAAAAATTATGAGAGCATTCAAACAACTCTTCCGGTTTGGCTGGGAGCAGGCGCTGTCCTGTTTGTTTCCTGTCGTCATTTTTGCGTCGCTTGCACTGACGCAGGTGATTCCGCTGCCTTTTCTGCCGCGGTATGACTGGCTTCTGATCATCTGCCTCGTGATGCAGTGGGGGATGCTGCGGTCGGGGCTTGAGACACGTGATGAACTGAAGGTCATCACGCTGTTTCACTTGATCGGCCTTGCACTTGAGCTGTTCAAGGTACATATGGGGTCGTGGGCCTATCCTGAGGACGGGTATTCGAAGGTTTTCGGGGTGCCATTGTACAGCGGATTCATGTATGCAAGCGTGGCGAGCTATCTCTGCCAGGCGTGGAGGCGGCTGAAGGTGGAGCTTGTGAAGTGGCCGCCGTTCTGGACGGTTGTGGCCCTTGCCGCTGCGATTTACTTGAACTTTTTCACCCACCACTTCTGGCTGGATATGCGATGGTGGCTGTCTGCCCTGGTCATCATCGTGTTTTGGAAGTCATGGGTCCTGTATCAGGTCGGCGGCAGGCGGTACAGGATGCCGATTGCGCTGTCGTTTGTACTCATCGGATTTTTCATCTGGGTCGCCGAAAACATCGCCACATTCTTCGGGGCATGGGAATACCCGAACCAGGCTGATGCCTGGAGTCTTGTCCATCTTGGGAAGGTGAGCTCGTGGCTGCTTTTGGTGATTGTGAGTTTTCTGATTGTGGCTTCGTTGAAACGGGTCAAGGGGGGAGAGCGCGTTACTGGGGATATCGTCAGGCTTGTTGGGAATGGAGATGGGGGTTCTGCGGTAAAGTAGGTGCTTTGTTTATATACTGATAGAGGTATTTTTAAAGTGCAATGGATGATTTGATAATAAAAGGTCCGTTTTTGATAATATATTTCTGTTTTTGATAATATTATTGGATTTTTGATAATAAACTGTCCAGTTTTGATAATATGTATGTCGTAAAGCGTGGATTCAAGCCCTATGAGGAGGCGAATTACATCAAAGATGCCGGATTTACGGTGGATGAGTCCTTTTTACTGAATATTCATCACTTTTCAGTTGAAAAGGACAAATACAGAAGGCGTGTGGCGTTCGGGGGTGAGAAGCCCTTCATGAAATCAGCCGGTATCCTGAAAAAAGCTCTCCTGATTTTGATTAAACCGTTCAGTTTTGAGGTGCATAAGGTTAAATTGACATATGAAATGGCATACAAATTGACGTATGCCGTTTTCTTATTAATGCAAAGGTTTTATGACTTTTAATAGAGAAATGACACCAACAATGACATAATAATTTCAAAGGACAAAGATTGATGTGCACTTAAAATCATTTGCCGATTTAAGTGTCAAACGATGCGTCAATTTCTTATTTTAAGGGGATGTAATGTATGGGAATCTTATTAATGTTAATAGGATTGCTAATTATAATATCGGTCATAGTTTATATATTTTGGGAAAATAAAGGCACCACTTGGAAAGAAAAAATATTTAATTTTATAGACTTTATTACAGATTTTGCTTGGTTGGAGCTGAATTTCACTACTATCTTTTTAATTGTTGGATTGGCATTGTTTTTAGGTGGATTAGTTAAATTCATAGAATAACATATTTCAAAGATATTAAACACTACAGATACAAATAAAGGCGTGTCAAAACTGATGTCAGTTTGCACGCCATTTTTGTTGTCGTTTATAAGAAGTGCACCTCAAAACGGAACGGTTTAGATTTTGATGGGAGAGCTTTTTCTTGAGGGAGGCAATTATTTGATTATACGCAAGGACTTTTCCTTCATTTCAGCCGTTTCGTAGGCAGCGGCGATCCCTTTTTCATGGATGGCTGTTTTTAAGACGTTCTTAAATTGCAATGTGACCGAAAAATCGGTTTTGAAGGGGAATGTGCCGACACGGATTTCTTTGTCGTTGAGCCACTCCCCGTAGAGGCGCCCGCCTCCCTCATTGAACAATTCCGTATTCTTGAATCCTTCTTTGAACCATGGGTGCTCTTCTTTTTTGGTGACGCCGGGTTCATTCAGACACATATACAATGACAGGTCATCTGAGAATTGAAGCAGCAGAAAATGCTGGTGAAGCAGATCTTCATCGAGCCTTGGGAAGAGCTTCTTCAGCCTCCCCTGACGTTTGCTTTCCTCGTTCATGAAGGCGATGCAGTCAGGCTTTTTTGATTTTGTGAAAAAAGAGTGGAAATGCATGCTGCAAAGGAGGGCGGCATAGGGGCTCACCTTCTCGATTTCGTCAAGGCCGATTCTGTAGAAGGCCATTTTTGGCAGTAACGGATAGTCTGAAAAAGTATAAGGGATATTGTCCCCGTCGTTCCAGATCGGTGTGTCATCGAGTCCGATCCAGCTGCGGTCGTGCTGATACGCGGCATACGTCATTTCTTCAAAATGCTGGTCTGATTTCAGGAGACTTGTGTTGAAATTCTTTACGATTTCACCGGACAGGAAGGCATGGTCATGTTGTTTGATCATGATGAAGGAGTCATGGGTTTGGCGGATGATCATAGGTTGGCAGTGCTCCTTTCTGCGGGAGTTTTGATACTATGATTATATCAAATGGGGGTTGGTTTGAAAGATTGGATTCATCGATTCATAAATGATGAAAGCGAATAGGAAAATTATGCTAAACTAATGGCAGGCGTTAAATTATCCGTACGAAAGGATTAATAAAATGAGAGCTCTCATGGAAAAATTCATTTACTTTATTTTTGCGATATTCATTTTTATTGTTCTGTGGAAGATGACGGCTTCGGTTTGGGATGCTTTCATACCCTGGAATTATAAAACGGACCTGATTGGCCTGTTTGTGGTGATTCCTCTGCTGGCGGCCGCTGCCTTTATTTTAGCGGGGGTCATGATTAAAGTAATCAAGAGTTCAAGAGAGATAGAGAAATAGAGAGGAGAGGGGAAGATGGTGAAAAATAAGTTTGCTCTGATCGGTTCTTTCGTGCTGCTGGCGATCCCGATGATTTTATTTTTTCCGTTTCCGGATAACGATGAGTATATGACGCGGTCGGAGTTCATGGGGCTGCCGATCGAGACGTGGGATGGTTATGTGCCGCTTGGTGTCGCGGGGTCTGTTTTGTTTATCGCTGCGATGATTTTATTGGTCATCGGACTGGAGAAATATCGGGTCCGGGGAGTGTTGATTGGCTCTTTCGGGTTTGTACTCCTGCCCTATATCCTTTTTTGGCTGTATCAGGAAACATTTGCACAGGGCATTTATGCCGTTTCGTATGACGGCGAAGGATCCTGTGTGTTCGAACGGGCGGCTGAAGAGGAAATGCTGAACGGGGAATGCAAGCTGAATTTACATAATCACAGTGGTGAAGAGACGACGGTAGAGGTGGAGTTCATCGATACCTACATTCCGGGAGAGGAATCCAGGATGGAGTCCTTGATGAATGTGAATGGCCCTTATGTCATTACGCTTGGTGCGAATGAGAAAAGGAGCCTAAAGCTTGAAGAGCTCCTTGATGTATCACCTTTATCTAAAACGATTGACGGCGGGTCTTTTTCGAATGTGCAGGTTAGGTTGAAGGATGGGGAGGAGAGCAGGATTTTATAGAGAAAAACTGCTTGCAGAGTAAGCGGCTGTGTTTTCGGCAATGGGCTCACTTATTGCGGGAAGAGGCACGTTGATCACGAAGGGTTATTGCGGCACAAGTTAACTGAAACGGCAACCTGGATTCCGGCACGATTAAAAGGATGGAGAGTGCAGCTGAGCGTTAGGGGCCCATGAATATGATATCCTTTTGGTAGAGTAAGAGATTTTTAATTAAAATAGACAAATTAACGGTGTGGTTGAATGGTGTCCCTCATTCGAAGTATTTGCAGTAAGGTCAGGACGGTTCCCGGCCATCGGGAAAAGTAATCCAGTAAAGGAGGACTCAACATGAAAACAGCAATCGGATTCAGCGGCGGGAAGGATTCAACGCTTGCGCTTTATAAAATACAGCAGGATCCTGCATACGAAGTGGATTCACTGTTCGTCACCCTGACGGAAGGATTCGACCGGGTGTCGATCCACGGCGTCCGGCACGAACTGCTGAAACAGCAGGCGGATTCGCTCGGGATTCCGCTCAGGGAAGTGTGGATCCCGGAAGGATGCACGAATGAGGTGTATCAGGAACGGATGCAGCAGGCGGTCTCCAATATGCAGGCCGACGGGATTACCCATATCGTATTCGGCGATATTCATCTGGCGGATGTACGCGAGTACCGGGAAAAGATGATGGAAGGGACGGGCATCACGCCGGTCTTCCCGCTATGGGGACGACCTGTCGGGGAGATTTCCCTCGATTTCATCGACCTCGGCTTTCAAACCGTCATCACATGCATCGACATGGATCAGATCGACCGCTCCTTCGCCGGAAGGGTCTATGATGAGTCCTTCATAAAAGATTATCCGGTCGCGAGCAGAGATGTCTGCGGCGAAAACGGTGAATTCCACTCCTTTGTATTTAACGGACCAAACTTCAAGTCTCCAATAAAGTACGAACTGGGTGAAGAGAGGATCACCCCGGACCCAGGAACAGAACGGGACCGCTTCCTATTCGTGGATATCATTCCGAAGTAGGCGGGCCGGGGGGACAGGTACCGCGGCCCGGCTGCCATTCAAGCAGTAAGCATAAATAAAGCGCGTCACCCGGGAAAATCAGGCGGTCCCATTTTCATACCGCCTGATTTTTTTGTTATAGTAAGGAAAGAGTGAATGCGTCAATTTTCTAAAAAGCGCACAAGGAGTGTTTACACAATGACAAAAATGATTGGATACGTTGGTACATATACGAAACAGGAAAGTAAAGGCGTGTATTGGTTCACGCTGGATACGGATAAAAAAGAAATCACGGATGTGCAGCTTGCTGCTGAAGTGGACAACCCCACTTATGTGACGGTGAGCGGAGACAGGAAGAATCTTTATGCTGTGTCCAAAGAGGGTGAAAACGGCGGTGTCACTGCGTTTGCGATTGAACCTGAAACGGGGTCGTTAGAGAAATTGAACAGCGACAGCACACCTGGCGCGAATCCATGCCACGTCAGCGTCGATCATGAGAGCCGTACCGTTGTGGCTGCGAACTATCATACGAAGATGATTGAATCATGGCTGACGAATGAAGATGGCTCCCTGAAAGAGCTTGTTTCAAGCATCGAACATGAGGGATCCGGCCCGCATGAAAGACAGGAGAAGCCCCATATGCATTATGCAGGTTTCACTCCTGACGGGAAGTACGTCATCGGAATCGACCTCGGGAGCGACCGCATTTACACTTATGCCGTCAATCAAGGTGAGCTAAGGGAGGCTGCCGTATTCGAAACGAAGCCGGGAAGCGGCCCGAGGCATATTGCGTTCCATCCGAACGGGAAATTTGCTTATGTGATGACCGAGCTGAGCTCTGAGGTGCTTGTGCTGCACTATGATGAACGTGACGGCAGCTTTTCTGAGCAGCAGTATATCCCGACGATTCCTGAAGATTTCAATGAAACGAATGACGGAAGTGCGATCCATGTATCCCCTGACGGACACTATGTGTACGCCGGCAACCGCGGACATAACACAGTGGCGGTCTTCAAGGCAGACCAGGATTCCGGCCAACTAACATTTGTGGACTGGACTTCGACGGAAGGAAACTGGCCCCGTGATTTTGTGATGGACCCGACAGGCGGATTCCTCGTCGCGACCAATCAGAAATCGAACACGATGGCGCTGTTTGCGAGAAACGAAGAAACCGGCAAGCTGGAGCTTCTTCAATCAGGTGTCCAAGTACCAGAGCCTGTTTGCGTGAAATTCCTAGATGCATAAGAATGAATTCTGCCCGGCCCGGTCCATGTACCGCGGCCGGGCTTTTTTTGAAAAAAAGCACATAATCACACGGAAGAATGTGGATAGATAAAGAGACAGGCAGGCACTTCTTCAGAACGAAAATGAAGGGGGCTATCTCTTTGAAGCCATTGGATAATGATTTTTCCCAATCACATCTTCCTTTTTTCAGCGTGAAAAGCGGTGAGGGAAGGGAAGTATGCAGGGATATCTATTATTGGACGAATCAGATTGTGAATGTGTGTTTTTACGGTGAATCGGGGTCCCGTGACTGGGTGCTGATTGACTGCGGGATGCCTCATTCGAAGGAAAAGATCATGGAGGCGGCAGAAGCTCATTTCGGACACGACGGGAAGCCGAAAGCGATCCTGTTGACGCATGGGCATTTTGACCACGTCGGAGCGCTCCAGCCTCTATTGGAGGAATGGGATGTGCCGGTGTATGCGCATGAGCTCGAAATCCCCTATCTGAATGGGGAGAAGGATTATCCTAAGGGAGATCCGACGGCCGACGGCGGGCTGGTCAGTGAGTTGTCCCCGTTTTATCCTCATCACGGAATCGATGTATCGGAATCGGTCTGGATGCTTCCCGACAACGGGGATGTCCCGTTTATGCCGGGATGGAAATGGATCCATACGCCTGGCCACACACCGGGTCATGTTTCTTTTTACCGGGAAGCGGACGGCGTGCTGATTGCCGGCGATGCATTTGTGACGGTGAAGCAGGAATCGCTGTCCCGTGTGATGGTCCAGAAGAAGGAAATCAGCGGTCCGCCGCGTTATTTTACGAGTGATTGGGAGGCTGCGGAAGTGTCTGCAGGGAAATTGGCAGCCCTGCATCCGAAGACGGCCGTGACAGGACACGGCGAGATGATGGAAGGCGGGGAACTGGAGCGTTCGCTGAAGATGCTCGTTGACCGGTTTGATGACTTGGCGCTGCCGCCGAACCGGAGATCTCATTGAGAATAATCGCTTCCCCTCTGGGGACAATATGAAAAAATCAGGCCCTCTTCAAAGTCGAAGGGGGTTTATTTTTCGAAAAGCGGGCTGTTTGGGAGGCGTCTGGGTGATGGTGGATGAGACCGGACCCTCCCTCATAACACCGTGGAATGGAGGAAGATCATGAAAGCAGTCACGTATCAAGGAAAGAATTCGATTGCCGTCAAGAAGGTGGACGACCCGCGCATTCAAGATTCAGAAGATGTCATTGTCAAAATCACATCAACGGCGATCTGCGGGTCGGATCTGCACCTGTACAAAGGGAATTTTCCGCTGCCGATCGGGTATGTGATCGGACATGAACCGATGGGGATCGTGGAGGAAGTCGGGAATGATGTAACGAAAGTGAAGAAGGGGGACCGCGTCATCATCCCCTTCACGGTGGCCTGCGGACATTGCCCGTACTGTGAACAGCATCAGGAAAGCCAGTGCGATCACTCCAACCCCCATTATGATTCAGGGGGACTGTTCGGGTACTCCGAAAAATTCGGCAACTATCCAGGCGGACAGGCTGAATACCTGCGGGTTCCTTACGGTAATTACACGCCGTTTCTGGTACCGGAGAATTGCGAGCTGGAGGATGAAAAAATCCTCTTACTGTCCGATGTCCTGCCGACCGCTTACTGGAGCGTGGAAAATGCAGGCGTGAAAAAAGGGGATACGGTCATCGTCCTCGGCTGCGGTCCGGTCGGGTTGATGGCGCAGCAGTTCGCCTGGAAAAAAGGGGCGGAACGCGTCATCGCGGTCGATTATTTCGATTACCGCCTGCAGCATTCAAGGAAAATGAACAAGACTGAAACCTTTGACTTCACCCAGTACGATGATATGGGAGAGACGCTGAAGGAGTTGACGAAAGGCGGGGCGGACGTGGTCATCGACTGCGTAGGTATGGACGGGAAGAAGTCTCCGCTTGAGTTTGTCGAGCAGAAACTGAAGCTTCAGGGCGGTACAATCGGCCCGATCCAGATCGCCACGAAGGCGGTGCGCAAATGCGGAACCGTGCAGCTGACCGGGGTGTACGGCGGACTCTACAATATGTTTCCGCTCGGCCCGTTTTTCTCCAGAAACGTCACGTTGAAAATGGGGCAGGCACCGGCAAGGGCCTATATGGAGCCTCTGTATGAAGGGATCGTCAAAGGGGAAATCGATTCAACGTCAATCATCACTCATTCATTGAAGCTGGAGGAAGCGGCGAAGGGGTATGAGTTGTTCAATAAGAAGGAAGATGATTGTATCAAGGTGATTTTGAAGCCATAAAAAAGGATTCTCAGGCTGCCGGCAATGTTCCGGATCCTGAGAATCTTTTTTGTTAATGGTTATTCGCAATGTTCATTTTTGTTTTTGTGAAGCGGAGGAGGGATCAACCATCCTTTTTCTTTATTTAGCTTCAGGACTTTTGCTCCCAGTTGTGCTTTTGCCATATGGAATTGGCCAAACATCGCAGCCACATCTTCACGGATGCTTTGTCCGATGATCGCACTGCAAGCGACGAGACCAGCAGAGATGCTGGCTGATAATGCCGCCGTGATTGCCGGATCCGGCATGCGGGCACCTGTCGGGATGTCATCCAGACACGCTTTCGGAGGCTCCGGTGAAGCAGGCGGTAACCCGATTCCATTTTCCTTCAACAGTTTCTGTACCTGCTTGATTTCTTCCTGCCCGGCCTCGATGCTGTCATTCAACAATTTCTTCAGATCATCATCTCCGGCATGGTTGAGCTGCATCTGATAACTTGCAACAGAAGCGTTAGCCGTCATCAAATAGCTCCATATCCCAAAGACTTCCCCATAGTGAAGAGGTTCTTCCTGTGGATTGCCGCTTAATATACCCATAATCATCCTCCTGATCGTCAAAATTGTGCCACCCTTCAATACATTTTCAGAGCACAAGATTTATCTTTTCCCATAGAAGACTTATCAATGTATTTGCGAGGTATCTTTTCGATCCGGAGCAAGTGGTAATTTTTAAAGGCAGCCTGGATGAAACATGTGCTCATATGTTTCATCCGGGCACTCCCAATATGGTTGGGGCATCAGTGGGAAGAGGGCTGTTCCGATTAACCTCGATCAGTAAGCCCCTTCAGAATACGTCAGCTCATAACTGTGGGTGTAAATCTCAAAAATATTACCGAATGGATCTTCGACGTAGACCATTTTATACGGCTTGTCGTCAGGATAGTATTCGCGGATCGGCATTCGCTGCTTGCCGCCGTTTTGGACGATTTTCTCGACGAGTCCTTCGATGTCAGGGTCCTGAACGCAGAAGTGAAAGATTCCCGTTTTCCAGTATTCAAAGTTATTTTCCGGCTGTTCGTTGTGCGGGAATTCGAATAGTTCGACTCCGATTTTATCGCCTGTTGAAAGATGGGCAATGCGGAAGGTTTCCCACTCGTCACCGAATACGTCGCGGCACATCTGGCCTATGGCTGAATCGTCGTTATGGACATCAGACGGCTCCATGATCGTGTACCAGCCTAATACGTCGGTATAGAATTTCACGGCTTTGTCGAGGTCCGGAACGGACAGGCCGATATGTGAAAAGTTTCTTGGGTATGGCATCATTTTAAATATTCCTCCTTCATTTGTTTGACAATCATAAGTATAGAGGGTTATTCTTCTTCTCAAAAGTATGCACTTTTTGGAGAGATACTACCCAAAAGGTAAGTAAGGAGTGGAGACGGGATGAGCGATTCGATCACTGTGGATGAAAACGGGAAGCTGAAATGCTCGATTGAATATACACTGGGGAAGATCGGGGGCAAATGGAAGCCCGTGATCCTCTGGCATCTTGCCTATGACGGCACGCAGCGGTACAACGAAATGAGAAGGCTCCTGCCCGGCATCACCCATAAAATGCTGAGCCAGCAGCTGAAGGAGCTCGAAGTGGATGGGCTGATTGACCGGAAGCAGTTCAATGAGGTCCCGCCGAGAGTGGAGTATTCGATATCGAAGAAGGGTTTGACGCTCAAGCCGTTGTTGGAGGAGATGCATCGGTGGGGGACGGAGCAGTGGGGTGCCGGTCACGGTGAGTGATAAAATCAGCTGGCATTGGGTAATGAGGGGGCACATTCGTTTTTAATGACGTTTATTCGCTGATAAAGCTTAGGATTTGATAATAGTTCAAAGCGGTTCCGGCAATTTCGATAATAGGATTGCGATTTTCGATAATAAATTTAAAGATATCGATAATAAATTTCGGGAAATCGATAATAAATTCTTTTTTGCAGATAGAAATGTGTTCAATTTGCAACTATTTAATGTTAGAATCACCTTTTTGACTGGAATGCCCTGAGAGAATGTCTTGAACGGTGGTGGAGGCCCCGTTTTTTAAAATTATCAATCACTTTTCTTGAATCGGCTCCTCTTTTACCAACTTAAAATAAAAGTCCGGCCCCCGGCAGCAGAAACATTCTGCATCGGGGGCCGGATTTTCTTATTTTATTTACACTTCACATCAAACCGATCTGCATCCATCACCTTCACCCAGGCTGAAACGAAGTCACGGACGAATTTCTCTTTGTTGTCGTCCTGTGCGTAGACTTCGGCGAGGGCACGGAGTTCGGAGTTGGATCCGAAGACGAGGTCGAAGCGGGTAGCCGTGCGGACGGCTTCACCTGTTTTGCGGTCGCGGCCTTCGTACTGGTTGAAGCCGGCCGGTTTCCATTCGATGCCCATGTCAAGGAGGTTCACGAAGAAGTCGTTGGTCAAAGTGCCGACTCTGTCTGTGAAGACACCGTGTGCTGTACCTCCATGGTTGGCACCGAGTGCGCGCATGCCGCCTACTAATACGGTCATTTCGGGCGCGGACAGGCCAAGGAGCTGGGCTTTGTCGACGAGCATTTCTTCAGGACTGACCGAATACTCCTTCTTCTGGTAGTTGCGGAATCCGTCCGAAACCGGCTCCAATACCTTGAAGCTGTCGACATCGGTCTGTTCGTGTGAGGCGTCGCCGCGGCCCGGTGTGAATGGAACCGTTACGTCGAAGCCTGCATCTTTGGCCGCTTTTTCTACGGCTGCACATCCTCCGAGGACGATCAGGTCGGCCAGGCTGACGTTCTTGTCCAGGCCGCTTTGAAGCTCTTCGAAGACACCGAGTACTTTTTCAAGCTGCTGGGGTTCGTTTGCTTCCCAGTCTTTCTGCGGGGCGAGGCGGATCCGGGCACCGTTCGCGCCGCCGCGCATGTCGGAGCCGCGGTATGTGCTGGCGGAGGCCCAGGCTGTTTTCACGAGCTCGCTCACGGATAATCCGGAATCCAGGATGGTTGCTTTTAATTGAGCAATTTCTGCATCGGACAGGTCATAATCGACCGCCGGCACCGGGTCCTGCCAGATCAGCTCTTCATCCGGAACCTCAGGCCCGATGTAGCGCGCTTTCGGTCCCATGTCGCGGTGGAGCAGCTTGAACCATGCACGGGAGAAGGCATCGGCGAATTCATCGGGATTCTGATGGAACCGGCGGGCAATCTTTTCATAATCGGGATCCATGCGAAGGGCCATGTCTGCAGTCGTCATCATCGTCTTCACGCGGATGGACGGATCTTCGGCGTCCGGCGCCATATGTTCTTCCGTCATATCGACCGGTGCCCATTGGGATGCACCTGCAGGACTCTTCGTCAGTTCCCATTCATATCCGAACAGAAGGTCGAAGTACCCGTTATCCCATTTTGTAGGGTTCGTCGTCCAGGCACCGTCGACACCGCTTGAAATCGTATCGCGGCCTTTTCCGCTCTTATAGCTGCTGTGCCAGCCGAGCCCCTGTTTATCCATCGTCGCGGCTTCCGGGTCATCGCCGACAAGGGAAGCGTCGCCTGCGCCGTGGGCTTTTCCGAATGTATGGCCGCCAGCGATGAGGGCAACCGTTTCTTCATCATTCATCGCCATCCGGCCGAATGTATCACGGATGTCGCGGGCGCTGCCGAGTGGATCCGGTTCACCGTTCGGGCCTTCCGGATTGACGTAGATGAGCCCCATCTGGACGGCTGCAAGCGGGTCTTCAAGATCGCGGTCGCCGGAGTAGCGGTTATCCGCCAGCCATTCCTTCTCGGTTCCCCAATACACATCCTCTTCCGCATGCCAGATATCCTCGCGTCCGGCACCGAAGCCGAATGTCTTCAAGCCCATGGACTCAAGGGCGACATTACCGGTTAGTACGAGCAGGTCGGCCCAGGAAATCTTGTTTCCGTACTTCTGTTTGATCGGCCACAGGAGGCGCCGTGCCTTATCCAGGTTGACATTGTCAGGCCAGCTGTTCAGCGGAGCGAAACGCTGTGAACCCGATGAGCTGCCTCCGCGACCGTCTCCTTCGCGGTATGTACCTGCTGCATGCCACGACATCCGGATGAAGAATGGACCGTAATGACCGTAGTCGGCCGGCCACCAATCCTGGCTGTCCGTCATCAGGGAGTGGAGGTCTTTTTTCAGTGCATCGTAATCGAGCTTCGAAAATTCTTCCCGGTAGTTGAAATCTTCCCCCATGGGGTTTGCTTTCCGGTCATGCTGGCGCAGGATGCCAAGGTTCAGCATGTTCGGCCACCAATCTTTATTCGTGGTCCCCCGCGGATCCGTCGTTGTCGTGATCGCCGTGTCCTTGTGGTGGGTAACAGGGCATTGCCCCGAAGCTGCCGAGTGTTCTCTCTGATCTGGCCTGTGATTGTTTTCCATTCCCATTCCCCTTTCTTTTTTGAAAAAATGACAATTCGTACAAGAAGTAGAATAATTATGAAAATTCTTACTTTCTATTATATTGGACAGCTCTCCGTATGAAAAGCGTGAAGCTTTCGGACGTGCACTTTATTATATACAGGCCTGTTTTAATGAATTCGTATTTTTTTAGTAGGAAAGTCTTTGGTCGTTATCGAAATGATTAAGGAGGCAATTTTTGCGTAATCAAATCGGAAAGTGAGCTGAAGTAAGTGAACAACACGACGAAAATGAACATCCGGAAACCGGCACAAGAAATCTTCGAGGCTTTTGTTGATCCTGAAAAAATCGGACACTTCTGGTTTTCTTCTAGTTCAGAAAGATGGTCAGAAGGGAAGATGATTACCCTCAGGTATGAAGAATACAATGCCGAGGGCGAGATAGAGATCAAAGAGATCCTTGAGAATGAAAAAATTGTGTTCGAATGGGCAGGAGGCCGTATGGTCACCATCAACTTCCTTCCTTCAGAGCAAGACAGCACCATCGTGGAAGTCAGTGAAGAGGGTTTCGATGAGAAAGATGAAAACTTCATCGCGCAGCTGGTGGATAATAAAGAAGGATGGGTGTATATGTTGAGCTGTTTGAAGGGATATATGGAGTTTGGGGTTAATTTGAGGGCTGGTTTGGTTAAGTGACCCTGGGACATGACTGAAATACAATCGTTGGTTTTAAGAGGGGGGAAGCTTATGAACTTCGAACTGAATGAGGCAATCGAGATTCTGGAGAGGACGCCGAAGACGTTGGAGGGATTGCTTTCAGGTTTGTCGGCAGGGTGGCTTGAATGTGATGAAGGAGAAGGCACCTGGAATGCGGACGGGGTCATCAGGCATTTAATCGAAGGTGAGAAAAATAATTGGGTTCCAAGGCTTAAGATGATTCTGCATGAGGGGGAGAGCAGGGTGTTTCCGGTATTTGACCGGTTTTCACATTTGGAAGCGGGCACCCCGAGGAGTCTAGAAGAGAAGCTGGCGGAATTTGCTTCGCTCAGATCAGCAAGTGTGGCTGAGTTGAAACGGCTGATCGCTGAACAGGGTCACTCCCTTGATTCCACAGGGCTTCATCCTGCTTTCGGGAAAGTGAGCGCGAGCGAACTGATTTCGACCTGGGTTGTGCATGATTTGACTCATATCTCCCAGATCGTCAGGGTGTTATCGAACCGGTACAGGGATGAGGTTGGACCATGGGTGGAGTATTTGGGGGTATTAAAGAAGTGCTGAGTTGTAAAACTGCGATGGGAAAGTTGGAGGGATGGATATGGGGACAGTCAGACTGATAGAGTACAGCGGAAAATATAAGGAACAGTTGTCGGCTTTCCATCTGCCGGAGAAGCAGCTGGAATTCACGAGTATGCCGCTGGAGAAGATACATAATCCGCATATTTCTGATAACACAGCACATGTGCTGATAGTGGAAGATGAAGAGCCGGTCGGTTATTTTGCATTGGAAGACGGGGAGAAACTGCATAAGTATAGTGAAAATGAGCAGGCAAGGCTTCTGACGTCGTTCTCGATCGATTCAGGCCACCAGGGCAAGGGCCTAGCTAAAAAAGGACTGAGATTGCTTCAGGCATTCGTCAGGGATCATCTTCCGGGGGTCGATGAAGTGGTGCTTGGGGTGAATAAACGGAATACAGCCGCGATCAGTTTGTATTTGAAGACAGGATTTGTGGATGAAGGGGAAGAATATGTGGGGCCAAAGGGGCCGCAGCATGTGCTGCATTTGAAGGTTTGAGTTGGGTTGGGGCCGCAGGGGCCTCTTTTTTTATGAAAATAATAATTGGATTATTATGGAATAACCTGTAAGATGGATGGGAGGAATGACGCAAAGGGGGAGATTACTTGAGTGCGAAAAAAGCGGCTCAAAGTGTTAACTGGACGGTGTTGGGACTATTGATTTTATGTGGGCTGGTATTTGCCGGAAGTACATTCGGCAGCTTGATGAATGCAACCCCTGACGAACTTGACGGTATGCAGTCGCGGATCGAAAATCGCTGGAATCAGGATCTGTGGGTACTTGCTGGAATAGTGGGTGCCTGTACACTTATGCTCATTGTTTTATGGAAGAAGTTATTTCCCTATAATGTACCGCTTGCCATCATCCTGGGAGGATTCGGATTCGAGCTTCTTTTTCAGGCGACGGTCACGGGATGGGCCGGGCTCGCCGGACTGATCGGGCTCGCTGTCGCGCTTGTTGTCGGCGTGCTGATGATCCTGGTGTATGCGGTGGGGGAGAAATGGTGGAGAGTGCGGGGGAAATGAACGGGTCGGGGGGACAGGTACCTTGACCCGTTTTTTTGTGGCTGAGGCTGACGGTTTATATTTTTTTATAAAAGGTTTGAGCTAAATCGATAAACCTACTGTCTAATGTACATAAAAGCTAAATGAAAAGAGGGTGACCCGCCATCGACAAGTTAGTACGAAAAGCTCAAAAGGGTGATGACAAAGCTTTCATCAAACTTTTTCAACTGTATGAGGAAGACATGTACCGGATGGCCTTCGTGTATGTGAAAAATGAAGTTGACGCGCTGGATGTTGTGCAGGAGACGGCCTATCGGGCTTTCAAAAATATAGAAACTATCAAGAAGCCCAAATATGTGAAGACGTGGCTAATTAGAATCGCCATCACGTGTTCGTTGGATCTGCTCAAAAAGAATAAAAACGTGGTGCCGTTGATACCCGATTATGAGCAGTTCATGGGAGCTGAAGCAGATCCGCTTGCAGCGATCACTCTTAAGGAAATGATTGAAAAGCTGAACGAAGAAGAGAAGAGTACGGTTCTATTGCGCTTCTATGAAGGCTATTCGTTCAAGGAAATTGCAGAGACGCTTTCCATCCCTCTGGGGACGGCCAAATCCATCCTGTACAGGGCAATGGGGAAAATGCGGAAAGAATATGAGGGGGGTGAGAAAGATGAATCCTATCAAGCAGGAGATCAATAAGATTGCGATTCCGTCACGGTTGCACGAACATTCCGTCAGGGGAGTGGAAAGAGCGAAGCGGGAAAGGAAGGGAAGCGGCAGGGGGTGGCTCAAAAAACAGATGCTTGCAGCGGTCCTCGCAGCCGCTTTAATCGTCCCAACAACCGCATTTGCCTACCAGACTCTGCTTGCTGATGAACTGTACGGCTCGTTTCAGGAAGTAAAAAAACATTTTCTCGGTGCTACGATGGAAGGATATCTTTTATTCGATGCAAAACTATTACAGGCTCAAGGAGAACTGAGGAAGGAAGATTATAAGGAGTTCAAGGAATTACTGAGTGTGGTGATTAGTGCCAAGGTTGAATACGGAGACAATTACGGGAACATTGATTATTCACAGATACCTCAGCAGCGACTGAAAGAATTGAGATCCGTATATTTTGACATACAGCCCTATTTTGACCAATTGAACGGACAGCGTTCAAGTAAGGAAGTACTCTCCCCTGAGCAGTATGAAGAATATATAGATGCCTTGATGATGTATGAACAAATCATGGTGCAATCAGGAATTAAGAATGCCGCCCAAGTGGAGCAGGTTCCTGCTCGTCTCCAGAATGAGTTCATAAAAGCGAGAAACCTTTTATGGGAAGTAAATGAAAAACTAATGAAATAATCATGAAGGCCGTCCCTCACTCCGAATGGTGAGGGACGGCTTTGTCAGGTAATCAGGGAATAAATCTTCCCATACACAAAAGGCAGAACTGACGACACAATCAGTCCGGTCATTGCGGCGGCAGTGACATAAGTGATGAACTTTCTATATGTCAGTTCCTTCCGCTTATAAGCGATCATCAGTACTTTTATCATCGAGAAGACTGTAATGGCGATGATCAGGGCTGAAAACGCACTGGCGAGGATGACTTCCATGGGATCATCCCTTTCTATGATTTATTGTCTAAATTTTACCATATGAGCAGAAAAGTTTCTCTTATATATGAAAAGGGTTTGGGACTAATTTGCAGAATATTCTAATAGTGTGTATGGTAAATGTAAACAACACGAAGCACTGGCAGGTGTAGATCGTTCAAACTTATCCCAGGGAGGAATGTAAATGAGTACGACGATTGGCAGGATTTTTGACCTGACGGTAATGAAGTCCCCGAACAAGGAAGCCCTCTATGATGTGCGGAAAGATCTTCGCTTTACATACAGGGAATGGAGTGACGAGGTGAACCGGCTGGCGAATGCGCTGATGGCGGAGGGTGTGAAGAAGGGGGACAGGGTGTCGACGTTCATGTTCAATACGGAGGAACTCGGGACCGCATTCTTCGCATGCGCAAAAATCGGGGCTGTGTTCAATCCAATCAATTTCCGGCTGCAGGCAGAAGAGGTGGCGTTCATCCTGAGTGATGCCGCCCCGAAAGTCGTCCTGTTTGAGGAGGCGGTCGAGCCTGTCATCGCTTCGATTGAAAATCGATTCCCGCAAATGGCATTCTGGTTCATTGACGCGGAAGCGCCTGAATATGCCGCGAGCTATCATGAAAAAGTGAAAGCTGAGGAACCGAAGGCCGTGGAGGCGGAAGTCGATGAGAACGACCTTTACGCGATTATGTACACAAGCGGGACGACCGGCCGTCCGAAGGGTGTCATGCATAAGCATAGGAGCATGGCGGAGCAGAGCCTTTCCGTCATTGGTGCGACGAAACTGGAGGCAGGCGATGTAGGGCTCGTGACAGCGCCGATGTTCCATTGTGCCGAGCTTCACTGCGCCTTCCTTCCGAGGATTCATGCCGGCGGCAGCAATGTCATCCTCCACCAGTTCCATCCGAAGAAAGTGCTTGAGTTGATTGATTCAGAAAAAATCACCAAGTTCTTCGCCGCGCCGACGATGTGGAATATGATTCTGCAGGAAAATCTGGCAGACTACAATATTGAAAGTCTGAAACTCGGACTCTACGGGGCAGCCCCGATGGCACCGTCACTTGTCCATGCATGCCACGAACGGCTTGGTATCAAGCTTGTACAGGCATATGGGATGACAGAGATGGGGCCGGCAATCACATTTTTATCTGAAGATGACCAGCTCCGGAAAGCAGGGGCAGCCGGGCAGGCATGTCTCAACCATGAAATCAGGGTCGTGAAGCCGAACGAAAACGGACCGAGTGATCCGGATGAACTCGCTGCGCCGGGAGAAAGCGGTGAGATCATCGTTCAGGGGCCGTGTATGATGATGGGTTATTTTAACCGCGAGGAAGCGTCGGAAAAAGCGATGCATAAAGGATGGTACCATTCAGGTGATATCGGGTATCTCGATGAAGACGGCTACCTGTGGATTAAGGACCGCGTAGATGACATGATCATTTCCGGCGGGGAGAACATTTATCCGCGCGAGGTGGAGGATGTGCTGCATGCTCATGAAGGAGTGCTCGATGTCGCGATCGTCGGAATGCCGGATGACCGTTGGGGAGAGAGTGTCACGGCATTTGTGGTGAAGAAAGATCCCGGTGTGACGGAAGAAGAGCTGGATGAATGGTGCAGGAAGAGTGATAGTCTTGCAAACTATAAGCGTCCGCGAAAGTACGAGTTTGTGGAAGAACTGCCGAGGAATGCGAGCGGGAAGATCCAGAAGTTTGTGCTGCGGAAGCGGATGGAGGATGTGTTGACGGAGGGGCAGGTTAAGTAAGGGAGAAAACCGAGAGAGAAATTCTCTTGGTTTTTTTGTTTTAGGGGGGTCTTCCTGTCTGCGTGTAAATATAGAAAGATTGGTAGTCTGGTTTGATAATATCGGAGTCATTTCGCTAATACCAAGCAGGCTTTAATAAGAACGCCAGGTAATTGATAAAAAAGAGCAGTGGCTTACAGCCTTTCGATAATAAAATTACCATTTTCGATAAAATATTTTTCAATCTCGATAATAAATTTGAAAAAATCGATAATAAAAGCAGAGCATGTGTTAGAGGGACGACGTAATTTGTTTGATTTAGAAGAGAATGAGGTCAATATTGTCCTTGATCACTTAGAGAGTAGGCGATGGTGAGAGGAATAGTTGGTTTTTGGAAAG
Source organism: [Bacillus] enclensis (assembly GCF_001456935.1). Classification (GTDB taxonomy): domain Bacteria; phylum Bacillota; class Bacilli; order Bacillales; family Bacillaceae_B; genus Rossellomorea; species Rossellomorea enclensis. The sequence goes on along the minus strand of NZ_KQ758484.1, from coordinate 104,985 downwards.
TTTTTTGCTTGTTTTGTGGACTTTTTTTGAATAAAAGTCCATTTAGTGAAGAAGGGTTATGTGCTTGAAAAAGGGGGCCTCGGCTTTTGGAACCGGGTTTTTTTATTGCATTTATTTGAAAGGTTAGGGTATGTAAAACGTTCACAAAATGTTCACTTATGAAGGCAGTCCCGCTATCGCTATAATGACAAGGTGCTAAAGAGAAGGGATGTTGAACATGACAAATACTATGTACACAGAGACAAGGCTGCCGAGGAACGGAAAAGAAGGGATCCTCTTTTTGTTGATCATATCCATTATTTCAGTGAACACGATTGCCCCGATTATCGTCGGATTGGAACGCGGGTTCAGCATGGACGTATACACGGATACCTTGAAGATCATTCCGATCATGTGGGTGGTCGTAATTTTTTGTGTCACCCTGATAGCAGGACCGGTTGTCGGGAAGCTGATGCCTAAATTTGTGGAGAAGGCGGATGGATTCAATGCCAGGGTTTTATTTGAAACGCTATTTACTGTTACGGTTTTATCCATCCTGTTGTCCATCATCGGGAATTGGATCGGGACGAAACAAATCAGCATGGCCCCGATTGAGAATTTCATTCATATCTGGCCGCGAAATTTTGGGATTGCTTTGTGGATTGAACTGCTGGTGGCTCAGCCGGTTGCCAGGTTTGCGATGAAGCAGCTGCATAGGAGTCAGGAGCGTAAGGCGGAGAGTTTGAATGTATAAAGTTTAATAGGGGAATAAAAACGAAATTCTTCTTGTCTTCCAAAATTATCAAGTTTATAATAGGAGTAACTTTAATCGGAAGGGGTGAGGTGTATGTCTGTTAATTCAATAAGTTCGTCCGCCTTGCCCGTTGTGAATAGAATGTGATGATCATAATGGATGGGGCGGACGCAGGGCTTCCATCATAATTGAAAATCATCTGTAACATGGAGAGGAGAGCCGAGATCTTTTATTTGGCTCTCCTTTTTTATGCAGAAAAAGCCCCGTGCTTATTGAGTGTTTTTACAATAATCATAAGAGGGGAAGTTGGTAACATGATGAAATTAAGTACGATGAAAAAAGTGATGAACAGATTGTACAGTGAAGAGGGTGATTCATTCATTGAGCAAATTCTTGACCCGTGGGGGTTTGACGAAGACTCTGTGGCGATTGTGAGGGCGAGTGCGAATGTTGTTTTAACATTCACTTTAGACGGAAAGCAGTATTTTCTAAGATTCAATGATTCTTCAGAAAGGGACTATCTGTCGATTGAAGCAGAACTTGCCATCGTTAGGTATCTCGGGGAGAAGTCGCTGAATGTGGCTAAACCGGTACCATCAATAAAGGGAAATGATATCGAAGTGGCGGAAACTGATATAGGGACGTTTTATGCTGTCGTATTCGAAGCGATGGAAGGTGACCATCTTGATTTGGAAGAGATGACAGAACGGCAGGTATATCTGTGGGGGAAGGCCCTCGGAAATCTTCATGAACATCTTAAACAGCTGCCTGAAGGATTCAGGGTGAATCGCCCAAGCTGGAAAGAACGTTTGATAGCAGCAAAAGATATCCTTCCGAAGCAAGAACTGGCCGCGCATAGAGAGTGTGACAGGCTGCTTGAATGGGCAGACGGGTTGAGCTTATCAAAAGAACATTACGGGCTCATCCATTATGATTTTGAGATGGACAATGTGATGTTTGATCATGAAACAATCGGAATGCTTGATTTTGATGACTCATCGGTACATTGGTATGCCGCGGATATTGTGTATGCATTAAGGGATGCAGGGGATTTTGATGGGGAAAATCCGGTGACCAAAATATTTATAGAAGGTTATGAGAGTGAAACGGATCTCGATCTGGATATACTTAAGTCGGCATCTGGTTTCGAGAGGATGCACAATTTGATTTCCCTTGCCAGGTTGATCAGGGCTGTTGATATTGAGGAAGGCGGCGGTCATCCTGGATGGCTGGAGGATTTACGGGTGAAGCTCGTTGGGGTGATGGAAAAATACAGCTCAAATATTGAGAAGTTAGATTGATAGGACAAGAATCGTAATAGAAGCTGGGTATGATCACCGAACATTCGGTATCATTGCCCAGCTTTTTTTTACCCCCGCATCACATGCAAACAAAACTCCAAATCCGCCTGGATATGCTCTTTCATCAACCTCTCAGCTTCATCTCCATTATGAGCAACAATTGCATCATAAATCTCCTGATGTTCATCAATCAGGAATGGCCGGTTGTGGTAAACGACCGTTTTCCTGAATAAGTAGATGATCGACTGCATGCGTTCGATGGTGTCGACCATGACGGGATTGTTGGTGGCGTTGACGATGATGTCGTGGAATTGTTTGTTGGCTTCCATGATTTCTTCGTTTGTGCCGTTCCTGCCGATGTCGATGCATTCTTTCAGCTGGTTAAGGTCTGCTTCGTTCATATAGGTAGCGGCCGACCGGGCTGCGAATCCTTCGAGGAGGATGCGGACCTGGAAGTAGTGGCGGAGGTCCATGTCGGTCGGATTGACGACTCGCTTTTGTTTCACAAGCCCTTCCTGTTCGAGTTTCCGGATGGATTCGCGGATCGGTGTCCGGCTCACTCCGAGTTGTTCCGCGAGTTTTTCCTCGATCAGCTTTGTGCCCCGTTCGAGTTCTCCATTCAAGATTTGGTCACGTATATATTCATAAGATTGCAGATAAGCGTGCTGCTGTGTTTTCTTCTTCAACTAAATCGACTCCAATGAAAGACTTTCTGTTTGTCTTTTTTACGTATTTGGCTGTTAAAAATAATGCCCTTCCTAAAAGTATAGAACGAGTTGGTACTATTTGAAAGTTCTAACGGAAAATAATTTTGTATACATTTTAAATATTTTTGTATACAAAATATAAATTATTGTGTACAATTGGTGACAACAAATGAAAACGCTTTATTTCATCAGGAGGGAATAAATATGAGACTTGGATTTATTGGTCTTGGCATCATGGGAAAACCGATGTCACTGAATCTGGTTAAGAGTGGCTACGATGTAACCGTGTTTGATATTAATGAGTCAGCAGTGGAAGAGTTAGTGGGCTCAGGAGCACGGGGAGCCGGTTCTGCAAAAGAAGTAGGGGAGATGAGTGACATCATTTTCATGATGCTTCCTAAGGGTGAGCATGTGGAAAGTGTTGTCCTTGGTGAAAGCGGTGTCATATACGGTGCGAATGATGGAGCAATCGTCGTCGATATGAGCTCGATCTCTCCCGTTCAATCGAAAGGGATTGCCGAAGCACTTGAAGCCAGGGGGATGGAAATGCTCGATGCCCCGGTGAGCGGCGGGGAGCCGAAGGCGATCGACGGGACGCTTGCCATCATGGTCGGAGGAAAAGAAGAAGTCTATGACAAGGTGAAACCATACTTTGATGCGATGGGTCAGGATATCACGCTTGTGGGAGACAATGGGTGCGGTACCACAGCGAAGCTTGCCAATCAGATTCTGGTGAATGTCCACATCGCAGCGATGTCAGAAGCATTGACGCTGGCGTCGAAAGCAGGGATTGACATCAAAAAGATGTACGAAGCCATCCGTGGAGGACTGGCCGGAAGTGCGGTGCTTGATGCGAAGGTTCCGTTGATTCTTGAAAGAAACTTCGTTGCCGGCGGACGCATTGACATCAACGCGAAGGATTTGACCAATGTTATGGATACAGCCCACTCAATCGGAGTGCCGCTTCCGCTTTCCAGTCAGGTGCTCGAGATGTATCACTCTTTGATGGCTGACGGAAAAGCAGCCGATGATCACGGCGGACTCATCCAACACTACGAGAAGCTTGCGAATTTCGAAGTAAAGGGTGTCAGCCAGTGATGAAAACAAGGAATGTCGATGAAATCCTATCATCCTATCAGTCTATTGATGAAGGAAAAGTAAATGAGCTTTGGGAAAAAGTCAGACCTGGATTCAAGCATAAAATCATCGTCCTAGATGATGATCCGACTGGTGTCCAGACTGTCCACGACGTTTCGGTATACACCGATTGGGAGGAAGACACCATTGAACTTGGTTTCTTGGAAGAGGGGCAGATGTTCTTCATCCTGACAAATTCGAGGGCCTTCACGGCAAAAGAAACCGAGCAGGTTCACCGGGATATTGCAGAAAGAACCGAGCTTATATCAAAAAAATTGGGTATTCCTTATCTGATTATCAGCCGCGGCGATTCGACGCTGAGAGGTCATTATCCGCTGGAAACGGATGTTTTAAGATGTACGATGGAAGCTGAAAGCGGCGGGCGTGTGGACGGAGAAGTGATCCTTCCATTTTTCAAAGAAGGCGGCCGTCTGACGGTCGAGAACACTCACTTCGTTCAACAGGAAACCGAACTTGTACCTGCCGGGGAAACCGAATTCGCAAAGGACCGGACATTCGGCTACAAGTCGAGTCACTTAGGGGAATGGGTCGAAGAAAAGACAAAAGGCGTTTTTCCAAAAGAAGGCGTCACGTACATTTCTCTGGAATCGATCCGAAGCCTGGACATTGATGGGATTAAAGCACAATTACTCGGGGTGAATGACTTCGGCAAGGTCGTTGTCAATGCTGTTGAAGAATCGGATGTCAGGGTATTTGCGACGGCACTGATCCTCGCCATCGAAGAAGGAAAACGTTTCATCTTCCGGACGGCTGCTGCTTTTACCAAGGTGATCGGGGATATTTCTTCTCGGCCGTTGTTAACGAGGGCAGAGCTGATCAATGAGGAGAGGGAGAACGGCGGTCTGGTCATTGTCGGTTCCCATGTCAAAAAGACGACCAATCAATTGAACGCGCTGAAGGAATTGTCCTCTCTGCACTTCATTGAGTTCGACGCTCATCTCGTCCTGGATAAAAAAGCGTTCAGGAAGGAAATCGAGCGGGTGCGGAATGAAGCGGAAACAAAGGTAGCCGGTGGAATCAGTACGGTCATCTATACGAAGAGGAAGCGGCTAGATCTCGGCGACGGGATGGAAGAGCAGGAGCTGCAGCTGTCCGTCGAGATTTCAAATGCTGTGACGAGCATCGTCCGTGACTTCTCTGTAAGACCGAACTACCTGATTGCTAAAGGAGGAATTACCTCCAGCGATGTCGGAACAAACGGGTTGTGTGTGAAACGAGCGACCGTCGCGGGTCAAATCGCACCGGGGATCCCGGTCTGGCAGACAGGTGAAGAAAGCACGTTCCCATTCATCCCGTACGTCATTTTTCCGGGGAATGTCGGAGCAGTCACCACGTTAAGAGATGTTGTCTCGACACTTGAAAGCAAGTAACTGCTTTAGGGTTCAAAGCAGGGCCGTCTTTTTCTGAGGGGAATCCAGGCGGCCAGGCTTATCATAAATGGAGCTTCATAAAAACAAAGGGGGTAATCAGAATATGGTTACAGGAAATATGTTGATTGTGATTTTCTTACTGTCGTTAGCTGCACTTTTTTTCTTGATTTTAAAATTGAAGGTTGAACCATTTTTATCACTGATCGGTGTTGCTTTTGCAACGGCCGTCGTGATCGGCATGCCGCTGAATGAAGTGGCAACCACCGTGACCCAGGGGTTCGGGAATACATTGACCGGCGTCGGGATCCTTATCGGACTCGGTGTCATCTTTGGACAGTTCCTCGGCGCGTCCGGTGCGATTGAAAAAATCGCTGCGGCAGTATTAAAAGCATTTGGTGTGAAAAAATCACCGGCCGGTCTTGCCTTGACGGGTACGGCTGTTTCAATCCCGGTATTCTTCGATGCCGCATTCGTCATCTTAAGCGGATTGATCAAAAGTTTATCAAAGAAAACAGGAATCTCAGTGATCTCTTTTGTAACGGCACTAGGTGTAGGATTGATTGTCTCCCACAACATGATCGCGCCGACTCCAGGACCGCTTGTTGTGGCGGAAAATACAGGATCAGATCTTGGGTTATTCATCCTTTATGGAATTCTAGTAGCCATCCCGGCAACACTTGCCGGCGGATATTTCTACGGATTATTCATCGGGAAGCGCATGAACCATTCGGGCGCCGTAGAGGAAGTTGCTGTGAGTCTTGAAGATGCACCGAAAAAAGAAATCAGCACTGGCCTAAGCTTCTTCATGCTGGCATTGCCAATTGCACTCATCCTGCTCAACACTATATCGCAGCTGTTATTCCCGGACACAGGACTTTCAAGTGTATTAGGCTTCATCGGTGATAAGAACATTGCCCTGTTCATAAGTGTCATCGCCGCGATCATCATGCTCAGACCATATATCTCTGTTCCAAACAGCAGATTGTATTCTGAAGCGATCAACTCAGCGGGGATCATCATCCTTGTAACTGGTGCCGGCGGAGCGTTCGGTGCCGTCATCAATAAAAGTGGAATTGGTGATCACCTCATCGCGACGATGCAAAGCTGGAGCATCCCGGTTCTATTGCTTGCCTTCATTTTCTCGCAAATCCTGCGTGCGTCACTCGGTTCGGCAACCGTTGCCCTTGTGACGACATCCAGCATCATGGGGCCGATGGCAGTGGATCTTGGTGTCTCACCAATCTTACTCGGGCTTGCCATCTGTGCCGGCGGAATCGGTCTTTCCCTTCCGAATGACTCAGGCTTCTGGGTAGTAAACAGGTTCGGTAAACTGACTGTCCCGCAGACACTCAAAGCATGGACACTCGGCGGATTCATTGCCGGATTGACGGCGATTACGACGGTTTTGATTTTGAGTTTGTTCTCGGGGATTCTTCCGGGGTTGTAAGATATTGATGAAGAACCCTTTCTCAGGCATGGTGCCCGGGGAGGGTTTTTTTGATTGGGGGAAATACCTTTTAATTAAGGAATAAAAGCAAATTCTTTTAATGTTGATATAATCTAGTTTAGATAGTATTGACTTTAAAATGATTTAGGAGAGAAAAATATGAATGAAGCATCGAGAATATATTGGGATGAATTTTGGAAGTCACAAAATCAAGAAAAACCAATAAGAGTTAGTGCATGGCAATTCGGGGCGGATCCGGATCATTTAGCTCAATTGGTCATAGATGGTGTGAAATCAGCCACTTGTTCGGGACTGGTTTTTTATGAAATGGAAAATGAGCCGCTGCCAACCGATGAAGATTACAGCATTATTTTAAACAGTGAAGATGAACCTTTAGCGATCATCAAAACAGTGGATGTGAAGATCATGCCGATGAACGAGGTTCCGGAGGATTTTGCGATTGCGGAAGGTGAAGGAGACAGAACCTATCAATATTGGAAAGAAGCCCATGAAAGATTCTTTACTAGAGAGCTAAATGATGCTGGGATGGAATTTTCGGAAGATATGATGTTGGTCTGTGAGCGTTTCGAGTTAGTGAATGTGAGAAAGAAAGAATAGATATTTATCGAAATTCTTACTTTTTAAAGTGGACTGCTAATGGCTTAGAAGGATATCTTCTAAGCTTTTTTCGCTGCGTGTTTATCCTCTCCGACTGATTTTAAAAAGGGTTTTCGACATTCATGTCGAATAGATATAGAGTAAACCAAATTTTCCAAGGGGGATGACAAATGGCTGCAACGACAGGTATTTTGGAATGGACGCTGCTATCTGAATGTCCGGTACCGGATGATGTGACGGCTCTTCTTGTCAATGGGGAAGAAGCGGTTGCTGCGTATAAGACGTTCAGGGACAGTGCCATTTTTACAAATAAGAGATTGATTGTCAGGGATTCTCAGGGACTTACCGGAAAGAAGGTGGAGGTGTATTCCCTGCCGTATTCTTCTATTCTGATGTGGTCGACGGAGAATGCCGGGAGCTTCCTTGATGTGAATGCGGAGGTCGAGCTTTGGACGAAGGCAGGGCATATCAAGGTGAAGCTCAAGAAGGGGATCGATGTCAGGAAGTTTGATAAGTTGATAGCAGAGGCGCTCTTGTAGGGGACATCTTTTTTTTATGAAAAAGAAAAGATGACAGGAGTGTTCTTATGTTAAAACGTTTTTTTCTCGGCATAAAAATCATATTGATAGCCGCTGGTTTTTTTCTTGCTGCGACCGAGCATCTTAGTGAGTCGTGGCTGATCATCGGACTTTTCTGGTTGATCACCGGTGTTGAAACGGCAATCCGTTCTTATCGGGAAAAAGGTAAGATCCCGGTGGGTTTCGGCGTCGTGTTCGCAGTTGCCACAGTTGTCTTGTTGACACTGGGGGTCATTCGTTTTTGGTCGTGACTTCAGGAAGTTTTGAAAGCCCGTCCCTTTTTACGGTAGTGTTTTACCGTGGTGAGGGACGGGCTTTTAACGTGCGTTACCATTTAATGGAAGGGGTGCTCTGATGGACCCGAATAAGATTGTGATTGTTCCTTATCAGCCCGAGTATGCGGAGAAGACAGTCAGGATGTGGCGTGACAGTAAGTGCGAGGCGATCGGTCAGCCTGAGATTCATAGTTTTGAAAACCATGTATACTTTTTAAATCAACTTTTACCAGAGAACTTTCAGGTGAAAATTGCCATTGAGGATGAGGAAGTGGCCGGTATGATTGCGTATAACGGAACGGAAATCAACCAGCTTTATATCCATGGAGATTATCAGGGCAAGGGCCTGGGAAGAAGGCTGCTGGATATTGCAAAAGAGCAATCATCCGGGAGATTGACTTTATACACCTTTGAGGTGAACAAAAAAGCACAGCAGTTTTATGAGAAGAATGGTTTTAGAATCATTGGCAGGGGACATGAAAATGAAGAGAATCTGCCGGATATGCTTTATGAGTGGAAGGCTGAATAAGGTTTGGTTTTGGCTCGTCCCCGGCTGCTTAAAGCGTCTTGGCAACGGGAGATGGGCGTCTACATCGCACTTTTAAATAACAACTGGGTATGTTTTCCTATTGAGTTTGGCGGGTATCTTGGAAAATAATGATAGGTGGACTATCAGTGGAAGAACTACATAACTAACTTAACCTTGGAAGGAGAACCTGATGAAAAGATCATTTAGTATTCTATTATTCATACTATCTTTAATAGTATTGGCATCTTGCAGTTCTAACGACAGTACGAGCTCAGAAGCCAACAATAAAGAAGAAAACAAGGAAGATAAATCCTTACAGCAACCGGGTGATAGTAAGGAAAAACAAGAATGGTCCCAAGACCACATGCCCTTACCGACCTCTTTCGCGGAATCCGCTGAATATCCATTAGCGGGTGAATTTGCCGGCGAAAAATATGAGAAAGATTTTGAGGGTCAGGAAGAAATCAGGGAGAAACTTGATCAGTTACCAAAGTTGACGGAGGAATCTTCCCCTGAGGAAATTGAGAAGATGGAGCGGTATGTTTTTTCTCTATTCAAGGAAGATTTGGAAAAGGTTGATGTGCCGATTGACCAATGGAAATCAATGCAGTTTACTGATCCGGATGGTCAGACGGATGAGCTTAGATTGAAGGAGAATTATAACGTTGCTATTTTGCTGGATTCGAGTGGGAGTATGGAGAATCTAGAGGACGGCAAAACGAGGATGGTGTTGGCAAAGTCTGCGATTCAGGATTTTGTGAAGGAACTTCCTGAAAATGCGAATATTTCTCTGCGGGTATATGGACATGTCGGCACAGGCAGTGATGAGGACAAGAAAGCTTCCTGTTCGAAAATTGAAGAGGTGTTTCCTGTCGGCAGATATGATCAGGAGAAATTTTCGAATGCCCTAAATCAATTTAAGCCTTCAGGATGGACGCCGATGGCAAAAGCGATCGAGCAGGTGAACCAGGATTTTAAACAATATGATGGAGAGCAGAATACCAACATTATTTATGTTGTCAGTGACGGGGTCGAGACATGTAATGGAGATCCAGTCAAGGCTGCCAGGTCACTGGGTGAATCTAATATCAAGCCGGTTCTTAATATCATTGGATATCAGGTAGATAATGAAGGGCTGGCTCAGTTAAAAGAAATGGCTGAGGTTTCTGGAGGGAATTACATAAATGCACAAAGTCACCAGGATCTTGTGACAGAGTTCAACCAAACAGTAGATATGGCTAAGGTTTGGTCTCAGTGGAATGAAGATTCGACTAAGGCGTTGAATGACCTCCACAATACAATCAAGACTCAATTAGATGATTGGTATAACCGTCAAAAGGAACAGATTGAAAGAGAACACAGTAATCTTGAAGCTGCTGTTAACTATTTAGACAGTCAGGAAAAACTTGATGATACTGTATTTCTTGACACCATAGATCAGTACCGGGATTATTTCTTGAAAATAGACGATGAAGCAAGAAAACAATTTCTAGATCTTTATGATATCAACACAGATAACTTTTTGGAAAAACATGATGAAGTGACCGACCGATTTTTAGAAGCGGTGAATTAAGAGAAGATTCACTTTGATTTTAACCAGAACTGAAGTCTTCTTTTATTTTGATAAAGGCGTAAAGTCCCCAGTCGCAACATGAAATGCCCAACCCTCATGATAGTGGAAATTCATTGTGTTGAAGGAAGGGCTATTTTTAATGTCAGTAGGATCTGTCACCCATTGAGACACTAATCGATAGATGGGGCACAAACTGTCTTCGCTGGCCGCCGTGCTTGCATATGAGCCGCGGTACCTGTCCCCTCGGCTCAAGGTACCTGTCCCCCTGACCCGCTCATGACTTCGATGAAGTCTTCGAGGAAGGCTTCGTAGTCGAGTTCGAGGAAGATGTTGATGTTTTTTTCGGCGTTTTTGGAGCTGACTCTGAAGTCGGCGCTGGAGGTGCCCATTCCGCTGACTCCGGTGAAGACTTCGACTTCCCTGCGGATGGTTTTGCCCATTGAAGGGTTGACCATGAGGGAGAGGGTGACGGCGTCGTGAAGGGGAGCGCCTCCGATACCCGGGATAAGTTTTTTGTACGCTTCAATATAGTATTCCATGACATCGTCGAGGATCTGGACGAGCGGGTGCTCGGTCATGTCGAGTATCGTATTTACGTGTTCCATCGTGATGATTGCTTTGTTTGTGATGTTAAGGGGTGCAATGTAGAGGTTGTCGAAGTTCTGCATGACCAGGTTTGAAGCGGTCGGATCACCGTAGAAATTGGCCTCAGCCAAAGGAGTCACATTCCCAGGTACTAAAAAAGCGCCTCCCATGATATAAAATTCGCTGACATCTTTGATCAGATTTTCACCTAAAAGGAAGAGGGCAGCAAGTGACGTATTCCTGCCGACATCAACAATTGTCAAGCCAGGGTTATTTTTGATGATCGTGTACAGTTCTGAGAAATTGGTCAGTTCTGCTTGAAGGTCTTCGGGCGGACGGATGGGGCCGAGTCCTTCTTTGCCGTGGATTTCCGGATAGTATGTCGGCGGTTTTCCTGTTGACGGGGCGTTGGTGCCGCCGATGATGGGGACATCTTCCCTTCCGGCGAGCTTCAATAAGTAGGCGATATTGTCCGTAGCCTGCTCCTTGGTGACATTGCCGTAGCTTGAAACGATGGCTAGCACTTTGATTTCAGGATTGAGCAGGGCATACATGATGGCAACTGAATCATCGATGCCGGGATCGGCAAACAAAATGATCTTTTTCATGATAGATTCTCCTCGCGTTGGAATTTAGAGCGGATTACTCTAAGGTATCGGCCGCGCGAGGTTATTATGACTTTATCGGGGCTTCTGAATCATAAAAAAGCCAGTCCCTTTAAGAGGGTCGGAAGGACAGGTACTGTGTCCTGCTGCCCCGCGAGCTTGAGAAAGCCCGTCCCTCACTGCGGTGATGCTTTACCGGGGTGCGGGACGGGCCTTTGTTAGTTGGATTTTAGATACTCTTCATTCTTCCAATCCGTCACGAACATATGCCCAGGGGCGTGCGTGATCATATAGGGGATTCCCGCCTGCAGTGCGGCCGCCTGCGGGGTGACGCCGCATGCCCAGAACATCGGGGTCTCGCCTTCCTTGATTCCGACAAAGTCACCGAAGTCGGGCTTGGTCACATCACCGATGCCAATCTCACGGGGATCGCCGATATGAAGCGGGGAGCCGTGCATTTCAGGGAACAGGGACGTGATGTCCGCTGCTTTTTGAACAAGAGAATCGGGAACCGGCCTCATTGAGACAACGGTCGGGCCTTCGAACACCCCCGCTTTTTCGGTTGGGATTGACGTCTTATACATGGCCACATTTTTATTTTCTTCAATATGCCGAAGGGGGATGCCGCCTTTGATCAGCTGGCTTTCGAACGTGAAGCTGCAGCCGATCAGGAAACTGACGAAATCTTTTTTCCAGCAGTCGTCGATCCGCTGCTTCTTATCTGTTAATCTGCCATTCTCATAGACATGATAGAGGGGGATGTCGGTTCGGATATCCGATTCCTTGGCATAGTTGGATTCGAATCGGCCGTCCTCGAGCACTTCGATGATCGGACAGGATTTGGGGTTCCTTATGGTGAAGAGAAGGAAATCGAAGGCGTATTCTTTTGGAAGGACGACCAGGTTTGCCTGGACATAATCCTGCGAGACGCCTGATGTGTGGGTAGTATGGGTGCCGTTTCTGATTCTGGCTCTTAATTCTGACGGGTGCATGGGTGATGGCTCCTTCCATTTTGTATGAATTCTCTGATTATTGTCATTGTAACATGTTTGGCGGCAGGGCATTTATTTTAAAAGTGGGGATGGAATAATATGTTAGTATGGAGAGAGTCATAGATTTGAGGGGTGGGGAGATTCATGGAGAAGGGGAAACTCATCACGAAGAATCAGCTGAAGAAGGATCTGGAGGCATTGGGTGTAAAAAAAGGAATGACGGTCATGGTGCATTCTTCATTGAAGTCGGTCGGGAGAGTGATCGGGGGTCCGGTTTCTGTCATCATGGCCCTCGAGGAAGCCGTCGGTGCGGAAGGGAACATCGTGATGCCCACCCAGACCGAGCAGCTGTGCGACCCTTCTGAATATGAGGGGGATTTAAGCGAGGAAGAGATGCGGGTCATCCGGAACCATCTGCCGGTGTATCATCCCGACTTGACGCCGACCTGCTATATGGGCTTCATCCCGGAAACGTTCAGAAAGCAGGACGGTGTATTCAGGAGCGCTCACCCCCATACTTCGTTTGCGGCATGGGGGAAGGATGCAGCATACATAACGGAAAACCATGGGATGGACTTTGCGCTGGGTGAGAAGTCACCGCTTGGGAAAGTGTATGAACTTGACGGCAGGATCTTGCTGCTCGGTGCGCCGGCGGATTCGAATTCGTCTCTGCATCTTGCCGAATACAGGCAGGAGAACAGTTTTGTGAAGGAAAAGATATGGGATGTAAAAGTGAAGCAGGGTGAGGAAGAAGTGTGGACAACCTATCGGGACATCAACAATGACTCGGATGATTTCGATCGGATTTTTGAGGATTACAGGCGGGATACGAGTGGAGTGATGGAAGGGAAGGTCGGGGAGGCAAAAAGTTATTTGATGCCGATGAGAGAAATGGTGGAGTATGCGGTTGGGTGGATGAACGGGAATAGGGAGTGAACAGGTGGAAAGGGCTGTCATTGCAGGCGGTTCTTTTTTTATAGAGGAAAAAAAGAACGGGAAGAGAATACTACTACTAAATGGATAATGAATGAGGAGGAAGTCGATATGACTAATGAAGCAGCACCGAAAAGTGAGTTGCCGAAGTTGAGCAAGCCTGCAGAACGGGGACTTCACAATGCCGGGTTTTACCGGGTGGAGCAGTTTACCGGAGTGACAGAGGAGGAAATCCTGAAGCTTCACGGGGTAGGGCCAAAAGCGGTGAGGATGTTGAAGGAAGTTCTTGGCGAGAAGGGACTTTCTTTTGCGGGAGACAAGAAAGTTGATACAGGCGGGAAAGCCGGAGAAGGAGTCGAGAATCTGGATGCCGGTACCGTGATGAGGGAGCTTGAAGCGCTCGGTAAGGAACGGATGAAGAAGATGTACATATCAAACGGTGCGAAGGAGCCGGTGTTCGGCGTGGCGACGGGAGCGATGAAGCCGCTGGCGAAGAAAATCAAGGTGAATCAGGAGCTGGCGGAGCAGTTGTATGCAACGGGGAACTATGATGCGATGTACTTTGCGGGCATCATCGCCGATCCGAAGGCGATGACCGAGGCGGATTTTGACCGCTGGATCGACGGGGCTTATTTTTACATGCTGTCTGATAATGTGGTGTCGGTGACGCTTGCAGAGGCGGATATCGCACAAGAAGTCGCCGATAAATGGATTGCTAGCGGGGAAGAACTGAGGATGTCGGCAGGCTGGAGCTGCTACTGCTGGCTGCTCGGGAACCGGAAAGACGAAGAGTTTTCAACGGAAAAGCTTGAAGGAATGCTTGAAACGGTGAAAGAGACCATCCATGATGCGCCGGAACGGGCGAAATCAGCGATGAATAATTTCGTGTATACGGTCGCCGTTTCCTATGTGGCGCTTCATGAGAAGGCGGTTGAGATTGCAGGGGAAATGGGGCCGGTTGAGATGAAGCGGGATGGGAAGAAGCCGAGTATCCTGAATGCTTTTGAGGAGATTCAGAAGCAGGTTGACCGGGGGAGGATCGGGTTTAAGCGGAAGTATGTGAGGTGTTGATGAAATGATATTCTGGAAAATATTCACGATTACCTTTATAGCGTGCGCTGCCCTCCTCACCCTGATCGGCTTCCTGTTTGATATCGTTTGGTTGAAGACGATGCTTATCTTGGATGGAGAGAATGGGTTCACCGGGATCCAGGGGTCGATTACGACGGTGATGGTGTCCCTGGCCGCGGGGGTTGTGTTTGCACGGATGGCGGTTTTGAAGGAAGGAAATTGATTGAACCGGGGGAGAGCCCCTGGTTCTTTTTTTGACTGGAAATCGATTATTTTCCCCGGCTTTATAGTTGAAATAGACAAATTAATCTTTTGAGAACGTGGAGGGCAGTTTTTATTATGCGAGGAGGACGATTGAGACGCGAAGGGGTATAAATGCAGGCAACTATTCAGGTTTATGGGACACTGTTTTAAAAATACGAGCCAGATTCCAGATTTACGGGCCACATTTCAAAAATACAGGCCGCATTCCAAGTTTATGAGCAGCTTAGAAAAATTCTAATTAAAACCCGTCTGGATTCCCCGGTCCGCCAAACCCGGCCCCGTCTCAAACCGGGTCACGGTACCTGTCCCCCCGACCCATTCCCGTGGTAAGATATGGGTAACTTTTATTTGAGGCTGGGGTGTGTTTGGTGTGAGGATTTTGCTTGTGGAGGATGATCGGACGATTGCGGCGGGGCTTGAGTATTCGCTGCGGCAGGAGGGTTTTGAGACAGTTCTTTGTTATGATGCGGGGTCCGCGAAGGCGGAGATTCGGGACCGCCTTGACGGGATTGATCTGTGTTTATTTGATTTGACACTTCCGGATGGGAGCGGGTATGAGTTGTGTGAGCTGGTGAAGAAGCAGGGGGATAAGCCGGTGATCTTTTTGACGGCGCTGGATGATGAAGTGAATGTGGTGATGGGGCTTGATATGGGGGCGGACGATTATATTACGAAGCCGTTCCGTATCCGTGAGCTCCTGTCGAGGATCCGTTCGGTGCTCAGGCGTTATCAGAAGCAGCCGGCCCAGACGAATGTGTGGTTGGAAATCGGGGACATCCGCATACATACGCTTGAGGGGAAGGTCTATAAGCATGGAGAGGAAGTCGTGCTTACCGCCCTTGAATACAGGCTGCTGCTGATCTTTGCCAACCATGTCGGACAGGTGCTGACGAGGGCGCAGCTGCTCGACCGGATATGGGATGTCGCCGGTGATTTTGTGAATGACAACACGCTGACCGTGTATATCAAGCGGCTGCGTGAGAAGCTTGAAGACGATCCTCAGCGGCCGGAGATCATCAAGACGATTCGCGGCATGGGCTATAAGGCGGGTGATTGAGATGTGGAGGAACCGGGAGATCAAGCTGTTTTTCATCGCCATCGGGATTGTCACCATGGCCGGAACCGCGGCTGCAGGATTTCTGCTGTCCATCCAGTCGGCAGGCATGGTGTTCATGACGTCCCTGCTGCTCGCTCTCTGCAGTGTGTTTTTCACAAGGTGGCGTTACCGGGAGATTGAGAAGCTGTCGGGATACCTCAGAAAGATCAGCAGCGGGGATGTCAGTCTCGATCTTCGCGACAATCATGAAGGCGAGCTGAGCATTTTGAAAAATGACATCTACAAGGTGACGCTGATGTTATCCGAGAGCCGTTCTCAGCTGGAGCGTGACAAGCTGACATTGACGGATGCCCTGTCGGATATCTCGCACCAGCTGAAGACACCGCTGACGTCGATGACGGTGATGGCGGACCTCCTGAGCGACAGTTCGCTTGAGGAATCGAAGCGTGCGGAGTTCACCGGGAATATCCGCGTGCAGCTTGAACGGATCGAGTGGCTCGTCTCGTCGCTCCTGAAATTATCGAAGATCGATGCGGGGACCATTGCGTTTAAAAAAGACCGGGTCCCTCTGCGTGACTTGATCGACAGGGCCGTACAGCCGGTGCTGATCCCGATGGATATCAAGGAGCAGACCCTCATTGTGAACGGAACGGAAGATGCAGCATTTACCGGTGACCTGCGCTGGACGGCAGAAGCACTGATCAATATCCTGAAAAATTGTGTGGAACATACAGGGGACGGCGGGACGATTTCCATTTCATATGAGGAAAACCCCCTTTTCACGGAAATATCGATTGCCGACGACGGGCCGGGGATATCGAAAGAAGACCTGCCTTACATATTCAGAAGGTTTTATAAAGGAAAGAATGCAGGGGATGACAGCGTCGGGATCGGCCTGGCGATGGCGCACAGCATCATCACCGGTCAGCACGGGGATCTCGAGGTCAGGAGTGAAAAAGGGGATGGCACAGCGTTCTTCATCAAATTTTATAATAGGAACGGGCAAAGTGAATAGATTGTCACTTTCCGAGTCACTTTACAGTCATATTAGGCAGATATACTGAGGGCATCACCTGAAATGTTGGAGGAGAATTATGAGTATCGTACAAATTGAAAATCTGTCTAAAATCTACGGAAAAGGGGAAACGGCGGTCAAGGCACTGGATGACGTGTCGTTTTCCGTGAATAAGGGCGAGTTCGTGGCCATCATCGGTCCATCGGGGTCTGGGAAATCGACGCTTCTTCATTTACTCGGTGGCGTCGACCGGCCGACGAGCGGGAAGGTCATGATCGACAACACGGATATCTATCAGCTGGATGAAACGCAGCTGGCGATATTCAGGAGGAGGCAGATCGGTCTGATCTATCAGTTCTATAACCTGATCCCGATCTTGACGGTAGAGGAAAACATCACGCTGCCGATGCTGCTGGATCAGCATAAGGTAGACAGCGGTCAGCTAGAATCGATCGTGTCGACACTGGGGCTTGATCAACGTCTAGATCACCTGCCGAACCAACTGTCGGGCGGACAGCAGCAGCGCGTCTCGATCGGCCGGGCGCTGATCAGCAATCCTGCGATCATACTGGCGGATGAGCCGACAGGGAACCTCGACAGCAAGAACAGCAAGGAGATCATCGAACTGTTGAAGATGTTCAACAAGACATACAACCAGACGCTGATCGTCATCACGCACGATGAGCGAATCGCCCTGCAGGCGGACCGGGTGATCGAAATCGCAGATGGAAGGGTTGCAAAGGATGAGGTGATCCGTCCATGAACATCATCAATAAACTGACCCTGCGATCCCTTAAGGAAAATAAAAAAAGGACGCTCGTGACCATCATCGGTGTCATCATTTCCGTCTCGATGATCATGGCCGTTTCGACGCTCGGGGTTTCATTCCTCGACATCATGAAACGGCAGTCGATCGCGGATAACGGCGAATGGCATGTTCAGTACAGCAACGTCAATGCCGGCCAGATCGATGCGATTACAGGTGACGGGGCAACAGAGAAGCTGATACTGTCAAGCAATGGCGGTTATGCAAAGCTTGAAGGGGCCAAGGTTGATGAAAGGCCCTATCTTTTTTTGAAAAAATATAATGAAGAGGGCTTGAAGGAGTTCCCGATTGAATTGGTGGAAGGAAAGCTTCCTTCTTCGAAAAACGAAGTGGCCATCTCCGAGCAGGTCGCGAAAGATGCGGGTGTACAGTTTGAGATTGGAGATGAAATCACCCTGGATATCGGGAAACGTGAAATCGAGGGGGAAGAAATCGAACTCGGCCAGAATGATCCTCTGCAGCGCGGTGAGAACGGCGTCACGGAAGAGCTCAAGGTGGACTCGACTGAAACATTCACCGTGACTGGTGTCATCAAGCGCCCATCCTGGGAACCGTCATGGTCTCCCGGCTACACGATGATCGGTTATATCGATAAGGGTTCCATGAAGGATTCCGAACAGGTGAATGCAGTAGTCATCCTTGATAAAGTGAAGGCTTCGTTATTCGATCATGCCAAGCAATTGGCGGAGGAGAACGACATCGAGAAGGTGGGTTTCAATAACGAATTGCTCCGCTACTACGGTGTGACGGATGATGACAATCTGCGTTTTACGCTGTTTTCCATGCTCGGCATCATCATGGGCGTCATCATTGTCGGTTCGGTTTCCCTCATTTATAACGCATTTGCCATCAGTGTCTCAGAGCGAGCCAGACATCTCGGCATGCTGTCGAGTGTCGGGGCGACGAAGAAACAGAAGAGGGACTCTGTCTTTTTCGAGGGTGCTGTCATCGGCGCCGTCAGCATCCCGGCCGGTCTTCTGGCCGGAATCGGGGGCATCTCGGCAACCTTTTGGTTCATCAATTCGTATGTTGACGGGGCACTGGGGATATCAGAGAAACTTCAGACCGTCGTCACGCCATCTTCTGTTCTGCTTTCCTGTCTGATTTCGGTCGTGACCATCTTCATCTCGACCTATATGCCTGCCCGGAAGGCATCGAAGATCTCAGCCATCGATGCGATCAGGCAGACCCAGGACGTCAAGTTGTCCGGGAAGACGGTCAAAACGTCCAAACTCGTCCGCAAGGTGTTCGGACTGGAAGCTGAGATCGGCCTGAAAAATCTGAAACGAAATAAAAAGAGATATTATGCGACGGTCATTTCCCTTGTCGTCAGCATCGTCCTTTTCTTATCGGTGTCTTTTTTTACGGATAACCTGAAGAAATCAGTGATGATGTCGCAGGATGGGGTCGATTACGACATCCAGGTTTACGGGAAAGGCGGGGATTCCGCTGAGCTTGAGGACCTTGCCCGTGTGGAGGGTGTGACGGATCAAAGTCTGCATAAAACCATGCAGCTTTCATCATTGATCGATAAAAAACAATTCCCTGAAGAATTGGAGAATATGATCGAACAGGAAAACATACCGCTGGAAAACGGCCGATATCAATATTATGTGAATTTCTACGGGCTGGATGAACAGAGCTTCAAGGAGTATGCGGAGAAGGCGGGAGCCGATCTTGAGGCGTTCTCTGATCCAGAACAACGGGCGGCGATTGTCATCGATGAGATTTCCTACCGTGATCCGGCAACTGGTAAATTCGTCGAAACCTCATCCATCAAGGCGGTCCGGGGGGATGAACTCGAGTTGACCTTCACGGATTTTGATACAAATAAAAGCGAGCCGTTCGGGAAGGTGACCATAGGGGCACTGACCGATCAGGTGCCGATGGGAATCGGGACGGCGATGGCCGGAGGATTGGATATCATCGTGCCTATGGATACACTGGAGGCGATGGCGGGGAGCCTGATAGAAAGCGGGGTTCAGAGCCAGCTTTTCCTGGAAAGCTCCGATCCGATGAAGACCCAAAAAGCCCTTGAAGAAGCGGCACCGTCAAATCTGTACATTTACAACGTCTATGAAAGGCGCCAGCAGGAAGAGCAGATGATCCTGTTCCTATCCGTCTTCACATACGGGTTCATTACCTTGATTTCACTCGTTTCGATCGCAAACATCTTCAACACGATCTCAACCGGCATTTCACTCCGGAAACGTGAATTCGCGATGCTGAAATCAATGGGGATGACTCCTAAAGGATTCAACAAAATGATCAACTACGAAAGCATCTTTTACGGCGTCAACGCCCTCTTGTTCGGGCTCCCGATCAGCATCGGGGTCATGTACCTCATCCACAGAGCGGTCGGAGGGACCTTCGAATACGGATTCGAACTGCCTTGGTTCGACCTCCTTTTCGTCATCATCGCCATCTTCATCATCGTCAGCTCGGCCATGCTGTATTCGATCGGGAAGATCAAGAATGAGAACATCATTGAAGGGTTGAAGCAGGAGAATATGTAGGGAATACGATAATCAGGACCGGTTCCGTGACTAGCGGGGGCCGGTTTTTTCGTGGGTTGGTGATGTTTTGGGCCATTGGGGGAGCTGGGTTCCGGTACGTTATGAAAACAGTGGAGCCAAGACCCAGTAAGCTTCTTTAAGGGTGCTTCTATTCCTCTGTATAAAAAGTATACCGTTTCGTGGGGGTGCCTTTGCTTCCGCTTATGCCCCTCCAAACCCGGGAGGCAGGCCGGAAATCAGATAAGCGTACGTCCAGATCTAAGTTGTTTTACCACAGTAGAATTCATATATTTTTGAAAGGTTCCCCTCGATTCCGCCAACGCCCATCCAATTTTTATAGGGAAGAGGTGCTTCGAAGCGGGTAATAAGTGATTCCAGAGGGACGTGCTTGTTGATAGCATCAGTCAAAGTATCTTTTAAAAATGTGACATATCCTTCTAGTTCATTCAACAGTTCTTTATTTCCGACATTCCCATGGCCAGGGACATAGGTGGTGATGTTCAACTCTCTTACTCTTTCAAATATGTGAAGAAATTCTTCGGGGTTAATGATCGGTACATGCAGATTTTCCGTGAGGAGATCCCCCATGAAGGCAATCTTGTCTTCCGGTAAATACATGAAGGTGTCGCTGGGTGTGTGTCCCCCTCCCAGGCAGTGCAATTCCACTTTTCTTTTCGACCCTTTTAGGAGCAGTTTCTTTTCAAAAAGGACGGATGGAAGGACGATTTCTAGACGGGGTATGTCGTTCAGGACCTTATTCATTTCGTCGTACTGGTTCTCAAGGCTGGCTTTGAGGATCGGATCCCGGGTGAGGTCAATTTGTTGTTTTAAACTTCGCAGGTACTCTTTTGTATGTTCTATTTCTTTTTTAACGTCTCCAAGCTTGTTTTTTTCCTTGGACAGCTCTTTTGTTTCAACGGTGGAGATGATGGAAGCATCGCGGAATGCTTGATTGCCGAAGACGTGGTCGCCGTGGTAGTGGCTGTTGATCAGGTACTTTACCTTTTTACCCGTAAGGAGCTCTGCCTGGTTTCTTAACTCTTGGCCTGCAGATGGGGTGGTAAATGAATCGAAGACGAGTACTTCATCCCCGAGATCCACGATCCCAGCATTGCTCCAGGCGCCTTTTCCGGGTATGGCGATGGCGGCATAGACCCCGTCAGTTAATGAATACAGTTTGAAGAAGTCAGTCTTTTTAATGAAGGTTGGCATGATGGATCCCTCTTTTTCGTCGGATTGGTATTTATTAGTATTTAACATGAGGATGGTGAATTCCTGCTTGGGGTTGCAGGGGGGACAGGTACCGCGGATCATCTTCGTCTGATTTTTGATGGAGGAAGGATTCGGCCAGCCAGTTTAGAATGATTCTCATAAGATCATATATTTCGATTTAGGATCGTATATTTAAAAATAGGATCATAAAATTGGAATGAGGATCATATATTTCTAGTTAGGATCATAAATCTCTGAAATGGATCATATATCTTGTCTGGAAGGTTTCATTGGATGAAATTAAAGGGGAGATTGTGGCTTTTGAAGGGTTTTTGCACAAAATTTGAAAAAACCTTCTGAAACGAAGCTGAAATAAGTGGATTTTCTAATAAAAACGAGCAGGACCAAGCTTCGTCAGCATGGTCCTGCTCTTTAGTTTGCTTGTTTTTTCGTCTTGCCGGTTTGCCTGTTCCCCATGAGATACCAGATCGTTGCCGGAATGAGGATCAGGGAGATGATTCCGCCCCCGATGGAAAGGGCCGGGTAGCTGGAGAACGCGACGATGATGCCTGAGAGCACACCGCCGGAAGCTCCGGCGAGGGCGATGAAGACATCGACGCTTCCCTGGGTTTTGGCACGGGTGGCGGTATCCGTCGAGTCGACAAGGATGGCCGTGCCGCTGATCAGACCGAAGTTCCAGCCGAGTCCAAGCAGCGCGAGGGCAATGGCGAGAATCACAATCGAGTCGGTCGGCGCTGCTGCAGCTAGGATCCCGGCTGCAAGAAGAGTAAGCGCGGCCGCTGCAACCATCGGCATCCGGCCGATTTTATCGACAAGCACACCGGTGATGAGCGACGGCAGGTACATCGCACCGATATGGATTCCGATGATCAGGCCGATGGCCGTCAACCCGTGGCCGTGGTGCCCCATGTGGACGGGGGTCATGGTCATGATGGCGACCATGACGATCTGTGTCAGGATCATCACAGAAGCCCCAAGGAAAATCCCCCGGCTGTTTTTTGTAGAAGACGTGACTGATTCCCTGACCTTGGCTGTTTCCTCAGACTTTGAAAGCGCCATCGCCAATACATAGGGGTCCGGCCGCATAAAAATGAAGATGACGATGCCGGCAAGGGTGTAGGCGGCAAAAGCCAGGATAAATGGTCCTCCCAGAGGGGGGATCCCGATGGAGACAGCGAATCGGCCCATCACATCAACGAGGTTGGGTCCGGCGACCGCACCGAATGTTGTTGCCACCATGGCAAAGCTGACCGCCGTAGCCCGCTGTGCCGGTTTTGCCAGGTCGGTCCCTGCATAGCGCGTCTGCAGGTTTGTGGCAGTCCCGGCTCCATAAATCAATAGCGAAATGAAAAGCAGGATGACGGAATGGGTGACAGCCGCAGCGACGGCCCCGGCAGCACCGATCCCGCCGATCAGGAAGCCGATGGAAAGACCCGTCCGTCTTCCGTAACGCTGGGAGAGCCTTCCGACAAACATGGCCGCGCCTGCTGAACCCAGCGTGAAGAGGGCGACGGGGACGCCGGAAAAGCTGTCCGTCCCGAGCATATCCTGGGCGAGAAGCGCGCCCACCGTAATGCCGGCAGCGAGCCCCGCCCCTCCGAAGACCTGGGCGATCATGATGATGATTAATGTTTTTTTATAAATAGCCTGCTGGTGTTCAGGGGAATCCAGGCAGTCTTTTATCGCAAGTTCATTATGTGCATTCATGGTATCCTTCCAATCTGTACGTGGGAATATATGTTCACTTTATCATTCTATTAGTCTCTTGATTATCTTATAAACGTTTAGTTGATTATATACCTTAATGGGTATGTATGAAAAGCGTTCAGAATGAAAAGTCTCCCTTATTATTTTTGAGGCAATGAGGAAAGGGCTTTTTCTATAGTGGGAATGAATGGTAAAATAGAGGCTTATATTGGATGTATCGGAGTTAAATAGAAAAAGAGAGGAAAAGGGATTATGTTTAATTTGGACTTTACAGGGGATGCCGTATCAGTAGCGCTGGATGTACTGGCATGGCTGGTGATCGGATTGCTGGCTGTCAGGCTGTACCGGAAACAGCAGGCGAAACCGCGGGTGTGGAAGGTTGTCGTTGCCATATTGGCAGGAGTATTCGCGTTCTCGATTGACTGGGAGATGGAAGGGACGATGATGAGGTTCCCTGTGCTGCCGCTAGGCGTGTGGATACTGTATGCGGTTTTGAACCGGGTGGAGGACCGGTGGGACAATTACAGGCGATTTGCCTGGCTGGGGTTTGCCGGGAATTTTATTTTCCTGGCAGCATCGTTGCTTTCAATCCTGCTGTATTCGGCGGTGTATCCGGAGGGTGATCTCTCGACGCATATCGCGGATACGGATGAGGCTTCGATCATCGCCACTCATCCTTCTGGGGCCGGGGATGCGGCCCTGGATCGCGGGAAGTTCGCGGATCAACTGGCTTCTGCTGAACAAGAAAGAGTGGATAGCGATGGCTGGTACGAGGAAATGTTCCAGGAATCAGACGGCGAGAGGAACCGGAATGAGCGTTTTCCTTATCAGATGACCGGTGTTTCTTCGAAGTGGGGAAGCGGGAAGAAGCCGATCATCTATGTGGAGGAAGACGGGAAGGGGATCCTGGTCTCCACCTCTCGGAATCAATATTATTATAGATTGGATGATTCGGTATTGAAGGGAGGAGCAGCCAGATGACGATGAAAATGAAAGCCATTCTATCAGGGGCTGTACTCTTTCTGGTGGCCGGATCTCTGGCAGTTTACTGGTTTTATTTTTCAGAGCCAGATGCACTGCCTGGTGAAAAACAGATGGTAAAAGCAATCAACGGCCTGCTCCCTGAAGCGAATGCCGGGGAAATCCAGGAAGTGATCAAGGTTGACGGTAAACACGTGGCGGCCCCCTTCATCTCAAATGAAGGGGTATATGGAGTAAGTACCTGGGTGTGACACCGTCATAAATGGAAGCTTGGGACCGTGCGCACGAAAGGGGAACCGAAGATTTGGAAGGTCGATCCTGAAGATCCGTCAACGTACCGGATCGTGTGGAATATCAATCCTTCAGAAAAGAACGTCGATACGCTGAATTTTTATTATAAAAGGGACCGGAACTATTCCGTTTCCGGCACACGTCATGAATACACCCCGAGCATCCGGATGAAAAAGGAAGTTTCGTTTGGCGAGAACCCATACGGAGTCCTAAAGCTGCCGGATGATTGGATCGCAGTGATGGAAGAGATGGCCGATGGGGCATCTCACAACGGCGTTTTCCCCTTGGAAGGAATCATGCGCCAGGTGGCTTCCGGCATCGGATGGATCCCGCTTGATGAAAACGGTAAGGAAACCTTCCCCGAAAGCGCAGTGAATGGCTCGAGCTACCATACTGGGCTAGTGGAGGAAGAACATATCATGATTGTGAATCTGGTTGAAGTTGTCGAATGAATAGATTGTGGGTCGCGGGGACAGGTACCGCGGCTCTTTTTTGATCCGCTTCGGTATTCTGCCGGGGCGGTTTTTTTTGAGTAGTTCGGCGAATAAACTTAATAAAAATATATACTTGATTCCGATATATAATTATGTTAAATTTTTCCTATGAATAGAACCAGTTTGATTAAAGGTCATTTGGAAATGTGTGTGTTGTCGATATTGTCGACAAAAAAGAGCTATGGGTATGAAATCATGAAGGAGCTGGAGAATCACCGCCTGCAGTTGAAGGGTGTGGGGAGCATTTATCCGATCCTTACGAAATTGAAGGAGTCAGAGCTTGTTGAAGACAGCCGGGAGCTGACGGAAAGCGGGAAAATGAGAGTTTATTATGAAATCACTGACAGGGGGAGGAAGGTGCTTCGGCAGAAAATAGACGAATGGCTGGAGCTGCAGAAGGATATTCGTTCATTGCTGGAGAGCGGTTCAGAAGGAGAGGGGGCGGAGTGAAGATGGATTGGATGACGGCGGAGGAAAAACAATTCGTTAATGAAGTATTGGCTGCGTTGAAGGAGTATGGAGTCCGTTTGAAGGAGCGGGAAAAGGTGAAATTTCAGATTGTGGAACATATACAAGAATCACATGAGCATGGAACCGACGCCTTGGAAGAGCTCGGGGGTCCTGAAGCTTTTGTAAAAGATTATGTGGAGATCAACGAAATTGATGTTCACTCCCGCATTAAGAAGACTCATCTCACAAAAAAAGAATCGGGCCGTTCCATTTTGCCAGCCCTTCTCGCATCAGCGGTTGTTTATTTTATGTCGCAAATTCTTTTCTCTTTATTTTTAACGGAAGCATTCAATCCACTAAGGTCGAACGATTTCGAGTACAATCTCCTCTACCGGATTTCAGGGAATTCGTGGTGGAACAGTCTTCTTGTACTGGTGAGTATTGGGATTGCCGTGCTTGCGGGGGTGCTTATTCAAACGATGAATAAGCGAAAGATGGGTGCGTGATATGAAAATAAAGAAGCGCATGCTTATGGTTATGGGGTGCTCTCTGATCTGGAGTTTGCTGGTGACAGGCTGGCCGGTGTCCGCTCAAGAAGATGTGGAGACTGAACTGGATCATTATATTGATGGGTATGTGGATGAGTACCGGGTTCCGGGGGCATCGGTCATCCTCTTGAAGGAAGGGGATGTGTTTTATTCCAAGTCGTGGGGTGTCACGGGGGAAAAGGAAGAGGTGGTGACCGCTGACACGCCGTTTACGATTGGTTCGATCAGTAAATCATTGACGGGCCTTGGTGTGATGAAGCTGGTCGATGAGGGTCTGATTGAATTGGATGATCCGGTCCGGAAACACCTCCCGTGGTTTACGCTGAGTGATGAAGAGGCGGCGGGGCGGATAACGGTCAAGCAGCTGCTAACCCAGACGAGCGGGCTGGGTACGTACACCGGGCTTATTATGTCAGATCAGGAAGCAAACGATCTAAGTGCAATCCGCGAGAATGTAAAGAACCTTGCAGATGTTGAATTGAGTGCACCTGTCGGGCAAAAACATCTCTACAGCAATTCGAATTTTATGATTCTGGGTGCCCTCATCGAAGAGGTGACGGGTGTTGGTTTTTCCGAGTATATGGATCAAAGCGTGCTGAAGCCGCTAGGGATGGAGCATGCTGCTGGTAACCGTGAGGCTGCTTATGAGAATGGATACGCTCGAGGCTATCAGTCATGGTTCGGGATGCCGGTGAAAAGTAGCGTTGCTTATGACAATGGCGGTGCTCCTTATGGATACATGACGGCAAGCGCGAATGATATGGTGAAGTTTCTTTCGTTTTTGAACGGGGAGGATAGGGATGGGCTTTTAAGTGAAGAAAGCAAGTCGCTTTATCTTACGCCTCATGTCCAAACGGGGGAAGACCGTTATTATGGGCTGGGAATCCGCGTGTCAAATCCGGGCTCGCCTGAAGAAATGATCTGGCACTCCGGCTCGACCCCCGATTCGCATTCGGAGTTTTTTACGATGCCTGAAACCGGGTGGGGCGGTGTGCTTCTCACCAATAAAAATAATGTCTTGGAAGAAGAAGGCCTCTATTATTTAAAGATGGGAATCATTGATATTCTTAACGGGGATGAACCTGGTGAGATTCCGGGGAATACACCTGTGATTCAGTTGATCCTTCTTCTGGTGACGGTTTTGCTTGCGGGGTTACTGGTGTTTTTTATAAGGAAGCCGGTTTTGAAAAGGGTAGGAGGTTTTGTAACGGGTAGTGTGTTGATTGCTTTATCGTTTGGCCTCATTCCGGCGCTGAGTTATGTTTCGCAGTCGCCGTGGCATGCAGTGTGGATGTTTTCTCCTGATTTGGCTTTTTTGGTGATGGTGATTGCCGGGTTGTTGGGGTTGAATGGGATTTGGGTATTTGCCGGGGCTTTAATGAGAAGATAGGAGAGTGGTACCTGGGAACATGGTCCGCTTTTTTAATGTTACTCGATAAGAAAATAATTCTTGAGATTTTGCAACTATTAAAAACTAAATTGAAACTAAAAAACCCGAATTAACTTGAACCTTACAATAAGTTAATTCGGGTTTTACTGAGACTAAAGCCAGTTTCTTAAAATGATAGTCTTTAAATCAAATTTCGGTGATCAGTAGTATGAGCTTCGATAAAATTGCTCTTATTTTAAACACATTGAAGACATTAGTTCACCATAGATTTTTTTTCACCATTGCTTTTCATATTTTCATCTTTCTTTTGTGTCAGGGCAGAACCAATAATCAATCCTGCAAGCGAGAATAATAACCCGTAAATGACGTAAGGAATAGTAGTATCAAAATAATGGGCAACACCGGTTCCCAATACTCCAAGCAGCATGCTGGCCATACCGCCTTGAACGGTAAGGAATGTTGATTTTCTTAAAGCGTAGCCCACAAAAATGGGAACCAGCAACGCTCCTGCAGAATAAGCATACGTGGCTACAAGCCAATTGAGGGCCCCGGAAAATTGGGTGGCCATCAGGTAAGCGACTGCTACAACTGCAACGGACAGCCATCTCGATAAGCTAAGCATCTTCTTTTCACTTACAGAAGGGTTGATATACGTCTTGTAGATGTCCCGTGTCAGATTGACCACGACGGATTGTACACCACTGTTGACTGTGGACATGATTGTCGCAATGATGAAGCTTGCATATAGTGCCAAGAACCATGTCGGCACTTGAGTTAGGAACCACCCTGCTGCATCCTCGGGATTGGATAGTGATGGATTCATCGCATGAATCGACATTCCCATCGTTGCAGCCCACACTTCCACAAGCAAGATGATGATGGCAGTGGATAATAAAGAAATCCTTACTCCTTTTGTATCTTTGGAAGCATAAATTCTTTGATAATACATTTGATTGGTCAAGGTACCCGGGAGGATGGACAGCGTCCAAAGAAGAATGGAAAGCCCGCCAACCGCCCCAAGTCCTTCTGGGAACTTCCATGACGTCTCAGGTACGCTTTGTGTAATCTCACTGATTCCCCCGGCCATATTCAGTACATAGAAAACGGAAAGCACTGACATGCATAACATTAAGATTCCAAAGACAAAATCGGTCCAGGCAATCGAGGTTAAACCTGACGGGAGGACATAAATTAAGCTGACTAGTGCCAGGAAAAACATAAGTATGGCAGGTTCAATTCCCGTAATCGCTTCAAGGAGCCTGCCGAATGCTACAAGCTGAGTCGCCACCCACCCAAACGGAACGATGATCGTCATGAAGGCTGTGATGGAAGTAAGAACAGGGTGTTCGCCGTAAATCTTTTTGATGACATCCGGAAGTGTAGTAAAGCCTTGCTCCCTGAGCCACCTTGAAAGAAGCACAAGTATGAGAAGTCCCGAACCCAGGATCAGGCCATAGGTTATGGTCGACCACCCGCTGGAGTAGCCGATCCCGACGTGGGCTACGAGCATTCCTCCTCCCATTGCTGTAGCAAACTGTGTGCCTACAACAACGTACACAGGAAGAGATCTCCCCCCGATGGCCCATTCCTCGTCACCTTTTTTCTTCCTGCCAATATAGAGGGAAAATAAACCGGATAAAACAATTACGATAGAACTGCTGATTAAAATGGGTATGAGATTATTCATTATGATCCTCCTTTATTGGTTATTGATGATTTTTTGAGCTTCTCCGTGTTCAACGTATTGGAGTATTTCATGTAAGGTCATTTGACTTAGTCCTAATCTGTCTAATGTTCTGGCCGAACTTTTAAAGTCATCTTTAAAGATAGAGGAAGATAGTTGAATAATAGCGTCAATAGTCGGTGTGGGGACATTTGCTGCCCTGGCCAGTTCTTGCATTGGAATGAGCCCCATCGGTATATCTTCAGTAAAATACCTGCTTGAAAAAGAATTTGCTCCTGTGATGGTCTTATAAGCCTGGTTGTTTTGTACAAGCTCTTCCATTGTATCTCCTTCAACTCCGTAAAAGCTACGCAATAAATCTTTGGTGGAAGGCAGGGAAAGCTGATAGGCTTTTCCAATCTCCAACCGTTCTTCGTCCATTTTATCAAGTAAAATGCTGATACCCCCGGTGATCCCTTCCCAATAGTGAAGGAAAGGTATTTGTTTTTCTACTTGAGGCAAATTGAATAATGATGGTGCCGGGTGAAGAATCGCATTAACATTGCCGAGGCTGATTTCCAGTACATTTTCACCTTTTCTAAACTCCGGGAATACAGGTGACAACAATTCGTAAACGCTTTCAATTTTATTGGAAGGAAACGTAGCGAACGGAAGATACCTTTTCACCCCAAAGATTGAAACATGGCCGGCCTTCTTCAATCGGCATGCAAATAAGAGGGACTGTGTTTCAGCCAAAATGATTTCAGCAGAACAACCACTTTTCTTAAGTTCTTGATGGAACTCCAGTGCTCCACCGGTGGAACCAGGATTTAAAATAACGATCTGGTCATCTTTCAAATAGGGAGCACAGTTCCTGGCGATAATCCGGTGGGCATTAGCAGGAGCAACAACCATAAGAACATCGGAAGAATCAATTAGCTCCTTCATATCCGTGGTGGCATTTCTAACGGGTGCGAATCCATTTAACTGACCATCCACATATACTCCGCCTTGGTCATTAATTACTTCAACAACCTTCGGGTCAATATCAAACCAATTCACCTCTACCTCTTTCATTCCCAGATAAGCGGCAAATGCATGGCCGCCATTACCGGCACCGATAATACCAAAATGCAAACTCATAAATTCATTCCTCCTAAGTGCATAATGTTTAAATATCCTATTGTCCTACATTTTAACAGGTGCGTTTTTAAAAAGAAAGAGTTTTCTGAAAAAATTTCTGAGCCCTTTAAAACTCGCTATCTATCGTAAAGATATGTATACTAAATGTAGGACAATTGTACATTGAGGTGATCGGTTTGTTTAAACCTGTAATTAAAAATGCGTTGTATAAAGACGTAGTGGAACAGCTTTTAGAAGGAATAAAGAAAGAAACGTGGGCTCCTGGAGAGAGATTTCCCGGTGAAATGGAGTTATCCAATCAATTTCAAGTCAGCAGGAATTCAATTAGAGAAGCGTTAAAAAGCCTGCAATTAATGGGAGTGATTGAATCGTTCCCGGGTAAAGGAACTTTTGTAACAGAAGAAGCCATCCGTAAAATAAAAAACACGGAGCTCATCAGTCTGATGAGTGATCGGGAGAATTCTTATAAAGATTTACTGGATGTCAGGATGGCCATCGAGACCCAGGCTGCCTTCCTAGCTGCTCAAAGAATAGATGCGGAGGGAATTGAAGAACTTGAAAATGCCCTTCAGAAGCTTAAGACGAAAATGGAAAGTCGGCAGGACTATGGGATTGAGGGGTATAATTTCCACATGACCATCGCCGAACTATCTAAAAACCGCTTCATCATTTTATTTTTCCAAACGATATCGGAAGAATTGATCGCCCAGCGCAACCCTCACTACCAGGAAAAAATTGATAATGATAAATCCTTACAGGATCATATTGATGTTTTTAACGCGATTAAAGCGGGGGATCCAGATTCAGCGAGAGATGCTATGCATAAGCATTTTATTCATGCCATTGCAGATTTAGGGGACGATTATTAGGGGATGGCGAGTCAAGTCACGCGTTTTATCCAGTTGACTGAAAAATAAAATGCAAAAAGGCAAACACGTCAATGTGTTTGCCTTTATTAATAATCTCTTTCAAGGTAAGACAGCTAATAGCTGTGTGTATGGGGTTTAGGAGACGACAGGTTATAAGGACCAAGTAACTGGACAATAACTTTAAGAAAGGGAAACAAACGGCACACTTTTTGTATTTAGTCTAATTTTCTCAACCATTCTGCCAATTCCGCAACCATCTCATCCGTAAAAACATGATTGACCCCAGCATAAACCCTGAACTCCACATTGGTTCGTTCCCCTGTCTCCGTGAGATATCTGTAATAGTCTTTCTGTCCTTCAATCGAAACAAATTCGTCGGAGTCGCCATGGATGAGGAGGACGGGGGATGGACTGATTATTCTTTTGACGGGATCATATTCGGTTAATTCCTTTTCGATCGCACCCGGAATCTCGCCCCGTCCATCTGCTTCTCTGAACAGCTTTTCGGATAGTAGGAAGGAGCCCGATCCGTTGATGTTAGCGAGACCGGAAAGCTTGTGTTCACGGGCGAAGATGCCAGTGGCGATGAAGCCGCCCATGGAACTGCCGGCGACCACGATATCTTCTTTCGGGATTCCAAGTGCAGTGACAAACTGATCAAATTCTTCAATTGTCTCGACGATTGTTTTCCAAAAATAGTGCTGTGTTGTCCTTTGGTCGAAATGATTGGAGAGCGATTCCCTTGTATCGTGGTAGATGATTTCAGGGACGATGACACGGTATCTTGTTTTCGCCATTTCGTTTGCTGCATCATGGTAACCTGCAGCGGATCCTCCCCAGCCGTGGTAGAGGATGAGAGTTTTCTGGGGGATCCCCGGGCTGGCCGGGGTGGTGGAGTGGTATTTAAATTTGCCGGTTTGATGCTTTTGCATGATAGACCTCCTTTTGGGTGCATGCCCAGGATTCTTTTCCCTATGATTGCGGCTTCAGCATTTTTCTGATCATTCGGATCTGGCCTCTATGATTAATTTCATCTTCAAATACATGAAACCAGATGAAGTAGTTATTAGAAGGGTGATTGTCCCATAATTTATTTTCATATAACCAATCATCGTTAAGGTTAGCCAGTTCTATCAAGGTTCTGCTTCTCACTTCTTCCAGTTTGTCTGTATAAAACTCTAGAGGATGTCCTTTGATATGCGCTCGCCCTTTATCTCCAAGACTGTATGGAGGACCCCATTCTTCCATTTCTCGTTCATTCGGTCTCCTGCCATCAAAAATCTCTATTTGAAATCCTTTTTCCACAGCTGCCATATGCAGTAAAAGGGCACCGATACTGTTACCGTCCTTGCTCGGTAAATAATCCAAATCGGAAGCGGATAAACCATCTACAGCTTCTATCGTTGTTTTCCTTGCATAATTCATTTGTGAGACAAGATGACCAATTTGGGGGCTGAATCCCTTTATATTTTCGATTTTAAATTCCATCTAACTTGCACCTCGTTTATTCATTTAAAAGTTTGTCTGCGCTGCTTAATAAGTTCCTATAATGATAGCCTCAATAGTTAATAATTAATAAAACTGTCCCCCAACATAAATAAAATCGGAATCAATGCCAGCAAGAGAACCCCCATCACGACCGTGGAGAGGAAGATTTCTTTTCTGGATATCCGTTTTTCCCTGTGCAATCTGTAGAGGATGACCGCATTGACCGGGATGTTCAGCAGGAGGGCTGTGCCGACTCCAGGGGCGTATGTTTTCGTTAGGATGGATGCCAGCAGATGTGGGAAAACGGCATTGACGATCATGGAACCGAGGAATCCGGTGAAGGCCCATTTTATCCATTTTGATTCTGGGAAGCTTATATATAAAAAAGATGCCAGATAGGCAAGTGCGGTGATGATAATGACCGCAAAATGAAACTCATTAGGGGTCACGGGCTTCTGGATGGCCATTCCCATTTGCGACCACTGTGGGAGCCAGAGGGCTTCTTCGAGATTATGGAGGCTGATGGCGAGGCAGAAGAAAAGGGCGTAATGGGTGTTTATGGTGATGACCTCCTTTGGGCTGGGTCTACGTTCAAATGGAGTTGGATGTAGTATATTTTACCATATAGAAGATTTAGAGGGTTATAGGGATTATCCAAAATATAGTAAACTATAGGAAAACATGAAGGGTGGAACCTTTTTTGATAGCAAAAAAGCGGTTGATACCAGGCTTCTTTGCGGTTATGTGCCTCTTGGGTATTTCAGTTTATTGGATTTACCGTGCTCCGATTGTCGAGGGGGATTTTGATGAGTTGAGGATTTCGACGCAGGGACAGGAAGTTAAAGTCATAGACGATAAGGAACAGATCCGTGAGATAATGGAACAAATCAATACGAGCAGCCGCAGCTGGCATCCGCAGAACGGGTTCCGCTATGATTATCTGCCTCATGGGATGCTGACTTTCAAGAAGGGGTCTGAGAAGGTAGAGCTGGGAATGGTGCTGCCGAAAGGGAATGTGGTGACGAAGTATTGGGAGGTTGAGACGGGGTTTGGATTTGGCGGGGGATCCCGGTGACTGGGTATTGTCCCGGGTCCCAACAATCACGGCTCCCTCATGAACCATTGGGATACGTTTAAAAAAAGGGAAACAACAAATAATAAGTTCTGTATTTTACATAATCAAATAAATCTGATTCGACAAAGGATGATAGCGATGAAAGCGGTGCGAGTAACTGGATATGGGGATGTCGATAAGCTGGAATTGGTGGATATCCCGGTCCCGGAACCTAAAGCAAATGAAGTACTTGTGAAAGTGAAGGCCTGCGCGATCAATAATACAGAAATCTGGATGAGGGAAGGGGCTTACGGGAGCGGCACAAAATCGGGATGGCGGCCGGAAGGTGTACAATTCCCGCGGATTCCCGGCTCGGATATTACGGGGCAGGTTGTGAAGGTTGGAAGTGCTGTCCCCCAATCGATGGCGGGCAGGGATGTGGTGCTTTTTCCTTTTACATCGAGCGGGGAAAGTGGATTGGAACATATTTCGGAGGATATGTCGTTCATCGGATCTGAGTATGACGGCGGGTATGCTGAATATGTCGTGTGGCCGGCTGAACTCTGCTTTGATATGCCTCTTCCAGGCTATCAGGAAAGCGCCGTTTTTTCGGTGAGCGGGCTGACAGCGTGGCATATGGTGAACCAGATTCAAGTTCAAGCCGGAGAAACGGTGGTGGTCACCGGGGCGAACGGCGGGGTGGGCTCGTTGAATGTGCAGATTGCGTCAAAGGTGTGTGGAGCCAAGGTCTTTGCGGTCATTGGTGACTTGGCCGGGGAAGAAAAGCTGAAGGAATTAGGCGCAACCCATGTCGTATCCTATCACTCCGAACACCTGGCAGAAGACATTCTTAATGTGAACGGGGGTCCGGTCGACTCCGTGCTGGATGTCGTGGGGGATGCTTTATTCGACACGTCTCTTCAAGTTTTGAAAAAAGGCGGGAAGTTTTGTATATCAGGCTCTGCCGGGGGCCAGCAGACGAATCTGGATTTTCGGACACTGTATTTAAAACACATCACCATGTACGGTTCGGTGCTGGGGACTAGGGCAGAGTTCAAAGAGATGCTGGGAGCCATTTCTGAAGGAAAACTAGTGCCTGTCATCGATAAAACCTTTCCATTGGAACAAGCGAAAGAAGCACAGGTGTATTTTAAGGAAAAAGGGAAGCTGGGGAAGATTGTATTGCTGCCTTGAGCGGGTCAGGGGGACAGGTACCGCGGCTCATTTTTGTGTGATCTTTGGAATGGAGAGGAGAATATTCAGGATTCTAGTTTAGAATGATTCTTGTAAGATCATATAATTTGAATTAGGATCATATAATCTGAATTAGGCTCATAAAATCGGGATTAGGATCATATATTTCCAATTGGGCTCATAAAATCAGATTTAGGATCATATTTGATGCCTGATCCTTCTCTCTACTGAAATAGCGGGCCGGAATCCGGTTGAAAACTGGATTTCTACAAAACACTGCAGAGAATTTTTTAAAAATAAGTCATTTTGACTCACTTTTCTTTGAAAACAAGGGGGCATGGCCATGATTCGCAATTATGGCCATGCCCCTATTGAAATATTTTTTAAATCATTTCGATTAATTTCCGGCCAGATCATTGGGATCTATTTGGAACTTCATATTTATTAGGTCTCTGACTTCATTGGCATCAATGAAGTATACAAGTTTTACTTTCGAGGACATATTTCATCCCCCTTATTAAATGAAATTTCACTCTTATTTTGTCTGCTCTGCCTTCACTTCAGACTTCTCTTCATCCACTCCGCAATCTCCCTCTCATCGTCCCTGGGAATCTGTTCGAGCTGCCGGATCACCCGTTCACGACGCTCGGCTGGATGGTTTTGGCTTAGTTTTGCTTTGCCTTCGATTTTCGTGATATGCAGCTTGAATGCCTGGATGCCTTTGCTCAGTCCGGCGAGATATCCGGCATCTACGTTTTCCAGGCTGTAAGGGCTGTCGGGAGCTTCGTATGCTGCGACCAGCTCTTCTAAAGATTTCATGCTCTCATCGGTATCATGGACGAGCTCCATTTTTCCGTACACATGGACAGTGACGTAGTTCCAGGTGGGCACGGTTTGATCCGTCTCATACCAGGACGGGGAGATGTAGCAGTGCGGACCGTGGAAAATGGCGAGCACAGTTTGGGATTCGATGTCCTTCCACTGCGGGTTCGGTCTGGCGAAATGGCCGTGTAAACAGGTTTTATCCTCATTAAGCTGCAGCGGCAGATGGGTGGCGATGGGCATGCCGTCGCCCTGGGAGATCAGGGTGGCAAAGCCGTTTTCGCTGATAATGCTATGGGCGGTCGTTTCGTCTGTGATTTTAAAATATGGCGGGATATACATAGCGGCACTCCTTTTTAAGTCTATGAAGGATAGATTCTGTAAAAAGAGACGAATCCCTCTTTATTTTGCCATGCGGCTGCTTAATCCGGAACAAGGGATTTCCCGCAGGACGTCGAACTTTACATGTAATGGTTCAGAAAAGGAGACGGTGAAATGAAATTTCTATGCGTGGGCTATTTTAATCGGGAAAAGATGGATGCAAGGCCGGAGGAAGAGATCAATGCCGTCATGGGAGAGTGCGAGCCGCATCTTCAGGAGTTGTACGAAACTGGGCAGGTCCTGATGGATGCAGGTACGGGTCTTGAAGCGAAACATATAAGACGGGGTGGCGGGAAAGTGATCGTGAGTGATGGGGAAGAAACCGGGGAGATGATCGGAAGCGTGTTCCTCATTGAAGCAGAGGATCTGGATGCCGCAGTCGGTGCGGCGAGGCTGCATCCGGCTGTGCAGGTGGAGGGCGGGGAAGAGTTTGGCTGGCGTATTGAAGTCAGGCCCGTCCACTATTTCAAAGAGTAAAAAAAGACCGGCCGGCGCCGGTCTTTTTCCTTCTTATTTCGAAGCGTTCATCGCTTCCCATTCTTCTTTGCTCGGGCCGTACACGCCGGGAACTTTCAGGTCTGCCTGGCGCATGAGGACGGTCAGCTGCCCGCGGTGGTGGGCCTGGTGCTGGATCAGCAGGCGCAGGACGGCCTGGACGGGCATGTCCATACCGAATAGGTTGACCATTTCGTTCATTTTTTCATCAGAAACCTGTTCGGAGACGGCTTCAGCCAGACGGTCGCTTACGAGTTTGTAAGTTTCGCTGATTTCGGATGCAGAAGCAGGGGCTTCTTTTTGAAGATCCGGGGCCTCGAAGCGGATGCTGACTTGAGACGGAAAGTAGAATGCGGCTCCGGTTATGTGCCACGCGACACTCCCGATGCTGTACAGGCCGGGTGCGACCTCTTGTTTCAATGACTCATCCGTGAGGGCGTCGAGCACTTTCTGGGTGACTGCCGCTTCCTGTTTCCATTCCTGTAGAAAATCGTTTACCGTTGTGAACATTGTGAATCCCTCCCATTTCCTTTAGAAGACTTTCGGTCTCATTTTATCATGGCCAGTGACCATTTTGCTTCTTTGAAGTCTCAATTTACATAAACTTGAGAATAATTTCACACGTCGTTCGTTGTACCATATGAAAAAGCTTTTTCAAAAACAAAAGGAGCGGAAATGATGAAAAGTACGCCGGCAAATTTTATCCCGAGGCTGAAAAAAAGGAAAGAAGATGCGCTTGTGTATGTGATTGATACGTATATGCCGCTTGTCAAAACGATTGCGGCGAAGATTCTGAACAGTATGCACGACCAGGATATCGATGAATGCGTCAACGATGTGTTCCTGACTGTCTGGGAGAATGCCCGTCAGTTTCAGGGAGAAGCAGCTGATTTTAAAAAGTGGATTGGCATGATCGCGAAGTATAAGGCCATCGACCGGTACCGTCATGCAAAAAAGCGCAGGGAGCGTGAGAAGTCCGATGTCCTGTTAAAAGAGAAAGCGGGTGCCGCAGCAACGGAAGAATCGGTCATGATGCGTGAAGGTAGAAATGAATTATTGGCTGCTATCAATCGATTGAAGGACGATGACCGGGACATTTTCATGATGAAATATTACTTGGAGCTCTCCAATCGTGAAATTGCGGATCACCTGGGACTCTCGAAAGCAGCGGTCGATAACCGTTTGTACCGGGGGAAGAAGATCCTGGCGACTAATTTGAAATTGAAGGAGCTATTGATATGAGCATGAAGGAATGGATGGAACTCGATGTGGAGCAGCTGGAGTTATCGGACGTGACGGATGCGGAGAAAGAACGGGTGAAACAGCATGTTTTGAAAAAAAGGAAAAAGGCACCGGTATGGCGGCCGGCTGCAGCTGCAGCGGTCATCTTGATCGGGGCGTCTGCTGCGGCGGGCTTTGCGGTGCCGTCAATTGCTTCGCAGATCCCGTTTATGGATGATGTCATCGCGTATTTTCAAAACGAAGACCATGGCGCCTTTGATGAATTCTCCACCGATATCGGTCTTGCCGAGACGGACAATGGAACGACGGTCATGATCGATGATGCGGTCTATGACGGTACGAATATCACGGTGTCGTTCGCGATTGAAACGGATCGGGATCTGGGTGAATCGGTGCAGATGAGCGGGGCGGACTGGTTCGAGGTCGCAGGCTCTAACGGCAGTGCCGGCACCGGCGAAATCACGAAGATCAGTGACACACGCTACGTCGGCCTATCCACGTTCACCCCTCACTTCAAAGACGGCGAAACTCCGGATAAGGTGGACATTTCATGGTCTCCTCAAGGGTTCAGCGGAGTTGAAAAGGATGCTGTGATCAAGGGGGATTGGTCGTTCGATTTTTCATTGGAGCGACTGGAAGGGAAAGAGCAGCTCGTGAATGAAACGGTGAAGAATGAAGAGGTTACGTTCACCCTGAAATCGGTTGAGTTCACGGATGTGTCGACGATCATTTCCTACAGGCAGCTCGTGAAAGGGGATTTCCTTGAAAAATGGCCGAGCGTGACGCCGGTGTTCAGGGTGACGGATGATCTCGGGCATGTCTATGCAGACGGTACGAGCGGACCGGGAGTCTCAACGGATGAGGGGAAAACGTTTGAAGGGACGACGGACTTCGGTGCGATCCGGGACGGGGCCGGGCAGCTCATCATCCAGCCGGTGATCATCGCGAGCCTGACGTCCGGGAAAGGACATGAGAAAATCGAGCTTGATCCGATTGTAATTGAGCTGGGGGAATAGATTTTTTAATGGAAGTGAAAACCGTATCCGGTCGGGGATTCCGGTTTTTTCAGCTTGGCGCACGCCACCGCCGCTTGTTCCGGAAAGTCCAATCCGTTCCCCTGTGGAATGCAATGAGGTATAATTAAATAAGAAGAAATGCGGAGGGAGGTTATCGAGTGAGGAATGTGTCGATCTGGATTTTACTTGTTTGTCTTGCCGGTCTGCAGCAGATCCATGTACTGAAATACGAGGATGCTGCCATGAATGAAGCCGATTTAAAAGTTGATACTTCGCACCTGTCAAATATCGAGATGATTTTTTCTCCAACCTCTTCGTCCCCTCACCACGATGACAGTGCGGCTCCTCTTCCCTTCCATTCAGCCCGGAAAATAAAGTCATATGCACCCGCTGATCAGACATGTTATTCCGTGGACATCTCTCCAGACACACATGGGTTCATAGAAGTCATGATGTATCAGTCCAACTATCTCTCCTGATCTATACATATATTCGACCGTAAACAGATACTTTAATATGAGTACATAGAAACAGGGGGAAGCGACATTGAGTGATGAATCAATCGAACAACAGATAAAAGCTGAATTGCAGCATCCTAAATTAACGAAATTGAAAGTTTTGAAACGGGGAGTCTTCATCCTGCTGGGAGCCATCATGATGGCGCTTGGAATCGAAGTGTTCCTCGTACCGAATTTGATCATGGACGGCGGGATCGTTGGAATCTCGATCATTCTTTATAACCTGACCGGTATCGGCATCGGATTATTTATCTTCTTACTGAACATCCCGTTTTTCTTCATTGGTTACAAGCAAATCGGAAAAACGTTCGCGATATCCACATTATTCGGAATTACGATTTTATCGCTTGCGACGAGTTATCTGCATCATGTCGCGGCGTTTACGCAGGATGTGCTGCTGGCGACGGTCTTTGGCGGAATCGTGCTCGGCGCCGGGGTGGGATTGGTCATCCGGTACGGAGGTGCCCTTGACGGCAGTGAGATCCTGGCCATTCTTTTAAATAAAAAATTCCCTTTCTCAGTCGGGGAATTCATCATGCTTTTCAACGTGTTCATCTTTGCATGGGGCGGTTTCGTCCTCGGATGGGACCGGGCGATGTACTCGGTCCTCGCGTACGTCATCGCCTTCAAGACGATCGATATCGTCATCGACGGCTTCGACGAATCGAAATCCGCCTGGATCATCAGTGACAAACACGAGGACATCGGGGACGCGATCATGGCCCGGCTCGGGCGCGGGGTCACCTACCTGAAAGGGGAAGGCGCCTACTCAGGTGATGACAAAAAAGTGATCTTCACCATCGTGACCAGGCTGGAAGAAGCCAAGCTGAAGTCGATCGTCGAGGAACTGGATCCGTCGGCGTTCCTTGCTGTAGCGGATATCAACGAAGTCCGCGGCGGGCGGTTTAAGAAGAGGGATATACATTAATAGCGGCTTTAATTTATCGGGCCGATCTGGTGGAGGGTCCCCCTGCTTGTGGAAGCAGGGGGGCCTTTTTTGGTGTGCCCGGCATGTGCACCCGCTTTAGGGTTCAATTCCCGAACGGTTAAGGTCGTTGTAGCCGCCGTTAGCTGAAGGCAAGGGTGTCCGGTTGGATGGGGTTAAGCCGGGGGGACAGGTACGGTGGCCCATATCATGGGTGGAGTGAGCCGGAGGACAGGTCCCGTGACCATATTATGGGCAGATTTTTCGATTTGATAATAAAATCTTATTTTTGATAATAAATGGGCCGTTTCGGTTTGATAATATATTTGGATTTTTGATAATAAAACCATCGTTTTTGATAATATATCTATTTCCAGCAGGTTTGCAGCATCAAACGGTACCGGTTTTTTAATGGAAAAGGTGGGTGAGATCCACTACATTACATAGATTGGCTTGAAAACAATGGGTTTGGGCATAATTTAAGCAGTTTTTGAGAGTTTTTTATAAAAAAAGCTTTTGACAAATCATGGTTTTGCCGGGGAGAAGGCTAGTATGTTGAAACGGGCGGGAAACAGACAGGGAGCCGCTTTCGGCTTGACCGCGGGGACAGGAACCGCGGCACGGCGGGTGAAGGTACCTGTCCCCCCGATCCGCTTCCGGCCAAGCCCGGCCCCTGAACCGCCCGACCCGCTAAACAGCATCCGACCGCCGCCGGACCGAACCTCGGCCACGCGTCCACCACCCCCGATGTGAAAGCGTTTGATAGCATGTTGACATATCAATTGAAAATGATTATCATTAACGTTGATATTATACGATGATAGGAGTTATATATAAATATGAAAAAATTAGTTGGTTTTGCGAGTATGGTAGTTTTATCGGGAAGTCTTCTGGCTGGCTGCGGGGATGAGGCATCCAGTACGAAGAAGGAAGATACAAAGGCTTCAGAGCAGACGCAGCAGGCGGCTACGCTAGACAGTGAAGTGGCTGCATATAAGGACTTCGCGACGGAGCAGCTCGATCAGTTCGTCATCGAGACAGAGGCGTTCGTTGAAGCGGTGAAAGCCGGGGATGTTGAGAAGGCCAAGGAATTGTATGCTCCGGCGCGTATGTATTTCGAGCGTTCCGAACCGATCGCCGAGAGCTTCGGGGATTTGGATCCGCGCATCGATGCGCGTCTTGCCGATATCCAGGATGAAGGGAAAGGCGAAGAGGAGTGGTCCGGATACCACAAGCTTGAGTATGCGCTTTGGGAAGAAGGCACGACTGAAGGGTATGAAGAAACGGCAGACCAGCTGTTGAAAGATGTGAAGGAACTTCGTGCGAAAGTGGAGACGGTGGAAGTGACGCCTGACCTGATGATCACGGGAGCGGTCGACCTTCTGAACGAGGTATCGACCTCGAAGATTTCAGGGGAAGAGGAAATCTACTCTCATACGGACTTATATGATTTCAAAGCAAACGTAGAGGGTGCAGAAAAGATTTTTGCTATTTTCAAAGATGAACTAGAGAAGAGAGACAAGGATCTTGTCAGCACATTGGAAAAGAATTTCGCCACGCTTGATGAGCTTCTTGCAAAATATGAAGATGGTAACGGCGGATATGTATCGTATGAAAAATTGACTTCAGAAGATACGAAGGCCTTATCCCGTGCGGTTGATAATTTAGGGGAGCCTCTAAGTCAAATTGCCATTGTAGTGGAGTGATCTGAATGAGCAGCGAAGAGAAATCAATGTTACAGACTCAAATTTCAAGGCGAGATATTTTAAAAATAGCAGGCGTCGGCGGAGCCGGGGTGCTCCTTGGAGCATCGGGGCTCACCGGTGTCCTCACGGCATTCGGTGCCAATCCGTTTGTTGATGATGACGAAACCGTTGACAACAAGGTCAATTTTTACGGAAAGCATCAGTCGGGGATCCTGACGAAGAATCCGAAGCATGTGTACTTCGCTTCGCTGAATTGCACGGCGGGATCAAAAGCCGAATTGAAGGAACTGTTCAGATTATGGACGACCTACAGCGTCAGCCTGATGAACGGGCAGCTGGTCGGACCGAATTCGGCCAATGCGCTGCTGCCGCCTCCTGATACAGGGGAAGCGGCCGGGCTCGACCCGGCACATTTGACGCTGACGTTCGGGGTGGGACCGAGCCTTTTTGAAAAAAAAGAACTTGGCCTCGCCCACAAGAAACCGGCTGAACTCAAGGATCTGCCGCACTTCCCGAAGGATCAGCTGGATCCTCGCTATGTCGGAGGGGACATCTGTGTCCAGGCGTGTGCGGATGATCCGCAGGTCGCGTTCCACGCGGTCCGCAACCTGATCAGGGCTGCCCGCGGGAAAGTGACGCTGAAATGGTCGCAGACCGGATTCAATTCCTACAAGCAAAAAGGGAAGAAGGTGGAAACGCCGCGGAACCTTTTTGCCTTTAAGGACGGGACAGGCAATCCGGACACGGATGATGCGAAAGAAATGGATAAGGTGGTATGGGTGCAGCCCGGCCAGTCGAAAAGCTGGCTGACGGGCGGGACGTATCTTGCCGTCAGAAGGATCCAGATGCATGTGGAAACGTGGGACCGTACGTCACTCAGCGGACAGGAAGCAACGTTCGGAAGGCATCGTGACACTGGTGCCCCGCTTGGGAAGAAAGGCGAGTTCGATGAAGTGGATCTTGAACTCAAGGAGAACGGCAAACCGGTCGTCCCGGAAAATTCCCACGTGGCACTCGCGCGTAAGGTGAAGGACAGGATCCTGCGCCGCTCCTTCTCGTATTCGGATGGAATCAACCCGGATACAGGGGCGTTTGATACCGGGCTCTTGTTCATGTCATTCCAGCAGAACCCGAGTCAGTTCATCAACATCCAGAAAAGCATGGGACGTGCAGATAAATTGAATGAATACATCACCCACCGAGGCAGTGCCCTTTTCGCTTGTTTCCCGGGCGTGAAAAAAGGAAGCTTCCTTGGTGCTGAGTTGTTTAACTAGGAGATGGGCGCATTGAAGAAAGTGACAATACTGATCAGCCTGATCGTGCTGATGATGCTTTCGCCTTTGCAGTTTGCATCGGCGGAGGAAAACTACAGTGATTTATATATTTCTGTCGGCGACGCCATCATGAAGGTCAAGGCAGATGACTGGGACAGCGCTGAAAAGCTTGTCGCACAGTTGAGCAGTGACTGGGAAAAGGCGGATGTTCCCGAAAACGAGACATCGAAGAAGGTCGGAGACTCTATTTCCACCCTCGATGACCTTGTGAAGGAACGTGAAAAAGAACCTGTACTGGACGCGTTATCAGACGTTTCCCACAGTCTGGTCGCCCTCGAGAAGGAACAGAACCCTGTCGATCAGGAGGAACAGCGCGGCCAGGTCAAGGCAGCCCTGACTCCGGTCCTTGACGAGATGGGACAGTCAATCGAGGCGAAAGACGCTGACCGTGCGTATGAGAGCTACCAATCATTCCTGTCTGCCTGGACGAAGAATGAAAAGATCGTCCGCTCTCAGAGCATCCCTTTCTACGGGAAAATCGAAACGCAGATGGGATTTCTGCGGATCGCCCTGACACAGGATGAAAAGGATTTTTCAAAAATCGAAGGAATCTATGGCGAGCTGAACTCGGCAGTCGAGGATTTTGCAGCAGGAAAGAACCTTAAGTCCGATAACCAGAACTATTCCCTGGATACGCTTGTGAGCCTGCTCGAGAAAGCGAATCAATCGATCGATGATGGGAATCCGGAGGGGGCAGTGCCTCACCTCGAGAAATTCCTGAGTGTCTGGCCTTCTGTAGAAGGGGATGTCAGGACGAAAAATGGCAGCCTCTATACGGAGCTTGAAAACAATATCCCGGTCCTTGCCGGAAAGCTTTCTTCTGAAAACGCAGATGTAGACGCGATTCAGAGTGATCTGACAAACTATCAAAAATCGATTGTCCTCCTGCAGGACAAAACGAATTACAGCGTCTGGGATGCAGCGCTGATCATGCTTCGCGAGGGACTGGAAGCACTGCTTGTCGTGACCGCCCTCCTTGCCTTTTTACGAAAAGCGAATGCCGCTTCACAGCAGAAGTGGATCTGGGCCGGCGTCATTGCCGGTGTCG
Organism: [Bacillus] enclensis; assembly: GCF_001456935.1. GTDB lineage: Bacteria > Bacillota > Bacilli > Bacillales > Bacillaceae_B > Rossellomorea > Rossellomorea enclensis. The sequence continues at coordinate 60,840 of NZ_KQ758484.1, read as the reverse complement.
GGATGAGCGTTGTGGCAGCCTTCATTTTGAGCACGGTCTTTTCGACCGCCACTGCAGGCGCCAACCGCGAAATCTTTGAAGGCATCACCGGAATCGCGGCCGTATTGATGATGGTCGGAGTCGGTATGTGGCTTCACCAGAAATCAACGATGAAAGCATGGAACCAGTACATCCAGAAACAGATGGGAACGGCCCTTTCGACGGGCAGCGTCCTGTCGCTTGCGTTAGTCAGCTTCCTGTCGATCTTCAGGGAAGGTGCCGAAACAATCATCTTCTACATGGGGATCGCACCATCCATCAGCACTGGGAAAATGCTTGCCGGCATCTTGATCGCCGTCGGAATCTTGGCAGTCTGTGCATTCGTACTCATCCGATACAGCACGAAGATCCCGGTGCGCCCGTTCTTCAAGATCGCCACATTCCTGATCTATTTCGTGGCATTCAAAATACTCGGCGTCAGCATCCACGCGCTGCAATTGACCGACAAGATCCAGTCGACTCAATTGAACAGCCTGCCAATCGTGGACTGGGCGGGATTCTATCCTACACTTGAAACGATGATCCCGCAGATCGTCCTTCTATTGGTCTTTGCCGTTACAGCAGTGAAGATCGAGAAGGGGGACCGGAAGCAGGAGAACCGGGCGGCTTAATTCGGCTGCACGGTTCGGCTGCACGGTTCGGCTTGCTCGTTTCAGGTCCGATTCAGTCTCATCGGCTCTGTGGTTTAAATCGGACCAGCCAGCGGGCCTGCCTGCCGGTTCGGCTGGTCGATGGCGGGTCGGAAGTGGGTCGGGGGGACAGGTACCCTGACCCATTTTGACGGAATGAATGATATGGGGCCCGGTCCCTGGTACGCTTTTTTGGAGTGTGCCGGGGGCCGGGTTTTTTGTTTTGTCTTTTTGGGATTTGAAGGCTGGGGTTTGTGGCCGGGGCTGGTGTGCCAGCGTTGTCTGACGCGGCCGGTGCAGACGCCGCTAGATTAGAATGATTCTCAAAGGATCATATATTTCGAATCAGGATCATATTTTTCTGAAATGGATTATAAATTTCGATTGAGGCGCGTATTTTTTGTCGAATGGATCATAAATCCTGAAAATGGATCATAAATGCTGACGGCACCCAAATTTCCATTATACAGACAGTCATTTATACAGAAGAATTGGTTCAACTTAACCGGATCCAGTCAAAATAACAAACTTTTCAACTCTATTTGGGCAAAACGGTGCTATAACCAGTGCCCCGCGCTCCAATTTCCCCTTGCTGTAAATTCCCAACCATCTTATAATAAAAGATAAAAGAGAATCTTAAACAAAAAAGGAGGGAAACTCATGCAATCGTTCACTGTAGACATCAGGGCCAGGAAGAAATACCTTGTTTTCATGATGTCGATTTTTGGATTTTCAGCTGCCAACGGGACAGGTCTGTCTATTTTTAGCTGAATATCCATGAACGATGTATGATTTCCTGAAAATAGCGAAAAGCCGCAGGGGATGATGCCCTGCGGCTTTTTTTATGATTTGAGAAATGCGCTGCACCAGTGACCCTATCATCATGACGATTCGGTCAGTCCAGGCTTCAGAAGCCGGACGCCTTTGTGGGGGCTGAAAGGGCGCCGCCGCATTTCTCAAGATTTTTGTTTAAGAGAGGACGACAACCAATGAAAACGAAAAACAACATATATTTGCTCTATTTTTATTTATTCTTTGCACAGTTATTTTTTGACCGGGCGCTTTGGGTCATTTATCTCGGCGACAAGGGCATGACCTTCGGTGAAATCGGGTTGCTGGAGGCACTGCTCCACCTGGCGATCGTATTATTCGAGGTGCCGACGGGGATGATTGCCGATTTATATGGGAGGAAGATCAGCCTGATCATCGGGAATCTGTTCAGCCTCCTATATGCGCTCTTGATGCTGGTGAGCGGCACGTTTACGGTGTTCACGCTCGCATTCCTGTCGATGGGGCTGATGGTCACTTTCCATTCGGGGGCCGAGCAGTCTTTTGCCTATGACACATTGAAGAATGCAAAGCGGGAAGGAGAGTATACGCGGATCATCGGGAGCATGACGGCAATCTCACTGCTTTCACTGAGTTTGGCAAAATTCCTCGGCGGCTTCATGGCCGAGATCAGCTGGGAATGGGTGTACGGCTCCACAATCGTCACCCACGTGCTGGCCGTGATTCCGCTTCTTTTCATGAAGGAACCTGAACGTGAGAAGACGGAGGATATCGGCGGGCGCTGGTATAACCAGTGGGTGCATCAGTTCAAGCTCGGGGTGAGGGTCTGGAAAAACAACCGGGTCATCCACCGGCCGGTCGTGCTGTTCATCCTGGCGAGTGCGGTGATGGTCATCATCGTGTTTTACGGACAGGAATATTTCATTCAGCTCGGATTTTCGTCCGTCGTCGTCGGGGCCATCTTCACGATCGAAGGACTGCTCGGCGTCGTGATGGCGAAGATCGCGTACAAGGTGGAAGCGAGGTTCAAGTTTTTCAACATCCTTCATTATGGATTGGTGCTGTTCCTCTTGTTCTTCATCCTGTTCATCTTTGCGAACGACTGGGCGATCCTGCTGTCATTCCTGTTCCTCGCTCAGCTGTTGAGTCTGTTCGAACCGATCTTCAGCTCATTCGTGCAGGGATTCCTGGAAAGCAACGTCCGCTCGACGTTCCTGTCGCTGATCGGGCTGATGGAAAGCTTCGTGATCATGATCAGCTTCCCATTGTTCGGCTATGCGATCGAGCGCAGCGGGTTTACCGATGGCTTTGCAGGCTTGCTGCTGATCTTTTTTGTTCTGGCCGTCGGGTATTTGGTCGCTGGCCGGCTGCGGGTGAAAAGGAAGGGATGATTTGTTAACCCCTTTTTTGGTGAAAAGCTGCCTTCGTGCTTTGGTGCGGGGGCGGCTTTTCTTTTTGGAGTTCTATTGGGGAAGGGGGGAGGCAAACGCGGCAAAGATGAAAATGAGTTAATTGAAGGGTGAAAATTCACGGAATGGGTCGGTTTTTTTAAAAAAACTAACTAAACTACTAGAGTATGTCTGTTTACATGGGATTTGAGGGCGAAACAAGCGTTGGGATGGGTCTGCGGATTGATATATTATCAAAAACGGGCAGGATATTATCAAAAATCCAATTATATTATCAAAAACAACTCTTTTATTATCAAACCGAAAATCCCAATATATTATCAAAACCGGTTTTTAGCCGTTATGGGGGCCACCGGCAGCGAGCATGATCAATGATTGATAAAATGGTAGAAGGGAAAAGTGGGTCAAGGTACCTGTCCCCCCCCGACCCGCCCCCGCAACTCGGCCGCACAACCCATCCCGATCCCGCAACCCGGACACAACCCGCTGCAACAATCACGCCCCAATCCCCCCAAAACAATCCAAACAAAATTTTTTGAAAATTCTATTGCGCATCGATTTTTTCTGGGCTATAATAACATCAACGAAAGCGCTTTCGATGAAGAGGGGACAACGATGGTTACGATTTATGATTTGGCGAAGAAAACTGGGGTTTCCAGTACGACGGTATCCAAGGCTCTTAATAATTACGCGGATGTGAGTCCGAAGACGAAGCAGAAGATCCTCGATGCGGCGGCGGAGATGGGTTATCTCCCGAATGCGCATGCACAGTCGCTGTCTACGAAGAAGTCGTGGACGATCGGTGTGATGTTCGCCGAGGATAATGAGGTGGGGATGAAGCATCCTTTCTTCAATGCGATCATTGAGAGTTTCCGCAAGTACGTGGAGCGTGAAGGCTATGATCTGATCTTTGCCTCACGGAATCTGCGCAAGCGGGATACGAGTTATCTGGAACACTTCTTATACCGCGCCGTTGACGGGATTGTGGTCATTTGTTCAGACCCGAACGACCCTCAGGTGCAGGAGATGATCAACAGTCATGTACCGATCGTGGTGATCGACATGACGAAGCAGAATTGCAGTGTCGTCTACTCCGATAATATCGAGGGCGGCAGGCTTGCCGTGAATTATCTTCATTCACTGGGTCATTCGAAGATCGCCCATATCTCAGGGGATCCGGGCATCGATGCCGGTGCACAGCGTATCAAAGGATTCAAGAAGGGCATGAAGGAAGCGGGCCTTCCGATACGGAAGGAATTCGTGGTGAACGGCGGATTTTTCTCCATTGAGGAAGGAAAGAAAGCGATGAATACGCTACTCTCGCTCGAGGACCTGCCGACGGCTGTATTCGTATCCGGTGACCATATGGCAATCGGGGCGATGGAAGCGATCAAGGAAAAAGGTCTCAGGATTCCTGAGGACATTTCGATCATCGGCTATGATGATATTGACATGGCATCCTACGTGACACCGAAACTGACGACCGTCAGGCAGGACACCGACAAGATCGGTGAACGGGCCGGCGGAATGCTGATCAAACAGATGGATTTGAAGAAGAAGTTGAAGACGACGGACATCATCCCGGTGGAGCTCATCATCAGGGAGTCCTGTACATCAATTAAATAGTGCCTGGACTCCAGGCACGAAAAAATTTTTTAGGTGATTTCGAAACCGGTTTCGGAAAGAGTTTCCAGCTGTTGATTTCCGTGTAAGACCTTACCGTTTTACAGGGAAATCAACAGCGGCACCGAAGATTTTTTTACAGGTTTTACCGAAACCGATTTCGACCACATATATCCATAAAGGACAAAGGGGGATAAACATGAAGAAGTTTCTAGCATTATTTATGACAGCGGTCCTGCTTGCAGGGGTGCTTGCCGGCTGTTCCGGGAGCTCCGAGTCATCAGGCGGCAAGAAAGACAAAGATGTTGATTTGAAGATCTGGTCATTCACGGATGAATTGAAGAAGCCGATCACGAAGTTTGAAGAGAAGAATGGGGTCAAAGTGGAACTGACAATCGTTCCGATCGCGGATTATCCGACGAAATTGAAGCCGGTTCTTGAAAGCGGTGTCGGAGCTCCTGACGTGTTCACAGGGGAGATTGCATTCCTTAAACAATGGGTGGATGCAGGATACTGGGAAAACCTTTCAGAGGATCCGTACAATGTTGAAGAAATCAAGGATAAATATGTACCGTATGTATTCGATTTAGGAAAAGACAAAGATGGAAATGTAAGAGCCCTTTCTTGGCAGACAACGCCTGGAGGAATTTTCTATAGAAGAAGCATTGCAAAAGAAGTGCTTGGAACCGAAGATCCGACAGAAGTCGGCAATATGATGGCATCGATGGACGGCGTGTTTGAAGTAGCTGAAAAGATGAAGGAAAAAGGCTACAGCATGTTCCCGGATGAAGGTGCGATGCGCTGGTTCTCACAAGGCGACAATCCGCAGCCATGGGTGAACGACAAAGGCGAATTGCAATTGACAGACCAAAAGAAAGAGTTCATGGATCATGCGAAGACCCTTCGCGAGAACAGCTATACGGCTCTTGCTGCCGAGTGGTCTCCATCATGGTTCGAAGGCATGGATAAGCCGATCAAAGTGAAGCAGGACGGAAAAGAAAAAGAAACTCAAGTATTCTCATATGTCCTTCCGACATGGGGACTTCACAGCGTATTGAAAACAAATGTTAAAGAAACAAACGGCGACTGGGCCGTTACAAGCGGACCGAGCCCGTACTTCTGGGGCGGAACGTGGTTAGGTGTTTACAACAAATCAGAGAACAAAGAACTTGCGTATGATTTTGTGAAAATGATGACACAGGACGATGAATTCCTGACAGAGTGGGCGAAGGAAACAGGAGATGTCCTTGCCTACAATCCGGTAACGAACGCAATCAAGGATGACTTCAGCAGTGAATTCCTTGGCGGACAGAACAACTACCAGTTCTTCCTGGAGCAGGCGAAAGAAATCGAGCCTGGAATCGTCACGAAATATGACCAGCAGCTTGATACGTTCTACGGAAATGCCGTTCAGCAATATGTAGACGGCAAGAAGTCTAAAGAAGATGCAATTAAAGAATTCTATCAAAAAGCACAGAACGCGTACCCTGACTTGAAGGTACCGAAGAACTAAATTTAGTAGAAAGAGTGCGTCGAGGGGAAATGCTGCGGGGCCGGCCGGTGAACATTCAGCGGCCGTATCCGGCACTTCCGCCTGGCGCATGACCATACAAAAAAGGCAGGCGGCCGAAGTCTTGGCCGCCTGCAAAATCCAAGATAACGAAGGGGGCTCGGGGAATGAAAAACGTCAATAAATACGGCTATTTCTTCATTGCGCCGTTCTGGATCATCTTTTTGATCTTCAGTATTTATCCCGTGGCACTTACATTCTATTACAGCTTCACAAACTATACAGGAAGCGGCGTCGCGGAAGTCGTCGGCCTCGCCAACTATAAGCGGTTATTCACGGATACTTATTTTGTGGAAGCCTTTTTTAACACATGGAAGATCTGGGGAGTCAACTTCATCCTGCAGATCGGACTGGCTCTCATCCTGGCATTGATCTTTTCTGATATGAGAATGAAGTTGAGGGGACTCGCCTTCTTCAGATCGATTTTCTATCTGCCAAATTTGATCACCATCAGCTCGGTCGCCCTGCTGTTCGGTATTTTACTAGATTGGCAGCACGGCTCATTAAATATGATTCTTCTAAAAATTGGTCTTATATCAGAACCGATAAACTGGCTTAACGAGCCTGCCACCGCCCAGCTGTCCGTCTCGCTCATCCTGACGTGGATGTGGTTCGGCCACTCCTTCATCGTCGTGATGGCGGGGGTGTCGGGCATTTCGAAAGATTACTATGAAGCGGCACTGATCGACGGGGCCAACCGCTGGCAGACGTTCACGAAGATCACGCTTCCGCTCTTGAAGCCGATCCTCCTGTACATCATGATCACGTCGCTGATCGGGGGTCTCCAATTGTTCGACCTGCCGATGCTTTTGACCGACGGAATCGGGTCGCCGGACGGCTCGCTGAATACGATGGTGCTGTATTTATACAACCAGGCATTCAAGTATAACAATTACGGCTATGCTTCTGCAGTCGCGTACGGATTGTTCGTCATCACCCTGATCTTCTCGGCGATGGTGTTCAAAGGGATGTACCGAAATGAACGCAAGCAGACAAGGCAGGTGTAGGAAAGATGTTAGGAAAAACAGCAGTCGAAAACGAAGTGCAGTTCGAAGAAGAGGTGAAGGACCCGAACCCGGGGACCCTCCCTCAGGAAACAAAGGAAAAAAAGAAGGGCCGCACCGTCAAAAGCATCATCTACATCGTGCTGTCCGTGATGGCGGTCGTCTGTTTCATCCCGTTCCTGATGATGCTCGTCAACGCGACGAGATCGAATGAGGCGATCCTGTCGGGATTCACGCTGATCCCGGGCACCGCCCTCATGGAAAACTACCGGACGATGATGGAATACGTCAACATCTGGGCCGGTTTCAAGAACAGCCTGATCATCTCCGTGCTCGTGACGGTCCTGTCGGGATACTTCTCGGCGCTGACCGCGTACGGATTCGCCTTTTACACATTCAAGGGGAAGAACTTCCTGTTCGTCTTCATGCTCGTCATGATGATGGTGCCGGGACAGCTCGGACTCATCGGATTCTACGAACTGAGTAAGAACCTGGGAATCCTGGATACTTACATCCCATTGATCGTGCCGACGATCGCCAGTCCGTTCGTCGTGTTCTTCCTGCGACAGTATATCCAGACGACGCTGCATCCCAGCCTGATCGAAGCGGCAAGGATCGACGGCGCAAGCGAGTTCAAGATTTTCCACACAGTGGCGATTCCGATCATGATGCCGGCGATTGCGACGATGTCGATCTTCACCTTCATCGGTTCATGGAACAACTACATCATGCCGCTCGTCATCCTGTTCTCGCCTGAGAAATACACACTGCCTGTATTGATGGGTTTCCTAAAAGGATCACAGGTGGCACAGAATCTCGGAAGCATGTACCTGGGAATCGCGATTTCAGTCGTACCAATCATGATCGCATTCCTGTTCCTATCAAAATATATCGTCAACAGCATCTCTGCTGGATCAGTCAAAGAATAAAGGGGACGGTTGCGGCCGGTCAAATATCCGATTCTTTTGGAAGCGTCCGGCCGGGCTCACTCGCTTCAATCTGGAAAAATGGGGACGGTGCATGTGTATTAGGCACCGCCCCTGTTTTTCCCTGCATACACAAACAGGAAGTGCGGAGACGGTTCTCATGCTTCGGAAGCAGCAGAACCGTCCCCTTGCTTCCATACACAAACATAAAGGGGAGAAGACATAATGAAATTCGATAAACAGTTTACGTTCGGAACGGCAACATCCTCCTATCAAATCGAAGGGGCGGCAGCGGAAGGCGGCAGGACACCGTCCATCTGGGATATGTTCTGCGACATCCCGGGCAGGGTCCACAAGCAACATAACGGCGACGTTGCCTGCGACCATTATCACCGGTTCGAGGAAGACATCCAGCACATCAAGAGACTCGGTGTCGATACATACCGATTCTCAATTGCATGGCCGCGGATTTTTCCTGAGAAAGGCAAGTTTAATAGAGAAGGCATGGATTTTTATAAAAAATTGGCCTCGCGCCTCACGGAAGAAGGCATCAAGCCTGCAGTCACGCTTTATCACTGGGATCTGCCAATGTGGGCACATGAAGAAGGCGGCTGGGTGAACCGCGAGTCTGTGGACTGGTTCCTTGAATATGCGCGCGCCTGCTTCACGGAGCTTGACGGTATCGTCGATTCCTGGATCACGCATAATGAACCGTGGTGTGCCGGGTTCCTCGGCTACCATCAGGGTGTGCACGCACCGGGGCACACAAATATGGACGAAGCGGTGAAAGCCGTCCACCATATGCTGCTGTCACACGGAAAAGCCGTCGAGCTGCTGAAAAAAGAATTCGGATCGAACACGGAGATCGGCATCACGCTGAATCTGTCGCCTGTCTATGCGAATACCGATTCCGCCAACGATCGATTGGCTGCGAACAATGCGGATGGCTACTCCAACCGCTGGTTCCTTGATCCTGTATTTAAAGGCGAGTATCCGAAGGACATGATGAATCTATTTTCAAAATACGTGCACTCCTATGATTTCATCAAGGAAGGCGACATGGAGGCCATTTCGGTCGAGTGCGACTTCTTCGGCATCAACTACTACAGCCGCGGAATCGTCGAGTTCAGTGCAGCGTCTGACTTTTTACACAGAGGGGCGTATTCCGATTATGAAAAAACCGGCATGGGCTGGGATATCGCGCCGAATGAATTCAAGGACCTCATCCGCCGCCTGAGAGCGGAATACACGCAGCTTCCGATCATCATCACGGAAAACGGCGCGGCATACGATGATGTCGTTGAAAACGGACGTGTACATGATAAAGAGCGCACTGATTATGTCGAGAAGCATCTCCAAGCAGTTTCTGACCTGAACGGAGAAGGAATGAACATCTCAGGCTACTATCTGTGGTCATTGATGGATAACTTCGAATGGAGCTTCGGGTATGACAAGCGCTTCGGGATCCTTTATGTCGATTTCGACACGCAGGAGCGGATCTGGAAAGACAGCGCCTACCGCTACGCGGAAATCATCCGCGATCATAAGAAGAGCCATAATCTTCAAGCGGAGGTCGCGCAATGAGATTCAAGAGTGCAGAAGTGATCCTTACTGCCAAAGAAACAGGGGACCGGCTTTCTAAAAAGGAGCCGGTTTCCTTTTCGACTGGCCTGGATGCGGCAGGTACCCATATCGAACTTGATCCGGGGCTGAAATTTCAGGAGATGATCGGGTTCGGCGGCGCGTTCACGGAAGCGGCTGCTTACAGTTTGTCACTGGTGAGCCCGGAGAAGAGGGCAGAAGTGATCAAGCGTTACTTCGATCCCGTTGAGGGGCTAGGCTACCGTCTCGGACGCACCCATATCAATAGCTGTGACTTTTCGCTGGGGAATTATACGTATGTGGAAGAAGGGGACGCGTCGCTCGAGAGCTTCACGGTCGAACGCGAACGGAAGCTTGTCCTTCCTTTGATTCATGATGCGGTGAAGGCTGCGGGAAGCGAGCTGTCGATCGTGGCGTCCCCCTGGAGCCCTCCGCCGTGGATGAAATCTAACGGTGAAATGAACAACGGCGGCAAGCTGCTGCCGGAGTTTGAAGGGGCCTGGGCGGAGTACTATTCGAAGTATATCGATGCAATGGAAAAAGAAGGCGTCGCAATCTGGGGAATCACGATCCAGAATGAACCCGAAGCGAAGCAGGTCTGGGATTCATGCCTGTACACCGGGGAAGAAGAACGCGAATTTATCAAGAACCATCTCGGGCCGTCGTTGGAGCGGAACGGGCACGGCGATGTAAAGGTGATCATCTGGGATCATAACCGTGACGTCATTTTTGAACGTGCAAGTGCGGTACTGTCGGATCCGGAAGCAGCGAAGTATGTGTGGGGGACCGGCAATCACTGGTACGTGTCGGAGGAATTCGAGAATCTTTCGAAGGTTCACGATGCGTTCCCCGATAAGCATCTGATTTTCACAGAAGGATGCATTGAAGGCGGCGTCCAGGTCGGTGCCTGGCACACCGGCGAGCGGTATGCGAGGAATATCATCGGCGATCTGAACAATCATCTCGAAGCGTGGATCGACTGGAATCTCGTGCTGAACGAAGAAGGCGGACCGAACCACGTCGGCAACTACTGCGACGCGCCGGTCATCGTGGACACTGTGAAGGATGAGGTGCATTATAACAGTTCGTTCTATTATATTGGGCATTTCAGTAAGTTCATTGAGCCTGGTGCCCGCCGGATTTGGAGCGGAGTATCTTCCGACCGGGTTTCAGCCACGGCGTTTGAAAATCCGGACGGCCGGGTTGCAGTCATTGTGATGAATGCAGGTGATGATAAGGAAGACGTTTCGATGGCGGTCAGCGGCTCGGATGAAGCGGTTAGATTGGAACTTCCGGGTCATTCAATCGGGACGTTTGTGTTGAGTTGATTTTTGGTTTGGTTTGGGGCAGTCCTTTTTGCAGGGGGCTGCCTTTTTTGTGTGGCGGGCAGGTGAACCGGGGCCGGGATGCCGGATGTGGCTGGGTCGCGGGGACAGGTACGGCGGCTCTTTTTTAAAAGGAGAATGGGGGCGAAAGGGTGGAGGCAGGGTGGCGCCAGTTTAGAATGATTATCATGAGATCATATATTTCGATTTAGGATCGTATTTTTCGAATTAGGATCATAAATCCTGAAAACGGCACGTATTTTTTGTCGAATGGATCATAAATCTTTATTTTGGATCATATAAAGCGTTCAGCACCCTTGCAGCCGGATTTTAGCGGGAATGACGCCCCCTTTTCGTCTCCGAAACTCCATTATTTGCTCGTGAACTCATTGTCGCCCGAATGTTTTAGCTGAAAATGACAAATTTAGCTTTTTACAGGCTTGAAATGAGTTGTTTTCAAAGAGTAAGCTGCCCGCAAATGGCAGCCCCATCTTATCTTTTAGCAAATTAAAACTCTTTCAAATCAGACAGCAGCATGCCATAAATAATGCTGTCTGTCCATTCTTCTTTGTTCCAATAATTCTTGATGAAATGAGCTTCTTTCCTCATCCCTATACGTTCACACAACTTTTGGGAGGATGTGTTTCTGGCATCAAGCTGGGCCTGGATCCGATGCACATGAAATTCGTCAAATAACTTCTTGACTAAATTACCCACCGCTTCTGTTGCGTAGCCTCTTCCCGAGATTTCACTTGAAAAGCTGTAACCGATCTCCACCGTATCCTTCATATCTGTATACCAAACTGATAAATCGCCAATGACTTTGGTCTCGTGGACCACGGCCAAACTTAGCATCGTCTCTTTTGAGAGTGAACTATTTTTCACCTTTTTGTTGAATTTCTCCTGCCTATCTTCAAAAGTCCACCGATCATGCAGGAGATATCTGCACGTATCGTCATCCTTATAAATATCAAATACATCTTGTAAGTCCGTGCTCCTAAACGGCCTGATGAAGAGTCTATCGGTTCTGAATTCCATGAAACATCCCCCTTAATAGATTACGTTCATCAGTATATACGGTTTTTACGATGAAATTGTTTCAACTTAAAAGTTCCGGCTGTCAACGCAAATTACATATTTTAACAATACAGACACAATCTTATGTCTGTATTTCTAAAAAAAGTAAATCTTCCTATACTTTGAATGCCTAAAAACGTACATTTAAAATAGGTAAAAAGATACACGGAACTTACATATCAAAGGGGGAATCACATGGATACCCAAATGATCATATCCATCATCATTCTCATCACACTGGCGGAAGCAGGAGCCGTCATTCTGTTTGTGAAATACAGGAGGGGGGACATGGAAGCAAATCCGTTCGTGGCGATTTTGAAGAAAGAGTGGGTGGTGTTCTATCATGCTTTGTTCAAGTGGAAGATAAGGGATAGGAAAGAGGACCGGACTTACGCATTTCATAAAGGCTCAAACTATTTCTGGCTGTTTATTGCCCTCATTCACGAACAGGTAATCGAAGCATTCGCTTTTCATTACTACCTGAAAGAAGTGGACCCCCTCCGCGCAAACATCCTCGTTGTACTCCACATCTACACGATTCTCTACATGCTGGGGGATTATAATCTCGTCCGCAACTCTCCCATCCGGATGAAAGGAAACCATATTTTAATGAAAATCGGGGCGAGAAGGTCGCTTTGCTTTCACATTGGCGACGTCGCTGCCATCCAGCCTGCACGGACGCAGTACCGGAATAACGGCGGCATCATCCATGAAAAGAATGTCTTTCATGTAACGGCACTGCCAAGGGTGCTGACCCGGATTTTCGGTATGATTGATGAGCTTAGATACGAAATTGTTTTTAAAGAACCGATTTATGCCCGCGGTTACTTTGGACAGAAGAAAGAGGTGCGAAAGGCTTTGATTTATATGGAACAACCTGAGGCGCTCATAAAGGATTTCCAAGAAAGAGCCGCGGGTTATGATGAAAATGAAGAAGCTGAAGAAGAGAGGCTGACAGCTGCGGCTACGGAAGGGAAAAGACCGGCGCTGATTAACTGGAAGGTGTATTTCACACTTCTTTTCCTTAATTTGTTGGGCGCGCTTGCCATCGCCCCTTACGCGATGGCCCGGGAAAATCTTCATGAAGTCATGGGGCTGGGCAAGCTGTCCTTCACCCTGTTCTATGTGGTCCAGGTTCTTTTGGAAGCGGGAATCCTCTTATTCATTGCCTTGTGGCTTGCTAAAAAAGTGAAGCTGGGAGCTCCTGTCATTGATGCATTTTTCAATAAAAGCAAGCCGCTTCATTCTTTTAAAAAGAAGGGTATCCAGTCTGCTCTTTACGGTATCTTGGTCGGGGTGGCCATCAGCATCTTCAGCCTGATCGTTTCAAAACCGCTCGGCGTGGACAATTCCTCTTTGAATGAGCCGTCCTGGTGGCTGGGTATGCTCGGATCTTTCGGAGCGGCGGTGAATGAGGAGTCGATTTTCAGGTTGTTTCTCATCACCCTGATTCTTTGGCTGTTCCTGAAATTCACGAAAGGGACTGTCACGAAACCGAAGATATGGACAGCAATTGTCCTTTCATCCCTAGTGTTCGGGATCATGCATTTCAGCGTGGCGGCATCCAGCCTTGATATGACGCTGGGAGTTGTACTCAGCATGCTTGTCATAAACGGGATCGGCGGGCTGGTATTTGGAGCGCTGTTTGTGTTTATGGGGCTCGAGTTCGCGATGATTGCTCATTTTACTGCAGATCTTGTGATTCATGTGGCGGGGCCGCGGGTGATGGAGTGAAGCTGAACAATGGTTAGGGTTCTTGTCATGCCGGGGTTATTTTATAAAAAAAGTCAGGGAATGATTTCCCTGACACCTTTTACCCTTTATTCAATTCAATCCATTTCTTAATATCTTTTAATTCAATTCCTTCTTCATATAGCTGATCCGGGTCTAATCCCAGTTCTCCCGGCCATGTGACGGTTTTTAATTTCTCATCGACAGATACTTGTTTGAAGAATGCAGGATCTCTGAGCTGTTCAAGAACTCCATCCATATGCGGCTTAATATCAACGAACTTTTTTGATCCGTTTGAAAAATTTACAAGCAGCCATCCGTCCATCTCTGGAAGGACGGTGGCTTTTTTTATTTGAATCATGGAAACGCCTCCTATTAGATCGATAAATTTCAAACACAGTCTGTATCATTATACGCGGATTGAAACACGGGTCAAGGAACGTGTACCGCCGGCCCGCGCCGGAGACCCATCTGAAAGAGGGTGCGGTCGTGGAGCCGTTCACCCGCCCTGCCAAGAAGAAGTCAATCCTCCTTCAACACCCCGATCAGTTCCCGGATGACGCTGCCGGCCGGGGAGTCTGCAGGGCAGACTGCGAAGAATGGCCGGTGGATGACGTAGGGGTCGAGGGGGATGAGCTTTCCGGCTGCTACTTCGTCTTTGACCATGGAGCTTGAAAGGAAGGCGATGCCGAGACCCCTCAGTGCGAGCTGTTTGATGAGGTGGTGGCTGCCGGCTTCGATGATTTCGGCCGGTGTGATTTGTTCGGATTTGATGAACTGGTCGGCGTAGTCGCGAGTCCCCGATCCTTTTTCCCGGAGGATGAGGGGGGAGGTGTGCAGGTTCATGCCCCTGTTCGCGAAGAAACGCAGTTCGTCGCGGCTGATGACTTCGGTCTGGAACGGCTCGATCCCTTTTGTTCCTTCCACGATAGCAAGGTCGAGTTCCTGATTTTCAAGGAGTTCGACGGTGCGGTCATGGTTGTGGATCTCTATTTTCAGCCGGACATGCGGATGGAGCATTTTGATCTTTTTTATAAAATCAGGGAGCAGGGCCGCGCTCACGGTGTGGGTCGATCCGATCTTCAGCATCACCTCTTCGCGTTCTTCGCCTGCATGCTCCATTGATTTCCAGAGCTCGATCATCTTCTGGCCGTCGGCGAATACCTTCTCCCCGGCAGGTGTCAGGGTGAAGGGTACGCGGGTGGAGCTTCGGTCGATGAGTTTCACACCGAGTGACTCTTCCAGCTTCTTCACATGAATGCTGACGGTCGGCTGTGACATATTCAGGAACTCGCTCGTTTTCGTGAAATGCTGAAAATGGGCGAGCGTGACAAACGTGCGGATCCAGGTCAGTTCCATAAAAAAACACCTCCATTACGAAACGTAATCATACCCATTGTTATTATTTATTATTATTATAGCCAATCCCGCGATATAATAATAGTGAAGGAGTGACGAACGTTATGGAATGGATATTATTTATACTCGGGGGCGCCTCGATCGGGGTGATTTCCGGTTTCTTCGGGATCGGGGGAGGCATTGTGCTGACTCCGGCATTATTGATTCTCGGCTATGAACCGAGCCAGGCGATCATGCTGTCGCTGATGCTGACACTGGGCTCGACGATCACGGGAAGTTTGTCTCATTTCAGGCTGAACAATGTGAATGTTAAACTGGCCATGATTCTCGGCGGTTTCGGTGTGATCGGTTCTGTTGTGACCGCACCATTTGTGAAATGGCTGGATTCCCTGAACGGGGCCGCGACCGTCATTTCGGTTGCCTATATCGCCATATTAAGCTGGTTTTCGTACCAGTTTTTCAGTAAGCGTGAGAACGAATCGAAGGCTAAAGGAAAAGGCGCAGTACCTGTGATCGGATTTTTTACAGGCGTGATTTCTTCCTTGATGGGGGTCAGCGGCGGTTTCGTCATGACGCCTTTACTGACGAAATGGATCAAGCTCGATTTGAACAAGGCGATCGGCACGAGCATCTCGGCCGCGTCGATCATCGTGATATCAGGCATCGGATCGTATATGTTCACAGGCGAGACGCTGGATTTCAGGCACGGCATCGTCCTGATCATCGGGGCACTGCTCGGCACACCGCTCGGATCCGTGCAATTGAAGCGGTTCAAAGTGGCCAAAGTCAAGCAAATGCTGTCCTATATGTACATGATCGTCGCGGTGAGCGTACTCTTCAAAATGCTCTCGCTCTCAGCCGTCTCATTCGGCCTCATCCTCCTGTCCGTGATTGTCTTCTTCGGAATCCTCATTCATTCCGTGCAGCAGGCAAAGCGTGAAGAGAAGATGGAGCAGATGATGTAGCTGGCCGGGGTGCCGGTTCCCGGCCCGTTTTCGGGTAATACTTTGGCGTCCGGTTCCAGGTGAATGAGTGTTAACTAATCCAAAAATACAACAAAAGAGGCAGGATCCGGCACACCGGGTACTGCCTCTTTTATTATTCCCCTAAAATGAGTCACCGTACCTGTCCCTCCGGCTCTCCCCGCCCTTTCAAAATGGGCCGCCGTAGCTGTCCCCCCGGCTCACTCCAGACCCAAACTCTCTGACTTTTGTTTAACTTCTCCTTTTTGCGTGAAAACAAGAGATGTGGATAAAACTATATCAGTAAAAAATTTTACTTAAACGGGAGGAATCATTAATGAGTTCAAATAAAACAGCAATTATTACCGGAGCGAGCAGCGGGATCGGACAGGCGACAGCGAAGGAGCTGGCGTCGAAGGGGATTACGGTGATGCTTGCGGCTAGACGCGAGGAGCGCCTGAAGGAACTGCAGCAGGAAATCCAAGACAGCGGCGGCAAGGCTTTTTATCAGGTGACGGATGTGACGAACGTCGAAGAGATGGAGCAGCTTGCGAAGAAGACGAAAGAGGAGTGCGGAAGCATCGATATCCTTGTCAATAACGCGGGTCTCATGCCGCTTTCGTATATGAATAAGCTGAAGATCAAGGAATGGGATCAGATGGTGGACGTGAATATCAAGGGTGTCCTATACGGGATCGCGGCCGTGCTTCCATATATGGAAGAGCAGAAATCGGGGCACATCGTCAATATTTCTTCCGTCGCTGGCCACAAGGTCATGCCGGGCAGCTCCGTGTACAGCGGGACGAAATATGCGGTCCGTGCAATCACCGAGGGACTGCGTCAGGAAATGAATACGTCCCATAACATCCGCACGACAATCATCTGTCCTGGTGCGGTGGCGACGGAACTGACAGAAACAATCACAGACGAAGATGTCATCGAAGGGTTCAAACAGCAGGAAATGAAGCCGCTCGACAGTGAAAACATCGCGAAATCCATCTCATATGCAGTCGAACAGCCAGAACATGTCGACGTGAACGAAATCATTGTGCGTCCGACACAGCAAGGAATGTAGGAGGGATCATCATGAAGACCGATTTTACAAAACTATTCATCAATGGTGAATGGACAGACGGAAACAGCGACAGTACCATCAACAACCGCAATCCATACGACGGGGCAGATCTAGGAACGATCAAAGCCGCCAGCAAGAAGGACCTGGATCACGCCTACCAATCTGCCCAGAAAGCACAGGAGGAATGGGCAAATGAGCTTCCTCAGGTGAAGCGCGAGGTAATGGAAAAAGCAGTCCGCATCGTCGAGGAAAATCAGGAGATGATCATCGACTGGCTCATCAAGGAATCCGGCAGCACTTACATGAAAGCAGCCGGCGAGGTGAAGGTGTCGATCCTCAGCATGAAGGAAGCAGCCACCTATCCATATCGTATGGAAGGTAAGATTCTGCCTTCTCAGGTACCGGGAAAAGAAAACCGGGTCTACCGCGAGCCGCTCGGCGTCGTCGGCATCATCAGCCCATGGAATTTCCCGTTCCATCTCGCAGTGCGCTCGATTGCGACGGCACTCGCCACCGGGAACGGCGTCGTGGTCAAGCCGGCCACCCATACACCGGTAACGGGCGGACTGTTGTTCGCGAGCATTTTTGAAGAAGCTGGCCTTCCGAAAGGGTTATTGAACGTCGTCGTCGGACGCGGCTCTGAAATCGGCGATGACATCGTCACCCACCCAATCCCGCGCCTGATTTCGTTCACCGGATCCACCGAGGTCGGCCGCAGGATCGGCGAACTGGCTGGTAAGAATCTAAAGAAAACGGCCCTCGAACTCGGCGGCAACAACGTTTTTATCGTACTTGACGATGCCGATATCGACCAGGCCGTGGAGTCGGCCCTGTTCGGCAAATTCTATCATCAGGGTCAGATTTGCATGTCAATCAACCGCATCATGGTCCATAAGGATATCCATGACAAATTCGTCGATGCGTTCGTATCGCGGGTGAAGGAACTCAACACCGGAAACCCTGCTGAAAAAGCAACCCACATCGGGCCGCTGATCGATGAAGATCAGGCCGAGCGCATCCTGAAGGACATCGATGCCAGTAAGGAACAGGGTGCAGAAGTCATCCTAGGCGGAGACGCTAAAGACAATCTGCTGTCCCCGACCGTGATGACTGGCGTGACCAACGACATGCCGATTGCGAAAAACGAAATCTTCGGTCCGGTCGCCGCCATCATAGCATTCGACGATGATGAAGAAGCGGTGCGCCTGGCCAATGAACATCCATATGGACTGAGCGGAGCGGTTCATTCCTCATCGATTGAAAGAGGGACGAACTTTGCACACCGCGTCCAGACCGGCATGATCCACGTCAACGACGAATCCGTCAATGACGAGCCGCATATGCCGTTCGGAGGGGAAAAAGACTCCGGACTCGGCCGCTTCAACGGCGAATGGGCACTTGAGGAATTCACAACCGTCAAATGGATCGGCGTACAGCATAAACGCAGAGACTATGGTCCATTCATTGAGAAGAGATAAATAGAAGAGGGCTGATCTCGCGGCATTGGTTTTGCCGGGGACCAGCCCTTTTTATGTTTGATTTTAATTAAAATAGACAAATTGATCTTTTACAGGTGAAGAGTGTGGTGGATACGCTGCCGGTGGAATAGAGAAATTGAGGCTTGCGGTGGTTTTCGAGCCACTTTTCAGATTTACGGGACACTTTTTTGAAAATACGAGCCACATTTAAAATTTACGAGCCACTTTCGAAAAATACAGGCCAGATTTCAAAAATACGAGCCACTTTTTCATTTTATGAGCCACTTAGAATGATTCTAATTGGGTCATGCTGCGAGCGAGAGGAGCGGCGGCAGTAATAAGAATGCATCCGTCTTCTGGTGCACCACAGCGTAGGGAAAATGCATCCACCCATCCTCCGATTGCCACTCTCTCCAGCCCGACCGAAGCAAAAACTCCCCTAATCCCGCATTGCCCCGGCTTCACGCGATGTCATCGCACCCTGGCCGGCATTCACATCTTTCTGAATCTGCTTTTTGACTTCCTGCGCATTCGTTCCTGCGAAGTCAGGTTTCATAGCTGAATCAAGTTTCTGATTAGGCTTTTGATTTTGTGTCATGTTATCCACCCTCCTTTTAGGGTTTTATTATGAGCGGAAAGAGAGGGGGATATTCGTTTTCAGTGAAAAGGGTTGGGGGTGGAAAAGAAGAGAGGGGTGAGGGGCGTGTAGGTCTGCATCGGCAGTTCACTGATTTCATGGATTTGATAATATATTTCTATTTTTGATAATAAAAAGCCGTTTTTGATAATATAATTGGATTTTTGATAATAAAGTGTCCGGTTTTGATAATAAACGGGATTGAGGAGTTGAATATGGGGGTCCGGCCCCGGCTAAGGCACCACCGGGACCCGGTTTTAAACGTCATTCGCTCTTTTTAGTCAGATAAATGTGCAGGGAAGAGAGCAAAATGATGATTCCGTTCAAGATATAGAGGGCTGTGAAAATCACAGCCAATATACCGGCCCCCCAGCCGCCTTCGTCAAATATAAGGACGAAAAACAAGGTTCCAAAAAAGATGAGCGGGGTCAGCACCAGAAAGATGACACCTGCCCACAATCTTCTATTGATACTGCCGGCCGATATTTTGAATGCGTAGTAGTTAAACAGTACGAACACGAAAATCTCCAGTACAATGGTTAAAAACAAACCCAGGCCATCTGACATTCACGTTTCTCCTTTGTATGGAAATGAATTACAATTTCATTCTATCATATAAAAGAGTATGTGAATGGATCGTGATGTTGATAACCATTTTTCCATAGTGAATGACGCCATACCCCGCACAAAAGGAAATCTTGCGCTTTATCGCGGATCCCCCGCATCCATAATTTCTTTCCACTCACTGCCGCCGCCCTTGGACTGATAAATGTCATTTTTATAGGTCACAAACGTCAACTCGGCTGAGTCATCAGGATTGACGGCGATGTACATAATCGGGTTGTCCGCTTTCAAAGAAGGGAGCCGGTACTCGGTTTCTTCCAATGTGTCCAGGTCAAATTCCACAAGCTTGATGCTTTCGCCGTCGATGACGGAATAGATACCCTTTTGGTCGGTAAAGGCGATACTGGTGGAGGGTTTTCCCTCGGTGACGGGAGTGAAGGTGTCTCCTCCGTCTTTGGAAAGGTAGACGCCTGCCTGGCTGCTGACGCCGACAAGGTTCTGATCGGTCGGGTGGGCGGCCATGCTGACAAGGATGTCAGGTTCAACGCCTTTCATGTCCAGCTTGTCCCAGGTTTCGCCTTCGTCACTTGACGAGTAGAAGCCGGCTTGGAGTTCTGAGTTCTGCGCTTCATTCAGGACGTACAGCTTGCCGGATTCATAGCCTGCAGTGAGGTAGTGAAAGTCCGTTTCGCCGTAGAAGGCGAGCTTATCCAGGGTTTTACCGGAGTCTTTGCTCTTCACAAGTCCCAGGGGGTTCTTAAGGTCGGAACCGTGTTCAGGGTGTCCGCTGGAGTAGAAACCTTCCTTGTACGGAGCGAAGCCCATATAATCGTGTTTGTTGCTGTTGGATTCTGTCCATTCATTGTCTTCGTATTTGAAAAGGCCATTATGTGTGGCGATGAAGAAGGCTTCTCCGCTACCGGGATAGCCTGCTCCGTGCAGGTGTTCGACGTTTTCTGTTTCCGGACTGACAAATTCGTAGTCATCTTCCCCGGAAGATGAACAGCCTGTTACGATGAATCCTGCTGCGAGTATGATGCCTGCTGTTTTTTTGAAAATCATATGGGTTCTCCTTTACATTCGTTTATTATACTTTCCACTGATACCCGATCCCCCACACAGTCGACAGATGATCCTCGATCGGGAATGCAGCAGACCGCAGTTTATCGCGCAGGTTGCGGATGTGCGAGTCGACCGTGCGGATTTCGGTTTCAAAGCTGCTGTCCCACACCATCACGAGGAGCTGCTGGCGGGTGAAGACCCGTTCCGGTTTTTTCATGAGGGCTTCAAGCAGTTTGAATTCCTTCATGGTCAGGGAGATCTGTTTTTCCCCGTGATGCAAGGTGTAGGATTCGTAGTCCAGGGAAAAGCTACCTCTGGTGAGGAGGTGTGCATCCTCCGTTTGGAATTCATTTCTGTGCCTTCTCAGGACGGCTTTGATTTTGGCGAGCAGCACGTCTTCGTCGAAGGGCTTGGTGAGATAGTCATCCGCGCCGAGTTCGAGGCCTTTGATGAGGTCGGCTTTCGTGTCCCTGGCGGTGAGCATGATGATCGGAAGTGTCTGGAAACTCCTGATTTTTTCGCAGGTTTCCCAACCGGACATCTCCGGCATCATGATGTCGAGGAGCACGAGGTCGAATTCCTGCTTCTTAATGCGCTGGATCGCTTCGTGGCCGTTGTTCACCTTGACGCAGGAGTATCCGTGCGGTTTCAGAAAAAGTTCGATCAGGTTCAGCATCCTCGCTTCGTCGTCTACGATCAGTATGTTGGTCATGGGGTGTCCTCCTTCATCGGCATGGTAATGTGTACGGTAGTTCCTTTTCCTGGTGTGCTCTCGACAGAGATGTCCCCCTTGTGAGCTTCCACCAATTCTTTGACGATGGATAATCCGAGGCCCGATCCCCCGAGCTCCCTGGACCGTGATTTTTCCACCCGGTACAACCTGTTGAAGATGTTCGGGATCTCGGCCTGGTCGATGCCGATGCCTTCATCTTTCAGGGTGAAGATGACGCGGTCTCCATTGCGGGTGACGGTTAATGTGACGGTTGTATCCTCTTCAGAATATTTCCTTGCATTATCCAGGAGGTTCAGGAAAATCTGCTCAAGGCGGATCGGGTCGGCCGTGATGGTCAGGTTTTCTCTGCATTCAAATTCCAGCCGCATGTTTTTGGCCAGGAATGCGGGGTTCACTTTCGAATGGAGCCCCTTCAGGAAAGGGCACAGCTCAACTTCTTCTTTTAAAATGGTAAAAGCATTCTCATCGAGTTTTGCCAGCTCAAACAGATTCTCGACAAGCTTGACGATGGTTCCGGTTTCCTCGCCGATGATCTTCAGATATTCTCCTCTTTCCCGGTCACTGATTCCTTCCCTCAGGGCGACAGTTGTATAGCCCTGAACATACGTGAGCGGCGTCCTCAGTTCATGGGAAATGCTCGCTAAAAATTCGGCCCGTTCCGATTTCAATGTCTGCAGGTCCTGTGACAGCTTCCCGATGGCATTCGATAGCTGCCCAAGTTCGTCATTGCCTGCAGGCGGGAGACCGACATTGTAATTTCCCCTGCTGATCGTTTCGGTGGCGGTCTTCATTTTGACAAGCGGCCGGGTCAGTATTTTAGAAAGGATAAAGTGGAGGACGAGCATCAGGATGAGACTGAGGCCGCCCGCAATCAGAAAGTGGGAATTCAGCTTCTTGACCAGTGCCCTTAAAGGCCCGGTTTCTTTGAACATAAAGATGTACCCTGTCTGGCTGTCCGTATCGAAGGAAGAGACAGAGGCGATATAATCGCTGTTCCGGTAATCGTCCTCGAGCAGCCTGCTGCCCGGGTAAGAAGCTCCCGCAGCTCTTTCTTTAATCCTTTGCATCTGAGGGGTGACCCTGTCCGATGCAATGATTGGATTCATCTCTTGATCCGTGACCACCACAACCGTATCCGTCTTCGATTCCATGAGCGCGATATGCTGCAGCGTTTGCGGGGAGTAGTTGTCCTGCAGCACATCGCGGTGGCTTTCGCCTCTGGACTGAATAGCCGCCATCTCTTCCTCGATCCGGCTGTTCACGATATTTTCGTGCAGGAAAAATAAAATGAAGACGACAAGTGCAAACACGGCAGCCGTGAAATATAATGTCAGTTTCGTAGAAATTTTCATCTTCAGCCCTCGATTCTGTCCTATCTTCTATCATAAACAACCTTTTTGAAAAAAGTTTGCAGGCCGCTTACATATATTTTGCAAAATTACAGGGTAGAATTTTAAGTGATATCACAAAAGGAGGCAGCATCATGAATAAGAAGCGTTTTATGCTTTTGGCAGCAGCATTGCTCATTCTCATATTGGGTGCCTGTTCTAATAATAACGAAGATGAGATGGGAAACAAAGAATCAGGCAATGAAGAAATGAAGATGGAAGAAAATGAGGAAATGGAAGAGATGGACCACGGGGATATGGATCACTCCGGTTCGGGGGAAGTGCCGGAAGGTCTTGAAGCAGCGGCAGATCCAGTGCATCCGGTGGGGAGCAAAGCGATGATCAATACGGAACATATGCATGGGATGAAGGATGCCGAAGCGACGATTTCAGGAGCATTTGACACCGTGGTGTACACCGTTACATATACACCGACCACAGGTGGAAAGGAAGTCAAAAATCATAAATGGGTCATTCACGAAGAACTAAAGGATCCAGGAAAAGAGCCTTATAAAAAGGGAGATAAAGTCATACTGGAAGCCGATCATATGAAAGGCATGAAAGGTGCTGAAGCGGTGATCGAGTCTGCTGAGGAAACGACCGTCTATATGGTGGATTACATGCCGAAAGACGGCGGAGAAGAAGTGAAGAATCATAAATGGGTGACGGAGGAGGAATTGTCGACGGTGGAATAATGATTTGGTGATGGGGCCGTTCCCGGTTTTGTTGTGCCGGGCCGGCTTTTTTTGTATGGTTGGGGACGGTGGAGGTTGGTTGGGCGGATGAGGGCTGCGGATGGGTCCAGTCTCCCTTGTGCGGATGGTGTCTGTCCCCGGTTGGAGGCTGAGGCCCGTCCCCCGGCACGTTAAAGCATTAGCGCAATGAGGGACGGGCCTTGATCTAGGCTGCATCCCGGCTTGGGGAAGGGCTGGAATGTGGTTTTGATAATATATTTCTTTTTTTGATAATAAAAGGGTCGTTTTTGATAATATAATTGGATTTTTGATAATAAAGTATCCGGTTCTGATAATATATAGCAGGCTGGCAGCTCTGTTCAGGGGTGCTCGACCCGCGCAGTTTCCTTCTTTTTTTATAAAAAAATCAAACTTTCACACGTTTTGAGCCTGGATCCATTAAAAAAGTTCTGGTTTTATAGAAAAAAGGTCACCTCAGCCGCCAACATGGGATAGTGCAGATAACAGCCGGCAGCCAGGATCCCTAACCGGCCTTCTTACCCAAAAAATGATGCATCCACCTATTGACGATGGGTTTGGCCGCTTGCTATAGTGAAGGTAAGAAGTAAATTAAATAATGAAGACTCCAAAGGGGAGTAGCTTTCAAGTGTGTCGTCATTTCGTGACGGGTTTTCCGTCTCCGGTCCACTTGGCAACAGGGATGTTGCTTGCGAGACCTTTGCCTGAACGGTAAAGGACCCTTTGCGTATAGATTGCAGACATAAGACCTTTACCAATCGGTAGAGGTCTTTTTCTATTGGAAAGGAAGGGTGCCGGGGTTAGTGATCGCGTGGTGTGTCGGGGACTCGTCATTATGGAAAATATCATGAAAAGAGGGATGTTCGTTGGAATGGTCGATGTTACTTGAGTATGGATGGGTGCTGCTGATTTTGATTGGACTGGAAGGGATTCTGGCTGCGGATAATGCGCTGGTGATTGCCACGATGGTGCGGCACTTGCCGGAGGACAAACGGAAGAAGGCTTTGTTTTACGGTCTGGCGGGAGCGTTTCTGTTCCGGTTCGGTTCCTTGTTCCTGATTTCGTATCTGGTGGATATCTGGCAGGTGCAGGCGATCGGTGCCCTGTATCTTCTCGGGATTGCCGGCTACCATTTAGTGAAAAAGCACGTTATTAAGAAACAAATAGAAAAGCAAAAAGACAAGGAAGGATCCAAGTCCGGTTTCTGGTGGACGGTCGTGAAGGTGGAGGCAGCGGATATTGCATTTGCGGTCGATGCGATCCTGGCGGCTGTTGCGCTGGCGGTTACTTTGCCGGAGACGGATCTGCCGTCGATAGGCGGAATGGACGGCGGACATTTCATCGTCATCCTGCTCGGCGGAATTATCGGGCTCGTGATCATGAGGTTTGCGGCATCTGCATTTGTCGGCCTGCTTGAGAAGCGCCCAGGGCTTGAGTCAGCTGCCTTTGTCATCGTGGGCTGGGTCGGCGTCAAGCTTGCCGTCTATACACTGGCCCATCCAGCAATTGGATTCATCCCCTATGAATTTGCCAAAGGTCCCGTTTGGAAGGGGATTTTCTGGGCGGTCTTGACCGGGATCGGGATTGTTGGATGGGTGAAGTCGAAGCCGAAGGAAGACAAGTGACAGCATGAAGACCCTCGGCTGACTGGAGACAGCCGGGGGCTTGGCTGCAGTCTTAGTGAAAATCAGTGAAGCTTATTTACCACTAATATAGTAATATAGGGGTAAATGAAGAGCCGTGAAAAAGGCCGGTCAAGGGGAAGAGCCCATGGGAAAAGAAACGATTTATAAGAGTGAAGAGGGCAAGAGGCGGATCCAGGAGCATTATGAAGAGTATGTCCGGAAACTTGATTTTCAAGTGGAGAGGATGGAACTTGAAACGAGGTTCGGCAGGACACATATGCTTGCGGCCGGAACTTCTGATGGAAAACCGGTCTTTATTTTTCAAGGAGGGAACTGCATCAATCCCATGACGTTGTCGTGGTTCACGCCACTTGTGCGGGAGTACCGGGTGTATTCGCCGGATACAGTCGGGCACCCGGGGTTCAGTGCCGAGACCCGCGTTTCGGGGGACGACGACAGTTATGCTGCCTGGATCAGTGACATGATGGATGAACTGGGCATCGAACATTGTGCGTTTGTGGGTCCGTCGTTCGGAGGCGGCATGATCTTAAGGCTGGCGGCTTTCAGGCCGGAAAAAATCGATTGTGCGGTGCTCGTGTCACCGGCCGGCATCCGATTGGGTTCAAAGGTGCGGATGATCAAGGAGATCCTGCTGCCATTGCTTTTATATAAAGCGAATGGTTCAGGGAAATACCTGGACCGAATTGCAGATTCTATGTCGTCAGGTTTCATGAAAAAAGTGGACCGGGACATCATCGGAGAGGTATTCCAGCATGTGAAACTGGAGCAGGATATGCCGAAATTGACGGAGAAGCGTGAATTGGAGAGGTACTCCTCCCCAACGCTTGTCATCGCAGGTGAGCAGGATATATTCTTTCCAGCAGGTGCACTTAAAGCGAAAGCGGAGGAGATTTTGCCGAAGCGGACGTCTTTTAAAACGCTCGACATGGGGCATTTTCCATCTGAGGGTGCTCTGGAGAGAATCAATGAGGAAATCGGACATTTTCTTCAGATCCATTATTAATTAGATAAAACAGATAGTGTGAATAATCCCCATTAGTGTATAATTACACCAATGGGGATTTTGTTAATCCTGCAATTAAAAGAACAGGAGGGGCATGATGGAAAGAAAAAAATATTCCTGGTTAAGTTATGTATCATTGGGTTTAGGGGCAGGGTTGATTTTACACCCGCTGGTCACGAATGTGTTTCCAAAATACTTTATGAGCATCCAGTCAGCCGGTATACTTTTAACGATCCTTTTCAGTATTCTGGCTCTTCGGAAGAAGAACGAGAAGAAACTGCTGCCTGTTATAGGGTTGATGCTTGGGGTCATGATGATGTGTTATGTTGGCATACTTCTTTATATATCTTTTCATAAATATAATCCGGTTTAAGAGGTGGGCATCAAATTGGAAAAAATGAAGGCATGGGCGAAAAAATTAAAACAGCAAATCCTGGTCCTTTATTTAGCATATAAAGACGACAGAGTGCCGTGGTATGCCAAGATCTTTACAGCATGCGTCGTGGCATATGCGCTGAGTCCGGTTGATTTGATACCTGATTTCATACCCGTTCTAGGGTATCTGGACGATGTGATCCTCGTTCCGTTGGGAATCATGCTTGCGTTGAAGATGATACCAGATGAAGTCATAGCGGAATGTGAATTAAAGGCGGAAGAAATGATGAAAAAGGACAAGCCGAAAAATTGGGTGGCGGGTACAGTCGTCATTTTGATTTGGGTGGCCGTATTGTTGTGGGTTATATTGAATTTTCCGTTTGGAATGGGGTTTGCCGGGGTGGTATAGCTCGAGGGCTTTTTGACTGCGGCTTTTGGGGATTTGATAATATAATTGATTTTTTGATAATAAAAGTGTCGTTTCGATAATATATTTGGATTTTTGATAATAAGTGGTCCGTTTTTGATAATAAGTCAGATTCGGAGGCGAATATAAGCAGTGAATCTGGCGATCAGAGGGTCAGGATACATAAATGCAGCAGTAGAATAGAAGGAAAAGACCCGATCTTGAATAAAAATGACTCTTTTTTAACTAAAAAACATACAAATTATCTATTAACTAGCCAAGGAGCAATCATCGCCAGTATCCAGCAGCGGATCTCAGCCAGGGGGTTCCTATCATTTTTCTCTGCGAATCTAGAAAATTATGGTATACTAACATAGCCTGAGCGATTCAGGCCATTTTTGTTAAGGGAGGCGTTCATTATGAAAAATAGCACAGCATGGGTTAAGGCATCACACAAGGGGAGTACGCCTCATTAACAAAGGTGATCCCCATATTGAGAGGGGAAATTAGTATGAATGTAAGATTAGCAGAAATCAACTCGGAGAATTGGTATGAATGCTGCGGGTTGGAGTTATCAGAAGAACAAGCCGAATACATGGAATCAAATGCGGTTTCGATCGCGCAGACGAAATTCGAACCGACTCTGAAGGCATTTGCGATTTACTGCGAGGAGAAAGTGGCCGGGTTCCTTATGTTCAACACGGTCAAGGAAGAGCTTGGCGGGTACTGGGTGTACCGGATTATGGTGGACCAGAGCAGCCAGGGCAAAGGAATAGGAAAAGAAGCCACGAGACTGATGATCGGGGAAATGGCCAAGCTGCCCCATGCGGATAAGATCGTGGTCGGCTATCATCCTGATAACAAGGGGGCTCATCAATTGTATGCAAGCCTCGGGTTTGTTGATGAGGGTGCCCGGTTTGGCAGGGAGATGGCTGTGGTTAAGTATATTTAAATTGAAAAAGAGTCAGACTCACGTTGAAGCGGGGGTCTGACTCTTTTTTGCTGTGTCACACTTCTATAACCCTGTATTCTTCACTCAGCCCACGAAGCTTCTGGACGATTTTTTCCTCGTAATCCCCTTCGAGTGAAATGGATTCATCTGCATATTCGGACAGTTCGGCGTGGTAGCCGATCATGATGGAGCGGCATGCTCCCTTGAAGAGCTGGATGTCGTTGGCGTCGTTTCCGAATGCGACGTAGTCGCCGGTAAGACGCTGCATGGCGGCAAGTTTATGGATGCCTGTCGGGCTGATATCGATGACATCCTCCCCGCCGTGCATGTGGATGACAACATCGAGATCGGAGAGTTTTTGCAGCAATCCGTCTTTGTCTTCCGCGCTGAGAATCAGTACTTTCACAATGGAAGGATGATCAGTCAGGCTGATGTTGGCTGCCCGTTTCTGCGGGTCGAGATTTTGAAGAATCGGGTGGTCAGCAGAGCCTGTATAGGAGTAATCCCACTCCCCGTCGATGAGGTAGGTCGCCTTGTGTTCGGTGATTAATATTTTTATGTATTCGATTTGGTCCAGCGAGAAGTTTCGGGCATAGGTGATTTTCCTTTTTTCCGAGATCAACGCGCCGTTTCCGCCGATTAAGGTATGCTGATGAAAATACTCATCCAACACCGGAAGCAGGTCCCGGATCGGCCGGGCCGATGCGAAGATCACGGTGTGGCCGGCTTCCTCCAGTTCTTTGAGTGTTTCATTGATTCGGGTGGATACGGGGACTCCTTTAAAGCAGATAGTCCCGTCGAGGTCGAAGACGAAGTTCATAGTGACGCCCCTCCATTTGGTTATCATGATATAATTATCGTACCAATATTTATTATTAATGGGAATATTTATATTTTAAACTGGGGAGGGGGATCTCACGTTGAAAAAGTATCTGGGGCTCGTTTCAATCGGGATCCTGATTTTTACATTTATCGTCTTGCAGTCTCTCGTGGGAAAACAAATCGGCCATTTGTGGGTGTGGATTATGTTGATTGGCTATTTTGGTGCCGTCCTTGCTTCGTGGTTCAGTTCGGGCGGGTTTTGGAGAAAGGCATCCGCAACCATCTTGATTGCGCTTCCGCTTGCCTTTTTGACGGTTGTATTGACGTTTATATTTGCTTTGCAGGGAGTAGGCTTTTAATAGTTACGGAGGATCATAGTGAAAAAACTGCTTGGTTTAATCATTACATTCGTTTGGGTAACGATGTTTTTCTACTTTTTTAATATGCTAGTGCCGAGAGGGTTCATGTATGTATTGATTTCCCTGCCCGTTGTTTTTATCTCATCTTTTTTTATATTGAAGATATCGGGATTTAAATTGTAAACAGGTCCGTCACCCGGATAAGGGGTGAGGGATTTTTTTATAGAAACAATGCATTTGCAAATGGAAGTTTGATATGGTTTAATACAACTATACTCATTAAAACGTAATCATTACGATTTGAGAAAAGATTGGAGGAAAATCACTTGGCGAAGAAATCGAAAGTCGTAAAAGAAAAGAAACGTCAGGAGACGGTTTTGAAATATGCAGAGATGCGGAGAGAACTGAAGGAGAAGGGGGACTATGAGGCGCTTAAGAAGCTTCCGAGGGATTCTTCCCCGACACGTTTGAAGAATCGATGTGAAGTGACAGGACGCCCGCGCGGATACCTGAGGAAGTTCAAGATGTCACGTATCGCATTCCGGGAATTGGCGCACAAGGGTCAGATCCCCGGTGTGAAGAAAGCAAGCTGGTAAAAAAGAAAGGAGCATGTCAGATGAAAAAATCAATTCATCCTGAATATCATGATGTCGTATTTATGGACACGAACAGCGGATTCAAATTCATGACCGGTTCCACGATGACATCAAACGAAACAATCGAGTGGGAAGACGGAAAGGTCTATCCGCTCCTCAAAGTGGAAGTCAGCTCGGACACCCATCCGTTCTATACGGGAAGACAGAAATTCTCCGATCGCGGCGGCCGTGCGGAGCGCTTCATGAAGAAATACAATATGAAAAAATAACCGGAGGGGCTGCATGCAGGTGCAGCCCGTTTCTGCTGTAAGAAAGGTGTTAAGCATGAACGGATATCTGATGGAAATACTGGCAAGGGAGATCGTGCAGGCACTTCCCCCGCTGAAGAGAGAGATGTATCAGTATGTCGTGCGGCAGGAAGATGAACTTGCACGGCAGGCTTCCACCTCGGACGAATTCATGAGCCTGCTCATCAAGCACGCACCCCACCGGCAGGCGGCCGATTATTTCCACCTCACATTTGGCGAGTTCATGGCGGAGATGAGGGAGATTGAAAAGGAGATCGAGCGCCAATTGAACCGGAAGCTGAAGCAGGTGAAGTGGGTGGATTGTTCGGATGTGATGCAGGGCGCGGAGCCCGGCCTGTATGAAACGAAGTATTTTTATTTTTCGGTTGGATTGGGGTCGGTGCCACGGTAGGTCTTGGTCTGCAGTGTGGGGGCAGCCGGATCGGGCCGGTTGGTTGATAGGACGGCGCGGGTTCCTTCACTCCGGTTGGTTGATAGAACGGGGGGCATTCGCGCCGAATGGTTGATTGGGCGGTCCGATGATGAGGCTGATTGATGGTCCGCGATTCGGTGAAATGCGGTTTTGATAATAAAATCGGATTTTTGATAATATATCATCCGTTTTTGATAATATATTTGGATTTTTGATAATAAATTGGTCGTTTTTGATAATAAGTGCGGGACGCGCGCGACTGGCAGGGGGGGAGCCACCACGAGTCAGGTGCTCACTCTGAATAATAAACTGGGAACTTTTAAAAATAGTCAAATTTTGATCTTTTTTAAACGAAAAAGGACCAATTTGCAGACAGAACTGTCCTCATGCAGCAGTGGACCGGGACATATCAGTAATGGACACAATCATCGCCTCGAGGTACGATTAATAAAAAAACAGAGGTAATGGTGATGAAAAAATATCTGAAATATACCCTGATGACGATAGGGGTCCTTCTGCTTGCCGTACTAGCGGGCTTTTATGTGTGGACGCAGCAGACGTATGAACCTTCCGCAAAGCTTGTGGAGCTGGTGGATGAAGTGAAGGCCGACGACGGTTGGGTCGTCTATGAGCCTGAAGGAACCAGTAAGGCGGGCATTGTGTTGTATCCGGGGGCCAAGGTGGAACCGGAAGCCTACGCGTATCTTGCACAGCAGTGGTCCGAAGCGGGGTATATTGTCGGCATTCCCCATGTGCCGTTGAATCTGGCGTTCACGGGTGTCGGGAAAGCGGAGGAAATGATGAAGCGCTATCCATCTGTTGAGAAGTGGTATGTAGGCGGGCATTCCCTCGGCGGGGTGGCAGCCGCTTCGTTCGCCCATGATAACCTGGATGAGGTCGACGGTTTATTTTTCCTCGGATCTTATCCTGGCGGCGGGGATGATTTTTCTGAAAAAGACCTGCCAGTCCTTTCGATCTTTGCCGAGAACGACGGCCTCACGTCTTCTGAAAACATCGAAGAATCCAAGGCCCTGCTGCCGGATGATGCCATCTTTTATGAAATTGATGGCGGCAATCATGCGCAGTTCGGGATGTACGGCCCGCAAAAAGGGGACAACAAGGCGGAGCTGCCCGCGAAGGAACAGCAGGATCAAATTGTTGACGCCTTTGTGACGTGGGCACGGCCGTAAAATGAAAAGACCGGCCCACCGCGCAGGATTTTATAAGCAAAAAGGTAGAAACGTGCTGAACGCAGGTTTCTCCCTTTTTTTAATCGATCATCCGGCCGCTTCCTCAGGCGCCTGCTCCACCTTCTTAATAAAGAAGGAAAGCACAAGGCTGACAATCCCGATGATCATGATGGCAAAATAGGTGTCGCCGATCCCCTGGATGGAGGCTTCCATCAACATATGGGCCTGCGATTCTCCCGTGTGTCCGCTGGTTATCATGTCCTGGAAGTGGTCCTTCGTCCGGTTTGTCATGATCGTGATGAGCAGGGAGGTTCCGATTGCCCCCGCAACCTGTCTGGCCGTGTTGGAAATCGCGGTACCGTGGGCGTGGAGGCTTGCCGGCAGCTGGTTCAAGCCGGCTGTCTGGATCGGCATCAGGAATAAGGCCATCCCGATCCGGCGTCCCGCATACATCAAGATCAGATGCATATAGGTGGTCGAGTCCGTCAGATTGGTAAAGGTGTACGTCGTTGCCAAAATGATCGTGATGCCGATGATGGAGAGCCATTTTGCCCCGAAGCGGTCGAACAGTTTCCCGACTGCGGGGCTCATCAATCCCATCAGGAGGGCACCCGGAAGCATGAGGACCCCCGCTTCGAGTGCCGTAAATCCACGCGCGGTCTGCAGATATAGCGGCAGCAGGATCATGTCTGCGTACATGACCATCGTGATGACGCAGTTGATGATCGTCGTGAGCGTGAACATATTGAATTTGAATGCCCGCAGGTCAAGGAACGGTTCGTCCGCGGTCAGCTGCCTCCATGTAAACAGACCCACCGCAATCAAGCCGACGGTCAGCATCATGATGACGATGGAATCCGACCAGCCTGCACTTCCGGCTTCGCTGAACCCGTACAACAGGGCCCCGAACCCGACCGTTGAAAGGATCAGGCTGATGACGTCGATCCTGCTCATACTCGTATCGGATACATTTTTCAGGAAAATAAACCCGCACAAGATGATGAGCAGGATGAATGGGATCATCCCGTAAAACAGCGTCTGCCACGGATAGACGTCGAGGACGTATCCTGCAAGAGTCGGGCCGATCGCGGGGGCAAAGATGATCGCAAGGCCGACGGTCCCCATCGCGGTTCCCCTCTTTTCAGGAGGGTAAAGCGACAGTACGACATTCATTAAAAGCGGCATCGTGATGCCGGTCGAGGCCGCCTGTATCAGCCTTCCCGTCAAAAGCACGGAAAAGCTTGGGGCAATCGCCGAGACGATGGTCCCGATCAGGAAAATCACCATCGATGTCTGGAATAGCTGCCGGGTCGAGAACCGCTTCATCAGGAAACCGGTGACCGGGATCAGCACCCCGTTGACGAGCATGTAGCCCGTCGTCAGCCACTGCCCGGTGGACGCGTCGATGTTGAATGCCTCCATTAATTTCGGAAGGGCGACGGTCATCGTCGTCTGGTTGAAAATCGTGAAAAAGGCACCCAGGATCATGATGGCCATGATCGGGCCCTTTCTGAGAGAACTGCTTTCAGCTGCTGTGCTGCTGTGACTCAATCTTCTTCATCCTTTCCATCCTGTTGCAAACTTAATTTACAATGTGTAGTATAAATGCAAAAGCATACGTATCATTATAGGAGCAAGGATGGAGAGGTACAACATACAGTAAACGGATATCTGTCTATTAGTTTACAAATATCGTGGTTGTGTCGTTTATTTTAAAAAAATTAGACAGATTAGGTGGAATCGTCTATTAATCTGGAAAAAGGGTGAAGAATGCGATGGATAAACAATCGAAACAAACCGATCCGAGGGTGCTCCGGACGCGGCAGCTTTTGAAGGAAGCGTTCGTGGATCTGCTGCAGGAAATGGATATCGAGAAGCTGTCTGTGAACCGTCTGGCTGAACGGGCGACCATCAACCGGGTGACCTTTTATCTTCACTATAAGGACATTTCAGATATGCTCGATAAAATGGCCGACGAGGTCATCGAGGATATGTCGAACGTACTCGGCGAGCCAGAGGCGGACAAGTCATCGGGGGATGAGGAGAACATAAAGATGCTTGAGAGGTTCCTTGAGCATATAGCCGAGAATGCTAAGTTTTATAAAACGATTCTGGTATCGCGGGGGCTCCCGCATTTTAAGGAACGTTTGTTGTCGTTTTTCACGGAATGGCTTGTGCAGCGAATCGACAGCCGCGGCAGCGACTCCTTCGTCCGGCAGGCTGGGATAGAGAAGGAAATCTTCCTGTGGTATGATGCGGCAGCCGTGATGGGGACGGTCGAAGCGTGGCTGCGGAATGATATGCCGTATACACCGGCGTATCTGGCGCGGCAGTTTTATTTGATTCATAAGCGGGGGTTTGAGGATGGGGAGTGAGTTAGATCTTGCCGGTTCGATGATAGGTGGGGGAATTCGATAATAAGAGGAGAACCGCGATAATAGCTTCGGGTAATTGATAATAGATTCCAAGTGCTTTTATTAATTTGATAATAAAATCTTCATTTACGATAATAAATCTTTGATTTTCGATAATAAAATTGAAGAAATCGCTAATAACTGTATCGGCGGTCGGCCGCCGGCAGTGAATTTTATCATATTTGGTTAGAAATGAAGCTTAACTGGCGTTTCGAGGGTCGGCAGCGGCGTTACCTTGGCTGCCACTAGGGGTTTTTCATAAAAAACGAGCTGTTTTTTTCATGAAAACTGCTTAATAAAGATGATTTTGCCAGCTGAGTAAAGAACGCAGAGATATCCTCTAAGGGATGTGTCTGCTATCCTCTAATGAATTAATCGCACCCGTATTTAAACGGGTTCCGTCTAGTAATCCATTTGCCTGCTGGTCAGCGTTGTGGTTTAATATGAGTATAGTAATTAAATCGTAACGGTTACGATTTAAAAAGGAGAGAGTGACAGTACTTTCGCCCGGTTGCATCGATTTGATAATATATTTTGATTTTTGATAATAAATGGGCTGTTTTTGATAATATAATTGGATTTTTGATAATATCATGCCCGGTTTTGATAATATACGGGTCCGGCGGGTGGAATCGGACTAGTGTTATGGCTTATTTCGGGGGTCACCTCCGGGGAAGAGGCTGGATCATGAAGGAATAGACGAATTTATAGTATGAAAGTACGTTTTTTTAACTAAAAAAAGTACTTTTCAAATCAATCCATAAAGGGGCAAAGAACATGACTGAATTCTGGGAGACAAGTTTCATCAAAAACCAAACGATGTGGGGGTTCGAACCTGCCGATTCGGCCATCCTAACGAAGGAGTTATTCAAGGAAAAGAATGTAAAGGATGTGCTGATTCCGGGTATCGGGTACGGCCGGAATGCGAAGGTTTTTATGGAGAATGGAATGGATGTAACGGGCATTGAGATTTCAAAGACGGCGATTGAGCTGGCGAGGGAAAGCGGGCTTGAGATTCCGATTTTTCATGGGCCGGTGTCCGATATGCCGTTTGACGACAGGCAGTATGACGGGATTTTCAGCTATGCGCTTCTCCACCTGTTGAGTGAAGAGTCGCGGGTGAAGTTCATCCGCGACTGCTACGGTCAACTGAAGCCAGGCGGTCATATGGTGTTTACGACGATTTCAAAAGAAGCCCCAATGTACCGGAAAGGCACACAGCTCGGGGAGAATTATTACGAGATCATGGAAGGCGTGAAGATGTTCTTTTATGATCGTGAATCAATCAAGCGGGACTTCGGGGATTATGGGCTTGTGGAAGTGACGGAGATGATGGAGCCGCATAAGAATGAGGAGGGGAAGCCGCCGTTTCCGTTTATGGTGATTACGTGCCGCAAAGAAATATAAGTAAAAAAACCAGCACCCGTCTGGTTTTTAATAGTTTAAGTTTGAATTCAGCTTCGCCATATTATGGACCTGTCCCGCACGCCACTACATACTTATCGTTTTCGATCTTGTTTGTGTAGCACATCGTTGCTGTCTCTCCCGTGGGGCTATTGTAATCATACCAGTATAC
Source organism: [Bacillus] enclensis (assembly GCF_001456935.1). GTDB lineage: Bacteria > Bacillota > Bacilli > Bacillales > Bacillaceae_B > Rossellomorea > Rossellomorea enclensis. The sequence goes on along the minus strand of NZ_KQ758484.1, from coordinate 25,086 downwards.
ATTATAAAGCTGGCCGTAAGCTTCGTCCTTGTAATCTCCTTTTTTTATAAAAGCAGTAAAGCTTTGATAGGGGTGGCCGTCTTTGTATATGGCTTCACGCAGTGCTGACCTGGATGAATCATGGTTGTGTACGAGCGGTGCAAACAATGGCGGCAGGGTTATGATCAATACGAGCAATAGCATTCCTGAGATTAAAAGCTTGTTTCTATTCAATTTTCCACCTCAGTTCTTTTACATCAAATTCGATGTTAGCACTTTTTACAATTATACCATAATAACCCAATTTAGTATTTTCTCCTTCTTTTCACTCTTATAAATTGTCGATTCCCGTCCTCTTAGCTAATTTCCTGCTTGATCTGTGTTAACTCCCCCAAAAATGGGGAACTAGTATAAAGGAAGGTTTCCGACAAGAACGAAAAAGGAGTGGAACACATGAATCAAAGTCAATTGGATCGAATGAAGAATGGGAAAGGGTTTATTGCGGCGCTGGACCAGAGCGGCGGCAGTACGCCGAAAGCGCTGGCAGCTTATGGCGTGATGGAGGACTCTTATTCGAATGAGGATGAAATGTTTGAGCAGGTGCATGAGATGCGGACGAGGATCATGACGTCTCCAGCATTCAGTTCGGAGCACATCCTCGGGGTAATTTTGTTCGAGCAGACGATGGACAGTAAGGTGGAGGGGAAGTATACGGCGGATTATCTGGCTGACCATCATATCGTCCCGTTCTTGAAAGTGGATAAAGGCCTTGCTGAACAAGAAAACGGCGTCCAGCTGATGAAGCCGAATCCGGACTTGGATGAGACGCTTCGCCGTGCGAATGAACGGAATATTTTCGGCACAAAGATGCGTTCGGTCATCCATGAGCCGAATGAAGAGGGCATCAAGGCTGTGGTGGACCAGCAATTCGAAGTCGGCAAGAAAATCATAGCGGCCGATCTCGTTCCGATCATCGAGCCGGAAGTGAATATTCACAGCGAAAAGAAGGAAGAATGCGAAGAAATTTTGAAGAAAGAGATCCTCAATCACCTGAATGATCTCTCGGATGATGAAAACGTGATGCTGAAGCTCACGATTCCGACAAAGGCCAACGCGTACAAGGAATTGGTCGAGCATCCCCGCGTCGTCCGGGTGGTTGCGCTCTCCGGCGGCTACTCCCGTGATGAAGCGAACGAGAAGCTGAAAGAAAACGATGGAATGATCGCGAGCTTCTCCCGTGCACTGGCTGAGGAATTAAGGGTCAATCAAACGGGTGAAGAGTTCGATAAAGCGATGAAGAGTGCGATTGAATCGATTTATGATGCTTCTGTGAATAAAAAATAGAGCGTTTCGGCCTTCTGCTTCCTTTGGGAGCGGGGGTCTTTTTTTGTATAGATTAAAGGATATCACCCGTCTGACTAGAACTTATATATAGGAAATAAATAGAAAAGGAGAATACCAGATGTGAGTGATCAAATCATACCGGCCATCATTGCTTTTGTAATTGTTGCTGTGTTGTCCCCGTTCTTCATTGCTCTATTAAGAAAATTAAGGCTCGTGCAGCCGATCAGGAAGGAGCTCCCGGCCAATCATCAGTTAAAAAAAGGGACGCCATTGATGTTTGGGATCATCCTTTTAACAGGACTTATCGTATCCATCCTCTTTTCGCCCACGCCATTCATGTATTTCCTGGCAGTAACGTACATATTATTCGGTTTTATCGGGTTTTTGGATGATTTTTGGAAGGCTTCACGCCAGGATCCTTTAGGGGTATCGAGCAGGACCAAGCTTATCCTGCAATTTCTGTTTACGGGTACGCTGCTTTACTACGTGGTAAAAGAACTCGGTATCGACACCGTGGTCCGGATTACTGAAAATGTGTCCTTTGATCTTCCGATGGCAGTCTATATCGTGGTGATCGCATTGTTTGTCGTTGGTTCAGCCAATGCCATTAATTTCACAGACGGCCTGGACGGGCTGTTAGGGGTAGTGGCCATTCCCACTTACTTTTTCTTTTTTGTGATTTCAGACACACCAGAAGTGAAGCTTTTTAGTCTGGTCATGATCGGATGCCTGCTCGGTTTTCTGATTTATAATCTATTCCCAGCGAAAGCATTCATGGGGGATACGGGATCACTGGCGATAGGCGGATCGCTTTCATTTCTTGCCGTGATTGAGAAGGTGGAGATTCTGATTCCACTGCTGTTCATCATCTATTTTGCAGAACAGCTTTCGGTCATCCTTCAGGTGGCTTCATTTAAAAAGACAGGGAAGCGGATCTTCAGGATGACGCCGATCCATTTTCACTATGGGCTGAAATACGGGTGGTCTGAGAATACGATCGTGACGGTGTTCGGGTTTGTATCCTGGGTTTGTACGTTTATTTGTTTGGCTTATTGGAAGTTTGTGCTGCATGGGTGATCTTTTGTGTATGAGCTTTGAATACCGCTATTGATTTCCGTGCAAGACTACGCTTTCCGCGGGCGGTTGGTGAGCCTCCTCGTCGCGCTGCTCCTGCGGGGTCTCACCTAACTCGCATCTCCCGCAGGAGTCTTCGTCCTGCACTCCAATCAACCGCTGAGAATGATGAAAACTTAGATAAATCACGCCCTTCTATACATATTGTTTGGAACAACGGATCACTACCAATACTTCTCTTAAAGATTAGGGAAAGCAACCAGATTAATAGTGAGGTGATTCAGGTCTTTCACTATCAGGGAAGTTCAGGTCAAAGAAAGGGGGAGTAAATCAATGATTGAGCAAGCTCAAACTATAAAAAAACATATTGATTTAGAAGATGGGTTCAAAATGGTTTACCAGGAGCCCAAAGAGTTCACCCGTTATTATTCCATCTATTATGGACAGAAATATGCAGATTATTTTTTCAGGAGGTCAACGGGGGCAATGATTGAAATCGCAGCGATTTTTGACTGTGGTTATTTCATTAAGAAAGATGAAACGATTGTTGGCGGTGTATTCCTGAAACCTAATTTCATGGCGGATTTATTTGTTGTGCCGCCATATGATGATTATGAAGGGGTGCTCTGCAAGCTTCTAAACTACTTAAAAAAGGTATCGAAGACGGAAGGTGAAATTTATTTCAGGGACATTGTGGAAGAACATGTTCCCTCTTATGAACAACATGGCTGCCGGATTCGAGAAGCGAACTATTGGATGATCCGTCCGACACAATCTATGAAGGCGATACTTCCTGAAGGATATAGATCCAGAGCGGTTTCAAGTGAAGATACGAATGAAATCGCCTGTCTGCTTATGAAATCGTATAAAGCAAATCCAGCTTATAAACGAATCGGAGCGAAAGAGGATTATGTGAATCATGTAGATGAATTCCTGGAAAAATATCAAAACCAAACCATCATGGATGAGTGTTCAAGGGTGATTGTAGATACGGGCACGGACTCCATTGTTGGCGTATGCCTGCACATGGAGTTTGAAAACTATCCTCTCATCATGAGCTTAGCCGTGGACCCTGACCATCAGAAGAAGGGGATTGGACGATTTCTGTTAACCCATTCTATTAACATATCGAGTAAGGAGTACCCGGCTACGCGATTGGCTGTGCTGAAAGATAATCCCGCGATTAAGCTTTATGAGGATTTGGGTTTCATTCGGAATAAGGCTGTGGTGGATATGTATTTGGGTTGAGTGGTAACGATGGACGGCCTCGTGAATGATGATAAGGCTCCCTTTCAACTCAGAATTATAAAGCAAATCTATGGAGGAGTTAGAGGGGAGGATATATGAAGAAATTAATAGACCTAACGATCATTCTACTGCTTTTGTCTGGATGTGCTTTTTCTTCTCCCGAAACCCATAGTTCGGTAGAATGGTCAGATGTAGTCGTCTGGAATGACAAAACGTATTCTTATAATGAAGAAAAAGATATAAAAGAAGAAATTAGAGAGATAGATAAGGAAATAGGTGTAATTTCATTCAGTGTGGTAGGCAGCAAGGAAGAAAGTAATCCGAGATACCAATTGAAAAACGGAGAAGCCACTTTCGCTGGTGAAGGAAGTAAGATCTACTCCTTGAAGGGTCTGCCGGTTGAAGACTATATTTTGGTGCAAAATAAAATCTATGCTGCCAGGGAATGATTCGAATGTGTATGTAACTTAGTCTGAACTGGTTCAGTATTATTCGCTCTAATCGTGATGCTAGGGATATTTTTTGCGAAGTTATGTGGTTACTTTAAGCGGCGATTAAACGCATAAGAGAACCCATGTTTATAAAAAAAGGCTGGGACAAAAGTGATTTAGTCTAAGAAAAACTCGAACTAATTTGCATGAGATAAGGCAAATTAGTTTGGGTTTTTAATTTCTTCATTGTTCATTTAGGGTTTAGCTCATTCAGCGGTTGATTGGAGTGCAAGACGAAGACTCCTGCGGGAAGAGTAGCTTATAAGAAAAGCGGAAGGGCTTTGCTCAGAGGCGTGTGGCATAAGACGAATCGGCCACGAAGGCGTTCTTTGCCTTCTTGGTTGGTTTGGCTTATGACATGTGCCTCTAAGCCCTGCAGCTGGACAAGTGAGACCCCGCAGGCTTGCCGAGGAGGCTCACGGGCTACCCGCGGAAAGCGAAGTCTTGCACGGAAATCATTAGCGTTGTTTAGAGTCTACTCTATAATTTCGTCTTTAAACGTGGGTTTGCCCCAGCCTCTTTGTGTTTTTTTTCAATCAAACCTTCACCCTCACAAACTTCCTCTTCCCAACCTGCACGATTATCCCGTCCGTCACCGAAACCAGCATTTCGGTATCCAGCACTTTCTCGCCGTCGATCCTAATGCCGCCGTTTTTGATCATTCTTCTGGCTTCACTCTTTGAGCTTTGCATGCCAAGTCCGACTAGCAGTTCGATGATCGCGACTTCCGAGGCGCCTTTCCATTCGACTGAAGGAATATCCTCTGGCAGGGCTCCTTTTTGGAAGACGGTTTGGAAGTGTTCGACCGCAGCAGCGGCTGCTTCTTCTCCGTGGAACATGGAGACGATGGTGCGGGCCAGGCGGACTTTGGCGTCCCTTGGATGGAGGGTCTCGTCTGCCAAGCCGGCCGAGATTTTTTGTTTTTCTTCCAGCGGCAGGTCTGTGACCAGGTTGAAGTATTTGACGATGAGCTCATCAGGGATCGACATCGTTTTTCCGAAGATCTCGTTTGGCGGTTCGTCGATTCCGATGTAGTTGTGTTTGGATTTGGACATTTTGTCGACGCCGTCCAGTCCTTCTAGCAGCGGAAGCAGCATGACGACCTGTTTTTCTTTTCCGTAGTGCTCCTGCAGATGCCGGCCCATCAGGACGTTGAAGTGCTGGTCGGTGCCTCCGAGTTCGATGTCGCTTTCGAGGGCGACGGAATCGTAGCCCTGCATCAGCGGGTAGAAGAATTCATGCAGGGAAATCGGTTTCCCTGTTGCAATTCGGTTTGAGAAATCGTTCCGCTCGATCAGGCGTGCGACCGTGATGCTCGAAGACAAGCGAATGACGTCTTCGAGGTTCAGCGGTGTCAGCCACTCGGAGTTATAGAAAAGCTCCACTTTCTCCATATCGAGCACACGGCCGAACTGTTCAAAGTATGTCTGGGCATTCACCTTTACATCTTCATCGGTCAGCTGTTTCCGCACGGTCGATTTTCCGGTCGGGTCGCCGATCTTCCCGGTGAAATCTCCGATGATCAGCTGGATGATATGGCCGTTTTCCTGGAATTGCTTCAGTTTATTCAGGACCACGGTATGCCCCAGATGGACGTCCGGTGCAGTCGGGTCGAGGCCGAGTTTTATTTTAAGCGGCATCCCGGTCTGGATGGAACGCTCCACTTTATCCCTTAATTCATTCTCGGGAATCGTCTCCACAACCCCGTTCTGATAAAGGCTGATCTGCCTCTCCAATTCTGCCTGCTGTTCTTTCGTCAGTTCCTTCATCTATTTTTCCTCCTTATCAAAAATAAAACCACGCCCCTCATAAAGGGACGTGGTTAACGCGGTACCACCCTTGCTTGAAGAATTTCTCTTCCACTCAATCGGATAACGGTCCGGCCGTTTCCTGCTACTGATCTTCGCAGGAAAAGTTCAAGGGGGTAATTCGCCATTATCTGTGTTCTGACTCGCACCGGCCATCAGATCTCTTCGACAGGGAGATAATTGACTACTGAATCCTATCATCACTTGTTGTTATTGGAATTATTTTCATTAGTTTACTTGAGAAATTTTGTGATGGCAAGTGTTTTTTATATATATATTTATGCCCCCTGACTCTATAATATGGAATTTAAAGGAATTTAGGGATTTGTGTCGAACTAGTAAGTGTACTTAACTTTTAACGAGGTGTTATGATGGCTGAACCAGCGAAAGTGTTTATAAGCTCTGCAGCTGAACCTGGCTTAAAGCAACTAAGAGAGCAAGTACATACGGAACTAAAAATGATGGAACATTATCCGCTAATGTATGAGAAAGACTTCGGACCATGGCCTACACAAGAATTGGTTGAAAATTGTTTGGAATATGTAGGCAAAAGCGATGTTTTTTTGTTATTTGTGGCGCATAGAGCTGGAAACTATATGGAGTCGTATAAAGCAACAGTTACCCATTGCGAATTTCAAGCGGCTCACCAAAATAGTAAGCACATCATCGTGTTTGTCCAAGATGATATCTACCGTTTGTTTTGGTATGACCTGAGGATTATGATGGCTGAAATGGTTGAAGAGTATAAAAAAAATCATCAAGGTACGGAACCTGATACCTATAAAAATATTGCCGAAGCAGCTTGGAATAAACATCCTGAGAAGACAGATAGTATTGATTCCTATGTATGGGGATTTTTATTTGATATCTACAAAAAAGGGCATTATCTTGAGCAAATTGCCATCGGTGTTGACCCGATGAAAATTATTAAAAGGTACTTCAGTGATTTATTTCGAAAAGGAAGCAGGTATCTCGCACTGAAAGATGAAATTGATGAGCAAATTTCAGAGGGCCCCACTTATCGGAAACATGCAGAATTTACGTCTAAAATTATTGAATACCTTAAGGATGGTGAAATCCTAAACCCTCGAATGTTTCTTGAGTATCTACAGCGGTTTTTAAAAAAGGGCACCATCTATACAAGACCGGGAACCGTTTTTGAAGAAGAATTAGGTGAATATGAATCTTGTTCTGGAAGTACACTATATAAAAAGACAAGTGGACAACTTCAATTAGTTGCTGCATCTGGTATGGCCAGCGACGATAATACGATTTACAGCTTGAACGATCCGACTTCTTATGTAGTAAAAGCCTATAATAGCAATAATCCTGAATTATTCTATAATGAAAAGAAAAGACAATTTTATCTTGGGATTAAATCTGGATATTATGTTATTTGTTTTCATTATCCTGTCGATACATTTTGGACGGAAGAGAACGTACAACGCTTTAAAGAGGACATCATGCGTGATATAATTGAAACAGAACCTGCGTTATTTCGTAATTTTGTCATCAAATTACTTGGAGGGATAAAATAATGAGTACACATGCGATTCGAAATGAAGATGAGAAAATCATACATGTTGCCTCCGGTAAGGAAAAAGCTGGTGAAAAATATATTGAGGCAAAAGGTAAGAGATTTGACGAAACGAATAAAAGGCTGAGAGAAGCTTTTGGGAAAAATAAAAACCGGAAAATATAATGAAAACAAGGAACGTATAACAACCTGTTCATCAATATAGATGACCAGGTTGTTTTTAGGAGAAGAGTAATTCTCCCGGCAAACTTAGGGAAAACGCCGGCAATTTTTTACCCTCCATAACTACCGTCTTATTCAAAAAAAGGCCTGACCCCCTGTGCATAAAGGGTTCCGTTTTGAGGTGCTCAAACCCAAAAAACGAGCATTAACGCCACTCATATTGGCATAAAAACTGGCAACGAAAAAAGGTAAAAAGACTCGTCGATTGACGAGTCTTTTGTCTTGTACTATAAATTGATACCGGCTGTGCGATCTTCTATTAAAGCCCCCGTTAATTGAATATGCTTCTAGATAAATGTAATTAAAAGGAAACACCAGAGCGATTGTGTGTTAATATATAACTGAAAATTAAAAATTTTCAAGAAGGGCATATGAAATATTTATCTCTTATTTTGTTGAGTGTTTTCTGTTTGTTATTAGGAGGTTGTAGAGTCATCCTTTTTGAAGAATCAGTTGAAAACCCTAATACAAAATATAAATTGGATGCTAAAGTTTATATCAAGCGTGCAAACATAATAATACGAAATAAGACCAATCTTCCTCCCAATACCGAGTTAGCAATCTCTATTCAACCATATTCTGAAAATCAACTTTTAGGCAAAATACAAACATATAAAGTTGAGCCTCAAAACGAAAAAGTCACTAATACAACAGTCATCGTGGATGAAAAAGGAAAGGTAGAACCAGTCGTAATCGAAAGACCAGACCCTTCAAAAAGATACAGAATTGAAATATCAGTAAAAAACGAAAAGGCTACCGAAGACAACAATAAAATTTCACATGCAAAGTATATCAATTTAATGAAAATTGAAGACCCAGATGGAATAGGAGCAAACTTGACCTTTTTATCAATGGCAGAGATAAAAGAGTTGTTTCAAACTCCTATGCAGGCAAACAAAAACAGTTAAAATGAATTTATTAAAGGAACCTTCGATAAAACAGGAGATTCCTTTTAAAATGCCACCGATGGTTATTCCATTAACCTGCCCTTTAATGGAATGTACGTTATCTTTTTCTATCCTTATTTTACCATAGGTTAGGCTACCCATTTAAAAGTTTATGATGTTATCTTTGACGGATAAAATGGCCAGGTAATTGACGCTCATTTTGTCACTTTTTCTTACGAGGACAATAGCTGTTGTCTAGAATAAAAGTGTTGCCATTTGACTTGCCATTTTATCATTAAAAACCAAATGAAGCTTGATATTAAAAGAAACTGACCTATGCCAATTCATAAGTAAGTTTCAATGTCATTTATTCGAAAAGCACCTCAAAACGGAACCCCTTACCCTGTGCACTAAAACGCTATTGAACCGGGGGGGCAGGCCTTTTTTACTTGAGGGGGGGGATGGCAAGGATTATTTTATAATTCTCCTTTGTCCCGCCGTCTGGTTATGAAATAACCCATTCCCGCATAGACCACTCCCATCCCGACAATGATGCTGTATGGAATTTCTGCGGAGGTTACCTGGTTGGTCACATAAGTAAACATGATTGCTGCTAAAAACGAGAGGGGAAAGGAAACCCAAAAGTTCCTTATATAGAAAGAGAGAAAACCGATGGAGTACACGAGACAGAAGAAGAGCACCGTGAAATAGATCCATTCCATGAGTGGAAAGGAAGGCAGCAGGAGCAGGCAAATGGCGGAAGATAGGATGGTGAAGTAGATGAAGAGCAGTTTCAGGTGGCATTCCTCCCACGGGATGATAACTATATGTACCCATGTTTAGGATGGTTGAACCGTGGGGTTTTGACCAGACAGTTTTATAAAAAAGAGTGGCTCACTTATTACCATCTGCTATCTATTAAAAAATGGATATTATTTGTATGAAATTCCAATTTATGTTACGTTTGGACGGGATTTAGGACGAACAAGTTGGAAGGAGAGAGTCTATGAGGAAGATACGGAAACTATTGTGTGCAGTGTCGGTGTCCGGGTTGGTACTGGCAGGCTGCGGGGCTGAGGAAGCAGCGGATTCCCCGGAAAAGAGCACAGAGAAGAAGAAATCCACGGGGGAAACTGCCGGTTTTGAGGAAAAGGATTCATTCGAGTTGGAGGGTCACGTGAGCAGTATGAATTTTCAACTTGATGAAGAAGGGGACACGTTATTTTGGGGAGAACAGAATAGTGATTTCAGTGAGGAAGACAGGCGGCACGTAAGAGTGGGGGAAGAGGAGAAATCACTGGATCCAAAGGTGGTCAATCAATTCTCATTCCTGACGGATTCCGGGACCATTGTGAACGGGGTGACGGATTGGGATGCTCCTGAAGGGGAGCAGCATTGGATTGTCGAGCTGGACCCGGAGAGCGGAGATTCGGAGAAGTTCATCCCTGCAGGGGATCGCGATGACATTCTGCTTCCTTCCCCAGGTGCCTATCTGCTGGAACCTAAAACCTATATCCACACGGATACTGAGCCGAATGATGAACAGACGGATCAAACGTATCTTTGGAATGTAGAAACTCAGGAAATCACCCAGTTGGACTTTCTTGAAAAGATGATAAAGGAAGCAGGGGAAATCAAATACAATCCACATTATGATCTGAATGACGATGCGACCAAGGTATATGCCATCATCATGTACGCCGGGATTTTTTCCTATGATCTGAAGTCCGGGGAGACAGAGACCCTGATGCTTTCAGATAAAATCTATCCGGGCACCGGTAATAATGAAAACCTCACGGCAAATGAAGACTATCTCATCTACGGGGTACAGGATGAGGAAGCGGAATTGATGAAAACGGAATTTCATGCTTTGAACCTCGAGACAAAGGAAACCATGAAGCTCGGGTCCGGCACCAACTTATATACTCTGAAAGACGGCAATGCGGTCATTATTGATGATAACAAACTGATGAAATTTGATTTTGAAAATGAGGAACTGAGTGACCTTCATACCATCAAAGTCGATGAGAATCAGAAACTTGATAATGTGACGGTGAGTTCGGACGGAAGCACGATTGCATATGGCATGACGACGACGCCGGAAGATGGGGAAAAGCAATACGAGATGAAGATAGTATCAAAGTAAAGGACGGGGATGGATGATGCGAAAGGGCAATTGCATCATTCCATCCCCGTTTATGGTGTGCGGTTTTTGGAGCGGGATTTCAGCGGGGGCCAGCCCCCCGGCGCGTTTTTTTATCCATCCACAAGTGAGACACCAATGATGCGGCGGTTCGATCATAACTGCCCCGATTCGATCTTGAGGAGGTTAATGCGCTAATAGAACCGAAAAATCGATAATAGAACAAAGTCGATTATAACAATTCGATAATAAAATCCTCATTTTCGATAATAAATCTTTCAATGTCGATAATAAAATGAAAGAAATCGATAATAAACATGTCAGCTGGTTTCGGCGGGCAGCTAAAATGGCTGGATTGATTGAAGATTGGGCAATTTGGCTGTCAGGTAATGGTTCAGATAGAGACAAGGGCGTGAATTTTTTAAAATTAGTCAAATTTCAAAAGGGAAATGGCCGTTTTTCAGTGAAATTGGAGTCAATCCGAAGATGTGGTGGAAGATTGGGATGTGTCCCCCGGCCAAGGAAATCAACAGCCCGCCGGGGGACAAGTCCCTTTTTATATTTTATGTCTTCGGAAACGTAAACCCTTCCCCGAACACATCGCGCACATCATGGACGACCACAAAAGCTTTCTCATCTATCTTCTGAATCTTCTTTTTCAAGAGGAACAGCTCCTGCTTATTGATCACCACGTACAGGATATCCTTGGACTCTTTCGAATAATGACCTCGAGCGTTTATGACGGTCACACCGCGGTCCATTTCGGCACTCACTTTTTCAGCGATGTCGTCCGTATGGGCGGAAATGATCGTGACAGCCTTTCTCGTATCAAAACCATCAATCAGGTAGTCCAAAATTTTCGTGCTGATATAGATGGAGATTCCGGTGTACATCGTATTCTCGATTCCGATTACAAAAGAAGAACCTAATACCACCACGATATCGAAGACGAACATCGTAGTGCTGACCGCCCATCCGAAATGCTGGTTGAGCATGCGGGCAATGATGGTCGAGCCGCCCGTCGTTCCTCCCGAGCGAAGGACAAGACCGAGTCCGAGCCCGATGAACACACCGGCAAAGACAGTCCCGAGCATGATGTCGACCGATTCTCCCATGCCTTCAGTCAATTTGATGAAGAGGGACGTAAAGAAGATGGCAAGCATCGTGTACCAGGTCACCCGTTTATTGAGCACCTTGTACCCGACGGCGAGCAGCGCGCCGTTCATGACGAAGTTCGTGATACCCGGCGACCAGCCAAGAAGATAATAAAGGGTCATGGAGATCCCCGTCACGCCGCCTTCCCCAAGTTCGTTCGGGATCGCAAACAGGTTCACCCCAAGTGCAAAGAACACGGACCCGACGATGATCAAGGTGATTTCTTTCACAGTTGTTTTATTCATATCATCACTCCGTTCAAATGGAATACTAGGATACTATAGCACAGGCGATGATTGATGTCTTTAACGAATATGAGGAAGGGTGTGACCTGGTTGGATATGAAGGTGCAGCCTTAGATGTGGGCCTCATGCGGGGATGCGGGGACCTGATCCCCGGCGCACTAAAGCGTTACTGGACTGAGGGTCAGGCCCTTTTTGGGGGAGTTTTGCAATTTGATAATATAATTGGATTTTTGATAATATCCTGCCCGGTTTTGATAATAAACGGGTGGAGGCACATCGAATCGGGATGCTGACGGCCTGGATTCAGGGATCTTTCCTGCTTAATGGACTGAAACCATTCAAAATGGGCATTTTAGGATGGTTTTAAAAGCTTTTTTTAATAAAAAGCAACCATTTTAATAGGAGCACCATAACGCATCGGGTGCTTCTCTGATCAGTTCTTATCTGTCGCTTCCACCCTAACCCCCGCAGGATCCACACCTTCAAACCCACCGCCTGAAAAATGAACAGCATTAAATCGACGATCATCTGCCTTAGTAAAGATGAGACTCCACCGATCATACCCAACCGTCACACGCGACTCATCTTCATGAAGTACATCCAAATTCAACAAACGGGCAACGGATCTTGGGTGTTCGGTGAAAGGAACCCCAATTTCCATCTTCTGAATCACAGTATGCTGTTCCTCACTCACTACGTCGCTTCTTCGTTGAAGCTCGATCCGGAATGTCCACGGAGTCGAAATGAATGTCCGTCGTTCGCCTTCGTTGACGGCCCAACCTAATTCGGCAGCCCTGCCGGCAATCGCGCTGTATTCTTCTTCGTTCAGCAGCACACCGATATGGTCGAACATATCGCGTTTCCCCTGCCCGAATGTCACATTTGTCTGCCCCTTGACCATCTCGATAATCCTGAAGGCAATGTCTTTTCCTTTAAAATCATCCCAGGACAATGGGGGATTGAACGGCTGCATCTCACCATCCAGCCTGCCGACCCTGGAAATGGTCCGGAATCCGAGCTGCTGATAATAGGATTCCATTTCTTTAACTTTTGGTGTCCAGTGGTGGTAATGAAATAGGTTCATAGGTTTACTCCTCCTTGGTTGGCCCTGTTGACCTCTTTTTATATAGTATACGGGGAGCTGTGTGATTTTTCTTCGTAGGAAAGTTTGATGGGGTGTAAGGCTTTTGGCATAATAAGGGAGGTATCTGCATTTATTTTATAAAGTTGAAAAAACAACAGGGAAAGGGGATGTATTCGTTTGTACTTGATCCTATCGATTTTTTTAGCGAGTTTACTAGGTATAATATTATTTGTGACGGGCCCTTTTTATGGCGGCGTTCTTGCGTTCGGTATCATTGCGGGGAGTTTATTCAGGGGGCTATATTTGTTGAATGATATACATAGAAGAGTTTCTATGCAAATGCCGAAGCTGGATAAGGCGGGAGAGGCATATGAGAACTATTTAAGAGAGAAAGAGAATGACGATCAAAGGTCTCAGCATGAGAAACGTCCAGAGTAAGATCCCCTGGACGTTTTTTTACGCTCATTGTCAGCTGCCTGTATGCTGATTCTCTTTTTCCACGGCTTTCAGCCTTTGACCTTCGTCTGCAGAAGTACTATTCTTGTGATCGTGTCCATTGACTAGATCACTTGTAGCGCTTTTGAATTCTTTTAATGTGTTTCCGAATGCACGTCCGATCTCCGGGAGTTTGGAAGGTCCGAAGATGATCAACGCGATCACTAGTACAAGGATTAATCCAGGGATTCCGATATTCGATAGCATAATGTTCGCCTCCTAGTTTCATAGAATGGGGCTTTGCCACAGTCATGCAGCTGTTTCCCTTTGAAGTTGGAAGTAGTCATTCACTCCTAAACGGCACTCTCTTGAGCCATGGATGGTTCTGCCTGACGGGAAGCTCTTTTTTTATAGGCAATCGTTGAACAGGTGATGCTGATTTCATATAAAAGGAGAAGCGGCAGGATGACGAGTACATCCGATAGAAAATCCGGCGGCGTGATGAGCACGGAAATGACAATCAGGAAAAAATAGGCGACTCTCCTTGATTTCTTCAAATTGGCCGGATCAATTATGCCGAGTACCGTCAGGAAGACGATTACGAGCGGCATTTCAAATAACAGTCCAAATGGTAACGTAAGGTTCAGCATGAACCGGAAGTATTTTTCAGCTGTGAACATGGTTTCAAATTGGCCGGCTGACAGTGTGGTCAAAAAATTCAGGACAATCGGGAAAAGGAGAAAATACCCGAACCCGATGCCGAAAATGAATAAAAAGAATAAGGCTGGTATGAAGCGTACTGTCACGCTTCTTTCTCTAGGACTCAGTCCCGGTGAGACAAACCGCCAAATTTGGTAGGCGGCGACAGGGATGGTTGCAGCCAGCGAGCAGACGGCTGCAATCATCAAGTACACCCATAAAATCTCGCTTGGTCCGAGGACCGCAAGCTTCATGTCTAAATCCCTGATCAGCCACCTGTAGATCGGTTTCACAAAAACCATCCCGGCAATCAGGAACCCGATAAAGGCGAACACGGTTTTCATCAGGCGGCTCCTGAGCTCTTCCAAATGTCCAATCAGCTGCTGGCTGCTCTCATTCATGTCCTCTGCCTCCTCTATACTAGTTCATTTGCATATGTTTTCCTTTTTGAGCTTGTTTTTTATGGGCTCGTGCATGCGCTTCGTGGCGGTCATCTTCCACCTCGGAAGATTTCTGTATCCCTTGGGGAACGGTTGCTGCTGATATTTCCTTCAGCCCTTCTGGGTCTTTTTCGTAAACAAATGAAGCTCTTGTGGAAATATCCGCGCCGGGCTTCGAGACGAATGGGACGACACGATAATCGGCCTTCCATTGTGTCGGTGTGACGTGACAGCGGACATAGCCTCGGTAATCGTTAAAGAACTTGATATGTTCGTTCTGTGCGAGGATGCGGTCCGTGTCTGCACGCTTGTCCGCCCCGTTCCCGCCTGATGTGATCGAGGTACCGACAAACTCTGCGCCAAGCATCTTGGAAGACGGATCATCAAAGTCTGCCAGGATATTGGAAGCCCAGTTCGCATGGACATCACCGGTCAGGACGATCAAGTTATCCATGTTTTTCTGACGGGCAAAGTCTGTGATGCGCTCCCTAGCAGGAGTGTAGCCGTCCCATCCGTCCATGCTGTAAAGAGGCTGCTCCGGGCTCCGGCCATAGTTTCTTTTTGCAAAAAAGATCTGCTGGGCCAGTACATTCCAGGATGCAGAGGATTTACCGAGATGATCAAGGACCCATTGTTCCTGTTCGCCGCCCAGCAGTGTCCGTGAAGGATCCAGGGATTCAGCCGTCTGCGGAGAGCTTTTATCTCCATTCGCCTGGTCGGAGCGATACTGGCGGGAATCGAGGACCATGAAATTCGCGAGGTTCCCGTATGAGAATTGGCGGTAAAGCTGCATGTCAGATCCGTGCGGCATGGAAGATTGTCTCAGCGGCATGTGTTCATAATAGGCCTGATATGCAGCGACGCGGCGTTTCACGAACTCCTCTACGGACTGGCCTTTTTCAGGGATCATGTCAGCATAATTGTTCTCCACTTCATGGTCATCCCATGTGACCACCCACGGGAATGCCGCATGGGCAGCCTGCAAGTCACCGTCTGAACGATACTGGGCATGTCGGTTCCGGTAGTCATCCAGAGAACGGATTTCCGGTCCTTTATGCTGGCGGACGTTACCTGATTTAGCTACATACTCATCCGGACCATACTCATAAATGTAGTCTCCAAGATGGAAAACGAGGTCGAGGTCTTCTTTTGCCATATGCTTGTAGGCAGTATAATAGCCGTGCTCATACTGCTGACAGGAAGCGAAGGCGAAAGAGAGGCTTGCGACATCTGCGTTCAGGGCAGGAAGGGTTTTCGTTCTTCCGATCGGGCTGTAATCCTTCCCGACTTTGAACCGGTAGTAGTACACCGTACCAGCTTCGAGATTCCCTACCTCGGCATGAACAGAATGAGCGAGGGCGGGACTTGCCGTTTCCGTACCGCGCTGGATGATATGCCGGAAATGTTCATCCTTCGCGATTTCCCACTTTACTGGTATATTCCGGTCAGGCATGCCGCCGCCGTTAAGCGGGTCGATCGCCAAACGCGTCCATAACACGACACCGTCCGGGAGCGGATCACCTGAAGCTACCCCAAGCAGAAACGGATAATCCTGAAATCCGCCTTCTTCTGCTGAGACGGAAAAACCGCCCATCGACTGTGCAATCACCATCCCTAAAGAAATGCCAGCGACTTTTCCCGCCCCCTGAAGGAAGCTGCGGCGGTCGACCCCTTTATGTAAGGTCTCCTCATTAAACTTTTGCATCCAATTGTCCATCGGTCTCTCACTTGTCATGCGAATGTCCCCTTTCATGAATCGATTGAATGTAACAACTCACAGTATAGGGGACCATTTTTAAGTTGTTGTAAATGAATGTAAATAGAGGATAGAACAGGAGGGTCATCATTCCTGGGCAAAAAGATCGTTTGTTGTTTGAATATTTGATTAACTGGGACGGATTCAGTAGAGTACACCAGTTTTTAGTGGGTGTTCGGCCTCAGTTTTTTTTACATAGATAAAATGAAAACTACATAATAAATGGAAGGGGGAGGTTGTTTTTCGGGGATGAGGCAGCACGGTCGATTCGGGCAATAATTCGGCGGGTGACAGGGGGACTTGAGGATGTGTGATTGGTGGGGCTGATCCCCAATAATAAGGTGGGACAGCCCCGCTTTTATCTGGACGAATTCGATAATAACGAGCGTGATTCGATTAATTACCAGGTCAATCGATTATTGCGGGAAGCAGCCGCCCTGAATTCGATAATAGAATCTTCTTTTTCGATAATAAATTTTTGGATTTCGATAATAAAATTGAAGAATTCGATAATAAAAGAATGGCAAGGAGGAAGGGGGAGTTGATTTTGTGTGGTTTGGTCAGAAAACGGAGTGATTTTGTAAGTATGTGACCGGCTGACAGAAGGGAGGGCTTGATTTATAAAAAAATCGACTGATTTGTGGTGTTTTATGAAGGAAATGGTCTGTTTCCAGGCGATACACTCTGTCAGTGAGCCTGACCCCGGCCACGATGAAACGTGTCGGGGCCAAGGCCAAATCATGCCGATTACCAGTGCACTTGAAGCTTATTCCCATTCGGGTCATAGAAGTGAAAATAGGCATGGCCATTATCTTCTTGTATTTCCTCCACCTTGACGCCGTGATCTGCTAAATGTTTGTGGAACTTCGTTAATTCAGGACTGGTAAAGCCGATTGAAAAGGCTGACTCGTTATCAATTGTGAAATGGGCATAAGTTTCATCAGCAGTTGGGACTAATATAAGCAAAAATGGCCCATCATTTACTTTTATGATGGCATACGGATCTTCGGTGATGGACAACAGCTGCAGTCCCAACACGTCTCTGTACCAATGGGCAGACGCCTCCAGATCTCTTACAGGGATTCGAAAATAATGAACTTGATCAATATACGAATGACTCATTATGTATCTCTCCTTTAATTCGTATTTGCACATACTAGTAAACTCTTGGATGCTGTCACCTTATAAGAAATTATCGCAGATACGCTTGATTTTTACCATATTTATGTAAAAACAGGGTACACCAACTCGATATGGTGGAGAAAAGGAGGACTGTTCATGAAGAAAAATCAAAGTCACATATACTGTATCGGTTGATTGTCTTATTACTAGGTTTGCATACATATCCTGGGGAATGGTCCAATTTCTTTTTCTTAGTGGTTGGGTTAGGTTTCTTTTTCACTTTGGGGATTATGGTGCATGGAAACTCAAAGCATTCAAAATGACCGCCTGCCCTCATATCAACAACTGTGAATAAAAAAGAAGAGACACCGGCGAAAGCGTCTCTCCTGTAAAAACAGCTGTTCGAAGTGTTTATTTGAGAGATGTTCTATGAAGAATGGCAGCTTCGATCAATTTGATGAATTCCTTCGAGGTCCCAACTCTCTTGGAATCCACTAGAATTTTCTTTAGCTTTTCTTCTGGTAAAGTATTCAGCCCATTCAAAAGAATCACCCCTTCCCAAATTTACTCTTTTTTTAAGACAATTTCAGTTATATGCACCAATACACAATTACTTATTCTGTCTTTGGAGATTTCAAGGTAACCAGTATCGTAAACCCATTGAACTACGTATTCTTCGTTGTTATATACTACTTTATCACCAGAATGGAATTGCATGCATACCCTCCCTGAGAATAGTTTTGGGTATATACTACCATAAATGAATCAGGGGCTGATGTTGTTCAAATACTGTTTTCAGCGTATTGCTTCGACGAAAAGCCCGGATATCTCTTAAAATAGGGAAAAACTATTCATGTAAGAATAATAAATTTGCAGTGGAGGGACTCTTAGGGTGTTGTACGGATTTTTTCGTGAGGTTTCATTGTTACTTGATGCTTACATTCCATTTATCAGGACATTTGCAGCTGAAAAATAATACTAAACTCGTTAATGCGGAATGTATCTGAATCTTTCATCCTATTCCTTATTACAACTATAATTGGAAAGAAGGGATAAGTAAACATAAATTACACATAAGATAATAGTTGCGATTGGACATCTGTTCCAAACGGTCAAAATAGAAAGGTCCGACCCCCGGGCAATCAGCCGGGAATCGGACCCGCAAACTTACTTCAACTGCAGCTCAATCTCATATTCCTTTATCTCGGATTCAAAGTCATCCTCTGGTCCCTGGTGGCCGTGGAACTCGAGTTTGATCCACTCGATGTCTTCGGCATGGCCTCTTTCAAGGTACCAGATGATGTTGCCTTCTTTGATGACGCCTTTGTCGATCTCGCCGCCGATGCTGTCGGAGACCCACATGTCAGGCATGTCGATTTGTTCACCGGTGCTGGTCACGAGTACGGCCTGGTCGGGGTAGAAGGTGAACTTTCCGTCGGTTGTGTTTTCCATCTTGAACTTGACGCCGACTGCGGATGCTTTGGCGTTTTCGTCTTCCATGGTAGGGGCTTTATCCGTCACGACGGCTTTCTGGATCTCCATTTTCAAGCCATTGTAGTCATCGGACCACTTCGCATCATTATAGTACGTCCAGATATCTTCTTCCTGCGCTTCTTCCTCTGTCTTTTCTTCCTTGCCGGCATCACCATTCGTTTTTGCCTCGGCTTTTTCGGTGTCGTTTTTATCAAGTTCCTCTACAGCTGAATCACTGCCGCATGCTGCGAGTATCAGGATCATGGCACCTGCTAACAATAGATAAACAATCTTTTTCATAAAAAATTTCCTCCTTTAGGGTGTTCATTTGGAAATGTGAATCATTTCCTTGTAATTCCAGTTTATCTGCTCACCTGTTTGGTTTTTTGATAAGGTGAGAGGTTCTATTTTAAAATAAGGTTGTGTTAAACGCCGCTGTTGATTTCCGTGCAAGACTTCGCTTTCCGCGGGTGAGCCGTGAGCCTCCTCTTAAAGGAGGAATTACTGTCCAGCTGCAGGGCTTAGAGGCACATGTCATAAGTCAACTCGTCCAAGAAGGCAAAGAACGCCTTCGTGGCCGATTCGCCTTATGCCACACCTCTCTTCAAAGCCCTTCCGCTTTTCTGATAGGAGTCTTCGTCTTGCACTCCAATCAACAGCTGGATTCAAACTAAAAATCAACATTCTTCTTTAACAAAGCTTAAAATAAATAGAACAGGCCTCCCGGCATTTGAGCCTGGGGACCTGCCCTATGCAAGAGCAAAGCTTTCTTAATTTTCTTCTTCTGCTTCTTCAAGATCATCCGGGTAGACCACTTCTTCAAGTGTTTCGCCCGAAGCTTCGTCCTCGACTTTGACCGTGACAGAGTAGTCATCTGTGCTTACCCCGTCATACATTTGATACATCATGCCCGACATGCCGAGACTCATGGTGGCGAACGCGTCCATGCTGTTTTCATATTTCTCTTTCTCTACGATCATCGTAAACTCAGAGTATGAATCATTATGTTTGATGTCTTTGATGGAAACAAAGTCTTCGCTCGTCTTCGTTTCCTCGATGGTTTCGTCGATGCTGGCTGCAATGTCCTTCAGCATCTTTTTATGAGTGGATTTTGACATTTTATATGTAATGGATCCATCTTCATTCTCGGTTACATCCTTGATGCCATTTTCTTTCGCATCGGCCTTGATCGTTTCCAGGCTCTCATTCTCGAACATGGAAGCAGGCAGCGTGACCTCGACATTGAATAATTTTTTATCAACTTCTACACTTTCATCTTTCTTCGCAGACTCTTCCTTGTTGTCTTTTTTGCCGGCTTCTTCCGAAGAGCAGGCAGTCAGAAGAATGAGTGCCGCTAATACGGTAAATAATTTCTTCATCTATAAAACTTCCTTTCTTTCAATTACGTTACAATAGTGTAACAAACATATTTCTAAATAACTACCTGATTGGATTAATTCTATATTTTGGCATTTTTCGGAAAAGTGGACGGTGGGAAAACATTTCTTTCCAACCATTCCGTCCCTTCTCCGTCTAATATCTTTGAAAGGGTGTGGAGGATGCTTGAGAAAAAGCGTGAACAGAGAGAGTTTATGAATAAAGAAGACCGTCTCGTATGGCTGATGGATGAGTACGGGGACGATATTGCCCGCCTGGCCTTTTCGTATACGAAGCAGAAGCAGCTTTCGGAGGATATAGCGCAAGAGGTGTTTATCAAATGTTATGAGAACCTGGATCAATTCCGGAAAGAATCCACATACAAAACCTGGCTGTACCGGATTGCGATCAATTTATGCAAGGACAAGCTGAGGAGCTGGCCGTTCAGGAATATCGTGGTGACAGAATTTTTCGGGAAGACAAAGAGCGCCGGCAATTCCCCCGAGCTTGAATTGGCGGGCAAAGAGAATAAGCGGGTCATATCTGAAGCGATCCTTACCCTGCCCGTGAAATATCGGGAGGTCATCATCTTGTACTATTACGAAGAAATGTCCTATAAGCACATAGCGGACCTATTACATATACGGCTGCAAACGGTGAAGTCCCGACTCCATAGAGCCCGCATTTTGTTAAAAAAGGAACTTGAAGGGAGTGTGTGAGATGGATGAATTTCTGCGCCATACAAAAGAAAACATGAATGACACGGTGATGAAGGATATTCATTTCAATGAGGAAAATAAAAATCATGTACTGCAGGCAATCTCCCGAAAAAGAAACAAAAAACGGTTTCTAAAACCTTCATTAAGATATACGGTAAGTATCGGGACTGCCTGTATGTTCTTTTTGGGAATGGGTTATTATGTCTCAGAAAAATTGGATCTTTCGCGCGGGGAAGAAAACATCGCAAGCGTGGATCCGCCCGAGAAAGGATCGGATGCCGTACAACCTCCATTAATAGAAGAATCCAATGAGGACATGACAAGGAAAGAAGTGCTGGAGAAACTATTGAACACGGTGGATTATTTTAAGACGGCTTCGGGAGAGTTTGAATTATTTACAACCTATCGGGACGGAAGTACATCTGTGACCACCACAGAATTCAAATTGAGCAACAAGCGTGATTTCGGCGGATACGATAAAACGACTGAAAAGCTTCAGGACGGCGGGGAAAGTGTAAATGAAACCATCTATAATGATAAAAAAATCTGGAGAAAAGAAAGCGCCGGGAAAACCTATAGTGCTTGTGACTATCAACCCGTAACAAGCCAGGAAACGTTCACCACTCCCGAGGAAGCTTTCAGTGTTGACGAAAACCGCCTCTTCAAGCCAGACACAAAATTAAGGGAACGGCCATTACTCGGCAGCCGGTCGGCACTTTCACTTTTTCCTTATGAAATGACCGCAAGGAATTTAAGGAATGAACAGCTATGGAAAATTGAAAAGCAGAATGAAGAAGTGGCTGGTCATAATACGATTGTTATTCATGGTGAATTTGATGATAAGGATAAAGAAATGACGAAAAACGATACCTTCAGGTTGTGGGTGGATAAGGATACCGGCATCTTGGTGAAATATGAAATGTATGACAGTGAGGGAGAGGTGCAGGATTATCTTCATCCGATAAGGCTGGATTTGAATGTTCCGGTGGATCCGGAGGAGTTTGTGCCGGATTTGGAGGGGTATAACCGGATGGATCTTTGTGTGAAGGGGAGTTAAGTAGAGAGGGGGGGAGGATTTTACTGCTATAAAGGGCTGGTAGAAAAACTCCCTCTTTTTTGTTTGCGAGGTGCATTCCTTGCGCATAGATCGGGGACACCCAGTCTATTACTGATTCAGCGTTTCTTCAATTGCCGCAACCGCCATTTCAAATGCTTTTATCCTTCTTTCAATTAACGTCTTCTGAGGGCTTCCGGCTTTCGCCTTTTCCAACATGTTTTGAAGGGAGGGAAGCAATCCAATCAACACATTTCGGGCTTCTGCTAATTCTTCCCGATTGTAATTGCATGGTCTTTGATCCCAATTACTCTCCAACACAGCTAGTCCGACTTGAAGAGCATGAAGTCGCTTCTTGATCAAAGTAGTATTAGAACCCTTTTGAGCCATATTCTCCAGGGCATTTTCTGATTTGCGGATGGCGGATTGAAAGGCTTTGATGGATTCTGTTTTGATTTCGTTTGAAACAATTTGCATTTTATCTCATCCTCTCTTGCAGTGAGTCTCAGTTTTCATAGTGAGGAAGGGAGCTTCAGTCGTGATCACTCCCGTCCACATTCATTTCCATGGAATCGTCCTCAAAATCTCCGTTTTGATATTTATTCCTATCCGGATTCCCCAGAATCATGGCGCTGTCCCGCAGTCTGATTTGCTTGATTATGAGAGCGGCGACTATTCCCGGTATTGCTAGATAAAATAAATAGGGGAGGTGAAAAAATAAGGAAATGAATAATAAAATCACAGAGGGGATGGCAATGATCGCTTGAACGTTTCTCATAACGTTTCACCACCTAATTCGAGTGTTTTAGCTGTATTACTTGATAGTAAACGATTCACCCGAATTCATAAAGAAAAACGAAGCCACCGAAGCCATTTCCCCAGGCTGCTCCAAAACCGTCCAATGCCCGCTTTCCCCGATCTCAACAATCTCAACATGCGGAAGATGCTCCTTGAAAAAACGTTCCATATGAAAAGGAGTGAGGATATCATGTGAACCTTGCGCAATCAGGATCGGAATGCTGCTCAAGGTTTTTACGTGCGGCAATAGATTGTATGATTCCTCTATGTCCTTGCTGATCTTGCTTTGGACGACATCATTGTATGGGATGTGTTTTTTCTTCTTTAATGTTTCTTGGGAGTAGACGTAGTAAGGATCCAGAAGGTTGAGAATCTGTTTAGTACGGTTGATGCCGATGGCGTGGAGCATGCCATTCACCATGAATCTCATCTTTTTAAATGTGCCGAGCTTTTGTAAAAGTTCCGTCTTAAAAGCAGCGTATGCTTCGTTCGTTAATCCGATTGCCGCCGTCAGCATGATTTTTTCTACATGGGATGGGTGTTTAGCGGCATACGACAGGGCGAGCATGCTGCCCCATGACTCGCCGAAAAGATGCATGCGCTCCAAACCCATTTCCTGTCTAAGAGCTTCCAGGTTCCCGACTTCATCCTGGATGGAGTACCGGTCTCCTTCAACGGCACCGGACATCCCGCAGCCGGCCTGGTCATATAAAATTACCGTATGATCCGCTGCCAGACTCTCTGCAAAAGGAAGGAAGAACTCGTGGCTTCCGCCGGGGCCGCCATGAAGGAAGACGATCGGGTCGCCATTTCCAAACGATTTGACGTAGATTGATTTTCCGTTGAGGGTCATGTGCTTGCCCATTATCATCATCCTTTTTTGACAAGAGCTCATTTATTTTTACGAGATATATAGAAATAGAGAATCCAAAACAGCAGGGGCAGTAAAATGACGAACGGTTTTCCGCGGGGCGGCAGTGCAAAGGCTAAAACAAGTCCGATTATGGCAAATGGGATGAGCAGCAGCCCGTAGATCCTTTTTCTCTAATATAGTTCCTCCTGACCATTTGATCACTCTTCTTACATTACTCCAAGCCCTGCCGATAATCCTTCATGAATGATGGAAGGATTTGTGTGATACAATTGAAAAATAATGGATATTGAATGTAAGTGCAGGAATTTAAAAGCGACTCCAAGAGTATCTTCAGCCCCTTATTAATGAGTTCTTCAATTAAAGGACAGATTAGCAGAATAAGAGGTTTAAATAAAGGGGGAGAGTTTGATGGATATTCAGACTGTTGTAAACACATATTTTATACTATTATTGGTCGGTGCTGTAATTTGTTTTTTTATAGGTTTTGGATTGAAGAAAAAATTTAACAGCCATAAAATCGGTTTTTATACTACGTTTATTCTTAGTCTTATAATACTTGTTTTTCTTATCCAATGGTTCAAAACTGCATCAGCAGAATTATTTATAGGTACTTTACCTTGGTTATTTAATCAAGCCATTGCTATTATTTTGTATCCTATTTATCTTGCATTTACTTGGTTTGTATTAAAAAGGACTAACATAAAAAAATTTTAAACTAACGGGGGCGTTTGCTGAACAAGCAGCAGCCCTTTGTTCAAGAAAAGGGCAGGTTACTTGAAGAAGGAAGCCAAATAATCGATGTACGAAAGGCTGGAATGAATCATGGTGAAAAAAGAAGCACCGAGAATTGAAACAGAACGATTGATTTTACGTCCGAGAGCGGAAAAAGACATTCCCAATATGCTTAAAATGTTTAACAGTGATGAAGTAAGAGAATTTCTTGGAATTAATCCCCCTCGTGATGAACACTCAATGGTAGAAATGGTTAGGAATCGTACTGAAACAAAATGGACGGTCGCCTTAAAAGATACGGATGAATTCATCGGTGATGTCATGATTCCAGAAATAGCAGAAGGTTATCTTGGCGAAATTGGCTATCGCTTCATGAGGGAGCATTGGGGA